>NZ_JBXAJE010000007.1:200928-389993 GCF_058796955.1 Janthinobacterium sp. GW823-FHT03B06
TTGGTGGTGATAGGTGGACTTGAACCACCGACCCCAGCATTATGAATGCTGTGCTCTAACCAACTGAGCTATATCACCAAACAGACCGGTCAGACCGGATGCTGGTTTTGACCAGGTGAAACCTGATCGATGTTCTTTGGTGGTGATAGGTGGACTTGAACCACCGACCCCAGCATTATGAATGCTGTGCTCTAACCAACTGAGCTATATCACCCAACAGCCGAGCATTATCCAGTCTTCCGATTTCCTTGTCAATGCTGGAGCAAAAAAATGTGCGGGTTTTTCGTGGTGGATTGTTGTATGGCTATTTCAGCAACGCTTGAATCTGCGCCAGCATGGCCGCGGCCGGGTCACGTCCCAGGCAATTGATGACGACGCGTTCCGGCATCGAGCGTAACCTAAGTCGAGCCTAGCGCTTGGCCAGTTGTTGTGTGGCGACGCTTATGTCAGCAAAGGGGCGATTTGTGCCAGCATGGCATTGGCCGGATCAGCTCCCAGGCAATCGATGACGATGCGCTCCGGCATCGAGCGCAGCCATGTCAGCTGCCGCTTGGCCAGCTGGCGCGTGGCGATGATGCCCGTCTCGCGCAGGGCGGCGCGGTCGATGCGGCCGTCGAGGTATTCCCAGGCCTGGCGGTAGCCCACGCAGCGCATCGAGGGCAGGCCCGGGTGCAGGTCGCCGCGCCGGCGCAGCTGCTCCACTTCATCGAGCAGGGCGTCGTTTTTCAGCATCAGGTCGAAGCGCGTGGCGATGCGCGCGTGCAGCACGGCGCGGTCGGACGGCTCCAGCGCGAACGATTGCAGCTGGAACGGCAGCACGGTCTTTTCGCGGCGGTCCAGCAGGGCCGACATGGGCTGGCCGGACAGGGCGATGATTTCCAGCGCGCGGCCGATGCGCTGCGCATCCTGCGGCGCCAGGCGCGCGGCCGTGACGGGGTCCTGCTCGGCCAGGCGCGCATGCATGGCGGGCCAGCCGATGGCGGCCGCGTCTTCTTCCAGCCGGGCGCGCAGCACCGGATCGGCGCCGGGCAAGTCGTCGAGGCCGTCGGCCAGGCCCTTGAAGTACAGCATGGTGCCGCCGACGAGCAGCGGCAGCTTGCCGCGCGCGGAGATGTCCGCCACCAGACGCAGGGTATCGTTGCGGAACTGGGCCACGGAATACGCATCGAGCGGGTCGATGATGTCGATCAGATGATGCGGTACCTGGGCCAGTTCATCTTGCGACGGCTTGGCCGTGCCGATATCCATGCCCCGGTAGACGAGGGCGGAATCGACGGAAATGATCTCGGACGGGATCGCTTGCGCGATGGCCAGCGCACTGGCCGTCTTGCCGCTGGCCGTGGGGCCCATGATGGCGACGGCCAGGGGGAGATGTGGGGTGTTTTGCATGTTGACTCGTGTAAGGTGGTGCGTAGGTCGGCTTAGCGCAAGCGTAAGCCGACGTGATGCCGCCGCTGCAGTGTCGGATTACGCTGCGCTAATCCGACCTACTGGCCGCGCAGGAATAGCTTGTCTAGCGCGTTGATCTCGACCTGCACCCAGGTGGGCCGGCCATGGTTGCACTGGTCGGCGCGTTCCGTGCTCTCCATCTGGCGCAGCAGGGCGTTCATCTCCTGCACCGACAAGATCCGGTTGGCGCGCACGGCTGTGTGGCAGGCCAGGGTGCCCAGCAATTCGTTCTGGCGCTCGATCAGCACGCGCGAGCCGCCGTATTCGCGCACGTCGCGCAGCACGTCGCGCGCCAGGGTTTGCGCGTCGGCGTTCTTGAGCAGGGTCGGCACGGAGCGCACGGCCAGGGTGGTGGGCGACAGGGCGGCGATGTCGAAGCCCAGCGCTTTCAAGGTGTCCTGGTTTTCATTCGCCGTCGACACTTCGATGGCGTCCGCATAGAACGTCACGGGGATCAGCAAGGATTGCACCTGCATGTCCTGGCCGGAGACCTGGGCCTGCAGCGCGTTTTTCAGCTGTTCGTACAGGATGCGCTCGTGCGCCGCGTGCATGTCGACCAGCACCAGGCCCTTGGTGTTTTGCGCCAGGATGTAGATGCCGTGCAGCTGGGCCAGGGCAAAGCCCAGCGGATATTCTTCGCGCGCCATCGCCTCGGGCGAGGCGATGTAGGGCTCCGCCTGCGTGACCGGCGAGTTGGCGGCACCTGCGCCGCCGCCGAACAGGGCGCCGTAGGCCGCCGTGTCCTGGGCCACGCCTGGCGCCTCGGCGAAGAAGGGGCGGGCCGCGCCGGGCGGGGCGGGCGCGAAGGTATTCGTAAATTGCGCGCCGAACGAGGTCTGCGTCTGCTCGCGGCGCCAGATGCCGGGGCCGCCGTTAGCTGAGCCGGCGTCGCCGCCGCCCAAGGTGGAGGCGGCAGGCAGCGGTGCCGGCACGCTGCCGAACGCCGTGGCCGATGTCTGCGCCAGCGCGCGCTGCACCGCGTGGAAGACGAACTGGTGCACGGAGCGGCTGTCGCGGAAGCGCACTTCGATCTTCGACGGGTGCACGTTGACGTCGACCAGGGCCGGGTCGAGGTCGAGCGCCAGCACGTACGACGGGAAGCGGTCGCCATGCAGCACGTCCTGGTAGGCCATGCGCACGGCGTGCACGAGCAGCTTGTCGCGCACGAAGCGCCCGTTGACGTAAAAGAACTGGCCGTCGGCGCGCGCCTTCGACGCCGTCGGCAAGCCGGCAAAGCCGTGAATGCGCAGGCTGCCGGCCGACTCGTCCAGCGCCAGGCGCGCTTCGGCGAAGTCGTTGCCCAGGATGTGGGCGCTGCGCTTGGCCAGTTCGCTGATATTCCACTGGTCGATGGTGCGGCCGTTGTGCGACAGCGAGAACGACACGTCGGGCCGCGCCAGCGCGATGCGGCGCACGACTTCGGCGCAGTGGCCGTACTCCGTCTGCTCGGATTTGAGGAATTTGCGCCGCGCGGGCGTGTTGAAATACAGGTCCTGCACGTCGACCGTGGTGCCGTGCGCGCCCGACGACGGCGACACGCTGCCGTTGTGCGAGCCGACGATTTCCCACGCATGGGCCGCATCCATCGTGCGCGAGGTCACGGTGACGGCGGCCACCGAGGCGATCGAGGCCAGTGCCTCGCCCCGGAAGCCCAGGGTGCCCACGTTTTCCAGGTCGTGCAGCGATGCGATCTTCGAGGTGGCGTGGCGCGCCAGGGCCAGCGGCAGCTGGTCTTTGTCGATGCCGCGCCCGTTGTCGGTGATCGCGATGCGTTTCACGCCCCCTTCTTCCAGCCGCACCGTGATCTGCGTGGCGCCCGAGTCGAGCGCGTTTTCCAGCAGCTCCTTGACCACGGCCGACGGCCGCTCGACCACCTCGCCGGCGGCGATTTGCGAAATCAACTGGTCAGGCAGGGCCTGGATCGGGCGGTGGGGCGTGATGGGAGCGTTCATGCGGTAATTATACCGGGGTCAGACCCGCAACGCCGCCTACGCAAAGCGTCGCGCCAACGTACTTGGGGTCAGACCCTCAACACCGTTAACACAAAATTTGGCGCCAACGTACCCGGGGGTCTGACCCCAGCCTTGGTCCCTATTTACTTCCCCACCTCCCGCACCGGTATCGGCGCATTGCACAGGTCGACGTGGCCGGCCGTGACCTTGCTCCACGGGCCGCCGCGGTGGCGCTGGGCTTCCAGCACGGCCTGGTAGGCGGCGCTGTCGGTGCGCATCACTTCCAGGTTCACGCGCTGTTCCGGTGGCACGCTGGCGGCCAGGCGGATGGACTTGATCGGCACGTTTTTCTCGGGGCTGTCGTAAAAGCCCATGGGCGCCGTGCCGCGCGGCAGGGTGGACAGCAATGGCATGCCGGAGACGACCCGGCCGACGACCGTGATGTCGCGGTCCAGGTGGCGCGGCGACTGGCCGATGACGGCGTACAGCTCGGTGCCGCCGCCGCTATCGCTGGCGCTGTCGCGGCCCACGCCCACGGTGGCATAGCAATGCGTGAGCCAGGCCGTGCCGGTTTTCGGGTCGCGCGCGGATGGGAAGCCGTTCGAATGGCCGACCTGCGGCGCATAGCCGTCAACGTCCGGCAGGCGCGTGAAGCTCTTGATGTTTTTCAATGGCACGGTGAATTCGCCGGGCAGGGTGCGCTGGGCGTGCTGGATGGGCTTGGGATTTTTCTCGTTCGGATCGCCCCACTGCGCCACCCAGTTGTCCTGCGCGCGCGTGATGGCCAGGCCGTCGTAATACTGTTCCGCCACCAGGGCCTTGATGTTGGCCACGTGCTTCGGTGCGAAGTCGGGCGCCAGTTCGATCACCACGCGGCCGGCGGGAATGTCCAGGTACAGGGTGTTGTCCGGGTCCAGCGCACGCCAGTCGGACGGTTTCGAGGCCTTGATCACGTCGGCCAAGGTTGCCTTGGCGGGCAGTTCGGCGGGCGCCTTGATCTGGACAGGGGCTGCGTGGGCCGTCAGATGTGCAAGGCCCAGTACGGTGGCCATGGTCAGGCCGCTCAATGGGTGTCGATACATGTTTTCTCCTGGTGGGCGCGGGTTGCGCCGTGGAGAAAGTGTATACCGGAATGGCAATATTTCGCTGTAAAAACATTGCAGATGGCAATCCTGGCAGTTGCCTGCCGATATGGCGTTTCCTTAACCTTTACTTAAAATGCCACATCGCCAAGGGCGCTGCCGAATTAATCACGAAATATCGGCCCGGGGACTGCCGTTGCGCTGGCCGGGTGGTGTATGATTCCGCCGCTACCTTTAGGGAAAAATATATGGATTTTGTGCAATTCCTCGACATGATCGTGCATGTCGACAAGACGCTGGGCCTCTTGATCGAGCAGTACGGTACCCTCGTGTATGCGGTGCTGTTTGCCATTATTTTTTGCGAGACAGGCCTTGTGGTGCTGTTTTTCTTCCCTGGGGATACCTTATTGTTTATCGCCGGCGCGTTTTGCGCGACGGGACAGATGCACCTGGGCTTGCTGATCGCCTTGCTGGTGACGGCCGCCGTCACAGGCAACACGCTCAATTACTGGATAGGCGAGGCCATCGGGCAAAGGGTGTTTACCCACGATTACCGCTGGATCAACAAGGATGCCATGCGCCGCACGCATGAATTTTTTGAAAAGCACGGCGGCAAGACCATCATCCTGGCCCGTTTCGTGCCGGTGGTGCGCACCTTCGCCCCGTTCGTGGCCGGCATTTCCGACATGACGCATGCGCGCTTCCAGATGTACAACGTGACGGGCGCCCTGTTGTGGGTGGTCGGTCTGGTGACGGCGGGCTACTTCTTCGGCAATATTCCGTGGATCCGCGACCACCTGACCTTGATCGTGCTGATCGGTGTCGGCGCCGCGGTCGTGCCGGTGGTACTGGGCGGCTTGTGGAAACTCTACAAGCGCATGGTCGGCAAGTCGGCCTAAGGCCGCATGGATCCGGGGCAAGCGCGCTGCGGCACAGCCCGCAGCCGGCCCCGGATCCCGTTTTTCTCTCCGTTGTTTCTGTATTACGCCTGCGCTGATTCAAGTTTTGTTGCTTTCCAGCCGTAAACCAGAAGGTATTCTCACTTTCTGGATTTCCATGCGACATTTGAGCGCCCTGTTAGCTTGCAGCCTTGCCGCGATGGCGGCCATGGCAAGCGCCAAAGATGCCCCCGCTTCGGCGAGCGCGGCCGCCTCCGCGCCGATGTCGGCGTCGGCGCGTGCGGCCGCCATGAAAACCCTGACCGAATCGGTGAAGGGCAAGGAGGCCAAGGCGCCTGTCGTCGTCGCGCCCACGGCGCGCGAGAAGGAAGAAGCGGCCGAAGTCGACCTGTCCGAACGCATCGCGGCGCGCCTGGCGGAAATGCGCGCCACCCAGGCGGCCCGCGCCGCCGCCCGCGCCAAGCGCGCCGCCGTGGTGAAGGCCGCGCCGCCGCCACCGCCGCCCGTGGCGCGCGGCACGCACTGGTCGTACGAGGGGGAGAGTGGTCCGGCCAACTGGAGCAAGATCAATGTCGACTGGGCCAAGTGCGGCAATGGCAACCGCCAGTCGCCGATCGATATCCGCGATGGCATGAAGGTGGAACTCGAGCAGATCAGCTTTGACTACCATCCGTCGTCGTTCAATGTGGTCGACAACGGCCACACGGTGCAGGTGGGCGTGAGCGGCGGCAATTACATCACGGTGCAGAATCGCATGTTCGAGCTGCAGCAATTCCATTTCCACCGTCCGTCCGAAGAGCGCATCAATGGCAAGGCATTCGAAATGGTGGTGCACCTGGTGCATCGCGATGCGGAAGGCCGGCTGGCGGTGCTGGCGCTGCTGCTGGAGCGGGGCGCGCCGCAAGCGACCATCCAGACCGTGTGGAACAACCTGCCGCTGGAAAAATTCGAGACCATGCAGCCGACCATTTTGCTCGACCCGGCCGAGATGCTGCCGGCGCGGCGCGACTACTACACGTATATGGGATCGCTGACTTCGCCGCCGTGCAGCGAGGGCGTGCTGTGGCTGGTGATGAAGCAGCCGGTGCAGGCGTCGCCGGCGCAGATGGCGCTGTTCAGCCGTTTGTATCCGCTCAATGCGCGCCCGGTGCAATCCGGTAATGGACGCATCATCAAGGAATCAAACTAAGAGCGCCTGAAAAAAGCCCATGGCGTTGTTGCCATGCCTCGTCGTACATGCGTACTGCCTTCGGCAAGGCGCCTAGCCCTGGACTTTTTCAGTCACTCTTACATAAATTCGAGGCGCTGGCGGCCGCTCCATGCGGCGCCGGCAGCCAGCGTATCGGGCTGGATCAGGGCAGGCTCGATGCAGATGAAGCGCTGGTACTCGTCGTCGCCCAGGTCGGGCAGGGCAGCCGCGTCCTGCGCGCCGGGGTTCCACACGACGGCATCCGTGAAGCCCTGCTGCTCCAGGCGCAAGGTGTGGCCGCCGGACTGCAGGGTCAGGGCGCCCGGCAACTGGTAATAGATGCGGTCCAGCTTGTCCGAAAATTGCAACTCCTCTTCCGCCTGCAAGGCATCTTGCGGCGTCTCATCCGAATAGCGCACGCGCTGCAGGCCGCCAACGCGGGCCTCGCTCAATCGATCGATCGCAAAATAGCTGTGCAGGGCGGCCGAGAACGGAAACGCCTGTTCGCCCGTGTTGTGCACGGACAGGTGCAGTTCCAGCGATTGGCCTTGCACCGCCACGCGCAGGCGCAGGGTGAAGGCCCATGGCCAGCTGGCGGCGATCGCCTCCGGCAGGTCCGTGTGCTGCAGGATGAATTGCGCCCATGCGGCCCCATCGGTCTCGCCCGTCGATTCCAGCTGCCAGGTCGCCACGCGCGCAAAGCCGTGGCGCATGCCCGTGCCGCGCGCGCCGAACTGGGGGAAGATCACGGGCACGCCGCCCCGGATGGCGCGGCTGCCGTCGAGGGCGGAATCGCGGCTGCAGAACAGGCGCTCCTGGCCATCGCTGGTTTGCCACGAGACCAGGTGGCCGCCGTACAGGGTGACGGTCGCCTGCGCGCCATCGGCGGCGCGGATGGTCACGGCCGGCAACTGGCCAAAGGTGCTGTTGCTCATGCTAGGCTTTCATGTCAGGTCAAACGGCTTTTCGCCAGCGGCGGATTCTTGGCAAAGTAATTCTTGATGCCCGTGACGATGGCGTCGGCCATCTGGTCCTGGTAGCCGTTGTCGGTCAGCTTGGCTTCTTCCTCCGGATTCGAGATGAAGGCCGTCTCGATCAGGATGGACGGGATGTCCGGCGCTTTCAGCACGGCGAAGCCGGCCTGCTCGACGGAACCCTTGTGCAGGCGGTTGATGCCGCCGATTTCGCGCAGCACGGCCTTGCCCAGCTTCATGCTGTCATTGATCTGCGCCGTCGTCGACAGGTCGAGCAGCACGCTGGCCAGCTGCTTGTCGTGGTTCTTCACGTTCACGCCGCCGATCAGGTCGGCCTGGTTTTCCTTGTTGGCCAGCCAGCGCGCGGCCGTCGAGGTGGCGCCTTTCTCGGACAGCACGAAGACGGACGAGCCGCGCGCCGTCGGCTGGATGAAGGCATCGGCGTGGATCGAGACGAACAGATCGGCCTGCACCTTGCGCGCCTTTTCCACGCGCATGCCCAGCGGGACGAAGAAGTCGGCGTCGCGCGTGAGCATGACGCGCATGTTCGGCTGCAATTCCAGCTTGGTCTTGAGGCGCTTGGCGATGGCCAGCACCACGTCTTTTTCGCGGCTGCCCCGGCTGCCCATGGCGCCCGGGTCTTCGCCGCCGTGGCCCGGATCGAGCGCGATGGTAATCATGCGCACCACTTTCTGGCCCGGCAGGGGGCGCGCTTCGGGGCGCTGTTCCGGACGCAGTTCGGGCACGGGCGGCACGGTGGGCGCCGGCGGCGTCACGGCGGCCACGGGCGGCTTGCCGCTCTCGGGCAGCGGCAGCGCGGGCGGCGGCGTATGCGTGTCGGCCATAGGCGGCTTGGCGGGGTCGCTCGACCAGTCGCCCTTTTCGATCATTTGCGCGATCAGGTCCGGCTCGCGCACGGGATACAGGTCGAAGATCAAACGGTGGTTGTAGGAGCCGGCCGGCGGCAGGGTAAACAGCTGCGGCGTGACTTCTTCCTTCAGGTCGAACACGAGGCGCACGACATTGGGCCGGTTCTGGCCCACGCGCACCTGCTTGATGTACGGGTCGTTCGACTGGATCTTCGCCACCAGGCCCTTCAAGGTGGGATTGAGTTCCAGCCCTTCGATGTCGACCACCAGCCGTTCCGGATCCTTGACGATGAAGTGGGTCGCCTTGAGGATGCTGTCGTTTTCCAGGGTGACGCGCGTGTAGTCCTCGGCCGGCCAGACGCGCACGGCGAGAATTTGCGCCGCCATCGCCGACATGGGCGCGAACACGGACAACAGCAGGGTGCCGCCGGCCTTGAGCACCGTGCGCCGGGTGATGGGCGAGGAGATCAAAGGTTCGGGGCGAATTTGAGACGGTGAAGGCATGACAGACCCAATTCAGAAGACGCTTGCAATTCTACATCACGTCCTGTACCCGCAACGTTCAAATAAATATTCAGGTCGGCCGGCGGCAGCACCGGTTCGGCTTTTTCCGGCCATTCGACGATGCAGATATTGCGCCCGTCGAAGTCTTCGCGGAAGCCCGCGTCGAGGAATTCCTCGGCGCTGCCCATGCGGTACAGGTCGAAGTGGATGACGTTGACGCTCTGGCCGTCGAGACGCACCGTGTACGGTTCGGACAAGGTATAGGTGGGGCTTTTGACGTGGCCCGCATGGCCGGCCGCGTGCAGCAGGGCGCGCGTGAGGGCCGTCTTGCCGGCGCCCAGGTCGCCGTGCAGGTAGATCGCCAGGCCGGGCGCCAGCGCGCGCGCCAGCGCGGCGCCCAGCGCGGCGGTGCCGGCTTCGTCGTGGAGGTGGGCTGTGAAGTGTTCGGTCATGATCTTCCGTATCGCATAAAATGGAGGCTGCTCTCATTGTAACCGCCCGCGCGCCTGCCGTTTTCCGTAAAGTCCCCTATGTCCGCCACCACCACCGATCTCGCCGTCCTGGCGCGCACCATCAAGGAATGGGGGCGCGAGCTGGGTTTTGCCGAGGTGCGCATCGCCGACGTGGACCTGTCGCACATGGAAGCGCCCTTGCAGGCCTGGCTCGATGCAGGGTATCACGGCGAAATGGATTACATGGCCAGCCACGGCATGAAGCGCGCCCGCCCGGCCGAACTGGTGCCGGGCACGGTGCGCGCCATCAGCGCGCGCATGAACTACCTGCCGCCGGCATTGGGCCCCGACTGGCGCGCGCACGAGGCGGCGCGCGACGCCGACCCCGCGGCGGCCGTGATCTCCGTGTATGCGCGGGGCCGCGACTATCACAAGGTGATGCGTTCGCGCCTGCAGCAGCTGGCAGACCGCATCAAGGGCGAGATCGGCGACTTCGGCTACCGCGTCTTCAGCGATTCGGCGCCCGTGATGGAAGTCGAGCTGGCGCAAAAGGGCGGCCTGGGCTGGCGCGGCAAGCACACTTTGCTGATCAACCGCCAGGGCGGTTCTTTCTTTTTCCTCGGCGAGATCCTCATCGACGTGCCGCTGCCCGTCGACCCGCCGGAGACCCCGCGCTGCGGCCAGTGCTCGGCGTGCATCACGGTGTGCCCGACGCAAGCCATCCTGGGGCCGTACCAGCTCGACGCGCGGCGCTGCATCTCCTACCTGACGATTGAGCTGAAGGGCGCGATTCCCGTCGAGATGCGTCCCCTGATCGGCAACAAGGTGTACGGCTGCGACGATTGCCAGACCGTCTGCCCGTGGAACAAGTTCGCCCAGCGCGCCGTCGTGCCCGACTTCGACGAGCGCCACAGCCTGGGCAGCGCCGGCATGGTGGAGCTGTTCGCCTGGACGGAAGAGGAATTCAACCGCCGCATGGAAGGCAGCGCGATCCGCCGCATCGGCCACGAACGCTGGCTGCGCAACCTGGCCGTCGGCATGGGCAACGCGGCCGCCAAGGCCCGGGGCCAGGCCGACATCGTCGCGGCCCTGCTGTCGCGCCGCGCGCATCCGTCGGCCATCGTGCGCGAACACGTCGAATGGGCACTGGCCTTGCACGGCATCGCTTGAGCTGCGTTTAAGTCTGCTTCAGGCGCAGCGCCGACCACTCGCTGTCGATGGCGATCATCGCCACGCTGTCGAGACCTGTTGCCTGCGCATACAGGCGAATATCGTCGCGGTGGATATCGCTGCCCGCCTTGATGCCACCCTTGCGGTACGCCACCCAGACCGCGCCGCCCGGCGCCAGGCGCGCCTGCGCCGCCGGCAGGAACTGCTCCAGTTCCGCGCGGCTGCGCGCGAACAGCAATATCCAGTCGGCGTTCTCTCCTTCGCTCACCCGCCGTTCGGCCGGCAACTGCGCCAGCAGGGCGGCATGCTCGCCGCCGTCATTGAGCACGGCCAGGGCTCTGGCATTTTTCACAACCATTTTTTCAGCAACGGTTTTGTCGGGCATGGCATTCACGCGTGGAGGGAGAAAAGACGAGCATAACAAATTTCTCCTTGACTTATCGATATATCGTTATAAAATAGCGATACCTACTAACGATATATCTTTAAAGAGAAAACATGAGAAACTCACACCACGCAGAACACGGCCATTGCGGCCAGCATCACCATCACCATCAAGGCGGGCATCGCCACGAACATCGCCACGAACATCGCCACGAACATCGCCACGAACACCGTCACGAATACTTCATGCACGGCCGCGGCCCGCGCGGCTTCGACGAGCGCGGCGACGGCATGGGCCATGGCGGCCCCGGTGGCCGGGGCGGGCGCGGCGAACGGGCCGAGCGCGTCTTCGGCCGCGGCGATCTGCCGCTGATCGTGCTGGCGCTGATCGAAATCAGCCCCCGTCACGGCTACGAAATCATCAAGGCCATCGAAGAGCGTTGCGGCGGCGCGTATGCCCCCAGCCCGGGCGCCGTGTATCCGACATTGACCTTGCTGGAAGAGCAGGATCATGTGACGTCCTCCGAAAGCGCCAGCGGCAAGAAGCTCTACACGATCACGGAGCTGGGGCGCGCCTATCTCGACGAGAACCGCGCCCAGGTGGACGGCATCCTGGCCCGCCTCGACATGTTTGCCCGCGTCCAGGCGCGCAACGCCTTGCCCGAGCGCGTGCGCCAGGCCATGCACACCCTCAAGCATGCGCTGTTGCTGAACAAGACCAACTGGAGCGAAGCGGAAGCCGAGCGCGTGTCCGCCGTGCTGGAACAGGCGGCGAACGCCGTCGTCGACGGCCACTGAGCCCACTTTACAAGGACAAGCAATGACTACTGCCTCACCTGCAACACCACGTCCGCATGCCATCGAGCGCGTGCGGCATGACTTGAAACTGCGCGTGCTCACCGTCGTGCGCACCGAACAGCTGACGCCGCACATGCGCCGCATCACGCTGGCGGGCGACGACCTGGACGGCTTCGTCTCGCCCGCGCACGACGACCACGTGAAACTGTTCTTCCCCGCGCCGGGTCAGACCACGCCCGTGTTCCCCGTACTAGGCAATGGCGCCAATCCCATCGAGTATGCGGAAGGGCCGCGCCCCATCGCCCGCAATTACACGCCGCGCCGCTACGACGCCGAACGGCGCGAGCTGGAAATCGACTTCGTGCTGCATGGCGACGGGCCTGCATCGTTGTGGGCGGCGCAAGCGGCGCCCGGCCAGACCCTGGGCGTGGGCGGGCCGCGCGGCTCGATGCTGGTGCCGCTCGACTTCGACTGGTATGTGCTGGTGGGCGACCAGACGGCCTTGCCGGCCATCGCCCGCCGCCTGGAGCAGCTGCCGGCCACGGCGCGGGCCATCGCCGTGATCGAGATCGTCGAAGACGGCGAACAGATCGCGCTCGATTGCGCGGCGCAGCTGGACGTGCGCTGGGTGGCGCGCAATGGCCGCCAGGGCCCGCTGCTGCTCGACGCCTTGCGCCAGATCGCGCTGCCGTCAGAGGGCGACGGCTACGTGTGGGTGGCGTGCGAGCATGCGCAGGTGCAGGGCTTGCGCGGGCATTTTATCGACGCCGGGGTGCCGAAGCAGCATCTGCATGTGGCCAGTTACTGGAAGCATGGGGCGGCGGAGCACCATGAGCATCACGATGCGTGATGGTGGTGATGGTGGTGGTGTCGGGTTACGCGCTTTGCGCTAACCCGACCTACGCCGACCTGCGTTGCAATATACGGCGTAATCCAACGTTACCGCCATTACTTCAACAACCCCGCCAGCTCCACCGCCGTCTTGACCTGCATCTTGTCGAAGATATGCGCGCGGTGGACTTCCACGGTGCGCATGCTGATGCCCAGCTTGTCGGCCACCACCTTGTTCATCTTGCCCGCCAAAATCAGGTCCAGCACTTCGCGTTCGCGCGTCGACAGGGTGGCCAGGCGCGCGTGCACGGCGGCCAGTTCGCCCGCCTGGCGCGAGTTGGCCAGGCCCTGCTGCACGCGGTCCATCAGGTCGTTGTCGTTGAACGGCTTTTCAAAGAAATCGAAGGCCCCCCGTTTCAGGCTGTCGACGGCCATCGGCACGTCGCCGTGGCCGGTGAGGAAAATCACGGGCAGGCGCGCCGTCAGGTCGCGCTTGACCAGCTGGTCGAACAGGGCGATGCCGTTCATGTCGGGCATGCGCACGTCGAGCAGCACGCAGTCGCCGGCGGCGTCGAAGCCGCCGTCTAGGCTATCGAGAAATTGCTGGGCGCTGGCGTAGCTGCGCGCCTCGATGCTGCGCGAGGCGGCCAGCCAGGAGAGGGAGTCGCGCACGACTTCTTCGTCGTCGATGATGTGTAGCATGGTGTCTCCGGCTTGTCGGTTATTCGTTATGCGTTATTGCCTGGTGCGGCGCGCGGCGCGGCCGGCACGCTGAAGGTAAAGATGGTACCGCCAGCGGGGTTGGCGCCGAAGGTCAGCGCGCCGCCGTGAAATTCGATGGCAGTGCGGCAGATGTTCAGGCCCATGCCCATGCCTTCGGACTTGGTCGAGAAAAACGGCGAAAACAGCCGCTCGGCCACGTCCACCGGGATGCCGTGGCCATGGTCGATCACGTCCACCGTCACTATGCCTTGCTGCGCGTCGTGGCTGGCCCGCAGACGCATGATACGCCGTCCGGGCGCCGCATCCTGCATGGCCTCGATGGCGTTGCGCGTCAGGTTCAGCAGCACTTGCTCGATCATCACGGGGTCGGCGCGCAGCAGCGGCAGGTCCGGCGGCAGCTCTTCCTGGATGGTGACATAGTATTTGCGCGCCTGCAGGTCGATCAGCGCGCGGATGCCGTCGATCAGGGTGCGCAGGGCGATATCCTGGCGCTGCGGTTCGCTCTTGCGCACGAAATCGTGCACGCTGCGGATGATCTGGCCGGCCCGCTGCGCCTGCGCGCTGGCCTGTTCCAGCGCCGGCTTCAGGGTGCCCGGATCGACGGGGGCGTCATGCTCGATGGCGCGGCGGATCAAATTCAAGGCCCCTGTCGTGTAGCTGGAAATGGCCGCCAGCGGCTGGTTCAGTTCATGCGCCAGCATCGACGCCAGCTCGCCCATGGTGGCCAGGCGCGAGCTCGTTTGCAGCTTTTCCTGCTGCTGGCGATTGAGTTCCTCGACGCGCTTGCGGTCCGAGATGTCGAGCACGGAACCCATCCAGCCCGTCTGCTGGCCGTTCTTGTCCACCAGCGGCGCTTCGAAGATCAGCACGGGCACGCGCGTGCCGTCCGGGCGCTGGAAATAGGTTTCGAACTGCGGCGTGGGATTGCCGGCCAGGGCCTTGACGAAGCGCTGCTGGTATTCCTCCAGCGCCTCCGGCACCCAGTAGGGCATGGGCGGCAAACGGCCCAGGATTTCCTCGGGCGGATAGCCGACGATCTGGCAAAACGCGGGATTCACGTAGGTGACCCTTCCTTCCAGGTCGCGCGCGCGCATGCCCGTCACCAAAGAATTTTCCATCGCCGTGCGGAACAGCATCTGCTGGCGCAGCGCGCCTTCGGCCACCAGGCGGCGCGAAATATGCCGCCACAGGGCCAGCAAGCTCCATAATAAACCCAGCGACAGGGCGATGACGGAGCCGACCAGCAGATTGGGCAGCAGCTTGGGCTGGCTTTTCACGCTGTCGGTAAACAGGGTGATGGTGGCGCCGGGCACGTCGAGTGCGCGCTTGTGCGTGTACACGCCGTGGCCGGGACCGGCGGCGGCGCGCCGCGCCAGCACCTTGTCGTCGCGGTCGATCAGCGAAATCTGGTTATCCTGCGCAAACCACCACGGCACCATTTCATCGAGCAGGCTGCTGATCTGATAGGTGGCCACCAGGCTGCCGACATAGCGCTGACCATCGAACAGGGGCTGGTGGTAATCCATCAGCATGGCGCCCGGCGGCGCGTCGGGAAAGCCCGTCTGCTGCGAAGGCTGGGCGTATTGGCCCCGGTGCAGGCGGCGCGCATTGTCGGCCGCCGTCAGCGAGGCCGGCGCAAACGCCAGGGCGTGCGGCAGATTGTTGTCGCTGGTGGCCAGCACCTTGCCGTTGGTATCGAGCCACAGCACGCGCTGCAGTTCGCGGCCATTGCGCAGCATCTGCTGCAGCCGTTCGTGCACTTTTTCCGCCGACAGGGAGCCGCTGGCGATGTCCACGCCCAGGTTGAACAGGCTTTCCTCGTTGCGCGCCAGCTGGAAGCGGATGGTCTGCTCCACCCACAGCGTATCGGCGATCAGCTGCTCCTGGCGCTCGTTGCTTTCCATCTGGCGTGCCTGCCAGGGTAGCCAGAACAGGATGGAGAGGAACAGCAGCAGCAGGATGACGGGCAGCAGCCAGCGCATCGGACTCGATAGCTTGAAGCGGCGCGCAAGGGTGGGGGGAGTCGGCATGGCTGGCAGGGTAGCGGCTTATCGGGAACCGGCTATTGTGGTTAACCACAATAGCCGAGGCAGTTTCTTTGGCACAATATTCAAGTAGACAAATAATAAAGTTTTTCTAAACACCATTCAGGAGACAAAAATGCAGATGAAAACCATGTTCGTCGCGCTGTGCGCGGCCATCGGCGCCACCGCCGGCGTCCACGCTTACGCGCAAGCCCCCATCGTCATCAAGTTCAGCCACGTCGTCGCCACGGACACGCCGAAAGGCCAGGCCGCCGAGCGCTTCAAGCAGCTGGCCGAAAAAGCCACGAATGGCAAGGTCAAGGTCGAACTGTACCCGAACAGCCAGCTGTACAAGGACAAGGAAGAACTCGAAGCGCTGCAGCTGGGCGCCGTGCAGATGCTGGCGCCATCGCTGGCCAAGTTCGGCCCGCTGGGCGTGAAGGAATTCGAAGCGTTCGACCTGCCCTACATCTTCCCCACCAAGACGGCGTTGTACAACGTCACCGAAGGCGAAATCGGCAAGAGCCTGCTGAAAAAGCTCGAGCCCAAGGGTATCACGGGCCTGGCCTACTGGGACAATGGCTTCAAGGTGATGTCGGCCAACAAGCCGCTGCATACCCCGGCCGACTTCAAGGGCCTGAAGATGCGCATCCAGTCGTCGAAGGTACTCGATGCGCAGATGCGCGCGCTGGGCGCCAACCCGCAGGTGCTGGCCTTCTCGGAAGTGTATCAGGCGCTGCAGACGGGCGTGGTCGACGGCACGGAAAATCCGCCATCGAATATGTACACGCAAAAGATGCATGAAGTGCAAAAGCACGTGACCGTGTCCAACCACGGCTACCTGGGCTATGCCGTCATCGTCAACAAGAAATTCTGGGACGGCTTGCCGCCCGATATCCGCACGCAGCTGGAAAAAGCCATGCGCGAGGCGACCACGTTTGAAAAAGCCATCGCCCAGCGCGACAACGATCAGGCCCTCGACGCCATCAAGAAAGCGGGCAAGACGCAGATCTACACGCTGACGGTGCAGGAACAGGCCGAATGGCGCAAGGCGCTGGCGCCTGTGCAGAAGGCCATGGAAGGGCGCATCGGCAAGGATCTGATCTCGGCCATCAACAAGGAAAGCGCGAAGTAAGCCGCGCTGGCCGCGCCGCCTGGCGCGGCAGGCAGGGCATCCCTGCCGGTCCGTTTGAACGACTCCCGCGCGTCCTGCGCGGGAGTGCGTGCACCCGCATTCTTTGAAAGTCCACCATGAAATTTCTGGATCACCTGGAAGAGTGGCTGATCGCGACCCTGATGGGCGCGGCCACCTTCATCATCTTCGTCGCGGTCGTGCACCGCTACCTGGCAGGCTTGCCGATTCCGGGCCTGCAAGACTTCCTGATTCAAATCAACACCAGCTGGGCCCAGGAACTGTGCATCTACATGTTCGTCTGGATGGCCAAGTTCGGCGCCGCGTATGGCGTGCGCACGGGCATCCACGTGGGCGTTGACGTGCTGATCAACCGCATGAACCCGCGCTGGCGCGACCGTTTCATCGTCTTCGGCCTGGGCGCCGGCGCCCTGTTTACGGGCATCGTCGGGACCCTGGGCGCCAGCTTCGTGTGGTCGATCGGCCACACGGACCAGACTTCGGCCGACATGGAAATACCGATGTGGCTGGTCTACCTGGCCGTGCCGCTCGGTTCCTACCTGATGTGCTTCCGCTTCCTGCAAGTGATGGTGCATTTCATCAAGACGGGCGCCCTGCCAAAACACGACCACTCGCACGTCGAGGGCCTGGAAGATGAACTGACGGCGGAAGAAAAAGGAGCCAAGGCATGAACGCGCTGATTATTTTTGTGCTGCTGCTGGCACTGATGCTGACCGGCATGCCGATCTCCATCTCGCTGGGCCTGACGGTATTGACGTTCCTGTTCACCATGACCAGCGTGCCCATCGAATCGGTGGCCCTGAAGATCTTCACGGGCATCGAGAAATTCGAGATCATGGCCATCCCCTTCTTCATTTTGGCGGGTAACTTCCTCACGCATGGCGGGGTGGCGCGGCGCATGATCAACTTCGCCAGCTCCATGGTGGGCCACTGGCACGGCGGCCTGGCACTGGCCGGCGTGATGGCGTGCGCGCTGTTTGCGGCCGTCTCCGGCTCCAGCCCCGCCACCGTGGTGGCGATCGGCTCCATCATCCTGCCGGCCATGGTCAAGCAGGGCTATCCGCGCGGTTTCGGCGCCGGCGTCATCACGACTTCGGGCGCGCTGGGCATCCTGATCCCGCCCTCGATCGTGATGGTGATGTATTCCGTCAGCACGAACACGTCCGTGGGCAAGCTGTTCATGGCGGGCGTGATTCCCGGCATGATGCTGGCCATGCTGCTGGGCCTGACCACGTGGTTTTTGGCGCGCAAGCACAATTATCCGCGCATGCAGAAGGCCAGCTGGGGCGAGCGCTTCGTCACGTTCAAGAAAAGCGCCTGGGGCCTGCTCTTGATCGTTATCGTCATGGGCGGCATCTATTCGGGCGCGTTCACGCCCACGGAAGCGGCCGCCATGGCTGCCGTGTACGCCTTCATCATTGCCGTCTTCGTCTACAAGGACTTGAAGATCAAGCAAGTGGGCAAGGTCTTGCTCGACTCGGCCGCCATGTCGGCGATGCTGTTGTACATCATCACGAATGCCGTGCTGTTCTCGTTCCTGATGACCAGCGAAAACATCCCGCAAGCGATGGCCGAATGGATCACGGGCAAGGGCCTGGGCGTGATCAGCTTCTTGCTGGTGGTCAACGTACTGTTGTTGTTGGCTGGTAACGTCATGGAGCCGTCGTCCATCGTGCTGATCATGGCGCCGATCCTGTTCCCCGTCGCCATGAAGCTGGGCATCGATCCCGTGCACTTCGGCATCCTGATCGTGGTCAACATGGAAGTGGGCATGTGCCATCCGCCCGTGGGCTTGAACCTGTACGTGGCGTCCGGCATCACCAAGATGGGCATCTCGGAGCTGACCGTGGCCGTGATGCCATGGCTGCTGACGATGCTGGCCTTCCTGGGCTTGATTACCTACGTACCACAAATCTCGCTGTGGTTGCCAAATTTAATTTACAACTAAAACAGTTGTCCCCTTCATGGTGCAAAAAAAGTCGATCCTGCCGAACAAATGCGCTATGATGGGCAGCCTTAAGGGGAAACACGTATATGCATATGCGCCCCGGTAGCAAGGCTGAAATACAGAATTGGCAACAAGGTTAGTGGGGGAGTGGTCTATAAAAACGGTATTGATACCGGGGATATATTGAGGAGACACACGTTTCACAGAAGTTGTTGAGTCATAGCTGTCTGCGGCCACAAGCCGGCACCGGCGGACCCAAACGACCGGGAACGTGAAGCAATATTTGAAGCGCACCGGCTGGTGCGCTTTTTTTTCGTGCGCGGGAAACGTCCGCCGGCACGCCCAAAGTCGGTGCATAATTCCCGTGGCGCGGTTTCCGGCGCCGGCAAGTTGCATATATGCCACACTTGAATAATGATCAGCAGATGAAAAAACAACAGGGCAGTGAACTGTTCAGCGCCATCGTGGCCGCGCCGTTCGGCGCCATGGGCGTGCGCGCGCAGGACGGCCAAGTATGCGAATTGGTCTACCTGCCGCCGCACTTTGCCGAGAAAGACGCGCAGGATGCCGTCTCCGAGCGGGCGTGCGAACAACTGGCGCGCTATTTCCGCGACCCCGATGCGCCGTTCGACCTGCCGCTGGCGGGCCTGGGCAGCGCTTACCAGCAACGGGTATGGGCGGCGATCGCCGGTATCCCGCGCGGCCAGGTGCGCACGTATGGCGACGTGGCGCGCCTGATCGGCTCGGCCCCGCGCGCCGTCGGCCAGGCCTGCGGCGCCAACTGGTTTCCCGTGGTGATCCCTTGCCACCGCGTGACGGCCGCCGGCGGCCTGGGCGGTTTTGCCCACCATGACGATGCGACCGGCTTCCACCTGGGCGTCAAGCGCTGGCTGCTGGCGCATGAAGGCGTGGAAGCTTACCGATGATGAACAGTCTGCTGGCGCCCGACAACGCCACCCTGATCGACGAATTCTGCGACAGCCTGTGGCTGGAAGACGGCCTGTCGAAAAACTCGCTCGATGCCTACCGGCGCGACATGCGGCTGTTCGCCCGCTGGCTGGAAGTGGCGCGGCCCGGGCGCGAGGGCCTGTACGAGGTATCCACGGCCGACATCGAGGCGTATTTCGCCGCCCGCCACGACGAAAGCAAGGCGACGTCGTCGAACCGGCGCCTCTCCGTGCTCAAGCGTTTTTACCAGTTGGCCTTGCGGCACAAGCATATCGCGGCCGACCCATGCCTGAAGATGGTGTCGGCCAAGCAGCCGGCGCGCTTCGTGCATACCCTGAGCGAAGCGCAGGTGGAAGCCTTGCTGGCGGCACCCGACGTGAGCACGCCGCTGGGCTTGCGCGAGCGCACGATGCTCGAACTCATGTATGCCAGCGGCTTGCGCGTGTCGGAACTGGTGGACTTGCAATCCGTGGAACTGAGCCTGAACGATGGCGTGCTGCGCATCACGGGCAAGGGCAGCAAGACGCGGCTGGTGCCGTTCGGCGAACAGGCGCGGCTGTGGATCGAGCGCTACCTGAAGGAGGCGCGCGGCGTGATTCTCGACGGGCAGATGGACGACGCGCTGTTCGTCACGCGGCGCGGCGGCGCCATGACGCGGCAAATGTTCTGGGTCATCATCAAGAAACACGCGCTGAACGCGGGCATCACGGCGCCGCTGTCACCGCATACCTTGCGCCACGCGTTCGCCACGCATTTGCTCAACCATGGTGCGGACTTGCGTGTTGTGCAATTGTTACTGGGGCACTCCGATATTTCCACCACGCAGATTTACACGCATGTGGCCCGTGAACGGCTGAAACTGCTGCATGCGCAGCATCATCCGCGAGGCTAAACATTTGGAGTTTGCTCCAACTACGTCATAATGTGCCTTATATGCTTATCTGTAACATCTAAAAACTAAAGAGGTAGTAAATGGCCAAGACAAATTTCCAATACGAAAAACGGCAAAAAGAGCTGGAAAAGAAGAAGAAAGCCGAGGAAAAAGCCAGGCGCAAGCTGGAAGCGAAGAACAATCCGAAGCCGGCCGACGGCAGCGAGGGCGATGAGCCGGAAGCGGACGACGCAGACGTCGACGCTGATCCAGCCGCCGCTGGCGACGCTCCTGCCCAGCCGCAGTAATTCCCCTGTTTCTGACGACCGGTGCGGCATGGCCGCGCCGGTCTCCCCGCGTTTTTCCTTCCCCCGCTACAAGCGCGGCCGCTGGCCGATCGCCAGTTGCAGCTGCGTGCTGGCGATGGCCGCATCGGCGCGCGCCTGCACATAACCCTGATATGCCTCATCGGCCGAACGCTGCGCCGCCAGCCATTCCAGCAGTGAGGCATTGCCACTGAAGTAGGACAGGCGCATGCCGTCGACCACCTTTTGCGCATCGACCAGCACGCCGTCGCGGTAGCGCGCCAGCCTGTCCTGCGCCGCACGCAGCTGCCGCTGCGCCGTGCGCACCTGCGTTTCCGCCGTCAGTTCCGTCTGGCGCAGGGCCAGCATCGCTTGCGTCACGCCCGCTTCGGCCTGCACCACGTCACCCTTGTCGCGCCGCGACAGGGGGATGGGGATGGCCAGCGATACGCTCAAGGCGCGCGAGCGCGGCGACCCGTCGACGGGATTGCCGCTGGCGTCAACGCCGTCATGGTAGCCGCGCGCGGCGGCCAGGCCCACGGTGACGGTCGGGTCGACCGAGCGGTTGGCGCGCACGAGCGCCGCGCCGTCGCGCAGATTGTCCACGGTGGCGCGGGCGATGCGCACGTCGCTGCGCTCGCGCAGCGCCTGCGGCACCAGGGTGCTGGCATCCTGGTCGGCATACGCGGCGAAGTCGCAGGCCAGCTGCGCGTCCGGAAACAGGCTGTCGAACTGGCGGCCCAAGGGGGGCGACAAATTCAACATGGCGCTGTCCGCCTCGCTGCGCGCCTGCGCCAGCTCGGCCTGGAACTGGTCGCGTTCCACGCGCGACTGCAGCAGCTCGATGCCGCCCACGTCGCCCGCCTTGCGCCGCACGGCATTCGCGTCGACGACTTTCGACAGGGCCGCCATGGTCTGCTCCTTGCGCGCGAGGACCTCGCGCGTGCGGCACGCTTCCGTGAACGCGGCGGCGGCCGTGCCATACAGTTCGCTTTTGAAGCCGGCCACCGCTTCCTCGGCCAGCGCGACATGGCTGTGCGCCGCCTTCAAGCGCGCGGCGCGCTTGCCGCCCGTCTCGATGGCCATGCTGATGGCCGGATTCCATGTAATTGGGCGGTGTTCGATGCTGCGCACGGTCTCGCGCGTGGCGCCCAGGGTGAATTCGGGATCGGGACGCAGGCCGGCGATGCCGATGCCGGCCTTGGCCGAGACGATGTCTTCCTGCTGCGCCTGCAATTCCAGGCTGTGGCTCTCCACGGCGGACAAATAGGTCTCGAAGGTCAACGGGGCGGCGCTGGCGCAGGGGGCGATCAGCCAGGCCGCCAGCAGGACTTTAAAACGTGTCATGGTTCACTCCTTCGGTATCGATCCGGCGTTGTTGTACATACGCCTCGATCAGGTAATACAGGGCAGGCAACAGCAGCAGGGTCAGCGCCGTCGCCGTCACCAGACCGCCCACCACGACGGTGGCCAGCGGGCGCTGCACGTCGCTGCCCAGGCCCGTCGCCAGCATGGCCGGCGTCAGGCCCAGGGCGGCCACGGTGGCCGTCATCAGCACGGGACGCATGCGGTCGCGCGCGCCTTCCAGCACGGCGTCGCGCAAGCTCATGCCTTCGTCCGCGCGCAAGCGGTTGATCTGCGCCAGCATCAGCACGGCATTGAGCACGGCCACGCCGAACAGGGCGATGAAGCCGACGGCGCTCGACACGTTCAGGGTCATGCCGCGCAGGTGCAGCGCGGCCAGGCCACCGAGCATGGCCAGCGGCACGGCCAGCAAGACCAGCGCGGGCTGGCGCAGGTTGCGGAACTGGCCAAACAGCAGCAGGAACATGGCGCCCAGGGTCATCGGCAGGATCAGGGCCAGGCGGCTTTGCGCGCGCTGCAGGTTTTCAAACTGGCCGCCCCACTCGACGCTGATGCGCTGGTGCTCGCCCGCCACGGCTTGCGCCACCAGCGGGCGCGCTTCGGCCAGGAAGCCGGCCAGGTCGCGTCCGCGGGCATTGAGGCGCACGATGATGTGGCGCCGCCCCATTTCGCGCACGATCACGCTTTCGCCCGAGGTGGTGCTGATGGTGGCGACCTGCGCCAGTGGCACCCTGGCACCGTTGGCGGCCGTGAGCTTCAGGCTGGCGATGGCGTCCGGGCTGGAGCGCGTGGCGGGCGGAAAGCGTACGGCGATGTCGTAGCTTTTCTCGCCCACGTAGACCTGGCCAATGGGCGCGCCGCCGATGCCGGTGGCAATCAGGTCGGCCACGTCGGCCGCGTTGATGCCGTAGCGGGCCGCCTTCGCGCGGTCCAGTTCCACCTTCAGGTTGGGCAGCGGCGGCTCCACGTCCACCGCCACGTCGGAGGCGCCGTGGACAGTCTTCAGCACATTGGCCACCTTGCCGGCGATGGCGCGCACCTCATCGAGGTCGTTGCCGAAGATTTTCACCGTCAGGTCGCTGTGCGCGCCCGACAATTTGTCCTGTACGCCATCGATCATCGGCTGCATGAAGGCGACTGTGACGCCGGGCATGCGCGCGAAGCGTGCGTTCATTTTCGCGATCAGCTGCTGCTTGCTCATGCCCGACTTCCAGCTTTTATAGGGATGCAGTCCCACGCTTGCCTCGATGTGCGACGGCGTCCAGTAATCGGTGCCGTCGTCGTTGCGTCCCGTCTGCGTGACGATGGTCGACACTTCCGGGAATTCCAGCGCGGCGCGGCGCAGTTCGCTGGCCATCTCCGACGCCTTGTCCAGGGTGATCCCGGGCGGCATCTGCACCTGCAGCCACAGCGAACCCTCATCGAGGTAGGGTAAAAAATCGCGGCCGATGCTGCCGCCCA
The DNA here is from genome assembly GCF_058796955.1 of Janthinobacterium sp. GW823-FHT03B06. Lineage (NCBI taxonomy): Bacteria > Pseudomonadati > Pseudomonadota > Betaproteobacteria > Burkholderiales > Oxalobacteraceae > Janthinobacterium > Janthinobacterium sp. GW823-FHT03B06. The sequence continues at coordinate 224,280 of NZ_JBXAJE010000007.1, forward strand.
GGATGGCAAGCGCTGCGAGCGATCCTGCGCACACCATCGCCACCCAGCGCTTCTTGCCCACCATGCGTTCGAGGAAGCGCCCGTACGCGGACGCCAGCTTGTCCAGCGCGCGGTTATGGAAGGTGCGGCGCGGCTTGCGCAGGGCCAGCCAGGCCAGGCCAGGGATCAGCACCAGCGCCACCACCAGCGCGCCCACGAGCGCCGCACCCACCGCATACGCCATCGGTGAGAACAGCTTGTACTCGATGCGCTGGAAGGCGAACAGGGGCAGGTAGGCGGCGATGATGACGGCCATGCCGAACATGATGGGCCGCGCCACCTGCAGGGTCGCCTCGATGGCGTCCTGCAGGGTCAGGGGACGGTCCTGCTCCCGTTCGCGGCGGCGCAGCATGTTTTCCAGCACCACCACGGAACCGTCGACGAGGATGCCGAAGTCGATCGCCCCCAGGGACAGCAAATTGGCGGGAATCTTAAAGTGGTGCATGAAGATAAAGGCGATCAGCAGGGCCAGCGGGATCGTCAGCGCGACGATGGCGGCCGCGCGCGGGCTGCCCAGATACAGCAGCAGCACGAGGGCGACGAGCAGCATGCCTTCGCCCAAGGTAAATCCCACCGTGTGCAGGGTGGCGTCGATCAGCGAACTGCGGTCCAGGTAGGGCACGACCTTGACGTCCTTCGGCAGCACATTCGCATTCAAATCGTCCACGGCCGCATGGATGCCGGCCAGCGCCTCGGACGGGTTGAAATCCTTCAGCAACAGGGTGATGCCTTCGATGGTGTCGGGGTTGTCATCCTTGCCGAGGATGCCGCGCCGCTCCACGTTGCCGTAGGCGAGCTTGCCCAGGTCCTTCACCAGCACGGGCACGCCGTCCTTGCTGCTGACGACGACATTGCCCATGTCGTCGAGCGAATGCAGCAGGCCCACGCCGCGCACCACGTACGATTGCTGGCCGCGGTCGATGACGCTGCCGCCGCCGCTGAGGTTGTTGGCGTTGATGGCGTCCTTCACCTGCGCCAGCGAGAAGCCGTAGCTGTCCAGTTTTGCGGGATCGAGTTCCAGCATGAACTGCGTCGTCAGGCCGCCGAAATTGCTGACGTCGGCCACGCCGCGCACTTGCTGCAGGCGCGGGATCACGGTCCAGAACTGCAGCTCGGACAGTTCGCGCAGGGAGCGCGTTTTCGATTCCAGCGTGTAGCGGTAGATTTCGCCCGTGGGCGAGGTGTAGGGATCGAGTCCCGGCTTGGCGTCGTACGGCAGGTTCACGCTGGCCAGGCGCTCCTGCAACCGTTCGCGCGTGAAGTAGCCGTCGCTGCCATCCTCGAACACCACCGTGATCAGCGACAGCGCGAACAGGCTGCGCGTGCGCAGCACGTGCATGCCGGGCGTGCCGAGCAGGGCGCGCTCGAGCGGGATGGTGATCTGCTGTTCGATTTCCTCGGCGCCCAGGCCCGGCACCTGCGTGACGATCTGCGAAGTGACGTCGGCGATGTCGGGATAGGCTTCGATGGGCAGCTGCTTCCAGCAGTAGACGCCGTAGACGGCGACGAACAGCAGCACCAGCCAGACGATGCCGCGCCGCTGGCAGCAGGTGGCGATGAAACGGTCAATCATTGAGCAGCACTCCTTCCTTGACGACGATGCGTTCGCCCGCTTTCAGGCCGGCGAGGATTTCCACCTGTTCTCCATGGCTGGCGCCCACTTCCACCGTGCGCGGCGTAAATACCAGCGGGCTGCGCTCGACCATCACGCGCGTCGATGGGCCGCTTTGCAGCACGGCGGCCGCGGGCACGAGGAGGGCGCGGCGGCTGGCGCCGGCGAACCCCGCGTGGGCGAACATGCCCGGCTTGAAGGTGCCGGCGCGGTTGTCGATGGCCACGCGCACTTTCACCGTGCGTGTCTCGGGATCGAGCACGGCGCCCACATACGCGACCTTGCCCTCGAAAGCCTTGCCGGGCCAGGCGTCGACGGTGATGCGGGCCGTCTGGCCCACGGCCACTTGCGCCAGGTCCCTTTCGGCCACGTTGGCCGACAGCCACACGGTGGAGAGATCCGCCACCGTCATGACGGGCGCGTTGATATCGTTCCAGTAGCCGCCCTGGGCGCCTTCCATGGCGATCACGGTGCCGGCGATGGGCGAACGCAGCACGTAGTCGCGGCGCGAACCGCGCGCGCCGGCGCCGTACTGGGCCAGCTTGTCGGCGCTGGCCTGCGCGTCGCTGCCGGCCTGCGCAAAGGCCGCCTGGGCCGCCTCGTATTCCTTGCGCGCGGCGATTTCCGCCTCGAACAGCGTTTTCTGGCGCTCCAGTTCCTGGCGCGCCTGCAGCAGGGCGGACTTCGCCTTGCTGTCGTCCGCGTAGGCGGCACTGAGTTCCGCCGAGTCGAGCGTGAACAGCGGGTCGCCCGCCTTCACGCTGTCGCCCAGGGCGCGCTGCAAGCGCGTGATGCGCCCGGCCAGGGGAGGCGTGATCTTCACCAGTTTTTCCGGCATCGCTTCGATGCTGCCCGGTGCCTCCGTCTGCGTGGCGATCTCCTGTTCCTGCACGGCGGCGATCTGCAGGCGCTGGCGCAGCGGCGACATCCTGTCGACGGCGATGCTGCCGTCGTCCAGATGCATCGATTGGACGGGCGGCGTGGCTGCCGCCGTCGGTTTGGCGCAGCCGGCCAGGGCCGAGCAGGCGAGAGCGAGGGCGCAGCTGGCGCCCAGGGCGTTGCGGGTGGTCGTGTTCATCCCGTGTTTCCTTGTTATTGATGGTGATGGGGCATGCGTGGATGCCGTGCCCAGGCGGTCAGTCAGAGGGGAGCGCGGGCAGCGGTATGACAGCGCCGGAAAAGCATAGCAATGTGCTCCTGAAGAAGCGCCCAAGAACGCCTGAATCATTCTTCAGGTTGCGTGCGCGCGCGGTGTGGCGCGGTAAAATGCAAGGATGGAAAATGCGGGAAAACACAGCACAATGGGAAAGGCAGGCATGAGAATCCTCCTGGTGGAAGACGACCGCAAGGCGGCACGCCTGCTGGCCCGTGGCTTGCAGGAAGAAGGCTTTGTCGTCGACGTGGCGCACAGCGCGGAAGAGGGCGAAGACGAAAGCTACGCCGTCGACTACGACGCGATCGTGCTGGACTGGATGTTGCCGGGCAAGCAGGGCATCGATTTTTGCCGCGATTTGCGCGCGCGCGGCATCCAGACGCCCGTGCTGATGCTCACGGCGCGCGACGCCACGGCCGACCGGGTGGCGGGCCTGAACACGGGCGCCGACGATTACCTGACCAAGCCGTTCGAATTTGAGGAGCTGCTGGCGCGCATCCGCGCCTTGCTGCGCCGCTCCGACATCAGCCGCCCGCTGGTGCTGGCGCTGGCCGACCTGACGCTCGATCCCGTCAGCCACCAGGCGACGCGGGCCGGCGCGCCGCTGGTGCTCACGCCCAAGGAATACGCGATTCTGCTGATCCTGCTGCGCCAGGCGGGCGAGGTGGTCAGCCGCGCGCGCCTGGCCGAGCAGATCTGGCAGGCGGATTTGATCGGCATCGACAACCTGATCGACGTCCACGTGCGCAACCTGCGGGGCAAGGTCGATGCGCCGGGTTTGCCGCCCCTGATCCACACGGTGCGCGGACGCGGCTTCCGCCTGGCGGAAAACCACGGTGGCTAGCTTTCGCAAGCGATTGCTGCTGGTGCACCTGGCCGTCATCCTCGCCATCGTCGCCTGCACGGCGCTGGCCGGCTACTGGGGCCTGTCGCGCGCCGTGCATGGCCAGCTCGATGCGGCCCTGCTGGCGCTGGCCGAGACGGAAATGGCCATGCTGCCGGCCGCGCCGCGCCAGCCCGTGCAGGTGCACGAGGTGGCGCCGGGCCTGGCGCCGCCGTCGTTGACGCGGCTGGACCGCCTGGTGCAGATCATCGATGGCGAAGGCCGCGTGCTGGCGCGCAGCCGCAACCTGGAGGCGGCGCAGCTGCCGGCGCCGCCCGCCCTGCTGGCGCGCCTGGCGGCCGGCGAGACCGTCTTCGAAACCTTGCCCAAGTTTGGCGAAGAGCCGCTGCGCATGGTCTCGATTTCCGTGCCCTCGTCCGGCGCGCGCCTGGCGGTGCAAGTGGCCGGTTCGCTCGACGACACGAATCACGTGCTGGCCGCGGCCACCGTGCTGTTTGGCGCCATGGCGCTGGCCTTGCTGGCGGCCGTGGGCCTGGCCGGCGAAATGCTCACGCGCCGCGTGCTGGGCGCCATCGACGACGTGGTGGACCAGGCGCATTCGATCGGCGAAGCCAGCCTGCACCAGCGCCTGCCCCATCCCGGCACGCAGGACGAGATCGGCCGCCTGGTCGATACCCTGAACGCCATGCTGGACCGCCTGGAACACGGCTACGATGCGCAGCGCCGCTTCACGGCCGATGCTTCGCACGAACTGCGCTCGCCCCTGTCGCGCCTGCGCACGGAAATCGAAATTACCCTGCGCCGTCCGCGCGAAGCGCCCGAGTATGTGGACGCGCTGGCGTCCTGCCTCGATGAAGTGCAGCGCCTGACGACCCTGGTGGAAGAACTGCTGATGCTCACGCGCCTGGACGTGGGGCAGGAGCGCAATGCCGTGGAAACCATCGCGCTCAATCCGCTCGTGCGGGCGGCCGCGCAGCGGCTGGAAAAGCCGGCAGCGCAGCGCGGCATCCGCATCGTCTTCGATGACAGTGTGGCCGTGCACGCGCGCGTGGCGGCCGGCCCCGTGGACCTGGTGCTGGCCAATCTGCTCGATAATGCCGTGAAGTTTTCGCCACCCGATAGTGTCATCAGCGTGCACGTGGCGCGCGAGGGTGAACATGCACTCGTCGGCGTGGCGGACGCGGGACCGGGCATCGGCGTGGAAGACTTGCCGCATCTGTTCGAGCGCTTTTACCGTGGCGCCCAGGCGCGCGCGGGCGAGGCGCCCGGCTTCGGCCTGGGCCTGGCCCTGTCGCAAGCGATCGTGCACGCGTACGGCGGCAGCATCGAGGCGCGCAACCGCCCGCAAGGCGGCGCGCTGTTCCTCATGCGCCTGCCCGCGTCAAGCTGAGGGGGCGACGCCTTCCCAGCGCACCTGCCGCACTTGCGGCCAGGCGCCCGCGCGGTTGACGAAGCGCACCAGCACGGCGCGCTGCACGGCCTGGCACAGCACCGTGGCGATCAGCCGCACCACTTGCCGGGCTTCGTCCCAGCTGCGCAGCATCTGCGACGGCGCCAGGCCCGCGTCTTGCAGTTCGGCCAGCAGCAGGCGCACCACGTGGTCGGCTTGCGCCGCGGGGCAGGTGACGGTCAGGCGGTAGGTGGCCATGACGGGACCGCGCCTGGCAAACCAATGGAAGAATTTTTTCATCATCACACTCCCCGTTCAGCGACAAATTCCGCGTTGTTCACGAGCGCCCAGCGCACGGCCGAGACGCTGCCTTCCAGGCTGACCTGGCTGACGATCTGCTCCAGCAATCCCAGGCTGGAGACGGGCGTGAGCAGGTCGGCCCGCACTTCGATGCGCCCGGCCTGCGCCGCGTCTTCGCTGTGCAAGGATTGCAGCATCAGCGCCGGCATGCCGCTGATCAAGCGCAGCATCAGCTTGCGCACTTGCACTTCCTGCTCCGCCTCGCACACGGCCGTCACGCGATAGATGCTTTCCGTCTCGATGCCCGCTTCGCTGCCGTGCGCGTTGATGCGTTGCGCCAGGTGGCGCAGCACCAGGTTGGCGATCAGCACGAAGCCCGTGCCGATGGCCGCTTCCAGGGCAAACCCCAGGCCGCACAGGATGCCGATGGCGGCCGAGCACCACAGGGTGGCGGCCGTGTTCAGGCCGCGCACCGTCATGCCTTCGCGCATGATGACGCCGGCACCGAGAAAGCCGATGCCCGACACCACCTGCGCGGCGATGCGCATATGACCGGAGGCATCGCCTTCGAGCACGGAAACCATCACGAACAGCGAGGCGCCGACGGACACCAGCGCATTCGTGCGCAGGCCCGCCATGCGCTGGCGCAGCTGGCGTTCGGCGCCGATCATGGCGCCCAGGGTCAATGCCGCGGCAACGCGCAGCGCAAAGTCAAATACCACCATCAGTTTCTCCCGGCTGGGGAGGAACAGGCGAGTGCAAGGGCGAAGACAATCCGCCCGCAAGGGGGCAGCAGACGATTACGGTGGAACGATGAGGGGGAAGTGGCGGCGAGAGAGTACTGCCGCTGGTAAAACCACACCTTGCCGAGGGCAGGGCGGGCGGAATGCGCGCGTCTTGCCTAAGGCCGATCGCCGATGGTCAATCGACTACTGTCACTGGAACAAGCACCCACGAGTCACTCCATATCATTGATAACGGGGACAGTCTAGCCAGTGGGGCTGCTTTGGTCAACTGAAGCTCTCTTCAGGCAGCCGCCGCGTCGTCCCCGCCAATGCGGGGACGGTGAAGGCGACCGGTCAATCAGTGGGCGTGTGCTTTGCCGTCGTCGGTGGATTCGGCATGCGCATGCTCGCCGCCGCCGAAGAAACGCGCGGCGCGCTTGCCCAGGCTGTCGAGGTAGGTGTAGGCGACGGGCACCACCACCAGCGTCAATAGCGTCGAGGTGATCACGCCGCCGATGACGGCGCGGCCCATCGGCGCCTGCGATTCGCCGCCGTCGCCCATGCCGATGGCCATCGGCAGCATGCCGAACACCATCGCCAGGGTCGTCATCAGGATAGGGCGCAGCCGCACTTGCCCCGCTTCCATCAGCGCCTCGAACTGCCCCAGGCCTTCGCGCTGGCGCTGGTTGGTGAAGTCGACCAGCAGAATCGCGTTCTTCGTCACTAAGCCCATGAGCATGATGAAGCCGATCACGGAGAAGATGTTCAGGGTGCTGCCCGTGATCAGCAGCGCGGCCAGCACGCCGATCAGCGACAGCGGCAAGGACACCATGATGGCGATCGGCTGCAGGAAGCTGCCGAACTGCGAGGCCAGCACCAGGTAGATGAAGATCACGGCGATCCCCAGCGCCATCATCGCGCCGCCCATGGTTTCAGCCATCTGCTGCGCATTGCCGGCCACGTCGAAGCGCACGCCCGGCGGCAGGTCGATGGACTTGATGGCCTTCTGCACGTCGGCGTCGACGTCGCCGGCAGGGCGGCCCTGCACGCCCGCATAGATCGCGACCCGGCGCTGCAAGGCCTGGCGTTTCAGTACTTGCGGGCTGGAGGACGGCACGAAGTCGACCACCTGGCGCAGCGGAATCATGACGGGCTTGCCGTTCGCATCAAGCTTGCTCGACGCCAGCGACAGGTCGGCCAGGTCGGCCACCTTTTGCCGGCCCGATTTGGGCAGCTGCACGTTGACGTCGTAGTTTTGCCCGTCGGACGCCAGCCAGTGGCTGACCGTGTCGCCCGCCACGAACGGCCGCAGGGCATTGCCGATCTGCTGCACCGACAATCCCAGGTCGCTGGCCAGTTCGTTGTTGATCTTTACGGTGGTCGACGGATTGGCGCCTTCCTGGCTGTATTCCATGTCGGCCAGGCCCTTGATGTCGCGCATCTTGTCCATCAGGGTGTGCGCCACGGCATCGAGCTTGCCTTCGTCCGTGCCGAGGATGGCGATGAAGATGGGACGCTGGCCGACGGACAGGGTGATGCCGGCAATCGGCGCCAGGCGTTCGCGGATCAGTTTTTCCAGCTCCTGCTGCGAGCGGCGCTTGTGCGTCTTGATGTCCGTCAGCTTGAGGTTCACCTCGGCCGCGTTGCGTCCATCGGGCGTGCCGATATTGGCCACCAGGCTGTCGATCTCGGGAAATTCCTTCAAGGCCGTTTCGATCTGGCGCACTTTGCTATCCGTGTATTCGAGGCTGGAGCCGACGGGCGTCTTGAAGCGCAGGTTGACCCAGCCCTGGTCCGTCTCGGGGAACATCTCGCCGCCGATCATGGGCACGAGCATCAGGCTGCCCGCGAACAGCGCCACGGCCGTGGCCAGCGTGGTCTTGCGCCAGCGCAGGGCCACTTTCAATACCTTGCCGTACCAGACATGCAGGCGGTCGATGCCCGTCTCGATCCAGGCCATGAAGCGGCCCAGCCACGGCGCATACTTGAAACGGTCCTTGACGGGATCGCGCCAGACGGACGACAGCATGGGGTCGAGCGTGAAGCTGACGAACAGGGAAACGAGCACGGCGACGGCCACGGTAATGCCGAACTGCAGGAAGAAGCGGCCGATGATGCCGTCCATGAAGGCGACGGGCACGAACACGGCGACGATGGCGAACGTGGTGGCCATCACGGCCAGGCCGATTTCATTGGTGCCGTCGTTGGCCGCCTGGTAGTGGTTCTTGCCCATGCCCAGGTGGCGCACGATGTTTTCGCGTACCACGATGGCGTCGTCTATCAACAGGCCGATGCACAAGGACAGCGCCATCAGGGTCAAAAAGTTCAGGGTGAAGCCGAAGGCCTTCATGGCGATGAAGCTGGCCAGCACGGAGATCGGCAGGGTCAATCCCGTGATGATGGTCGAGCGCCACGAGTGCAGGAACAGGAAGACGATCACCATGGTCAGCACGGCGCCTTCGATGATGGTGCGCTTGACGTTATTGAGCTGGCTTTGCACGCGCTCCGACTCGTCGTCGAGCACGCGCAGGGTGATATCGGGCGGCAGCGTCTTTTGCAGATCCGCCGCCACTTTCAGGATGCCGGTGCCCACTTCGACCACGTTGGCGTCCTGCACCTTGGTGATTTCCATGGTCACGGCTTGCTGGCCGTTCATGCGCGAAATCGACAGTTCTTCCTGCTCGCCGTCGACGACGGTGGCCACCTGGTCCAGGTACACGGGACCGACGGCGCGGCGCGCCACGATGATCTTGCCGAATTCGCGCGCATCCTTGATCTTGCCTTCCACGCGCACCAGCTGTTCGGCCGCACCATGGCTGATCGAGCCGGCCGGCAGGTTGGTATTCGTCGCCTGGATGGCGCGGATGACTTCATCGACGCCGATGCCCTGGGCATTGAGCTCGATCGGCTTCATGCTGATGAGGATCTGGCGCGCGCGCAGGCCGCGCAGCTTGACTTGTCCCACGCCAGCCACGCCCTGGAAGCGCTTGCTGATGATCTGCTCCGTCATGGTCGACAGCGCGCGCAGGTCATGCCCGGTCGAGGTCAGCACGATGGTGGCGATGGGGCGCTCGTTGTCGCCCTCGGCGCGCGCGATGAACGGGTCCTTGGCTTCCTTCGGGAAGCGCGGGCGCACCAGGGCCACCTTGTCGCGCAAGTCCTGCATGGCCTTGTCCATATTGGTCGACAGCTCGAATTCCAGGTAGACGCCGGCGCGTCCTTCCCACGAATTGGCGCGGATGGTCTTGATGCCGCTGACGGTGTTGACGGCGTCCTCGATGGGGCGCGTGATGTCGTTTTCCACGGCTTCGGGCGAGGCGCCCGGGTAGTTCACTTCAATGGCGGCGAACGGGAACTGCACGCTGGGCATGCTCTCCACGCCCAGGCCACGGTAGGAAAAGATGCCCAGCACCACCAGCGCCACCATGACCATGGTGGCGAAGACGGGGTTTTGAATGCTGACTTTGGTCATCCACATGGCTTAATCCTTCCGTGCCAGCACGGCTGCCGGCGCAGCGGGGGCGGGGCCGGTGGCGGGCGCGGCGAAGGTCACGCTGTGGCCCGGTTTCACGCCATCGAGCCTGGCGATGATGACTTTCGCGCCCGGCACCAGGCCCGACTTGACCTCGGCATAGCCTTCGTCCTCGTTGCGCAGTCCCAGGGTGACGGGCTGCGCGACGACCTTGTTATTCACCAGCGCATACACGACGGGGCCCTGCTTTTCGTTGCGCACGGCCGTCAACGGTACCAGCGGCGCGACGATTGATCGCTCGGTGACGATGCTGCCCTTGGCGAACATGCCGCCGCGCAGCGCGCCATCGCCATTGTCGACGGCGATGTAGACGAGCATGGCGCGCGAGCCGCTCTCGGTGGTGGGGTTGATGCGCGTGACCTTGCCGGCGAAGTCGCGCGCGCCGAAGCCGTCGACCTTGAAGCGCACGTCCTGGCCCAGCTTGATGCGGGGAATCTCCGCGCTGGGCACGGGCGCTTCCAGGGTCAGCTGGGCCAGGTTGACGATGGTGTAGACGGGCATGTCGGGCGAGACTTTTTCGCCCGCCTGCAGATGGCGCTTGCTGACGATGCCGGCCATCGGCGCGCGGATCACCGTGTCGGCCAGCGCGATGCGGGCGATGTCGACCATGGCGGCGGCGGACTTGACGTTGGCGCGCGCCAGGTCGACGGAATTCTGCGTCGTGTCGTAGGCCGTCTGCGAAATGTATTTTTGCTTGAGCAGCGCCTGGCTGTTCGCTTCATTCTTGGCCGCCATCGACAGGCGCGCCTGCGCTTCGTCCAGCATGGCCTGCTGCTGCGTCAGGCGGGCGCGCAGGTCGGCCGCGTCCAGGCGCACGAGGACTTGCCCGTTGGCTACTTGCTGGCCTTCCTGCAAGGTCGTTTCCTGGATCACGCCGGAAACCTTGGCCTTGATGGTGGCCTGGGTCACGGGGGCCAGCGAACCGGACAGGGGCAGGCTGATACTGAGGGCGCGCGCATCGATGGCGGCCACGTCGCCCTGCGCCAGTTCATGCACGGGCGTCTTTTCCTGTTCCTTCTTCTTGCTCGCTTGCTGTTCAGCAACTTTGGCTGCCTGCTGCTTCGATTGCATGACCGTCCAGCCGCCGCCGGCCAGGCCCAGCACGACGAGGATCAAGAGGGGCGTGCGCCAGCGCCGGCGGCGCGTGGCGGCAAGGGGAGAGGCGGGGGGCAGGGTCTCGTTTTTCATAGGTTTTTTTTCAGGAGCGGCGCAGGGCTTCGGCGCCAGGTCTCGGTGCGGCCGGCCTGCGGCAGGCCGGGGGAATTCGGGTAGCGCATCACTGTGGCGGCCGCAGACGACACGCCTGCCGCTGCGGCCGTTCACGGCGATGCGCATGTTGCCACTTTAGGAAGATTCAAGTCCGGCCGCCATCGCCGTGCGACAGATTGCACAAAATCGGGGCTGGAATGCAAAAAACGGCGACCAAAGACCATCGCCAGCATGCGCGCCGTCCACGTCACGATGCTTGCGCCTTCTCAAGAAGCCGATTCGCCGGCGCGCAAGAATGGTCGGGATGGTTGCGCTACCGGACAGGTCATTTGCCCGCCGGTTGCCGCGCGGCCGCGCCACGGGGGGGCTGATGTCTGATCGGATTGCCGGAGCCGCCCCGTCGCCGGGCCGTTTGCTGGCCGCGGCCGAACCGCAGGCGGGGCCGGTCGGCAAGGCGCTCGACTTGCTGTCCATCATCGTTGCCGCCGTCGAACAGGCGCCCGGCCTGGCCGTGCGCGGTATCGACCGCGACGGCATCGTGCGCTACTGGAGCGCGGGTGCGGCGCGCCTGTATGGCGTGGCGGCCGAGCTGGCGCTGGGCCAGCCGTGGGCCAGGGTGGCCGCTTCGCTGCCCGGTGCCGCCACCCTGGCCGAGGAAGTTAGCGGCGAACTGGCGGCCGTGTGGGAGAGCGGCAAGGCGCGCGGCATGCGCCTGTGGAAACTGGACGCCGACGGGGCCGCGCCGCGCTGCATCTGTTCCACCGTATTTCCGGTCATGCAGTCCGGAAGGGTGCGGCAAGTGGTCTGCATCGATGCCGACATCACGCCCAGCGGCCAGGATGACGCGGCGCAGGGCGCCCTGCTGCTGATGGGAGACAATTTCCGCCAGCTGTACGAGAAGTCGGCCGACGCCATCGTGCTGCTGCGCGACGAGCACATCGCCGAGGCGAATCCGGCCGCCATCGCCCTGTTTCAATGCGAAGACCGGACACGCCTGCTGGGGCGCCGCCTCAGCGACTTTTCGCCCTTGCGCCAGCCCGATGGCGCATTGTCCTCGTTGCGCGGCACGCAGCTGGCGGCGCAGGCCCATGCCGACGGCAACTGCCGCTACGATTGGCGTTACCAGACGTGCACGGGCCAGCTGTTCTGGGGCGAAGTGCTGCTTACGTCCGTCACGCTCGACCATAGCTATCTGTTTTACGCCGTGATCCGTGATATTTCCTCACGCAAACTGGCCGAGCGGGCCCTGTACCTGTCGGCGCAGGTGGTCGAGCATGCGCGCGAGGCCATCGTCGTGATGGACCCGCAGCAGCACGTCGTCAGCATGAATCCCGCGTACAGCGAGATCAGCGGCTACAGCCTCGACGACATGCTGGGCAAGCCCTTCGTCCCGCACGGCGTCGAGCCGGACGTGCCCGCATTTTTCGACCACGTGTGGGACGAAGTCGATGCCAACGGTTACTGGCAAGGCGACATCGTCGGCCAGCGCAAGGCGGGCGGGCGCTATCCGGCCTGGCTGTCGCTGACGGCCATCCGCGACCCGCAGGGGCAATTGAGCAATTATCTGGCCATCCTCAGCGACATCAGCGAGCGCAAGAAAAACGAGGAGCACACGCGCCACCTGGCCGAGCACGATTTCCTCACCGACTTGCCGAACCGCGTGCTGCTGCTCGACCGGCTGTCGCTGGGGCTGGCGGCCGCGCGGCGCAAGCTGAGCATGCTGGCCATCCTGTACCTGGACCTCGACCATTTCAAGCACATCAATGACAGCATGGGCCACCACGTGGGCGACTTGCTGCTCAAGGAAGTGGCGCGGCGCCTCGTGCGCTGCGTGCGCGGCGTCGATACGGTCAGCCGGCATGGCGGCGACGAGTTCGTCATCATCCTGGCCGAGGTGGGCGGCATCGACCAGGTGGCCCACGTGGCGGCCAGCCTGCTGCATGCCGTCACGCAACCCTATCAGCTGGGCGAGTACGAATTGCATGTGTCGACCTCGATCGGCGTGGCCATCTTTCCCAGCGACGGCGACAGCATCGATAGCCTCGTGCACAACGCCGACATCGCCATGTACCACGCCAAGGAAAGCGGGCGCAACAATTTCCAGTTTTTCAATGCCGAGATGAATGCGCAAATCGTCGAGCGGGCCAGCCTGGAGCAGGGCTTGCGCGAAGCGCTGGGGCGCGACGAGTTCGTGCTCGAATTCCAGCCCGCGCTCGATGTCGCCAGCGGGCAAATCCTCGGCGCCGAGGCGCTGTTGCGCTGGCGCCACCCGCAACTGGGCGTGCTGCCGCCCGAGCGTTTCATTGCCGTGGCCGAGGAATGCGGCTTGATGGTGTCGATCGGTAACTGGGTGCTGCAGCAAGCCTGCCGCCGCGCGCGCGCCTGGCACGATGCGGGCCATGCCTGGAGAGTGGCCGTGAATCTGTCGCCGGCGCAGTGCCTGCACAATAACTTATTGCTCAGCGTGCAAGAGGCGCTGGCCGTGTCGGGCTTGCCCGCCGCCTGCCTGGAACTGGAAGTGACGGAATCCTTGCTGATGAAAGGGGGCGCGCGCCTGGCCGGCGTGCTGGCGCAGCTGCGCGCGCTGGGCGCCAGGCTGGCCATCGACGACTTCGGCACCGGCTATTCGCGCCTGGCCAATCTGCGCCATTACCCGGTGGATCAACTCAAGATCGACCCGTCGTTCCTGCCGGCCGCGGCCGATGGCGCGGTCGGCGAGTCCGACACAGCCATCGCCGCCACCATCATCGCCATGGCGCGCGAGCTGCAATTGACGGTGATCGCCGAAGGCGTGGAAACGGCGCAGCAGCTGGCGTATCTGCGGGGGCAGGGCTGCCAGCAATACCAGGGGCGCTTTGCCAGCGCGCAAGTCGCGGGCAGCACGCTGGCGAAGTTATTGAATTAGTCAATGTTGCCCAGCAGCTTGATGCGTGCCAGCACCTGGCCATGGTCGGAGGCATGCGGCAAGCCCAGCAGCAAATGGTCGTTGAGATACGTCACTTCCTGCAGCACGCCGATGGCGCGCGGCGAGGCGGGATGAAAATGTTCGGACACGAGGATATGGTCGATCGTCATGTAGGTGCTGTCGTGAATATTCGTGTAGCCCGCGTGGCGCAGGGCGTCCTGGCGCAGCTGGATGGCGTTGGCGTCGTACAGGCGCGCGCGCATCTCGGCACCCGGTTCGCACGGCGCGCCGGCGCCCATGACGATGGCCGTCGTGACGGCATTGGCGATGTCGTTGAAGTCGCCCAGCACGATGCGGGGACGGCCAGTGTGGCCCAGTTCGCTTGCCAGCACGCGCAAGGCCACGGCTTCCGCACCGCGCCGCTGCAGCGAGCGCAGGTTGGCCAGCGCGTAGGCGATGGCATCGTTGCCGTCGCCATGGCGGTAGTCGGGCCGGCGCGATTTCAAATGCACGACGACCACGTCCGTGAGTTGTCCGCCCGGCAAGATGACCTGGACATGCAGGGGCGCGCGGGCGAAGCGGCAGGCGTTGTCGTCGGCGGGCTGCCTGTCGGCGGACACGGTCACGCCGGCGGGAAAATTCGCCCAGGCAACACCAGCGCCGGCCAGCGGCAGGCGCGACACGAGCGCCACCGTGGGCAGCATGCGTCCGGCAATATCCGTCGCATCGTAGCCGGCCAGCGTGGCTGCGCGGTAATGGCGCGTGCGCGACAGCACGTCGCGCAGGGCTGCCTGCGAGAAAATTTCCTGGAATCCGATCACGTCGGCGTCGAGCAGGTCGATCTGCCGCGCCGTCCATTCCGCCTTGGCCTCGTATTGCGCCGGGCTCAACGGTTCCAGGTTGTCATACAATTTCGCCCCGGCGGGGGCGAGGTTGCAGACATTGAATGTGGCAAAGCGGATTTCTTCCTGCATAATTAGCACTCCTCACTGAACGATCAGCGTATCACGCATGGCTAAAAAAGAGCATATTTCCGAAACCCAGGCGACGCAGCTGCTGCGCAAGCATCAAGTCTCCTTCGAAGAACACCCGTATCCTTACGAGGAGCACGGCGGCACCAGCGTCTCGGCGCGCGAATTGGGCGTGCCGGAACACGCGGTGATCAAGACCCTGGTGATGCAGGACGAGGCGGCCAAGCCGATGATCGTGCTCATGCATGGCGATTGCAAGGTGTCGACCAAGAACCTGGCGCGCGGCATCGGCTGCAAGTCCGTCGAGCCGTGCAAGCCCGAAGTGGCGCAGCGCCATTCCGGCTACATGATCGGCGGCACCTCGCCCTTCGGCACGAAGAAAGCCATGCCCGTCTACGTGGAAGCGTCGATCCTGGACTTGCCGCGCATTTACATCAATGGCGGGCGGCGCGGTTTCCTCGTCTCGCTGGCGCCGCAGGTCTTGCTCGACTTGCTCAAGGCCAAGCCGGTGCAGTGCGCGCTGCAAGATTAAGAAAACCAGACGCCGCCCTGTCCCTGGACTGGACGCTGGTGTATATTCTGCTGCGCCAGCCTCGATGCTGGTGTAATAAACACAATAAAGGGAAGAAATGAATCCAGTAATCACAACCGTGGCGATGACAGTGGCCGCTTACTTGCTCGGCTCGATATCGTTTGCCGTGGTGATGAGCAAGGTCTACGGCATTGCCGATCCGCGCACCTATGGCTCGAAAAACCCCGGCGCCACCAACGTGCTGCGCAGCGGCAACAAGGGCGCGGCCATCATGACCCTGCTGGGCGATGGCGCCAAGGGCTGGCTGGCCGTGTTCCTGGCCGACCATTTTGCCAGCACGCTGGGCGTGGGCGACACGGCCGTGGCCCTGGTGGCCATCGCCGTCTTCCTCGGCCATCTGTGGCCCGTGTTCTTCCGCTTCGTCGGCGGCAAGGGTGTGGCCACGGCCCTCGGTGTATTGCTTGGCATTAATCCCTGGCTGGGCCTGGCGACCCTGGCCACCTGGCTGATCATCGCCTACGCGTTTCGCTATTCCTCGCTGGCAGCGCTGGTGGCGGCCCTGTTCGCGCCGTTTTACTATGGCTTGCTGTTCGGCGTCGATCCCATCTTGCTGGCCGTCATCGTCATGAGCGTGCTGCTGGCCTACCGCCACAGCCAGAACATCGCGAACTTGCTCTCTGGTAAAGAAAGCAAGATCGGCGGCAAGAAGGATGGGGCCAAGGTGCCCGTGCAGAAAAAGTAAGCGCTTGATTTCCCGCGGCCCGCACGCATATGCTGTGCTTGCGGCGCCGCGCGGTGCGGCCGCCACCGACTCGCGCAAAGGCTGCCCACCATGACCGTTTCCACCACCTCCGCCACACCCACCCCTATCCGTATCGATTTCGTTTCCGACGTTTCCTGCCCCTGGTGCGTGGTGGGCCTGAAGTCGCTGGAGCAGGCGCTGGCCAAGCTGGACGGCACCGTCCAGGCCGACATCCACTTCCAGCCTTTCGAACTGAACGCCAATATGCCGCCCGAGGGCGAGGATATCGGCGAACACATCGCCCGCAAATACGGTTCCACGCCGGAACAGATGGCGCAGTCGCGCGAAGCGATCCGCGCGCGCGGCGAACAGCTGGGCTTTACGTTTGCCATGGACAAGCGCGGGCGCATCTACAACACCTTCGATGCGCACCGGCTGCTGCACTGGGCTGCTCTGGAAGGGCGCCAGAAGGAACTCAAGATGGCCTTGTTCGATGCCTACTTCACGCAGGGCCAGGATCCGTCCTCGCACGTGGTGCTGCTGAAAGTCGCGGGCAAGGTGGGCCTTGATACCGCGAAAGCGGCCGAAGTGCTGGCCTCCGATGCCTATGCGGACGAGGTGCGCGCGCAGGAGCGCTTCTATCAGCAGAACGGCATCAATTCCGTGCCCGCCGTCATCATCAACGAGCGCCACCTGATTTCCGGCGGCCAGCCGCCCGAAGTGTTTGAGCAAGCCTTGCGCCAGATCATCAGCGGCGCCTGAACGGGGCGCCAATGGCGCGCGCCAAGGCGGGCTTTTTCGGCTACACTCGGCAAAGAAGGAGGATAGTCAAATGCCAACAGCCAGCTGGAATGGCGCCGTCATCGCGCAAGCCACCGATGCGCAGGTGCAAGTCGTTGAAAACAATGTGTATTTTCCTTTGTCCAAGGTGACGCAGGAGTACTTGCGTCCCAGCAGCCACACGAGCGTCTGCCCGTGGAAAGGCACGGCCAGCTATTACGATGTCGTCGTCGATGGCCAGACGAATGCCAACGCCGCCTGGTATTACCCCCAGCCCAAGGATGCCGCCAAGCAAATTGCCGGCCACGTCGCCTTCTGGCGCGGCGTGAGCGTCGAGCGCTGACCTGACGCCCCCTATTTCCTGACAAAGCCCTGACAAAGAAAGCAGACGATGGATTTACGCCTCGCCGTGTACCAACTCGCCTCGGCCCATGCGCTCGATGCCCAACAAACCCGGCAGTTGCAGGAAGCGGCCGGCTTCCAGCGCGAACCGGCGCGCCTGGCCTACTGGCTGCCGCGCGGCGTGGCCGTGCTGGGCGCCGCGCTGCTGGGCATGGGCCTGATCTGCTGGGTCGCCGCCAACTGGGAAGACCTGGGCCGCATGGGCCGCTTCGCCCTGCTGCAAGGCGTGTTTGCCGCCGCCTGCGTGGGCGCCTTCGCCGTGCCCAAGGCGCGCATACCGCTGCTGCTGATGGCCTTGCTGGCCATCGGCGGCCTGTTCGCGTATTTCGGCCAGACCTACCAGACGGGCGCCGATCCGTGGCAGCTGTTCGCCCTGTGGGCCGTGCTGGCCTTGCCCCTGTGTTTAGTCGCGCGCAGCGACGTGCTGTGGACGCCTTGGATGCTGGTGCTGGCCACGGCCGCCGCCCTGTGGATGCAGGCGCATGCGCGCCACAGCTGGCGCATCGATTCGGCCGACCTGTCCATTTTCGTCAGCGGCTGGCTGGCCGTGCTGCTGGCCTGTGCGTTTGTCTCGCCCCTGCTGGCGCGCTGGACGGGCGCCGGTGTCTGGGCCTTGCGCCTGGGTCTGGTACTCGCCACCATCCTTATCACGGGCACGGCCGTCAGTGCCCTGTTCGGCAATGAGATCGAATCGCCGTACTGGGCCGGTCTCGGCTTGCTGGCCGTCGCCGCTGCCCTGCTGGCCACGCGCCGCTACTTTGACGTGTTCGGCCTGAGCGCCGTCGCGCTCGGTATCAATACCTTGCTGGTGGGAGGGCTGACGCACGTGCTGTTCAACGGTCATGGCGATGGCGTCGGCGCGCTGGCCACGCTGGGCTTGCTGGCAGCCGTGCTGCTGGCGCTGACCGTGCAAGGCATTCTGTGGCGCACGCGCCAGGAGGCGGCATGAGCAAGATGAACACTCAGCGCGACGATGCGCTCGGCACCCTGATCGACGATGCCACGCGCGCCGGCCTGTTGCCGCCCAACGCCAGCCGCCCCGTGCAGGATGTACGGCCGTGGCCGCTGGTGCTGATGACGGCCTTCGGCGCCTGGCTTGCCGCCATTCCCCTGATGATTGCGCTGGGCGTGGGCCTGGAAAGCGTCGTGCGCCACGGTCCCGGCGCGTATGTCGTGGCCGCCATCGTGCTGGTGGTGTCCGTGCTGCTGATCCGCACGCGCGGCGTGGCGCTGTTTGTCGAGCAGCTGGCCGTGCCCTGTCTGCTGGTGGGCGGCGGCTTGCTCGGCTACGCCTTGTACCGCGACTATTCCACGCAGACGGCGTCGCTGCTGCTGTGCCTGGCAACCCTGGTGGTGGCCGCCGCCTTGCCGCGCGACTGGCTGCGCGTGCTGCTGGGGCTGGTCGCCTGCGGCTTGCTGGGGCTGGGCATCGTCGACAGCACGCGCGACTGGATATTCGACAATGATCCGACGCAACTGTATCTGGCCTGGATGCTGGCCCTGGCATGCTGGCTGGCCGCCCACTGGCTGCAGAAGCAGGCCTTCAACGATGGCCGCGGCGCGCCCATCGCCGCCTTCCTGGAATCGCTGTCGACGGGGTGGGTCCTGGCCATCTTGCTGGGGCTGGTCTTCTGGTCCGGCATGACTTTCATGCTGGGCGGTGCCCTGGGTGGCGGCTTCACGGGCGAAGTGGCGCGCGAAGTGAGCAGGCACCATGCCGGCGCCTGGTATGCGCAAGCGTTGAACGGCGTCTCGCTCGTGCTGGCCACGGCGGCGGCCGCCTGGACGGGCTGGCGCTGGCCGGCGCTGCGCCAGTTGCCCGCCATCGGCGTGGCCCTGGTGCTGATCGTGCTGGCGTGGTTCATGCCGGCGCTGGGACCCGTGCTGCTGATCCTCGCGTATTGCGTGACGAGCGGGCGTACACGCGTGGCCGTCGCGGCCGCGCTGGCGGCGGCGTGGATCATCGGCAGCTTTTATTACCAGCTGGCCTGGCCGCTGGCCAGCAAGGCGGCGCTGCTGGCCGTGGCCGGCGCCGTGCTGTGCGCCCTGTCGTGGCTGGCCACGCGCGGCGCCGTGCTGCACCTGGTGGAAAGCAAACCGGCGGACGTGGCGGTCGAGCGCCGCTTCTTGCGCCTGGGTGCGCTGGGCGGCTTGCTGCTGGTGCTGCTGGTGGCCAATATCGGCATCTGGCAGAAGGAGCAGCTGATCGCCAAGGGCGAGGCCATCTTCGTGGCGCTGGAACCCGTCGATCCCCGCTCGCTGATGCAGGGCGATTACATGCGCCTCAATTTCGTCAACCTGGGTGTCCTCTCCACGTTGGCCAGCGTGGACAGGGCGCCGGGCCGGCCCCTCGTGGTGGCCCGGCGCGATGCGCGCGGCGTGGCCGAACTGCTGCGCCCGTACACCAAAGAGGCGCTGGCGCCCGGCGAATTCCTGCTCGAGCTGACGCCGAAGGATGGCAACTGGGTGCTGGTCAGCGATGCCTGGTTTTTCAAGGAAGGCGAGGCGGCGCGCTGGGAAAAGGCCCGTTACGGCGAGTTCCGCGTGCTGCCCGATGGCCGCGCCTTGCTGGTGGGCATGCGCGGGGAAGATTTACAGGCGCTGTAGCCGCTTGATTGAACAAACCCAATGGCAGAATCCGGGGGCGTACCCTGAGGGTTTGACCCCCGCCTTTGCTCCTGGGGTGGCCGCATCCTGTAAAATTGCCCGATGGATAATATTACGCATTCGGTCATCGGCCTCGGGGTCGGCGAACTGGTACACCGCAGCCTGCCGCCCGAGCCGCAAGCCCCCGCACAGCGCACCCGGCGTGCGCTATTTCTGTTTACGGCCTGGTTTGCCAGCAACGCGCCCGACCTGGACCTGGTCCTCACGAAACTGCTGCCGCGTCCGTTCGGCTACATGCTGCATCACCGTGGCCACACGCATACCTTGCTGTTGGCCTTGCCGCAGGCGCTGCTGTTGCTGGCCCTGCTGTGGCTGCTGTGGCCCGGCGCGCGCCGGCTGCTGAAGGAAAGCGTGCCGGCCCGCATCGGCCTGGCGGCTTGTCTGCTGCTGGGATTCTGCTTGCACATGGGCATGGATTTCCTCAATTCCTATGGCTTGCACCCGTTCTATCCGTTCGACAGCCGCTGGCTGTATGGCGACATGGTCTTCATCGTCGAACCCATGTTCTGGGTGCTGCTGGGCGTGCCCGTGATCATGTCCTTGCGCTACGGCATCGTCAAAAGCGTGCTGCTGGCGGGGCTGGCGGCGGCCCTGTGCTTCTTTACCTATAAAACCTATCTGGCGCCCTCCGCGCTGGCCGTCTTGCTGGCGCTGGGCGCGGTACTGGCCGTGCTGCAAGGGCGGGCCGGCGAGCGGGGGCGGGGACCGCTGCTGCTGGCCTTCGCGCTGGCGGTCACGTTTATCGGCACGCAGGGCGTGGCGTCGGCCATCGGCCGTACGCGCATCGAGGCGGCCGTGCAGCGGCTCGATCCGGGCACGCGCGTGTGGGACGTGGCGATGACGGCGTTTCCCAGCAATCCCCTGTGCTGGATCTATGTCTCGCTCGACAGCAAGACGGACGTGTACACCCTGCGGCGCGGCACCCTGAGCCTGCTGCCCGCATCGCTGGCGCCCGCCGCCTGCCCGGCCGGGCTGGCTGAAACCAGCAAGCAAGGCCGGCAACTGGCGCCCGGCATCGCCGTCTCCGCCCAGGCGGCGGGCAGCCTGGCCGCTCTGCGTGCGCTGCAGGAAGACAATTGCTATGTCGACGCCTGGTTCCGCTTTGCTCGCATGCCCCGATTGAATGCCGACATGCTGACGGACGTGCGTTTCAACCCCGGCATGTTGCCCAATTTCACGACCGTCGAGCTGCAGCAGTTCCGCGGCCGGCCATGTCCCGCCTACGTGCCGGGCTGGGACCGCCCCCGCGCCGACATGCTGGCGCCGCCGCAAGCGGCGCGCCCGTAGCGGATTTGTTGCCTTGTGGAAAAATATCATGTGTGCCCATACTTCTCTGTCGCCCAGCATGCGACAATTATCAATTCGGCATGCATATCATTGAGTTAGGATTATCTTGGAAGAGCAACACGCCTTACCGTATCTGCGGGAAACCCTGCTGTTTCTCGCCCTGGCCGGAATTTTTATTCCGCTATTGCAACGCCTGAAAGTCAACCAGGTGCTCGGCTTCCTGGCCGTCGGAGCCCTGTTCGGCCCGTTCGGCTTCGGCCTGTGGGCCGGCGACTTCCCATGGCTGACGTATTTTTCCTTCGTGCGCGCCGAGCAGGTCAGCGGCCTGGCCGAGCTGGGCGTGATGTTTCTGATGTTCATGATCGGCCTGGAACTGTCGACGGAACGGCTGTGGGCGCTGCGGCGCTGGGTGTTCGGCGCGGGCGTGGGGCAGGTGGCCGTCAGCGCCTGCCTGATCGGCGGCGTCGCGTATTACTTCGGCTTGTCGCTGGAAGCGTCCATCGTGCTGGGCCTGGTGCTGTCGCTGTCGTCGACGGCCGTGGTGATGCAGCTGCTCACGGACCAGCGCTCCCTGCAGACGCCGGCCGGCCAGGCGGGCTTTTCCATTCTGATGTTCCAGGATCTGATGGTGGTGCCGCTGTTCATCCTGATCGACGTGTTCGCCAGCGGGCGCAGCGACGACCTGGCCTATCTGCTCAGCTTTGCGGCCGTGAAATCGGCGGGGGCCATCCTGCTGATCTATCTGCTGGGCCGCCGCGTGATTCGCCCGCTGTTCCAGTTTTTCGTCAAGAAACGCCAGCCCGACGTGTTCATGGCATTGACCCTGCTCAGCACCCTCGGTATCGCGGGCCTGACGTATCTGGCGGGCTTGTCGATGGCGCTGGGCGCCTTGCTGGCCGGCCTGCTGCTGGCGGAAACGGAATTTCGCCATGAGGTGGAAGTGACGATCGAGCCCTTCAAAGGTTTGCTGATGGGCCTGTTCTTCATGTCGGTGGGCATGCAGATCGACGTGCGCGAAATCCTCAAGTCGCCCGTCTTGATTCCCCTAGCCGTGCTGAGCCTGTTTTTCCTGAAGACGCTGGTCATCAGCGTGATTTTCCGCATCGGCGGCTTTCACTGGGGGCGTGCCGTGGAAACGGGCGTGCTGCTGGGGCAGGGCGGCGAATTCGCCTTCATCGTCGTCGCGTATGCGCTCGGTACCAAGCTGATCGGCCCGCAGGTGGCGCAGTTCGTCATGCTGGTGGTGGGCCTGAGCCTGTTCGCCACGCCGGCGCTGGCCAAGGCGGCGCGCGCCTTCGGCAACTGGTGGGAACAGCGCCACCACCACCAGCTGGCCGACCTGGCGCACGGCGCGCTGCCGCCGCAGGGCAGCACCGTCATCATCGCCGGTTTCGGCCGGGTGGGGCAGTTGCTGGCCAAGGTGCTGACGGAGCAGGATATCGCCTATGTGGCGATTGAAAACGATGCGCGGCTGGTGACGACCCTGCATCCGCGCGGCTTTCCCGTGTATTTCGGCGATGCGTCGCGCGCGGAACTGTTGCAAAAGGTCAATGCCGATCGTGCCGCGGCCGTGGTGCTGACGATGGACCATGCGGCCTCCGTGCTGCATGCCGTCAAATCGATCCGCCGCGAATATCCGCTGCTGCCCGTGTATGCGCGCGCCCGCGACGAGGCGCATGCGGTGGCCCTGATCCAGGCGGGCGCCACCCTGGTCGTGCCCGAGGCGCTGGAATCGGCGCTGCAGCTGACGGCCACCGTGCTGCACACGGTGGGCCTGTCGGAAGCGCGCACGACGGACATCGTGCAGGCGGAGCGCGACCGGCGCAATGCCGTGCTGCTGGCGAAAAAATTGTCGTAGGGCAAGCCTTAGTGCAAACGTGCGTATCGCCGTGCTTTGTCAATTATCTATACAATAATAGTATATGAGCACACTACCCACATGAAAGCCGCGACGAAGAGCGGCGCGGCACCCCTGACGCCGCAGCAACTGGCGGCGCAGGAAACGCAACAGAAATACGGCAAGCCCGAGCGGGGCTGGCGCGAGCGGGTGTACACCGTCATTTTCGAGGCGGAAACGCGCACGGGCCGCGCTTTCGACCTGCTGCTGATCGCCGCCATCCTGATCAGCGTGACGGTGGTCGTGCTCAGCAGTGTCGCCTCCGTGGCCGAGCGCTATGGCACCTGGCTGACGGCGCTCGAATGGTTTTTTACCATTTTATTTACCATCGAATATTTCGCCCGCCTGTCGTGCCTGCAGCATCCGGTGCGCTACGCCAAGAGTTTTTTCGGCATTATCGACTTGCTGGCCATCGTGCCGACCTATATCGGCTTGCTGCTGCCGGGTGCGCACGTGCTGATCGACGTGCGCATTTTGCGGCTGCTGCGCATGTTCCGTATCCTCAAGCTCACCTCGTATGTGCATGAATACACGGTGCTGGGGCGGGCCTTGCTGGCCAGCCGGCGCAAGATCCTCATTTTCTTGTCTTTTGTCATGATGGTGGTCTTTCTGCTGGGTACCGTGATGTATGTCGTGGAAGGGCCCGATAACGGTTTCAGCAGTATTCCCACGTCGATTTATTGGGCCATCAGCACCATGACCACGGTCGGTTTCGGCGATATCACGCCGCGCACCGACATCGGGCGCACCATCGCTTCGCTGATGATGCTGCTCGGCTGGGGCATCCTGGCCGTGCCTACCGGCATTATCAGTGCCGAAATGACGGTGCAGCGCAGCTCCAAGCTGGTCACCACGCGTACCTGCCCCACGTGTCTGAAAGAAGGGCTCGATGACGATGCCAATTTCTGCAAGAACTGCGGGGTCGCATTGCCGCCGCTGGCACGTGATTAATTCATAACCCTATTTACTTTACTTTGTTAAGGCCAACATGATTCCAGTTCGCCTGATCGCGACGGGCAAAGCCGTGCCGTCGCATAGTGTGACTTCCGCCAGTCTGGACCTGAAATTGGGGCATCCGGCTGGCTATACCCTGCGCAAGAGCGGCGTGCTGTCGCGCTTTGTCGCCGCGCCCGATGAATCGCAAAGCCAGCTGGGCGCCGCCGCCCTGCTCGACGCGCTGAAGAATGCCAGCCTGCGTCCGGCCGACATCGACTTGCTGATCTGCGCCTGCGGCGTGCCCGAGCAAGCCTTGCCGAACACGGCCTGCTTCGTGGCCGAACATGCGGGCTTGCCGCCAGGCACGCAAAGCTTCGACGTCAACGCCAGTTGCCTCAGTTTCATGGCCGCTTTTCGCGTGGCCGCGTCCATGCTGGCCGGCGGCGCCTACCGCCGCATCGCCATCGTCTCGTCCGACCTGGCCTCGCGCGGCGTCGACTGGAGCGAGCCGGAAGCGTCGATGATCTTTGGCGACGGCGCCGCCGCTGTCATCGTCGAGCGCGGTGACGGCAGCGCCGGCATCCGCGCCTACAAGATGGGCACGTATCCGGAAGGGCGGCGCTACTGCGAAATCCGCGGCGGCGGTACCGAGCGCAACCCCCGCAACGGCTGCGAACCGGGCGACTACCTGTTCCGCATGGATGGCAAGGCCGTGTTCCGCCTGGCCGTCAAGGTGATGCCGGATTTCCTGACGGAACTCATGCAGGAATCGGGCGCGGGACTGGATAAAATCGACGTGGTAGTGCCGCACCAGGCCAGCCCGCTGGGCCTCGCGCATGCGGCGCGCATCCTCGACGTTCCCGATGCTAAAATCATCAAGATCTTTGAAACGCATGGCAACCAGGTGGCCGCGTCCCTGCCCACCGCCCTGCACGAGGCGGTGATGACGGGGCGGGCAGTGGCAGGCCAGCGTTTGCTGATGATGGGTACGGCCGCGGGCCTGACCATCGGCGGCATGATTCTTGACCTGTGAAGGTGGTGCGATGAGGCGGATACTGGTCACGGGAGCGACGGGCGGCTTGGGGCGCAATGCCGTGCGCACCCTGCTGGCGCAGGGCGTGGAAGTGCGCGCCACGGGCCGCAACGCCGCCGTGGGCCGCGAGCTCGAACGCATGGGCGCGCAATTCGTGGCGCTCGACCTGGCGCAAGCGACGCCGCGCCAGGTCGATGAACTGGTGCGCGGCATGGACACCGTCTGGCACTGTGCCGCGCTGTCCTCGCCGTGGGGCGCGGAACGCGACTTCATCGCCGCCAACGTCACGGCCACGGCCCAGCTGTTGCGCGCGGCCGCCAGCCTGCACGTGGCGCGCTTCGTGCACATCTCGACCCCGGCCATCTATTTCGACTACCGCAACCGCTACGAGGTGCCGGAAACCTTCCGCCCCGACGCTTTCGTCAACGCGTACGCGCGTTCGAAGGCGATGGCGGAAAAACTGGTGCAGGAGTGCGTCGACCGCCACCGCGGCATGACGTGCGTGATCCTGCGCCCGCGCGCCATCTTCGGCCCGCACGACCAGGTGCTGATCCCGCGCCTGGCGAGGGTGCTGCAGGAGCGCGGCGGCAAGCTGCCGCTGCCCAATGGCGGCGCGGCCACCATCGACGTCACCTATGTCGACAATGTCGTGCATGCGATGTGGCTGGCCACCGTGCACAAGACCATCGCTTCGGGCGCCGCCTTCAACATCACGAATGGCGAGCCGGCGCGCCTGTGCGACATTTTGCGCAGCCTGTTCTGCGACCATCTGCAGCAGCCGTTCGAAATCGTCAGCGTGCCTTACCGCGTGCTGGCGCTGGCGGCGCGCCTGATGCAGTTCGCCTCGCGCTTCACGCGCCGCGAGCCCTCATTGACGCCCTACAGCATCGGCGCGCTCAGTTTTGACATGACGCTCGATAACGCCAAGGCGCGCAAGGTGCTCGGCTACCGTCCCGTCGTCAGCCTGCAGGACGGCATCGCCCGCACGGCGCAGTGGATGCGCCAGGAAGCGGCGGCGCACAAGGTGGGCAAGGAGCGCAATGGCTAGCATCACCGCATTTCGCGTCGGCCACTGCACCCATCCGTCGTGCATGGTCTTGAAAGGCAGCGGGCTGGCCAGCCGTTGCTTCCCTTCGCGCGCCTACCTGATCGAAACGCGCGCGGGCCTGTACCTGTGGGACACGGGGTATGCCGAGCACTTCCGCGCCGCCACGTCGAAAGGCGTGTACCGCATGTATGCGTGGGTCACGCCCATCTCGTTCGACGAGAATGAGTCGTTGCACGGCCAGCTGCGCGCGCATGGCGTATCGCCCGGCGACATCCACACCTTGCTGCTGTCGCACTTCCACGCCGATCATATCGCCGGCCTGCGCGACTTTCCCGGCGCGCGGCTGATGGCCTCCAAAACGGGCTGGGACGCCGTGCGCGGCTTGTCCGGCGTGTCCGCCGTGCGCCATGCCTTCGTGCCCGAGCTGCTGCCGAACGATATCTCTGACCGCCTGGATTTCGTCGAAAGCGTGCCCGAGACGGCCTTGCCGGCCGCCCTGCTGCCGTTTACGCACGGGCGCGACGTCAGCGGCACGGGCGAGATCTACATCGTCGACTTGCCCGGCCACGCCATCGGCCACCTGGGCGCCTTCGTGCTGCAGGACGGCGGCTGGACCCTGCTGGCGTCGGACGCGGCCTGGGTGCCGGAAAGCTTCCAGCAGCTGCGCGGACCGTCCGAACTGTCGTTCCTCATCCAGCACAAGCGCGCGCCGTACTACGCCACCCTGAACCGCCTGCACCAGCTGCACCAGTCGGGCCAGGCGCAGATCCGCATCACGCATGAAGACAGCAACGATTATTTGCCAGTGGCGGGCCGCCCGTGAAGCGTATTGTCTGGCTGTTGCTGTCGTACTGGCGCACGCGCCGCCTGCGTTTCGCCAGCCGCGCGCAGCTCGACGCCTACCAGCGGAAGCAACTGGCCCGTTTCATCGACACCCTGTGCGCGCGCAGCGCTTACTTCGCCCCGTTCCGCGATCTGCCCCTGGCGCAGTGGCCGACGATGAACAAGGCGCTGATGCTCGAGCATTTCGACGCCATGAATACCGAGGGAATCACGTTGGCGCAGGCGATGGATGCGGCCATGGCGGCCGAGCATAGCCGCGACTTCACGCCCGCCGTCGGCGACATCACGGTGGGGTTATCCTCTGGCACGTCGTCGCGGCGCGCCGTGTTTACCGTCAGCCCCCGCGAAAAGGCCCAATGGGCGGGCGTGATGCTGGCCAAGGCGCTGCCCGACGGCCTGTTTTCCGGCGAAAAGGTGGCGCTGTTCCTGCGCGCGAACAGCAATCTGTACACGGCAGTGCGCTCGCCGTGGCTCACGTTTGCCTTTTACGACCTGTTCGCACCGTTCGACAGCCTGTGCGCGCAGCTGGCGCACTATCAACCGTCCGTCATCGTCGCGCCGGCCCAGGTGCTGCGCCAGCTGGCGCTGCGCGTCATCGACGGCAGCCTGGTGCTGGCGCCGAAAAAAGTCATCTCCGTGGCTGAAGTGCTGGAAGCGCAGGACCGCGCGCTGATCGTGCAGGCGTTCGGCGCCGTGCATGAAATCTATCAGGCGACCGAGGGTTTCCTCGCCAGCAGCTGCGAACACGGCGTGCTGCACCTGAACGAGGAATACGTGCACATCGAGCCGCAATGGCTCGATGCGGAACAGCGTCGTTTTGTGCCCGTGATTACGGATTTCACGCGCATCACGCAGCCCATCGTGCGCTATCGCCTGGACGATATCCTGGTCGCGCGCGCCACGCCATGCCCGTGCGGCCGCGCCACGCGCGCCATCGACGGCATCGAAGGGCGCTGCGACGACATGCTGCTGCTTCCGTCTGCACGCGGCGGCGCCGCCGTCGCCGTGTTTGCCGACGTCTTGACGCGCGCGTTCGCGCAAGCCTTGCCGGCGGACGCCGACTACCGCCTGCTGCAATCGGGCGACAGCGCCTTGCAGCTGCACGCGGCCCTCGACGACGCTGGCCTGGCTGCCTTGCGCGATCACCTGGCGGCGGTGCTGCGCGGCCTGGGCGTGGCCGTCGACAGCCTGGTCTGGACGACGAGCGGTGAATTGCCTCCCTTTGACCCCACCATGAAACGGCGCCGCATCCGGCGCCTTGCGACTGCATGAATCCTTCTTCCATGACTTTAGCTTGCCGCCTGCTGCACCTGCTGGCCGGCTGGGGCAGCGTCGGCCTCGTGTATTTTTCCAGCGATGTGCTGCAAGGGCAGGGGATACTCTTGCCGGAAACGGCGCTGGACCGCGCCATTCCCTACAGCGACTCTGCCATCTGGCTGTATCTGTCCTTCTTCATCCTGATCCCGTACGCCTACCTGGCGGCCGATGCGGCGAGGGTGCGCTGGCTGGCGCGCGCCATGGCGCTTTCCGCCGTCATGTGCGGCGTGGTCTTCCTGCTGTATCCGACGACGCTCGCGTATCCGCCCGTGGGCGAGGGCAGTGCCTGGAGCACGCAGGCGCTGCGCATGCTGCAGGCGGCGGATTCCGCGCAAAATTGCCTGCCCTCGCTGCATGGCGCCCTGACCTTGCTGTGCGTGTGGGCCCTGTGCGACAAGCGCCACCTGGTCCGCTCCGCGCTGGCCGTGGTGCTGGGCGTGGCCATTTGCTACGCCATCATCGCGCTGCGCCGGCACGTGAGCATCGACCTGGCCGCCGGCCTGGCTGTCGGCATCGCTGGCGGCATGCTGGCGAAAATGCAGGTATTCTGGACGGCTCACCGCGTCATTTCTACTGAAACCGCATCATGATGAACCCCTTTGCCCTCTCTTTCCTTGTCATGCTGGCCTTCGTGCTGGCCGAACTGCTGATCCTCAAATGGGTACGCAAGACCCCCGTGCCGTGGAAGGACGTGATCTTCAACCTCAATTCCGGCCACATATTGATGTGGGTGTTCCGCGGCGTGGAAGTGGCGGCCTTCGCCCTGCTGCTGCGCCATGTGAACCTGCACATCGTCGACCAGTGGCCCGTGGCCGCGCAGTGGGTGTTCGCATTCTTTGCCTGGGATTTGTGCTTTTACTGGATGCACCGGCTGCACCATAAGATCCCCTTGCTGTGGGCCGTGCACGTGGTGCACCACCAGGGCGAGCATTTCAACCTGTCGCTGGGCGTGCGCAATTCCTGGTATTCGTCGCTGACGAATTTCCCGTTCATCGCCATCCTGGCCGTGCTGGGCGTGCCGCTGGAAATCTTCCTCGTCGTCTCGTCCCTGCATTACACGGTGCAGTTCTATAACCACAATGCGCTGGTGAACAAGTCCGGCATCCTCGACAAGTTCATGGTCACGCCCTCGCACCACCGCGTGCACCACGGCACCGATAAACGCTACATCAACCGCAATTTCGGCGGTACCCTGCTGCTGTGGGACAGGCTGTTCGGCAGCTTCCAGCCCGAACTCGAAGGCGTGGAAATGCGCTATGGCGTGAAGGGCATGACGCAAACGCATAATCCGCTCCTGGCCAGCAACGGCAAGCTGTTCAAATGGCTGCGCGCGCGCTTTCCCCACTGGCAGTCGCGCGGCACTTTCGAGGTGCCCGAACTGTTCATCGGCATCGGCGGCGTGATCCTGTTTGGCCTCGTGATCTATTACGTCAACCACGAAGCGGTGCTGGCCGGCGCGCAGCAAGCCATCCTGTTCGCGCTGATTTTTGGCGGCACCCTGGCGCTGGGCGGCCTGTCGGATGCGCGCCGCTGGGGCGCCATTGCCTGGGTCGCCATCGCCGTGGCCATGCCGGCCCTGTATCTGGGCTGGTATGGCGCGCGCGACGTGTGGGGCATGGTGTTCCTGGCCGCGCTGCTGGCGCATGGCCTCGACGGCGCGCGCCGCCTGTGGTGGCCGGCGGCGGCGGGGACGCGCGCGTGACGCCTGTGCCTTCCCTGCCGCCGCTGCGCTTCCAGCCCGCCCGCGATTCCGCCTTCCGCCGCGAACTGCGCGCGCGCGCCGACGCCTACCTCGCCAGCGAGGGAAAGCACCGCTTCGGCGACTGGCGCCTGCACGCGAAAACCGTGTTCCTGGCCGCGCTGGCGGCGGGGCTGTATGCGCTGGCCTTGAGCGCCGGCAGCACCTGGCCGTTTGTCGCCAGCTATGTCGCCTGCCTGGTCGCGGCCATGGCGCTGGCCATGAATACCCTGCACGACGCGGCCCACAGCGCCGTCTTCCGCCAGGGACGCCTGAATCGCATCCTGATCCGCCTCGTGGGCTTGCCCGTAGGCGTGGACACGGATTTCTGGACCATCCGCCACGTGCATTTCCATCACACGTATGCGAACGTGGAAGGCTATGACCTCGATACGGAGCCGAACCCCTTCCTGCGCCAGACGCCGTTCCAACGCTGGGCGCCCCAGTACCGCTATCAATACCTGTATTGGCCCGTGGTGGCGGCCCTGTCGCTGCCGTATCTGAACTGGTATGGCGACTGGCTGGACCGCTTCGGCAAGACGCCCGTGGCCGAGCACAGCCGCTTGCAGGGCTGGCGCGGCTGGCTGTCGTTCCTGGGCTGGAAGCTCGGTCACGTGGCGCTGGTGCTGGCGCTGCCCATGTGGGTGCTGCAGCAGCACGGCATCGGCTGGGGCGTGGTGCTGGGCGCGTATTTCGTGGGCCAGATGCTCGCCTCGTGCGCGCTGGTGGCGCTGATCCTCGGCACGCACTGGGCTGAAGTGGAGTTTTTCCAGCCGGGCCAGGACGGCACCTTGCCGCACGACTGGTACCAGCACACGTTTTACACGGCCTGCGACTGGACGCCGAAGCCGCGCGCGTTGCGCTGGCTCGGTTACTGGCTCGGCGGATTGAATTTGCACCTGACGCACCATCTGTTCCCCACCTGGAGCCACCGCCACTACCCGGCGCTGGCGCGCATCCTGGCCGAACTGGCGCCGCGCCACGGCCTCGTGTACCGCGAACTCGGTTACGGCCAGCTGCACGCCTCGCAGCAGCAATTTCTGCGCGCCATGGGCCAGCCGCCCGCCCAGTCCTGACGAATCGCGCTTGACTGGACTTCTGTTTCATCTTACATTTCTGTAACGACAGAAATAAGAGAAAACCATGGAATTGAGTCCGACTACGCAGAAATATATTCTGCACTGGGGGGAGATGGGCACCCGCTGGGGCGTCAACCGCACGGTGGCGCAGATCCACGCGCTGCTGTTCCTGGCCAATGAACCGCTGACGGCGGAAGATATCGCGGCCAGCCTGAACGTGGCCCGCTCGAACGTCAGCAACAGCCTGAAGGAATTGCAAAGCTGGGGCCTGGTCCGCATCACGCACGTGATGGGGGACCGGCGCGACCATTTCGTCGCCTTGCAGGATGTGTGGGAAATCTTCCGCGTCATCATGGAAGAGCGCAAGCGGCGCGAGATCGACCCCACCCTGACGGTGCTGCGCGAATGCGCGATCGAGGGCGAACACGATGCGGCGATACCGCCTGAGACGCTGGCGCGCATGGGCGAAGTGCTGGCTTTCCTGGAAATGCTCAGCGCCACCTACAGCGACTACAAGAACCTGCCGCCGGCGACCCTGCAGCGCATGCTGTCGATGGGCGGCAAGGTGGCCAAGTTCCTCAGCCCGGACGATAAGCCTGGCAAGCCGGGAAAAGCATGAACGGCCCCTCGGAAGGAGAGCTGTTCAAGAAGGTCATGGGCGAGCGGTGGCTCACCCTGCACCCGGACATCCGGCGCCGCTTCGAGAAAAATCCCGCGCCGGGCCAGCCCCTGTACTACCGGGGCGAGCTCAGTGAGCTCACGAGCTCGCGCCTGGGCAAGGTGCTGGGCTGGCTCACGCGCCCCTTCATCGACGGCGCCCTGATCCCGCATGACGACCACGACTTCCCCGTCGATATCGAAGTGTATTCGCGCCCCGGCTGCCCCTTCATCTTCAAGCAGCGCACCTACCGCCTGCATGGCCGCGCGCCGATCCGCTTCACGTCCTACATGGCCGAAAGCGCAAAAGGCGAAGTGCTCGAATACGTTGGCATGGGCCTGGGCATGAAGCTGGTGCTGCACGTGGAAGATGGCAACCTGCATTTCACCAGCGATGGCTATTTTTGGGATCTTTTCGGCTGGCGCCTGCCGCTGCCCGGCGTGCTCACGCCCGGCAAGACCTATCTGTGCCACCGCAACGATACGCCGCAGCAGTTCAACATCCGCATCGAGATCCGCCACGCCCTGTTTGGCACCACATTCACCCAGGTCGGCGTGTTCCGCGAATCCGCCGCACCGGAAATGAAGGAGACACCATGAATACGCATCTGCTGGCCCTGCAACTGATGGCGGCGCAAGGCTGCCTGGGCGCCTTCGACACCATCTATCACCATGAAATCACGGAAGCGCTGCCGCAAAAGGCCTCGGCGCGCCTGGAACTGACCATCCATGCCACACGCGCGCTGATCTACAGCCTGCTGTTCGTGGGCCTGGCCGCCTGGGAGTGGCACGGCGCCTGGGCCTGGGTGCTGGTGATCGTGTTTGGCGTGGAAATCGTGCTCACCCTGTGGGATTTCGTCGTCGAAGACCAGACCCGCCTCTTGCCCGCCACGGAGCGGGTCACGCACACGGTGCTGGCGATCAATGCGGGCGCCTTCATCGCCCTGCTGGCCCTGAACAGCAGCGACTGGGCGACCTTGCCGACGGCCCTCGTATGGCAGCCATATGGCTGGCTCAGCGTCTTCCTCGCCCTGTGCGGCGCGGGCGTGGGCCTGTCCGGCCTGCGCGACGCGTACGCCGTGTGGCAGCTGGGCCGGCGCAAGGTGCAGGAGAAGCAGGAGCAGGAGGAGCACCTGCATTTTGCCGCCGCGCCGCAGTCCGTGCTGGTGACGGGCGCCACGGGTTTCATCGGCCAGCAGCTGGTCAGCGCCTTGCTGGCCGACGGCCATGCGGTGACGGTGCTGACGCGCCAGCCGAAACAGGCCGCGTGGACGTTTAACGGCCAGGTGCGCTGCATCCGGTCGTTCGACGAGCTGGCGGATGCACGGCGCATCGACATGGTGGTCAACCTGGCCGGCGCGCGCATCGTCGGCAAGCGCTGGACGGATGCGCGCAAGGCGGCCCTGCGCCGCAGCCGCGTGGCGCTGACGCAGGACCTGGTGGCGTGGATCGCCCGCGCCCAGCACAAGCCGAGGGTACTGCTGTCGGCGTCGGCCATCGGCTACTACGGCGTGCAGCCGCAGGGCGACGCGACTGAATTGACGGAGGACAGCGCGCCGCAAGCCATCTTCATGTCGCAGCTGTGCCAGGAATGGGAAGCGGCGGCGCGCGAGGCGGAAAAATTTGGCGTGCAGGTGGGCTGCATGCGCTTCGGTCTCGTCTTCGGCCACCAGGGTTCGCTGCCGCAGATGCTGCTGCCGGTCCGTTTCGGCGTGGGGGGCCCGCTGGGCAGCGGCAAGCAGTGGGTCACGTGGGTGCACGTGCGCGACGTCATCCGCGCCATCGCCCATCTGGCGCGCCGCAGCGAACAGGGCGCGGTGAGCGGCGCGTATAACTTCTGCGCGCCGGAAGCGATCGAGCAGCGCCGCTTTGCCCAGGTGGCGGGCACCGTGCTGCACCGCCCCAGCATCGTGCCCACGCCGGCCTTCGTCATGCGCGCCTTGCTGGGCGAGCAGGCAGACTTGCTGGTGGAAGGCCAGCGGGTCGCCCCGCGCCGGCTATTAGCCGACGGCTTTGTCTTCCGCTATCCGCAGCTGGAAGGGGCGCTGCGCAGTTTGTGACGTGGGGTGGTATCGCGTTGCTCCGGGCGTAGAATAGGCATGCTCCGGGGTCAGACCCGGCGGGTCTCTGACCCCACAGGAGAAGTCCATGCCCCGCTTCAGCCATACGATAGACAGCCATGTTTACCAGTTTGCCAGCCTGAAGGAGCTGCTGGCCAAGGCCACGCCGCCCCGTTCGGGCGACGTGCTGGCCGGGGTGGCGGCCGCCAGCGCGCGCGAGCGGGTGGCGGCGCAACTGGCGCTGGCCGAGGTGCCGCTGTCGGCCTTTCTCAATGAGGCGCTGGTGCCGTATGAGGACGATGAAGTCACGCGCCTGATCATCGACACCCACGCGCGCACCGCGTTTGCGCCGATTGCCCACCTGTGCGTGGGCGACTTTCGCGACTGGCTGCTCGATGACGCGACGGATACGCCAACGCTGGCACGCGTCGCCGCCGGCATCACGCCGGAAATGGCGGCCGCCGTCTCGAAAATCATGCGCCTGCAGGACCTGGTGCTGGTGGCCCGCAAGTGCCGTGTCGTCACGGCTTTCCGCAATACCCTGGGCCTGGAAGGGCGTCTGTCCGCGCGGCTGCAGCCGAACCACCCGACGGATGACGCCACGGGCATCGCGGCGTCGGTGCTCGATGGCCTGCTGCTGGGCAGCGGCGACGCCGTGATCGGCATCAATCCCGCCACCGACAATGTGGCGCAGGTGGTCTCGCTGCTGCAGCTGCTCGACGCCGTCATAGCTCAATATCAGATTCCCACGCAGTCCTGCGTGCTCACGCACATCACCAATACGCTCGAGGCGATACGCCGCGGCGCACCCGTCGACCTGGTGTTCCAGTCGGTGGCGGGCACGCAGGCGGCCAACCGCAGCTTCGGCATCGACCTGGCCCTGCTGGCCGAGGGACAGGCGGCGGCCCTGTCGCTGGGGCGCGGCAGGGTGGGCAGCAACGTCATGTATTTCGAGACGGGGCAGGGCAGCGCCCTGTCGGCCGGCGCCCACCACGGCATGGACCAGCAGACGTGCGAGGCGCGCGCGTATGCGGTGGCGCGCGCGTATCAGCCGCTGCTGGTCAATTCCGTGGTGGGCTTCATCGGCCCCGAATACCTGTACGACGGCAAGCAGATCATGCGCGCGGGGCTGGAAGACCATTTCTGCGCCAAGCTGCTTGGGCTGCCCATGGGCTGCGACGTGTGCTACACCAACCACGCGGAAGCGGACCAGGACGACATGGATGCCTTGCTGACCATGCTGGGTGTGGCCGGCTGCAATTTCATCATGGGCGTGCCGGGCGCGGACGACATCATGCTCGGCTACCAGAGCACCTCGTTCCACGACGCCCTGTATGCGCGTCGCGTGCTGGGCCTGCGTCCCGCGCCCGAATTCGCGGCCTGGCTGGCGCGCATGCAGATCACGGATGCGCAGGGAAATCTGAACACGGCGCTGGCGCCGGCCTTCCAGGCAGCCCTGCTGCGCCTGGATGCCTAGGGGATATGCATGGACGAAAACCATCTGTGGCAGGCGCTGCGCGCGCATACGGCGGCGCGCATCGCGCTGGGGCGCCGCGGCGTGAGCGTGCCGACCCGCGCGCAACTGGCGTTTCAGCTGGCCCACGCGCAGGCGCGCGACGCCGTGCACCTGGCGCTCGATGGCGAAGCCCTGGCAAGCACCCTGGCCGCGCAGGGGCAAGCCAGCGTGCATCTGCACAGCGCCGCCGCCACGCGTGCCGACTATCTGCAACGCCCCGACCTGGGGCGCCGGCTCGACGATGCTTCACGGGCGCGCCTGGCCGCTGGTACGACGGGAGTGGACCTGGCGCTGGCGGCGGCCGATGGCCTGTCGGCGCTGGCCGTGCAGCGCCACGCGGCGCCGTTCCTGGCCGCTTTGCGCGAACGGCTGGCGCTGGAAGCGTGGACGCTGTCGCCCGTGCACATTGTGGCGCAGGGGCGGGTGGCTATCGGCGACGAGGTAGGGGAATTGATAAAAGCGCGGGCCGTGCTGGTGCTGATCGGCGAGCGGCCTGGCTTGAGTTCCCCGGACAGCCTGGGCCTGTACCTGACGTGGGCGCCCAAGGCAGGTTTGCTGGACGAGCGCCGCAACTGCATCTCGAACGTGCGCCCCGAGGGGCTGGCGTATGCGCCAGCCGCGTACCGGCTGCACTATTTGCTGTCGCAGGCGTTCAGCCAGCAGTTGTCGGGCGTGGACTTGAAGGATGAAACGGTGGAAGAGGGCGCGGCCCTGGCGGGCGCGCGCAACTTCCTGCTGGCGTGATCAGACTTCGCGGATTTCGTCGAGCGGCCAGCGCGGGCGCACGTTGAACGAGTAATCGTGCTTGGCGGCGGCCGGGTTGATCTGCAGGCGCATGGCGCCGGCAAAGGCGATCATGGCGCCGTTGTCCGTACAGAATTCCAGCTCCGGGTAATACACTTTAAAACGCTTCTTGGCGGCGGCCGCATTGAGCGAGGCGCGCAGCTGCGCGTTGGCGCCCACGCCGCCGGCGATCACCAGGCGTTTCAAGCCCGTGTGCTTGAGGGCCGACACGCACTTGGCCGTCAGCACGTCGACGATGGCGTCGACGAAGCCCCGTGCGATGTTCGCCTTGTCCTGCTCGCAGATATTGGCGATGACTTTTTCTTCATGGTTTTTCACCACCGTCAGCACGGCCGTCTTCAGGCCGGAAAAGCTGAAGTTGAAATCCTTCGAGTGCAGCATGGGGCGCGGCAGTTTATATGCCAGCGGGTCGCCGAATTCGGCCAGGCGCGAAATGGCGGGGCCGCCCGGGTAACCGAGTCCCAGCAGCTTGGCCGACTTGTCGAACGCCTCGCCGGCCGCATCGTCGAGGGTTTCGCCCAGCATCGTGTACTGACCCACGCCATCGACGCGCATCAGCTGCGTGTGGCCGCCCGACACCAGCAGGGCGATGAAGGGGAATTCCGGCGGCTCGGACGCCAGCAGCGGCGACAGCAAATGGCCTTCCAGGTGGTGGATGCCCAGCACCGGCTTGTTGATGGCCAGGCCCAGGCTGCAGGCGACGGACGATCCCACCAGCAGCGCGCCGGCCAGTCCCGGACCCTGCGTGTAGGCGATGGCATCGATTTCGGACAGGCCGATGCCGGCCTTCGTCAGGGTCTCTTCGAGCAGCGGGATGGCGCGGCGGATATGGTCGCGCGACGCCAGTTCCGGCACCACGCCGCCGTACTGCTCGTGCATGGCGACTTGCGAATAGAGGGCGTGCGACAGCAGGCCGCGTTGCGTGTCGTACAAGGCCAGGCCGGTTTCGTCACAGGAGGATTCGACGCCAAGAACAATCATGAAGGTACTGAATAGGGAGGAGTAATCCGCCATTGTAAAGGAAAGCCGGGCAGTCCACCGTGCGGCCGGCGCACCATTTCGGCGGCAGTGTGCACTTGCGCAGTGCGGCGCGTGCCGGTTTTGCCCGCGATTCCGGCTGCTTTGCGCCTGTACCGGTACTGGCACCGCTCTTGCTTAGGCAAGCGTGTGCCTTTTTCAAGGGAGCTTGCGATGCCGGAACAATGGAAAATGATTTGCCGCCTGAAGGACATGCCGCTGGCGGGCGCGCGCATGGTACAGCGGGGGCTGGCGTGGCAGGATTTGCCCGGCGTGGCGCTGTTTCGCGCGGTGGATGATACGGTCTACGCGCTGCTCGACACGGTGCCCTGCCTGGGCGGCCCGCTGGCGCAGGGGGTGCTGATGGAGAAAAACCTGATGGGGCCGAAGAACGGCTGGATCATCGAGCTCGATTCGGGCCGCCTGGTGGCGCCCGTGCAGGGCATGGCGCGCATGTACGCCGTGCGCATCCTCGACGGGCGCATCTACCTGGACATCAATGAACTGAATATCCCGGCCAGCAAGGCGGAGCAGGCGCTGGCGGGATCGTTCGCCGTGCTGCCGCATGTGCAGATGGCGTGATGAAGGGAAAAGCAAAAACGGCGCACAGGGCGCCGTACTTTGTCTGCAGTGATGTGTCGGCTTACGCGCTACGCGCTAAGCCGACCTACGTATTGACGCGGCCGGCCGGCCGGGTAGGTCGGGTTAGGCCCACAGGGCCGTAATCCGACAACATTGTTGGCGGTATATTTTACGCAGGGCGATTGAGCAGGTGCGCATGCGCGTCGCGCAGCATGGTGGCCGTCGTGTCCCAGTCGATGCAGCCGTCCGTGACGGAGCAGCCGTAGGTCAGTTGCGACAGGTCTTGCGGGATCTTCTGGTTGCCGCCGACGATGTTCGATTCGATCATCACGCCCACCAGCGAGCGGTTGCCTTGGCGGATCTGGTTGACCACGTCGCCCATCACCAGCGGCTGCAGTTCCGGCTTTTTATAGCTGTTCGCGTGCGAGCAGTCGACCACCAGGTTGGCCGGCAGCTTGGCCTTGGCCAGCGCCTGTTCGGCGATGGCGATCGAGACGGAATCGTAGTTCGGGCGGCCGTCGCCGCCGCGCAGCACCACGTGGCCATACGCGTTGCCGCGCGTGCGCACGATGGCGACGTTGCCTTCGGCGTTAATGCCCAGGAAGGAGTGCGGGTGCGCCGACGACAGGATCGCGTTCACCGCGATGCTGATGTCGCCATCGGTGCCGTTCTTGAAGCCGACCGGTGTCGACAGGCCCGACGACATTTCGCGGTGCGTCTGCGATTCGGTCGTGCGCGCGCCGATGGCCGTCCAGGCGATCAAGTCGCCCAGGTATTGCGGCGAGATCGGGTCCAGCGCTTCGGTGGCGGTGGGCAGGCCCAGTTCGCACACGTCGAGCAGGAACTGGCGCGCCTTTTCCATGCCTTCGTTGACCTTGAACGAATCGTCCATGTACGGGTCGTTGATATAGCCCTTCCAGCCCGTGGTGGTACGCGGTTTCTCGAAATACACGCGCATCACCAGCAGCATCGTATCCTTGACTTCCTCTTGCAGCGCTTTCAGGCGGCGCGCGTAATCGAGGCCGGCGACGGGGTCGTGGATCGAGCACGGACCGACGACGACGAACAGGCGCTGGTCCTTGCGGTCGATGATGTTGCGCAGCGCTTCGCGGCCGCGGCTGACGGTGTCGAAGGCGCTTTCCGACAAGGGCAGCTTGGCGTGCAGTTCGGCCGGTGTCGGCATGGGCGCGAAAGAGGTGACGTTGATATTTTCGATGTCTGGCGTATTCATGATTCTGGCTCGGCTTTCGCTATTGCGTTCTTTAAGAGGCAATAGTGTAGCGGAAATGCGGCCTGGCAGCGGGGTTGGGGCCAAAACGGGAATGCATGAGTTGTTTTTATGGCAGGGCCGGCACGCCGCCGGCCCCATGCTCCCGGACGCTCAATGGCCGCCGGTCACGCTGGCGCCAACGCTGTAGCGGGCGATGCGCTGGTAGTTGCCGGCCAGCTCGGGCGGCCGGGGCAGGCCGGGATGGCGCCGCACGTGCGCGAGGATGGCAGTTTCATGCTGGCGTATCTGCGCGTCCAGGCAGGCGATTTGCTGGCGCAACAGGGCGTGCAGCGCATGCTGGCCAGCTCGCAGATAGACGTCGAGGCGCGCCGACTCCTGCTTGCGCACGCCTGCGATGGCATGCAGGCGGCGCAGCCACAAGCGCAGTTCCACATAGGCGGGCGAGGGCGGCGTCCAGCCAGCGGGGCGTTTGTCCTCGCAGTAATTGGCCAGCACCACGGCGCCGTGCGCCGCATCCTCGGGCAAACCTTGACTGCGCAGATAGTCTGCCAGCTGCGCGGGCTGGGCATCGCAGACCAGCATGCCCATGTCGGCCAGCATGCGTGCTGGCGTCTCGCTGTACGGGGCGTCGAGGCGCATGCAGACGCGCAAGCCCATGACGGGCACGTCGTTCCTTTGCAGCCAGCTGCGCAGCCAGCGGTAGCCGGCCATGTCGTTTTCCAGCACCTTGCACAGCACGTCGCCGCCCGAGCGCAGCACGGCTTTCAGCAGCAGTTTGCCCGTTTCGATGCCGACGAAGGCCGTTTCCTGTTTGATCGCGTGTTCCATGATGAGTTCCCCCTGTGCAGTCTTATACGCAGCGGCGGCGCGTTTGGATGCAGGCGCGAAGCACATTCATCAAAAAAATAGCTGGAAAGACTGTTGCATCGGCGCCTATGGCATCCTTCAGCCCGTCTGCAAGGGGAAAAATCCGTGTAAGCTGGCGCCATGACGACTGTTTCCATCCCCCATACCGATGTGGCCGGCGAGCCATTCCCTGCAGCACGTTTCATCAAAGAAATAGGACGCGGCAAGAACGGCGCGCGCAGCATGACGCGCGACGATGCTCGCGCCCTGTACCGTGCCATGCTCGAGGGCCGCGTGTCGGACCTGGAACTGGGCGGCATTTTGTTGTCGATGCGCATCAAGGGCGAGTCCGTGGACGAGATCGCCGGCTTCCTCGACGCTGCCGAAGCCTCGTTCGTCCCGCTGGCCGCGCCGGCAGGCGAATTCGCGCCCATCATCATTCCCAGCTACAACGGCGCGCGCAAGATGGCGAACCTGACGGCCTTGCTGGCGCTGCTGCTGGCGCGCGCGGGCGCACCCGTGCTCGTGCATGGCGTCACCAGCGACCCGGGCCGCATCACGACGGCCGAGGTACTGGCCGCGCTGGGTGTGCCCGCCTCGCCGGACCATGCGCAAGCCGAGGCCGCCATGGCGCGCGGCGAAGCGGCCTTCCTGCCCATCGAGGCGCTGGCGCCGCGCCTGGCGCACATGCTGTCGCTGCGGCGCGTGCTGGGCGTGCGCAATTCCACGCACACCCTCGTGAAAATCATGCAGCCGTTCGCCGGGCCCGCCCTGCGCCTGGTGTCGTACACGCATCCCGAGTACCTGGAAATGCTCGGTGAATATTTCCTGACTGCCTGCGATCCCGCGCGCGGCGACGCCTTCCTGATGCGCGGCACGGAAGGCGAAACGGTGGCCAACGCCAACAAGGCGCAGCAGATCGACTGGTTCCACGACGGCGAGCGCACGGTGCTGGTGGAAAAGCAGTTGCTGGTGGAAGAGTTGCCGCATTTGCCGGCCGAGCGCGACGCGGCCACCACGGCGGCCTGGATCGCGGCCGTGCTGCGCGGCGAGGTGCCCGTGCCGCCGTCGATCGCCGAACAGGTGGAGCAATGCTTGACGACATCGCGGCAGATTGCGGCACGGCCGCGCTAGCCGCGCCGCCGCAGTTTACAATGGCGTCTTTGTAATCAGCGGTGACCGGAATTCTTATGGCAAAACAATTTGATGTGGCAGTGATCGGCGCGGGCGCGGCCGGCATGATGTGTGCGGCTGTTGCCGCCCATCAAGGCAAGCGTGTGGTGTTGATCGATCACGCGGCCAAGCTGGCCGAAAAGATCCGCATCTCGGGTGGCGGACGGTGTAATTTCACCAATATTAACGCCACCCCACAAAATTTCCTCTCGGAAAACCCGCATTTCTGCAAGAGCGCGCTGTCGCGCTACACGCCGCAGGATTTCCTCGCCCTGGTGAAAAAATACCGGATCGGTTACCACGAAAAGCACAAGGGCCAGCAATTCTGTAATGAATCGGCCGAGCAGATCATCGACATGCTCAAGGACGAGTGCGCCACCGGCGGCGTGCACTGGCGCATGCCATGCAAGATCGACAATGTTGTCCAGCAAGACGACGGCGGCTTCGTGCTGCAGACGGACAGCGGCGACATCGAAACGGCCAGCATCGTCATCGCCACGGGCGGCCTGTCGATCCCGAAGATCGGCGCCACCGACTTTGCCTATCGCATCGCCAAGCAATTCGGTCTGGCAATGGTCGAGCCGCGTCCGGCCCTGGTGCCGCTGACGTTCGACCCGGCCAGCTGGGCGCCGTTCGCGGAATTGTCCGGCATCGCGCTGGAAGTGGATGTGGAAACGGGCAGCCTGAAAGGCCGCAAGGCCACGGGCGCGCGTTTTCGCGAAGATTTGCTGTTCACGCATCGCGGCCTGTCCGGTCCGGCGATTTTGCAGATTTCCAGCTACTGGCTGCCGGGCGAGCCCATCGTCATCAACCTGTTGCCGGAAGTCGATGTGGCGCAGACCTTGATCGAAGGCAAGGGCACACTGAAGAAGCAGTTGGGCAATATCGTTGCCCAATGGCTGCCGCAGCGCCTGGCCGACTGCCTGCTTGCCACGAACGGCCTGGCGCCGGACGCGCGCATCGCCGACATGCCCGACGCGCAGTTGCGCAAGCTGGGCCAGGCCATCAATGCCTGGTCCATCGTGCCGAACGGTTCCGAAGGCTACCGCAAGGCGGAAGTGACGCGCGGCGGCATCGACACGCGCGAACTGTCGCAGCAGACCATGATGGCCAATAAAGTGCCGGGCCTGTATTTCATCGGCGAGTCGGTCGACGTGACGGGCTGGCTGGGCGGCTACAACTTCCAGTGGGCCTGGGCTTCCGGCGTGGCGGCAGGTATTGCCTTGCAGTAAGCTACTCTGTAATATGGGGTTTTGGCGCCCGGTGCGCCGATCCCGGTGCGTGGTTTACGCCACATTCCGGCAGCGACCGCAGGCTGCATGCCGCACGCAAGTGGGGGAGGGGCTTCCCTTTCCGAATAAAAGCTGCTACTATCTATCTCTTCCTATACACCACCTCAACGGTTTGAATTTTACATGACCACTATTCGCCTTAAAGAAAACGAGCCGTTCGAAGTCGCAATGCGTCGCTTCAAACGCACCATCGAAAAAACGGGTCTGCTGACCGAATTGCGCGCTCGCGAATTCTACGAAAAGCCAACAGCTGAGCGCAAGCGCAAGCTGGCAGCTGCTGTCAAGCGTCATTACAAACGCATCCGCAGCCAACAACTGCCGAAAAAATTATTCTAAGACTGTTCAGTCAGAACCAACCCGGGTAGTTCGGCGCATTGTTCGCCACGGGTTTTGTTTTGATTCGCCTGGAGTGATACTTCAGATGAGTCGCATACCCGCTCCGGTTCGCCGCAGCGGGTTTTCGCTTTTGTGGCCGCCTGCTTGGAGTGCCTGCACGAGCATCGAACCCTACTTACCAACACGAGGATTGCCATGAGCTTGAAAGAACAAATTACCGAAGACATGAAAAACGCCATGCGCGCCAAGGAAGCGGGCAAGCTGGGCACGATTCGCCTGTTGCTGGCGGAAATCAAGCGCAAGGAAGTCGACGAGCGCATCGAATTGACGGATGCCCACGTGACGGCCATCGTGGAAAAAATGATCAAGCAGCGCAAGGATTCGATCACCCAGTTCGAAGCCGGTGGCCGTGCCGACCTGGCCGACATCGAAAAAGCCGAGCTGGTGCACCTGATCGGCTACATGCCTGCCGGTCTGTCGGATGAAGAAGTGGCGGCCGAAGTGGCTGCCGCCGTGGCCGCCTCGGGCGCCGCCGGTCCGCAAGACATGGGCAAGGTCATGGCCATCGTCAAGCCGAAGCTGGCTGGCCGCGCCGACATGACCGTGGTCTCCGCGCTGGTCAAGAAAGCCTTGACGCCGGCCGCGTAAGCAACAATAGTAGCAAGGGCTGCCAGCCGTCGCGCTGGCAGCCGCTCAATCGCCCACACGTTGACCTGGCTCAACCTCCGGCCACGTGCGGTAGTATAGTCTGACCTATAACAAGACCCGCCCTCGCCAGTGATACCTCAATCCTTCATTTCCGATTTGCTCAACCGCGTCGATATCGTCGACGTCGTGGGGCGCTATGTGCAGCTGAAAAAAGGCGGCGCCAATTTCATGGGCTTGTGCCCGTTCCACAGTGAAAAGTCGCCCAGCTTTACCGTCAGCCCCACCAAGCAGTTCTACCACTGCTTCGGCTGTGGCGCGCATGGCACCTCGATCGGCTTCCTGATCGAATACTCGGGGATGGGGTTTGTCGACGCCGTCAAGGACCTGGCGCAAAACGTGGGCATGGTCGTGCCGGAAGCGGACGACAAGATCCCGCCGGCCCAGCGCGCGCAGATCCAGGCACAAAGCCTGGCCCTGTCCGACGCCATGACGCAGGCGTGCGATTATTACCGGGGGCAATTGCGCCACGCGCCGGAAGCCATCGCCTACCTCAAAAACCGGGGCTTGACGGGCGAAGTGGCCGCTCGCTTCGGTATGGGTTTCGCGCCCGGCGGCTGGGACAATCTGCGTTCCGTCTTCCCCGATTACGACGTGGTGGCCCTGGCCGAGGCCGGTCTCGTGATCGACAAGGTCGATGAAGAGGGCAACAACCGCAAGCGCTACGACCGTTTCCGTGAACGCATCATGTTTCCGATTCGTAATACCAAGGGCCAGGTCATCGCCTTTGGCGGCCGCGTACTCGACCATGGCGAGCCGAAATACCTGAATTCGCCGGAAACCCCCTTGTTTTCCAAGGGATTCGAACTATATGGGCTGTTCGAGGCGCGCCAGGCCATCCGCGACGCCGGCTACGTGCTGGTGACGGAAGGGTATATGGACGTGGTGGCGCTGGCGCAGATGGGTTTCCCGCAAGCGGTGGCCACCCTGGGCACGGCGTGCACGCCCACCCACGTGCAGAAACTGCTGCGCCAGACCGATAACGTGATTTTCAGCTTCGATGGCGACAAGGCCGGCCGCCGCGCCGCGCGCCGCGCGCTGGAAGCGAGCCTGGCCCACGTGTCGGACAATAAAACGATCAAATTCCTGTTCTTGCCGTCGGAACACGATCCGGACAGCTATATCCGCGAATTCGGTGCCGAGGGTTTTGAGCAGCAGGTGCATGAAGCCATGCCGCTGTCGCAATTCTTGTTGAAAGAAGTGTCGGGCGAGCATGATCTGTCGGAACCGGAAGGGCGCGCCCGCGTGCAGTTCGACGCCAAGCCCCTGCTGCAGCTGATGGCGCCGTCGTCGCTGCGCCTGCAGATCGTGCGCGGCCTGGCGCAGTTGACGCAGTCCACGCCGGCCGAGATCGAAGCCCTGTTCGAGCTGGCCAAACCCGTTGCCGTGGCGCACCGCGCGCCGCCGAAATCGGGCCGTCCCGTGCCCGTGGGTCTTGAATTGAAGATCATGCGCATGCTGGTGGCACATCCGCCCTTGACCTTGCGCATCGATGAAGCGGCGCTGACCGCCTTCCAGCACCTGGGGCCGGATGCGGCGCACAGCCTGGGGCAGCTGGTGGCCGTGGGCCAGGCGCTGGGCGAGCACGGCAGTTTTGCCGCGCTGGCGCAGCAGTTGAAGGAGCTGGGCAGCGAATACGACGAGATCATCGGCGAGATCGCGGCCGGTACGGAATCCGACTACGACAGCGAATTGTCATGGCTGGTGAGCACCATCCGCGAGATCAAATTGAATGCCTTGAAGGCGGAATTGCAGCAATTGTTTGCGTCGGGTTTGCCATCGGAGAAAAT
Organism: Janthinobacterium sp. GW823-FHT03B06; assembly: GCF_058796955.1. Taxonomy (NCBI): domain Bacteria; kingdom Pseudomonadati; phylum Pseudomonadota; class Betaproteobacteria; order Burkholderiales; family Oxalobacteraceae; genus Janthinobacterium; species Janthinobacterium sp. GW823-FHT03B06. Next base: position 269,270 of record NZ_JBXAJE010000007.1, read on the forward strand.
TGGTGTACGCTACCGCGAAATCATGCAGGAGCAGGGCGAGCTGGAACGCGAACGCGATGCCGAGTTGGTGAATCGCTAACCTTGCCCTGAGGGTATGGCGCGCACTGGAAAAACATTTTTCGCGTGCTATAATTAAATGCTAAGTATTGTGTGCTTTGGCAAGCTAGTTCTGTTTCGTAAATAGTATTTGTTTTCAGTAAGTTAGGCTCTTGATCGGCGCGGTGGATCGTGTCGGCAGCCAGGGCCAACTGGCGCTTTCGGCGTTGCGGGCAAGGCTCGCGGACGCTTGCAAGCCGCGCCAGGCTCTCGCTCCCAACGCGGTCGATGCAGGAATTTTTGCCGAGACGGCTGGCAACAGCCGGTGGACAGGAATTGCTGCGCTTCCCGCGGATCGTGGCCGATGAGGTGTAAGTAACGTAACAGTGTCGAATTTGCGTAGTCGGCAGGTTCGAAGATGGTGGTTCCCGCAGGTAGACAGGGAACTGGCAGCAAACTTTATCCTAATCCACCGTAAAGCAAGTCGTTGTGTAATCGAAAGCGCCTGTGCCAATCAAGAAACCCGAATCCAAAGCGGCTGCAAAGCCCACTAAAGTTACCACGAAAGCCGAAAAGGCGCTCGACCGGCCAGAAGCGCGCGTGACCAGCGCGCCCGTGGTCAGCCAGACCACCGACGCCGCTACCCTGGCGGCCATCGATACGTCCGGTTATGTCTTGCCGTCGGTAAAAGTGCCAGGCCGCCGCGGCCGCAAGCCAAAAGAATTCCAGCCAGAAAATGATGAAGTCGCCGCCCTGAACGCCGTCGAGCGGGCCGAACTGAAGGCCGTCGACAAGGCCAAGGCCAAGGACCGCAAGGCGAAAGAGCGCGCGCTGCTGAAGGATGCGTTCTCGTCCGACACGGAAGCGAGCGAGGAAGAACTCGAGCGCCGGCGCCAGAAACTCAAGACCCTGATCAAGTTCGGCAAGGAACGCGGTTTCCTCACGTATGCGGAAATCAACGATCACTTGCCCGAAAACATCGTCGATCCGGAAGCCATCGAAGGCATCATCGGCACCTTCAATGACATGGGCATCGCCGTCTACGAACACGCGCCCGATGCGGAAACCTTGTTGTTGTCCGATAACGTTGCCGTCGTCACCAGCGACGACGAGGCGGAAGCGGCGGCCGAGGCCGCATTGTCGACCGTCGATTCCGACTTTGGCCGCACCACCGACCCCGTGCGCATGTACATGCGCGAGATGGGCTCGGTCGAGCTGCTGACGCGCGAAGGCGAGATCGAGATTGCCAAGCGCATCGAAGATGGCTTGAAAGACATGATCCAGGCCATTTCCGCCTGTCCCGTGACGATCGCCGAGATCATCGCCGCCGCCGACCGCATCGCCAACGAAGAGATCAAGATCGACGAAATCGTCGACGGTCTCGTCGATGAAAACGAACCGGTCGCTGCCGCTCCTGTCGTTTCCGCTCCCGTCGAAGAAGACGAGGAAGAAGGCGAAGCGGAAGAAGAGGAAGAGGAAGAAGAGGAAGAAGCGAGCGCTTCGGGCGCCGCCGGCTTCTCCGCCGAACAGCTGGAAACCCTGAAACGCACGGCGCTGGAAAAATTCGCCGTCATTTCGCAGCAATTCGACAAGATGCGCCGTGCCTTCGAGAAAGAAGGCTACAACTCGAAGCCGTACGCCAAGGCGCAGGAAGCCATTTCGCAAGAGTTGCTGGGCATCCGCTTCACGGCCAAGGTCGTGGAAAAGCTGTGCGACACCCTGCGCGGCCAGGTCGACGAAGTGCGCCATATCGAGAAGCAGATCCTCGACGTGGCCGTGAACCGCTGCGGCATGCCGCGCGCCCACTTCATCAAGGTCTTCCCGGGCAATGAAACCAACCTCGACTGGGTCGATGGCGAAGTCAACGCAGGACACGCGTACAGCGCCATCCTGGGCCGCAACATTCCGACCGTCAAGGAACTGCAGCAGCGCCTGATCGACCTGCAGGCGCGCGTCGTCTTGCCGCTGCCGGACTTGCGCAACATCAACCGTCAGATGGCGGCCGGTGAAATGAAGGCGCGCAAGGCCAAGCGCGAAATGACGGAGGCCAACTTACGCCTGGTCATTTCGATCGCCAAGAAATACACGAACCGGGGCCTGCAATTCCTCGACCTGATCCAGGAAGGCAATATCGGCCTGATGAAGGCCGTCGACAAGTTTGAATACCGCCGCGGCTACAAGTTCTCGACGTATGCGACTTGGTGGATCCGCCAGGCCATCACGCGCTCGATCGCCGACCAGGCGCGCACGATCCGCATTCCCGTGCACATGATCGAGACGATCAACAAGATGAACCGGATCTCGCGCCAGATCCTGCAGGAAACAGGCGCGGAGCCCGATCCGGCCACCCTGGCGATCAAGATGGAGATGCCCGAGGACAAGATCCGCAAGATCATGAAAATCGCCAAGGAACCGATCTCGATGGAAACACCGATCGGCGACGACGACGATTCGCACCTGGGCGACTTCATCGAGGACAACAACACCCTGGCCCCGGCCGACGCAGCGCTGCACGCCTCCATGCGGGGCGTGGTCAAGGACGTGCTCGATTCCCTGACGCCACGCGAAGCAAAAGTGCTGCGCATGCGTTTCGGCATCGAGATGTCCACCGACCACACGCTGGAAGAAGTGGGCAAGCAATTCGACGTGACGCGCGAGCGCATCCGCCAGATCGAAGCCAAGGCGCTGCGCAAGCTGCGCCACCCATCGCGCTCCGACAAGCTGAAAAGCTTCTTGGAAGGCAACTAGAAGCCAATAGGGCTTGACGTACGCCCCTGATACCCCTATCCTCGCGTGTCCGTTTCCAAAACGGCCGCGCGAGGCGGGTTTTCAACAGCGCCGCCACGCCGCAGTCCCTTGGGCCTCTAGCTCATGCTTGGTTAGAGCAGCGGACTCATAATCCGTTGGTGCCGTGTTCGACTCACGGGAGGCCCACCAGAATTAGCAGCAAAAAAATCCCCGGCGGGTGACTGCCGGGGATTTTTTTATGCGCGAGACAATCGTCGCAAGGTTTGGTCTTTTGGGCGTGATAGCTGCTGGTTTCGTCACCAATTCCATCTTTATGGCGGTATGGAACGGGTAAGAGGCATCGCGTAGTCTGCCAGTCGTTCGACCTTGTATTGGCAATTGAGCACGCTACGGGTCATGATCGTTGTTCAATGCGGCTATGGTTGGGCTTGTGTCTGAATGGCGGACCTGACCCTGCCACCCCTTTGACCCTGCCACCCCTTGTGTGTCTGAATGGCGGACCTGACCCTGCCACCCCTTGGTATAAACCGCTGAAACGTTGCGAAATTGATGATTTTCGTTGGCATGATTTGAGGCATACTTGAGCAAGTTGGCATGTGCAATATGTTACTCCTCTGAATGTGCTTCAGGAGTTTTTGGGGGGGAGAGTGCGCAGATGGTTCGCCGATACGCACACTTTTCAGCGGAGCATTTGGAAAAATATGTAAAGAGATTCCCTGCTTTTATGGTGTAGATTATTTTTCGAAAATTAAAAAATGAGGAAATATGGTTAGTGTAGAATATTTGGCTATTATGGATAAGCAAAGTACTTTTTGCGATTCAATTATTAGTTTTAATAAATTTTTGCAGGTTGATTCCTCAATTGTAATTAACGGAGGTAAAATTCACTTTAAAGAGAGTTTTGTTTGTGATTACAAGATTCATGATGGAGATGTGACTGGAAGAAATCAGCATTATTTTCACGTACTTTTCAAAATTGATAGCGATGCTGATGGTGATCTGATAAAATTTTCCGAATTTTTAAAAATTATTAGAGGACTATTTTCAAGAATAAATGCCGAGGTGGAAACATTGTGGGATGATATATCTTTTTGCTATTCTAAAAAAGCGTATACCATAATTCATCAGGTCGAAAATTTGATGAGGAAATTAATTTCAAATTTTATGTTGGTTAAAATTGGAACTGATTGGGTTGTTGAGACCTCTCCTCCAGAAATAAATGATGTTATAAATAAAGGTAAGCGATCCTCTAAAATAAATGTACTTCATAACCTTGATTTTATTCATTTGGCACATTTTTTAATTAAGCCATATACAAAAACTGGGATTGCGGAACTGTATAGTGGAATTAAAGCTGCGGAAAGTACAGAAGATTTAGAGAAATTAAAATCGTGCTTGCCTGAATCAAATTGGAATAGATATTTCTCATCCTTGGTAAGTTGTGATGATACTTTTTTGCAGAAGAGATGGGATGATTTGTATATTTATCGCTGCATTATTGCTCATAATGCAATATTAAATAAGAGTCAATTTGATAGAGTGTTAGAGATATCAAATGAATTGAATGAGACATTGATAAATGCTTTGAGTAAGCTTCCGCAGGTAACTGTGCCAGAGTCAGAAGTTAAAGATGTTGTTGAGCGTGTCAATGATAGGGATAAATTTGTAAGTGTAAGTTTCGAGGTGGCTTGGAGAAAAATGGAAGCTTTACTTGAGCTAATCTTGATTAAGTTTGAGCTTCCGATAAGTGATATATTAACTAATTGTCGAGTTTTGGAGCTGGAAGGTGTTTTCACGAACGAGGAAACTTCTATTGTTGAATACTTAATTGATTTCCGGGGGAGGTATTATTATGAACCTGATAATAATTTTGAAAAGCGATCTGTTGATAGAGCCATAAGATTTATTGGCGGCATCTGCGATTCTCTGGAGGCGACACTTAATTCCATCAATGAAAATGGTATGCGAGTAGAGAATTAATTTTAAGGAAACTATGTTCTGGTGATTTTCTTGGTTGATTTTTTAGGTAGAGCATGTGTCTCATAATCCATTGATGCCGTATTCGATTCACGGGAGGTCCACCAGAATTGAGCAACAATAGAACAAGCCCCGACAGGTGACTGCCGGGGCTTTTTTCGTGCTGTCGTACAATCGCGGCATAGCGATTGACGAAGGATGAAACGAGATGACTGCTGAAGTGAAGATTGACGATATCGTGGTAGGCGACGGCAAGGCGGCGGCGCGTGGCGCGCTGGTCACGGCACATTACCGGGGCTGGCTGGAAGATGGGACGGAGTTTGACTCGTCGCACAAACGGGGTGAGCCTTTCCGCTGCGTGTTGAGCAATAACAAGGTCATTCAGGGCTGGATTCTGGGTTTGCACGGCATGCAGGTCGGTGGCACGCGCAAGTTGTGGGTGCCCGCGCATCTGGCGTATGGCGAGCGGCAGGTGGGTTTGATACCGCCGCATTCCAATTTGATCTTCGAGATTGAGTTGCTGGAAGTGCTGACGCGCGATTGATGTCTGGATGGTGTCAGCAGGCAGATACGACGCCGGATTTTTTCAGCAGCAGTTGCTCGACATCGGCGCGCAGCGCCTGCTGGGTGGGGAAGTTGGCATAGCGCAAGGTGACGTAACCGGCCAGCCTGAGCATGGCGTCGCGCTCCTGATCCTGGCGTTCGCGGCCGGCGTGGCTGCGGTCGTTGAGTTCGATCACTGCGATGACGTTCAGTTGCTGGCTGCACAGGACAAAATCGGCCACCTTGCGGTCGAAACGGTTTCTGTTTGCCCGTCCCTGCGCCGTCACCAGTGCGGAAAACGCCACTTGCGCCAGCACCGTGCATTCCGGCAAGGCCGTTTGCAGCAGGTGGTACATCTGCTGTTCGCGTGTTGTCATGACGGGTTTTCTTTGCAGACGCAGCGGCCTGCGAGATTTCGCAGCCTGGCGCGTGGCCAGCATGGCAAGGAACAGGATCACTGCCGCGATGGCGATCAGGACGGTGTAGGAAGGCATGGGCTGGTACCAGAATGGACGAGCCCTGATGGTACGCGAACAGCGGCGTGTTTTCGTGCCGCCGCCAGCGTATTTCAGATGGTGCGCTTGTGGAAGATCAAGCCTGTTTCAGGTTGACCTGCATCATGCCCAGCAGCGGCGCGATCTCGTGCAGGCTGGCGACTTCACAGGTGGGGATGGCGGCCGAGGTGTTGGCCATGCCGTCCGGGTTGAACCAGCAGCTGGCTATGCCGTAGCGGTTGGCGCCCAGGATGTCGGCGTCTAGCCGGTCGCCGATGATGATGGTCGTTTCCTTGTTGAATGCGCGCGCCATGTTGGCCGCGTATTCGAAGAAGCGCACGTCTGGCTTGGCGTGGCCGCACGCTTCGGAGGTGGCGACGAAGGAAATGTAGTCGCTCAGGCCGGAGGCGGCGATGCGGCGGTTCTGGATGGATTCGACGCCGTTGGTGATGATGCCCACTTCGCCAATGCGCGACAGCGTTTCGCACACTTGCTTGGCGCCATCGATGAGCACGACCGTGTCCGGCAGCGATTCCAGATACAGGCGGCTGGCCAGTTCCGGGTCGATGGCGATGCCGTTCAGCGCAAACGTCTTGCGGAAGCGTTCCACCTTCAGGAAATCCTTGCTCACCTCACCCGTCTCGAAACGTTTCCACAGGTCGACGTTGATCGCCTGGTATTGGGTAAACAGCCCGTCGATGCCGTCGCGCAAGCCCAGTTCATGCATGGTGTGCAGGAAGGAGCGTTTTTCGGACGCGCGGAAGTCGAGCAGGGTATCGTCCAGGTCAAACAGGAATAGCTGGTAGGTCATGGTATGTATTGAAAGCGTGGAACTTGTCTTGCATCGTAGCACGTAGCGCTGAGTTCGGTTGGCCGTGCCCTGCGCGGGCGATCCGCTACAATCGCTGCCAGACCCGTCACTTTCACTTCATTCCTTTCATGACCCAGCTCTCCGTCAACGTCAATAAAATCGCCCTGCTGCGCAATTCGCGCGGCCGCAATTTCCCGGACCTGCTCGCGTTTTCCGCGCGCTTTCTCGACCTGGGCGCCGCCGGCATTACCCTGCACCCGCGCCCGGACCAGCGCCATGCGCGCTACGATGATGTTGCCCCGTTGCAGCGCCTGTGCGCGGAACGGGGACGCGAACTCAACGTGGAGGGCTATCCGGCGGCGGAATTTCTGCAGGTCGTGAAAGACGCGCGCCCGGCGCAATGCACCCTGGTGCCCGATATGCCGGGCCAGCTGACGTCCGATCACGGCTGGGACATCGAACGGCATGCGGCGCTGTTGCGTCCCGTCATTGCGGAATTGAACGACCTGGGCATCCGCGTCAGCCTGTTCGTCGATGCCGACTATCCGGCGCTGGAATGGGCGCGCGAGGTGGGCGCGGCGCGGGTCGAACTGTACACGGAACGGTTTGCCGAGAGTTATAGCTGCGGGCACGGCGATGCCGTATTCGATACCTATCTGCAGGCGGCGCAGCGGGCGCAGGCGCTGGGGCTGGGCGTGAATGCGGGGCACGACCTCGATTTGCACAACCTGGCGCGCTTCCTGGACATTCCCGGCATCCTGGAAGTGTCGATCGGCCACGCGCTGGTGGTTGAGTGTATCGAGCAGGGCATGGACAAGGTGCTGGGACGCTACCTTGAGATATGTCAATCGTAGGGCTGCCGCACATCGAACGCGCTTGCCGCTTGCTGACCTTGCTTAGCAGTCATTTCTGAATGGATTTTTGCATGTTTGACGCAATTGCGGGGGAGTGGCTTGAGGAGTGGTATTGAGCGCACTATTTGCACTGAAAACTGACTATTTTCGTTTGCTGTGTAATGGCTGCAACGCACTGTATGACGCCCGGCAAAGCCATGCGCAGGTAGCGTTCGGTACCGGCATACAGGCAGTCCACCTGAAACAGATACTCGGGTGCATCAAAATTGATGTCCCAGCGTTGATGCAAGGTGCCGTTGCGTGTCCATTCCTTGTCCGGGGCCAGGATAGGCAACGCTTCGCCAGCTGCTGGCGGCTGATCCGCCGGATAGGACAGCACGCGTACGCTGTCGAGCCTGGCGGCTGGCAGGTTCCAGCTTGAGGGAGGCGCTTGCGGGCAAGACACGGATGCAATGGGGGCCGCGGCAGCTGGCCGCATCGCTGCGGCAGCGATGGCCAATACCAACAGTGCGAGCGGCTTCATTCCACTACCGAATAGCGTTCGGGACGATTCGATGCCCCCGCCGCCGAACGGCCGAAGTAGATCACGCGGGCGCTGGGCTTGTGGTTACGCCACTGGTCGAAAATTTCTATGCCGCCAGGCACCTGGCGGATGAACAGCGCCGCATGATTGCCCTGCCGCAGACTCTGATAGCGGCCGTTGACGAAGGTGGCAATCACTGTACCTTTCGCGATACCGCCTTTTTGTAAGGCATAGCGTTTCTCTCTGTGGCCGACGATAGAGAGAGCGTACGCAAGGCGTGGGTTAGCATCTTGATGTGGGCCAGAGCAATACGGAGCATTGACGTAGGTCAGGTCCCCGTGTGTCACGTCAGCAACCTTACATATCCACCCACCAGTTGAGCAAGGTTTCATCATCGTCGTCATCAAGGTTGACGTAGATGTTGGCGAAGTACCATTCCACGCCCGTCGCCGTGCGGAAGGCGTCGAAGGGGCCGTTGACATTGTAGATGCCGTGGTGTCCCGGCACGCTGAAGGTGAGGTTGCCCTTGTACTGGCCGTCCATGGTGCCGCCCAGCTGGCTTTGCACGTCGCGTTCGAGCTGGTCCACTGCTGCTTGCGGCACATCGTCGGCGTAGATCTGGATGCAGAAGTTGCCACCGCGCTTTAAGACTTCGGCGGGGGCGAGCGGGTTGGCGATGTTGACGATGTCGCCGCGCGCCAGGTTCAGGGTCAGGCCGGGCGAGGCCAGCAGTTCGTAGACGTGTTCGTCGATCTGGCGCGCGGGCAGGGTTTCATACACGGGACCGCTGGTGTTTTCGCCTGCCAGTACGCGGATGTGCGGCAAGCCTTCGCAATTAATGTCTTCCATTTATTCTTTCATAGTGCCGGCGCAATGCGCCGCAGGACGCCAGGTAGGGGTATATGGCAATATTGTACCGGCTAGGTGTTTGCTGGCGGGGTATGCAACAGTGCAGACGGGGAGACGCAATCGGGAATGCCGTGCCGGCAGGTGGTTGTTTATGTGGCCTGTGCGGTTCGAAGTGCCAGTTATGCGCCCTTGTCGCAATGCTTGGCCTGCGGCGTTTCAAGAACACGGAATATGCAAAAGGCACGCCGCAGCGTGCCTCGATATCATGCCAGGCGGGTTGGCCTCAGCTTAGAAGCGGTAGCTGGCACTGATGCGCAGCACTGGATATGCCTTGAAATCCTTGACCTTGTCGGACAGTTTTTCGTTTTCAGCGGCAACGTCCGTTTTCAGGGCGGCACAGACCAGCGGGTCGCAGCCGGTATTGTGCAGCGAGGTTTTCGGCGAACCCTGGAACAATACGCCGATGTCGCTGGAAATGCTCCAGCCTGCCTCTTTCACCGGGTTGCCCCAGCCGATGCCGATGTAGGGGGCGACCTTGCGGAAATCGATGGTGCCGTCCAGCTGGCCAGCGCTGGCCGCCGTATAGGTGTTGCCGTTCAATGTGTAGCTGCCGCTTTTGTTCGGCTTGCCTTTGGCATCGATTTTATTGCCGTTGTACACGACGCCGGCGCTGACGCGGAAGGCGCCGTCCATGGGGAAGTAGTCGAGCAAGGCGTCGAAGGTGCGCAGTTTGAGTTTCAGCTTGTAGTCGACGTCTTCGGTGCTGGAGTCGTAGGAGTAATTCAGGAAGCCGACGCCAAAACGGGCATTCAGATTCGATTGCAGCGGCACGCTCAGGTGGGCGCCGACGCCAGTCGTACCCAGGTCGGCGGCGATGGCGATTTCTGCCTGGGCTTGGCTTGCGCAGAACATGCCTGCCAGTAGGGCGGCGATCAGGTATTGCTGTTTCATGCTTACTGACTCCAGTCGTTGGTCTAATTATGTACGCGATAAATTACCCAATTGAAACTAAAGTTTCTATTGGGTAATTTCAACGAGAATAATAGAGGCTGGATTGTTGCCAAGCAAGACGAAGTGGCAAATGGTGGTACAAGGTGTTGCTTTCCTGCCGCATCAGCTTGCGACGTGGCTTAATTGTGTGCGCTGATGCCGCTGCGGAATTGTTCGAAACCGGCGCGTGCGGCTTTATAGCAATTGCCGGCGGCCGCTTCCAGGCCTTCGCGGTCGAGCACTTCGACCGTGCCGCGACGGTACTGGATCAGGCCTTCGTCCTGCAGCTTGCGCGCCGTGACGGTGACGCTTTCGCGGCGCACGCCCAGCATGTTGGCCATGGTGTCTTGCGTGACCTTCAGTTCGTTCGACAGGGAACGGTCGAGGCGGTCCAGCAGCCAGCGGCACAGTTTTTGTTCGATGCTGCAATGACGGCCGCCCACCACGTTCTGCGCCATTTGCGCAAACATGGCGCTGGTGTAGCGCATCAGCAATTGCGCCAGCGCGCCGCCTTCATTGAACACTTCGCGCAGGAAGGCGGTTTTCAGGCGGTAGCCGTAGCCTGCCGTCTGCACGATGGCGGTGCAGGTGGCGCGCTCGGCTTCGTACAACACCACGCCAGCCACGCCTTCGCGGCCGATGACGGCGATCTCGGTGGTGGCGCCGTCTTCCATCACATACAGCAGGGAAACGATGGCGTTGGTGGGGAAGTACGTGTATTCAATCTTGCCGCCGCAATCGAACAGGTGCTTGCCGGCAGGCAAAGCGACCAATTCCAGCTGGCAAAACAGGCGCTCCAGATCGGCGCGCGACAAGGCGCGCAGCAATTCGTTCTGTTGGGCGCCCGTGATGCTGATCATGGGTGTGGCCGGAGCGGCTTGCCAGTTGTGCTGGGCGGCTGCGTGGCTATTCGTTGCTGGTGTCAGGTTGCTATAAGCTTTGTACATGGTAGGGCCTCGTCTTCTGATTTTGTTGGATGGCGCTGCTTTTCTGGCTTGCTAGCGTTGTGCTGAATCTTGTATCCACTATAGAACCAGGGGGCAATGACGGGCATCGGATGAGCCGACGTGCTTATGTAGGCTAGGAACATTGCCCCGTGTCATCCAACTCCTACGCCCGCTCTTCATTTTCCCGTTTGGAAACAACCGTGTTTGGACAAAAATGCGGCGCGCTGCCCGCTACACCTGAACTTTGGCCGCATGCCGCGATCAAACCACTCTGCGTTGCAGTGCGTCGGTGATAAAATGTTGCCTTACGGAAATTTAACCGGCGTTTCGGTATGAGCCGCCGCATTACCTGCGCCGTGTTGGTGCGCGCCTGTCTTGTCCCGTTTACCTGTTAATGAAGGAACGCAACGCATGAAATGGTTTTTTGATCTGAAAATTGCCACCAAGCTGATCTTGTCGTTTGGCGCCGTGCTGCTGCTGACGGCCGCGCTGGGCGTGTCGGCGATCTTTTCCATGGCGCGCATCAATACCGCGTCGACGGACCTGTCCGACAACTGGATGCCCAGCGTGCTGGCGGCCATGTCCATGCGCAGCGATGTCAGCGATTTCCGCCGCTGGGAACTGGCGCACATGCTGGCCGCGCAGGATGCCGACATGGCGCAGAACGAAACGCGCATGACGGAAACCCAGGCCAGGCTGAAGGCCGATGCCGACAAGTACCGCGGCCTGATTTCCGAACCGGGCGAGAAGGAAGTGTTCGAGCGCTTCCTGGCGCTCAACGATGAATTCATGCGCCTGCATGCAACCATGCTGAGCCTGTCGCGCGAGATGAAAAAGGAAGAGGCGCGCGCGCTGGCCGTGGGACCGTCGGCCCAGGTGATGACGGACATGATGGCGGCGCTCGATAAACTGGTGGCGATTAACACGGACGGCGGCGTGCGCTCGAGCGCCGGCGCGGACGCAACCTATGCGGCCTCGCGCGCCAGCCTGATCGGCTTGGTGGCGGGCATCGTCATCATCGGCATGCTGCTGGCGCTGTGGGTGGCGCGCAGCGTGGCGCGTCCGCTGATCGAGGCCGTCGGCGTGGCGCGCCGGGTGGCGGCTGGCGACTTGACGGCACATATCGTTGTGCGATCGCAAGACGAAACGGGACAATTGATGCAAGCCCTGAAAGACATGAATGCCAGCCTGCAAAACCTGGTGGGCCAGGTACGCGGCGGCACCGATACCATCGCCACGGCGTCGAGCCAGATCGCCGCCGGCAACCAGGATCTGTCGTCGCGCACGGAAGAGCAGGCCAGTTCGCTGGAAGAAACGGCTTCGTCGATGGAAGAGCTGACCTCGACCGTGAAGCAGAACGCGGACAATGCGCGCCAGGCCAACACCATGGCGCAGACCTCGTCGAGCATCGCCATCGAGGGCGGCAAGGTGGTCAGCGAAGTGGTGGGTACGATGGCGTCGATCAATGCCTCGTCGCGCAAGATCGTCGACATCATCGCCGTCATCGACGGGATTGCTTTCCAGACTAATATCCTGGCCCTGAATGCGGCCGTCGAGGCGGCGCGCGCAGGCGAGCAGGGGCGCGGCTTTGCCGTCGTCGCCACGGAAGTGCGCAACCTGGCGCAACGCTCGGCCGCAGCGGCCAAGGATATCAAGGTCCTGATCGGCGATTCGGTCGAGAAAGTCGAGGCGGGCTCGAAACTGGTGGACCAGGCGGGCCGCACGATGGATGACATCGTTGCCAGCATCACCCGCGTGACGGACATCATGAGCGAGATCACGGCCGCCAGCAGCGAGCAGAGCGCCGGTATCGAGCAGGTTAACCAGGCCATCACCCAGATGGACCAGGTGACGCAGCAAAATGCGGCCCTGGTGGAAGAGGCTGCCGCGGCGGCCGAGTCGATGCAGGAGCAGGCCGCCAGCCTGAGCGCCGTAGTCAGCATCTTCAAGCTCGATGCGGCCAGCGCCGCCGCAAACCGGCCGCGTGCGCCTGTCAAGGCTGTCAAGGCGTCGGCAGCCGTGACGCCGGCAGTTGCGCCTCGTCAACTGGCCAGCACGGCGCGCCGCACGGCACCAGTGGATGAGTGGGAAAGCTTTTAATTGAATTAAGTTAAGCGCGCTTGCGCGGCTTCCTGACGCTCTGGGCAGCGGGCGCGGCAGCGGCTTGCTGGCGCTGTTTCCACGCCCTCAGGGCTGCTTCGTAGGCGGCCAGGTCCTCCTGGTACATTTCCAGTACGCAAAAGGTGCAGCCGCTGTGGCAGCACTCGTCGTTGCCCGGTTTGCTGGGCGGCTGCGGTTGCGGATCGTGGGATAAAGGCGGGGTGGGCATGGTAAGGGCAGGGGACGGCGGAGCTGGCATCGGCGTTGGCATCGGAGCCGGCATGATACGGCATCCCGGAGGTCTATTGCTGGAACGCTTTTTGCTCAAAAATCACGGTTTCCGTGTACAGTTGCGGTGAATTAGGGTATCGTTTACAGCACTGATATTGTATCTTCTGCGCGCGATGTTCCGCCGGCGCGATCTCCGCCGCCATCGCAGCACATCTCTTCGACGCTCCCGCATACGCCCTACAGCATGTCCCGGAGCACGGAGGTGCCGCAAGAACAATGATCCATGGCTTGCAAGACGGAGCTGCCTGTGCCCCGAAATGTTGTTTATTGAGAAAGCATGGCTTCCGCAGTGCGGAGGCACACCAGAAAATTTATGTCTGAAACCGAATCGACTCCTAAGCCCAGCCCGGCGATTGCCCCTGAAGCGGCGCCCGCCGCCGCTGCGCCTGCACCTGCCGCATCCGCTGCTCCCAGCCTGACCTTTGCCGACTTTGGCCTCGCGCCTGAAATCCAGCGCGCATTGACCGACCAGGGTTACACCCATCCGACACCGATCCAGGAACAAGCGATCCCCGTGGTGCTGCAAGGCCGCGATGTGATGGGCGCCGCGCAAACGGGCACCGGCAAGACGGCCGGTTTTTCCTTGCCGATCATCCAGTTGCTGATGGCGCACGCCAGCAGCAGCATGTCGCCGGCGCGCCACCCGGTGCGCGCGCTGATCCTCACGCCGACGCGTGAGTTGGCGGTGCAGGTGGCCGAGAACGTCAAGGCCTACGCCAAGCACACGCCGCTGCGCTCGACCGTCGTCTTCGGCGGCATGGATATGAAGCCGCAAACCGTCATCCTGCGCGGCGGCGTGGAAATCGTCATCGCCACGCCGGGCCGCTTGCTCGACCATATCGAGCAAAAGAACATCAGCCTGAGCCAGGTGCAGATGCTGGTCATGGATGAGGCCGACCGCATGCTGGACATGGGTTTCCTGCCGGACTTGCAGCGCATCATCAACTTGTTGCCGAAACAGCGCCAGAACCTGATGTTCTCGGCCACGTTCTCGCCAGAAATCAAGAAACTGGCCGCCACCTTCCTCAACGATCCGCTGACGATCGAAGTGGCGCGCAGCAACCAGACGGCCGACAAGGTCACACAAGTGGTCTACAAGGTGACGGAAGACCAGAAGCATGCCCTGGTCGCCCATCTGCTGCGCCAGCGCGACTTGAAGCAGGTCATCGTATTCTCGAACACCAAGATCGGCGCTTCGCGCCTGGCCCGCGTGCTGGAACAGGAAGGCATGAGCGCCACGGCGATTCACGGCGACAAGAGCCAGCAGGAACGCATGGCGGCGCTGGAGGCGTTCAAGAAGGGCGAGATCGACGTGCTGGTGGCGACCGACGTGGCGGCGCGCGGCCTGGATATTTCCGACCTGCCTTGCGTCATCAACTTCGACTTGCCGTACAACGCGGAAGACTATGTGCACCGCATCGGCCGCACGGGCCGCGCCGGCGCCTCGGGCGACGCCATTTCGATCTACTCGGATAAGGACGAGCGCTTGCTGGCCGATATCGAGAAACTCATCAAGCAAAGCATCAAGCGCGGCGAATTGACGGGCTTCAACCCTGCTCCCGCCCGCAGCGGCGACAGCGAGCGCCGTCCGCCGCGCCGCAGCGAAGGTGGCGAGGCACGCCCCGCGCGTGCCCCCGAGAGCCGCCATGCCGGCGACAGCCGCGACAGCCGCTCCGCCGAGCGCGGTGCGCGTCCCGCTTTTGGTCCCGGCGCACGCCGCGAAAAGGCTGATCCCTGGTTCCTCAAGCCATATGAGCCGGCCAAGGCCGCAGCCCCGGCTGCCGCCAGCATGGCGCCTGCCGCAGTCAAGCCGAAGCAGAAAGTGGCGGCATTGCTGGGTGGTTTGTTGAAGCAATAAGGAGCAGTATCAGGATGCAGCGTCTGCCGTCTTGCCATGCATTTGCCGGAGATCCTTGCGGCGCCACTTTTTATTGAGGACAGTGGCGGCGTATGGATTCCCTGGCGACGCCATCGCCATGCGCGCCATCGTACCGGCTATTTTCATGCCGGACGATGGCGCGTTTTGCATTGTATCGTGCGTGGTATTGAAGCAGGGAGGGCGCATACGCTGCCAGCGTATGCGCGGATGAGGCTATGAAGGCGGTTGTCTGCCAGTTCGTGACCCGTGACTTGATGTCTCGGCAGATGAATCCTGCCCTGCCGAGAGCGTATTCTTAGTTGCTTAATTGCGTGCGATTTGCAACCCACCATTTACGCGAGAGCGCAATCAGGCAGGCAAGCACGAAGCCAAGCAAGGCACTCGCAACCAGCGCTGTCGAGAGACGGGTAGTGCGGTTCTCCGGCAAGCTCGGGCCGGCGATAAAGCGGCTCTTTTCCAGGTAAAGATTGATCGAATTTTGATTGTCGACCGTAATTTTGTTGTATACCTCTTTGACCAGTTCGTCATTCAGGTTTTTGTTCTTGAATGCGCGTTCTTTGCTGGCTTCCAATGCGCGCAGTACGGCTTCGCCGGATTTGTTGGCGTCGAGCTCAGCCTTGGCGAGATCGTAATAGTCACGCAGCAACAGATATTGTTGCTGTTCTCGTTTGGCCTGGTAAATGGCTTCTTCCGCCGCACTGGCCTCGATTTCGGCACTCATCAGTTGCGTCACTGGTGACAGGTAGCGTGAGTTCTCATCCGTTACGGTGACGACTTGAGATGCTGCCTGCACCTCGGACTTCGGGTAGCGGGAAACTATCTGCTTGAGGTTGCTGATGCGCCTGCCGTATTCTGCAAGTTTCTCCTTGCTGCCAATGATGTCATTGTCGAGCTTGGTGATTTTGGCGGTAATTTCCAGATGCTTGAAGCGCAGTGCATCGGTATAGATCAGGTAGACAATCGTGTCGACCGTGTAGCGCCCCAGCAGGGCCACGATACGTTGCGCCTCTTCTGGCGTGCTGGCTTCGTAACTGATGCGAAAACCGATCACATTGTTGCTGCTTTCCTTGGGCTGCTCCATTAAATCTTTGGCATCGAGTTTGGTGAAAGGGAAAATTGGCACGATGATGGTGTTCAGGCTCTTTTCACTGGTGATGTTGGCGCGCAGACTGGCAATGCTGGGAGTGTTATCGAGTTTGGTGGCGCGCACATAGTCGTCGAAGCGGCCACGGCTGCCAAAGGCTGCCGAATAGCGCTTGTAGTCACTGAGTTGAATGCCGGTGGCGGCTTCCTTGACGTCTTTCATCTTTGTCATTTTTTCTGCTGGCAAGGGGATGGGCCCGCCAAATTGCAGAAAGCCCTCACTTTTGTACTTGGCAAAAAACAGTGTACTACCCAGCCCCAGTGCGATACAGGCCACGGTGATTCCAGTAATCATGCGACGCGCATGCCACAGTGTACTCAGGAGATCGGTCAGGGAAATCAGACCTTCGTCGTATTCTGTGTTGTGTTGGGTGAACTCTTCCTGCTTTTTCATGTGATTTCTCAAATTATGTATAGATGAATAATATGTACAAGGAAAGACCTGCCGACAGTTGTGTTTTGTCAGCCTTGCGGTCTTTTCCTGGCTGCCGGCATCATCCGCGTAATGCCAGTGCCTTGTTTTTTTCGGACCAGATCAAGTCTTCAATGCCGCATTGTGGCGTGTATTCTTTCACTGCTTTCAACAATACGGTCCGCACATCCTCATAGGCGAAGCGCTTGCAGGCGTCGTCGAGCTCAGCCAGCAGCAGCTGTAATTCAGCGTGCGGTATCTCGGATTCCTGCGCGCGCATGATCAGCGGGTGTTCTGTCCCCTCGACATTGTCGCCGATGAGCAGTTCTTCGTATAGCTTCTCGCCGGGGCGCAACCCGACATGTTCGATTTCGATGCCGTCCGGGGCCGACTTGCTCTTTACTTCCAGCCCGCTCAGATGCACCATGCGTTCGGCCAGATCCATGATCTTCACCGGCGCCCCCATGTCGAGCACGAAAACATCGCCGCCTTCGCCCATTGCGCCGGCCTGCAGCACCAGTTGCGCGGCCTCGGGAATGGTCATGAAATAGCGCGTAATTTCGGGGTGCGTCAGTGTGATGGGACCACCGGCCATGATCTGTTTGCGAAAGAGGGGGACGACCGAGCCGGACGAGCCCAACACGTTGCCAAAGCGTACCATGCAAAAGCGCGTCTTGCCGCGTTCCTGTGCGAAAGCCTGCAGTATCAGTTCAGCCAGGCGTTTCGTCGAGCCCATCACATTTGTCGGGCGCACGGCCTTGTCGGTAGAAATCAGCACAAAGCATTTGACCCCTGTATCCATTGCCGCCTGCGCAATGCTGAGCGTGCCGAAGACGTTGTTGCGCACGCCTTCGACGGGATTGTACTCCACCAGTGGAACATGCTTATAGGCGGCCGCATGATAGACCGTTTCCACCGTGAAGGTACGCATGATCATCGTGCACTTCTCCGTGTCCAGCACAGAACCCAGGAAGGGCAGCAGTTCTAGCTCTTGCCCATGCGCGTGTTTAAATCCCTTCAGCTCCTGCTTGATCGAGTACAGCGCAAATTCAGACATTTCCAGAAGAATGAGTCTGGAAGGTTGCAGCCGAATGATCTGGCGGCACAGTTCGGAGCCAATCGAGCCGCCGGCACCGGTCACCATCACAGACTTGCCGGTGATGCAGCTTGCAACCAGATTCAAGTCCGGCGCTACCTGATCACGGCCCAGCAAGTCTTCGATTTCAATGTCGCGGACATCTTGCAGGCGTTGCTCGCCGCTGACCAGGCTTTCGACCGGTGGAGTTACCTTGATCTTTACCTTGAACACTTCGAGCTTGTCGAGAATGCGTTTTTTCTGACTTTTCGTCAACGACGGCATGGCGAGCAGCACTTCACTGATATTTCGCTTGGCTATCAGCTCCGCCAAGTCCGATGGGGCGTGCACCTTGATCCCGGCCATGGTCGTGCCTCTGAGTTCCTTCATGTCGTCGATAAAGGCCAGCGGCTGATACTCGTGTCCGGCGCGCAAGGCTGTGGCTAGCTGTGTTCCTGCCTTGCCCGCGCCGTAGATTGCAACCCGGACGGCCTTGTGTTCTGCATTGGCTTGCAGCAGGAAGCCGCGCGCCAGAAATCTGCTTGCCACCACATAGGTAATTGCACTGACCCAGTAAATACCAAAAACCCCGCGGGAAAGCCCTTGCATATGTGTCAGGAATGCACCCAAGGCGACCAGCAGCGCCACCGAAATCGTCACGCCCAATAAAATGACGTAGACGATTTTTTGGTCAATGAAGCGTATGACGGCGCGATACAAACCAAGCCGGATAAAAATGGGAATCGAAATGAGTGGCGTTGCCAGGATAAGCCACAAATATTGGCGGAATAAATTGGAATCGACGACGTCATATCGCAGAAGAATGGCAAGGGCGAATGTCAACGGTAAAAGAAATAAATCAGCCGTTGCCGCTATCATTTGTTTATGGAAACGCGATATATCAAGAAAGGATTTCATTTCACTATTCTAGCGTGATGGTGTTGTTGAGTAGTGGTATTGTTTATGATGCCCGCTCAACAATATGACGGCAGGAACCACATCAAGATAAAGTTAGTATCTAAGTAACCCTCAATAAATTCTTGTGATCTCTGACTTCCATAACCGGCGCTCTACTGCGTTGCCAACTGCTAGCAGTGCTCGCACTGCATCGCAGTCGGCGCCTTGTATAGCATCCGGTTCTGTTTGTCATAAATTCACAATAATTTCCTGGCGATTACTTAGTGCGTTACGCCATCTCTGCGCACGACCTTGAGGAAGGTCAGGAAGATAATCTTTATGTCGAAGAAAAGAGATTGCCGTTGCATATACTCGGCATCGAGCCTGACTTTTTCAGGGATTGCCAATTCATCACGTCCGCTGACCTGAGCCAGGCCGGTCAAGCCCGGCAAGATTGTGCTGACGCCCTGCTCGGTGCGCAGTTCGATGAGGTCTTGCTGATTGAACAGCGCTGGACGCGGGCCCACGAAACTCATGTCGCCGCAGAGAATGCTCCACAACTGAGGTAACTCGTCCAGGCTGGATTTGCGCAGAAAGGAACCTGCCGGGGTCAGGAATTGTTTCGGGTCGGTTAGCAAATGGGTCGCTACGGCGGGGGTTCCCGTGCGCATTGTGCGGAATTTCGGCATGCGGAAAATACGATTATGCCGCCCAACACGGTCTGACCAGTACAGCACCGGACCGGGTGAGGTTACTTTGACCAGTAGCGCGACCAGGATAATCGGTGGTAGCAGCATGATGAGCGCGGTCAGCGACAGAGTGAAATCGAAAAACTTTTTCATGTTAGAACCGTCAATGAAGGGATAGAAAAGCGGAGGCGGTTTTGCGCATCGCTTCAGGCAGACTCACCACCGGCAACCAGTCCAGAGTTTGCTTGGTATGCGAAATATCCACTTGCAGTGATTCCAGCAAGCGCCGTGCCTGCATCGATTGGCCCAGCAGTGTGGCGACGAAGGTCAGGCATGACGCAGGTACGGGAAGCAGGCAGGAGCGCTTGCCCATCGCCGTCGATAGCATCTTGAGCAATTCTCCAATGCTGACATCGTGGTCATCGGAGACCAGGAAGGTTTCACCTGCCGCTCTGGGGTGGGAACTGCAGAGTATGAGTAGATCGACAAGATTGTCCAGGGCCACCATGCTGCGGCGATTACGTACCGCTCCCAATGGCAGCGGCAGCCCGGTGTTGGCCAGCTGCATCAGGCGATGAAAATTGGCGCGCACGCCAGGACCGTACACCAGAGGTGGTCTCACGATCACCACTTCCATGCCGTTTTGCCGGGAGAATTCTCTCAACGCACATTCGGCTTCATGCTTGGACTGACCATAGGGGTCTTGTGGTGCGGCGATGTCTGACGCAGTGAAGGGTTTCGCCAAGGTGGACTCCCCGTTCACCTTCACGCTGCTGACGAAGATAAATCGCTTTACGCCATGTTGTGCAGCCTGTCGTGCGAGATTCATTGTTGCTGCAACGTTAATTTCCCGGTAAGCACCCAGCGCATCCGCAGCGTTTTCCTGCATGACGTGGACCCGGGCTGCCAAATGAATGACAACGGAACAAGATTCCAGTGCTTCTGTCCAATTCGTTGTCGCGCTCAAATCACCGATTGGAAACATGGATGGTGTCAGTTTCGTGCGTGCGGCCGCAGAAAACGGGACTTGGCGCCGCGTCAGTTCTTCGCACAGCGCGGCACCGACAAAGCCATTGGCGCCAGTAATCAGTATTTTTTGCATTGTTATAAGGTAAGATTCTTGCGGTATTTTATGCCGTCGATATAATTGATTTTGTAAGATAGAGTAAGTTTTGTATCTATTTGCAATAGAATCTCATAAAGCGCCGGCCATGCCGGGTGAACTATTTCATGCCTATCGGAGGCATATCTTTTACCTGGTTTGATCGCTGCTGCTGAAAATACCATGAACGCAAGCTATAGCTATATATATCAGCCAATGGCGTACTTGCTTCAGAAAAGGACTCGCAGCATACCATGCAACGATGGCCGCCGCTCCTGTTTCCTTGGCGTGCCCCCTTTTTCTGATACCGTTATTGCTATCGGTGCAGCGCTTCTTGATAGGAGGCGCTGTTAGCTACTTTCTGTCGCTGGGTGCCAGCCGATGGCGCTTGTCAGCGTCGCTCCGGTAAACCGCAACACCAGGCACTTTGTCGGCAGGGCTTGTCCGAACCGCGGGTGCCAGGTGCTTTCCAAGACTTTGAGCGTTCCTCCCGTGAGCCCGAAGTTGATTAGCTGGCCTTCCGGTAACTTCAACTGGCATTGCTGCTGCGAGAGTCCATCCATGACGCGGATATCGGGATGCAAGTGGAAGTGAGCTTCTGCCTGACCGAAGGTGCCGCTTACCGTATCGCTCAGTTCCAGGGAACCAGGCGAGAGGTGCCAAGTACGGGTGTGCCGGTTTTTTCCGGGAAGGCGATGATAGCCGTCATGCGCGCAAGAGACCGAGATCGCATCCTTGCCTGGATTGATCCGCAAGGCGGTGATGCGGGCACGGCGCGCAACACGAAACCCGCTCCATACTTCGGAGGAATCCTGCTGGTCGACGCAGACCGTGTTGTGGGCGCTGGTGCCGCGCTGGCGCAGGCGCTCAGTCCCAAGCCCATATTCCGACGTCCCGGAATTGACGAAGACGCGCTGTCCAAATAAAGACAGTTCGAATGACAGGGTATCGGCGTGGGCATGGCCAGGCAGGTAGTCCGGCCCGATGGGGCCTATATCGAGCAAGGCCACTGCTTCGTCTTGCTGAATGCGCAAGTAGCCGCTATCGGCCAGGTGATGGACACCGTCCGGCAGGGTCGGAACACAGGCATGGCCAAGCCGTGACGCGTACTTTTCCAGCTCCGGAGTCGGCACGGCAATGTCGAAAGCGGCGTCATTGAAGAAGCTGATCCGCCGGTCAGGGTGGCTCATTGCCAGCAGCCAGACGTGCATGGGGCCTGCCAAGGCACGCCAGCTAGCCGCCAGCGCGCGGGCACGTGCGTCGAGAGCCCCGCCGAACGCCTGCATCACATTGTCCAGGTCAAGGATGTCTTCCAGTGCGAGCGCATGGTACATCGTGCTGCGTTCGAACTGGCCCCCATCGGGCAGGATCTGCTCGGGAATTTCGCTGGCAAGTATTTGCATTCCCGTTGCCAGCCATTTCGCCGCCTCAGGGCCCGAAAAAAAGAGCCCGGCAAAAATCAATGCCTTTGCGTTTGCAAACAGGTGGTTGCCTAATAGATGGATCTCCAGTCGCTTCGACAGCCAGCGCACCTGAGTTGCAAGGCTGTCAAGTTCTGCTGGCGACAGCGGTGAGCCGTTCAGCGCCCATTTGATCCAATTGATGACTCGGAGCGAAGTAGGATAGGGTTCCCAGCCGCTACCTTGACCAGGCGGATTCTCGCGCATCCAGCGGTCCAGAAAACGGTGATGTTGCGCCCCGTGCATGGCTGCGTCAGCGCTGTGCAACGTGTCGAAATAGTGCAGATTGTAGCGCCACAGTTTGCCCACAGCGGGATCGTCCCAACCCTGCAGCGTATCCAGGTCATGTGTTTCATTCAGGAAGCAAAAAACCGCCTCTCCCGAAAGGCTGGCCGGGCGCGCCGCCGGTACCACCCACGTGCCGGACAGTGGCCGCAGCGGCGGCGCCGGACGCAGGTCGGCACTTACTGGCTTGTACTTGAACCAGATCCGGCCATAGAACTGAATGGGCTTCAGGTGCCGCAAGGTGTGCCAGTACTTGAGCGCCACGTCGTTCATCGCAGCACCCGCACGCAGGCGGCGCATTTTTCGCCTGTTCCGCTGTACTGGCTTAGCATTGCGCAGCTGCCGCGAGCGCGATCGTCACCCGGCTCACTTCCATGACTTCGTCATAGGGAATGGGGGCTTTGCCGCCGTCCTGCATTGCCACGACGAATGCCGCTGCGCATTGCTTTTGTCCCTTGTCCTGCCGCCAAAGATTCATTTTGGAAAAACCAGGCCAGCCGAAGGCCGTCAGTTTGCGGAAGTTGTCTAACTGCAATACTCGACCGCTGGCGAAGATTTCGAGTCGTTCTTTCGGGAAGGCTTTGCTGCCATTGGCCAGATAGTGAATGGTGCCGATCGATCCATCCGCGAAACCGAGCTGTAGCGCGACCGTGTCAGCGGTAGCCGCTTGCATCTTGTGTACGCGGTACTCGGTAATCTGTGAGCCGGCGAGAAAGCGTAGCAGATCAATGAAATGGCATCCTTCGCCCACGATGCGGCCTCCGCCCACCTCATTGTCCTGGGTCCAATGCTGTGCCGGAATGGCGCCGGCATTGACCGTCATGACGAAGGTCTTCGGCTCGTGCATACTGTTCAGCAAGGATTTGATCTTTTGAACATGCGGCGCAAAGCGGCGATTGAAACCGACCATAATCATGGCTGGATGGCCCGCCACGGCCGCAGCGCGGTAGGCCACGTCGATTTTGTCCAGCTCTTCCGCGTGCAAGGCCAAGGGTTTCTCAACAAATACATGTTTGCCGGCAGCGAGCGCCTGGCAAACGAGCTTGGCATGGCTATCATGGCGGGTACTGATGACGACTCCGTGAACCTGCGGATCGATGAATACAGAGTCGGTATCGGTAGTGGTGGCGTGGAAACCAAATTTGCGCCCTGCATGGACGCCGGAGACGCCATTGTTCGAAACCACCGTCTTCAGCGTCGCCGCTGCGCTCTTGAAGGCGGGAATCAAGACCGCCGTAGCATAGTTGCCCGATCCGATGAAGGCTAAACCTGCCCCGCGAGTCCCTCCTTCTGCCAGTTCAACCGTACGCTGGCGCAGTACCGTGTCGGGAATGGTCTCGTCGGATGGGTATTCGAGCAAAATGCCGAGCGCTGGCGCACTGCCAGACAACAGGGCATAGGCATTCTCCGCCTGGTCGATCGTGAAGCGATGCGAGATCAACGCGTCAACGTTGAGTCTGCCGTCGGCCATCATGTCGAGTACTGCCTCGAAATTGCGTTGTTCGGTCCAGCGTACCAGACCTACCGGATAGTCCTGGCCTTTTTCCTCGTAATTCGGGTCGTAGCGGCCTGGGCCATAGGAACAAGAGACCTGAAAGGTGAGTTCCTTTTCATAGAAATCGGCGCGTGACAGTTCCAGCCCGGTTACACCGACCAGCACGATGCGTCCGCGCTTGCGCGACATCAATGCCGCTTGATGCACCGGTTCGTTGCTGGTCGTCGAAGCTGTGATGAGTACGGCGTCGACACCGCGCCCGCGCGAGAAGGTATTCGCCGCCGCCAGGGGGTCTTCGCCGGCGCTCAGATCGACGACCTCGGCGCCATATTGTTTGGCTAACTGCAGCTTGGCAGGATCGTAATCGATGCCCAGTACGCGGCAGCCATGCGCACGCAACAGTTGCACTGTCATCAGCCCGATCAAGCCCAGACCCGTAACCACGACGGCTTCACCGAGAGTTGGTTGTGCCAAGCGGATACCTTGCAGACCGATCGACGCCAGTACTGTGAATGCGGCCTGCTCGTCGGAGACGCCTGGCGGAATGGTCGCGCACAGATTCATCGGTACGCTGACGACCGCTGCGTGTTTGCCGTTCGAGACTACTCGATCACCGAGCGTGATGCCGTTGACGCCCTGTCCGGTTTGCAGCACCGTGCCGACATTGCAATAACCCAGAGGCAATGGCTGATCGAGCTTGTTGAAGACCGCTTCGAGCGTTGGTGCCAGCCCGTCCGTCTTGATTTTGTCGAGTACCATGCGCACCTTGTCGGGTTGCTGGCGGGCTTTTTCGATCCAGCCCGCTTTGCCGAACTCGACCAACATACGTTCGGTGCCGACGGATACCAGCGTGCGCGATGAGCGTATCAATACGCCGCCTTTGCCCACTGTAGGACAGGGCACATCGGCCACGGTAGTAGCGCCTGTTTTCAGGCTTTGCAAAATTTGTTTCACTTGTTCTCCATGCCTCTGAGAGGATTAAATAGCGCTTTCGTTCCGTTGGCCCGCTTTCAGGACCAGCGCGTCCTTGTCTTGACGGTTGGGATAGTTGATCAGGACGGCGCGATAGGTCCCCTTAAAGACAAACAGGCTGCCGGCAGCGGCTCCAATGATGTCGAAGCGGCGAATCAGGTCGCTCACGTCCTGCAGGCTGCCGGCGCCGCCCAGGGCAGTCATGGGCAGCGTGATTGCGGCTCGCACGGTGTCGATCAGGTCGACATCGTAGCCCTTCATCTGTCCGTCGCGTTCGATGGAATTGATGACAATTTCGCCCGCGCCAAGTGCCTGCATTTTTTTTGCCAGTTCGGCCGGACCGACGCCACTTCCACGGCTGCCATTGTGGGTGAATACCTCGTACTTGCGAAATAGACCGCTCTTCTTGACGTCCAGGACGACGACGACGCTTTGGCTTCCAACTTTTTCGGCGGCCCGGGAAACCAGTTCCGGATCAGCCAAGGCCGCCGAGCTAAGGGCGACCTTCTCGACGCCAAGGCCAATGATTGTTTGTATCTGCTCGACCGTTTTTACCCCTCCGCCATAGCACAGGGGCATGCGGCACTCGGCCGCCAGCGACTTGATCAATGCATAGTCGGGTTCGCGTTTGTGCACGGTGGCATCAATATCGATGACGATCAGTTCGTCAACTTCCTTCTCATTGAAAATGCGAACGGCGTTCAGCGGGTCGCCGACATACTTTGGGCTGCCGAAGTTGACGGTCTTGACCAACCCGCCGTTCTGGATTAGCAGGCAGGGAATGATTCGTGGTCGTAACATCTTACAGCTCCGCAAAATTCTGTAACAATTGGATGCCCCATTGATGGCTCTTTTCGGGGTGGAATTGCACGCCAAAGACGTTGCCGGAGTTGACGCTGCAAGTGAATGGGCCGTTATAGTCGGCCACCGCCAGCACGTCTTCCTGCTTATGTGGGGAAAAATAATATGAATGCAAGAAATAGAAGCGCGCGCCGGCGTCCAGGTTCTTGAACAGGCTGTTGGGGCGCTGCGGCACGACGTCATTCCAGCCCATGTGCGGCAAATGGGTCTGTTGCAGCATGTGCGTGTCGTCAAAGCGCTTGACATCGGCGTCAATCCAGCCCAGGCCAGGCAAGCTACCCTCGTCGCTGCGTGTGGCCAGCATCTGCATGCCGACGCAGATGCCGATTACGTGGCTGTACTCACCCTGCACCAGTTGATCCAGGCATTCGCGCATGCCCGATTCCTGCAAGCGCGTCATCGCCCAGTCGAAGGCGCCCACGCCTGGCAAAACGATTTTTTTTGCACCGCGCAGCTCTGCTGCGTTGGTGGCGATGGTAACCGGAATGCCAAGACGTTTGTAGATGTTGGCGACGGCCAGTACGTTGCCCAGGCCATAGTCGACGATGGTAATCATCGTTTCCCGCCCAGCTCCAGGCCAAGGAATTTCATTACCTTGGCGCCAAACAGATAAAAACTTTCCTGCGACTTATAGTCTTTGTAGCTTTTGTTGGGGGCATCCATATAGCTTTGCAGTTCGGCAACAGTAATACCCAGCTTGGTCGCCACGTACTCGAATTCCTGGCGCGCCACGTCCTCGCTGAGGGCCGGCTGCTTCAAGTTTTCCAGCGCCTGCTCCCGCGTCATCTGATTGGTCACGATCAGGCTTGCATACTGAACGCGGCGGGTATCGTAGCCGAATTTCTTTGGCAGCCAATATCCCTCGTAGAAGCGCGTGAATCGTGATTCGAAGTGTTTTTGCGGATACGGTTGCCAGTCGAATTTCTGCTTGAGCAGTTCGACAGCCTCTTCCTTGATATACGGCCCGAAGTTGAGCGGGCGCACGATTTTGATCCCTTTGATGTAGGGCAAATAAATCTTGTGGCGCAAGATGGACGTTGTGGGGAAATTCTTCAGGGCCTTCTTGCCGAAGCGGCGATGAATGTCGTGCAGCTGGATGGAATCGGACTGGTAGTACATCCATTCGATGGGATTGCGGATGCACTCGGTCGACAGGTTGGCCCCGGTCAGAATATACTTGATGCCATGTTTTTCGGCGAACTTGTACATCGTCGCAAAGAAGGCATAGTCCTGCGGGGTGTCGATGTGCGAAACGCCTGATTTGAAGAAAGCGAGCTGCAGATCGCGCATTTCTTGCCAGTCGATTACTTCGGTGTACAGGTCGAGTTTCAGGCAGTCGACAATGCGTTCGATATTATTGACAGCCTCTTGCGAGTTCCAGCCTGCATCAACGTGAAATACCAGTGGTCGCAAGCCCAACTTTTCCTTCGCGATATACGTCAGATAGGAACTGTCGATACCGCCGCTCATACCAATGATGCAATCGAAATCCTTGCCTTTGCCAGCAACCTTGATGGCGGCGGCGAGTTTGTCCAGTTCCTGCTGGCCACGGGCGTCCGTGTGCCAGTTTGGAGCGATTTTTTCCTTGAAAGTGGTGCAGTGATCACAGACCCCGTTCGCGTCAAAGGTAATCTTTGAATCGGACGTGTCCATTACGCAATTGGTGCAAATTTGATAGTTTGACGTGGCAGCGGACGACATAATCGTTCTTATTCCCAGAAGTTGATGTTGCAATTATATTGGCTTAGTACTTATGTTTCAAAGCGGGGCGCTCGATGACATACCAGGAAAACATCGCGGCCACGACACTGACGATGATCGTGGCGAAGACGTTGATGCCCGCAGAAAACACGCCGGTGAACAACAGCACATTAATGACCGGCATATGGTAGAGATAGAGCCCGTAGGAGAAGTCCGTTTTACGGATAACGGCGGTTATTTTAGCAGGCAGCGCCAGTTGTGCCGTGCCAAACTTGAGCAGTAGCGCAACAAGCAACACGACGGCGACCGGATTGATGCCGTTTTCCGCATTGCGCTGATAACTGCCGATGAAGTTCATCGCCAGCAAGTAGGCGGGCAGCAGATATTTGTACTCGAGGCGCTGGATCTTGGTAATCCAGTTCTCGTTAAGTGCTATAAAGCAACCCAGCAGAAAGATATATATCCAGGGAGCGAATGACACATACAGCAATTTCATGTACATGATGCTCCAGTCCAAGTGTTGCCCAAGATAGACGTTGATTGCCATAGACAACAAGAATAGCAGTATGAGGAGCGCCTTGGCGCGCCGTGCAAGATAGTAGACGACAGGCATCAGCAGGTAAAACTGCAGTTCAATCGATACGGTCCACAGAGCGCCATTCAAGACACCGACACCAAAGCCGCGCATGAACTCGGGGTTGTAGAACTGCAGTATCGTCATTTGGCCGGTCAGCCACATGAAGAACGACGACAGGCTCAGGCCAGGAGTAGGCAGATAGCCCAGGATGAACACTGTGGCGGTCGACAGCAGTATGCACACCCATAATGCTGGATAGATGCGTAGTACGCGGTTCTTGAAGAAGGCCAGCAGCCCCTTTCCTTCCATGCGCTGGTAGGAGGAGCAGATCAGATAGCCGCTGAGGAAAAAAAACGTTGGTACGCCGGGGAAAACTTTTAAGATCTCGACGGCATATCCGCTAATGCCGAAATGGTTCAGCGCATGCACGCTCATGACCTGTAACGCGGCAAGCAAACGGATCAGATTGAAATTATTGTGGTGACGTGGCGGCGTGTTCATGAACTGGCGATCCTGTTTCTGGGCGGATGTGGCAGAAATTTTCCGCTGAGAGCGAAAAAGAAGGCGAAAAAATAGAAATCAAAAATCGTAGGGAACAGTACTGGTTCCGTCGCACAGCGAAACAGTACGATCAACAGCATGCTTCCGGAAAATGCCTTCACAGACGATGGCAGCCTTCTTCGCAGCAACGCCAGGGGAAAGGCGGCCAGCGACAGCAGGTACAGTGCACCGAAAATATGATGAGCGCGCACAAAGGAGTTATGGGGATTGCCGTTGAAGTCGGACTCGATGCTAGTGCCCTCGTAGTCGGCGCCTGTCAGCGCGCTCGCCCAGTTAATCTTGTTCATGTAGTCGGTCAGGATGCGCTGACGCGGTTCATCGACCAGCCCGGAACCGATTTTTGTATTGGACTCGACGAAATCGACGATATCGTCGGCAAAGTAAATCGACACCAGGAATACTGCTCCAAGACCTAGCACGATACTGCGTAGGCCGCGCAGGTCGCGTCTCCAGGACAGATAGGACAATAGATTTACTGCCAAAATAGCTGTGGAAGCAAGGATGGAGCCGCGGCCGTAGCCGATGATGCAAACAAATAGTGTTAGCGAAGCAGTGACAAGGCTGGCCTGGCGGTGGCGCAGGAATTTTAGTGTGGAATAGGTTGCCTGCAGCACGATGAGATAGGACGTGATGCCGTTGCTGCTGGAATCGGGAATCAGGTTTTCCAGTGGAAAATCGCTGAGTCCTGTGACAACCAGTGCGGCAAAGAGCGCTGCCAAAGCCGCCAATAGTGAATATTTGCAAGCGGCCAGCAGTGCATCCTTATCGCGGCTCAGGACGAATGCTGCACCCATGGACAGTAGTGAAATACCGTAGTGCATCGGGGCTGTCCAACTGCGCATTGTGCTCAACGGTAGCATCAATGTGAGAGTGCACAGGAGTAAGAGCATCATGTAGCGCTCGACGTTGTTAGCCAATCGAAACATATGGGCGTTTCGCAGCACGACGCACAAAGCGACGCCGAGATAAAGGCCAACCAGCCACTCGATGCGCAAGGCGAAGGCAGCGACCAGCAGCATCAGAAAGGCGGTGTACGCGAGGTGTTTCGCGTGCGCGGTGGTGAAGATCATCGCTGCCTTATTTCGCCAGAAAATCCAGTAACTGCACGTACCGCTCGTCAAAGGCGTCAAAGGATTCTGCTGGCCGCTTGCTATCGATATTGTCCGCGAGCCAGGCGGTCAGGCTGGCTTCCGATTCCGAGATGAGTTCGACCAGACCGGCCTGTTTATAGTAAGAGTAATAGTCACCCTTGGATTCATCCGCCCGCAAGTTCGGGTCGAGCAGCGCTGATTTAATACCCACCTGTGCCGCTTCTATGCATACAGAGCTATTCCATGATACGTGCAAGTCGATATCGCGGAGAACGACTGGTAACGGCGCCTGGGTGGCCAGCTCCCATTCTGCATAGCCGCGCAGCGATTGGTTGAAATATTTGATGAAGTTAGGGCCTTCATGCGTGGCGAAGCCCTGAATCTGATTCGGGTGCAGGCGTAGAAGCCAGCGATAGGTCGATGCAGTCTTGCGGATGACTTGTTCCAGTTCCTCGCCAATGAAGCCGTTCGGTATATTGGTGCACCCCCATGAAAGACTCATCATGACTGTTTTGCGTTCATCTCGTACAGTGCGCAACTGATAGTCGGCGGAAAGTTCCTGTACCAGGGCATCGTTAGCGGCTGGACGTGTAAAGCGCGCCAGCCAGCGGTTGCCGATGACATTGGTGACTACACCTTTCGGCGTGGCCCATTCGCGGATTACCTCGGCGCTTCCTTCATCCCAGCACAGGAAGGCGTTCGGCAGGTATTCGATCGGATCGGCGGCACGGAACGAGGCGCCATACCATGGGTGGGTTTCTGCAATGACGCCGTGTTGGACGTCTGCTACCCATACACCGCGTTTGTGGCAGGCCACGCAGAGTTCACGCGATGGCTGGATGCCAAAAACTTTCTTTGCCTTGGTCTGGTCGAGAATGTCACCCCAGATCCGCTCTTCCATCGCCGAATAGGGGTAGGCTGCGCGTGTGAATTTTGCCAGCAGGCGCTTTACCACCAAGGCGCGGGCAAAAGCACCTTCCGGCGAGTACACGCGTGCATAGCTCAACTCGCCCTTCACGGTAGAGATGATGCGTGCCACGCTGATGCAGGCCACGCCGCGTTGCGCCAGGTCGTCCTCCATGGTGTCGATCAATGGAGAATAGTATTTTCCTTTGTGTAAGAGGCTGCGGTCGTTATCGTGTGCGACAGTCAGTACTGGCACCTCGTCATAGCGAATTTTCTCGATTTTGAAACAGTCGAGCATAATTTTTTTTATAATTGTGTAGTCCATGCTTAATCAATCTAAAGTAGCTGGTTCAGGGAGCGTGGGCGAATTGGCTGGCAAGCAGCATACAGCCGCCGAGCATTAAGGTCGCCAATGCCGGTCCTTGCCATAACAGGCGAATTTGCCACCACTGGCGGGCGTGGAAAAATACGCCGATCGAGCGCAGCAGCATCATCGCGAAAAATCCGGCGTAGACGCCGAGCACGCCAAGCGCCAGCATCAATGCGGCCCAGGCGATCAGGCCAGCGATACTGGTGGCCAGTGTTACATTCATCAGCTGATGGCCCTTGCCATGCACCAGATAATAATTCTGGATGTGCCACCACGGAATCGACACGGCGTAGGCCGAGAACAGGAAAAACATTTCCAGTTCGAGATGCTGGTAGGGGCGCAAGGAAGGGCCGACTGCCTGGATCACCAGTGGCAGGATGAGCAGTACTGCACCGCCGAACAGACCGAGCGCCAGACCTTGCAGGCGGTAAAAATGGTGGTTCTTTGCTTCGACTTCGGTAATCGTCAATTCATGCACCAATTGGAAGAAGCGCGGACTCCACACTTGATTGAGCGAGGTGGCCACCAATTGCATGATTGACGAGATTGAATAGGCGAAGGTGAAGCGGGCCACATCATTGGGATTGAAAAAGTACTGAACGAGATAGGTGTTGCCATAGCCGCTCAGCCATCCGAGCAGGACAATCAGAACGAAGGGCGCGATACGCGCCAGTATCAGTCTGACGTCGCTGCCCTGCCGTGCAAAACCATACGAGGGTACTTTTTTCCACGTCAGCGCAGGCAGCGACAATAGCAGGCCCAGCGCAGTGCCGGCAAAAAAAGCGGGCACGGTGCGGATGGCTGCGAAGGCGAGAAAACCGGCCAGCAGGCCGGCCAGTGCGGGCAGCGAATTCAGGCACAGGGATGCCAGATGTTTTTCTTCGAGGCGTGTAAGCAGGGCCTGCAGGGTAAAAAATGCCGTGATGACGCCCGTTGCGGCGACCAACAGCAGTTCCGCCCATGATGCTGGCGTGTTGGAAACTATGAGGCGGTAGCTGAGCACGGTCAACATGGTCGACAGCGCGGCCAGCAGCAGGAATACCGTATTGGCGGCACTGAACAGACTGGTTCGTGCCTTTCCAGCGGGACGGTCTTTCAGCATGCCCACCACCGACTCCATGATGCCGGCGATAGCGAACGCGGTAATACCTGTTTGCAGCGCATAAAACAGGCCAAATTGCGCATACGCGTCTACCGGTAGCGAGTGAGCCAGCCACAGGAAAAGCAACAGTCCCAGGCCTTTTTGCACGCCAGCACTGCCCGCGTAAGCGATGGCAAATACGGCGCGCGAATTGAGGGCGGGGAGGGACTGTAGTGCGGTGCGTGCCCGCTCCTTGAGCGGAGCTTGCGAACCGGTGCGCGGTTCACTCATGTGCGCACGACGTACCGATGGCGGATGGTTCTGCAGATACCAATGGCAAGGGCGCGTACAATTTTCAGATTCGCGCTCAAGGTGGTCCCAAAACGGGGCTGGCCCAGGCGCTCCCTGGTCTTCAGTGGAAACTGGACGACAGGCGTGCCGGTCAGGACGCTATGGATCGCCAATTGCGTGCCAACCGACCGGTAGGTGTCGAATGCCCCCAGCTTTCGATATAGATCGATGTGATAACCTTTAACGCCGCATAATGGATCATCCATCCCCCACATGCGCTTGCCGACCAGGCAGAACAGGGTTTCGCCGAGCCGCTGCTGCACGTCGCGCACACCTACGGTGAGCCGGGCGCCAGCCTGCAATATGCCAACTGCGGCGACCAAGGCGGCAGTGTCATGCTGACCGTCGGCATCGATGGTAATCACATATTCACAACCGAGACGCGCCGCTTCTGCGAAGCCGCTGTCAATGGCCGCATCGTAGCCGCGGTTGATGCCGTGGCGCACGACCACTGCGCCGCCTTGCAGCGCCAGCGCGGCGGTGTCATCCGATGAGCCGTCATCGACAACAATTGGCAAGGCGATACCTTGCAGACCGCTGACGACCTGGGCAATCGTTGCGGCCTCGTTCCATGCTGGAATGACGGCCGCGATTTTTCCGCCGTGCTGCTGCCTCACGCCAGAGATCCGATGCTGATATGCTGGCCGGCGACGCCATTGACCGACAAGGTTTTTCCAACTACCTGGGTGATGCAGTATGGTGGCAACGCGTCTGCTGGGCAGGGACGCAGAAAATTCAGATGCTCGGCGCGTAGCACCGTGCCTGCTGGCAAGTCAGTGGCCAGGCGAATGGCGCGGCGTTGCAGAACCACGGTTTTGCTTTCGTTTTCTTCCACGCGTTTGATGCCCGTTCCCAGGGCAAATTCCAGTTCGCGCGTGCGCTCGACCATGTCGCGCCAAGAGGCAGGATCCATGGAGAAGGCATGATCAGGTCCGACTCGCTTGGTGTCGTCGGTGAAGTGTTTCTCGATCATGCGAGCACCAAGAGCAACTGCGCCGAGTACGGTTGCGTGACCTGGAGTGTGATCACTGAGGCCCAGCACCATGTGCGGGAACATTTCCCGATAGCATTTCAGTACGTTGAGCTGGATGTACTTGAAATTTTCAAGTTCTGCGGTGTAATTGGTGTTGCATTGCATCAAAGCGAGGTTCGGATTGATCGCCAGGCCTGCTGTAACGGCACGCAGCACATCGTCCATTGTCGAGGCACCTGTCGCCAAGATATAGGGCTTCTGCTTGGCAGCGATGTACTCGATGATTTCCACCCATGTGATGTCGCCAGAGCCCACCTTATACGCAGGAACGAACGGATCGATAGCATCAACCAGGTCGAGTGCGTAGGGGCTGGTGAAGAAGGTAATCCCCGCTTTTTTGCAGGTGTCAACCAGCGTTGGTGTCCACCCCAGGCCGACGGAGGCATCCTGGTAGACGTCGAACACGGACTTCTTCCATTTAGACTGGTGCGACTGGTCACCGCTAAGGGCCTTGAAGCCATGGTCGCTGACGATAGTGTCCGCCTTGAAATGCTGGAACTTGGCTGCATCGGCACCGGCTTCAGCAGCCATATAAATAAGGTCCTTGGCGCGTTCCAGGTCGCCGTCGTGGTTAGCGGCAATATCGGCGATGAAATACGTCGGACTATCATTGCTGATGGTCTTGTTATCAATCTTTAATTCGGAATTAACGCGCAGCATTTTCATATTCCTTACAAACGCTATAAATTTCTTTTTGTAAAATAGGCATTGGCATACCCATGGCTGCTTCAAACTTTGCCACATCAAGCCGCATATCTTTCGGGCGGTAGGCTGTCAGGGGGCTGCTACTGGAGCTGCCGCGGCGCATGTTTGCGCAGGACAGATTCAATTGCTGCGCCAACGCGAAGGCGAAATCGGCTTTTGACAAACCCTCTCTGCTGCCGACGTTGAAGACGCCCTGTATTGGGTGCGCGAGCACCTGCTCGATGAGCGAAACCAGCGTCCCGAGAGACAAGGGGCTGAATAGGACATCATCGAACACGGTGATGGATTCGCCCTGGCGCAGGGCTCGCACGAGCCAGTCGCTAAAGCTGGTGCGGCCCGGGCACTGGCTGACACCGAAGAAATTCGTGCGCAGAATCGTATGCGGCACGGTTGCAGCGGCCAGTTCACCTGCATATTTTGAAAAGCCGTAGTAGTTCGACAGCGCAACCTGATCTTCCCGGTGCGGGCCGGCCGCATTGTACACTTGATCGCTAGAAATATGGATCAGATGGACATGCCGGTCAGTGTCGCGCATCCACGCGGCAATATTCTCGACGATCCTGGTATTCACGAGGTAGGCTTGCTGCGGCGACCTCTCGCACTCGTCCACATTGGTCAGGGCGATCAGATTGATGATAGCATCCGGCATTACCTGGTCCAGGCAGGCGCGCATGGCATCGTCTTGCGTCAGATCAACCCGCGCGCCCGCAGCGGACGCGTTGGTGAAGACCGCATGACCGCACTGGCGCAGGTATGGCACGAGCGTGCTGCCCATTAACCCTGTTGCTCCCAGTACCATTACACGCATCGGTGTCATTTCTCGAAACTTTGCAGCGTGGCGCGCAGGATTTCAGCCTGGCGTTCAGCATCAGCCAAGTTCCAGTAATTCGTCTTGAACTGCAGCAGACGCGGCGCGATGCGTTCGGCAACCGGGCACAGGCCAGGTTTGTATTGTGCGCGATTTTCCGCAGAGATGAAATCTTCACGGCCCAGCAGGTTCATGGTTTCGAACATCGGCTCCAGATACGTCAGCTTCCATGCCGCGTATACGCCGTCGCCACCCAACTCCACGAAACGATCGCGGAACTCATGCCAGGTAATATCCGTGTGGTCAAGGCGCGCCACCCAAGTCCAGTAGGTGTTGACGTATTCAGGGCCGACGAATTGCGGTTTGAACCAGTCAAAACCCTTGGCTGCATTCGTAAACAGTGCCGCAGCATCTACCCGTGTTTGCACCAGTGGCTCGATATTTTCGACCTGAGCCAGCGCTACTGCTGCGCACAGTTCGGGGATGCGGTAATTCCAGCCCATCGTCACGTGGCGCGAGTAGTATGGGTCTTGAATATCTTTCTTGGTAATCTTTGCCTTGGTTGCGCCGACACCAGCGTAGCCGAGCGACTGGACCTTGCGGATCTTCTCGGCCAGTTCAATGTCATCGGTGATAATCATGCCGCCTTCACCACTGCTCAGATGCTTCGAACTCTGGAAGCTGAAGCTGGCGCAATGGCCGAGCGTGCCGACGATTTTACCTTTGTATTTGCCGAGGAAGCACTGAGCATTGTCTTCAATGACGAACAAGTTGTGTTGCTTGGCCAATGCCATGATCGCATCCATGTCCGGCGACATGCCATACAGGGCCACGGTGATGATTGCGCGGGTTTTGGGCGTGATGCGTGCGGCGATCGACTCGGCACTGATCTGGAAGGTGTCGGCATCGACATCGGCAAATACTGGCGTTGCGTTTGCCTGCAGGACGGCAAAGGTTGTCGCGGACATCGTCAGTGGCGGTACAATGACCTCATCGCCTGGGCCGATGCCATACGCCTCCAGTGCCGCGTGCATGGTCGCCGTGCCGTTGACGAAGGAAATCGCATACTTGGCGTCGAAACGTTCGGCAAAGGCTTCCTCCAGGCGACGCATCATGCCCGAACCCTTCGAGCTTCGGAACTCCGAATCTATCACCTCGGTGACATATTTCAGTTCATTGCCATACAGTCTGGCGGCGGTCGCGGATGCTTGCTTTGTGGTCGTCATTTTTCCTCTGATTTCAAAGATTTAAAGTATCCCTCGTTGCGGATGGTGTCGGCATTGAGAAGACGAATGTGCGGATTCGATTCAAGCCACTTGATCACGGCCTGATATGGAACCAGCGGCTGGTCCTGAAACTGCGTATAGACATGCTGCATGAATTCGAGGTCCTGCGGCTTGTCCACAGTCCAGCGCCAATCCTGCAGTTCTGTATCATGGACAAAATTCAACGCCTTGAATAGGGCGCTGTTTTTCCAGATATATGGAGTCACGTGTTCGCGCTCGGAAGGTAGCTGCGCTTCGCGGTGCGCTGTTTCCAGCGCCGTGAAGGTGAATGCTTCGACGTCAAGACCCTCGGGGAAGGTCGGTGTAATTGTATTCGAACAGTAAGCGAGGCTGGTGTCTTCAAGCAGCAGTCGCACTGCACGGTCAATAATCTGCGGGTCCTTTAGCGGGTCGTCCGCCGTGATGCGGACAATGTGCGTAGCTCCATGCAGGCGCGCAGATTCATAATAGCGTGACAACACGTCATCCATTGAGCCACGGAATACGCGTGCAGCGCCACCCGCCAGCACATGTTCGACGAGGACGTCGTCGTCTTCGCTGAGCGACGTCGCCACGACGATTTCGTTGATCAGGCTGGCTGCAGAGACGCGTTCGATAATGCGATCGATCATGGTGCGGCCGGCAATATCCGACAAGACCTTGCGTGGCAAGCGGCTCGATCCCATTCGAGCTTGAATAATTGCAACAATTTTCATTTTTACTGTGTTCCTTGCATCGATGATTGCACGTGTTGCCGCGCACGCATGCTTACGCGTTCCATAATACGGGATTCAGGATGCGGACATCGTTGCAGCTGAAGTCGGCGAAATGAATCGGCGGAGGGGGCGGGAAATTGCCGAACAATTCATTCAATTGTTCAATGGACTCGACCCCTACAATAATACGCGCGATTTCCGGCGTTCCCAGCAAGTGATGCAGCGCTGCGTGCGCAGGACTGACGCCCGCCTGCGTGCAACTGTCGCGAAACGCCGTCAGCACTGGCCGAACGCTGTCAAAGTTAGGTGCCAGCGTGGCAGGATCGGCCAGTAGCAAGCCTTGCAAAAATGCTGATCTGGCATGGATCTCGATGCCTTTTTCGTTCAGGCGACGCAGCGTTCCCGACTCGATGAGCCGTCGGTCCAGCCAGTTTATTGGCAATTGCACAAGATCAATGGGGAACCGGTCTGCGATCTTTTCGGCTACTTCTCCGGTATAGGCGGATATGCCGATTTTTCGCACCAGTCCGGCCTCTTTCAGAGCCAACAGCTGCTCATAGACGTAGCCCCCGCCAGGTGCCAGCAGTTCGTCGGAGTTGTGAACCATCAAGCCATCGACTGAGGCACGTCGCAGCGTCCCCAGTGCGGCGCGCAAGGCTTCGGCCAGGGTTTGCGCATCAGCTGCCGTGAAGTCGGCTGGCAGGCGCGGCGTCTTGGTGATCATGGCAAAATGCCGGGCTTCTTCGGCGCACTGGCCGAGTACACTTTGCGAGGCGCCGTATTCATGCGCGGTATCGATGACCGAGAGGCCAAAGTTGCGGGCCGCGATCAGTATATTGCGTACCGCATCCTGCGAAGGCATGCCTTGGGTATTGAACCGGCCGTAGGACATGCCAAACTGGGCGGCACCTATGCCAAAACGCGCCAGCACTCCGGCGTTGAAAGGGAGGGGGGACTCGATCTTTCCTGGCGGGACTGGATTCAAATTTAACTCCTTACTTGCTTGCACAGTACCCGGCATTATATGCCGGGGTGTTTCGTTCGACAGTACAATGGGTGCGGCGTGACAATTAAACCTTGTCGATTTCGTTGGTGTGCTGTTCGATCCACGAGCGCAATTCAGGAATGCTCATCCATTCGCGGTTGTTGTCGCTGGAATAAACGAAGTTTTCTGGCACTTTGACGCCATCCTTGATGCGGAACGGATCTTCGCTCCAATTGTGAATCGCAGGCAGAATCTTGAAATGTTCCGCATATTCGTAGGTCAGCAAAGCATCTTCGGCGCTAATCATCTGCTCATGCAGTTTTTCGCCGGCACGAATGCCGATGGTTTCTTGCGTGCAGGTATCGTCGACGGCATTGGCAACATCGGTCACCTTCATTGATGGGATTTTCTTGACGTAGATTTCGCCGCCCTGCATATCTTCAAAGGCGTGCCACACTAGTTCGACGCCTTGTTCGAGCGTAATCATGAAGCGGGTCATGCGTGGGTCGGTAATAGGCAGTACGCCTTTATCCTTAATCGACAGGAAGAATGGGATGACCGAACCGCGCGAACCCATCACATTGCCATAGCGGACAACACCAAAGCGGCAGCCATCTGCGCCAGCATATGAGTTTCCTGCTACAAACAATTTATCCGATGCCAGTTTCGTCGCACCGTACAGATTCACCGGGCTACTTGCCTTATCCGTCGACAAGGCGACGACGCGGCGGACCTTCTTGTCTATGCACGCATCGATAAGATTCATCGCGCCGTTGATATTGGTTTTCACGCATTCAAACGGATTATATTCGGCAGTTGGGACAATTTTGGTGGCCGCAGCATGCACTACATAATCGACGCCATCCAATGCCCGGTACAGACGTTCACGATCACGTACATCGCCGATGAAGAAACGGATACGTGGATCGCCTTGAAAACGTTTTGCCATTTCCCATTGTTTCATTTCATCACGGGAATAAATAATGATTTTTTTGGGATTATATTTGGCGAGTGTCATTGGCACAAATTTATTGCCAAAGGAACCGGTCCCGCCCGTTACCAGAATGGTGGAATTTGTAAACATATTCGTTATGCCCTTAAGTTATTAAAATCCGATAATATCGCAGCCTACTTTTTGGCATGACGATTGCAGGGTAATATTGAGCCGGCGGCCATTCTTCTCGCAGTGACGAAGTCATATCCGCATGATTGAGAGAGGGCAACTGTCCGGATTGCCCGGTCGCGCAGCCCATTGTCACTGGCCTTGTGCAGATGGCAATCAGGAAAATGGTGTGTCGTGAACAGGGCTGATGTCAAGAACGACGTTGCTGAAGAACAGCACGCTAGCAATAGCGGTGTGCGCCATGGCAAGATCGTTGCACACTTCAGTGCATATTGCATATCCATGCCGCGCAACACAGTCTGCAAGCTTGCAGCCAGGATGAAGCGCACGATCTTATTGTATTAACTATAATAATTTCATGCTGGCAAGTTTCCTTTGCTTGTAGTGTCGGGACATAGCGTTAGTGGTGCCAACTTAGTTCGAATATGCTAGAGAAATGTGTGCGGCAATACTAGTGCTCGCAGGAATGACGGCTAACTTTACTTGATATGTTACTCGAAATTGTAGCAGGAACGAAGTACTTTTCGTGTTTCCCTTTCGCGTAAAGTCAACCTTTGCTTGGTATTCTTTCACGCTGCAGCGTATTGTCTTTAATGCATTGCATTGAAAATGCCCAGGTCCAAATGCCTTCCTCCGAGGTAGTATGTGTCAGCCAGCTGACTTCCGGCATCAAAGAATCGGGGACCAAGTTTCAAATCTCAATTGATTATTCGCGAAGTAAACGGTTATCATCTCAGACTCATGATTGTGGGGGGGCGCCAAATGGTGTATCTCGCACGTATCTGATTCGGGCGAGTGCGCTTGCCCGCCGCAGACCGGCAGCATGTCCCCGGAACGTATATATATGGCATGCGGTGTCCCGCTCTTGCAGGGCGTGGAACGGAGGGGCCGCCCAAGTGCGGCGGCGTCGACAGTTAATTTTCCTGCATCGTATCGCTCCAGCCGCCGGTATACGGGATACCGGTGGTTGTTGACGCTGCATTTTTTAGACGGTTTGACAAGGCTGAGGCTGATATAGCCCGGTCGGGAGATGCAATGAAGAAACAATTGAAAGTACTGACTGTATTCGGGACCCGTCCTGAAGCGATTAAAATGTCGCCTTTGGTGCGCCAACTGGCCCTGCATCCGGACATCGATAGCAAGGTTTGCGTCACGGCGCAGCACCGGCAAATGCTCGATCAAGTACTTGATCTGTTCGATATCAAGCCAGATTTTGACCTAGATATCATGCGCCCCGACCAGAATCTGTATACCGTCACGACCGATATTTTGCAAAATATTGCTGAAGTATTCGCCGAATTTCGTCCTGACTACGTGCTGGTGCATGGCGATACGTCAACGACATTCTGCGCCTCGCTGGCTGCGTTTTACCAGCGTATTCCAGTGGGCCATGTCGAAGCTGGGTTGCGCACGGGAAATTTGTATTCGCCCTGGCCGGAGGAGGCCAACCGACGGCTGACCAGCGTGCTCGCCGAGATGCATTTTGCTCCGACCACCGAGTCGAGTGCTAACCTGCTGAGGGAAAACGTCGACGCCGCTCGTATTGTCGTCACTGGCAATACGGTCATTGACGCCCTTGTCATGGTGTGTGACAAGTTGCGGGCCTCGCCACAGTTGTACCAAGAACAGGCCGCACTTTTTCCGTTCCTGCGCGAAGATGCGCGTGTCGTGCTCATTACTGGCCACCGCCGGGAAAATTTTGGCGGCGGTTTTGAACGTATCTGCGTCGCGCTGCAACGCCTGGCACAGCAATTCCCGGCCGTTGACTTCGTCTATCCCGTGCATTTGAATCCACATGTCCAGGAACCCGTAAATCGATTGCTGAGCGGTGTCTCGAATGTGCATCTGGTCGCTCCGCAGGAGTACTTGCCATTCGTCTTCCTGATGATGCGTTCCTATCTGATATTGACCGATTCTGGCGGTATCCAGGAAGAGGCACCTTCACTGGGCAAGCCGGTGCTGGTCATGCGCGACACTACCGAGCGGCCCGAAGCGCTGGCCGCTGGAACGGTGCGTTTGGTCGGCACCGATGTCGAACGTATCGTTGCCAATGTCACCGAGTTGCTCAGTGACGAGCAGGCATACGGAATGATGAGTTTTGCCCATAATCCTTACGGTGATGGAGCTGCGAGTGTCCGTATCATTGACGCGCTTCTAGCACATCATGTGCAGCAGACGGCCAAGCTGGCGGCACTTTAAATTCAACAGGAGTTATCAAGTGAATCAAAAATTCAATTCAATTTCAGTCATCGGTTTGGGGTACATCGGTCTGCCCACTGCAGCCATGTTTGCATCGCGAGGTGTCAAGGTGATTGGCGTTGATATTAGCCAGCACGCAGTCGATACCATCAATGCCGGCAAGATTCATATTGTTGAACCTGAACTGGACATGCTGGTACATGCCGCTGTCACCGAGGGCTGCCTGCGTGCAACTACCCGCCCGGAAGCAGCCGATGCCTTCCTGATCGCCGTGCCGACACCGTTCAAGGGTGTGCATGAACCAGACTTGAGCTACGTGCGGGCAGCGGCCGAATCGATCGCACCTGTGCTAAAAAAGGGCAACATCATTATTCTCGAGTCAACCTCGCCGGTTGGCACGACCGAGCAGATGCTGCAATGGATGCAGCTTGCGCGTCCCGACCTGCGTTTCCCGCTCAGTGCGGCTGACGCAGACGTCGATGTACACGTGGCATACTGTCCGGAGCGCGTACTTCCAGGTAATGTGGTGCATGAACTGGTGGCCAACGACCGCATCATCGGTGGTGTGACGGCGCGGTGTGCGGCGCTGGCCGCCGATGTGTACCGCATTTTCGTACGGGGAGAGTTGCTGCATACCAATGTTCGCACGGCGGAAATGAGTAAATTGGCTGAAAACGCCTTCCGTGATGTGAATATTGCTTTCGCCAATGAACTCTCTCTGATCAGCGATAAGCTTGATATTAATGTATGGGAGTTGATATCTCTCGCGAATCGCCATCCACGCGTCAATATTCTGCAGCCGGGCTGCGGGGTGGGTGGGCATTGTATTGCTGTCGATCCATGGTTTATTGTTGATAAAACGCCGGAGCAAGCACGTTTGATCCGCACTGCCCGCGAGGTCAACGATCACAAGCCGGAATGGGTGCTGACTCAGGTGCAAGAGGCGGTTGACGCACGGGTTGCGGCCGGGCAGGCCGAATCGACGCTGACGGTAGCCATGCTCGGTTTGGCATTCAAGCCCAACATTGATGACCTGCGAGAAAGTCCTGCCCTGAGCATTGCAGAAAAATTTGCTGCAACCACCGGCGCCCGCCTGTTATTGGTGGAGCCCAATATTGATGCCTTGGCTGGCTCGCTTGCGAAGCATGCGCTCGTCTCTGTCGATGACGCGGTTGCCCAGGCTGATATTCTCGTGTTGTTGGTTCGCCACAGCGACTTCAAGGGTATTGACGCCAAGCTGGCGCCTGGCGCCATGCTGTTGGATATCGTCGGCAACTCCTACGCCTGAGTATCGTTGGGTGGGCACTGTGTCAGGCGCTATTGCAGTAGAACAGAAGGAAAATGAATGAGAGTTTTGCTGTTAAGTTTTTATTACACGCCTGATCTGTGTCCGGGTTCGTTTCGCGCCGCGTCCCTGGCAGACGCCCTGCTGGCAACCTTGCCTGCCGGCTCCCATGTCGATGTAATCACGACCATGCCCAACCGTTACAGTAAATTTGCGGCTGTGGCGCCGGAAGTTGAGGAGCACGCAGGCCTGACGATTCGGCGTATTGGCTTGCCTGCGCATCAAAGCGGCATGGTCGATCAGTCGAAGGCTTTCCTTGCCTTTGCCCGCAGCGCAATCAAGCTGGCCAAATCAGCCCAATACGATCTGGTCTGCGCC
Organism: Janthinobacterium sp. GW823-FHT03B06; assembly: GCF_058796955.1. Classification (NCBI taxonomy): domain Bacteria; kingdom Pseudomonadati; phylum Pseudomonadota; class Betaproteobacteria; order Burkholderiales; family Oxalobacteraceae; genus Janthinobacterium; species Janthinobacterium sp. GW823-FHT03B06. The sequence continues at coordinate 311,838 of NZ_JBXAJE010000007.1, forward strand.
ACTTCCTCGCGCCTGATGACTGCTGTACTGGGTGCGTGGATCGCGAGGAACCGTTGCGCTGGACTGCATCTTGACATCCGCGACATCTTTGTCGACACGATCAAGGATGTGTTGCCCAAACATATGGCCGGAATCTTCAAGCCGGTGTTTTCCCTATTGGAAAGGTGGGCAATTCGCCGAGCCGACAAGGTCAACCTGATTTCCGCAGGGTTTGCCGGCTATTTCTCAAGTCGTTATCCGGATCAGAAATTTTCGTATTTCACCAATGGTATCGACGACGAGTTCTTGTATATCGGAACGGCCGAGCGGCCCGTTTCTGCTCCAGCGGCATCGCTGATTTCGATCGTCTATGCTGGAAATGTCGGTGAAGGACAGGGTTTGCATCTGATTTTGCCCACGCTTGCCAAGCGCTTGCGTGGTCGCGCACGGTTTACCGTGATCGGCGATGGCGGGCGGCGGGCGGCGCTGGAAAATGCGCTGAAGGAGGCTGGCAGCGACAATGTCGCCTTCCTGCCACCGATGAAACGACATGAATTGATCGCTGCATACCAGGCTGCGGATGTGCTGTTTGTGCACTTGAATGATTATGATGCGTTCAAGAAAGTGCTACCCTCGAAATTGTTCGAGTATGGGGCCAGCGGTAAGCCGATCTTGGCAGGGGTCGATGGCTATGCGGCGAAATTTGTTGCTGAGGAAATACCGAATGCGGCCGTCTTTTATCCCTGCGACGCAGATGCTGCCGTCACCGCTTTTGACCGTCTCTTGATCCGGGACACGCGCCGTGAGCAATTCGTGGCCAAGTTTTCCCGCGTAAACATCGCCAGGGAATTGGCCCGCGATATCATCGCCTCCTGCGGGAAGCCTTGAGTCATTGTGGAGGTTGCAATGTAGGGCAGCCTCTCTCCCCATGCGCGGTACGCCCGGATGCTTAATTTCCGCCCTTGCCGTAGCAATGCGGGCACGACACCTCATACACATATTCCGGCGCCAGTTGCTGGCGCGGCGTAACGACGGCGCGGCAGACGAAACACTGCACGGTTTCCGTCGGTTCCAGTTTCGGGTTCAGGGCCGTGCGGTAGTCGAACACGAAGCAGTCGCCCGTGTAGTGCTCGCCGCCCACTTCTTCAAAATATTTCAGGATGCCGCCGTCGAGCTGGTACACGCTGTCGTAGCCGATTTCCTTCATGTGGATGGCGGCCTTTTCGCAGCGGATGCCGCCCGTGCAGAAAGTGACGACGGTCTTGCCTTCCAGTTCGTCCTTGTGGGCGGCGGCGACGGCCGGAAATTCCGTGAACTTGTCGATCCGGTAATCGAGCGTGTTGTTGAACGTGCCCACGTCCACTTCAAAGGCGTTGCGCGTTTCCATCATGACCACGGGTTTGCCCGCATCGTCGACGCCGGCATCTAACCAGCGCTTGAGCGTATGCGCGTCGACGGACGGGGCGCGGCCCAGTTCCGGCTTGATCAGCGGCATGCGCATGGTGATGATCTCCTTTTTCAGCTTGACCAGCATGCGTTTGTGCGATTGCTCGTTCGACAAGCTTTCCTTCCATTCCAGATCGGCCAGGCGCACATCGCTGCGCACCCAGGCGAGGAAGCTGTCGATATGCTCGCGTGTGCCCGACAGGAACATGTTGATGCCTTCGGGCGTCAGCAGGATCGTGCCTTTCAGGTCCAGCGCCAGGCATTGCTCCTGATACAAGGGACGCATGGCTTCCGTATCGTCCAGCGTGATGAATTTATACGCGGCGATATTGACAAACGTGGCGGCGGGCTGGCTGGCGGCGGCGGAAACGGCGGGTGTTGCTGGGGTGATGGCTTGCATGATGGCGATCGGTTTAGACTGAACAGCCGATATTATAAGCCCGACAGGCCAGGCAGGATACCCGGTCCGCGGCCGCGACGCGGTAGAATAGACCCCATTGAATTTTGCACGAAACGGTACACAGGATGGAAATGGTAATGCAAGAGGCCGGCGCTCCGGCAGGTTCACAGCAAGCGATGCAGCCCGGTCCGGCTTTCGTCCACTTGCGCGTGCACTCGGAGTACTCGATCGTCGACGGCCTCGTGCGCATCGACGATGTGGTCAAAGCGGCGGCAAAGGACAAGCAGGTGGCGCTGGCCGTCACCGACCTGTCGAACCTGTTTGGCATGGTCAAGTTCTACAAGGAAGCGCGCGGCAAGGGCATCAAGCCCATCGTTGGCGTCGACGTGTGGATCACGAATGACGACAACCGCGAAAAACCGTCGCGCCTGCTATTGCTGGCGAAGAACCGCATGGGCTATCTGCAGCTGTGCGAACTGCTGTCGACGGCCTGGCTGACGAACCAGTACAAGGGCCGCGCCGAGCTGCGCATCGAGTGGCTGCAAGCGCTGGCGACGAATACCTACGACCTGTACCCGGGCGAAAGCGCGGCCAATGGCCTGATCGTGCTGTCGGGCGCGCATTTCGGCGACGTCGGTATCGCCATCGAGAATGGCAACCTGGCCCTGGCCGAACGCAATGCGCAGCGCTGGGCCGAGATTTTCCCCGGCCATTTCTATATCGAAATCCAGCGCGGTGGCCAGGCCAACCAGGAAGCGCAGGTACGCCATGCGGTGGCGCTGGCGGCCAAGCTGGGCTTGCCCGTGGTGGCCACGCATCCCGTGCAATTTATTTCTCCTGAGGAATTCATCGCCCACGAAGCCCGCACCTGTATCGCCGAAGGCGAAATGCTGGCCAACGCCAAGCGGGTGAAACGCTTCAATGACAGCCAGCGCTTCCTGTCGCAGGCCGACATGGCGGAACTGTTCGCCGACCTGCCGGCCGCGCTGGCCAATTCCGTGGAAATTGCCAAGCGCTGCAATCTGACCTTGACCCTGGGCAAGCCGCAATTGCCGAACTTCCCCACGCCGCCGGGCATGACGATCGACCAGTTCCTCGTGGCCGAATCGCAGGCGGGCCTGGAAAAGCGTTTGATCCAGCTGTATCCCGATCCCGAGCGCCGCGAAAAGGAACGTCCGCGCTACGAATCGCGTTTGAAATTCGAGACAGACACGATTTGCAACATGAAGTTCCCCGGCTACTTCCTCATCGTGGCCGAGTTTATCCAGTGGGCCAAGGAAAACGGCGTGCCCGTCGGTCCGGGCCGCGGTTCGGGCGCCGGTTCGCTGGTGGCGTATTCGCTGCTCATTACCGACCTCGATCCGTTGCAGTACAACCTGCTGTTCGAGCGCTTTTTGAATCCCGAACGCGTTTCGATGCCCGACTTCGATATCGACTTTTGCCAGGAAGGGCGCGACAGAGTCATTCAGCACGTCAAGGATTTGTACGGCAAGGAGGCGGTCTCGCAGATCGCCACCTTCGGTACCATGGCGGCCAAGGGCGCGATCCGCGACGTGGGCCGCGTGATGGATTTCGGCTACAACTTCTGCGACGGCATCTCGAAGCTGATTCCGTTCAAGCCCGGTAAACCCGTGTCGATCGCCGATGCCATCGAGGAAGAGCCGCTGCTCAAGGAGCGCCTGGAAAACGAGGAAGAGGTCAAGCAGCTGCTGGACCTGGCGCAGCAGGTCGAAGGCATCACGCGCAATATCGGCATGCACGCGGGGGGCGTGCTGATCGCCCCGGGCAAGCTGACGGACTTCTGTCCGCTGTACACGCAGGGCGGCGATTCGGGCGTCGTGTCGCAGTACGACAAGGATGACGTGGAGGCCGTCGGCCTCGTGAAGTTCGACTTCTTGGGTCTGACCACGCTGACCATCCTCGACCGCGCCGTGCGCTACATCAAGCAGCTCGATCCCGCGCAGGCGAACTTCGACCTGGCGACCTTGCCGCTGAACGACAAGCCGTCGTACGACTTGCTGACCAAGGCCAAGACCGTGGCCGTGTTCCAGCTCGAGTCGCGCGGCATGCAGGGCATGCTGAAAGACGCGCGTCCCGACCGTTTTGAAGACATTATCGCGCTCGTGGCGCTGTACCGCCCGGGCCCGATGGACCTGATTCCGGATTTTTGCAAGCGCAAGCACGGTGAACGTTTCGATTATCCCGATCCGCGCACGGAATCGATTCTGTCCGAAACCTACGGCATCATGGTGTATCAGGAGCAGGTGATGCAGATGGCGCAGATCGTCGGCGGCTACTCGCTGGGCGGCGCCGACATGCTGCGGCGCGCCATGGGCAAGAAGAAGGCCGAAGAGATGGCCGAGCACCGCGAGATCTTCCGCGCCGGTGCGGCGAAAGACGGCTTGACGGCGGAAAAGGCCGACGAGATCTTCGATTTGATGGAAAAGTTCGCCGGCTACGGTTTCAATAAATCGCACGCCGCCGCCTACGCCCTGCTGTCGTACCACACGGCGTATCTGAAAGCGCACCACACGGCCGCCTTCATGGCCGCCAACTTGTCGCTGGCCATGGACGACACGGACAAGATCAAGATCCTGGTGGAAGACTCGCTGGAAATCTGCAAGCTGACCTTGTTGCCGCCCGATATCAACGAATCGGACTACCGCTTCACGCCGAGCGGCGCGCCGCCGTCCGTGAGCGGCAAGAAAGTCACGCAGATCCGTTACGGCCTGGGCGCCGTGAAGGGCTCGGGCCAGAATGCCATCGAAGCCATCATCGCCGCGCGCGAGGCGGGCGGGCCATTCACGAGCCTGTTCGATTTCTGCAAGCGCGTGGATAAAAAACAGATCAACCGCCGCACCATCGAGTCGCTGATCCGCAGCGGCGCGTTCGACTGCCTGAAGGTCGACCGCGCCATCCTGCTCGCTTCCGTGGCGTTCGCCATGGAATGCGCCGACCAGGCGGCCAAGGCGGCCAACCAGGTGAGCCTGTTCGGCGGCGACGACAGCGACATGGTGGCGCCGCCCGAGTACGTCAAGGTGCCCGTGTGGACAGATAAACAGCGCCTGACGGAAGAAAAGATCGCGCTGGGCTTCTACCTGTCCGGCCACCTGTTCGATTCGTATGCGCCCGAGGCGCGCCGTTTCGCGCGCACGAAATTGTCGGAACTGTCGCCGTCGCGCGAGCCGCGCATGATGGCCGGCGTCATCACGGGCTTGCGCACGCAGATGACGCAGCGCGGCAAGATCCTCATCGTCACGCTCGATGACAAGAGCGGCACGGTGGAAGTGACGGTGTATGGCGAACTGTTCGACGCCAACCGGAAAATCTTCAAGGAAGACGAATTCCTGGCCGTCGTGGGCAAGGTATCGGAAGACCGTTTTTCGGGCGGCTTGCGGATCACGGCCGAGAGCGCTTTCGACATCATCGCCGCGCGCGTGCAATATGGCCGCCAGCTGGGCCTGACCTTGCCGGCCACCCTGGACGCCAAGCGCATCCGAGACGTGATCATGCCGCACCGGGCCGAGACGGGCTTGCCGATCGCCGCGCGGGTCAGCCCGCAAGGCGTCAGCTGCGTGCTGCAGTTTGGCGATGAGTGGAAAGTGGCGCCATCGGATGAATTGCAGATGGCGCTGGAGCAAATGCTGGGTGCGCAAGAGGTGGCGGTCGAATACTGACCGGCACCGCCCGGCGCAGACAACAAAGCCAAACCGCAGACATGCTGGTTTGGCTTTTTTTACGTTTACATGTCTTTCAGGCCCGTGATCGCATAGCCCTTGGCGGCGATCTGCTGGTGCGGCTGTTCGATATGGTAGTCCGGCAATATCTGGGCATCGTCGGCCACTTCGCTGGCGCGTACTTCGAGCTGCCAGTCGGTATTGGTCACTTCTTCCGGAATGAGTTTTCCTTCCGGCACGGCGAGGTAGGAAAAAATGCCGTCGTGCTCGGCCCGGCGGTAGATGTCTACGCGCATGAATGCCTCCTAGTAAGCGTTGGGGGAACCGGCGCACCGTAATGCGACCGATAGCGCTAGCGTAACAGGATTGCGCCGTGCACGGGTTGTAGCGTGTGCCGCAGGTGGGGGCGGCGCTCAGGCGACAACGGAAGCGTAGTCGTCGTCATCGAGCATGGCCGCTTGCCGCGCCTCGCTGGCGGCGGCCGCAGCACCTGCCGTGGCGGCTTGCATCGGGCTGCGATGGGTGTCGAGGCCGCTGCGCAGGCTGGCGATCATGGCCAGCGTCAATTCGTGGCGCTTGCGTGCTTCCGAGCGTTTTTTGGAAGGAATGTCTTGCAGCGCCGGCAAGGGCAGGTTTTCGCACGCTAACTCAAAATCGCCATCCTGGCGCACTTGCGCACCCAGTTCTTGCCATAGCGCATTGTAGTCGGCGAACAAACGGCCTTTCTTGGCGGAATGGTGCACGGCGCGGTTGATGTTGCCGACAAGAAGCATCTTGCGGCAGCCATGTTCGTACCCCAGCTGGCGCACCAGGCGCACCATCAGGGTCTTGGGACGCATGCCGTGCAAGTCGCGCGTTGCCTCGCGCACGCGGTGTGCGCTTTCCTCGCCCTTCGGGCCTTGCAGGCAGCCGATGCGCATGCCCAGGGTGGCGCGCAACTGGCTGCCGAAGAAGGAAAAGGCGATCGAATAGAGGACGTCGTCGTCATCCATCAGTTGCAGCACCATCTCGCCTTCGCGGTCCATCGGATGCAGCGAACACAGTTGCAGGTGGTAGGACGCGCCCGACTTGCCCGCCACTGTGCCCAGGCGTACGGGCCCGTGCGCCGCTTGAGCCATCAGCTTGCCCCAGCCTTGCTGCAAGATGAAATGGTAGTGTTCGGCCAGCAATTCCACGCGCTGGTGGCAATTCAAGGTCAGGCTCAGGTAAGGCCGGTAGACCTTGTGGATCATGTGCGGATAGGCGTGTACCAGATCATGAAACACCGGATGCGAGTTCAGCAGTTGCAGCCATAGTCGGGTTTGGCGCTGTTGCACGCGGGCGCGCAGATGCAGCTTGAGCAGTTCACGCCAGCGGCGCATGCCGCTCGGCATCGCCATCAAGCCGTCAGACAGGGTAATAGTTGGCATCATCGTGCGCATGTCCATGATAAAGGAGGAGCGTCGAAGCCGTTCCGGCTCAGACGGGTACAGGGCTGCTGACGCCCTCGTGGTTTGCCAGCAGGATGGTGGTGCCGCGGCTGCCCCGCGCCAGCTTGCCGGCCAGTCCGCCTGAAAACCGGCGCGGCCAGCCGCCTTGCTTGTGTGCTGGCAAGACGACTTCGTGGCAACCCAATAGCTCAGCCGTATCGAGGATCGTAAACAGCGGCTCGCCGGCGAAAATGTGGGTGCTGAAATCGATATGAGAGCGGCTCAGGTAGAGTCCCGCCTCGTGCATCATGTGCTGCGTGGCCAGGTCAAGGGCATCGCATTCATTGGCGCTGTGCCGGGGCAGGCCATCGGCGCAGCGTCGCGGCGCCGGTGTCACGTGCAACAGGCTGACGCACACTTTGATGCCCCATTCCTGCAGGCGCCTGGCGTAGCGCGCACCATAGATGATGTCGCTGGCGCGCTTGACGGGCAAGAGCAGCAGCAAGGTATCCTGGCCCGGCTTGTCGCAGGCACCCGCGGCGCTTTCCGGGGCGCGGGGGCGTTGCGGGGCAAGGCGCGATGCATGCATGGAAAAGATGGCCGTGGTGGAAAAACCGTGTCATCTTATCCATGCCCGTATCCGCTGTAAATTGGCGAAACAGCGTACGGGTTTCCCTTATGTTCGCGTGTTGTTAATAGCGGTAAGTGACATACACGGCGCCGATCGGCGATGTCTTGCGCTGCACGATGGGGCTCTTGGCCGCGTCGCCCAGACGGCTCTCGACGCCGATCAGCGTATTGATGCCCCAGCGTGCATCGAAGCGGTGTTCCCAGTTGACGGTGGCTTGCGCTTCATAGAAACCGCCCTTGGGCGTGTATTGCTTGAACGAGGTATTGGCGGCCTGGGTGGCCGTCACGCCATACATGGTCTGCACGTACTTGCGCTCGCCCCAGCCCAGCTGGCCGCCGATGGTCACGCTGTCTTGCTGCACGCCCTTGGCATCGGCCCGGCCGTAGATCTGTCCTGTGGCGCCGAAATGCACGTTCGCGCCATTTTCGCGGTTCGACAGGGGAATGTCGCTCGTGACGCTCAGCGACAGGCCCGGCAAAGGCGAATAACCGGCACTGAGCAGGGCGCTGGCGTTGCCCTTGACTTCGCCCATGCCCTTCAGGTAATCGCTGCCGCCCCAGCCGTTGGCGCCCGTGCGCTTGTGGTCTTCGCGGTTGCCGCGGTAGCCCAGTGCGGCGCTGTAGCTGAAGGCGCCTGCCTGGCCGCCATAGCCGATGCCGCGCGACGTGCTGAAGAACAGGCCATTGGCCATGGCGTAATCGAGGATGATCAGCGGCGAGGCCGACAACTTGTCGGCGCCGGAATAGCTGGAGACGGCGGCGACGCCGCCGCCGATGGTGAAGACATTTTCCGCCGGCGGTTCGGCCGCCGCGGCGGCCAGCGGGTTGAGGATCATGCCGCTGGCAAGTGCCAGCGAGGTCAGCAGGGTTGTGGGTGCGTGCATGGAGTTTTCCGTCAGATGAGAACCGAGTCCGGAGTGGCTCGATTGACTGCCGGTAGTATCTGTCCTTGCCATGAAGGAAAAATGAGCCTTTTATTAAGATTGCATGAAGAGCGCTTCTTTACCCTTTCTTCAGCTTGCGGTGGTTTAATACCCACCATGAAGATATTGCTGATTGAAGATGATATGGACCTGGGCAACGGCGTGCGGATCGCCTTGCGCGACCAGGGCATGCAAGTGGTCTGGGTCCGCAGCCTGGAGGATGCGGCGCGCAGCATCGAGCACGACAGTTGCGAGCTGGTGCTGCTGGACCTGGGCTTGCCCGATGGCGATGGCCTCGATTTGCTGGCCCGGCTGCGCGCGGCCCGCTTGCCGGTGCTGATCCTCAGCGCCCGCGACACGCTGGAGCAGCGCTTGCGGGGCCTCGATGGCGGCGCCGACGATTACCTGGTGAAGCCCTTCGTGCTGGCCGAGCTGCTGTCGCGCGTGCGCGCCCTGGCGCGCCGCAGCTATGGCTTCGACGGCGACACCATCGAGTTGCGCGGCCTGCTGCTGCAGGTGCCCACGCGCCGTGTCAGCGTGCATGGCCGGCCCGTGGAGCTTACGGCCAGTGAATATGCCTTGCTGAAGACCTTGCTGATGCGCGCCAACCGGGTCATCACGCGCCGCGTGCTGGAAGAACATATCCTGCCCGGCGGGCTTGCCAATGCCAGCAATACCCTTGACGTGCATATGGGCAACCTGCGCCGCAAGATAGGCGAAGGCTATATCCGTACCGTGCGCGGCGTCGGCTATGTCATCGACCAGCAGGGCGAATCATCCACCCAATCGGGTGCCGGCGCATGATGGGGCGTTTCTGGGCCATGCTGCGCCAGCCTACCCTGGTACGCCGCCTGATGATGGCGCAAATGCTGATGCTGACCATGGTGTGGAGCCTGGCCGTGGCGTATGTGCTGGTCGAGGGCGCGGATGAAGCGAGCACTGTCAGCCGCGGCGTCCTGCATGCCATTATCAGCGTGGCCGATAACCTGGCCGAGCAGCCGCAGCGCCAGGAACAAAGCTTGCGCGCCATCGACGAAGCCCTGCGCGAGGAGTTTGAAACGGGGCAGGTGCCGGAACTGGCGCCGCGCATCCTGGTCTGGCGCGAAGGCAAGCTGGTCTACAAGTCGCCCGATGCGCCCAGCGGGATCCGCAGCGCCGGCCCGGAACAGATGGAAGTCGTGTACATCAAGGGGCAGGCCTGGCGCAGCCGCAGCCTGGCCGAGGGCGGCACGCGCGTGACGGTGCTGGAAGCGGGAGGCGCCTGGCAATTGTTCATCACCATCAATTCACGCGGTTACTACCTGCTGCCGTTGCTGATCAGCTTGCCGTTCCTGCTGGTGCCGGCCTGGCTGTCGATCCGCCTTGCCATGCGCCCGTGGCGCAAGCTGGCGCAGGAGGTGGCGGCGCGCGGGCCGCAGGATTTGCGTCCGCTGACCTTCAAGCCGCCGCATGGCGAACTGGCGGCACTGGTTGACAATATCAATGCGCTGCTGCAGCGGGTCGATGCCAGCGCTGCGCGCGAACGCAGCTTCATCGCCGATGCCACGCATGAGCTGCGCACGCCGCTGGCGGCCATGCGTGTCAATGTCGAGGCCTTGCAGGGCCAGGTACATGATGCGCGCCAGCAAGAGCTGCTGGACGGTATCTTGAACAGCGGCAACCGGGCCGCGCGTCTGGTGGGCCAGCTGCTGCAGCTGACGCGCAGTGAAGTGCAGGCGGGCGCGGGCGAGTTGCCGCGGCGCCAGGCGCTCGATACCTTGCTGCAAGATCGTCTGGCGGCCCTGTCCGGCCTGGCCCAGGCGGGCGAGATCGAGCTTGAATTGCAAGCCAGCGTCTCGCTCAGCGTGCCCGGACAGCGCGAAAGCCTGGTGTCGCTGATCGACAACCTGGTGGAAAACGCCATCAAGTACAGTCCGCGCGGCAGCAGCGTGACGGTGTCGCTGCATGCGGAGCGGGGCCAGGCCGTGTTGCATGTGGCCGATCAGGGACCGGGCATCGCGCCGGCACTGTATGACCGCGTGTTCGACCGCTTTTTCCGCGCGCCGCAGCAGGCGCAGCCAGGCAGCGGCCTGGGCTTGTCCATCGTCGCTTCCGTCGTACGCCAGCATGGCGGCACGATTCAGTTGCACAGCGGTAACGGTGGCCTGGGTTTGCTGGTGGAGGTGCGCTTGCCCCTGGCCGTAGCCTGACCGCGCTGGCGTGCCTTGCGATATTGCATGAAGATTATTTCATGTGCCTATAACGCAAGATGGCATGGCGTGGCGCACGCTTGCGATGCATAATGCGGAACAGTTTAAAAAACACCGTTATGCGCCCCTTCCTGTCCCGCTACCTGCCGTATCCCGCCTTTGTCGGCCTGTACCTGCTGTTTGACTGGGCCACGTATATTGACCCGATGTACGGGCTGAACATCACCCCGTGGAATCCCGACCCCGCGCTGGGTCTGGTATTTTGGCTGATCCACGGCCGCAAGGCGGCGCTGCCATGGTTCATCGCCCTGGTGGCCGGCGAGGTGCTGGTGCGCGGCATGCCGGCTGGCCTGCCCCTGACCTTGCTCTGTTCGGCGTGGCTGGTGCTCGGCTATGGCGGTATCGGCGTAGTCTTGCGCCGCAGTTTCAGCAGCAGCGACATCTTCGACAACCGGCGCCGCCTGAGCGCCTGGGTTCTCATCGTGCTGCTTGGCACCGCGCTCAATGCAATCGGCTATATTTCATTGCTGTCGCTCACGGGGCGCATACCGTCCGCCGAATGGGGCACGGCCGTCTGGCGTTTCGGCATCGGCGACACGGTCGGCATGCTGGTGTCGATGCCGCTGATCTGGGTGCTGTTCAGCGAGCGCGGGCGTGAGCGCCTGCATGCCGCCGTCTGGCGCTGGGAAACCCTGGCGTACCTGGCCCTGGCCTGCTTCGTGCTGTGGAGCGTTTTCGGTTCCATCGTGCGTTCCGAATACAAGCATTTCTATTTTTTGTTTCTCCCCGTCATCTGGGCCGCCTCGCGCCAGGGCTTGCATGGCGCCGTGCTGGCCGTGTTTGTATTGCAGCTATGCATCATCACCCTGGTGAAATGGACGCATGCCGTCGATATCCAGTTTTATGAATTGCAACTGCTCGACGCCGTGCTGGCGCTGGTGGGCTTTTTTATCGGCATCGTCGTCGATGAAATGCGCCAGGTGGCCGACGAACTGAAGCACACGATGCGCCTGGCGGCGGCCGGCGAAATGGCGGCCGCCCTGGCGCACGAACTGAACCAGCCGCTGACGGCCTTGTCGACCTATGGCAAGGCGTGCGAATACCTGCTGGAACGGGGCGAGAACGGCGCCTTGCTGCAGGGCGCCATCGGGCACATGATCGTTGAATCGGGACGCGCCGCGGACGTGGTGCGCCGCCTGCGCGACTTTTTCCGTACCGGCGCGATGCAGCTCGAGGCGGTGCAGGCGAGCGCCTTGATCGAGGGCCTGGCGCGCCAGTTCGCGCCGCTGTTCCATGAGCATGGCATCGAGCTGGCACTGGCGCCTCCGTCGCCGCTGGCCGTCAATGCGGACCGCCTGCAAATCGAACTGGTATTGCGTAACTTGCTGGCCAATGCACAGGATGCGGTGATGGCCCAGCCGCGCGGCCAGCGCCGCATCACGGTGTCGGCCGAGCCGCTCGAGGGCGGGCGGCTGCGCCTGTCCGTGGAAGACAGCGGGCCCGGCATTTCCAACAGCCTGGCCGCGCGCCTGTTCGAACCGTTCGTCTCGACCAAGGCCAGCGGCCTGGGGCTGGGGCTGGTACTCAGCCGCAGCATCGTCGAAGCGCATGGCGGCCAGCTATGGGCCGAAGTGGGCAAGCATGGTATGTTTCGTTTTATCCTGCCTCTGGCGCACGCCAGTGCAGCCGCCAGGGGAGAGTATGGTGACAAGTAATTTGACGGTGTTTATCGTGGACGACGATCCCGCCGTGCGCGATGCGCTGGGTTTGCTGTTGGGCATACGCGGCTACCGCACGGCGCTGTTTTCCTGCGGCGAGGATTTCCTGCACAGCTGGCGGCCCGAGTGGGCCGGTTGTCTGCTGATCGATATCCGCATGTCGGGCATGGATGGCCTGAGCCTGCAGCGCCGCTTGCTGGAGCTCAAATGCATGCTGCCCATCATCATCATCACGGGGCACGGCGACGTGGCCCTGGCACGCCAGGCATTCAAGGCGCAGGCCAGCGATTTCCTGGAAAAACCATTTGACCACGACAAGCTGCTGACCGCCATCGATGAAGCATTTTCACGCGAGGCGCATGCGCGCGGCCAGTTGCAGCGCCAGGTGGATGGGCTCGCCTTGCTGCGCGCCTTGACGCCGCGCGAGCGCGAAGTGATGCAGTTGGTGGTGACGGGCCAGCACAACCGCGATATCGCCCCGGCGCTCGGTATTTCCGTACGCACGGTGGAAGTGCACAAGGCGCGCCTGATGGACAAGCTGGGCGTCGATAATGTGGCCGACCTGGTGCGCATCAGCATGCTGGGCACCGGCTAGCCGAGGAAGAGTTCTCTAGGCGATCGCCTTCAATACCTGATCGCTTGAAATCGCCTTGACCCAGTCGCTGCGCCGCGCCACCGTGATGACGGTGCTGTTGGCGCTGTCGAAGGGGGCCCATTCAGGATTCTTCTTGCGCATCAATGCCACTACGGGCACATGCACGGCGTTTGCCAGATGCATGATCGATGTTTCCACCGAAATAATCAGGTCGCATTGCGCCAGCATGGCCGGCAGTTGGAAAAAGTTGTCGACGGCACTGAAGGCCTGCGTACGCGGCAAGTTGTGCGCCTGCACGACGGCATCCACCTTGGCCAGTTCCTGCGGCATGGCATTGATCAGGAAGCAGGCATGCTGCCATTTCGGCATCGCTTGCATGCGCGTGATCAGCTCGGCAATGCGCTCCAGGGGCCAGCCGCGCTTGTGCGACTTGGCAAACGGGTTCAATAGCACGAGCGGACCCTGGCGCGGGGCAAAGCCCCAGGCGGCCAGCTGCTCTTGCGCCTGCTGCAATGCGTGCTCGGGAATGTGCACGAAGGGATAGCGTTCGGCCACGGGAATGTCGAGTCCCGTCAATTGATGGAACCAGTCCGCATACACGCTGCTGATATGGTGTTCGCCGGCATCCTGTCCCGCATACGAGGCCAGCACGGCATCGATCTTGCGGTAGGCCAGGTAATGCCAGGGGCGCAAGGGGCTGAACGGCTTGCGCGTGCCGATCACCAGCCCGTGCGGGCTGATGGCCCGGGCGAGGTCCGCATATTGCTGTGGCCGTACGTGGGCCAGCGACACGACGACAGGATAGTGCTCCGCCTTGGCTTCGCGCAGCGACTCTTCGTACAGCGCGGGGCTGTAAGTCTTGCGGTACACCTTGGAAAACAGGCCCGACTGTTCCACCCAGTCATACAGCGAATAGGTGCGCAAGCTTTCCCATTGTTTGGCGTCGGACGTGCGTCGGACTTCATCGACCCACAGGTGGATCTGGATATGCGGGTAGGCCGCGGCAAAGGCGCGGAAGCCGTTTTGCAGGTAGGTGAAGTCTCCCAGCGCCAGATGGGCGATGAACAGAATTTTGTCCGACTTTTGTAGCAGTTCGGCGGGAATCAAGGGCGTCATGTATCAGTACGATTTCAGGTATTCATTCGATGGTGTCATACCACTGGGTGGGATGGTGTCATGCCACTTGCTGGGAAAATTGCAGGCGGTGCAGATTGGCATAGGCGCCGTTGGCGTCCAATAATTGCTGGTGACTGCCGGTTTCCATTATTTTCCCATGTGACAATACCACGATACGGTCCGCCCGTTCAATTGTTGATAGGCGATGAGCAATAACTAAGGTGGTTTTTCCTTGCATTAGGTGTTCCAGTGCCGCTTGCACGGCCCGTTCCGCCTCCGTATCCAGTGCCGAGGTGGCTTCATCGAGAATCAGGATGGGCGCATCCTTGTAGATCGCGCGGGCAATGGCCACGCGCTGGCGCTGGCCGCCGGACAGGCGCGAGCCATTGTCGCCCAGGCGCGTTTCCAGGCCGTCGGGCAAGCCGTCGATGACGTCCGACAGGAAGGCTGCCGCGGCGGCCGCCTCAATGCGCTGCCGGTCCGGGGCCGCATCGCCATACGCGATATTGGCGGCCAGGGTATCGTCGAACAGCACCACCTGCTGGCTGACCATGGCGATCTGGCTGCGCAGGCTGGTCAAGGCGATGGCATCGATATTCTGTCCATCGAGCAAGATTTCACCGCTGCTGACCGAGTAAAAGCCGGGCAGCAGGCTGACCAGGGTCGATTTGCCGCCGCCGGACATGCCGACAAAGGCGACCGTTTGTCCCGGCGCGATGTTCAGGTCGATGTGTCGCAGGGCCGGTTCCGGATGTCCGGGGTAGGCAAAGCTCACGTCCTTGAACTCGATGCGGCCTTTGCTGCGGCCGGCCAGCGGCTTGCCGCCCGTGCGTTCCGGTGTCTTGTCGATCAGCAAAAAGACTTCTTCGGCGGCGGCCATGCCGCGTTGCAGGGGACCGTTGACTTCGGCCAGTTGCTTCAACGGCGTCAGCAGCATCAGCATGGCCGTGATGAAGGATACAAAGCCGCCGACCGTGATCTGCCCCTGCTCCGACTGGAACAGGGCCATCACGATGACCAGGGCCACGGCGGCGGCCGTGATCACCTGCGTGATGGGCACGGTGGCGGAAAAGGTCGTGGTCATGCGCATGCTGTAGCGGCGCAATTGTTCGGCGCGCTCTTCGAAGCGCGCTTTCTCGTAGGCCTGGCCGCCGAAGATCTTGATCACTTGCTGCGCGCGCGTGGTTTCTTCGATGACCTGGGTCAGCTCGGCATTGACGGCCAGCGAGTCGCGGTTGAGTTTTTTCAGGCGCTTGCCCGTGGTGCGCACGACGATGGTCAGCACGGGCAGCAGCACCAGGGTCACCAGGGTCAGTGCCCAGTTCAGGTACAGCAGCCATGCCAGCAAGCCCAGCACGGTCAGCGAGGAGCGCACGATCGAGGTAAACACCTTGGTCACCATCTCGATGATCTGCTGCACCTCGAACATGATGGAGTTGATGACCTTGCCCACCGTGTGCGTGTTGTAGAAGTCGATGGGCAAGTTCAGCATGCTGGCAAACATCCGGCGCCGCAATTCGTTGAGGATGCGCGTGGAGACATAGCTCATCAGGTAGCTGCTGGCAAACGTCGACGCGCCGCGGATGGCAAAGATGCCGATGACGATCAGCGGCACCAGCCAGAAGGAAAAACGCACTTTGCCGCCAAAACCATTGTCGAGCAGCAGCTTGAGCGCATACGGCAGCAGCGGTTCCGTGCCCGCCGTGACGACCATCGCCAGCAGGGCCAGGGCCAGGTGTTTCTTATAGGGCGCGTGCAGCGCGGTAAGGCGCTTCAGGTCGGGCGTGAGCATCGGTATGATTCCTTGCAGGGGACAGCAAAAACGGTCAGGCGAAAAACGAGCTCAAGCGGTGCGCTCTTGCTGGCGCAACAGGGCCCACAATATCACCATCGGGAAGACCAGCATGATGATGCCGATATTCAGGGTGAGCGAGCTCGTCGTAAGGCCAAAAATCAGGTAGCAGGTGCATAGCACCACGCCGGCCAGCGCGAACGGCCTGGCGCTGCCAGGGCCGTGACGCAGTGCTCGCACAAACAGAGCCAACGGCACGAGGAAGAGCGCCAATAAGGCCAGTACGCCGACGATGCCGCGTTTGACGAGTGCATCGAGGTAATCATTGTGGGCGTTGGTGTAGTCTTTGATGCTGGCGTCCATTTTGCCCCCCTCCGCAAGCGTTTGCTTGGCGGCAAGGTAGCCGCTGCGCCCCATGCCAAGCCAGATATGCTCATCGGAAAGAGCCCATGCGGTACGCCACATTTCGATGCGCTGGCCGATGGATGTGGTCACCGTGTCGCTGTCCTGAAACTGTTCTATTTCACTCATCGCTATTGCTATGCGTTCAGGTACGCGCGAGTTCGGAAGCGTATAAGCCAGTGTGGACACGGCCAGGAGTGCGCTCAGCAGGGCGGCCACGTAGCGTGCTCCGCGGCCTTTCGAGTAGTGGTATAGAAAAAGACAGGCGCAGACGGGAAGTGCCAGCCAACCTCCGCGGCTGACGCTGATGATGGATCCCACGATGCCAGTCAGTCCACCGGCCAGCAATAACATGCTCCATGCCAGGTGACGGCTCTGCGTGCGTGCCCAGTCCAGGCCGCACAACGATAGCATGCCAAGCAGTATGCTGACGTTGCCATAGTGAATGGCATTGCTGGTGGCCGCTTGTGGACGGTACATCTCCAGCACGAGAATTTGCCAGGAAGCTAAAGCGGCACCGCAGATGGCGCCGATGGCAACGCCACCCCACCACGCTGCGGGGCGAGGTGGATAGGCAAGTAGTAACAGCAGTACCGGTGTGGCCAGTAGCGCACGTAGTGGCATGTCGAGTTCGCGCGTTGGATCAGCGTGATACAGCATGTTCGCCGTGAAAACGAAGAAATACAATAGCAGCGTGCCCAGCAGCAGATAATCCCGGCGCTGCAGGTTCAGGCGGGGGCGTTTCCATAGCAGACAGGTACTCGCAAGCAGAAGGGCCACGGCGCCCCATGAATATCCGCTGGTCACAGCCAATGACAATGCAGAAAAAAGAAAAACACAAACAGAAGTCAGGCCGAGCATGAATATCCTTGGTAATGCGTATTATCGCCATACTGGCAACTGTAGCAACATAAAGTAGTCGCCATTGTAATCGAAGGTTCATGCAAGAATGCCCGCATAGTATCTGCTTATTAAATAAGGATTTGAGTGTCTCCACGGGCAGAAACGAAAAAACCATGGTTTTTTTGGCCATGGTTTTTTTGTAAGCAATGGTAACTTGCTGTAATTTTGTCAAGGCAAGGCGGGCCTTGCCTTGCGCATCAGGCGGTAGCCGGCACGCGCGTGGCTACGCCGGTAGCGATGGCCGCTTGGGACACGGCAGGCGCGACCCAGCTGCGCAGACGCTCGTCGAACGGTGACGGGATCAGTTGCAACGGCGTCAGGGCGCTGCTCTCGTGGCCTGGCAACGGCTCCTTGGCCAGCGCGGCAATGGCGCGCACGCAGGCCAGCTTCATCTCTTCATTGATGGTGGTGGCGCCCACGTCGAGCGCGCCGCGGAAGATGTACGGGAAGCACAGCACATTGTTGATCTGGTTCGGATAATCCGAGCGGCCCGTCGCCACGATGGCGTCGTCGCGCACGGCGTGCACTTTCTCCGGGGCAATTTCCGGATGCGGATTGGCCAGGGCGAAGATCAAAGGCTTGGCGGCCATCGATTCGACCATCTGTGCGCTGACCACGCCGCCCTTCGAGACGCCGATGAAGATGTCGGCGCCGACCATGGCGTCGGCCAGGTCGCGGTCGCTCGTATCGTTCGCGTAGCGCGCCTTGTTCTCTTCCATGTTGGCATCGCGGCCCGGGTAGATCACGCCCTGGCTGTCGCACACTTTCAGCAGCGACTTGTTCAGGCCCAGCGAGACGAGCAAGTCCAGGCAGGCGATCGAGGCCGCGCCGGCGCCCGAGACGGCCACTTTCACATTGCCGATATCCTTGCCCACCAGCTCCAGGCCGTTCAGGATGCCGGCCGCGACGATGATGGCCGTGCCGTGCTGGTCGTCGTGGAAGACGGGAATGTTCATGCGCTTGCGCAATTGCTGTTCGATGTAGAAGCAGTCGGGCGCCTTGATGTCTTCCAGGTTGATGCCGCCGAAGGTCGGCTCCATGCGCACCACAGTGTCGATGAACAGGTCGGGGTCGTTCTCGGCCAGCTCGATGTCGAACACATCGACATCGGCGAACTGCTTGAACAGGCAAGCTTTGCCTTCCATCACCGGTTTGCTGGCCAGCGGGCCGATATCGCCCAGGCCCAGTACGGCCGTGCCATTGGTGATCACGGCCACCAGGTTGCTGCGCGACGTGTAGGTGCCGGCCGTGCGCGGATCTTCCACGATGGCTTCGCAGGCGAAGGCCACGCCCGGCGAGTACGCCAGGGTCAGGGCGCGGGCGTCGCCCAGTGGTTTGGTGGGCGTGACGGAAATCTTGCCTGCGCGGGGTTGTGCGTGATAGGCGAGGGCGGCTTCTTTCAGGTTGAAGGTTTCGCCGTTCTGTTCGGCATGCTTGCTGTGCGAAGTAGACATAGGAATTCTGGGAGGGGCAACCAGGCCCGAGTGGTAAGTCCGAGCCATGGTATGCAAGCGTTTGCACGCTGTCAAGGCTGGAATGTACTTAAGCGTACCAAAACCGCTTTGGGCAACGGCTTTATTTCAATGCAAGCGTTTGCTCGGTTTTTGACGAAATGGGGAATTTTTACGATAAAATCACAGTATTGCGATCCGGGAAGCCCATGACAAACAAGAACCCCACCTTAAGCGACGTTGCGCGGGCCAGCGGCGTGCACTTTTCCACCGTGTCGCGCGTGATGAACCCGGCAACGCGGCAAATGGTCAGCGCCGAGGTGGCCGCGCGCGTGCTGGCCGAAGCGGGCCGCCTCGGCTACCGGCCGAACCGCGCCGCCTCGACCCTCGTCACGCGCAAGTCGCGCATCATCGGCGTGGTCTTGCCCGACATCACCAACGCTGTTTTCCCGCCGATTTTGCTGGGCATCGAAGAGGGCTTGCGCAAGCATGGCTACCTGGCCATCGTCGCCAATGTGGGCGCCGACGAGGAAGAGCAGCTGTTCGTCATCAACCGCCTGCTGGGGCAGCAGGTCGATGGCCTGATTTTGGCTACCGCACGGCGCGACGATCCCGTCATCAAGATGTGCATCGACCAGAATGTGCCCGTCGTCACCGTCAACCGCAGCGACGAGACGGGTGTCGCTTCCTGCGTCGTCAGCGACGACGTGGTCGGCATGCGCCTGGCCGTGGAACACTTGCTGGCGCTCGGTCACCGCCATATCGCGCACATTGCCGGCCCGGAAAACCTGTCCACGGGCCACGTGCGCCGTCTCGGTTTCCTGGCCGCCATCCAGGCCAGCGAACTCGACCCCTCGCAAGCGTTCGTCTTTGAAAGCAGCGGCTATTCGCGCGAATGCGGCAAGGCGGCCCTGCTGGAACTGCTGCGCCAGTCGCCGCAAACGACGGCCGTGGTGACGGGCAGCGACCTGGTGGCCCTCGGCTGCTACGACGCCATCCGCGAACTGGGCTTGAGCTGTCCCGAAGATATTTCCGTGGTGGGCCACAACGACATGCCCTACATGGATATGATCCGTCCGCCTTTGAGCACCATCCGCATCCGCCACCACGGCATCGGCACGGAAGCGGCCCGGCTGATCCTGCAAACCATCGCCTCGCCCGACTCCCCGGTGATCGACGTGCGCCTGAAGCCCGAGCTGGTGGTGCGCGAGTCGACGGCGCCGCCGCGCGCCTGAGCCTGCCACTTGTTGCCCTTCTTTTGCCAGAGTATGTTTAAATCTTGATATTGATATTAATCAAGACAACGCCATGCAGACGACGGAAAAGCATGCACAGCAGGGAGGCCGCTGATGCCGAAGAATTTCGGCATGCCCGGCAGCGCCTGGCGCTATGCACTGGGCAGTGACTATGGTTATTGCTCGCCGCTACTCGAAGGCATTGAATTTGAAAACGAGTGGGTGACGATACGCGAATCGGCGATCCGCATCCGTGCCGGTTATGCCTGGGATGGCTGTTCGCCCTGTATCAGCGTGCTCGGCCTGTTTTATGTGGGCACGCCCGATGGCGCGCAGCACCTAGGCTTGCCCGCCACCTACCATGCCAGCCTCGTGCATGACGTGCTGTGCCAGTGGCGCGCCGAGATGCCCGTCACCCGCGCGCAGTCGATCGCCATTTTCCACCAGTTGCTCAGGGAGGTGCGCTTCCCCCTGGCGGGACTGTATGCCGGCGCCGTCTTCCTGTTCGGGCCACGGCGTGGCTTCATGCGGCCCGGTGCGCGCGCCGTAGTGGCCGCCCCGCACCCGCCAGGCGCAACATTAAAGCGGCGCTAACGCCGCCGCCGACGCGCCATGATGTTAAACTGGCGCCCCTCATCGTTTCTCTTGCCCTCTACCGCCATGACCAAAACCAACACGCCTTCCCCGAAACGCCGCGAAGAGGGCGTCGCCAAACTGACCGTCAATCCCTTCCTCGATGCCGAGTTTTACGCGCGCATGCGCGACTACACGGAGCGCGACGCAGCCATCATCAAGGAATTGAAGGCAATCGCCGAGATCCGCGCCGGCAACAAGCAGCCCGATCCCCGCCTGGCGCCGTCGCTGGCCGCCTTGCGCAGCACCGTCAAGAAAGGCTTGAGCTTTGGCGACATGCTCGAGCGCATGGCGGCCGGCAAGGAAAAGGGCTTGTGGGAACCGTGGATGACAACCTTCGGCATCGAGATCCGCGCCGTCAACTACGGCGCCGGCCCGCGCAACGCCTGCCTGGTGCTGGACTTGGCCGCGAATGCCCCCGCGCACGCGATGTTCGCCAAGGCCGGCATCCAGAACTGGCGCAGCCTGGCTGCCGACGACTGCTCCGTCGTGCGCTCGGAAAAAGCGACGGAAACCACGCCGTTGAAAGTGTACGCCGTCTTTTACCTGGATCCGCTGCCGGCCTGATCCGTCAGACACTGCTGCTGGCGACATTTACCAGCAGCAGCACCGCCAGCACGATCAGCATCACGCCCGACAGCCGTTCCAGCAATGGCAGGGCGCGCGCGAGGCGCTGCCGCAGCGCGCCATTGCCGATGGCCAGCGCCACCGCCATGTCCCACGCCAGCACCGCACACACCATCCACACGCCATACAGCACGACCGAGCCGCTGCCCGTTTGCCGGCTGGCGACGACGGACGCTAGACTCACGTAGAACAGCGCATTCTTCGGATTCAGGATGGCAGACAGGAAACCCATGCCCAGGCCGTTGCGCCAGTGCGCCTTGCCGGGCGTGGCGGCCGGCGCTGCCGTCAGCGTCGTGGTGCCCGCATGGCGCAGGAATAGGCCGCCCAGGTACAGCAGATAAGCGCAGCCCGCCAATTGCACGGCGATAAACAGGGGACTGCCTGGATGCAGCACGGCGACGCCGCCAAACGCCGCCACGATGAACACGCCATTGGCCAGTGCGATGCCGATGCACGCTGGCATGGCGCCGCGCCAGCCGTGCGCCAGCGCGCTGCGGGCGACGAGGAAAAAATCGGGCCCCGGCGACAGCAGCGCGAGGAAGTGGGCAGCGGCGATAAGGAGAAAATCCTGCATGAAACGCGACTCCGGCAATGGCGATGCGCGAGTATGCGGGGGGACGCTCCGGTCTGTATTGAAGAAAATTGCAGGCACTTCAGCCGCGATAGCGTCCCGGCGTGATGCCGGCATGCGCCTTGAAGACGCGCTGCAGGTGGCTCTGGTCGGCAAACCCCAGCGCGCAGGCGATGTCGGCCAGGGCGTTGCCCGCCTGCAAGTCGCTGCGCGCGCGGTTGACGCCCAGATTCAGCTGGTACGCATGCGGCGTCATGCCGGTGGCGGCACGGAAGGCGCGGATCAGCTGGTAGCGGCTCATGCCGGCCATTTCGGCCAGTTGCGCCAGGCTGGCCAGCGGTTGAGACTGCAGCTGCTGCACTACCGGGCGCAGTTGCATCGGGATGCGGGCAGCTTGCGAGGGGAGGGGGATTGCCGCGCCGGCATCGGCACAGGCGTGTAGCAAGGCCAGCAGGGCCTCTTGCTTGGCGGCCGCGGCTGCGGGCGAGAACAGCAGCGCATTCATCGCACAGAACTGCGCATACAGGACAGGTTCGTGCAGTACGCTGGCGCTGCTTGCATCCAGCCGCGGCACGTGGATATGCAGCCATTGCACATCGAGATGCAGCATCTGGTAGCTCCAGACGGCGTCAGGCAGGGGATTGCAGGCGTGCACGCAGCCGGCCGGCACCAGCACCAGGCTGCCATTGCCAAGAGCCACCTTGCCCTCTTTGCTGCCCGTAAAGATGCTGCCGCCCGAATCGACGGCGCCGATGGAAAACGTGGGATGGCTGTGCGGTTTGTAGCACGCGCGGCTGTGGCAGGCGCGCCGGCTCTCCACGTGGGGTAGCGCCGGGTCGCGCCAGAAAGCGGTGGTGCCGGGCATGGCTACATCAGAATGACGTCGTACTGCTCCTGGTGGTAGGCGTTCTCCACCTGCAGCGAGATTTTCTTGCCGATGAAGTCGCCCAGCATGGCCAGGTGCTGCGATTCCTCTTCCAAAAACAGATCGACCACTTCCTGCGAGGCGAGAATGCGGAATTCGCGCGGGTTGAACTGTTTTGCCTCGCGCAGCAGTTCGCGCAGAATTTCATAGCAGATCGTGCGCGAGGTTTTCACCTGGCCCTTGCCGGCGCAGGCGGGGCACGGTTCGCACAGGATGTGGGCCAGCGATTCGCGCGTGCGCTTGCGCGTCATTTCCACCAGGCCCAGTGGCGAGAAGTTGCTCACCGACACCTTGGTACGGTCGCGCGACAAGGTGCGTTTCAGTTCGGCCAGCACGGCGTTGCGGTGCTCGGCGTTGTCCATGTCGATGAAGTCGAGGATGATGATGCCGCCCAGGTTGCGCAGGCGCAGCTGGCGCGCGATGGCGTGCGCCGCCTCCAGGTTGGTCTTGAAAATCGTGTCGGCGAAATTGCGCCCGCCGACAAAACCGCCCGTGTTGACGTCGATGGTGGTCATCGCTTCCGTCTGGTCGACGATCAGGTAGCCGCCCGATTTCAGGTCGACGCGGCGGCCCAGCGCGCGCAAAATCTCTTCTTCCACGCCGTACAGGTCGAACAGGGGGCGCTCGCCCGTGTAGTGCTGCAGGCGCGTCAGTTCGCTGGGCGTGTAGATTTCCGCGAATTCGCGCAGTTTTACATAGTTTTCGCGCGAATCGACCTGGATGGTGGCCGTTTCATCGCCGACGAAGTCGCGCAGCACGCGCTGCGCCAGGCTCAAGTCCTGGTGCAGCAGGCTGGTGGCGGGACGCGTGCGCGCGCCGTGCGTGATCGTGCTCCAGGTTTTTCTCAGGTAGTCGACGTCAGCCTTCAGGTCCGCGTCGGACGCGTCTTCGGCCATGGTGCGCACGATGTAACCGCCTTTTTCATCGGGCGGCAGCAGGCTTTGCAGGCGCATGCGCAGCTGTTCGCGCTCCGCTTCCTTTTCGATTTTCTGCGAGATGCCGATGTGCTTGTCTTGCGGCAGATAGACCAGCATGCGCCCGGCGATGGAAATCTGCGTCGACAGGCGCGCGCCCTTGGTGCCGATCGGGTCCTTGATCACCTGCACCGTCAGCACCTGGCCGTCAAACAGGATTTTTTCGATCGGCGCCGGCGTCGCGTTCTGGCCGTCGTGGCCGCGCGCTTCCCAGATGTCGGCCACGTGCAGGAAGGCGGCGCGCTCCAGGCCGATGTCGATGAACGCCGACTGCATGCCCGGCAACACTCGCACCACTTTGCCGGAGTACACATTGCCGGCCAGGCCGCGCGTGAGCGTGCGCTCGATGTGCAATTCCTGCACGGCGCCCTGCAGGATGAGGGCGACGCGCGTTTCTTGCGGCGTGATATTGATCAGGATGTCTTCGTTCATGGGGGCGCGGGAGTGGAGGCAACGAATGACATCATACCCGGGATCAGGGCAGGGGCAAACCTGCCAGCCGTAGCAACTGTGCGGTTTCGTACAGGGGCAGGCCCATGATGCCGGAATGGCTGCCTTCGATATGCTCGACGAACAGCGCGGCGCTGCCCTGGATGCCGTAGCCGCCGGCCTTGTCGTAGGGTTCCGGCGTGGCGCAATAGGCGGCGATCGAGGCGGGCGAGAGCACGCCGAAGCGCACTTGCGATACCTGCGTGCGCTGTTCGGCGAAATCCTTGTAGTGCACGGCGATCGAGGTCAGCACCTCGTGCGTGCGGCCCGACAGCTGCTGCAGCATCGCCACAGCTTCCGCCCGGTCGGCCGGCTTGCCGAGGATGACGCCGTCGATGGTGACGGTGGTGTCGGCCGCCAGCACGGGGCGCGGGGTCAGGTGGCGGCGGCGCACCAGGTCCCAGGCGAAGGCGGCTTTTTCATTCGACACGCGGGCGACATAGTCGAGCGCCGATTCGCCGGGGAGGACTTCCTCGGTGACGTCGGCGCCGCGCGGGCCGTCGCTGCGCAGCAGCAGCAATTCGAAATCGATGCCGATCTGGCGCAGCAGTTCGCGCCGGCGCGGGCTTTTGGAGGCGAGGTAGATCTTGTGATCAGCCGTTTTCATGGGGGAGTTCAGACACGGTGGTAGGGGTGGTTTTGCGTGATCGACCAGGCACGATAGAGCTGCTCGGCGAGGATCACGCGCACCACGCCGTGCGGCAGGGTCATGCTGGAAATGCGCAGCATGCCTTCGGCACGCGCCTTGAGTTGCGGATCGAGGCCGTCGGCCCCGCCGATCAGGAAAGCCGTGTCGCGGCCATCCTGCTGCCACGCCATCAATTGCTGCGACAGGCCGACGCTGGTCAGATCCTTGCCGCGTTCGTCGAGGGCGATGATGCGCACGCCCTTGGGCAGGACGGCTTCGATGCGCTCGCGTTCGAGCGCCATCGCCGTGGCGGCGGTCTTGCTGCCGGAGCGCTCCACCGGCTTGATTTCTTTCAGCACGATGCGCAATTCCGGCGGCATGCGCTTCGCGTATTCCGCGAAGCCCGTCTCTATCCAGGCCGGCATTTTATGGCCGACCGCAGCGATGATGAGCTGCATCGAGGCTTACGCTTCGACTTTTTTGATACGCTTGATCACGGTTTTTGCCGGTGCAGCATCGGCTGCCGGCTTGGCCGCGCGTGGGGCGCGCACTTTTTTCTCCGGCAGCGCTTTCAGCGCTTTCACGGCAGCTGCTTCGGTCTTGGTAGGCGCGACTTTCACGGTCTTGCCGACGGCTTTGGAAGCGGTGGTTTTTTTCGCCGGGGCTTTCTTGGCGGCGGTGGCAGCGGTGGCTTTCTTCGCTGGCGCTTTCTTTTCGATCACGGGCGAAGCTTCCACATTGGCCTTGCTTGCCGCCAGATGGCCGCTGACCTTTTTCGGCTCGTCGCCGGCCGCTTTTTTCGGCGCGCGCTTGGCGGCGCCCAGCTTGACCGGAGTGTCGCCCCAGATTTCTTCCAGGCGGTAGTAGGCGCGGATAGGTGCTTGCATGATGTGGACGATCATGTCGCCCAGATCGACCAGCACCCATTCACCGGTTTCCTCGCCTTCCATGCCGATGATTTGACCGCCGGCGTCCTTGACCTTGTCGCGCACCGAGGCGGCCAGCGCCTTGGTTTGACGGTTCGAGGTACCGGAGACGATCGCGATGCGGTCGAACAGGCTGGTCAGATGACTCGTTTCGAAGACGGCGATGTCTTGGCCTTTGACGTCTTCCAGGGCGTCAACGACGAGGGTTTGCAGTTTTTTGATGTCCATTTAGCTTTTGTATAAATTATGTTGTTCAATATAGTCTAGCACTAGCGGGGAAAGAAGCGAGTTTGCCCGATTTCCCCGTTGTAATGCCGCACGTATTTCGGTGGCGGAGATATCCACCGCGAAGTCCTGTGCCAGATAAGTCAGACCGTGCGGCGTGTTGCGGATGCTTTTCAGAGACCCCAGGCGGCGCGAAAACTCGTCGGCGACCACTTGCGGTACTGCTGTGTCATTCAGCGCGAAGCCGGGGCGGGCCGCGACGCAGATATGCGCGTATTCAAATAATTGCTGCCATTCGCGCCATGTCGCGAGCCGCTGCAGCTGGTCGGCGCCCATCAGGAAAACGATGGAAGCGCGCGGTCCCAGCTCGGCGCGTACCTGGCGCAAGGTATCGATGGTGTAGCTGGCCTGGCCATGTTCGCTGCGCTCGATTTCCTGGCGGTCGATCACCACGGGCAGGGGCAGGCCGGCAAAGGCCAGGCTGGCCATCTCGGCGCGCTGCTGGCCGGTGGCGCCCAGCTTGCTCTTTTGCCAGGGCGCGCCGGCCGGAATCACGCGCAGTTCGTCGGCGTGCAGCAGGCTGGAAAAATGCGTGCCCAGCGCGACGTGGCCCATGTGCACCGGATCGTAGCTGCCACCGAGTAGCGCCACGCATGCCGTACCACTTTCCTTCACGCCTGCAGCCAGTCGCGATGCACGAGGAAGTCAGTATACAACGCCGCTTCGGGACTGCCCGCTTCCGGGTGCCAGTCGTAGCGCCACTTGACCAGGGGCGGCATCGACATCAGGATCGCCTCGGTGCGTCCACCCGATTGCAGGCCGAACAGGGTGCCGCGGTCGAACACCAGGTTGAACTCGACATAGCGTCCGCGCCGGTAGCACTGGAAATCGCGTTCGCGTTCGCCGTACGGCGTGTCCTTGCGGCGCGCCAGGATCGGCACATAGGCGTCGATGAAGGCGTCGCCTGCGCTGCGCAGCATGGCAAAGCTGTCGTCAAAGCCCAGGGCGTTGAAGTCGTCGAAGAAGATCCCGCCGGCGCCGCGCGCTTCGCGCCGGTGCTTCAGGTAGAAATAATCGTCGCACCACTGCTTGAACTTCGGATGCAGTTCGCCGCCGAACGGCGCCAGCGCGTCATGGCACACCTGGTGAAAGTGCTTCACGTCGCCCGCGTCGCCGTAGTACGGCGTCAGGTCCATGCCGCCGCCGAACCACCATACGGGTTCGCCATCGGTATTCACGGTGCTGAAAAAGCGCACATTCATGTGCACCGTGGGCGCGTAGGGATTGCGCGGATGCAGCACCAGCGACACGCCCATCGCTTCCCATGCCTTGCCACCGAGTTCAGGGCGCGCGGCCGCGGCCGATGGCGGCAATGCGGCGCCGGTGACGTGCGAAAAATTCACGCCGCCCCGCTCGAACACATTGCCTTCCTCGATCAGCCGCGAAATGCCGCCGCCGCCCTCGGGGCGCTGCCAGGCATCGGTCAGGAAGGGCTTGCCGTCCTGCGCTTCGAGCGCCTGCACGATACGGCTTTGCAAATCGAGCAAATAAGCCTTGACGGCCGAAGGAGAGGGAGTTGACGACATCGCGTGGGCCGACGAGGCCGAAATAAAAAAGTAAGGACGGATTGTACCCTGTTACGCGTTTTTGTGATAGGGCGGCGCTTGCGCTGTGGTTTTGGGCTGGCCGCGCACACCGTCCGCGGCCAGCGCCTTCTACAGCACGCGCAATTGCTGCAGCACGGGCAGCGTGTCCCGCATGAATTCCTCGATGGCCGCGTTGAGCAACTGCTGGTGCGCCGCCTCGTCGGCGCATGCAGCGCCATCCTTGAGCAGGCGGCGCCCGCAGCGCGCCATGGCGGTGGCCGCCTGCGCCTGCAGGGTGGCCAGGTCCGGCTGCTCCCGCTCCTGGGTCAGCAGCGAAAACAGCAGCCGGTCGATGAATTCCGTATCGATACCGCTGCCTGTCAATGGCGAGCACAGGATGCGGTAATCGTCGCCGTAGCGCAGCTGCGCGCCGACGGTCTGGTTCAGGCGGCGCGCGGCAGCATCGCCGCTGTCGGCGTGCGCCTGACTCGGGAAATACATCACGACCTGGCCGCCGGTGACGAGCATGGCCGCCACCTCCGCCAGGCTTTGCACGCTCTGTCCGGGCAAGGAGGGCAGTGCGGCCAATTCGGCCAGGCTATGCGGGCCGTTGGCCAGCGCGTCGCAGACGGCGCCGTAGACCTGCTCGTTGCCTGTCACGACGCCCGCCTTGGTCTGGAAGGTAAAGGTCATTTTTGCGCGCGGTACCAGCATGGCCAGGTGCACGTCGGCGTAACATTCGGCCTGGCGCACGGCCCCCATGCGGCGCGCGCCCCGTACCAGCACGTCCTTGCGGAAGCTGGTATTGAGAAAATAATCCTTCATCGTTTCGCGCCTGGCCGCATCGGGCAGCAAGTCGATGGTGGCTTGCTGGTCGGCGTTCAGGTACAGCTCCGGAAAGGCCAAAGGCAGGTCGGCGGAGCCGGCAAAATCGAGCTTGGCGCGCGCCACATCGCGCATCACGTCGGCGTGGTACAGCGGTTCCCAGTCCTGGTTCAGATACTCATGCACGCTGTAATGGGGATCGCTGTTGATGAGCGCATTGAGGCGCGGCGCGAGTGCGGGATTGTCCGCGATGTAGCCAGCCTGCAGATTCTGCAACTGTTGCACATAGGCGATGCCAGCCTGCATTTGCATGTCGCTGCGGCCGGGGAAGCTGGCGGCAAACTCCAGCAGCAGGCGTTGCAGCGGCAGGGCGGAACTCCATCCCGGCATGGCGTTATAGCTGAGCGAAACGATGCCGCCCGGTTTCAGGTAGCGCGCGATGAAGTCGACGATGTGCTGGCGGTTCTCCCGGTTGACCCAGGTGTAGATGCCATGCAGGGTAATGAAGTCGAACTGCGGCAGATCGGCCACGCGGCCCTGCGCCAATTCTTCAAAGCTGTTCTCCAGCAGGGTCAGATTGCCCAACTGTGCCTTTGCCGCCAGGGCGCGTGCGCCGGCGACATGGGCCGGATTGAAATCGTTGCCGTAGAACTGGCCGTTAGGGTTGGCCGCGGCCAGCACGTTGAGCGTCTGGCCGCGCCCGAAGCCCAGTTCAAAGTATGTGTAGGGCTGGTCCAGGGGGACCGGTTCGATGCCGTTGAGGATGCAGCTGAAATTGAGGTGATGCGGACTCAGGTCGCTGTAAAAACCGTTGGTGTACTCGATATCCGACACGTATCCTTCATTCCAGGCCATGGTTTCCCCGCATTGGTGGCAAAACGGCAGTATGCCATCATCACCGCCGGCGCGGGAAGTGCGCCGTGGTTCAGCGCGCCGGCGGCGCGGCGCCGTCCTGCTCCACGGTGATGGACAGGTCCGGTCCGGCGCCGGGCAGGCGCGCACTTTCCACGGCCTGCGCGGCGCGCTGCTGCAGATCATGCCGTTCGGCGCCCTGCTCAGCGGTGGCGGCGGCGGGAGTGGGCACTTGCTTGCTGATCATGGCGCTGGCCGCAAAGGCCAGTACCAGCAGTATCAGCGCGGCCTTCACCCACGTTCCAGGGCGCGCATGGGCGGGCAGCTCGCGGCGGGTCTGGCGCGCGGCGGCGTCGACGATGATGACGGCCAGTTCCGAGCCGCGCTGGCGGGCGCGCAGGCGCAGCGCTTCAAATTGGGGCGCGGACAAGGTGCCTTGCCGGAGCATGTCGCACAGGGCGGCAACCGGCGAGGCGAGCAGGCGGTCCGCAGGCAAGCTGGCGTGCGCGGCGTCGCGCTGCCACTGGTCGATCAGGTCCTCGTCGTACAGGGTGTCGATGGCCTGGCGGTTGACTTGCCGCAGCGCGTCGGCGGCCAGTTGCTGGCGCTCGAGCAGGGCCGCGCCGTCATGCTGGCGCGGCAGGTCGCGCACCCGCTGCAGGAAGCCGTGCTGCGGCAGCAGGTCCGTGAGCAGCAGCCATGCCAGTGTGTCGACCAGCCCCGCGTCAGCGGCCAGTTCCGGCACGTCGATATCCTCTTCTTCGTTATGGCTGCGTTGCAGTTCGATAATGTCCAGTTCGGCGATGGCGTCGTCGAGTTCATCGTCCGTGATCAGGCCGAGCTGGCGCACCTGGGCGAGGGCGGGGTGGAGTTGGCTGGGGCTGGACATGGGCTGTATCTTAGCGCAACGCCGGTTTTCCCGGCGCGCCAATACGAACGGGGCCGGGGCGGATGACTTCCGCGCCGGCCCCGCCGTTTGCCGCAAAGCGGCGTGCTGGGTGCTTAGTGCTTCAGGCCGCGCCAGCCGATGTCGCGGCGGTACTGCGCGCCGTCGAAATGGATTTTTTCCACGGTTTCATATGCCTGCTTCTGCGCCATCTTGATGCTGTCGCCCAGGCCCACCACGCACAGCACGCGCCCGCCGTTGGTGACCAGGCGTTCGCCGTCGATGCGGGTGCCCGCATGGAAGGTGACGGCGTCCGGCGTTTCGGCCGGGATGTCGCCGATCGGCGTGCCCTTGACGGGATCGTCAGGGTAGCCGGCGGCGGCCATCACGACGCCAACGGCCGTGCGGCGGTCCCATTCCAGTTCCACGGCGTCCAGCGTGCCGTTGACGGCGTGTTCCATGACGGTGACCAGGTCGGTCTTCAGGCGCGCCATGATGGGTTGCGTTTCCGGGTCGCCCATGCGGCAGTTGAATTCCAGCGTCTTCGGCGTGCCCTTGTCGTCGATCATCAGGCCCGCGTACAGGAAGCCCGTGAACGTGATGCCGTCCTTGGCCATGCCCTGGATGGTCGGATTGATGATTTCGCGCATGACGCGCGCATGCATGGCCGGCGTGACGATCGGCGCTGGCGAATACGCGCCCATGCCGCCCGTGTTCGGGCCCTGGTCGTGATCCTTCAGACGCTTGTGATCCTGGCTGGTGGCCAGCGGCAGGATGTTCTTGCCGTCGCACATGACGATGAAGCTCGCTTCTTCGCCGGCGAGGAATTCCTCGATGACGATGCGCGCGCCGGCGTCGCCGAACTGGTTATCGGACAGCATCATGTCGACCGCCTGGTGCGCTTCTTCCAGGGTCATGGCAACGACGACGCCCTTGCCGGCGGCCAGGCCGTCGGCCTTGATGACGATCGGCGCGCCCATGGCGTCGACGTAGGCATGCGCGGGAGCGACGTCGGAAAACGTCTGGTAGGCGGCCGTCGGGATGCCGTGGCGCTGCATGAAGGCCTTGGCGAAGTCCTTCGACGACTCCAGCTGTGCCGCTTCCTTGGTCGGGCCGAAGATTTTCAGGCCGCGCGAGCGGAACAGGTTGACGATGCCGGCCGCCAGCGGCACTTCCGGGCCGACGACGGTCAGGCCGATGTGTTCCTGCTGAACGAAGTCGGCCAGCAATTGTGGGTCGCTGATGTCGAGATTGACCAGGCGCGCATCGCGCGCGGTGCCGCCGTTGCCCGGTGCGACATACACCATCTGTATGCGTTCGGACTGGGCCAGTTTCCAGGCCAGGGCGTGTTCGCGGCCGCCAGAGCCGACTACCAGAATTTTCATAGGGACCGTTCGTTCAGTGTGGGTTGCAGGGCGGCGGTGCCGCCCTTGTTTAACATATTGCCTGGCACGCGGTAAAAATGTTCAGGGCAAGGCGCATGGCCGAAGACAGTACGGCTAGTACGGCGAGGCCATGCAACGCCGCCATGGACTTTTTTACCCCGTGCCTAGTTTTCGATGAGGGCGTTGGTGAAGACTTCCTGGACATCGTCCAGCAGTTCCAGCGCATCGATCAGTTTTTGCATCTTGACGGCGTCGTCGCCCGCGTAGACGGTTTCCGTCGCCGGCTTCATGATGACTTCGGCCACTTCGGCCTTGAAGCCGGCCGCTTCCAGCGCTTCCTTGACGGCGGCGAAATCGTGCACGGGCGTGACCACTTCGAAGCCGCCTTCTTCATCGGCGATGACGTCGTCGGCACCCGCTTCCAGGGCCGCTTCCATCAGCTTGTCTTCGTCGGTGCCCGGCGCGAACAGCAGCTGGCCGCAATGCTGGAACATGAAGGCGACGGAGCCTTCGTTGCCCATGTTGCCGCCATTCTTGTTGAAGGCGTTGCGTACCTCGGCCACCGTGCGGACCTTGTTGTCGGTCATGCATTCGACGATGACGGCCGCGCCGCCCACGCCGTAGCCTTCGTAGCGCACTTCTTCATAGTTGGCGCCATCGACGCCGCCGCTGCCGCGGTTGATCGCGCGCTGGACGTTGTCTTTCGGCATATTGGCGTCAGCCGCCTTGTCGACGGCCAGGCGCAGGCGCGGATTGGTGATGGCGTCGGCGCCGCCCATGCGGGCCGCGACCGTGATTTCCTTGATCAGGCGCGTCCAGATTTTGCCGCGCTTGGCATCGGTGGCAGCCTTTTTATGCTTGATATTGGCCCATTTGCTATGTCCTGCCATGTCGAATCTTCCTTAGACGGGTGTTCAATTGTGGCCGACATTTTAGCATATCGGCCCCCTGCGAAGCGGCATGGCTCCGTCATCAGGATGACACAATCTGTTGCTAAAGTGACGCGCTTTCACCATATCGAGGGCGCGACATCATGGCAAGTCAAATGGACAGGCGGCAATTTCTGAAATTGGGCGGCTTTATTACGGTTTCCGTGGCCACCGTCGGCCTTGCCGCCTGCGGCAGCACCGATCACAGCGATCCTGGCGTGCCGCTGGCCTCGGGCAGCGACTGGAAATTCCCGCAAAGCGTGGCCTCGGGCGACCCGCGTGCCGACAGCGCCATGCTGTGGACGCGCGTCGTGCCAGCCAGTTTCGACGCCGTCGCGCCCGCCGTGGCCGGCAAGTCGGACGTGGCCGTGCGCCTGATCGTCAGCGCCAGCGACAATACGGCCGCCCTGGGCGGCAATACGGCCCTGGCCGGCACGCCCATCGTCGACGCCAAGCTGCCCCTGAAAGCCGATTTCGACAATACGCTGCGCCACAAGGTGACGGGTCTGCAGCCGGGCCAGGTGTATTTTTACCAGTTCATCGCCGGCGACGTGCGCTCCAACGTGGGCCGCTTCAAGACGGCGCCCGCCGCGACCAGCGACGTGTCGCAGCTGCAGTTCGCCTACCTGACGTGCCAGGACTGGAGCATCAACCATTGGGGCGCGCTGTCGCACATCGCCGCCAACGAATCGCTCGATTTCATCGTCCACCTGGGCGATTACATCTATGAAACGGTGGGCGAGGCCTTCCAGAGCGGCGCCGTGGAAAGCCGCCACGACCAACTGAAATTGCCCGACGGCACGTATAAAAGCGGCACCTCCGGCGCGAAATACGCGACCACGGTGGCCGATTACCGCTACCTGTACAAGAAATACCGCACCGATACGCGCCTGCAAGCTGTGCACGAGCGCTTTGCCTTCATCGCCATCTGGGACGACCATGAATTCACGGACGACGCCTGGCAGGATGCCTCCACCTACGAAGGCATCGTGGCGCTTGATGGCAGCGATCTGCACCAGCCGGCCCGCCGCCGCAGCGCCAACCAGGCATGGTTCGAATACATGCCGGCCGACGTCACGTTCGATGCCGCCGCGACAACGTTCCAGAACATCCAGATCTACCGCGATTTCCAGTTCGGCAAACTGATGCAGCTGGTGATGACGGACGAGCGCCTGTACCGCGCCGACCATGCGATCGCCGAGTCGACGATCAACCCGGCCACGGGCAAGCCGCTGGGCAGCATCGGCAGCCGCTACCTGGTGCCGCAAGCGCTGTTCGACAGCGTGGAAGGGCAGAAAATGGCGGCCGCCACCAAAGCCGGTGCCGACTCGCTGGCCTTTGTTGCCATGCTGGGCAGCACGCAGCGCGACTGGTGGAAAAGCAAGATGAAGGCGGCCACCTCGACCTGGAAGCTGTGGGGCAATGAAGTGTCCCTGCTGCGCATGGGCTTGAATGGCACGGATGCGATTGCCACTTTGCTGGCCCTGAGCGCGATGTCGAACGTGGGCCAGGCCATCGCCGGCACCTTGCCGCTGGTGGGCGGCAGCGTGCCGCTGGCCTGCGCCATCGTGGCCGCCTCGACGGCCGGTGCATCGCAGTCCGTGGCGCAGGCGGCGGCCATGGCCATTGCCGGCGCGGCAGCCAATGCCGGCGCGCAGGGCGCCGCTGCCGTCGGAGCCGGCTTGAGCGCGGCCCAGGCCGGCATCACGGTAGCCGCCTACAACAGCGGCTCGCCTGCGGCCGCCGCGCAAGTGATCGCCTTCGGCTGGATCAAGCCCGACGTGCAGGCCAAGGGCGCGGCGTCCAGCTTTGTCGCCGCGTCGGGCCAGCAAGCGGCGCTGGCGCCGTTCTTCACGCGCTTTCTGCTCAATTGCGACCAGTGGGATGGCTACAACAGCGAGCGCAAGAATTTGATGGCGCACCTGAAAAACAACGCCATCGGCAATGTGGTCGCCATTACCGGCGATATCCACTCGTTTTTTGCCGGCACGGTCAGCGACGACTTCGACGCGGCCGGCGGCGGCACGCCCGTCATGGTGGACCTGGTCTCGGCGGGCGTCAGCTCGGATTCCTTCTTCAGCTATCTGAAGTCGGCCGCTGGCGCCTTGGGCGACATCGGCACTCTCGTCAGTTATCCGTTGGCCATTCCCGTCACGGGCCTGGGCACGGTCAACCTCGACGTCAACCTGCTCGACTACACCATGGGCAAGACGGCGCCCACCGTCGACAGCCTGCTGGAGCAGTTGCGCGTGCAACTGCGCGGCGCCCTGGCCGCCAAGGGCGTGCCGGAAGCCCAGCTGGACGCGACCGTATCAGCCGTGCAGGCTGGCTTGAAAGTGAGCACTGACTTCAGCGTGACCCTGCTGGGCCTGGCGCAGCAATTATCGGGCCTTGGCAACAATCCGTGGATCAAGCATTTGAATACGGATGCGCAGGGCTACACGGTGGTGACCTTGACGCCAGGCAAGCTGGTGGCGCAGTTCAAGCAGGTGAATAAACTGATCGGCACGGCGGCGCCGTCGAACGTGATTGCGCGCGTGACGACGGCCACAGTGACGGCGGGCGCGGCGGCGGTGGTGGTGGCGTAAAGGGTAGGTCGGATTAGCGCGGCCATGCCGCGCGTAATCCGACAACATGGTTGGCGGGGATGGGGGGCGGGTTACGTTGCGGTGGTGTCGGGTTACATTGCGGTGGTGTCGGGTTACGCCCTTTGGGCTAACCCGACCTACGCCCCACCCACGCCGCCTTTGGCTTTTGCCATTACAATCTGGGCATGAGCTCCAGTTCCCCGCAAGCAACCCCTCCATCTATTCCCCGTTCCGTCTATCTCGGTGGCCTGGCCATCGCCGTGGGCGGGGCGGTGCTGTTTTCCACCAAGGCCATCGTCGCCAAGCTGCTGTACCGCTACCAGATCGACGCCGTCACCCTGATCGCCTTCAGGATGATCTTCTCGCTGCCCGTGTTCGCCGTCATCGCCTGGTGGAAGATGCGCACGGAGCCGCCGTTATCAAACAGCGACCGCTGGCGCCTCGTCGGGCTGGGCCTGGTCGGCTATTACCTGTCCAGCTATCTGGACTTCCTGGGCCTGCAATACATTTCCGTGGGGCTCGAGCGCCTGATCCTGTTTCTCACGCCCACCTTCGTGCTGCTGATTACCACCGTGTACTTCAAGCAGCGCATCAGCCGCCTGCAGTGGCTGGCCTTGCTCACTTCGTATTGCGGCATCGTGCTGGTGTTCGTGCACGACTTGCAGGGCGGCGCCAGCAATGTGGCGCTCGGTTCCACCCTCGTGCTGGGCTCGGCCTGTTCGTATGCCGTGTATCTGCTGGGCTCGGGCGAGCTGGTGAAACGTATCGGCTCCATGCGCCTGGTCAGCTACGCGATGTGCGTGGCCAGCTTTGCCTGCATCGCCCAGTTTTTCATTTTGCGCCCCGTCGAATTGCTGATCCAGCCCATGCCCGTGTATGGCTTGTCTTTGCTCAATGGCATCTTTTGCACGGTGATGCC
Organism: Janthinobacterium sp. GW823-FHT03B06; assembly: GCF_058796955.1. Taxonomy (NCBI): domain Bacteria; kingdom Pseudomonadati; phylum Pseudomonadota; class Betaproteobacteria; order Burkholderiales; family Oxalobacteraceae; genus Janthinobacterium; species Janthinobacterium sp. GW823-FHT03B06. Next base: position 347,671 of record NZ_JBXAJE010000007.1, read on the forward strand.
CGTCTTTATGACGATGATCGCCGTCGAACGCATCGGCGCGCCCGTCGCTTCGCAGGCGGGCATGATCGGCCCCGTGTCGACCTTGTTCCTCGGTGCCATGATCCTCGACGAACCGATCACCAACTGGCAACTGGCTGGCACCAGCCTGGTATTGGCCGGTATTTACTTGCTGTCGAAAAAGAAATAATTCCTTCACTCACTGAAATGGTCCGCACCATGAAAACACGCATCGCCCTGATTGCCCACGACAAGAAAAAAGATGACATGATTACCCTGGCGGGCGAATACCTGGATTTCCTCAAGGGCTGCGAACTGTCGGCCACGGGCACGACGGGCGGCCGCCTGATCAACGAGCTGGGCCTGGCCGTCGAGCGCAAGCATTCGGGCCCGTTCGGCGGTGACTTGCAGATCGGCTCGCTGCTGGTGGAAGGCTTGATCGATTGCGTGATTTTCCTGCGCGACCCGATGACGCCGCAGCCGCACGAGCCGGACATCAACGCCCTGGTGCGCGCCTGCGACGTGCACAACGTGGCGTGCGCAACGAATCTGTCGTCGGCGCACCTGGTGCTGTCGCAACTGCAGGCGCGGGCCAGCGCGGCCGCCTGACGTTTTTCCCGATTCTTCTTCAAGGAGCATATTGTGAGCGCAACGATTACCACCAAAGCCATCCGCGTACAGCGCGTGGGCGGCCCTGAAGTGATGGAATACGTGGACGTGGAACTGCCGCCGCCCGGCCCCGGCGAGGCGCGTGTGAAACACGAGGCCATCGGCCTCAATTTCATCGACGTGTATTTCCGCACGGGCTTGTATCCGCAGCCGCTGCCGAATGGCTTGGGCGTGGAAGGCGCGGGCATCGTCGAGGCGGTGGGCGAGGGCGTCACGGAAGTGAAGGTCGGCGACCGGGTGGCCTATGCGGCGCGCATCAATGGCGCGTACGCGCAGCAGCGCAACCTGCCGGCGGCCCTGCTGCTGGTGCTGCCCGAGCGCATCGGTTTCGATACGGCCGCCGCCATGATGCTGCAAGGCTTGACGGTGCAATACCTGTTCCACCGCACTGTGGCGCTGAAGGCGGGCGATACCGTCCTGTTCCACGCGGCCGCGGGCGGCGTGGGCCTGATCGCCTGCCAATGGGCCAAGGTGCTGGGCGTGAATCTGATCGGCACGGCCGGTTCCGATGAAAAGGCGGCGCTGGCCAAGGCGCACGGCGCGGCCCACGTCATCAACTACAACACGGAAAACTTCGTCGAGCGCGTGCGCGAGATCACGGGCGGCAAGGGCGTCTCCGTGGTCTACGATTCCATCGGCAAGGATACCTTTACGGGTTCGCTCGACTGCCTGGCGCCGCTGGGCATGATGGTCAGCTTCGGCAACGCTTCCGGTCCCGTGCCGGCATTTACGCTGAGCGAACTGGCGTCGCGCGGTTCGCTCTTCATCACGCGCCCGGCCCTGTTCAGCTATGCCTCGAACCGCGCCAACCTGGAAGAGATGGCCACTTCGCTGTTCGGCGTCGTCAGCAGCGGCGAAGTGCAGATCGAGATCAACCAGCGCTACAGCCTGGCCAATATCGCCCAGGCGCACACGGACCTGGAAGGGCGCAAGACGACCGGTTCGACCATCATCGTGCCATGAGCGGCGGCAGTGACGGCACGCCGAAATTCGGCCGCCTGCTGCTCGTGCTGTTATTGGCCGTGGCGCTGATCGGCGCGCTCACCTTTGCCGCCGAGGCGTATTACTCATAGGCATAAAACAGGCATGAAAAAACCGGCTGGCGCATCGCTGCACCAGCCGGTTTTTTTGTCTTGCCACGAAATTATTCTATTTTCACTTCGACCTTGCGGGGCACGCCACTCTGGCCGGGAAAGTCGGCAAAGGCGCTCGCTACCATGGCTGGCATCACTTGCGAGGTGGCGCGCTTGTTGCTGGTCGATTGCACGGTCACGTCGTAGAGTTTCTTGCCGTTGCGGTCATTGATCGTGATGCGCAATTCGCGCTCGTATTTGTGGCGCACGCTTTCCTCGACATCCATCGGGCCATACCAGTAGGGGTTGTAGCCGAAGCGGCCATAGCCTGGCCATGCGCCGTAGCGGTAGCCGTAGCGGCCAGGCCAGTAGCCAGGACCATACCAGAATGGGTCGGTGGCTTGCAGCACGCGCTCAGGATAGTCGACGGTGGAAAAATGCATTGCCACGCGCAAATTGGCTGCCGCAGGGCCGGAAGCTTCGCCGAAACCGTGCTTGGCCAGTTCCGCGCGCACCAGGTTCTGGTAGCTGCGGTATTCCAGCGTGTCATTTTCGGCATCTGGCGTTTCAAACGCATACGATTTGTCCTGCAATTGCGCAGGCCACTCATGGAAGACGGTCACATCGCTGCGTATGGTGGTGGCGCATCCGGTCAGCAACACGGTCAATGCGGCCATCATGATGGTGAGATATCGTTTCATTGCATGACCTCCTGATTAGTAGACGCAATTCATCGCTTAGTATTATAAGAATAGTTCTATTTGTTTCTATTCATTATTACAGAATGTTACCTGGTATGTCGGCGTGTAAGGGAATCCAACATTCCTGAGCTGAATCGCGACTATCGGGGGGCTGGTGTTGGTAAAATAGGCTTTTGCCTCCGCTCCCACCCAAATCCCTATGCGCACAGACAGCCCTCAGACGATTTACCGCAAAGATTACACGCCGCCCAGCTTCCTGGTCGACAGCGTCGAACTTGGTTTCGATCTTGATCCCGCCCGCACAGTGGTGGCGAGCCGGATCCGCATGCGCCACAACCCGGCCAGCTCCAGCCGCAGCATCGAATTGCATGGCGAACACATCGAGCTGGTGATGGTGCGCCTGAACGGCAAGCAGCTGAAACCGTCGCAATACAAGCTGACGGCCGGCATGCTGACCATCCCCAAGGCCCCGGACGATGTTACGCTCGATATCGAGACCGTGCTGGCGCCGCAGGACAATACTTCGCTGTCCGGCCTGTACGTGTCGAACCATAATTTCTTCACGCAGTGCGAAGCGGAAGGCTTCCGCCGCATCACCTTCTTCCCGGACCGCCCGGACGTGATGGCCAAGTACACGGTCATGCTGCGCGCCGACAAGGAACACTATCCGGTGCTGTTGTCGAACGGCAACCTGATCGAAGAGGGCGACCTGGGCGACGGCCGCCATTACGCCAAGTGGGAAGACCCGTTCAAGAAGCCGTCCTACCTGTTCGCCCTGGTCGCCGCGCGCCTGGTATGCCAGGAAGAGCGCTACACGCTCCAGTCCGGCCGCGAAGTGCTGCTGCAGGTGTGGGTGGAAGAGGGCAACCTCGATAAGACCGATTACGCCATGCAGTCGCTGAAAAACTCGATCCGCTGGGACGAGGAGCGCTTCGGCCTGGAGCTGGACCTCGATCGCTTCATGATCGTCGCCGTGGGCGACTTCAACATGGGCGCCATGGAAAACAAGGGCCTGAACATCTTCAACACCAAGTATGTGCTGGCCAATCCGCGCGTGGCGACCGACGTCGATTACGCAGGCATCGAAGCGGTGGTGGGCCATGAATACTTCCATAACTGGACCGGCAACAGGGTGACGTGCCGCGACTGGTTCCAGCTGTCGCTGAAGGAAGGCTTGACCGTGTTCCGCGACCAGGAATTCTCGGCCGACATGATCGGCACGGACACGGGCCGCGCCGTCACGCGCATCGACCAGGTGCGCACCCTGCGCCAGGCGCAGTTCCCCGAAGACGCGGGCCCTATGGCGCATCCCGTGCGTCCCGACTCTTTCGTCGAGATCAATAACTTTTATACGGTCACCATCTACGAAAAGGGCGCCGAAGTGGTGCGCATGTACCAGACCCTGGTCGGCCGCGACGGTTTCCGCAAGGGCATGGACCTGTATTTCGAACGCCACGATGGCCAGGCCGTGCAGTGCGACGACTTCCGCGCCGCCATGGCGGACGCGAATGGCCGCGACTTCAGCCAGTTCGAACGCTGGTACAGCCAGGCCGGCACGCCCGTCGTCACCGCTTCCACGCGCTACGACGCCGCCAGCCGGACGTTCGAGCTGACCCTGGCGCAAAGCTGCCCCGCCACGCCGGGCCAGCCGAAAAAACTGCCTTTCCACATTCCCGTCACCGTCGGCTTGCTGGCTGCCGATGGCAGCGACCTGCCGCTGCACGTGGATGGCGTGGCGTCGAACGGCGCGGCCAGCGTCGTGCTGGAATTGACGCAGGCGTCGCAGACCTTCCGCTTCACGCAGGTGACGGAAGAACCCGTGCCATCGCTGCTGCGCGATTTTTCCGCGCCCGTGGTGCTCGAATACGGCTATACCGACGCGGAGCTGCTGCACCTGTTCCGCCACGACAGCGATCCCGTGAACCGCTGGGAAGCGGGCCAGCGCCTGGCCATGGAGCGCCTGCTGAAACTGACCGCCGCCGTCGCCGCCGGCGAGACCCTGGCGCTGGACGACACCTTCATCGCCGCGCAGCGCGCCTTGCTGGCCGACGACACCCTCGATCCTGCCTTCCGCGAGCTGGCCCTGATCCTGCCGTCGGAAACCATCATCGCCGAGCGCATGGCGCAAGTCGACCCGCAGGCGATCCATGCGGCGCGCCAGTTCATGCGCCGCACCATCGCGGCAGCCCTGAAACCTGAATTGCTGGCGCAATACCACGCCAACCAGACGCCGGGCGACTACAGCCCCGACGCCCTGTCGGCCGGCAAGCGCGCGCTGAAAAACCTGGCCCTGTCGTATCTGCTGATCGCGCCCGAAGCTGCGGAGCTGGACCTGGCGCGGCTGCAGTTCGACAATGCCGGCAACATGACGGACCGCGCCGCGGCGCTGGCGGCGCTGATTCATTCCGGCTCGCAGCCGCATGCGCAGGCGGCCTTGACCAGCTTCTATGCCGACTTCGAGAACGAGGCGCTGGTGGTCGACAAGTGGTTCGCCATGCAGGCGGCCGCGCCGACGACCGACGTGCAAGCCGTGCGCCAGCTGATGACGCATCCGGCCTTCACCTTGAAGAATCCGAACCGCGCGCGCAGCCTGATCTTCAATTTCACCAACGGCAATCCATCGCAATTCCATGTGTCCGACGGCAGCGGCTACGTCTTCTGGGCCGAGCAGGTCATCGCGCTCGACGCCCTGAACCCGCAAGTGGCCGCGCGCCTGGCGCGCTCCATGGACCGCTGGCGCCGTTACGTGCCGGCGCTGCAAAACCACATGCGCACGGCGCTGGAGCAAGTCGCCGGCCAGGCCAGTTTGTCGAACGACGTGATGGAAGTCGTTTCCAAGGCATTGGCCAATTGACGGCTGTCGGATGACGCCCTGCGGGCTGATCCGACCTACACGGCGTCATGATTTCGTAGGTCGGCTTAGCGCCAGGGGCGCGTAAGCCGACAGGTACCGAACGAGACGTATTTAAAACTAACGAAGGGGTTTCATGAAACGCATCAGTCTTACGCAATACCTGGTTGAAGAGCAGCGCTCGAACAACAGCATTCCGGCCGAACTGCGCCTGCTGATCGAAGTCGTCGCGCGCGCCTGCAAAACCATCAGCCACGCCGTCGGCAAGGGCGCCCTCGGTGAAGTGCTGGGCACGGCCGACACGGAAAACGTGCAGGGCGAAGTACAGAAAAAACTCGACATCATCTCCAACGAGATTTTGCTCGAAGCGAATGAATGGGGCGGCCACCTGGCGGCCATGGCGTCGGAAGAAATGGAATCGATCCACCCGATCCCGAACCGCTATCCGAAGGGCGAATACATGCTGCTGTTCGACCCGTTGGACGGCTCGTCGAACATCGACGTCAACGTCTCGATCGGCACCATCTTCTCCGTGCTGAAGGCGCCGGACGGCATGGGGCAGCCGACGGAGAAGGATTTCATGCAGGCGGGCAGCAAGCAAGTGGCGGCCGGTTACGCCGTGTACGGCCCGCAAACCATGCTGGTGCTGACCTTCGGCAATGGCGTGAATTGCTTCACCCTGGACCGCGAAATGGGTTCGTGGGTGCTCACGCAAAGCAATATGCAGATTCCGCCGACGACGAAGGAATTCGCCATCAATATGTCGAACGCGCGCCACTGGCATCCGCCCGTGAAGCGCTATGTCGACGAACTGCTGGCCGGCGACACGGGCCCGCGCGGCACCAATTTCAACATGCGCTGGATCGCCTCGATGGTGGCCGACGTGCACCGCATCCTGAACCGCGGCGGCATCTTCATGTACCCGGCCGACCTGCGCGACACCTCGATGCCGGGCAAGCTGCGCCTGATGTACGAAGCGAACCCGATGGCCTTCATCGTCGAGCAAGCGGGCGGCGCGGCCACCGACGGCCAGCAGCGCATCATGGACATCGCCCCGCACAAGCTGCACCAGCGCGTGCCCGTTTTCCTCGGCTCGAAGGACGAAGTGGCCCGCGTCACCGCGTATCACGCCGAGTAAAAAAGCCGCACTTTTCCACGATTTTCAGCGGCCCGCAGCCGGGCTGCTAAAAAAATGCAAAAAAGTTCGCGTTGACACTAGCAAATTTTGTGCATTGTTTGTAGAATGTGGGTCTTCGCCGTTGTAGCTCAGTTGGTAGAGCAGCACATTCGTAATGTGAAGGTCGCCAGTTCGATTCCGGCCAACGGCACCAGGTTTCATCAGAAAGCCCGCTGACTTGCAAAAGTCAGCGGGTTTTTTGTTTTTGTCACTGTTATCTTTCCTGCTTCAGATCCACTGATCGTTCTCCACAGTGCGCTCGCCCGCGTCGCCGTCGCCCGTGTTGACCACGCCGCGCGGCTCGATCAGCAGCAGCCTGGTTTCGGCGAGGGCGCACGGTTTATGTTCGACACCCTTGGGCACCACGGCCATCTGGCCGGCAGTGAGCACGATGGCGTGTCCTTCCGCGTAGCCAGGGCCGCGCAGGGCGATGCGCAATTCGCCGTCCAGCACGATAAAGGTTTCATCCGTATCGGCGTGCCGGTGCCATTGGAATTGGCCCAGTACCTTGACGACCTTGAATTGGTAGTCATTCATTTCGGCGATGACGCGCGGCTGCCAGTGCCCCTCTAACAGGGAGACCTTGCCTGCCAGGTCGATGGATCGGCCCTGGCCGCGCGTGGTGGTGGTGATAGTCATGCTGTGCTCCGTTCAAGTGGCGATACAGCCAGAATACGCAGGCGCCTGCCGGCCGTATTGAACGATCGTGGGTGTTTTCAGCCTTGGCCGCTGGCGTAGCGTAGCCAGCGGCCAGGCGTCAGTCCATGGGTCTTCAGGAAATGTCTCGTCATGTGGCTCTGGTCGGCAAAGCCCGCGGCCATGGCGGCCGAGGCGAGCGTGCTGCCTGCCAGCAGCAGGCGCCGCACCATTTCCAGGCGCCGCATCGTCAGATAGCGGTACGGGCTGGTGCCGTAGAAGACGCGAAAGTCGTGCGACAGGCTCCAGCGGTCGCGTCCCGTTGCCGCTTCAAGTTCCGCCAGGGTGACGGCGTGGGTGCAGTGCGCCTGCAAGTAGTCGCGCGCGCGCCGCGCCGCCAGGAAGTCGCCTTTTGGACGTTGCGCCGGCGTGCCGGCCGCCGCCGCCAGCGCATGCGCCAGCTCGGCCAGCGCCTCGCTCTGTTCCAGCGCTTCGAGCGGGTGGCCGTCGTGCGGCAGCAAGGCGGACGTGGCCGCCGCCAGGCGGGGATCGGTCGACACGCCGCCTTCAATGAAGGGCAGCGCGCGTCCGCCCAGCACATCCTGGAGCAGCGCCGGTTCGATATACAGCATGCGGTAGCGGAAGCCTGCGTCGGTGCCCGCCTGGCCATCGTGCGCCTCGTCGGGATGCAGGATCATGGTATTGCCGGGCAGGCTGTCGCGCTGGCCGCGGCGGTAGCTGAAACGCTGCACGCCCGCCAGCGTGCGGCCGATGGCGTAAGTGTCGTGGCGGTGCATGGCATAGGCCTTGCCCTTGAACCATGCCTCGATGCGTTCGACCCCTTGTACCGGTTCGGCGCACTTGACCCAGTCGCTGCGCGCTGGAGCTGATGCTCGCTTCATGGTGTTTGTCTGTGGATGCCCGCCCTGGTTGCCGATTGCTGACTGTACCCGCCGCGCGCGGGGCTGTCCACGAAAACCGCCGTATTGGAAATCGTGGCTCAGAAATTGTGCCGGATTCCCAGCGCCACGCCCGACAAGGTGGCGCCCTTGGTTGCTGCGTCGCGTCCCAGGCTGTTGATGGCAAAGTCGGCGACGCCGTTGCTGCCGTTGGCCAGGCGCGTGTAATAGGCATACAGGCTGCTGCGTTTCGACAGCTGGTAGTCGTAGCCGGCGGTGGCGTGGGTGGCGCCCGTACCGGTTCCCGCGCGCACCGTGCCGATGGTTTCCAGCGCGCCGCCGCTGGCGCTTTGGGCATGCGCCAGGCCGAAACGCAAGCCGTGGGGACCGAACTGGCGCGTGGCGGAAAAGTAGGCCGTGCGGCGGCGCAGCTCACCCGTGGGCGTCGCATAGCGCAGGCTTTCCACTGCCACCGCCAGCTGCGTGGCACTGTCGATCCGCCAGGCGATCGCCAGCTTGCTGCCACGGTCGGTCAGCCCGCGTCCCTGGTAGTCGTGATGGTCTTCCTGCGCCAGGGTGGCGTACAGGGCGCCGCCGTCGTAGATCAATGCGGCCGAAGTCAGTGCCGGATGCGCGCCGCTGGCGGGCCGCTCTTCCCCCATGCCGCGCGCCACGCGCAGCGACCAGCCCTGCCATGGCGGCGACCAGTAATGCAGGCTGTTCTGCTGGCGCCGGTCGAACGAGTAGGTGTTGCTGGTATTGCTATCGTTCGAGGCGGAGCCATTGCCCATCAAGCTCATGTAGCCGGCCGTGGTGGAATAGAACGGGTCGAGCGCGGACGTGGCGCTGTTGTAGGGCAGGGTCCAGTTGCCGCCAAATAGCGTGCCCCACGGTCCGGCAATGCCGACGCGCGTGTCGCGCGCGGCCAGGCTGCCGGCGCCCGAGTCGGGTGCCAGGGTGCCCTCGACCTGGAACAGCGCCTGCCAGCCGCCGCCCAGGTCTTCCGTGCCGCGAAAACCGAGCACGGAGCGGTTGTTTGACAGCCGCTGCACGCTGTCGCCGCTGCCGGACGAGTGCAGCGCTTCGAGCGCCACGTTCAGGCGGCCGTACAGCTGCACGTTTTCCTGCGCCTGGCTGGGCAGGGCGGCCGCCAGCGCAAGGGCGCCGGCAGCGCATGAGAATGCACGCATCACCATGCCTCAAAACGCAAAGCAGCTGCACCCCAGCGCGCCCCAGAATCCGGAATGGCTGGAGACGGGCACGGAACTCTTGCGCGCCACGTCGTGGGCGTGGGCGTGCACGCCGCAGGCGCCTTGGCACTGGTGCTGTTGCATGGCGCTGGTCTTTTGCGGCGGCGCGGCGCGGTAGTGGCCGGCCACGTTTTTCACGGGCGACCAGTCGGGCAGCACGGGGATGGCTGGCGGCGCCAGATGGGAAAATTCCGCCTGGCCGTAGACGATCTTGCCGCCGACGATGGTGAGCACCGATTCGATCGACTTGATCTCCTCTTCATCGATGCTGAAAAAATCCGCGCTCAGCACGGCCAGGTCGGCCAGCATGCCTTCCTGGATGCGGCCCTTCTTGCCTTGCTCGCTCGAGAACCAGGCGCTGCCCGCCGTCCACAGTTCCAGCGCCGTGTCGCGCGACAAACGGCTGCCCGCGTCGTACAGGCGCAAGCCGCCCACGGTGCGGCCCGATACCAGCCAGTACAGCGCCGTCCACGGGTTGTAGCTGGCGACCCGGGTGGCATCCGTGCCGCCGCCCACCGGTACGCCCGAGGCCAGCATGCGGGCGATCGGCGGCGTGGCCTTGGCCGCTTCCGCGCCGTAGCGGTCGACGAAGTATTCGCCCTGGAAGGCCATGCGGTGCTGGATGGCGATGCCGCCACCCAGCGCCTTGACCCGGTCGATGTTTTTCGGCGTGATGGTTTCGCAGTGGTCGAACATCCAGTGCAGGCCGTCGAACGGGATATCGCGGTTGACCTTTTCAAAGACCGTCAGCATGCGGTCGATCGATTCGTCGTAGGTGGCGTGCAGGCGGAAGGGCCAGCGTTTGGAGACCAGGTGGCGCACCACCTTTTCCAGTTCGTCGTCCATGCCGGGCGCCAGGTCCGGGCGCGGCTCGAGGAAATCCTCGAAGTCGGCGGCGGAAAACACCAGCATTTCGCCGGCGCCGTTATGGCGGTAGTAATCGTCGCCCTGGCCAGGCGTGACCATCTCCGTCCATTTTTCAAAATCCTCCAGTTCGCGGCCCTTGTTTTGCGTGAACAGGTTGTAGGCGATGCGGATGGTCAGCTGCTCTTTTTGCGCCAGTTCCTCGACCACCGCGTAGTCTTCCGGATAATTCTGGAAGCCGCCGCCCGCATCGATGGCGCTGGTCAGCCCCAAGCGGTTGAGTTCGCGCATGAACTGGCGCGTGGAATTGACTTGCAGTTCGCGCGGCAAGGTCGGGCCCTTGGCCAGGGTCGCATACAGTATCATCGCGTTCGGCCGCGCGATTAGCATGCCCGTCGGGTTGCCGGCCGCATCGCGCACGATCTCGCCGCCGGGCGGGTTCGGCGTATTTTTGTCGTAGCCGACCACGCGCAGGGCGGCGCGGTTCAAGAGGGCGCGGTCGTACAGGTGCAGGATGAAGACGGGGGTGTCGGGCGCGGCCGCGTTGATTTCATCCAAGGTCGGCATGCGCTTTTCGGCGAACTGGAATTCGTTCCAGCCGCCGACCACGCGCACCCATTGCGGGTTCGGCGTGCGCAAGGCCTGATCCTTGAGCATGCGCAGGGCGTCGGCCAGCGAGGGCACGCCTTCCCAGCGCAGTTCCAGATTGTAGTTCAAGCCGCCGCGGATCAGGTGCAGGTGCGAGTCGTTCAGGCCGGGAATGACGGTGCGGCCACCGAGGTCGATCACGCGGCTGTCCGGCTTGCGGTGGCGCATGACGTCGTCGGCATCGCCGACAGCGAGGAATTTGCCGTCGGCGATGGCCACGGCGCTCGCCTGCGGGCACGACTTGTCGACGGTGTGGAAGCAGCCGTTGATCAGTATCAGCGGCGCGGCGGAGGAAAGGGTCGGTTCGGTCATGATGCGGCTCCATGGTGGCAATGCGGGGGGAGGCCGGGGCGCGGCCAGGATCTGCGGTCAGTGTAGCCCAGGGCCCGGGAGCGGACACGGGTCAAAAGATCAGGTATGGCAGGTATGACGGCGCGCCGACTGGTCTAAGGGCGGGTGCGGCGGTGCGCGACATGGATTACCATGCCGGCAGTAGCGGCTGGGCATGCGTCCGGATGCATTGTTTATCGCGGTTTACCACATCGCAGGGAGTCCTCATGGATCAAGCACCACACAGCCGTTTATACGGCACCAGCCTGGGCTTTTTGGCCGGGTATGTCGATACGCTGGGCTTCATCGCCCTGTTCGGCCTGTTTACCGCCCATGTCACGGGCAACTTCGTGCTGATCGGCGCCGCGCTGGCCGAACCGACGCGCATCCCCATCCTGCTGAAAATCCTCGCCTTTCCCGCCTTTATCGCCGGTATCGTCGTCACGCGCCTGATGGTGCTGGCCATCGAGCGCCGTGGCGGTCCGGCGCTGACCTTGGCCTTCCTGCTGCAATGGATCTTGCTGGCCGGTTTCATGGTGTTCGGCGTGCTGGCCGAGCCGCTCGGCAAGGAAGTGAGCACGCTGGCGATGCTGGCCGGCTTGCTGGGCACGGCCGCCATGGGCGTGCACAGCGCCACCAGCCGTCTGCTGCTGGCGCATCTGGCGCCCACCTCCATGATGACGGGGAACGTGACGCAGATCGTGCTCGACACCGTCGACGTGCTGCGCGGCGCGGCCGATGGGGGCACGCGCGCGCGCTGCGGGAAGTTCTTCTGGCCGCTGCTGGCCTTTGCGCTGGGCGCCATCGCTGCCGGCTTTGGCTACCTGGTCTTCGGTTTCGCGGCGCTGGCCGTGCCGCTGGTGCTGCTGGGCGGCCTGATCGTGGTGGAGCAGCGTAGCGGACGGACCGCCGTGCCCGTGTCCTGACAGCCGCCATGCGCGCCTTCCTGCTGTGGCTGATACTCATGCTGGCCAGTCCTTGCGGGCTGGCAATCGATGCCGCACGCGGCATCCATCAGCTGCAGCACACGCGCTGGACGGCCAGCGACGGCGCGCCCGACGATATCATCGTCATGACACAGGGCAATGACGGCTTCCTGTGGCTGGGCACGCATGCGGGCGTGCGCCGTTTCGACGGCTTGCGCTTCGAGCCCGTGCGCGCGCGCCAGGGCAGCTTTCCCGACACGGTGGCGCTGGCGCTCAAGCGCGCCACCGACGGCGGCATGTGGATAGGCTGGCAAGTGGGCGGCATCAGCCACGTCAAGGATGGCGTGGTGCGCAATTACGCCGAGCCGCAGGGCGTGCAGGCGGGCGCCATCTGGGGCTTTGCCATCGGCGGCGACGGCGCCGTGTGGGCGGCCGGCGTGTCCGGCATTTCGCGCTTCGATGGCCGGCGCTGGCAGGCGATGGGACCGGCGCAGGGCTACACGGCGCAAAAGGCGTCCGCCGTGTTTGCCGACCGCGATGGCCGCATCGCCGTGTTCAGTGAAAACGGCCTGTTTATATGGCAGGCGACGCAGTCGCGCTTCGCGCCGCCCATCGGCCGGCTCGACCTGCGCGCGCCGCCGCAGCAAGGACCCGACGGCCGCATCTATTTGCTGGAGATGCGCGGCATCCGCATCATCGAGTCGCTGGAACGCTACGAGCAGCTCGATCATCGGTGGATTTACCGCGATACCAGCGGCACCAGCGGCAGCATGCTGGTCGACCGCGCGGGCACCTTGTGGTTCGACAGCCAGTACGGCTTGCACCGCACGCGCAGCGGCGGCGCGCTGGCGCCGGGGCAGCTGGGCATCAGCAGCGACACGGAATCGTTCCTGCCGCGCGATGGCTTGAGCAATGTCCTCGTCGGCTCCATGTGCGACGACAATGAAGGCAATGTCTGGGTTTCCACGTACGGCGGCCTGGACCGTTTCCGCCAGGCCGCGCCCGTGGTCCTGCGCACGCGTGCCGCGCCCGATGTGGCCGAAGTGTTCCGTACCCAGGAAATGCTGGCCGGGCCGGCAGGCGCGATGTGGCTGTCGCGCGACGACGTCCTGGGGCCGCTGCTGCTGGCGCGGGCCGACGGCACGGTGCTGCGCGCGCCGCGCCTGGGGCCCGTCAGCGCTATCCTGGAAGCGCCGGGCGGCCTGTGGGTGGCGGCCCGCGCCGGCCTGCAGCAGCTGGCCGGCGAGGATGGGCGCGTGCTGCGTACGATCGCCTATCCCTCGGGCGCGGCCGCGGTCAAGCGCATGCGCGCCGGCGTGCTCGCGCCCGATGGCAGCATCTGGGGCGTGTTCAGCGGCGCCGGGGTTTTCCAGTACCGCGACGGGGCCTGGCGGCGCGAACCGCTGCTGCCCGATGGCGGCGCGAAAGTGCCGCTGGCGCTGCTGGCCGACGCGGCCGGGCGCCTGTGGCTGTCGTATGCCGATGGCAGCGTCGCCATGCTGGAAAAGGGGCGGCTGCACGCCTTCGGTCCCGCGCAGGGCCTGGATCTGGGCAAGATTCCCATGCTGATCGAATACCACGGGCAGGTGTGGGCGGGCGGGCAGCGTGGCGTGGCGCTGTGGCGCGGCGGCCGCTTCGTCGCCCTGCGCAGCGAGCCGGCCAGCGCCACCGAGGGCGTGGTGGGCCTGCTGCGCGCGCGCGACGGCAGCCTGTGGCTCAATCATGGCAGCGGCGCCGCGCACATCTCCGCCGCGCAAGTGGAACTGGCGCTGCGCGACGCCGCCCATGCCATGCGCGCCACCTCGTACGACGCCGTCGATGGCTTGAACGGCAGCATCGGCATGCTGCACAACCGCTCGGTGGCCGAAGCGGACGATGGCAGGATCTGGTTTTCGCGCCAGAGCGCGACGTTCTGGATCGATCCGCGCCAGGCGCTTGCGGCCTTGCCGGCGCCGCGCGTGGAAATCGGCGCGCTGCTGGCGGACGGCCGGCGCGTCGATCCGCCCGCAAGCGCCGGCCTGCAGCTGGCGGCCGGCACGCGCGACGTGCAATTCCATTACAACGCCGCCAGTCTGGGCACGCCGGAGCGTTTGCAGTTCCGCTACCGGCTCGACGGCTACGATACGCAGTGGCAGCAGGCGGGCGGCCGGCGCCTGGCGCAGTACACGGGCCTGGGTCCGGGCAGCTACCGCTTCGAGCTAATCGCGGCGAATGGCGATGGCGTGAACAGCGCTGTGGCGCAGCTGCCGTTCCGCGTGCTGCCCGCCTTTTACCAGACCTGGTGGTTCCGCAGCCTGTGCGCGGCGCTGCTGCTGGCCGCCGCGTACGGCGCCTACCGCTGGCGGCTGCGCCAGCACGCCGCGCGCCTGCAGGTGCGGATGGAGGCGCAGCAGGCCGAGCGCGAACGCATCGCGCGCGAGCTGCACGATACCCTGCTGCAGGGCACGCAGGCGATGATCCTGCACTTTCACAATGCCAGCATGGCCATCGCCGAGGATGATCCCGCGCGCGCCGCCATGCTGCGCGCGCTCGACGATGCCGACCGCATGCTGGGCGAGGGGCGCGACCATGTGCACGACCTGCGCGCCGGCGACGATGGCGGCGCGCGCTGGAGCGCCATCCTGCGGCGCGAAGGCGAACGGCTGGCGGCGCAGCACGGCATCGTGTTCCGCTATGCGGAGGAGGGCGAGGCGCGCATGCTGCATGCGCGCGCCGCGCACGAAATCTACCGCATCGCCAGCGAAGCGCTGCGCAATGCCTTCCAGCACGCGCGTGCGCAGGTGGTCGAGGTGGCGGTGCGCTATGCGCGCGGCGGCATCGAACTGGTCGTGCGCGACGATGGCCAGGGCTTGCCGCCGGTGGTCGCGGCGAACGGACAGATTCCCGGACACTGGGGCATGCCCGGCATGCGCGAGCGCGCCGCCAGGCTCGGTGCGCGCCTGTCCGTGGACGGGCGCGACGGGGGCGGCACGCAGTGGCGCCTGCGGGTACCGGCGCGGCGCGCCTGGCCTGCGGCGCACGGGCCCTTGCGACGCTGGTGGCAGCGCTGGCGCCGTTCAGGCGTCGAGGATGCCGCGCCGTAGCGCGATGGTGACGGCATGGGTGCGGTCCCTGGCGCCCAGCTTGGCCAGGATGGTGCTCATGTGCGCTTTGACGGTTTCTTCCTTGATCTGCAGCAGGGCGCCCGTCTCGCGGTTGGAATTGCCTTGCGCGACCTGCTTGAGCACGTCCAGTTCGCGGTTCGACAGCACGTCGCTGCAGGCATACAGGGCCAGCTCCGCCTCGATCTCGGGCGTGATGTGGCGCCGCCCCGCATGCACGTTCTGTATCGCCGCCAGCAATTCGTGGCGCAGCGCGCTTTTCAGCACATAGCCGCACGCGCCCGCGCGGATGGCGCGCAGCACCTGCGTATCGCCCTTGTAGGTGGTCAGCACGATGATGCGCGCCTGCGGATGGCGCGCGCGGATGGCGCCGATGGCATCGAGGCCGCTCATGCGCGGCATCTGCAAATCCATCAGCGTGACATCGGGCTGCAGCGCGTCAAATTGCTGCACCGCCTGCTGGCCATCGGTGGCCTGGCCCACCAGCGCCACGCCGGGAAAGGCGCGCAGCAGGGCCGCGATGCCATCGAGCAGCAACTGGTGGTCGTCGGCGATGAGCACGCGTATCGCTGCCGTATCGCTGCGCATGACGTTGCCTGGCAAAGAGGAGTGATCGATCAAGAGTCGTCGGAAGATGGTAAGCAAAAGGTATTTTACCGCAGCGCCCGCCAGCCTGCAGAGGGGGATTGCTCGGGGGGAGCCTATATTTAGATAGTGGTGCGGGCACGCCGCCAGGCATACGATGCACGGCAGTACCCACTCAACCCTTTCTTCATGGATGACATCATGACCAATCCGAAACTGGAAGTCCTTACCCCCGACAATTGCCAGATCATCTTCATCGACCAGCAGCCGCAAATGGCGTTCGGCGTGCAGTCGATGGATCGCCAGGCGCTGAAAAACAATACCGTGGGCCTGGCCAAGGCCGCCAAGGTGTTCAACATCCCCACCATCATCACCACGGTGGAAACGGAAAGCTTCTCCGGCCACACCTATCCGGAACTGCTGGACGTCTTCCCCGGCAAGGATATCCTCGAGCGCAGCTCGATGAATTCGTGGGATGACCAGAAGGTGCGCGATGCGCTGGCCGCCAACGGCAAGAAAAAAGTCGTCGTTTCGGGCCTGTGGACGGAAGTGTGCAACAACAGCTTCGCCCTGTGCGCGATGCTCGAAGGCGATTACGAGATCTACATGGTGGCCGATGCATCGGGCGGCACTTCGAAGGAAGCGCACGACTACGCCATGCAGCGCATGATCCAGGCCGGCGTGGTGCCCGTGACGTGGCAGCAGGTGCTGCTGGAATGGCAGCGCGACTGGGCCCACAAGGCGACCTATGACGCCGTCATGGCCATCGTGCGCGAACATTCGGGCGCCTACGGCATGGGGGTCGATTATGCCTACACGATGGTGCACAAGGCGCCGCAGCGCATCCATGGCGAACACGCCACCCTGGCGCCGGTGCCGGCCAAGTAAACGCCGCGCGGCCATGCCATGCGCCGCGCGCCTGACCGCGCGCGGCGTTTTTTTTCATCGAAAGGAATGCGCCATGAAGTTATATGTGATTTCGCTGGCCGTGGGCTTGCTGGTTGGCATCATCTATGCCGTCCTGCAGGTACGCTCGCCGGCGCCGCCAGCCATTGCCCTGATCGGCCTGCTGGGCATGCTGATCGGCGAACAGATCGTCCCCAGCGTCAAGCGCCTGATGGCGGGCGAAGCCGTGACGGTATCGTGGCTGCGCAGCGAATGCGTGCCGAAGATCAGCGGCGTGGAAGCGAAGCCAGCGCTGGCCAAGGCCGCGGCAAAGTTGGATGATGATGCAGCGTAAATGCCGGGGTCAGACCCGGCGGGTCTGACCCCGGTTCCCGGCAGCTAGAACGCGCCCAGCAAGCCGCGCCGGGCGGCCACCGTGGCCGCCTCGGTGCGGCTTGATACGTTGAGCTTGGTCAAAATATTATTTACGTGAAATTTGACGGTGCCCACCTCGATGCCGGCGCTGCGCGCGATCATCTTGTTGCTCTTGCCCGCAGACAGGTGCAGCAGGATGTCGTGCTCGCGTTTCGACAGGCGGTTCGCCTCGATGCGGCCGGCCTGCTGCGCCGCCAGTTCCGGCGGCAGATAGTGCCTGCCGGCGGCCACCTGGCCGATGCATTGCGTCAGTTGCAGGAAGCCGGAATCCTTCAGCAGGTAGCCGCGCGCGCCGGCGCGCAGGGCCCGGTGCACGCTGTCTTCGCCCTGGTAGGTGGTGAGGATGACGATCTTCGCTTGCGCGTCGTCCGCGCAGATACGCTCGATCGCCTCGACGCCATGCATTTCCGGCATGTTCAAATCCATCAGCACCACGTCGGGACGCAGCTCCCGGTACAACGCCACGGCGGCGCTGCCCGTGCCGGCCTGGCCCAGCAGGCGTAAACCCGGCAGCGATGCGATCAGCGAGGCCAGGCCGGCCAGGATCAGCGGGTGGTCGTCGGCGATCAGCAGCGAGATAGGGGTGTCGTTGTCGCGGGGCGTGTGCATGCTTGTGCTCATGGTGCTGGCAGGGTGAAGTGGAAGACTGTGCCATGGGGCGCGCCGGGCGCATGCCACAGGCGGCCGCCATGCGCGTCGAGGATGCGGCGGCAGATGGCCAGGCCCATGCCCATGCCGTCCGGCTTGCTGGAATACAGGGCGTGGTACAGGCGGCCGGCTGCCTGCGGCGCGATGCCGGCGCCATTGTCGGCGATGCTGAAATGCTGCACGCCCTCATCGAGGCGCGAGGACAGCAGCACCGTGCGCGGCCGGCCACGGGTGCCCTGCAGGGCTTCGATGGCGTTCATCAGCAGGTTCAGGAGGACTTGCCGGAATTGCACCGGGTCGGCATGCAGCAGCGGGCGGCCCGGCGCCAGCCGCGTTTGCAGGTCGATGGCGTGGCGTTGCAGCGGCGCGCGCAGCAGCGGCAGCAGCTCCTGTACGGCGTCGTCGGCGACAAACTGCACATGGCTGCCCGGCGCATGGCAGGCCAGGCCATGCACGCTGCGCAGCACGGCGCTGGCATGGCTACCGGCGCTGGCGACCAGGGCCAGCGCCGCGCGCGCCTCGTCGAGGCGGGGCGGATCGTGGTCGAGCCAGCGCAAGGCGGCATCGGCATTGAGCGCGATAGCCGCCAGCGGCTGGCGCACCTCGTGCGCGACCGATGCGGCAAATTCGCCCATGCCGCCCATGCCGCCCATGCGCTGGGCCGGTGCCAGGCCGGGGTCTTGCTGCTGAGGTAAATAATGCATGCTGGCCATCGCCGTGCTCCTGTCGCTGTCGCGGCGTATGCCGCATTGCAACAAGTATGCATGGCATCGTCGCCGGGGCACTTATACGAATGGGGGAGGCGGACGGTTTTTTTGCAAGGCAGGGGCGGGAAACACCGCCGGGCGGGCCGACGGTGCGCGGAGCGGATGAGGGTCAGGACTTGATAAAGGCCAGCAAGTCTTCGTTCAGGCGGTCCTTGTGGGTGGCCGGCAAGCCGTGCGGCGCGCCTTCATAGATGACCAGCTTGGCGTTCTTGATGAGCTTGGCCGCAGCCTTGCCGGAAGCGTCGATCGGCACGATCTGGTCGTCGCCGCCGTGCACGACCAGGGTCGGCACGGAGATTTTCTTCAGGTCGGCAGTGAAATCCGTCTCGGAAAACTGCTTGATGCAATCGTAGGCGTTCTTGATGCCGCACTGCATGCCCTGCAGCCAGAAGGTGTCGCGCATGCCTTGCGACACCTTGTTGCCGGGACGGTTGGCGCCGAAGAAGGGCACGGTCAGATCCTTGAAGAATTGCGAACGGTCGGCCAGCACGCCGGCGCGGATGCCGTCGAAGACGGACATCGGCAAGCCGCCGGGATTGGTGTCCGACTTGACCATCTGCGGCGGCACGGCGCCCACCAGCACGGCCTTGGCCACGCGCTTTTCGCCATGGCGGCCGATATAGCGCGCCACTTCGCCGCCGCCCGTCGAATGGCCGACCAGGGTCGCGCCCTTGATGTCGAGCGCGTCGAGCAGGGTGGCCAGGTCGTCGGCGTAGGTATCCATGTCATTGCCCTGCCATGGCTGGCTCGACAGGCCGTGGCCGCGGCGGTCGTGCGCGATCACGCGGTAGCCGTGGCTGGCCAGGAACATCATCTGGTCTTCCCAGGCGTCGCCCTGCAATGGCCAGCCGTGGCTGAAGACGACGGGCGTGCCCGTGCCCCAGTCCTTGAAATGGATGACGGTGCCGTCCTTGACGGTGACCTTGTTGACGGTGAGCTTGCCCGGCGCGGCGGCGGCAGCAGCGGCAGGCTTGGCGGCGGCGCTGGCGCCACCGGCGGCCAGCAGGCCCGCACCGGCGGCGACACCGGCGACGCTGACGAGCAGCTTGCGGCGGGAATTGACTTCTTCGGCTTCGATTTTCTTCGACATGATGCTTTCCTTCGGGGATGGGGGATGGGCCGCTTACGGCCTGGACCAGTGATGGCAGCGGCCAGTCTAGGCCTTCGCGCGCGCCGGCGCCTCTGCCAAAAGACCAGTCGCGCCGGGTCTTCCGCCTGCCTATGATGGCTGGCGGCGGCGCGCCGCGCCGCTTGCCTTTTCCACTGGAGCGAAGATGAAGAAACACTGGATGGCGGCGCTGGCCGGCCCCTTTTTACCCGATGCCGGCTTGCTGTTTGCGCGCGTGGCGGGCGCGCTGCTGGTGCTGCACGTGCACGGTTTGCCCAAGCTGCTGCATTTTTCCGAGGAACTGGCGCACATCGACGACCCGCTGCACCTGGGCCGCGCCGTCACCCTGTACTGCGCGCTGTTCGCGGAAATCGTCTGCCCGCTGCTGGTCGCCGCCGGCCTGCTGACGCGCCTGGCCTGCCTGCCCCTGCTGTTCCTGCTGGGCGTGTCGATGCTGCTCGTGCATCCGGACTGGAGCATCGCCGACGGGCAGTTCGGCTGGCTGCTGATCATCGTCTTCGGCACCATTGCCATCAGTGGCGCGGGACGCTATTCGCTCGATGCGCGGTTGCGGGCGTAAGCGGTGATGTCAACGATGTGTCGGTTACGCTCCGCTAACCCGACCTACGCCTAAATAACACCATTTCACCCCGATCCCCGTCCGCCCCACCAGGCCGGCGGGGATTGTTATTTCCATCAGGAATTTAAGTCTGTGCCTCAAGGTGTGGCAGCGCACGGTGGCGCGCGGCGGGCGCGGTTAAGGTAGTGCCAACAGCTTGCTGCTGATCCAGTGTTTGATATGGCTCAGCCCGGCAGCGTTTAGCCGCTTCTTTTTCCCAGAAGCGAGGAGAATCATGATTCGGTCACGGCATCGAGCATGGTTGATTTATTCACTATTAAAGGAAACCATCATGAACGCGATTGAAAAAACCAGCTCCGAGATGAACGGCACCGCCCAGGATACCCGCCAGGATTTGCACCGCACCATCGACAAGGTGGCTAGCCAGGCACAGCCTCTGGCCGACAAGGTCGCCACGCGCGCCCATGACAGCGTGGACCAGGTGGGCGACCGCATCGAGCAAGTCAGCGACACCGTCAGCAAGGCCTCGGAGCGCCTGATGGCGCGCGGCAAGCAACTGGGCGTCGCCTGCCAGCGCGCTGGCGAAACGGGCCGCGATTATGTGCGCGAGCGCCCGGCCATGTCCCTGCTGATTGCGGCCGCGGCCGGCTATGGCCTGTCGAAATTGCTGGGTTCGCGTAAATAAGTTTTACGCCTTCCTGGAAGCATTTGTCGTGGGCGCTGTTCCCTTCGCCGTCATGGCGGAGAGGGCCAGCGCCCACGCACACAAGGTAGTAGCAAGCAGTAAAGGAGAGTGATGATGCGCTCCATTTTGTTGTGGTTGATTGGCATACCTATTCCCATCATTATTTTGATTGCCCTGTTCGTGCGCTGAATGAGGGAGTTGTAGCGTTACTTCCCGGGGCAAACTACTCACAGGAGATGTAATGGCTACCACCAAGAAAACGCCGTCCACGGACGGTGCGGGTTCCGTATTGAGCAGCATGTCCGGCCCATCCGACAGCAATGCGCCAAACAGCCTGGGCACGGACAATGACGTGACCCGCGCGCTGCTGCAAAAGACGGCCGCCAGCCAGCAGCTGTCCGCCGCCATGGCCGACAATCCCAAGGAAGATGGCCAGTATGGCGAGGCGGCGCGCACGCCGATCGAAGGCGTGCATGTGGCGGCCGGCGAACCGCTGGCCACGGCCAGCACCACGGGCGAAACGCTAGCGTCGCCGAAGACGGGCGATGGCCAGCCCGCGTTGGGCGAGAATGCGCTGAATAGCTCGCTCGATGGCGCCCGCAGCGACGACAGCGGCTGCGTGCTGACGACCAACCAGGGCGTGCCCGTGGGCGACAACCAGAACTCGCTGAAGGCGGGCCTGCGCGGCCCCACGCTGATGGAAGATTTCATCCTGCGTGAAAAGCTCACGCATTTCGACCATGAGCGCATCCCCGAGCGCGTCGTGCATGCGCGCGGTTCGGCCGCCCACGGCTATTTCGAATGCTACAAGGAACAAAGCAAGCTGACGCGCGCCGCGCCGTTCGCCAAGGCGGGCAAGCGCACGCCCGTCTTCGTGCGCTTTTCCACCGTGGCCGGCGAGCGCGGCTCGACCGACACGGCGCGCGACGTGCGCGGCTTTGCCGTGAAGTTTTATACGGACGAGGGCAACTGGGACCTGGTCGGCAACAACATCCCCGTCTTCTTCATCCAGGATGCGATGAAATTTCCCGACGTGGTCCATGCGGTCAAGCCCGAGCCGCACAACGGCATGCCGCAGGCGGCCAGCGCGCACGACACCTTCTGGGATTTCGCCTCGCTGTCGCCGGAAATCACGCACATGCTGATGTGGGTCATGTCCGACCGCGCCATCCCGCGCAGCTACCGCATGATGCAGGGCTTCGGCGTGCACACCTTCCGTCTCGTGAACGCCAAGGGCCAGTCCGTGTTCTGCAAATTCCACTGGTCGCCCATGGCCGGCACGCACTCGCTCGTGTGGGACGAAGCCGTCAAGATCAGCGGCGCCGATTCCGATTTCCACCGGCGCGACCTGTGGGAATCGATCGAATGCGGCGAGTATCCCGAATACGAGCTGTCGTTCCAGGTCTTCACGGAAGCGCAGGCCGAAGCGTTTCCCTTCGACGTGCTCGACCCCACCAAGCTGATTCCCGAAGAGGTGGTGCCGCTGATACCCGTCGGGAAAATGGTCTTGAACCGCAATCCCGACAATTTTTTCGCCGAGACGGAGCAGGTGGCCTTTTGCACGGCGCACATCGTGCCCGGCATCGATTTCAGCAATGATCCGCTGCTGCAGGGCCGCATCCACTCGTATATCGACACGCAGATCACGCGCCTGGGCGGCGCCAACTTCCATGAAATCCCCATCAACTCGCCGCTGGCACCCGTGCACAACAACCAGCGCGACGGCATCCACCGCCAGGCCATCAACCGGGGCCGGGTCGCGTACGAGCCCAATTCGCTGGCCGGCGGCTGCCCGTTCCAGGCCGGCGCCAGGGGCTTCAACAGTTTTCCCGCCTCCGCCGAGGGCGACAAGGTGCGCGGCAAGCCCGAGAAATTCGCCGAGCACTATGGCCAGGCGCGGCTGTTCTGGATCAGCCAGACGCCGGTCGAGCAAGACCATATCGTGCATGCGTTCCGCTTTGAACTGAGCAAGGTGCAGACGGTGGCGATTCGCAAGCGCATCGTCGCCATGCTGCGCAATGTCGACGAGACCCTGGCGCAGCGCCTGGCCGATGCGCTTGGCCTGGCGCTGCCGCCCGTCATGCCGCCCGTGTCCATGCTGCCGATTCCTGCGTATCCGCCGTCGCCGGCCCTGTCGCTCTTTTTCCGCCCCGGCAAGACGGGCATCCATACCCTGCGCGTGGCCATCCTCGTCGGGCCGGGCAGCGATGGGGCGCAGGTGCGCAACATCTATGCATCCTTGCTGGCCGAGGGCGCCGTGCCGCGCCTCGTGGGCAGCCATCTGGGGAAAGTCGACACGAGCGGCGGCGCGCCGCTCGACGTGGAAATCTCGCTCGAAACGGGACCGTCCGTGCTGTTCGACGCCGTCGTGATACCGGATGGCCAGGGCGCCGTGCAGCAGCTGGGCAGCGACGCGAACGCGCTCGACTTCCTGCGCCTGCAATACCGGCACTGCAAGCCGATGCTGGCCATCGGTGCGGGCAAGGGCTTGCTGGACAAGGCTGGCGTGCCGGTGACCCTGCCCGACGGCAAGCCGGACCCCGCCATCATCGTCGTGCCGGCGGGCGACGTGGCGAAAGGCGTGGCGGCCTTTAAAAAGGCGCTGGCCGCGCACCGGGCGTTTGCGCGCGAAACGGATCCGCCCCGCGTGTGATGCCCGCATGAGCGTCAGCGGGGCAGGCCTGGCTTGCCCCGTTGGCGTAACCGTGCGCAACAGTGCGCAACAATGTAAACAAGAAAAACGTCCTGCGATGATATGCTGCTGACTAGAACTGTTCATTTGCAACTATTTCTATCACTGCAGCAAAGAACGGCTTCAGCAAACCGGATCGCGATTACCGCATGGACAAGTACACACCTCGCACCTGGGGGCCGGGCGAACGCCCGACCTTGCCCGGGTCGCCATCGATGCCCGAACATTCGACGCCCAAGCGTGTCGCGTATTTCATCGTCGGCCTGATCGTCGCGCTGACGGGGGGACTCGGTAACGGCCTGGTGACGGCCAATTTGCTGAACCTGCAAGGATCGCTGGCCGCCTATGCCTACCAGATGCAGTGGCTGCCGGCCGCCTACGTGATGACCATCGTGTCCATGAATCTGCTGCTGGTGAAGTTCCGCCAGCAGTTCGGCCTGCGCCTGTTTACGGAAGCGTTCCTGGTGCTGTATGCGCTGGTGACGTTCGCCCACTTGTATGCCAATACCTTGCCGTCGGCCATCGCCGTGCGCGCCGCGCATGGCATGGTGGGCGGCGCGCTGGGCGTGCTGGGGCTGTACTACACCTTGCAGGCGTTTCCCGCGCGGCACCGGCTGAAAGGCGTGGTGCTGGGCCTGGGCTTTGCCCAGCTGGCGCTGCCGCTGGCGCGCATCTTCACGTCCGAACTGCTGCAGATCGGCGAATGGCACGGCCTGTACCTGTTCGAGCTGGGACTGGCCCTGCTGGCGCTGGGCTGCGTGCTGGCCCTGAAGCTGCCGCCCGGCGACCGCGTGCAGACGTTCGAGCCGCTCGATTTCCTCACCTTTATTCTGTTCGCGCCCGGCGTGGCCCTGCTGTGCGCCGTGCTGGCGCAGGGACGCACGGCGTGGTGGATGGAATCGGAGTGGGTGGGCGTGTGCCTGGCGGGCTCCATCGTGCTGATCGCCGCCTCGCTGGCCATCGAGCATAACCGCGCGCGCCCGCTGCTCAACACGCGCTGGCTCACCACGGGCAAGATCGCCAAGCTGTTTTTATCGGTGCTGCTGTTTCGCATCGTGCTGTCCGAATCGACGGGCGCCGTGGGCTTTTTGCAGGCGCTGGGGCTGAACACGGACCAGATGCAGAACCTGTTCATCGTGGTCCTGCTGGGCAGCGTGGCGGGCCTGGTGGTCAGCGCGCTGACGATCAATCCGGCCACCCTGAACCGCTCGCTGATGTTCGCGCTGCTTCTGATCGCAGCCGGCGCCCTGATCGACGCGCACGCCACCAGCCAGACGCGCCCCGTCAACATGTATGTCAGCCAGTTCCTGCTGGCCTTTGGCGGCACGTATTTCCTCGGTCCCACCATGGTGGCCGGCATGGGCGCCGTGATCGCCGAACCGCGCAACCTGGTGAGTTTTTCCGTGATGTTTACCATGACGCAGAACCTGGGCGGCTTGCTCGGGTCGGCCATCGTCGGCACCATCCAGACGGCGCGCGAAAAATACCATTCCAGCTATCTGGTCGAGCACCTCACCATGCTCGACCCGCAGGTGGCCGCGCGCGTACAGTCCGGTGCCGCAAGCTATGGCGGCGTGCTGACGGACCCGGCGCTGCGCAGCGCCCAGGGCGTGGCCCGCCTGGGCGCCGTCGCCACGCGCGAAGCCAATGTCCTCGCCTACAACGACGTCTTTTTGATGATCGCCGGCGTCGCCGTCGCCACCCTGATCTGGATGCTGGTCAGCCAGTTCTGGACCCGCATCACCACCGGCGCGCGCCGCCTGGTCGGCCCCGTGCGCGATGCGCAGACGGCCATGGCCATCGTCCCCATTACCAATTCGGAACCGAGCAATGACAGAAAATAACATCCCGCCGCCGCCAGTACCGACGCCTGCACTGCCATCCGCACCCGCAGCGCCACCCGCGCCCGCGGCCAGCAGCACGCCGCCGCAGCCGGACCGGCGCCACCAGTGGCTGTCCGCGCTGGCCTTTGCGGCCGTGGCCCTGGTGGGCGTGCTGATCGTGCTGTATGCGTGGCGTTTGCCGCCGTTCACCAGTCCCATCGTGACGACGGAAAACGCCACCGTGCGGGGGCAGGTGACCATCATCGGCACGCAGCTGTCGGGCTATGTGGTGGAAGTGACGGTGCAGGACTTCATGGATGTGAAGGAAGGCCAGCTGCTGGTGCGCATCGACGACCGCATCTACCAGCAGCGCTACGAGCAGGCGCAGGCCCAGCTGGCCGCGCAGCAGGCGGCGCTGTCGAACTGGGCGCAGCAGAAGGCCAGCGCGCAGGCGGGCATTTCCGTCAGCGAGGCGGCGCTGGCCAACGCGGAAGCGCAGGCGCGCAAGGCCAGCGCGGACTTGAGCCGGGTGGAGCAGCTGGTGGCCGACGGTTCGCTGTCGCAGCGCGAACACGACCAGTCGCGCGCCACGCAGGCGCAGATGGCGGCCGCGCTGGCGCAAGCCCGCGCCAATCTCGATATCGCCCAGCAAAGCGTGCATTCCGTGGTGGTCAACAAGCAGGCGCTGGAGGCTGCCGTGGCCAACGCGCAGGCGGCCGTCAAGGCGGCGAAGATCGACCTCGATAACACGCGCATCGTGGCGCCCTCCGACGGCCAGCTGGGCCAGGTGACGGTGCGCCAGGGTGCCTACGTGAATTCGGGCGCGCAGCTGATGGCGCTGGTGCCGCGCCAGATGTGGGTCATCGCCAATTTCAAGGAAACGCAGATGAACGGCGTGCAGGAAGGGCAAAGCGCCACCTTCCACGTCGACGCGCTCGACGGCGCCGTGCTGACGGGCCAGGTGGAGCGCATCTCGCCGGCCACCGGGTCCGAGTTTTCCGTGCTGCCGGCCGATAACGCGACGGGCAACTACCTCAAAATTGCCCAGCGCATTCCCGTGCGCATCCGCATCGATCCGGGCCAGGCGAATGCGCGCCGCCTCGTGCCGGGCATGTCGGTGGTGGTCAGCGTCGACACGTCGGCCGTGCTGAACGACTCGGCGGACAACCCGGCGCCCCCGCCTGCACCGAAGAAGGCCAAGCCATGAAGCGCCGTCACCTGCTGATGGCCGGTGCGCTGGCGCTGGCCGGCTGCGCCGCCAACGCGCCGCCGCAGCCCGCATCGGCACTGCAGCTGCCGTCCGGCTGGCGCGCGCAAGCGATCGGCGCACCTGCGGCGCCGGGTGCCCATGTCGAGCAACTGTGGTGGCAAGCCTTCGGCGATCCGGTCTTGAGCGACCTGGTGGGCGAGGCGCTGGCGCGCAATGGCGACTTGCGCGTGGCGCGCGCCCGGGTGCAGGAATACCGCGCACGCCTGGCGCAGGCCGACGCGAACCGCGCGCCCAATCTGGCCTTCGACGGTTCGCCCACGCGCACGCGCACCCTGGCGTCCAGCGGCAAGCCGTATGTGACGAATGTCTTCCAGGCCGAATTGCAGGCCAGCTATGAAATCGACGTGTGGGGCCGGCTGGCCAGTCTGAGCGACGCGGCCGGCGAGAGTTACCGCGCCGAGCAGGCCAGCCTCGATGCGGCGGCCCTGTCGATCGCCGCCAGCGTGGCGACCAGTTACCTGAATCTGCGGGGCCTCGACGCGCAGCTGGAGTTGACGCAATCGACCCTGCAGCTGCGCGAACAGTCGCGCGAGCTGGCGCGCAAGCAGTTCGAGGTGGGCTACAGCTCGCGCCTGGAATGGCTGCAGGCGCAATCGGAATACCATGCGGCGGCCGAGCAGGTGCCGCAGCTGCAGCGGCAGATCTTCGAACAGGAAAACGCGCTGGCCATCCTCGTCGGCGGCAATCCCGGCCCCATCGCGCGCGGCTTGCCGCTGGCCGGGCTGGCGGCGCCTGGCGTGCCGGCCGGTCTGCCGTCCGAACTGCTGCGCCGGCGGCCCGACATCGCGCGCGCGGAACACAACCTGGCGGCCGCCAACGCCAGCCTGGCCGCCACGCGCGACCAGCTGCTGCCCTCGTTCAAGCTGACGGCCGTGGGCGGCGGGCAGGCGACCACGCTCACCGATTTCCTGCATGCGCCCGCCGCCCTGTGGCGTCTGACGGCGCTGGCGGCCGGCCCCCTGTTCGATGGCGGGCGCGTGCAGGCGCAGACGGATGCGGCCGGCGCGCAGCGCGACCAGCTCGTGTACGCATATGAAAACGTGGTGCGCAACGCCTTCGCCGAAACGGAGAACAGCCTGGGCGCCCTCTACCGCCTCCAGCAGCAAGCCGTGGAAAACGACGCGCGCCGCGCCGCGGCGGCAGACACCCTGCGCATCGCGCATAACCGCTACCGCAATGGCTACGCCTCGTACCTGGAGGAACTCGACGCCCAGCGCACCCTGTACAGCGCCGACGTGGGGCTGCTGCAGCTGAAGACGCGCATCCTCGTCGCTTCCGTCGACTTGTATCGGGCCATGGGCGGCGGCTGGTCGGCCCAGACGCAATAGATGCGTGTGCACGGTGCGGCCAGTGTAATATTCTGAGCAGGGAAAGCGGCGGCGCCGTGCCAGCTGCTCCCGTCACGAACGAACGAGGTCGCAGCATGACGATTTTTGGCATAGGCATCCACATCCTGATCGCGGTATTTTTTGCGATCCACGTGGTGCGCAACGGGCAGCAGCTGTACTGGCTGCTTATTTTATTCATGTTCCCGCTGCTGGGCAGCGTGGTGTATTTTTTCGCCATCTACCTGCCCAATTCGCGCCTGCCGCAAGGCGCGCGCAAGGTCGCTTCGGTGGCCGTGCAGGTGCTCGATCCGAACCGCGAATTGCGCGAGGCGAAAGCGGCTTTCGAGTACACGCCGACGGCGCAAAACCAGATGCGCCTGGCCAGCGCGCAGCTGGAGGCGGGCGATGCGCAGGAAGCGGCATCGACGTACGAAGCCTGCCTGCGGGGTGCGTTTTCATCGGACCTGGAAATTCGCCTGGGCGCGGCGCGCGCCTATCTGGAATGCGCGCGCGGCGCCGAAGCGCTGACGCACCTGGAATTCATCCGCCGCACGGATATCCATTTCCGTCCCGAGATGGTGTCCCTGCTGACGGCGCGCGCGCTGGCGCAAAGCGGGCGCCAGGTGGAAGCGAAGGCGGAATTCGACGATGCGCTGACGCGCTACAACAGCTTCGAGTGCCGTGCCGAGTGCGCGATCTGGGCGCTGCAGCAGGGCGACAAGGTGCTGTCGGAACGCCTGCTGCTCGATATCGACAGCGCCATGGCCCGTTGGAGCAGCCATACGCGTTCGATGTATGCGCCGCTGCTGGCGCGCCTGGAGGCCGCACGCCGCTAGCTGGCTTGCCGGTGCCTGGCGCGGATACGCTTACACGCCAGGCACTGGATTCTTCCCTTCAAGCAGTTTGTACCCCTTGCCGTCGAAGCCATAGCGCGCGTGGCCGTTCAGTGGCGTGGCGATGCGCGGCGGGTCTTCGTCCGGCTTGACCTTGACGCCCGGCTTGATCTTTTCGGAGGCGCCCTTGAAGTCGATCAGCAAGTCATCGTAGGCGGCGCCATTGCGCGCCGGCGCGAAGCGCCAGTTCCCCTTGACCATCCAGCACTCGTCCGTTTCAGGACCGCAGGCCCCCATATTGTCCGAGTACAGATCGATGGCGCCATCGAGTGAGGTGACCTTGCCGTCGCCGATTTCAAACAGGGCCAGTTGCGTGATGGTGTAGCCCTGGCCCGTATAACCGTAGCGGATCGCCAGTCCCGGCTTGTTCGCGCCCAGCATGACCCAGTGGACTTCGCCGAGCTGCCCCGACGAGCCCAGGGCGGCGATGTTTTCCAGGCGTTTCACGACTTGCCACTGGCCGTCTTCCGGCGTGCCCTTGGGCGCCAGGAAAAAGACATTCAGCAGCCCCGGCGAGGCATGCGCCGATTCGGCCGTGCCTTCCGTGTTGGCCGTTTCCGCATTCGCCACCAGGATGGCGCTGCCATCGGGCAGCAGCTTGTGGCTGACGGCGCTGACCACGTAACTGAGCTTGTCGACGTGGTTGTCCGGATCGGGCAGGTCGGCCAGCGCATCGTCGCTGTCGTCGCGGTAGGCCTTGCCGAAGACGGCGCGCATCATGGTCGCTTCGCGCTCGCGCGCCTGCGGCGTGTTCATCGCTTCCGTCCTGGGCGCGGTGGCGGACGGCGGCGGCACGTGTTCGGCCGATGCCGTTGCATCGGCGGCGGCGGGGACGGCGGCTGCCACGTCGGCTGCCAGGCCGGCGTTGGCGGGGGTGGTCTTGTCCGAGCAGGCGCCGAGCAGTGCGGAGACCATCAGCAGGACGAGCGGGGTGCGGTAATTCATAGGCAGGGCAGATTGCGGTCATGGAGAATGGGCGCAGTATGCCAGATAGATGAAAGCGAGGGAGCGCGGCCTGGCGGCCCGTCCCTCGCTTCCTTGCCCGCAGGGGGCGTTTTTGCAATCAGCCTTGGCGCTTATTTTTCCAGCGCCACCCTGTCATCGCGCCGCAGCGGCGCCTTCTGGCGGCGCAGTTTCGCCATGCCGCGCTTGAGCAGGTGCTCCAGGTCGTCGATGTAGGTGAACACGGCCGGCACCACCAGCAGGCTCAATAAGGTCGAGGTGATCAGGCCGCCGATGACGGTAATGGCCATCGGCGAACGGAAGCTGGGGTCGGCGCCCCAGCCCAGCGCCAGCGGCATCATGCCGGCGCCCATGGCGATCGTCGTCATCAGGATGGGCCGGCTGCGCTTGTGGCAGGCGTCGACCAGCGCGTCGAAGCGGTTCATGCCGGCCTGGCGCGCCAGGATCGCATAGTCGACCAGCAGGATGGAGTTCTTCGTGACGATCCCCATCAGCATGATCAGGCCGATCATCGATGGCATCGACAGGGCGCTGCCCGTGATCAGCAGCGCCACGAAGGCGCCGCCGATCGACAGCGGCAGCGCCGCCAGGATGGTTACCGGCTGCATGAAGTCCTTGAACAGCAGCACCAGCACGCAGTAGATGCACAGCACGCCGATCAGCATGGCCAGGCCGAAGCTGGCGAACAGCGAGGCCATTTCCTGCGCGTCGCCCAGTTCGGCGATCTTCACGGACGGCGGCAGATTCTTCATCGACGGCAGCGCGCGCGCTTCTTCATTCAGTTCGCCGAGCGTGCGCGAACCGAGTTCCACGTCGAGGGTGACGTTGCGGCTGCGGTTCAACCGGTCGATCTGCGCCGGGCCGCTTTCCATCGTCACCGTGGCCACGTTCGCCAGGCGCACGGGGCCATTCTTGCCGGGCACGGTCAGGCGCTCGATGGCGGCCAGGTCGGCGCGCACGCTGTTGGGCAGCTTGACGCGGATCGGCACCTGCCGCTCGGGCAGGTTCATTTTTGTCAGGTCCGTGTCGTAGTCGCCGGCCGTGGCCACGCGCACGGTCTCGCCGATGGCTGCCGCCGTCACGCCCAGGTCGGCCGCCTTGGCGAAATCGGGGCGCACGATGATTTCCGGACGCACCAGCGAGGCGCTGGAATTGACGTTGCCGATGCCTTTCAGGCCGCGCAGTTCACGCTCGACCTTTTGCGCCGCGGCCATCAGCGCCACCGGGTCTTCCGAGCGCAGCACCAGCTGCATCTTGACGCCCGTGTCGGGTGGCCCCACCGTGAAGCGGGCGCCGGGGATCGTATCGAGCTTGTGGCGCAGCTGCGTTTCCAGGTCCGCCATCGATTCCTTGCGCTCCGTGCGATGCACGGTGGTCAGGGTCAGCACGGCGCGGCGCGCCTCGGCCGCCGCGCCGGGGGCGAAGGCGTCGCCGCTGGAGCCGCCGCCGATCGAACTGAAGACGCCCTGGATGCCTTGTGTGCGCATGGCCGCGTCGCGCGCCAGCGCTGCCACGGCCTGCGTTTCGCCGAGGGTGGAGCCGGGCGGCAGTTCCAGGTTGATCTGCGTCTGCGCGCGGTCGGCGGCCGGCACGAAACCGGTCGGCAGCAGCGGCACGAGCGCGATGGCGCCGACAAAGAACAGGGCCGCGGCGATGGCCGTGATGCCGCGGTGGTTCAGGCACCAGCGCATGACCGTCAGATAGCGCGTCATCAGCCAGCCGTCCTGTTCTTCCTTGTGCGGCAGCGGTTTCAATATGTAGGCCGCCATCATCGGCGTGAGCAGCCGCGCCACCACCAGCGAGGCCAGCACGGCCAGCACGGCCGTCCAGCCGAACTGCTTGAAGAACAGGCCGGGAATGCCGCTCATGAAGGCCGTCGGCAGGAACACGGCCACCAGCGCGAAGGTGGTGGCGATCACCGCCATGCCGATTTCGTCGGCCGCTTCCATGGCCGCTTCCATGGGCGACTTGCCCATGCGCAGATGGCGCTCGATGTTTTCGATTTCCACGATGGCGTCGTCGACCAGCACGCCGACGACCAGCGCCAGCGACAGCAGCGTGACGGTATTGAGCGTGTAGCCGAACCAGTAGATGCCGAGGAAGGCCGGCATCACGGACAGGGGCAGGGCGGCGGCGGCCACCAGGGTGGCGCGCCAGTCGCGCAGGAACCACCACACCACCAGCACGGCCAGCAGCGCGCCTTCGTACAGCAGTTCCATCGAACCGTCGAAGTTTTCCTCGACGGGGAAGGCATTGTCGATCGACTGCTGCAGCACCACATTCGGGTTTTCCTTTTGCAGGTCGGCGATGGCGTCGCGCGCGCCCTTGGCGACGGCCACTTCGCTGGCACCCTTGGTGCGGAATACCTCGAAGGCGACCACGGTCTTGCCATCCTGCTCGGCCAGCGCGCGCGGTTCGGCAATGGTGTCGCGCACGGTGGCCACCTGGTCCAGGCGCACATGGCGGCCGTCCGGCAGCGGCACTTCCACGCGCGACAGTTCATCGGCCGTCTTGACGGTGGCGATGGTGCGCACCGACTGCTCGGCGCCGCTGACGTCGCCGCGGCCGCCCGGCGCTTCGCGCTGCACCAGGCGCAGCTGGCGCGAGACGTCGAGCGCGGACACTTTCAAGGCCGCCATGCGCGCCTCGTCGAGTTCCACCTGGATCTCGCGGTAGACGCCGCCCACGCGGGTGACGGCGCCCACGCCGGGCACGGTCAGGAGGCGCTTGGCGACCGTGTTGTCGACGAACCACGACAGGTCGGGAGAGTCGAGCGGGTTGTCCACGCCGGGTTTTGCCGTGGCGATAAAGGTCAGCACCACGCGCCCGGCCGTGGACGCCTTGGTGACGGTGGGATCGCGCAGCTCGGCCGGCATGTCCGCCTTGACCCGCGCGACGGCGTCGCGCACGTCGTTGACGGCTTCGGCGATCTGCTTTTCCAGGATGAATTCGACGGTCACCGTGACGACGCCATCGAGCACCTTGGTGTAGATGTTTTTCACGCCTTGTAGGGTGGCGACGGAGTCTTCGATCTTGCGCGCCACTTCCGTTTCCAGCTGGGCCGGCGCGGCGCCGGGCAGCACCGCGCTGACGGTGACGATGGGCAGTTCGATGTCGGGGAAATCCTGCACCGGATTGGCCTTGTAGGCCAGCAGGCCTGCCAAAGTCAGCAGCGCGAACAGCATGATGGCCGGGATCGGATTCTTGATCGAGAGGGAGGAAAAATTCATGGCTTGCCTTACTTTTTCGCTGCGGCAGGCTTGGCTGCTGTTGATGCCGCTACCGGGGTGGCGACATTGCGTACCAGGTCGCCGTCATTGAGGAAGCCGGCGCCGCTGACGACGATGGTCGTGTCGGCCGTGATGCCGCCTAAAATCTCGATGCGGTCGCTCAGGCGCCGTCCGGCCTGCACCTTGATCTGGCTGACCCGCTGGTCGGGATTGAGGCGGAAGACATAGCTGAAACCATCGCGCACGGCAATCGCCTGCTGCGGCACCGTCAGCGCGCCCGAGGTGCCCAGTTCAAATTCGCCGCTGGCGTACATGCCGGCCTTGAACGGCGCATGGTTGCCCGTGCTGGCCGGCAGGTCCACGTACACGAGGGCGGAACGCGTCTGCGGGTCGACCGTGGGGGCGATCATGCGCACCTTGCCCGTCAATACGCTGCCATTGGCCGCCTTCACTTGCGCCAGCGTCCCTGGTTTCAAATTGAGCAGCTCGGTGGCCGTCACTTCGGCGCGCCATTCGAGGCGGCCCTGGCGGATCATGCGGAACAATTCCGTGCCGGCGCCCACCACCGAGCCGACGGTGGCCGAGCGCGAGGAAATGATGCCGCTGTCGGGCGCCACCACCTGCGTGTATTTCAGGCGCAGCTGCTGCGACGCCAGCTGCGCCCTGGCGGACGCGATGCGCGCGTTGGCCGTCTGTTCTGCCGTCAGGTACTGGCTGATCTGCTGCGCGCTGATGGCGCTCGTGCTTTGCAGCGAGCGGGCGCGCTGCGCGTTGGCTGCCGCCTCAAGGGCATTGGCTTCCGCTTCCAGCACGGCGGCCCTGGCCTGCGCCACGTCGGCGTTCACCGTGTCGTTCGAGAACACGGCCAGCACCTGGCCGGCGCGCACGACGTCGCCGACATTCACGCGCACGTCGGTGAGGCGCAAGCCGTTCGACTCGCTGCCGATGACGGCTTCCTGCCAGGCGGCGACGTTGCCGTTGGCGCTCAGCTTGATGGGCAGGCTGGCCGTCTGCGGCTTGGCCGTGGTGACGGTCAGCGCGGGTTTTTGCGCCGCCTTCTTGTCCTTCGCCTCGTCGGCTGCCGTGGAAGCCGATGGGTACAGGGCCACGCCCGCGCCCAGCATTACGCAAAGGGCGGCCAGGGCGAATGCCGTGGGTGTCAAAATCAGTTTTTTCATGTTGTCGTATCCGTCAAGGTGCGTTGTTGGCGATGGCGCTGCTGCCGTTCCAGCCGCCGCCGGCGGCGCGGTACAGCGCCACCCAGGCGGCGCTGCGTTCGCGCTCGAGGTTGACCACCGTGTTTTCGGCGGCCAGGCGCGTGCGGCGGGCGTCTTCCAGTTCGATCAGGCTGGCCAGGCCGTTCCTGTAGCGGTCTTCGGTGGCGACAAACGACACGCGGTAGCCTTCCAGCGCGGTTTTGGCATGCGCGCTGCGCGCGTCCGTGCTGGCCAGGTTGACCAGCGCCTCTTCCACTTCGCGCACGGCCTGGCGCACGCCGGCGCGGTATTTCACCACGGCTTCGTCGTAGCGCGCCGTGGCCGCATCGACCTGGGCGCGGCGGGTGCCGCCGTCGAAGATGGGCAGGCTGACGGCCAGCGGGCCGATGCTCCAGGTGCTGGCCGTGATGCTGGTGCCGCCGGCGCGGATATTGCCCTTGCCGATCGAGCCTGCCAGGCTCAGACGGGGATAGCGCTGCGCCTGCGCGCCGCGTACTTCGAAGCTGGCGGCGGCCACTTCGCGTTCGGCGCTGTAGATGTCGGGACGCTGGGCCAGGGTTTGCGCCGGCAGTTCCGCTATCGCCAAGGGCGAGGGCAGGATGGCAGGGCTGGCCGCCAGCTTCTGGCGCAGCGACGCTTCCGGCATGGCCGACAGGGCCACCAGCGCCTTGATGTTCACGTCGCAGGCGGCGCGCTGTTCGATGGCGCGGCTGGCGCCTTCGGCGGCGCTGGCGCGGGCCAGGGCGGCGTTGGCGGGCGGCTGGAAACCGGCGCCGGCGCTCAGTTCCGTCAGGCGTGCCGAGTCGCGGCGCGAGGCCGCATCCTGTTCGGCCACGGCCTGCAATTGCTGACAGGTGCGCAAGGCGTAGTACTGGTTCGCCACTTCGGCGGCCACCGAGACGCGGGCTTCATGCCAGAGCGCGCGGGCGCTGCCGTAGCGCTCCTGCGCCGCGTCGCGTGTGGCGCGGTTGGCCCCAAACACGTCGATTTCCCACGACGCCTGCAAGGCCGCCTGCGAGGTGGTGCCGCTGGGCTGGGCCGATTGCTGGCTGGTGCGCACCACGCTGCCCGTCGCGTCGAGCTTGGGCGCCAGCGCGGCGCCGCTGGCGATGCTGTCCGCGCGCGCCTGCACGATGCGCGTGCCGGCGGCGGCGATGGTGGGGCTGACCTGTTGCGCCTCGGTGATCAATTCCACCAGCAGGCTGTCGCCCTGGCCCTGCCACCAGCTGGCCAGGTCCGTCAGCTTGCCGTTGTGCGGCAGCGGCGCCTGCCACTGCGCGGGTGCGCTGGCGGCCACCGCGGCGGGCGGCCCTTGCAGGGCGCAACCGCCCAGCGCCAGCACGATGCCGGCGGCCAGGGCGCGTTGAACGGTGCATCGAATAATCGTCATGCTGGTCCTTCTGCTTGTCGTTGAGTGGTAGAGGGGGGAGTGGCCAGGCGCCGGCGTTCCACGTCGGCCATGGCCAGCGCGTAGTCGGTCAAGCGCGCCAGCCAGGTGTCGATCGCGTGCGGCGATTCCAGCAGTTGCGGGCGCAAGGTGTGCAGCACGTCGGCGCCCACCATGTGCTGCAGGGCCAGCGAGGCGATGGAAAACGCCAGCCGGTGCATGTCGTCGCTGTTGGCTGGCGCGCCCAGGTGGCGCGCCAGCACGCGCGTGAGCGCCTCGTGTTCGGCACGGATGTTCTGGTCGACCTCGCGCGCCCACAGGCCCGTCGGTTCGAGCATCTCGCGGCACCACAGGCGCATGCAGTCGCGCGCGATTTCTCCCTGCTGCATGGGGGCGAGCAATTGCGCATAAAAGCCTTCCAGACTTTGGCGCAGGGTGAAATGCGGTTGCTCGTACAGGGCGATATTGTCTTGTGGATTCGATAGTTGATGGGAGAAGGCGGCGCGGTACAGGCCCGCCTTGTCGCCAAAATAATAGCGGATGGCCGCCGCGTTGGTGCCGGCCGCCTGCGCCAGTTCGCGCGTGGAGGTCTTGGCGTAGCCCTGCCCGGCAAACAGGCGGATGGCGCTATGCAGCAGGCGCTCGCGCGACTGCTCGCCATCGGAGCGGGGCTTGCGCCCGTCGTCGGCGCTTGGTGTTGGGGAAATGTTTTTTTCAATCATGTCGGAGATTTAATCATATATCTCAAACGATTGATATAACTAAATCGCTTGATTTAGTTAAGGAAAGATGAAGATGCGGTAAAACGCGGGCAAAAAAAAGCCCGCGAACTGGCGCGGGCTGAATCCAATGTTCAGGGAACGAATTGGAGGAGACAGTTCCACTATAGCGCTGAAAATGGTGCGGTGCAATACCGTAGAACTACTGTATTCATCTCTTGCTGATGGCAAAAAAACAGCATTTCATGCTGCGGCGCACAGAAGCTCAGGCCTTGCTGCGCAGCGCCAGCGTGAAGGTGCTGCCGGAGCCGTAGTCGCTGTTGAAGAACAAGGCGCCGCCGATGGCGTTGGCCAGGTTCTGGCACAGGTACAGGCCCAGTCCCGCGCCTTCCACGTGGCGCGTGGAAGTGGAATCGAGTTGCGAGAAGGCCTGGAACAGCTTGGCCTGGTCTTCTTCCTTGATGCCGGCGCCGCTGTCGGCGATGCTCATTTCCGTCACCAGCACGCCGTCTTCCTCGCGCTGGGCCAGGCTGATGCGCACCGTGCCCTGTTCCGTGAACTTGATGGCGTTGTTGAGCAGGTTGATGAGGATTTGCGTCAGTGCGCGGCGGTCCGTCTCGATGATGGCGGGCGGCCGGCCCGCTTCGCCCAGCGCCATTTCCAGCGCCAGGCCCTTTTGCTGGGCCAGCGGGCGCAGGGTGTCGGCCACTTCGGCCATCAGGTCCTGGCAGTGCACGGGTTCGATCGACAGGGTCAGTTTGCCCGCCTCGATCTTGGCCACGTCGAGAATGTCGTTGATCAGCGAGAGCAGGTGACGCGCGCTGGCGCGGATGGTGTTGAGCTGCTTGTCCTGGTCCGACGTCAGGGGGCCGGGCAGTTTCATCAGCAGCGCGCCCGTGAATCCAATGATGGCGTTGAGCGGCGTGCGCAGTTCATGCGACATGTTGGCGATGAAGGCGGACTTCATGCGGCTCGCCTCGGCCAGTTCCAGGTTTTTCAGGGCGATTTCGCGGTTGATGGTTTCCAGTTCGGCCGCATGGTGCGCCAGGCGCATGTTCAGCTCGATCACCTGGCGTTCGCGCGCCTGCAGTTCGCCGTTGACCTGCACCGCCTGTTCATATGTGGAAATGAGCAAATCGAGGATTTGCTGGCGCTCCGCATTGATGAAGTGCTTCTGGTCGCCCAGGTACAGGGCGATGCCGATTTCCACATTCTGGTTCTTGCGCAGCTTCTGGTTCATCAGCATGTGGCTGATGCGGTTGAGCAGGTAGTCTTCCGCGTAAGGCTTGCGGATGAAATTGTCGGCGCCGCACTCGATGCCGCGGATGATGTCCTTCGGGTCGTTGAGCGAGGTGACGAGGATCACGGGGATGTCGCGCAGGGTCGGGTCGGACTTGATGGCGCGGCACAGGTCGTAGCCATTCATTTCAGGCATGACGATATCGGACAGCACCAGGTGCGGCTTGCGCTCGCGGATGGCGGCCAGGGCCAGCTGGCCATTCGCCGCCACGCGCGCGTTATAGTGCAGCGACTGGATCAGGCGGCGCAAGCGCTCCGCCTGGGTCGGGCTGTCCTCGACGATCAGGATCTCGATTTCGTCAGGCTTGATTTGGTTGTTGGAGTCCACAGACCTCTCCTAGGATTTCAGTGTGGTGATGCTGGGCGCGGTGAGCGCGCAATATCGACATCGTATGACTATATCGGATTTAGGTCTGTAAAAGTAACTTCCAAGTAACTATTTTGCCCACAGGGAATGCTGTGGCCGCCTGTCAGTTTTCGCCCTGGAACTGGCCGGCGCGATAGGTCAGCACGAGGGTGTCGCGGTGGCCGTGTTCGCCGATGGGCTGGATCGGCGTCGATTCGTGGATCACGGCAGCGTCGTCGAGCAGCAGCAGCGACCATGGCTCGGTCAGGGTAAAGCGCTTGCCGTTGGGGCCCTCCGCTTCGAAGATGCGCGTCTCGCCGCCCTTGACCTGTTCGCGCCCGATCAGCAGCACGGCGACGAAATCGACGCCGTCGCGGTGCGCGCCTTCCGGCGTGGGGCGGCCGATGCCGTCGGTCGTATCGATGCGGAACTGGTGCGCCTCGATGAACCACGGCTGGCGGCCCTTGACCTGCGAGCAGGCGTCGCCCAGTGCGCGAATCAGCTGCTGCCAGGCCGCTTGCGCGACGATGGCCGGGTCGACCGGTTCGAACAGGCGGTGCATGCCGCCGTGCAGGGCGTTGTATTCCACCGGCTGCCAGTGCGGACGGTGCGCCGTCTGCGTCAGGCGCTCGCCATCCTGCACGAAGCACGAATGGCGCCGGCGCCGATAGCGGCCGCCATCCTTCAGGTAATTGTCCAGCGCCAGGGTATCCCAGCTTGGTTCCAGCGCGCGCAGCGCGTCCAGCGGGCAGCCGGCCAGCGCGGCCACGTCCTGCGGGCGCAGGACGGCATAGCCGTCATCGCGCAAGGCTTCCTTGACGTGGGACGGGGCGGTAAAGATCGGTGCGGAAGTGCTCATGGCGGTGCCGGCCGCAATGCGGCCTGTCTCAGTTTATCCAGCCTGGCATTCTACGACTTCGCGGCGTTTCCTGTGCAGTACGACAGGAATTATTCTTGTTTACTTAAAAATTCTTTACCAGGGTCAGACGCAGCGAGCGCGATTCCACCGGATGGAAGTGGATATCGTCCACGGGCTGCGCTTCGCCGGGCAGGCGCGAGGCATAGTAGTAATCGATGGCCGCGTCGCGCCGGTTGGCCAGGTTGTAGCCTTCCACTTCCATGTGCAGGGTCTTGTCGATCCGGTAGGCGATGCGCCCGTTCAAGCCCACGCTGGCGACGGAGCGTACGCTGTTGTCTTCCACCAGGGGGCGCGGACCGAAGTAGCGCAGGCGCAAGGAGCCCGACCACGGTCCCGGCGGCGTCACCGTCATGGCCAGCTGGGCCACGCCTTCGATGGCGCCGGGGATGAAGTCGCCCGCCGGGTCGCTGCCGCGCGAGCGTGCGCGCGCATACGCGAGGTCCAGGTCCAGCGACAGCCAGCGGGCCGCCTTGTAGTAGCTGGAAAACTCGATGCCGTAGCGGCGGCTGGGGCGGCCCGCCTGCGTGGCGCCCGCGTCGCCGATGAACAGCAGCTCGGAATCGAAGTCCAGGCGGTACAGCGACAGCGAGGTTTGCAGGCCGGTGATGGCGGCGCTGCGCAAGCCCAGTTCCAGGCCGCGCGAGCGCACCAGGGGCGTGACCTTGCCAGCCGCCTCGCCCGTCTTCGGATCGACCGTGATGGTCGTGCCGCGCGCGTCGTTGCTGTGAAAACCGTTGCCGATGTTGACATATGCTTCCGTCTCGCGCCACGGTCCCGCGATCACGCTCAGGCTGGGGCTGAACAAATGGTCGCTGGCCGTGCCCGAATTGACGGCGCGGTCGCTGCGCACGTCGAAGCGGTAGGCATCCGCGCGCAGGCCGGCCACGGTGCGCAGCGATCGCGACCAGCGCGTGCTGTTTTCGCCATACACGCCGATGCTCGTTTCGACGAGATGGTCTTGTCGCGTGGTCGACAGGACCTGGCGCTGGCGCGTGTTGTATAAGCCATTGTGGATATTGTCGTTCTGCAGTTGCAGGCCGATGGTGGTGTCGCTGCTGCCCCTGTCCGTGTGGCGGTGCCAGGTGTGGCTGGCATCGAGGCCGGCCGTCACGCGCCGGTCGGGCTGGGCGAACTGGTCGCCGTTGAGCGGGTCGTCCATCGCATACGTAAAATTCGAGAACAGGGCCAGGCGGTTGGCGATCACGTACGCGCTGACCTTGGACGACACGTCGTCCGTCGTCTGGCGCCAGGCGCCCGACAGGCTGTAGCGCTGCGCCTTGCCGCCGTCGCTGGCATCGACGGCGTCGAAGCGGCCCAAGCTGCCGTCGCGCACGGCGCGCAGCGGAATCTGGTCGGTGGCGTTCCAGCTTGCGTCGTATGCCATGGCCGTGACGTTGAAGCCGTTGTTGGCATAGCCTTCGCTGTAGCGCAGCACGCCATTGCGCTTGCGGTAGCGGTCCGGCTGCGTGAACGGGCCATCGTTATGCTGCGCTTCGAGCGCGTACAGCAGGCTGCCGTCGCCCGCATCGATGGAGTCGGCCAGCAGGGCGTGGCGAAAGCCGTTTTGCCCGATGCCCGCGCTGGCGATGCCTTGCGTCAGGCGGTTCGCGTAGACGACGGACGCCGCGCCCGCCGAGGAAAAATCGCCTTGCGCCGCCGAATACGGTCCCTTCTTGTAATCGAGGCGCATGGCCAGTTCGGGGATCAAAAAGTTCAGGTCCGTCCAGCCTTGGCCGTGGCCATGGCTGCGCTGGTTGACAGGCATCTCGTCGACCGTGGTGCGCAAGTCCGTGCCGTGATCGAGGTTGAAGCCGCGCAGGCAGAACTGGTTGGCCTTGCCCTCGCCGCTATGCTGGCTGACGATCAGCCCCGGCACGGCTTCGAGCAATTCGCCGGGCCGGTAGCTGGTGCGCGCGTCGAGCTGCTGTTGCGTGATGCTGCCCGCGTTGGCCGAATTGGCCACGCCCAGCTGGTTCAGGCGCGAACCGTCGACCAGCACGCGCTGGAAGAGGTCGTCGGCGTGGGCGGCGGTGGCGGAAAACAGGGCCGCGAGGAGGAGGGGAAGGGAGCGTGACGTCATGGGTATGCCGGGGATTAGCGGATCGGCCATTCCGTGTTCTGGCGGTCGAAAATCAGCGTCTGGATGCTGCCGCTGTCCTGCACGTTGAGGGTATTGCGCTGGCTGGGCAGGAAGTCGGTCAGCAACTGGTTATGAATGCGCGTGGCGGGGGCCAGGCGCGTGCCTTCGATCTCCTGGAAGATCACCACGTTGTCGGCATCGACCTTCATGCCGACCCAGTTCAGGCGCAATCGCCTGCCGTCCGGCCCCAAGAGGTAAAACTGTTTTTCGACATAGCGGCGCAGCGCCGCTTCGCTGTCTTCCTGGCCCAGGTCGAACCGGCGCTGGTACAGATTCGTCAGCAGCGCCTCGACGTCGTGGCCCGTGTAGGTGTGGACCACTTCCGTGCTGCCGCTGGCCGCGTTATAGCTGATGTCGGCGATGCCCATGTGGAAGTTATGGGCGGCGGCGGCCATGCTGATGCAGGCCAGCGTGACGGCCGTCAGCGCACGCCAGCGCTTCATGCCGCGTCGCCCTTGGCCGGGCCATTGCTCTTGCCTTTCAACGGTGGATGAAAATCGCGCATCAGCTTCTCCTTGGGTGATTTTTCGCTCCTGAACAGTTCCACACGCGAAGGCGTGACCTTGCGCGCAGGAGGCGGTGCGGTAGGTCTTCGGGGGAGCAGAAAGGTATGCGCATGGTCACCCTGACGTTGTTGTAAGGAAATAGT
Source organism: Janthinobacterium sp. GW823-FHT03B06 (assembly GCF_058796955.1). NCBI lineage: Bacteria > Pseudomonadati > Pseudomonadota > Betaproteobacteria > Burkholderiales > Oxalobacteraceae > Janthinobacterium > Janthinobacterium sp. GW823-FHT03B06. Next base: position 389,361 of record NZ_JBXAJE010000007.1, read on the forward strand.
GGCAACTATTCTATACGCAGGGTGGGCCATTCTTGTTTTGATCTGCAATAAAGAAGGCTATGTCACCATCAGATGTGGGAATGCTCCCAGTGTTGCCTTCAATAATGTTTCCGGGGAGCGGATGCGCCCGGCGTCCAGTATCCAGCGCCAGCCCAGGTAATTCGGCAGATAGCGCGTCGCCACGCCGTGAAAGGAGCGTAGCCATGCCCGCAGGCGGCTGTGATATGCATTGACGTTCTGTACATGCGCGGCGCCCTGCACGCGGATGCCGGCACGCACATTGACGGCCTGGTGGCTGATCCCCGCTTCCTTGGCAAAGGCGCGATAGGCGGCATGGCCATCGGTGAGCAACAGGATATCCTTGTCGATCATGGGCAATAAATAATGGTGCACCTGCGCCTTCGTCAGCGCCCCTTTTCCGGTGACGAAATCGAGGGTTTGTCCCGTACGGTCGCGCGCCATCAGGATGCAGACCTGCTCATTGGAAATGCCACGCCGGCGGGCATGGCCGCCACGGCGGCGCGCCGGACGCGTCAGATGCCGCGCGCCCTTTTCTGACTCCAGCACATACAGCTCGTCCGCTTCGGCGATGCCATGCAGGCAATGGGGCCGGTCCGTCTTGGCCAGGCTTAA
>NZ_JBXAJE010000008.1:0-244130 GCF_058796955.1 Janthinobacterium sp. GW823-FHT03B06
GTGTGAAAGTAGGTTATCGTCAGGCTTGTTATTCGCAGTAAGAGAAAAACCCCGCCGGATTCCGGTGGGGTTTTTTTCGTCTGACGATTCCTCGCCACTCCTCCTCTTTTCAGCTACCCCTGCTACTTTGTGCATAAAATGCAACAGCTTTCAGCATTTATATAAGTGCTTATGTAAATGCTGTTACTATCGCTACATGAAACAAGGACTCGGAACACAACTACGCCACCTGATCGAACTGCTGGACGGCGCCGTCCAGCAAGCCTACGCGGACGCGGGTCTCGATTACCGGCCGCGCTACACGCCCGTGATGCGGGTGCTGGCGCAACAGCAGAGCGCGACCATCGGCCAGTTGGCCGAGCTGGCGGGCATCACGCAGCCAGCCGTCACGCAAACGGTGGCATTGATGAAAAAGGAAGGCTTGCTGCTGGTGGCAGCCGGTGGCGAGGATGGCCGCCAGCGTGTGGTACGCCTGAGCAGCCAGGGCGAGGCCTTGCTGCCCCATTTGCAGACTTGCTGGCAGGCGACCAAGTGTGCTGCCGATAGCCTGGATGCGGAATTGGCATTTCCTTTATCCACATGCCTGGCGCAAGCCATCACGATGCTGGAACAGCGCTCATTTGGCGAGCGCATCCGCGATACAAGCAAGCAGCTAAAAACAACGCCCTGAAAACTGTCTGAGGAAAGCGACGATGGACAATACCCTGAGCATGGCAACAAAAAAATCCCCTCTGGCCCGCCTGATGGCCTATCCCCTGGTGCAGATTGTGCTGGGCATGGTCCTTACCTTTGCCGGGATACCGCTGGTAATGGGCACCGCTTCCCAACTGGTGGAAAAGCCCTACCGCATCCTGTGGCCGCAGTTGCTGGCGGCGCTGCTGGTGTGGTGCGGCTACCGTTTTTATGTGCGGTGCATTGAAAAGCGCCGGCCGGCCGAATTGGCAATGCCGGGCATGGCGCGTGAACTGGGACGCGGATTGCTGCTCGGCGCCGGACTGGTCTTTCTCACCTTTGTCGTGCTGGCAGCGCTGAGCGTATATCAGTTTAGCGGCGTCAACGCCCCGAGCTTCATGTTGCTGCTGCCGCTGGCGGAACTCGTGCTGGTCGGCATGGCCGAGGAGATGATGTTTCGTGGCATCCTGTTCGGCGTGACGGCACGTGCGCTGGGCAGCAAGGCCGCCATCGTGATTTCATCGCTGGTGTTCGCCCTGGCCCATTTGCCCAATGCCGGTTTTTCGCTGCTGGCCATCGCCGCGATTGTCGCCTATGGTGTGCTGCAGGCCGCACTGTACATGCGGACGCGCCGCCTGTGGGTGTGCATCGGCACGCATGTCGGCTGGAATTACTGTGTCAGCCAAGTGTTTTCCTCGACGGTATCGGGCCACGCGGCCACGGACGGCCTGCTGCGCGGCGAACTGGCGGGCAATGCCATGCTGACGGGCGGCGCCTTCGGTGTGGAAGCGTCGCTGGTGACGATCCTGCTAATCGGCGCTGTCGCCGCGTATGTGCTGCGCCTGGCGTTTGCCAGCGCACCACGCTAGGCCGCTACCGGCCTTATTGGCCGGCCACCACCGGCACGGCGCCGCTCCTGGCCACCCACTCGATCAGCGCATCGACGGCGGCGCGGCCATTGCCATTGCCCACCAAGTCGCTATTGATCATGGCGACCACCACGCACTGTTGATTATTCGCATCGGGCACGTAACCGGCGATGGCCACCACATTCTTTAATGTCCCCGTCTTGATGCGGGCCCGCGCGGCGGCCGGGCTGTTCAGCAGGCGCTTGCGCATGGTGCCGTCCAGCGCCACGATGGGCAGGCTGGATTGGAACTCGGGCGCCCACGGGCTTTGCTGCATCGCCTGCAGCACGCCGGCCATTTGCGCTGGCGCAATGCGTCCCGTGCGCGACAAGCCGGAACCGTTGTCGACCAGCATGCCCTGGGTATCGATATTGTGCCGCTGAAACCATTCCTGGATCACTTGCCGCGCCCGGCTGGCCGTGTCTTCCGGCGCAGCCATGGCGACGGGGCGGCTGCCTAGCCAGCCATCGCTTTGCAAGCTGCCCAAGCTGAGGAACAGGGTGCGGGCCAGGGTGTTGTCGGAGGTCTTGTTGATATCGCGCAAAACTTCCGGCAGGGCGCGCGCCACGTGGTCGGCCAGCATGCGCGTGCCGACCGGTTCGGCCGTCGGCGGCAAGCCCGTCAACGGCGCTTCGCGCACCGTGCCCGTGATCGTGCCGCCCAGGCGTTTCCAGGTGGCACGGAACAAGCGGTCCGCATAATCGTTGCGATCAAGCACATTGATGCTGGTGGCCTTGCTGCAATTTTGCGGGAAAGTACCGTGCAGTATCACTTGCAGTTTGCCGTTGGCATCGCGCCGGTATTCTGGCGGACGCCAGCCGTCTTCCCATCGCGCGCAACTGCCCTTGACCAGTTTCATGTCGCTCGTGATGCTGACGTTCTCCAGCGCCGGCTGCATCAGGATGCTCAATTGCCGGTCCGTCGAGTTCATATTGATATCGAGCAAATTGGTGTTCAATAACAAGGCATCGGGGATGACGTTGTAGCGGAACTCGGCCGACTCGTCGAACGGCGGCGCGCCGATGTCGGGCCGGGCCGGCTGGAACAGCTGGCGGTCCAGGATCAGGTCGCCCTTGATTTTCACGATGCCCTGGTTGCGCAGGGTTTGCAGCATGTGCGCCAGCACGTCCCCGTTGAAATCCGTGTCGGCGCCGCCGCGCAGGATCAGGTCGCCCTTCAGCACGCCATTGATGACGTCGGCGCTGGTGCGTAGCTCCGTGCGGCCGCGGAAGATGGGGCCTAATTGTTCCAGGCCCACGGCCGTCGTCACCAGCTTCATGGTGGACGCGGGCTGCATGCTGCGCTCGGCTCCATGCGACAGCACGGTGGTGTTGCCGCGCAAGACGATGGCGCCCATGGCGTCTTCGGGGATATTCGCGCTGCGCAACAGCAGGCTGACGGATTCGGGCAATTGCGCCTGTGCATTCGACAAGCCGATGCCAGCCAGCAAGGCGGCGATGAGGATGGGACGAAACATGGCGCTCCTTAATGGAAAAAGACATAGGCGACGAACACGGCGGTGACCACGCCGGCCAGATCGGCGATCAGGCCGGCAGTGATCGCATAGCGCGTCTTGCGGATGCCCACCGAGCCGAAGTACAGGGCCACGATATAGAAGGTGGTGTCGGCCGAGCCCTGGAAGACGCAGGCCAGGCGGCCGACGAAGGAGTCGACGCCATAGGTGTTCATGGCGTCGATCATCATGGCTTTCGAGCCGGAGCCGCTGAGCGGCTTCATCATGGCCGTCGGCAGGGCGGGCACGAAATCCGTATTGATGCCCAGGTTGGCGAAGAACCAGTTCATGCCGCTCATCAGGAAATTGAACACGCCCGCGTTGCGGATGACGCTGATGGCCACCAGCATGCCGACCAAATAGGGAATCACGGTGATCGAGGTCTGAATGCCGCCTTTCGCCCCTTCGATGAAGGCGTCATACACGTTCACCTTCTTGCGCAGGGCGCCGATGATGAAAATGGCGATGACGCTGATCAACACCAGGTTGCTGACCACTTTCGAGACCAGCTCGATTTCCTGCTTCGTCAGGTATTGCGTGAAATACCAGATCATGGCGACGATGGCGCTCGTCATGCCGCCCATCCAGCCCAGCACGACGCGGTTCAGCAAGTTGATGCGCTGCTTGATGGAGACCGTGATGATGCCGACCATGGTGGCGACATAGGTGGCGATCATGCAGGGGATAAAGATATCGGATGGATCGGCCGCGCCGAGAATCGAGCGCTGCGCCATGATGGCCAGCGGAATCAGGGTCAGGCCCGAGGTGTGCAGCACCAGAAACATGATTTGCGCATTCGTCGCCTCTTCCTTGTTCGGGTTCAAGGTTTGCAGGCTTTCCATGGCCTTCAAGCCGAACGGCGTGGCCGCATTGTCCAGGCCCAGCAGGTTGGCCGAGAAATTCATCACCATGTGGCCCGTGGCCGGATGGTCTTTCGGAATTTCCGGGAAGATGCGCGAAAAGAACGGCGCGATGACTTTTGCCAGCCAGCCGACGATGCCCGCCTTTTCACCGATGTTCATGATGCCGAGCCACAAGGTCATCACGCCCGCCAGCGGCAGGGCGATATCCATCACGCCCATGCGCGCCGTTTCGAACGTGCCGTCGATGATGCGCTTGAAGATATCGGTATCGCCGAGAAACAGCCACTGCAGCACTGCGGCCAGGAAGCCAACGAGGAAAAAGCCGGACCAGATGTAATTAAGTGCCATATGCGATCAGTTCTGTATTTCGGGGAGGTGAAAAGGTGCTGCAAGCAAAGTATAGAGGCAGCCCGATACGAGTTGATGAAAGAATGCAGCAATCGCATGCCAAAAAGTTATAAGCTGGCAGCCTGTTTTCATTGGCGCCCCGTAGCTTGCCCGCGTAGTGTGGGGGATGCCTGTTGCTTACCGCTGTTCCTTACCCTTGTCTGCACTGGATCACTGATGATGTTTTTACGCAAAACCGCCTGCGCCGCCGGCCTGGCCCTGTTGACGCTGTTTACCGCGCCCGCCGAGGCCGCCACCGATGCCCGCGCGAACAAGACCCTGCACTTGTTTTTGAGCACCAGCGAGACGGGCCTGGACCCGGCCGTGGCATCCGACCTGGCCAGCCTGAATTTGATGGAAAACATTTTTGACCCCTTGCTGCGCTACGACTACCTGGCGCGCCCGGTACAGCTGCAGGGCAATACGGCGCGCGGCTTGCCGACCGTGGAAGACGGCGGCCGCATGTATACCTTTCACTTGCAGCCGGGTATTTTCTTCACCCCCGATCCCGCTTTCAAGGGCCAGCCGCGCGAAGTGACGGCGCAGGATTATGTGTACAGCCTGACGCGGCTGTATGACCCCAGCCTGAAGTCGCCGTGGCTGTTCTTGCTGGAAGACAAGCTAGTCGGCGACGCGGCCCTGAAAGCCAAATTCAGCTACGACACGCCGATCGCCGGCTTGCAGGCGCTGGACAAATACACCTTGCGCATCCGCCTCAACGCCATCGACCCGAACTTCCTGTTTTACCTGGCCATGCCGGCGACCGCCGTGGTGGCGCGCGAAGTGGCTGAAGCGTACCCGGCGGCAGGGCAGATCGGCAACCATCCCGTGGGCACGGGACCGTTCCTGGTGAAGGAATGGAAGCGCAGCGACAAGATCGTGCTCCAAGCCAACCCGACTTTCCGCCCCACCGTGTTCCATACGGAAACCACTGCGCTGGCCGCCTTGCCGGCCGACGCGCGCGCCATCGCCACGGCGCTGGAAGGCAGGCAATTACCGCTGGTCGAACGCATCGAGGTGCGGATCGTTGAGGAATATCAATCGCGCATGCTGGGATTCCTGAAAGGCGAATTCGATTACCTGGAACAAGTGCCGGAATCGATGACGGACATGGTGCTGGAAAACGGCGCGCTGAAACCGGCGTTGGCCGCCAAGGGCTTGCAGCTGACGCGCTTTCCCGTGCTGCAGACGTATTACATGTGGATGAATATGGACGATCCCGTGCTGGGCGGCATGAGCAAGGACAAGCTGGCCCTGCGGCGCGCCATCGCCCTCAGCTACAACAGCCGCGAAGACATCGCGTTATTAAAGAAAAGCCTGGCCTTGCCGGCGCAGTCGCCGCTGCCGCCCAACGTGCTCGGTTACGACAAGGATTACCGCAGCCCCGTCGGCTACGATCCGGCGCTGGCGCGCGCCCTGCTGGAGCGCTTCGGCTACAAGGCGGGGCCCGACGGCTTTCGCACGCAGCCGGACGGCACGCCCTTGATGTTGACCATGCATACGGAGCCGAGCACGGTGGGGCGGCTGCGCGATGAATTGTGGCGGCGCAACCTGAACGCCATCGGCCTGCGCGTGGAATTTAAAAGCGACAAGAAGACGGAAATCATCAAGGCCTCGCGCCTGGGCAAGGTGCAGATGTTCGAGACCAACTGGATCGCGGACTTCCCCGATGGCGATAACTTTATGCAATTGTTGTATGGCGGCAACGTCGGCCGCGCCAACTATGCCCGCTTCAACTTGCCCGATTACAATAAACGCTATGAGGAGGCGCGCCTGCTATCCGATACGCCGCGCCGACGCAGTCTGTACTTCGACCTGTTTCAGCTGATCCACGCCTACACGCCGTGGGTGTTGCTGACGCATCCCATCTCTGCCGACCTGCAGCAACCGTGGCTAAAAAACTACGGGCGTCACCCCGTGGAATTCACGTCCTGGCGCTACCTGGACGTGGATAAAAGCAGGGCTAGCCCCGCAGGCAAGTGACCACGTCACTGAAAAGGGCATTCATTCCAAAAAGTTATGGTTAGGAAAGCATTTTTCATTGGCTGGGCCCGGATGCATCGCGCTACTCTGAAAATGAAAACAAATAAAGTAAAGCGCTGGCGTCATAAAAAAATGTACCGCGAGACAGACGCCGCGACCTTACAAAACAGCCTGACTTGAGAACTCAAGTTTCGATTGCCCAACAAGGAGAGACCAGTGAAATTGAAGAAACTAGCGCAGTTGGTGGCATTGATGGGGGTGGTGGGGCCGGTGATGGCACAGGAAGCGGCGGCGCCAGCGATGCAACGGGTCGAAGTGACGGGCAGCAGCATCAAGCGGGTGGCTAAGGAAGGCGCGCTGCCGGTGCAAGTCATCTCCTTTGACCAGATCGAAAAGCAGGGCATTACGACGACTGAGCAACTGGTGCGCACCCTGTCGGCCAACGGCACGGGCGCCGATAACATGACTTCGGGCAATAACGTGTTTGGCGCCGATGCCGACAGGGTCAGCGGCGGCGCGTCGTTCGCCTCGCTTCGCGGCCTGGGTCCATCGAGCACTCTGGTGCTCTTGAACGGCCGCCGCATCGCCACGCATGGCGCCAGCGGCAAGTCGGTCGACCTGAACTCGATACCGCTGGGCGCGATTTCTCGCGTGGAAATCCTCAAGGACGGCGCCTCGGCCATCTACGGCACGGATGCCATCGGCGGCGTGATCAATTTCATTCTGAAGACCAATTACAGCGGCGTGGAAGCCTCCGTTTCCACGAATGACACGCAGGCAGGCGGCGGCGCCACGCGCCGCGCTTCCCTGCTGGCAGGCACGGGTTCGCTGGAGTCGGACCGCTACAACATCATGGCCAGCCTGACCGTTGATAAAGCGCAACAGCTCAATGGCCGTGACCGCTCCTTCGTCAACGGCTACCAGCCGGAACGCGGCCTGTCGCCCGATACCACGGGCACGCCGTTCGCCAACCAGATGGCGGGGACCGGCACGGCACTTGGCACGTCGTTCCAGCTGCCGGGCGATGCGAATAAATACCTGCAAGCCAATCCGCTGAGCTTCCAGGGCAAGTGCGACACGATTCCCGGCATGTCGCAATACCAGACGGAACTGTGGAAAGACGTGACCTCGCCGCTGCGCACCAGGTATTCGTGCGCCTACGACTATGGCGCCGACTATGTGCTGCAATTCCCTGTTGAACGGGCCAATCTGCTGTCGCGCGGCACCTTCCAGCTGGCGCCCGACCACCGCATGTTTGTCGAAGTGCTCGGTTCGCGCACCAAGGCCACGGCCATCCTGACGCCGATGCAGGTGCAGGCGACCGTCGCCAACAAGAATCTGTATCCGGTCGGCGGTGCTTACTACCAGGATCTGTCGGCCTACATCCCCACGTTCGACAAGAGCAAGCCGATTTCCTACAAATGGCGCGCCAATGACGTAGGCAACCGCACGCAGGAAAACACCACCGACAATGCCCGCGTGCTGGTGGGCTTTGAAGGCAACTTCGGCAAGTGGGATTACAAGGCCGGCATTTCGCGCGCCGAAAGCAGCACCAAGACCAAGCTGACGGATGGCTATTCCTACACTGACAAGCTGTACGCAGCCCTAGCGACGGGCATCATCAATCCGTGGGTAGGCGCCGGTCAGAGCCAGACGGAAGCGGCCAGGCAATTGATCGAATCGACCAAGTTCCGTGGCGACTTCCAGCACGGCAAGACGACCCTGACGCAGATCGACGGTTCCGTTTCGGGCGAGCTGTTCCAGCTGCCGGCCGGTGCGCTGGCCATGGCGGCCGGCTTCGACTTGCGCCGCGAAGGTTACAGTTTCGCGCAAGACGTCGATGCCACGCAGATTTTGCTGTCGCCAGGCAATGCCGCACTCAAAGATGCCAGCCGTACCGTCAAGGCCGTGTATGCGGAGCTGCTGGTGCCGGTCATGAAAGACCTGGAAATGCAGCTCGCCATCCGCCGCGACGATTACAGCTTGGTGGGCGCGACGACGAATCCGAAAGTGGCTTTCCGCTACCAGCCGGCGGATTTCCTGCTGTTCCGCGGTTCGGCCAGCAAGGGTTTCCTCGCACCGAGCTTCCAGCAGCTGTATTCCGGTTCGCTGAGCCAGGAATTGCCGAACGGCGTGGTCGACCAGGAAGGCTGCGCCAAGCATCCGGGCGTGCCCGAGTACTGCGCCATCGACCGCCTCGACTACAAGACGGGCGGCAACACGAATTTGAAGCCGGAAACGTCGAAGCAGGGCAGCGTCGGTTTTGTCATCGAGCCATTCAAGGGATATTCGGCCTCGTTCGACTACTGGGCCATCAATACCAAGGACCGCATCCTGAACCGCACGCCGCAAATCGTGCTGGCCAACTACCAGGCGCTGAACCAGTACATCCACCGCAATCCGGACGGCACCATCGAATACGTGCAGGCGGGCTGGATCAATGCGGCAGGCAGCCGCGTGCGCGGCCTGGACGTGGGCTTGCGCGGCGAAGGCAAGATCCGGGACGCGAAATGGACGGCGACCCTGGACGGCACGTATATGGACAGCTTCAAGTTTGCGGAATATCAAGGCCAGGAATACCAGGAGCTGGTCGGCAAGTTCTATACGCGCGATCTGTACTTGCGCTGGAAACATAACGCCAGCTTTGGCGTGTCGCGCGGCGACTGGAGCGGCTTGCTGGTGCAGAGTTTTTCGTCGGGCTACAAGGACCAGCTGCCGAATGGCGGCAAGGGGTCGCCGCCGCCGGGCTTCAAGCCGGACGTCTCCAGCTACACCACGTATAACCTGTCGGGCACGTACACGGGCTTCAAAAATACCACCATCACCGTGGGCATCCAGAACTTGTTCGACCGCGATCCCCCATTCACCGCGCACAACGTGGATGAAGTGGTGGGCGCCGGCTGGGACCCGCGCGTGGCCGACCCGCGCGGCCGCTCGCTGTCGTTCCAGCTGAAGTACAAGTTCATGTAAGGCGGTCATGCCGGCGGCGATCCCGTCGGCATGCTAACCTCGTGCGGCGGCGCCTGGCGTCGCCGTTTTTATTTCAGGAAAGGGTCGCATGTCCAGTCAGACCAATCTCAGCCGGCGCCGCTTCGGCGGCTTGCTGGCCGCCACCGTCGGGGCGGCAGGCACAACGACATGGGCGGCGGCCGCGCAAGGGAAGGGCAAACGCATGCAACAGCCACACGCATTGATCAAACCGGCGCGCCTGCGCGACGGCGACCTGGTGGCCATCATCGCACCGGGCGGTTTTACGGATGAGGAATCCATCGCCAAGGCCCAGCGCAACATCGAATCGCTGGGACTGCGCGCCAGTCTGGGCGCCAACATCCGCGCCGTGCACGGCAACTACGCGGGCACGGTGCAGCAGCGCCTCGACGATTTGCACGCGGCGTTCCGCGACCCGGAAGTCAAGGCGGTGTGGGCCATCCGTGGCGGCTCCGGCTGCATTTCGCTGCTGGCGCTGCTCGACTACGCCTTGCTCCGCCGTAACCCGAAAGTGCTGATCGGCTACTCCGACATCACGGCCCTGCATCTGGCCATCGCCAGCCAGACGGGGCTGGTGACTTTCCATGGCCCCGTGGCCTCGTCCACGTTTTCCGACTACACGGTGACGCAGCTGCGCAATGTGCTGATGACGCCGCAAGACAGCTATACGATCCCGATGGCGCTGGACAACCACCGCCGCGCGCAGACGCAGCCGAACTTCGCCATCCGCACCGTGCACGGCGGCCAAGCGACGGGGCGCTTGACGGGCGGCAATCTGTGCATGGTCAGCGCGCTGGCCGGCACGCCGTATGCGGCTGATTTCCGCGAGCATATTTTGTTCCTTGAAGAAATCAATGAAGTGCCGTACCGCATCGACCGCATGCTATGCCAGCTCGACCTGTCCGTCGGTTTCAAGCACGCGGCGGCCTTGATGCTGGGCATTTTCGAACATTGTGAGGCGGCCGAGGGCGATACGGCGCTGACCCTCGATGCCACCCTGGACCAGCATTTGCTGCCCTTGCGCGTGCCGGCAGTCAGCGGCTACTCGTTTGGCCACATCCGCCACCAGTTCACGCTACCGATGGGCATATTGGCCACCCTGGATGCGGACCGGCAAACCTTGACCCTGCTGGAGCCGGCCGTCTGCTAGCGTACGGTGCAGCGGGGCGATTGTCAGTATGCTAGTGTGATAAGGCGTGGCACGAGGCCGCGCCGCCTTCTACACCGTTTCCGCCATGATCAACCGCCACGCCAGTACCTACATCCTCAGCCACCCGCTGGCCTTCGCGCTGCAGGTGCTCAAGGGTTTCCGCGCCAACCAGGGCTTGCTGCTGGCGGGCGCCGTCGCGTATTACTCGCTGCTGTCCATCGTGCCCTTGCTGATGCTGGTGGTGGTGGCACTGTCGCACGTGATCGCGCAGGATGAATTGCTGCAAACAATCGGCCATTACCTGGAATGGCTGGTGCCGGGGCAATCGAAGGCCATCGTGGGCGAGATCGCGCATTTCCTCAATAACCGGGGCGTGATCGGCTGGCTGCTGCTGCTGACCATGCTCTTTTTCAGCTCGCTGGCGTTTACCGTGCTGGAAAACGCCATGAGCGTGATTTTTGTTCACCGCGTCGCCATCCGCCGCCGCCATTTTCTTATTTCCGCCGTGCTGCCGTACTGCTACATCCTGTGCCTGGGCGTGGGGATCTTGCTCATCACGCTGGTGGCGGGCAGCCTGCAGGTGATGGGCGAGGAAAGCGTGCGCTTTTTGCGCCACGACTGGGGCCTGGAAGGGGTGTCCGGCGTGCTGCTGTATCTGCTGGGGCTGGGCGGCGAAATCCTCGTGCTCAGCTCGATCTACCTGGTCATGCCGGTGGGAAGATTGTCGATCACGCATGCGCTGATCGGCGGCGTGACGGCGGCCCTGCTGTGGGAAATTGCCCGCCACGTGCTGGTCTGGTATTTTTCCACCTTGTCGCAGGTCAATGTCGTGTACGGCTCGATGACGACGGCCATCGTCGTCATGTTCAGCCTGGAAATCGGCGCCACCCTGCTGCTGCTGGGCGCGCAAGTGATTTCCGAGTACGAAAGAGTGGCCCGTGGCGGCGAAGAAGACAAGCCGCTGGCGCTAAGGACTTGATTTAACGTATGGCTTCAATTCATTGTTGCATTGCACAAAAAGCTGTGCTATACTCCGTTCAGTGATTGAGATTTGGCAGCAAATTATCTCACCATCCAGTTTCAGCGCGGCGACCGACAGGTGTAATGTCGATGGCGTGACAGTGCGAAGAAATGGATTTTGTAATTCCGGATACGATGGTCGATTTTACACTTGGAGTCACCATGCAGATAGCATGGGAGTCCGAAAATCAGGAGGCACTTTGCAGATAGCACTGGCGTCCATGACACGATTAAAGCATTGGTAATACATTGGAACAAGCCCGCGTTTTAGCGGGCTTTTTTTCGTCCATCGTTGGCGTATGGGGTCAGACCCACAACAACGCTAACGCAAAGCTCCGCGCCAACGCATATGGGGGTCTGACCCCAGCTTTTGCCTGGGGTTTACAACGCCCGCGCAATCAAAATCTTCTGAATATCGCTCGTGCCCTCGTAAATCTGGCATACGCGTACGTCGCGGTAGATGCGCTCGACGGGGAAATCGGACACATAACCGTAGCCGCCGTGCACCTGGATGGCGTCCGAGCACACTTTTTCCGCCATTTCCGACGCGAACAGCTTGGCCATCGCCGCTTCCTTCAGGCAGGGCAAGCCCGCATCCTTCATGGCCGCCGCGTGGCGGATCAGCTGGCGTGCCGCCTCGATCTGCGTGGCCATGTCGGCCAGGCGGAATTGCACGGCCTGGTGTTCATAGATGGGTTTGCCGAAGCTTTCCCGCTCGCGTGCGTACTGCAGGGCCGCTTCATACGCGGCGCGCGCCATGCCCACGGCTTGCGAAGCGATGCCGATGCGTCCGCCTTCCAAGCCGGACAGGGCGATCTTGTAGCCTTGGCCCTCTTCGCCTATTAAATTTTCCGCGGGGATGCGGCAGTTCTCGAACAGGATTTGCGCCGTGTCCGACGAATGCTGGCCCATCTTCTGTTCCAGTCCCGCCACGATGTAGCCGGGCGTGTTCGTCGGCACCCAGAAGGCGCTGATGCCGCGCTTGCCGGCCGCCTTGTCGGTGACGGCCATGACGATGGCCACGTCCGCATACTTGCCGCTGGTAATGAACTGTTTCGTGCCGTTGATGACGTATGCATTGCCATCGCGGGTGGCCGTGGTGCGCAGGGCGGAGGCGTCGCTGCCCGTATGCGGTTCCGTCAGGCAAAATGCACCGAGCATCGTGCCTTGCGCCAGCGGACGCAACCACTGTTCCTTTTGCGCATCATTGGCATACATCATGGCGATGCTGCACACGGGGCAATTATTCACGGAAATGATGGTCGACGTGCCGCCATCGCCGGCGGCGATTTCTTCCAGCACCAGGGCCAGCGACACATAGTCGAGGCCGGCGCCACCGAGCGCTTCCGGCACGGCCACGCCAAAGGCGCCCAGCGCGGCCAGTTCCTGCAATTCTTCTTTCGGGAAATGATGTTCCTTGTCCCAGCGGGCCGCATTGGGCGCCAGGCGCTCGCGCGCGAAACTGCGCAGCGCTTCCTGGATCATGGTCTGTTCTTCATTGAGTATCATGGGACGTCGTCTCGTTTGTTTTTATGGTGTGTGGGGAATTACCAGCCGATGGGCTTGCCGTCGTAGTTGCGGAATACGGCCTTGTCCGTGGCCGGCAGGCTGGCCAGGGTGGCGCGGATGCCCGCAGCACTTTCTTCCGGTGAAATATCGGCGCCGGCGCCGCCCATGTCCGTGCGTACCCAGCCCGGGTGGAAAGCGACGCAGCTGACGCCTTGCGGGCCATGCACGAGGGACGTGTCGATCAGCACGGAATTCAAGGCGGCCTTGCTGGCGCGGTACAGCGAACCGCTGGGGTTGCCCCGCTCGCTCAGGGAGCCCATGTGCGAGGACAGCACGGCCAGCTTGCCCTTGGCGTTAGCCACCAGCGGCGCCAATATCGGCAGCAGCCGCATGGCCGCCAGCACGTTGGTGTGCATGACGAGGTCAAAATCGGCTTGCGCAGGAAACCCGTCGTGGCGGGGGCCGTACACGCCCGCGTTGAGGATGGCCACGTCGAGCTTTTCATCGTCGAGCTTCCAGCCCAGGCCGGCACAGCCTTCCACATCCGTCACGTCGAGCTGGTGCGCTTCCGCACCCAGTTGCTTGAGGGCCTCGCAAGCGTCCGGCGTGCGCGCCGTGGCGATCACACGCCAGCCATCGTGGCGGTATTGACGGACGATTTCGTGGCCGATGCCGCGCGAGGCGCCGATGATCAATGCGGTTGGCATATGTTTTCTCCCTGAAAATAAAATGAAAGGCGTGCACCGTGAACCGCGGTGCGCGCCCGTGCTCAGGAACAGCTTATACCAGTTCGATCGCCATTGCCGTCGCTTCGCCGCCGCCGATGCACAGGGCCGCCACGCCGCGCTTGCCGCCGGTTTTTTTCAGGGCGCCCAGCAGGGTGACGATGATGCGCGCGCCCGAGGCGCCGATCGGGTGGCCCAGCGCGCAGGCGCCGCCGTGGATGTTGATCTTGCTGTGTGGAATGTCGAGGTCGTGCATGGCGGCCATGGGCACGGCGGCGAACGCTTCATTGATCTCGAACAAGTCCACATTGCTGCTGCTCCAGCCCGTCTTGGCGTAGAGTTTCTTGACGGCGCCGATGGGGGCCGTGGTGAACTCGTTCGGCGCCTGCGCATGCGTGGCGTGGCCGTGGATTTTCGCGATGACGGTGCAGCCCAGTTTTTTCGCCGTCGATTCGCGCATCAGCACCAGGGCTGCCGCGCCATCGTTGATCGACGACGACGAGGCGGCCGTGATGGTGCCATCCTTCTTGAACGCCGCCTTCAAGGTCGGGATTTTTTCCAGGCGGGCTTTTTGCGGGCCTTCATCGATGCTGACGACGGTGTCGCCGCCGCGGCCGGAAACGGTGACTGGCACGATTTCCCATTCGAAACTGCCATCTTTGGTAGCGGCCTGCGCGCGTTTCACGGATTCGATGGCAAACGCGTCCTGCGCTTCGCGCGTGAACTGGTACTGGCTGGCGCACTCTTCGGCAAACGTGCCCATCGAGCGGGCATTGCCCTTTTCATCGCGGCTGTAGGCGTCTTCCAGGCCATCCATCATCATGTGGTCATAGATCATGCCGTGGCCGATGCGGTAGCCGCCGCGCGCCTTCGGCACCAGGTAGGGGGCGTTGGTCATCGATTCCATGCCGCCCGCCACCACCACGTCGGCGCTGCCGGCGAGCAAGGTGTCGTGCGCGAACATGGTCGTCTGCATGGCCGAGCCGCACATCTTCGACAGGGTCACGGCGCCCGTGGAATCGGGCAAGCCTGCCTTGCGCAAGGCCTGGCGCGCGGGCGCCTGGCCCTGGCCAGCCATCAGGCAATTGCCGAAAAACACGTGCTCGACGGCATCCGGCGCCACGCCGGCCCGTTCGACGGCGGCGCGGATGGCCACGGCGCCCAGGTCGCTGGCGGTGACGTTGGCAAAGTCGCCCTGGAAGGCGCCCATGGGGGTGCGCGCGGCACCGACGATTACGACTGGATCATTCATGTTGGATCTCCGGTTGATGGGTGGGAAGGTGACTGCATACAAAAACGCAGGTGCTGCGGATATGGGAAGACGTCCTCGATATGGCCGTCTTCGATGCGCTGCTTGCGCGCCTGCCAGTAGGCGGCCGTCAGCAGGTCGGCATGGTGCTGCATGAAATATTTACGGATGCGTGGATTGCCCAGCAGGAAGGTGCCGAATTGTTCGGGAAACACATCGTGCTTGCCGATGGGATACCACGGTTCGGCCGACATTTCTTCCTCCTCCGTGCGGGCTTGCGGGATGACGCGGAACTGGCAATCGGTGATGTACTCGATTTCATCGTAATCGTAAAAAACGACACGCTGATGACGGGTCACGCCAAAGTTTTTATACAGCATGTCGCCAGGAAAAATATTTGCCGCCACCAGTTCCTTGATGGCGTTGCCATACTCGACGATGGCGTGTTCCACCAGGTCATCGCGGCCTTCCTTCTCGGCATTGCTCAGCCACATGTTCAGCGGCACCATGCGCCGTTCGATGTACAGGTGGCGGATGATGATCTGCCCGTGCTCTTCTTCGATCAGCGAGGGGGCGAACTGCTTCAGCTCGGCCAGCAGTTCCGCGGCAAAGCGGGCGCGGGGAAAAGCCACGCTGGAATACTCGAGCGTGTCGGCCATGCGGCCCACGCGGTCGTGGTGTTTCACCAGCAAATACTTTTGCTGGACTTGCGCGCGCGTGGTTTCCTTGGGAGGAGGAAAGAAATCCTTGATCACCTTGAAGACATACGGAAACGACGGCAGGGCAAATACCAGCATCACCAGGCCGCGAATGCCGGGGGCGCTCTCGAAGTGGTCCGACGAGTGTTTTAAATGCTGCAGGTAGTCGCGGTAAAACAAGGTCTTGCCCTGCTTTTGCAAGCCCAGTATCGTATAAATCTCACTGCGAGGCTTGCGCGGGAGCAAACTTCGGAGAAATTGTACGTAGGCGGACGGTACTTCCATATCCACCAGGAAATACGCGCGCGTAAACGAAAACAGCACGGCGATCTGCTGCTGCTCGAACAGCACCGTATCGAGCACCAGCTTGCCGTGGCGGTTGTGCAGGATGGGCACGACGAACGGGTATTCGCGGTTGCCGTTGATGGCCTTGCCGACCAGGTAGGCGCCCTTGTTGCGGTAGAACAAACTGGTCAGGACCTGGAGCTGGTGGTTCGGCTCCAGCCGGTCGCTGCCGAACAGCTGCTGCAGGCGCGCTTCAACCTGGGCCACGTCGCGCTCCAGGTTGGCAAATGCGCAGTCCAGCTGGAAGTTGTTCACCATGCGCGTCAGGGTATCGCGCAAGCCGTCCTGGCCCGGGTAATACACGCGGTAGGTGGGTGCGGGGTCTTGCGTTTCGATGTATTCCGTGGAAACGACGGGGCGCACGAAAATATAGTCGTTATTGAAATACGTGCGGTGCAGGATGTTGCAGCAGACGGAATTGAAGAAGGTTTCCGCCAGTTCCGGCTGCTTGTGTTCCGTCAGCATGCCGATGTAGTGCAGCTTGAGTTCTCGCCACACTTCGTCGCTCAACTCCGACTCTTCGTACTCATCTTCAAGCATCTGCACGCATTCCTGCACGCGCTTGTCATAAAAGTCGATGCGTTCGCGGGCCGCCGTCTGTGCCGCGCTCCAGGCGCCTTGCTCGAAATACCGCTTGGCTTGCTGGCTCGTTGCGCGGAACAGGCGGTAATGCTTGTCAAAGCCGTCGCGGATGGTGCGCGCGATATCGAATGCAATCTGGGAAGAGAGCAATTTGGGGAAGGCAATGTGCGTCATAGCTGTGCTCGCATGAATGGCTCCTCACCCAGTCGATCGCCGCGCGCCCGTGCTTACTTGGTTTCCGCAAACAGTTCGCGGCCTATCAGCATGCGGCGGATTTCGCTGGTCCCGGCGCCGATTTCGTACAGCTTGGCATCGCGCCACAGGCGGCCGGCCGGATACTCGTTGATGTAGCCGTTGCCGCCCAGTGCCTGGATCGCTTCGCCCGCCATCCAGGTCGCCTTTTCCGCACTATACAGAATGGCGCCGGCCGCATCCTTGCGCAACTGGCGCACGGCTTCCGGCGTGGTGGCGCGGTCGCAAGCCTGGCCCACGGCGTAGACATAGGCCTTGCACGCCATCATGGTCGAATACATATCGGCCAGCTTACCTTGCATCAACTGGAATTCGCCGATGGGCTGGCCGAATTGCTTGCGGTCATGCACGTAGGGCACGACCAGGTCCATGCAGGCCTGCATGATGCCCAGCGGGCCGCCGGACAGCACGGTGCGCTCGAAATCGAGGCCCGACATCAGCACGTTGACGCCCTTGCCCAAGCCGCCGAGCACGTTTTCGGCCGGTACTTCGCAATCCTGGAATACCAGTTCGCCCGTGTGCGAGCCGCGCATGCCCAGCTTGTCGAGCTTTTGCGCGATGGAAAAGCCCTTGAAATTCTTTTCGATCAGGAAGGCCGTCATGCCGCGCGGACCCGCTTCCAGGTCGTTTTTCGCGTACACCACCAGCACGTCCGCGTCGGGGCCGTTGGTGATCCACATCTTGGTGCCGTTCAAGACCCAGCGGTCGCCCTTGAAGTCGGCGCGCAGCTTCATGCTGACGACGTCCGAGCCCGCGTTCGGTTCCGACATGGCCAGGGCGCCGATGTGTTCGCCCGTGATCAGTTTCGGCAGGTACTTCGCTTTTTGCTCGGCCGTGCCGTTGCGCTTGATCTGGTTCACGCACAGGTTCGAGTGGGCGCCGTAGGACAGGCCGACGGAAGCCGAGGCGCGCGAGATTTCTTCCATGGCGATGATGTGCGCCAGGTAACCCATGCCGGCGCCGCCGTATTCTTCGCTGACGGTGATGCCGAGCAAGCCCATGTCGCCCATCTTGCGCCACAGGTCCATGGGGAACTGGTCGGTGCGGTCGATCTCGGCCGCGCGCGGCGCGATTTCGGCGGCGGCAAATTGTTGGATCGCTTCGCGCAGGGAGGCGATGTCGTCGCCGTGGTCAAAGGTCAAGCCTGGGAGATGGAGCATGTCGTCCTCGTCGTCGTTATAAGTGTGGCGGTCATGGGTGCCGGGTCAGTGAAGCTATGATACTCAGTTGTGACGTTTACGTAAACGTAAAGTGGCGCGCGCGGCAGGTGTGCGCCGCTTGCCTTGCTAGCTTGTTTGCGCCTTATCAATATTCAAGTCCGCCAGCATGCGCGCGCACGCGTCTTCATGCGCGCTGATTTCCGCCAGCGCCATTTCGATATCGATGCGCTGCTGCTCCAGGGTTTGCCGGTGCTGCGCCAGCACGCCCAGGAAGCGGTCCATCTGCGCGCGCGTGTCCTTCGGCGACTCGTACATGTCGACCAGGCTCTTGATCTCCGACAAGGCCAGGCCCAGGCGCTTGCCGCGCAGGGTCAGCTTCAGGCGGGTGCGGTCGCGCGGCGTGTAGACGCGGCTGCGGCCGCCGGCGCCTTCGCGTTTCGGGCTGAGCAAGCCCTGGTCTTCATAGAAACGGATGGCGCGCGCCGTGATGTCGAATTCCCGCGCCAGTTCGGTAATGGTATAGGTCGTCATGGGTGCGGGCGGTGTCGGTTGCATGGGTGGTCGGTCGTCAGATGGGATGCGGCGAGACAGGTGGTGGCAAAGTGCCGTTTACGTCAACGTCAATACTATTGTAGCGTGCCCTGCCCGTGCTGCAACAAAGAAAAAAGAAGGCGTAAAGGGAGAATTTGGCGAATCAGACAACAATTACTGAAAATAAATTGATTCTTCTTGCACAAACGCGCTTAAGATCGAGAGTTGGTGGCCAAGATGACACCAAAAAGAGCTTTCCTGGCATAACGGCGACATTCTTTTCGCTGCGATGGCAGTAAAATTTTTTAGGTGCAGATTCTTTCCAGTAGGCACGATCAAAAAACAACGTTTCACTATGAACACGTCGTTCATGTCGTTTCCATATTGGAAACAAAATGGCCCTTCTGAAAACTTTGTCTACAAGAAATTGTATGACATGGGCATTGCATGTATCGGCAGAGGAGGGCATTATCCGATACCGTACGTTGTAATGCCAAACCGAGGCTTTGAATCGTGCTGCAGTGCGAAAATCAAGGCTAGCCGCGAATTTGACCCGAAGCCACGCAGAATCGCAAGAGAAAATTCGGCCCACTTTTTGACCTGAAAAGCCCGGCCGGAGTGTTAATTGTTAATTGATACTCTTTTCAAATGTAACAATCTGTATGGTCATTCAAGAAACTGACTTTCATGTTACAACATGAAATAGTACACCTATGAATTCTTCTAACGAACGCGAAAGCTTCAGCCAGCGACTTCAGTTGGCTCTCAAAAACGCCCATTACTCTCCAGACAGCCCGACCAGACTGGCCCGGGAATTCAACATCCGTTTCGATGGACGCCCGATTACTGTGCATGCAGCTAGGAAATGGTTAGTAGGTGAAGCAATTCCCACGCAAGAAAAATTGCGCATGATTGCCCAATGGTTGGGCGTTCCCGCGGAATGGTTGCGTTTTGGCGGTCCGGAAAGCGCCACGCCGAATGGTGAAGCGGGCAGCGCTTTATCGCGCTTTGAGTCCGCCGATGTGAAATTAATTGCCGATTTGCAAAGATTAGATGAACATCATCGTCAAATCGCGCGAGAATTTATTCGCATGCTGGTGAGAGTCAACTACCAAAAGTAAGCATTCAGGCCCTCCCCGGCCGGCGCCGTCCGCCTTACGCTGGCGGCGCTCCCCCTGTCCTTTTATTTGCGCAAGGTCATACTGGAGACATGATTTTGCCGCACAATAAGACCTCGCATGTTGCGCTGCAGCGGAATTATTTGACAATAATCCCGTACGCAGCGGCGCAGCGGCCAATACCAGCGCATAATCACATCAGAAGCAGCCAGTTCATCCACTACGGAGCCGAGCATTTGAGCCGTCTTATGAAAAGTAACTACAGCAATACCGCGCAGCTGAAGGACTTGATGACCGTGCCCCCCATGACTGCCGCGCAACATGCGGAAGTGATGCGCAAACGGATCGCCCACCGCAGGATGGTTGAAGAAGCCAGGGATTTGAAGCAGGCCAGTGCTCATCAGTTCGACAAGAGGTGAGGGATGCCTGACCAAAGCTACTGCGCGTCGCGCTTTGCGGCCGGCGATGCTCACCGTGCTAGAGCACGGTTGCGCTTCTCGGCCACAAATCACTGCCGCTCGCTACGCTTTTGTCAGGCATCGTGACTTGGCAGGGGTTTCCCCGCCTATAAGTTGATTGCGTTGGTGATGTCAGGTTTCTGACGCTTTAAGGCCATTCCACCGCGGTGCCAGGTCGTGCTCGATGCCGAGCAGGTCGATGACCCTCGCGACCGTATGGTCGACCATCTCCGCAATGCTCTGCGGGTGGTGATAAAAGCTCGGTAAGGGCGGGAAGATGATGCCGCCCATTTCGGTCACGGCCGTCATATTGCGCAGGTGCGCCAGGTTGAACGGCGTTTCGCGCACCATCAGGATCAGGCGCCGGCGCTCCTTGAGCACCACATCGGCGGCCCGCGTGATCAGATTATCCGACAAGCCGTGCGCCACGGCCGCCAGGGTCTTCATCGAGCACGGCGCGACGACCATGCCATCCGATTGAAACGAGCCGCTGGCGATCGACGCGCCGATGTCGCGCAGCTTGTGCACGACGTGCGCCTGCGCTTCGACGTCCTTGCGCCCCACGCCCGTTTCCTGGTGCAGGGTCAAAACAGCGGCATCGGACAGGACCAGATGCGTCTCGACGCCGGGGATGGCGCCGAGCAATTGCAGCAGCCGCAAGCCATACACGGCGCCCGTGGCGCCCGTGATGGCCACGACGACACGGCGCGGCCGCTGCGTTTGGCTATCAGGCATCCAGCAGGGACTTCAGTTCGCCCGATTCAAACATTTCATTCATGATATCGGAACCACCGATGAACTCGCCTTTGACATACAGCTGCGGAATGGTCGGCCAGTTCGAGTAATCCTTGATGCCCTGGCGAACTTCCGGGTCGTCCAGCACGTTGACGGTGGCAATGTTTTCCACGCCGCACGCTTTCAGGATCTGGATGGCGCGGCCGGAAAAGCCGCACTGCGGGAACTGGGCCGTGCCCTTCATGAACAGCACGACTGGCGTGTTCGTCACGGTTTCTTTGATCCAGGTTTGTACGTCGCTCATAGCTGCCTCTGATGGGTAAATAAATAGATGCCGTCATTTTATAAGAAAACGACGGCACGGGTATGCGCTCAAGTCATAAATCGGGCAAGTCAGCCACGTTGACGCTTATATGGTCTTGCCCAGACAGGTCGATTGTGCCGCGCCCACGTATTTGCCCCAGGCAACGACCGGCACATAGCCGTGTTTGGCATAAAACGCCACCGCGCGGCCATTCGCCACGCGGGTGGACAGGTGCAGGGCCTGGTAGCCATGCCGGCGCGCCTGCGCCTCCACGTGGGCCAGCAGGGCCGCGCCCACGCCCGTGCTGTCGGGGCGCGCATACATGCGCTTGAGTTCGCCTATGGAACTGTCCGGCCCGCCCAGCGGGCGCAGGGCGGCGCAGCCGAGCAGAGCGCCGCTGGCATCGCGGGCCAGGTAAAAGCCGCCGCGCGGCGTTGCCGCTTCGACATCGAAGGAGGAACGGCCGCTGTCGCCGTTGATGCGCAGCAGCGCGTCCGACAATGCGTCGAGCAGCAGCTGGGCATCCGGGCTGGCGGCGTCCACCGCCAGGATGACGAGGTCATGCCTGGCGGCCATGGGCTTAGCCGCGCAGCTTGGCGAAGGCGGCGGCCATGCTGCCGGCCGGCTCGGGCGCGTTGCGCGACTGCGACTGGTGCTGCGCCATGCTGCGGCGGTCGTTGCGGTCGCCACGCTGCTCGGGTTTGCTGCCCGCTTGCGGCGCGCTGTCCGTCAGGCGCATGGTCAGCGCGATGCGCTTGCGCTTCTCGTCGACTTCCAGCACTTTCACGCGCACGACCTGGCCTGCTTTCACCACCGTGTGCGGGTCCTTGACGAAGGTGTTCGACAGGGCCGAGATGTGCACGAGGCCATCCTGGTGCACGCCGATATCGACGAAGGCGCCAAAGGCGGCCACGTTGGTGACCACGCCTTCGAGAATCATGTCCGGGCGCAAGTCGCGGATTTCTTCCACGCCTTCCTTGAAGGTGGCGGTGGTAAATTCTGGACGCGGGTCGCGGCCCGGCTTTTCCAGTTCCTTCAAAATATCGCTAATGGTCGGCACGCCGAAGGTTTCATCCGCATATTTTGCCGGGCTGAGGGTTTTCAGCAGCGCCGTTTCGCCGATGACGGCCTTGATGTCCTTCTTGATGTCCGCCAAAATCTTTTCCACCAGCGGGTACGATTCCGGGTGGACGGCCGAGGCGTCCAGCGGGTTCTCTCCGCCCATCACGCGCAGGAAGCCCGCCGCCTGCTCGTAGGTCTTGTCGCCCAGGCGCGGCACGGCCTTCAAGGCTGCGCGCGAGGTGAACGCGCCCTTCATGTCGCGGTAGGTGACGATGCTTTGCGCCACGCTGGCCGACAGGCCGGACACACGCGCCAGCAGCGGCGCCGATGCCGTGTTGACGTCCACGCCCACGGCATTCACGCAATCTTCCACCACGGCATCGAGCGAGCGTGCCAGCTGGCTTTGACTGACGTCATGCTGGTACTGGCCCACGCCGATCGATTTCGGGTCAATCTTGACCAGCTCGGCCAGCGGGTCTTGCAGGCGGCGCGCGATCGAGACGGCGCCGCGCAGCGACACATCCATGTCCGGCAATTCCTTCGAGGCGAATTCGGACGCCGAATACACCGACGCGCCCGCTTCCGAGACGACGATCTTCGTCATCTTCGCTTCCGGATGCTGCTTGATCAAATCCTGCGCCAACTTGTCCGTTTCGCGCGAGGCGGTGCCGTTGCCAATCGAAATCAAGGACACATTGTGCTTGGCGGCAAGACGACCCAGCGTGTGCAAGGAGCCATCCCAGTCGTTCTTCGGCTGGTGCGGGTAGATCACGGCCGTGTCGACCACTTTACCGGTGGCATCGACCACGGCGACCTTGACGCCCGTGCGCAAGCCGGGATCGAGGCCCATGGTGGCGCGCTGGCCGGCCGGCGCGGCCAGCAGCAGCGCTTTCAGATTGGTGGCGAAGACGTTGATCGCGTCAAGTTCCGAGCGTTCGCGCAGCGCGCCCATCAGTTCAGTTTCCAGGTGCATGAAGCTTTTCACGCGCCAGGTCCAGCGCGCCGTGTCCGCCAGCCACTTGTCGGCCGGACGGCCTTGCTGCTTGATGCCGAAGCGGGCGGCGATGCGGCCTTCGCACGGATTGTGCGGCGCATCCCATTTCGGTTTTTCCGCTTCCGTGTCCAGGCGCAGGGTGACGTCGAGGATGCCTTCGCGGCGGCCGCGCAGCAGGGCCAGCGCGCGGTGCGAAGGTACAGTGGAAATGGTTTCCGAGTAATCAAAATAATCGGCGAATTTTTCGCCTTCGTCCTGCTTGCCTTCCACCACTTTCGATTCGACGATGCCGTGTTCCTGCACGTATTCGCGCAAGGTTTGCAGCAGGGTCGCGTCTTCGGCGAAGCGCTCCATCAGAATTTGGCGCGCGCCGTCGAGGGCCGCCTTGGTGTCGGCCACGCCCGGGTTGTTGCCGTCGGCACTAGTAAACGCGTCGCGCAGGAACTTGCCCGCTTCCATTTCCGGCGTCAGTTCCGGGTTCTCCAGCAAGCCGTCGGCCAGCGGCATCAGGCCCGCTTCGATGGCGATCTGCGCCTTCGTGCGGCGCTTCTGCTTGTATGGCAAATACAGGTCTTCCAGGCGCGTCTTGTCTTCCGCGTGCATGACGGCGTCGAGCAGCTCGGGCGTCATCTTGTTCTGTTCCGTGATCGACGCCACGATGGCGGCGCGCCGCTCTTCCAGCTCGCGCAGGTAGCGCAAGCGCTCTTCGAGCAGGCGCAGCTGGATATCGTCGAGGCCGCCGGTCGCTTCCTTGCGGTAACGGGCGATGAAGGGCACGGTGGCGCCTTCGTCGAGCAGTTCGATGGCGGCGGCAACCTGCACCGGTTTGGCGGCAAGTTCAAGGGCAAGGCGTTGTTCGATAGTGGGCAGCATGGTTGTTTCCAGAGCGATCAAGCCTGGAATGATACGCAATCGGCGCGATTGCGCAATCTTGACAGCGCAAATGGACTGTGCGTTGACAAGCGCTTCAACGGGGCGGCAGCAGCGGGCTGGCGGGCGCGGGAGCCGGCGGCCTCTGCGGCGTGACGGACTTGCCAAAGGCATTGCCCATGCGGTGTTCGAGGGCGGCGCGGTTGTACAGCCCCAGCTGGTTCGATGGCCGCTGCATGATCGCTTCGGCGCCGGACAGGGCGGGCGGCGGCCGGTTCATGGTGTTGCTATTCGGCAATAATTTTTCATTCAGGCAAGACATCGATGGCGCGCGCTGGCCGTTCGCTTCCACTTCCACGCAGCCCTTTGGCGGCGCGGCGGCCTTCACGACGACGGTGTGCTCGTCCGCCTGCGCGGGCAGGGCGGCGCAGGCCAACAGCAACAGTGATAACAGGCGTGCCATGGCGGCTCCCGGAGTGGTGGATCAGGCGTTCAGCATAGCAAGATCATATGTCGCGGCGATGACACAGGCCGGCATGCGGGCCGACGCCATGTCATGCAGTTGTCATTTTATGAAGCTACCATCTTGCCATTCTGCAGACAACATTGCAGTCAAGACACTTCATGAGCAGGATTTTTCGTTGCGTCCCCAGGAAAATGACACTAAGCCACCGCCGCGCCGCAAGGGGCAATGCCCTGTCTGCCTGCTTGCTGATGACATTGATGACATTGATGACATTCGTGCGGCCGGCTGCGGGTGCGGACGGTGCTGACGCCAGCGCGCACTCTACCCTGCGCTTCGACTTGCCCGCCCAGCCGCTCGACGCGGCCCTGGTGGCGTTTGGCGAAGTGACCGGGTATTCCGTGCTCGTCAGCAGCCAGCTGGCGGCCGGCAGAGTGGCAGCGCCCGTGCGCGGCGACTACACGCCGGCTGAAGCGCTGCAGCGCTTGCTGGCCGGCACGCAACTGGGCGCGCGCTTTAGCGGCAGCAATGCGTTTACCTTGCTGGCGCTGGCCGACGCCCCGGCAGCGCCGGCGCCCTTGCCGGCCCAGGCCGCTCCTGCCGCGCCACCGCTGCAAGGCTATGCGGTCATCCTGCAGCGTTCGCTCACGCGCGCCCTGTGCCGCTTGCATCCGGACGCTTTCGGCCGCTACCGCCTGGCCTTCCAGTTGTGGCTCGACGAGCGGGGCAAGGTGCGCGCCGTCCACGTGCTGGAAGCGAGCGGTGTGGAACAGCGCGACAACGCCGTAGTGCAGCGTCTGCGCAGCCTGCTGATGGACGGCGCGCCACCGGCGGGCTTGCCGCAGCCGCTGACGATCCTGCTGACGCCGCGGCCCGACCCAGGGGCCGATTGCGCGCCCTACCTGCCGGCCGGAGCGACTTGACGATGTCGGACTTGCTGAAAGCCACCTTGCGCAAGCTGTTCCTGGAACGCTATGGACAGTTTCGCCGCCACCTGCAGCGCCGCCTGGGCTCGGAAGACCTGGCCAACGACGCGCTGCATGAGACATATTTAAGAGTGGAAAAGATGACCGCGCCCGAAGCGATCAGCTATCCGTCCGCGTATCTGATGCGCATCGCCATCAACATTGCGGAAGATCAACGCCGCGACAATGCGCGCCTGCTCAGCCTTCCCGATATCGACGACTTGTACGAGATGGCCGACGAGCTGGCCGACCCGGCCCGCACCTTCAGCGCGCGCGCCGAACTGGAAGAACTGGAGCGGGCCTTGCAGGAGTTGCCGAAACGCCGGCGCGCCATCGTCATCGCCGCCCGCGTCGATCAGTTGCCGCACCGCGACATCGCCGAGCGCTTCGGCATTTCCGCCCGCACGGTGGAGAAGGAATTGCGCGCCGGCCTCGAACATTGCTGCGAGCGCATGGGACGCGATTTCATCCAGCGCTTCGGTCCCGGCGCGGGAAAAACGTCTAAACATCATGATTGAACAAGCGGAAGACGACATGAGTGTCATCCAGAAGGAAGCGCAGGCATGGGTCGTGCGCCTGGCCTCGGGCCAGGTCAGCGAACGCGATGCGCAAGTGTTTCGCCACTGGTGCGCGCGCAGCCGCAGGCATGCGACGGCGTTTGCCGAGGCGCGCGCCGTGTGGGGCGCCATGGCGCCGGCCGCGCGCGCCGTCAAGCGGGCACAGGCGCCAGTGAATACGGCGCGGCGCGCCTGGCTGGGCGCCGGCGTGGCCGCCTCGCTGGGCTTGCTGGTGTTGCGCCCGCCGACGGACCTGTGGCCGGCCGTGGCGGGCCTGGCCGCCGACTACGCGACGGGCACGGGCGAGCAGCGCGAAGTGGCGCTCGATGGCGGTGTGCTGGTGCAGATGAATACGCAGACGCGCCTCGATGCGGCGCCCGTGCAGGACGGCGCCGCATCGCTGGTGCTGCTGGCGGGCGAGGCGGAATTCCAGGCCGGCCTGCGCGGTGCGGCGCGGGTGCGCGTGCAGGCGGGCGACGGCAGCGTGTCGGCCGGCAGCGCGCGCTTCAATATCCGCCTGTTCGGCCAGGAAGTGTGCGTGACGTGCCTGGCGGGCCGCTTGCGCGTGGCGCAGGCCGGCCACGATGCGGAACTGGCGGCGGGCCAGCAGCTGCGCTACCGGCCCGAGCATTTCGGCATTGCCCGCGCGGTGGCAAAAAGCGACGTCAGCGCGTGGCGCCACCGGCTGCTGGTTTTTAAACAAAGCACCCTGGCCGAGGTGGTGGACGAGGTGAACCGCTACCGTCCCGGCAAGCTGATCCTCAATGGTGACGCCTTGAAACAGACGCGCGTGCAAGCGAGCTTTTCGCTCGACCGCCTCGACGACGTGATCGCCCTGATCCAGGATGCGTATGGCGCGCGCGTGACGCGGCTGCCGGGCGGCATCGTGCTGTTCGGCTGAACCCCGCCTTGGCGCGCCAAGGCGGAGCGCCAATTATGACATTTTGATGACCTTTTGCAGTCCCGGACCTTGTTCCCTGTCAATGCTGCTGGAAGCCGCGAATCAGTGCCTGCCGCCCGCCCCGTGCGTGGTGCGCGCCGCCTCGCGATATCGGTCAGCAACGGAACATGAAAAGGGAATGTCGCCATGCAGCGAAGCAAGTCGGTCACGAAACACGCATCCTCCTCCGCCATGGCGGGCAACCGGACCGGTCTCCCGGTGCGTCTGAAACCGCTGGCGTTGGCCATCGCCATGCTGCTGCAGGCGGGCGGCGCGCAGGCGCAGCAGCCGTTCAGCGGCGCCTGGTTCGCGGGCAAGGGTGCGCAGCAGGGCACGGCCGCCACCACGGGGCGCCTGCCGAATGGCCAGCCGGCTACCTCGCTGAACAATCCCCTGCTGCAGCAGCAAAAGGCCGAAGGCAAGCTGCAGCAATCGCTGAATAACCTGTTGCTGGCCGCGCGCGGCATCGCCGCCGAGCAGGCGGTGCAGGCGGCCGCGCGCCAGGCGGCGCTGGCGGCGGGCGGCGCGCCCGATGGCCTGGTCAAGGGCGGCTTGCAGGTCGACACGAACAGCCTGACGGCCGGCTGGCTCAATGCTCAGGGCCCTGTGCAGACCCAGGCCGACGGGAAGACCGTCGTGAAGGTCGTGCAGACGGACGACAAGGCGATACTGAACTGGGAAAGTTTTAACGTCGGCAAGAACACCAGCTTGCAATTCGACCAGAAATCGAACTGGTCCGTATTGAACCGGGTCAATGATCCGCTGGCGCGCCCCAGCCAGATCCAGGGCCAGATCAAGGCCGACGGCACGGTGATGATCGTCAACCGCAACGGCATCGTGTTTACGGGCAGCAGCCAGGTCGATACGCGCAACCTGGCGGCGGCCGCCATGGGCATGAGCGACAGCCAGTTCAAGAGCGGCCTGTACGGCAAGGCGCAGGGCACGGGCGCCGTACCGACCTTCGCGAATGACTTGCTGCTGGGCCAGAATACCTCAACGCATGGCAAGGCCGAGGCGGACGTCGTCGTCGCCGCCGGCGCGCGCATCGACACGCGCAAGCCGCAGACGGTGACGGAAGGCGGCGGCTACGTGCTGCTGGCCGGCCGCAGCGTCGACAACGCGGGTGCCATCACCACGCCGAATGGCCAGACCACCCTGGCCGCCGGCGACGCCATCATCGTGCGCCCGGGCCAGGGCACGGACAAGAACCAGTACTCGAGCACGCGCGGCAATGAAGTCGAGATGCTGCGCGTGGCGGACAGCAAGGCGGGCAGCGTCGTCAACAATGGGCTGATCCAGGCGGCCGGCGGCGACATCACGCTGAGCGGCAACACGCTGCGCCAGGATGGCGTGCTGCTGTCGAGCACCAGCGTCAACGGACGCGGCAGCATCCACCTGGCGGCGGCGGGCGAGAATGCCGGCGTCACCCTGGCGCGCGGCAGCGTCAGCGCCATTGTCATCGACGACAACGGCGCCACGGCGCTCGACGTGCAGCGTGATACCTTGCTGAAGGACACGGGCAAGGGCACGGACACGCCGCAGGACCGGCGCGACCAGTCGCTGGTGCGCATCGTTTCGGCCGGCAACGTGGAGTTCGAAGGCGATTCGCTGACCCTGGCCACGGGCGGCCAGGTGCTGGTCGACGCGGCCCGCCGCAGCCACGTGGCGCGCGACGCCGCCATCGACGTCTCGGGCGCCGTCGGCGTGAAGGTCGACATGAGCAGCAACAATGTGCTGATCAACGTGCAAGGCAACGAACAGCGTGACGCACCGGGCAGCCGCGACGCGAAATACCTGAACAACAGCGACGTGTGGGTTGACCGCCGCGACCTGGTGCTGGTGCCGGCCGGCACGAATGGCTACGCCACGGACCGCTGGTACACGGCCGGCGGCTTGCTGGAAGTGAGCGGCTACCTGAACACCAGCGGCCACGGCATCGGCGAATGGGCGGCCCAGGGCGGCACCGTCGGCTTTGGCGGCGGCGAAGTGGTGACGCAGGCCGGTTCGCGCATCAACATCGCCGGCGGTTCGCTGGACGTGCAGACGGGCATGGTCAAGCAGACGTGGCTGAAGGGCGCCGATGGCGCGATGTACAAGCTGAGCACGGCGCCCGGCGACAATTTGTACACGGGCCTGTACCGCGGCTATGAAAGCACGCATGCGCGCTGGGGCGCGAACACGACGGAAACGTACGCGAATGCCCTGATCGGCCCGCGCGAACGCCTGGAAAACGGCTATACGGTGGGCCGCGACGCGGGCCGCCTGATCGTGTCCACGGGCGCCGCCGTGCTCGAAGGCGATATCGACACCTCCGTCTTCCAGGGCGAGCGCCAGCAGCGCAAGCGCGATGACGGCATGGACAGCTACAAGCAGGCGCAGACGGCGGCGGCGCGTGCCGGTCAATTGATCGTCGGCAAAATGACGCCCGTCTTCGATCCGAAGGCGGGCCAGCTGCGCGACAGCCCGCAAGCCGTGCTGGAAAAGGTGCAAATCGGCAAGGTGGCGGGCATCGCCGATGGCCAGCTGCTGGGCGAAGCCTTGCCGGCCGCGCGCAGCAAGACCTTGCAGCTCGATGCCGACTGGCTCAACGGGCTGGAGCTGGGTGCCCTGAATATCTACGCCTACGACAAGCTCGACGTCAATGCCGACGTGCGCGTGGCCGATGGCGGCGACATCGCCCTGCACGCCACCGACGTGGCCATCAAGGCGAATGTCAGCGCGCGCGGCGGCAGCATCGCCGCCGGCGACATCGTCTCGCGCTACCTGGCGGGGGCGGGCGACGTATGGGCTGAAGGCAAGCTGGTGCCGGACAACCGTCCCACGGGAACGGCCGGCGTGCGCGTGGCGCCCGGCGTGCGCCTCGATGCGCGCGGCCTGTGGAGCAACCTGGAACTCGACCCGGGCGCGGTCGCCGGTTTGCCGTATGTGAATGGCGGCAAGGTTACCCTGAAGAGCTCCGGCGGCATCGACCTGACGGGCGGCAGCGTCATCGACGTCTCGTCCGGCGCCGCCCTGATGGGCAATGGCAGCCTGCAGGGCGGGCGGGGCGGCGACATCACCCTGGCCGTCGACCTGCCGACGGAGAAAGCGCCGACGGGCGCCATGCTCAAGCTCGACGGCGAATTGCGCGGCCATGGCGTGAAGGGCGGCGGACGCCTGGTGATCGACAGCGGCGCGGCCGTCAGCATCGGCGGCAAGCTGCAGGGCGGCGACGTGCTGGCGGCGGGGACCGGCGCTGCGCCAGGCCTGCGCCTGGCCGATGAATTCCTGATCGCCCAGGGCGAGAAGATCCCCTTCGATCTTGCGCTCAGCACCAGCCTGATCAAGCCGGGCCAGGTTTTGAGCAAATCCGTGACGGCGGACGTGTCGGTGCAGAAACCGCTGGTGCTGGGAGCCGACCTGCTGGTGCCGTCAGGCGCCTATGTCGTCATCGCCGGCGGCACGTCTGTCTACCAGGGTTCCATCGTTCGCGCCGGCAGCGTGCTGACAGCCGTCAACAACCTGCCGGTCGGTTTCATGGTCTCGGCGGCGGTCTTTCCGAACGGCTTGCCGATCCCGCCGGTGACGACGCAGTATGCGGCCGGCAGCATCGCCACCGACGACCTGCGCGCGCCGCGCGGCATGCTGCTGCCGGCCGGCACGGTGCTGGGGCGCGACGTGACCGTCAAGCCGCTGCTGGCGCTGGACGCCAGCCTGTTCCAGAGCGGCTTTGCCGACTATGCCGTCACGGGCCGCGATGGCGTGGTGGTGGTCAAGGACGCGCACATCGACGTCACCATGCCCGTGCTGCGCTTTAATCCCGCCACCGGCCACACGGTGGCAGGCGGCACCGACCCGGGCGCCGCGCTGGAAGTGTGGACGCCGCCGCTGTACCAGGAGGATGCGCGCAAGGCCCGCTTGACGCAGCGTACCGGCGCCGACCTGTCGCTGACGGCCGGCAGCTCCTACGTGAAGGGCGCCCTGGCGGTGCAGGAAGGCGCCGCCATCAAGGTCGATCCGGGCCGCCAGATCAGCCTGACGGGCAATGATCAGATCACCATCGACGGCCGCCTCGACGCCTGGGGCGGCAAGATCGCCGTCCTGCCGGGCACGTTTGGCACGGGCAATGAGGTGGATGTGCCGAACGGCAAGGGACAAGCCACCTCGATCTGGATCGGTGACAAGGCCGTGCTCGACGTGGCCGGCCGCGCCACGGTCGCCACCGACATGCGCGGCGGGCGCTATGGCCGTGCCGACCAGGGCGGCAGCATCGAAATCGGCGCCCGCTACAAGGCCGATGCGGCCAGCGTCGACGCGGCCGATGCCTTTGTCGTCGTGCGTCCGGGCGCGCTGCTCGACGCCAGCGGCGCGCACGCCACGCTGGACTTGCCGCAGCAGGGCACCGTCAACGTGGCCGGCAACGGCGGTTTGATCTCGCTCAGTTCGTATAACGGCATCTTCGCCGACGGCACCCTGCGCGCGGCGGCCGGCGGCGCCGGGGCGGCCGGCGGCACCCTGGCGCTGGCGCTGGACACGCCCAATTATGGCAAGGTCAACCGCTACACCTTGCAAGGCGACAACGTGGACAACGCGGTGCGCGTGCCGCGCGAAATGCAGCTGGCGCAGGTGCAGGGCGAGAGCGCCTTGCCCGACGACTTGCGCGCCGGCCAGCAGGATGCGGCGCTGCGCTACGGCAGCGCGCGCCTGGGCGCCGACCGCGTGCAGGCCGGCGGCTTCGACAACCTGGCCCTGCACGTGAACGGCATGCTCAGCTTTGACGGCGACATCAATCTGTCGCTGGGCCAGAGCCTGCGCCTGAGCGCCTCCTCGCTGGGGCTGGCGCAGCAGCCTGTGCCCGATGGCGAGGACAAGGCGGGCAGCCTCGCCAGCCAGGTGCGCCTGGCGGCGCCGTATGTGCGCCTGGGGACGGCCGCGCGTGCGCAGAAGGATGACTACATCGTGCCCAATGCCGTGAAAGGCTCGAAGAACCTGGGCAAGGGACGCGGCATGCTGGGCGTGCCGCTGGTGGCCGAGGATTCCTTGCTGCAGATCGATGCGGGCATGCTCGACATCGCGGGCGAGGTCAACATGGGCACGCGCGGCACCATCGCGCAGAGCAGCGGCGCCGACCTGGTGGTCGAACGCGACGCCTTCGAGCAGCTGACCCTGAGCAGCCGCGGCGACATGCGCCTGTCGAACAGCGCCGCCCTGTACCAGCCCGGCAATGCCACCCTGGTCGCCGCGCAGATCTACCCGGCCACGGGCGACAGCGGCATGGTCACGGTGGGCCAGAAGAGCGGCATCGACGAGTATGGCAATATCCGCGTCACGCTCGATCCCCTGCGCACGCTCAATATCGGGCGCAGCGGCGACGGCGCCACGCCGAACCAGCCGTTCTCCGTGTTCGGCACCCTGAGCCTGGTTGCGCCCACCATCAACCAGCATGGCGTGCTGCGCGCGCCGCTGGGCCAGATCAACCTGGGCGCCGAAGGCTTTGAAGCCAATACGGGCCGCGTCAATCTGTTGCCTGGCAGCCTGACCTCGGTCAGCGCGAAAGGCTTGACGATGCCCTACGGCGGCACGCTCGATGGCTTGAGCTACCTGTATGACGGCAACGATGTCGTCTTCAAGGGCGTGGGCAACGGCCCCGAGATCGCCTTGACGGGCGCCGCCATCGACGTGCAACAAGGCGCCGTGCTCGACCTGTCGGGCGGCGGCACCTTGACGGGCGCGGCCTTCCTGGCCGGACGCGGCGGTTCCACCGATGCGCGCCTCAATCCGCTGGTGCAGATGAAGCCGAACGGCGGTTTCACCTTGCCCGGCCTGAACACCAACCCCGTGTACGCCATCCTTCCCGGCGTGCAGCCGGACGTGGCACCCTTGACGGCCGAGCAAGGCGCGGGCAAGCCCGCCGTGGGACGTCAGATCACTATCGGCGCGGGCGTGCCCGGCCTGGCGGCCGGCACCTACACCCTGCTGCCGTCGAATTTCGCCCTGCTGCCTGGTGCGTTCCGCGTGGAATTGAATGGCCTGGCCGGCGCCGTCGAGGCGGGCGGCACGGTGGCCATGCGCAATGGCTCGTATGCGACGGCGGCGCAGACGGGCGTTGCCGGCACGGCGATCCGCGACGTGGTGGCGCGCCAGGCCATCCTCACGCCGGCCGACGTGCTGCGCACCTATTCCCAATACAACGAGACGGGCTATGCCGCCTTCGCCGTGGCGCAGGCTACGCGCGACGGCGTGCCGCGCGCCGCGCTGGAGCGCGATGCCAAGGGCGTGCGCGTGCAGCTGATCGCCCCGTCCGTGCACAGCGTCAAGGACAACCATACGCCGTTGATGATGGATGGCAGCGCCCTGTATGCGCCAGCCGAGGGCGGCTTCGGCGGCTCCCTGCTGCTGGGCACGGGCAACCATGCGTCGACGCGCTACGAGGTGCTGGCCGACGGCACGGCGCCGCTGGCCGATTTCAATGGCGTCTCCGTGCATGCCTCGCAGATCAATGCCTTCGGCGCCCAGCGCGTGGGCATCGGCGGCTTGCCGCGCGTGACCTACAGCGACTTTGGCACGGGCAGCAACCAGCGCGCCAATATCGCCGCCATCAAGGAATCGGCGGGCGGCATCGTGCTGCGCGACGGCGCCGTGCTGAAGGCGGCCGAAGTGTTTCTGGTGACGGCGAGAAAAGACGACGGCATCGTCCTGGAGCAGGGTTCCGGCATCAATACGCTGGGCCGCGGCAAGGCCGCCTGGGATTCACGCGACGGCTATGTGTACGAGCCCATGGGCAGCGTGCTGGCCGTTTCGAACGGCTGGCTGGACATGCTGCCGGCCGCGCCGCCGTCGTCCGAATCATATGGCCCCGGCATCATCGATATCGGCGCGTGTGCGAAGGCGGGCGGCGCCTGCAGCGGCAGCACCTCGCTGTATTCCGAGGGCACCATCGCCGCCGTGACGGAGCGCGCGTTTACCCTGCGCGACAACGTGCGCTACGGCACGCGCAACCTGGTGCTGGCGATGGGGTCGATCAATGTCGGCAGCGAGGCGTCGCTGGCCGACGCCAGCGCCCGAGGCGCCCTGCCGGACGGCCTGGCGCTGAACCAGGGCGTGCTCGACCGCCTGCTGCGCGGCGACACCAGCACGGGCGCACCGGCGCTGGAAAACCTGGGTTTGACGGCGCGCAATTCCTTCAATTTCTATGATTCGTCGCAGCTGTCGACCATCGATGCGGCCACGGGCAAGTCGTCGCTGTCGCGCCTGGTGCTCAACACGCCTGCCATCTACGGCTATGGCGGCACGGACGCGCTGGCGCGCATCCACACGGACACCCTCGTGTGGCAGGGCGCGACGAATGCGCCCGGCGCCGTCGTCGCCAATGGCCCCGGCACGGGCAGCGGCCGCCTGCAGGTCGACGCCAGGCGCATCGAATTCGGCTTCACGCCGGACAGCCGTCCCGACACCATCCACAAGCTGGACCGTCTGGTGCTGGGCTTCGGCCAGGTGGCACTCAATGCCAGCGAACAGCTGACGGCCAACAACAAGGGCAGCCTGTCCGTCTACCAGTCGCAAAGCGCGTGGGATACGGCCACCAATGGCTACCGCTACAGCGGCGGCGATTTGCTGATCAACACGCCGCTGTTGACGGGCGCGGCCGGCTCCGTCAACCGCCTCACGGCGGGCGGCGCCGTCAAGGTGAGCGCACCGGCCGGTGCCGCCGCCGCCACGCCGACGAATGCGGCGCTGGCCGGTGCCCTGGGCGCCGAAGTGGCCCTCAGCGGTAACAGCGTCAGCGTGGATACGGCGGTGATCTTGCCGAGCGGAAAATTGACCCTGTCGGCCGAGCGCGATGTATTGCTGGGTGACAAGGCCAAGCTGGACCTGGCGGGCCGCAAGATCGATTTCTACGACACCAGCAAGTACAGCTGGGGCGGCGACGTGATCCTCGACAGCCGCGAGGGCGACGTGCGTCAGGCGGCCGCTTCCGTGATCGACGTGTCGGCCGTGAACAACCGCGCCGGCAAGCTCAGCGTAATCGCCACGGGCGAGGCGGCCGGCACGGCCGACTTGCGCGGCAGCCTGCTGGGCGGCGCCAGCGGCAGCTATGACGCGGGCGGCACTCAGGTAGCCTACGCGGCGGGCGGCCTGGAGCTGCGCGCCCAGCATGTCGGCGATTTCGCCGGCTTGAACCAGCGCCTGAACACGGGCAAGGTATTCGGCAGCCGCGGCTTCCAGCTCAAACAGGGCAATCTGGCCATCGGCGACGAGCTCAAGGCGCGCGAAGTGAGCGTCTCCGTCGATGGCGGCAGCCTGACGGTGAACGGCCGCATCGACGCCAGCGGCGAACAGGTGGGCAGCATCCGCCTGGCCGGCCGCGACGGCGTCACCATCCAATCCGGCGCCGTGCTCGATGCGCACGGCACGGTGCTGCGCACGGACAGCTATGGCCAGGTGATCGAGGCGCCGAACCGCGCCGTGATCGAACTGGCCGCGCCTGGCGGCCGCCTGACCCTGGAAAACGGCGCGCGTTTCGACCTGCGCAGCGGTGACAAGGGCGGCAACTACGGCAGCATCGACCTGAACGC
Organism: Janthinobacterium sp. GW823-FHT03B06; assembly: GCF_058796955.1. Lineage (NCBI taxonomy): Bacteria > Pseudomonadati > Pseudomonadota > Betaproteobacteria > Burkholderiales > Oxalobacteraceae > Janthinobacterium > Janthinobacterium sp. GW823-FHT03B06. The sequence continues at coordinate 35,557 of NZ_JBXAJE010000008.1, forward strand.
GCGCCGCCTGGGCGGCGCCACGGGCGACGACATCGACATCGACGCGGCTGGTGCGCTGAACATCGCCGGCGCGCGCACGATCAACGTCAATGCCTTCTGGCAATACAAGGATGCGCCAGCGGGCACGGGCAAGGATGCGGACGGCCGCAGCTACCAGGGCATCAACCAGGCTTACCTGAACGAGAAACACGGGGACAGCCAGGTCTTCATGGCCAATGCGCTGGCGAACGGCAACTTGATGAACAACAAGCTGCGCGGCTTGCGCGGCGACGCCAATGCTTTCCATTTGCGCCCTGGCGTCGAGATCGTCAGCGCCACGCCGGGCGGCGACCTGCATATCGATGGCGACATCGACCTGTCCGGCCACCGCTATGACGGCGTCAATCCGCTGGCGCGCCTGAGCGGCGTGTACGGCTCGGGCGAAGCCGGTGCGCTGGTGCTGCGCGCCGGCGGCAAGCTCAGCGTCTTTGGCAGCATCACCGATGGTTTCGATACCAGCGTCCTGCCCGTCACGATCGATGACAAGGGCTGGCAGCTGGTGAAAGGCCGGTTGCCGTGGGGCGGCGAGGTCGTCGTGCCACAAGCGGGCCTGGTGACCCTGGCCGAAAACACCTATTTCAAATCGGGCACGAGCGTCAATTTCGCCGTGCCGATGAAAGCCATGGAGTTGCGCAGCGGTACCTTGCTGGCGGCGCGCGCCACCTTGACGGCGGAGCTGAACTTGCCTGCAGGCAGCGTGCTGGGCGGCGCCGTGCGCAATGCCGACGGCAGCGTGCTGTACGCGGCCGGCACCGTCTTGCCGAAGGCGCTGACTTTATCGAGCGGGATGCAGCTCGATGCCGGCCTGCGCCTGCCTGGCGCGGCCCAGGTGGCGGCCATGGTGTGGCCGGCGAACGTGGCCCTGCCTTTCCCGGAAGGCCGGCCGTGGGACGTGGCCGATGGCACGAATGCCGTCAATGGCGTGGTGCTGGCCTCGGCGCTGGCGCTGGACAAGGGCAGCGTGCTGCCCGCCGGCACCGTGGTCAGGCTGCCGGGCGACGTCACCATGGTGTCGCTGCGCAGCGCGGATGGCAGCGGAAGCCAGGGCCGCAACCTGGCGCTGGCGCCCATGCTGGCCCAGGGTTCGCAAGCGTGGTCGCTGCGCCTGGTGGGCGGCGCCGATACGGCGGCGGCCGACACGCGCGCGTTGAAACCGCATGCGAAGGACGCCCATCTGATGCTGGCCGATACGCATTACGGCCTGGACGCGGTGACTTCCATCGTGCCGGGCACGGGTTCGCCGGCCAAATATATCTTCAGCGAAGCGGCTCTCCTCGAAGGATATCCCGAAGGCGAGGTTGACATCAGCTGGTTTGGCGACGAGGCAAACATGCTGGAAAACTATGGCTATCTGGTGGTCAAGGTGGCCGACGGCACGCCGCCTGAGAAGGTGACCAGCGTGGAGCCGGCGCGCCAGCCCCTGTTCAGCGTGCTGCGCACGGGCACGGGCGACCTCGATTTGCTCGCCGCGGGCGACTTCGACATGCGTTCGCTGTATGGCGTCTACACGGCGGGCACGCAGTCGGCCTCGCCGCTGGTCGGCGGCAAGGATCTGTTCAACCTGCCGCGCGGCCTGAACGCCAAGGGCCAGCTGCTCGGTGCGCTGGGCACGGACTTTACGCCGTTTGTCGATGGCGGCAGCCAGAGCCTGTACCGCGCCTGGTATCCCGAGCATGGCGGCAATCTGCTGCTGCGCGCCCAGGGCGACGTCAAGGGCGATACGCTGGGCAGCTCCACCCAGCGCCGCGAGGATGCCATCGGCTGGCTGCGCGCGCAACAGGACACCAGCGACATCGGCACCTGGCTGTGGCGCCAGGGCAGCGGCAGCACGGGAGGCGGCGTGCCGACGGCATGGTGGATCAATTTCGGCACCTATGTCGCGCGTCCCGAAGGCGTCGACCTGTTCTCGGGCTTGCCGGGGCTGTCGGGCTTCACGGGCATCGGCACCCTGGGCGGCGGCAATCTGCTGCTGCAGGCGGGCGGCGACGCCGGCATGCTGGCCTCGCGCGCCGATCCGGGCGGCGAGTTCGCGCCGCGCAGCCAGGGCCTGAACGTGGCCGTGGGCAGCACGGGCAGGGTGACGCCGGACGGCAAGCTGCTGCTGACGGGCGGCGGCGACCTCGATATCCGCATCGGCGGCGGGCTGAACCCCGTGGCCGAGGTGCGCAGCTTCGACAGCAATAGCGACCGTCCTAACCCGAATACGCGTTTCGAACGCCAGATCCCTGGCCTGAACAGCACGCTCACCAACCTGCGCGGCGCGCTGCGCCTGGAGGCGGGCGCCGTGGGCGGCATCGAATTGCGCTTCGACCGCGCCGATCCGACGGAATCGCGGCCGTATGAAACCTACACGGCGGGCACGGCGATCGCCAGCGGCGGGCCGATCCTGGTGCCGGGCGACAGCGGCGTGCGCATCGATGCGCGCGGCGACGTGGTGCTGGGCGGCGTGGCCGATGCGGGCCGCGTGAAGCAACTGGGCTATGGTTCGCCGTTCAGCTACCAAGGCGTGGAGCGCACCGGCGAAGGCTGGAGCTGGTTCTCGCTGTGGACGCCGGCCACGGCCATCGACCTGTTCAGCGCGGGCGGCAACCTGACGCCCACCTCGTCCTGGATCAATGCGATGGCCGGCGACAACCACGCGCCGACGGACGGGCGCTTCGTCATGCCATCCGTGCTGCGCGCCGTGGCCGCCAGCGGCAGCTTGTACTACGGCAATGCCAGCCTGGGCAGGCTGGGTGATGGCGGCAAGGTGGACATGCCGCAAAACGGCGTGATCCTGGCGCCGTCGCCAGTGGCGCCGCAATTTGTCAGGACGGGCACGGGGCAGCTGGAAATGCTGGCCGCCGACTCCATCCATGCGGCCGGTTATCCGATCACGCCATCGGGCGCCGACCCGCGCCTGCTGCCGAATCCGTTCAATCCGGGCTTCGTCGGCGCACTGGACAAGGTCTGGTTTGGCCTGCTGCCGCTGCATAACGTCAGCGCCGATGCGCTGGCGCCGGGGCCATTGAAATGGTTTGGTACGACGTCGAATGGCGCCAGCGATGCCAATCAGCAAGTGTATCCGCTGTTCAGCATGACCCCGCCGACGGTCTCCGACTATGTGCCGGCAGGCCAGTTGCCCGCGCACTTCTATGCCAACAGCGGCGACATCGTCGGCCTGCGCACGGGCGGCATCGTGTACCGGGCGAAGCTGAAGGGCGAAACGGGCCCGCTGGGCCTGTGGTACGAGGGCGGCGGCGCCGTGGCCGTGCGTGCCGGACGCGACATCGTCAACTCCGGCACGCCGCTGGGAACGGTCGAGAGCGTGCCGGACGGCGCGGCGGGATGGACCGGCCAGCCCTTTGCCAACAGTCCCGAGCTGCCGGAAAAGCCGGTCGTCTTCGGCAGCTCGTCGGCGCGCGGCAATCTGTTCGTGCACCGCCATGCCGATGACGTTTCCGTCGTCAGCGCCGGGCGCGATATCCGCTACAGCACCTTCTATGTGGCGGGGCCGGGCCAGCTCAATGTGAGCGCCGGGCGCGACCTGTACATGGCCGACAAGGCGGAATTGCGCAGCCTCGGCTCCATCGTCAATGTCGGCCAGGACAAGCGCGGCGATGGCGCCGGCATCAGCGTGGCCGCCGGCGTGGGCCGCAACGGTCCCGACTATGCGGCCTTCGCGGCGCGCTACCTGGACCCGGCCAAGCTGGCCGATCCAAGCAAGCCGCTGGCCGACCAGGCCGGCAGCGCCGTGTATGTCTACGGCGGCAAGCTGACCCTGGCCGACTGGCTGCGCGGCCAGTTTGCCTACAGCGGCGACGAGGCGGGCGCTGCCGCCTTCCTCGGCACGAAGCAGGCCGAGCTGGAGAAAGCCGGCCAGCAGACGGGCGGCGTGCGGCGCGACCTGGCGCGCGAATACGCGCAGGTCAGCCAGCTGCACCTGGTGAACTGGCTGACGACGCGCTTTGGCGGCGACAGCGGCCTGGGCATCCGCTACGACCCGGCCACCGATGCGCGCAGCTTCTTTGCCGCCTTGCCGAAGGAACAGCAGCAGGTGTACCTGAGCAATGTCTACTTTGCCGAGCTGAAGGCGGCCGGACGCGAGTACAACGATGCGGACGGCGCGCGCCGCGGCAGCTATCTGCGCGGCCGCGAAGCCATCGCCACCCTCTTCCCGGCGCAGGACAAGGCGGGCAAGAAGATCGAGTACCAGGGCGATCTGACGATGTTCAGCAGCGCGCTGTACACCGTCAGCGGATATGGCGGCGTGTTCACCAAGCGTCCCGTCGCGGGCGTGCGCTACCTGAGCCCGCAGGAATGGGCCGAGGCGGGCCGTCCCGACTACAACGTGCCTTACGTGACCGTCAATGATGCCGGCATCCACACGGATTTCGGCGGCGACATCGGCATCACGGTGCCGGGCGGCCGCGCGCTGATCGGCGTCGACGGCGGCTATGCGCCGGGCGAAGGCTCGGGCGTGCTGACGCAGGGAAAGGGCGACATCCAGATGTATGCGAAAGACAGCATCCTGCTGGGCCAGAGCCGCATCTTTACTACCTTCGGCGGCAACATCCTGGCCTGGTCGGCCACGGGCGACATCAACGCGGGCCGCGGCACCAAGTCCACCGTCGTCTACACGCCGCAGCGCCGCGCGTACGACAGCATCGGCCTCGTCAGCCTGTCGCCGAGCACGCCGACGACGGGCGCCGGCATCGCCACGCTGAATCCGATCCCGGAGGTGCCGCCCGGCGACATCGACCTGATCGCCCCGCTGGGCAGCATCGACGCGGGCGAGGCGGGCATCCGCGTTTCGGGCAACGTCAATCTGGCCGCCCTGCAGGTGGTGAATGCGGAAAACATCCAGGTGCAGGGCAAGTCCACGGGCGTGCCAACCGTCGCCTCGGTGAACGTGGGAGCACTGAGCAATGCCAGCGCGGCCGCGACGCAGGCCGTGACGGCGGCGCAGGACGTGCTGCAGCGCGAACGGGCCGCCACGCGCCAGGCGCAGCCGTCGTTGTTCACCGTGAAAGTGTTGGGTTTTGGCAACGAGCAGGCGGATGAGGGCGGCACCGGCAAGCAGCAGGGCGGCGAGCCGCACGCGTCCAGCTACCAGCCGGCCGGCGTGGTGCAGGTGCTGGGCGCGGGACCGTTGACGGCGCCGCAGCTGCAGGCGCTCACGCCGAACGAGCGGCGCGGACTGCAACCGTGAGTTTTATGAACATTTGATGACATTCGGCAGTCGTCGCGCGCGGCTGCTGTCTAGGCATCAGTAGATGAACATCAGCAACAAAAAAACGCCGGCCCAGCGCCGCAATACAGGGCAACCGTTTGATTTTAAGGTGAATGGAAGATGCGTGAAATGACAACCAAGGGCAGGGGCGTGCCGCCAGCGGCGCCTGCAACCGCCTTGACGATGCTGTGCCTGGCCATGCTGGCGCTGCCCGGCATGGCGCGCGCGCAGGATGCGGTGCCGGCGGCGGCCCCCGTGGCTGCGCCCGAACGGCAAGTGACGATCGAGGAATACCTGGTGCGAGGCAATACCGTGCTCGACGCCCGCGCCATCGAAGAGGCGGTCACGCCCTTCCTGGGGCCGGGCCGCACTTTGAAGGACGTGGAAGGGGCGCGCGACGCCCTCGTTGCTGCATATCAATCCCGGGGCTACCAGTCCGTCTACGTGGACTTGCCGGAGCAGCAGGTGGAGCAGGGCGTGGTGGTGCTGCAGGTGAGCGAAACGAAGGTGGGGCGCTTGCGCGTGGTCGGCGCGCAATACAACTCGCCGCTCGACGTGCGCCAGCAAGTGCCGGCCCTGACGGAAGGCACGGTGCCCGACTTTACGCAGGCGCAAGTGGAACTGACGGCCCTGAACCGCGGTCCCAAGCGCCAGGTGATGCCGCTGGTCAAGCAGGGCAGCCTGCCCGGCACCATGGACGTGGACCTGAAAGTGGACGACAGCAGCCCGTGGCGCGCCAGCGTGGGCTTGAACAACGATTACAGCGCCGATACGAAGAAATTGCGTACCAGCATGTCGGTCGGCCACGACAATCTGTGGCAGCTCGGGCATAGCGCCACCATCAGCTTTTTCGGCACGCCGGGCGACCTGAACCAGACCAAGGTGTGGTCCGCCTCGTACGTGGCGCCGATCGGCACGCAGGGCTGGAGCGTGGAAGCGACCGGCTACCAGTCGAACAGCAATGTGGCCAGCACGGGCGGCACCAGCGTGCTGGGCAAGGGCCATGCGCTGGGCATGAAAGTTAACTACACGGTGCCCAACAGCGGCATCTGGTGGCACAGTTTTTCTGCCGGCATCGATTTCAAGGATAACCAGGAAGCGCTCAAGCTCAATGGCACGGGCAGCAATATTCCGCTCAAGTACGTGCCCCTGAGCGTGTCGTATAACGGCTTTGCGCAGACGGAGGCGGCGACGTATGGCCTCGGCCTGTCGCTGGTGGCCGGCACGCGCGCTTCGTTCGGCTACGGCAGCGACAGCGCTACCTACGACAACAAGCGCTACAAGGCCTCGCCCAGCTTCCTCGTCCTGAAGGGCGACGCCAACGCCACCACTACCCTGGGCAGCGGCGCGCAGCTGTACGGCAAGCTGGCGGGCCAGCTGGCCGATGCGGCGCTCGTGTCGGGCGAGCAGATGGCCGCCGGCGGCGCCAATTCCGTGCGCGGCTACCTGTCGGCCGAAGCGACGGGCGACTACGGCGTGTCCGGCACGGTCGAATGGCGTACGCCTCAGCTGACGTATTTCAGCCGCCTGGAAAACTGGCGCCTGTTCGCTTTTGCCGATGGCGCGCGCCTGCGCCTGCGCGATCCGATGATCGAGCAGAAAGACCTGTTCGGCCTGGCCTCCGTGGGCGTGGGCAGCAGCTTCCAGTTCCTGCGCTACCTGAATGGCCGCATCGATTTTTCGTATCCGCTGCGCGATGGCCCGCGCACGCACAAACACGTGCGCCGCATCAATTTCAACCTGTCGGCCAGCTACTGACGGGCCAGCTCAACAGCACTGCACTTTTTTAGACTTTTCTTCGGAGAATCACTGTCATGCAACGTTTTCTTTTTCTGCTCACGATCCTGGGCACGCTCGTTCCCGGCCTGGCGCATGCCTGGTGGCAGCCCGACTGGGCTTACCGCAAACCCGTCACCGTCGACGCCGGCCCGAAGGCGGGCGCGGTGGGCGGCGATCCCGGCCGCATCCCCGTGCTGCTGCGCTTGCATTCGGGTAACTTCAACTTCGAAGGCGTCAGCGACAACGGCGCCGACCTGCGCTTCGTGGCGGGCGACGATAAAACCGTGCTGAACCACCAGATCGAGCAATTCAATCCGCTCTTGGGCATCGCCCTGATCTGGGTCGACGTGCCGGCCCTGACGGCCGGTACGCCGCAGCAGCTGTGGATGTACTACGGCAATCCGAAGGCGCCCGCCTCCGGCAACGGCCAGCGTACGTTTGACCCCGACTACAGCCTCGTATATCACTTCAGCGAACCGGGCGTGCCCTCGCGCGACAGCACCGCCTACGGCAACCATGCCCAGACGGCCGTGCCGGCGCTCGACGGTTCCGTCATCGGCGCCGGCGCCCGCCTGGGCACCACGCCATTGATGCTGCCCGCCTCGCCATCGCTGGCGCTGGCCGCCGGCGCGCCGTTCACCTTTTCCGCCTGGGTGCGTCCGGACAGCCTGGGCGCCCAGCAAGTGCTGTATGCGCGCCGCGACGGCGCCAATGAATTGCTGATCGGCGTGGACCAGGGCGTGCCCTTCGTGCAGGTCAATGGCCAGCGCAGCAAGCCGGGCCAGCCTATCCAGGCCGCGCAATGGTCGCACCTGGCCGTCAAGGCCGACAAGAACAATGTGGCCCTGTACGTGGGCGGCCGTCCGGCCGTCTCGCTGGCCACCGCCCTGCCGGCATTCAGCACGGCCGCCTCGGTGGGTACCGACGCGCCGCCGGTCGCCGGTGGCGCCGCACTGGCCAACTTCACGGGCGCCATTGACGAGCTGCGCCTGTCGCGCACGGCCCGTCCCGACGCCCTGCTGCTGGCCGACGCCGTCTCGCAAGGCTCCGAATCGCGCCTGGCCGTGTTTGGCGCCGATGAACAGCAGGCCGGCAAAAGCCATTTCGGCTTCATCATCGCCGCCATGCCGCTCGACGCGTGGATCGTCGTCGGCGTGCTGGGCCTGATGATGGTCTTGTCGTGGATCATCATGATCGGCAAGGGCCGCAGCTATGGCGCCATCTCGCGCGCCAATGCCCAGTTCATGCAGTCGTTCCACGAAGCGGCCGGCGCGCCGCTCGATCACCTGGCGCGCAACGGCAAGCTGAGCGCTTCCGTGAAAACGGATTCCTCGCTGTGGCGTCTGTATGACGTGGCCATCGACGAGATGCGCCGCCGCCACGACCGCGGCTACGACTTGAACGCCGTCTCGAACGCGACCATCGGCGCCATCCGCGCCGCCATGGATGGCGTGATGGTGCGCGAAAGCGAGCGCATGTCCAAGCGCATGATCTGGCTCTCGACCACCATCGAAGGCGCGCCGTATGTCGGCCTGTTCGGCACCGTGATCGGCATCATGCTGGTGTTCGTCGTGGCGGCCATGGCGGGCGCCGTGGACATCAACTCGGTGGCGCCAGGCATGGCGGCAGCGCTGCTGTGTACGGCTGCCGGCCTGGGCGTGGCGATTCCCGCCCTGTTCGGCTACAACTGGCTGTCCTCGCGTTCGGACGCCATCGTTGCCGACATGGCCGTCTTCGTCGATGAATTCGCCACGCGTCTGGCGGAAGAGCAGGGCGACGGACGCCAGATGCGTCCCGCGCTGCATCAGGCGTGAGGGGCGCATAACCATGGCCACCTCCGCCAAGTTTACCCCCCGCAAGCGTAGCGGCGGCATCAACATCACGCCCTTCGTCGACGTGCTGCTGGTGGTGCTGGTGATCTTCATTTTGACCAGCAACGCCAGCATCCCCGGCATCAAGGTCGACCTGCCCAAGGCCAGTTCGGCCATGGCGCTGGAAAAACCGAAGACCAAGGCCATCACCATCGACAACGCGGGCCAGGTCTTCCTCGACGCCTATCCCGTCACCCTGCCCGAGCTGGAAGAGCGCTTGCGCACGGAAAAGGCGCTGACGCCCGACTTCCCCGTGATCGTGCGCGGCGACGCCGCCGTGCAATACGCGAAGGTGGTCGAAGTGCTGGACCTGCTGCGCCGCATCGACCTGAACCAGGTGGGCCTGGTGACCGGCAAGCCGGCATGAGGAGCGCAAGGTGAAGCGTGACGACATGATGAAGATGGCCGGCTCGGAATCGTCGGGCGCGGCGCAGTGGTGGCGCCGCTGGGGCGGCGTGGCCGGCGGCGCGCTGCTGGCCGCTGCGCTGGCCGCGCTGGTCTGGTATTTGCTGTCCGATACGGCGGCCACCAAGCGCGAAGTGGCGGCGCCGCCGATGCTGATGCTGCCACCGCCGCCACCGCCGCCGCCGGAACCGGAAAAATTGCCGGAACCGACACCGGACAAGGTGGTGCCGGAAGTGTCCGAGCCGGAACCGACGCCTGCCGACAAGCCCATGGATGACGCGCCGGAAAGCCCGTCGCCGGATAAGGGCGACCCCGTCACCATCGACGGCGCGGCGCAGGCCGGCAGCGACGCGTTCGGCATCCAGGCCGGGCGCGGCGGCGGCATGAGCGGTAGCGGCGGTGGCGGCGGACTCGGCGCGGGATCGTATGGCCGCTACGTCGCCAACGCGCTGCAGCTGGCGTTCGCCCGCGACCCGCGCACGCGCCAGCTGGCGTTCAGCGATATCCGCGTCGACCTGTGGCTCGATACGGAAGGCAGGACGACGAAAGTGCAGCTGGTGCAAGGCACGGGCAATGCGCAGACGGATGAGCAGGTGCTGGCCATGGTGCGCGACTTCCGCGCCGATGAGCGGCCGCCGGCATCCCTGCGTTTCCCGGCCCGCGTATCCATTAAAGGCCGCAGGCCATAGCGTCCTTAATTCATATTAATTTTTACCGAAAGAAGCGATGAACCTCATATTTTCTTCCCCACAGCGTGCGCGCCGCCTTCCGCTGGCGCTGGCCGCTTTCGCCCTGAGCGTGGCGGCAGGCGCGGTACAGGCGCAGGCCGTCCCGGCCGACAGCACCATGGTCAAGCTGATCCGCGGCCTGATCCAGAGCGGCGCCCTGAACAAGGATGCCGGCGAAGCCTTGCTGGCGCAGGCGCAGAGCGAAGCGCTGGCCGCGGCGCAAGCCCGTCCGGCCGCCGCACCGGCCGCCCTGGCGCAGGTGCAGCCTGGCGACGTGCGCGTGCCGTATATTTCGCAAACCGTGCGCGAGCAGATCCGCGACGAGATCAAGGGCCAGGTCATGGCTGAAGCAAAAGCGGGCGGCTGGGCGGCGCCGAATGAAACGCCGGCCTGGACCAAGCGCATCCGCCTGGAAGGCGACGTGCGCGCGCGCTACGAATCGCGCTACTACGACATGGCCAACAGCAATATCGAGATCGACTGGCGCTCGCTCAACAGCGGCAGCGGCTACGACGTCAATTCGAACACCAACCTGGCCCTGCCGGCGTTGCTCAACACGCGCGAAGACCGCAAGCACTTGCTGCGCGCCCGTGCCCGCCTCGGTATCCTGGCCGACATTTCCGACACCACGCAAGCGGGCATCCGCCTGGCCAGCGGCAATGACGACAGCCCGGTATCGACCACGCAAACTCTCGGTGGCGGCCTGGGCAAGAAGAACATCTGGCTGGACCAGGCCTGGCTGTCCTACCAGCCTGCTTCGTGGCTGAAACTGACGGCGGGCCGCTTCGACAATCCATTCGTGTCCGGCGACGAACTGTTTTCCAGCGAACTCAATTTCGACGGCATCGCCGCCAAGGTGCAGCAGCCGGTCGGTGAGAGCAAGGACGTCACCGTGTTCGGCACCCTGGGCCTGATTCCGCTCGAGTATTCGTCCGACAATGCGCCTAGCCGCAGCCAGGCAAAAATGTCGAGCGAAAACAAATGGCTGCTCGGTGCGCAAGTGGGCGCGTCGTGGAAGATCAATAGCGACCATCAATTGCGTGGCGCCTTGGCCTATTACAACTTCCGCAACATCAGCGGCGAGTATTCGCAGCCGTGCGCCTTGTACGCAGGCGCCGATGGCTGCAGCACGGACTGGTCGCGTCCATCGAGCATGCAAAAGGGCAATAGCTTGATGTTGCTGCGCAATATCGCCCTGAATCCGCTCGATCCGGCCAACACGCCGCAGCCGCAATTCGTGGGCCTGGCGTCGAAATTCCGCCTGGCCAACCTGAATGCGCGCTGGGATAGCAAGGTCGCGGGCGGCACGGACTTGCGCATCGAAGGCGACTATGTGCGCAACATGGCCTACGACAAGAATGAAATGTGGGCGCGCGCCAAGGGCGGCATCATGAATAACTTCGGCGGCACGGGCGGCGTCTCGCAAGCCGATTTCAAGAGCGGCGGCAATGCCTACATGCTGCAGGCGACCCTGGGCAAGGCCAGCCCGGCGGCGCGCGGCGACTGGAACGTGCTGCTCGGTTACAAGCGCATCGAACCGGACGCCTTGCCTGACGCCTACAACGATTCCACCTTCCATCTGGGCGGCACGAATGCGCGCGGCTACTACCTCGGTGGCGCGTATGCGCTCGACAAGAATACCTGGCTGAACGGCCGCTGGACGTCGAGCCGCGAAGTGTTCGGTTCGGCACTGTCGATCGACACCCTGCAAATCGAATTGAACGCGCGTTTTTAAGGAGCCATGATGTTGATATCCAACAAAATGCGCCTGCCTTTATTGCTGTTGAGCTTGCTGGCCGCCGGCACCGCCCAGGCGCAGGGACAGAAGGGGCAAAGCATGGAAGAGCGTTTGCGCGCCGAGTTGCGCAATGTCACGGCGCAGCTGCAGCAGACGCGCGGCGAACTGGAAGCGCTGAAAGCCAAGGGCGTGCCGGCCGCCAAGGCGGCGCCCGCCGCCGCGGCGCCTGCCAGCGATGGCGTGAAAAAGGAGCTGGCGCGCAGCCAGTCGCAGCTGGCGCAGGAACGCGCGCAGCGGGAAAAACTGGCCGCCGAGCAGCAGCGCAGCGCCGCCGCCGCACAGGAGGCAACCGCGAATTTGGCGCAGTACCGCCAGGCCGGCGAACGGCTGGCCGCCACGGGCAAGCAGATCGAAGCGGAGCGGGCGCGCCTGGACGGCGAAGTGACGGCCCAGCGCAGTGCCCTGGCGCGCTGCGAAAGCAAGAATGCCCAGCTGTATGCGGCCGGGAAAGAGATCCTGCAGGCGTATGAAAGCCTGGACGTGCTGGACGTCATGAAAGCGCGCCAGCCGTTCGCCGCGCAAAGCCGGGTGAAACTCGAGCAAATCGCGCAGCAGTACGGCGACCAGCTGTACCAGGGCCGCTTTGATGCGCGTCAAACCGAAGCGGCAGCAACGCCGGCCGCGCCCGCGCCGGCCCCCCAATAATCTTTTTGAAATGAATGGAATGACGATGGAAAACACGAATAGCTTGCTGACCACCCTGAACGCTGAACAAACGGCCGAGGCCATCAAGGCGGCCGGCTGCGCCGTCACCAGCATCGAACATGACGGCGTCGTGCGCCTGCACAGTGCCAGCCATGGCATCGGTTTCCAGGTGCTGTGGGGTAACGAAGCCGCGCCTGGCCAGTACGCGGACCTGACCCTGAGCTGCCCGCTGCGCGTGCAGGGCGGCGACTTGCCGGCCGGCTTGCTGGCCGAATGGCACCGCAGCAAGCGTTTCGCCCGCGTGGCCCAGCATGGCGATTTCGTCGTGCTGGAGATGGATGTGCTGGTCGCCGGCGGTGTCAGCAAGGAGTACCTGAATATCAATCTGCAACTGTGGACGCAGATGATGGGCCAGTTCTTCTTGTTTTTGCGCAACTTTACGCCGGCCGATACGAGCACGGCACCGGTAGTCGAGGCCGCCAGCGTGGCCGAAGAAGAAACTGTGCCGGCCTGATAAGCCCTCCACGGGCGGCGAAAAAGGCCCATGACGGGCCTTTTTTGCCGTCAGCGGACCCCAAGTGTCGTATTAAATACTTATTTTTTAGGCATCGCGCATTAAAACTGCTCAAAGAGCGTGTGTGAATCAAGCCAGCAACGCCTGTATGGCGGATAATATTGCCTGTTGCCGATTTGGATACGACCTTTACACAAAAATGCGCCCCATGGATTTTACCCGCGACGAAACCAGTGAAACCCCAGTTGCCCCGGCCAGCGCGCCGGGAGCGCCTTTGCCGTATGCCGTCGCCACCTGGCTGCAGCGGGTGGAGGCTGCCGCCCATCCGAAGGCCGTGCTGACGATTGCCGAGCCCGATCCCAAACTCAACCAGCACCGCCTGATCTACGTGCTGGCGCCCACCAGCGGCGGCCGCCACGTGGCCCTGTGCCTGTACAAGGCGCGGCTGCGGCCGAACGGCGATGTGGCGGCGGCGTCCCCCATCAGCGAAATCTTTTCCCTGCTGTCGGCGCCGCCCACGTTTTTGACGCCGGCCGACGAAGACCTCGTGCGTTTCTTCGTGGCCATGCGCAGCGGTCAGAATTCGCAGACGGGCAGCGCCACGGAGCCGAAGGGCAAGGTGGGCGCAGCCCTGCTGAAAATGCTGGCAGAGCAGGATAAATTGTTGTGGGCCAATTCCTGGGCCGACGTGGGCAATGGTCTCGTGTATCCGTTGAAGGAAGGTCCCGTGCGTCCCGCCCGCCTGTTCTGGCGCGACGAAGGCAAGACCATGCGCCTGGGCTGGCAAGTGGACCCGCCGGAAGGCGCGAAGCACCATGGCGCCGACCAGATCGACTACATGCTGCCCACCGATCCGCCGTGGTACATCGACAATCTGTCGTGCGGCGTGCTGGAACTGAACCAGGGCGGCTCCGACATTTCCCTGGCCGACCTGCAGGCGCTGGTGGCGCAGGCGCCGCCCCTGAATGCGAACGACAAGGTGCGCGTGTCGCAGTTGCTGCTGGCGCAAGGCTTGCAGCATCTGATGCCGCTGCCGCAACCGTTGCCGCAGCGCTTGCGCAAGGACGTGCCGGCGCAACCGGTGTTGCTGCTGGACAGCGCCATGCTGGCCGATGGCAGCCTGCAGCGCTGGAGCGACTTCGCCGTGCTGTCCTACGACTACGATGGCGAAAGAGTCTCGTTCGACCCGTCGCAGCGCGTGGTGCGGCAAGTGGGCGAGGTGACGGAAATTATCCAGAGAAATACGGTCGATGAAGCGCGCGCGCTGGCTACCCTGGCCGAGCTGCAATTCAAGAAGCCGGGCTCGGCTCCCTTGAGCGGCTTGAAGGGCGCCTTGCTGCTGCCTTCCCAGGCGGAATGGCTGCGTTTTGCCGAGTCCGGCATCGACGCCTTGCTGGCGCAGGGCTGGATCGTGGAAAAGACGGCCAAGTACCGCTACGACGTGAGCGACGTGGGCGACTGGTACGCGGAAATCGATGACCAGGATCCGGACAGCGGCAACGCCTGGTTCGAGCTGGAACTGGGCATCGTCGTCAACCACGAGCGCGTGCCGCTGCTGCCCGTGCTGGTGCAGCTGATCCGCAACGCGCCCAACGATTTCAATCCGAAAGTCATCGAAGCACATGCGGACGATGACCAGATGCTGGCAACCTTGCCGGACGGCACGCGCGTGGCCCTGCCGTGGGGCCGCGTGCGTCCGATTTTGAACACGCTGGGCGAACTGTATTTCAGCGACAAGATCAAGCGTGCCGTGCGCATGTCGACGCTCGATGCGGCGCGCCTGGAAGAGCTGGCGCGGGGCCTGGACATGCAGTGGACGGGCGGCGAACAGCTGCGCGCCATGGGCCGCAAGCTGAGCCAGTTCGGTTCCGTGCAAAAAGTGGCGGCGCCCGCCGGCCTGCAGGCAACCTTGCGCGATTACCAGGCCGACGGCCTGGCGTGGATGCAATTCCTGCGCGACCACGACCTGGCGGGCATCCTCGCCGATGACATGGGCTTAGGTAAAACGGTGCAAACGCTGGCGCATATCCTGGTGGAAAAGGAAGCGGGCCGCCTTACGCATCCGGCCCTGGTGATTGCACCGACGAGTCTGATGGGCAACTGGCAGGACGAGGCGGCCAAGTTCGCGCCCAGCCTGAAGGTGTTGCTGCTGCAAGGCAAGGACCGCGCCCAGCAATTCGACCAGATCGACCAGTGCGACCTGGTGCTGACCACGTACGCGCTGTTGCCGCGCGACGAGGAAACCTTGCGCGAGCACGATTTCCACCTGGTCATTCTCGACGAATCGCATTACATCAAGAATACGCGCAGCAAGGCGGCGCAAAGCGCGGGCCTGCTGCGCGCGCGCCACCGCCTGTGCTTGTCCGGCACGCCGCTGGAAAATCATTTGGGCGAACTGTGGTCGCAATTCCACTTCCTGCTGCCGGGCTTGCTGGGCGACGAGAAGACGTTCAACACCCAGTTCCGCCACCCGATCGAGCGCCAGGACGATCCGCTGCGCCGCATGCTGCTGAACCGCCGCATCAAACCGTTCCTGCTGCGCCGCACGAAGGACAATGTGGCCAAGGAATTGCCGCCGAAAACGGAAATGGTGCGCAAGGTGGAATTGACGGGGCCGCAGCGCGACCTGTATGAAACCGTGCGTCTTGCGATGGATCAAAAGGTCCGTGAAGAAATCGACAAGAAGGGCGTGGCGCGCAGCCAGATCGTCATCCTCGAAGCGCTGCTGAAACTGCGCCAGGTCTGCTGCGACCCGCGTCTGGTGAAATCCTTGCCGGCGAAGAAGCAGTCGGCCGGTTCGGCCAAGTTGCTCGACCTGATGCAGATGGTGGAAGACTTGCTCGACGAAGGGCGCAAGATCCTCGTCTTCTCGCAATTTACCAGCATGCTGGAATTGATCGAGGAAGAGCTGGAATCGCGCGACATCCCCTACGCGCTGCTGACGGGCGAAACGAAGGACCGGGGCGCGCAGGTGGCGGCCTTCCAGCAGGGCGCCGTGCCGATCTTCCTGATCAGCCTGAAGGCGGGCGGCGTGGGCCTGAACCTGACGGCCGCCGACACGGTCATCCACTACGATCCGTGGTGGAATCCGGCGGCGGAAAACCAGGCCACGGACCGCGCCTGGCGCATCGGCCAGGATAAGCCCGTGTTCGTCTACAAATTGATTGCGAAGGGCACCCTGGAAGAAAAAATCCAGCTGCTGCAGCAAAAGAAATCGGAGCTGGCGCAATCGATCCTGGCCGAAGGCGAATCGCAGAAGATGGCCCTCACGCAGGAAGACTTGCAGCAGATTTTCGCCCCGCTGGAAGATTAAGGGCAGCGCACGCTTATACTTGGCAATTCTTTCTTGCCAGGTATAACGCATGCTGCCTATTTTCCTCCTGCTGCTTGCCGGCGCCGTCCTCATGGCGCTGCGCTTCGTCCAGTTGCGCCGCGCCCTGCTGCGCGCGCGCGCCGGCGAAGCGACGTTCCGCCTGCTGGCCGAACATGGGCGCGACGCGGCCTTCCTGCTCGACGCCACCACCCTCGAATTACGCTACATCAGCCCCGCGGCGCAACGCCTGACCGGTTACGACCAGGCAGCCTTGCGTGAACACGCGGCACGCCTGGCGGCGGACGTGCCGGCCCGGCTGCAGCGCTGGCGCGATGGCGACACCAGCCGTTTGACCCTGCTGCGCGAAGTGGAATTGCCGCACGCCGACGGCCGCCTGCTGGCGCTGGAAATCAGCTCGACCATCGTGCCCGCGTCGGCGAGGGAACGGGGCATCACCATCGTCGGCACGGTGCGCGACGTCAGCGTCGCCCACGCGCAGGAAGCCGAGCGGGAAAAGGAGCAGAAGCGTTTCGCCTCGATGCTGTCGCATGAATTCCGCACGCCGCTGGCCACCATCGACGGCGCCATCCAGCGCCTCGTCTCGACGTCGAACGAGGCTGACGAAGCCACGCGCAAGCGCTACGTGAAAATCCAGACGGCTGTCGACCGTTTGTTGGCCATGATCGACGACTATTTGTCGCCCGAACGCATGGCGGCCATCGGCCGCGAGCGGGCGGCCGACGGCATCGCGCCGCTGGCCTTGTTGCAGCAGGCGGCCGCCACCGTGCCGGCCAGTCACCGCGTACAGCTGGAACTCGATGAAGACTTGCCGGCCCGGCTGCGCTGCGACGTGCCCGGTATGGCCCTGTGCCTGAAAATCCTGCTCGACAACGCGGTCAAGTTCAGCCCGCCGGGCAGCAGCATCACCGTGTCGGGCAAGCTGGTGCCCGAAGGCGGCGTGGCGCTGTGTGTGCGCGATGCGGGACCTGGCTTGCGGGAAGAAGAAATGGTGCAATTGTTTGAAAAAGGTTTCCGTGGAACCGATGCGACGCATGCCGGTGCGGGCCTGGGCCTGTACATGGCGCGCGCCGTGGTGGACGTGCATGGCGGGAGTTTGCAGGGGCATAATCTGCCCGAAGGTGGGGCTATTTTCCGCATTTGGCTGCCGCTTCCTGGCTAGACTAGAAAAAAGTTGCTTCCGCTGAAGGCAACCGTGATAATTCCTTGACGTAAACCTATTGTGCCGTCCATCATGGTGCAGAAGTGAATGGCATGGTTTGCCCACGGTAGCTCACTAATGGAAGAATGGCGTTGCAATGACGAAAATACTGATCGTCGAAGACAATCTGGACTACGCCGAAGACATGGCGGAGTTTCTCGTTGAGCTCGAACACGAAGTGCATATCACCAGCTCCGCTGGCGGGATGTGGACGGCGTTGAGCCATGGCAATGTCGGGGTGGTCGTGCTGGACCTGGGCTTGCCCGATGAGGATGGCTTCAACGTCATCCCCCGCATGCGCCAGCTGTATCCGCAGATCGGCGTGCTGGTGCTGACGGGGCGTGTCGCCTTCGACAGCCGCATCCTCGGCTTGCGCCTCGGTGCCGACCACTATCTGACCAAGCCGATCAAATTCCCGGAACTGGCTGCCCACATCGAGGCGCTCGACCGCCGCGTTGGCCCGCAAGATCCCGTGCCCGAGCCGGGCAAGTGGACCTTGAAAGTAAGCGCTCGCCAACTTGAATTGATGGGCGCCGTCATCGCCCTGACGGAAAAGGAATTCAACTTCCTGCATCTGCTGACCATCAATACCCGCCCCGTGCCGCGCGACGTCATCGTGGCCGGCATGGGCGGCGAAGATCCCGATGCGGGCCGCCGGGTCGACATGCTCGTGTACCGCCTGCGCAAGAAAGCCAAGACCGGCCTGGGCCAGGACTTGCCGCTGCGCAGCGCGTATGGCGAGGGCTACAGCCTGTCGGCCAGTTTTAACCTGTCCTGACTGCCAGAGGCGGCCAGCATGAAACGGCGATTCCTATCTGGCCTGTTGTTGATCGTTGCACTGGCCAGTGCCGCTCTCTGGCTGCGCAAGGAGTGGAAAATTGATAGTTGCCTCGATCATGGTGGTCGTTGGGACTACCAACTTGCCGCCTGCGAAGGTGCATAGTCTCCTGCAGGACAATTCAGGGACAGAGTCAATCGCTTTTTTCAAGATTTCAAATAAAACAGGGTCAGAGTCGCGTCCTGCGCTCGCAAGTGTGTAAAATCAAGGCCTTCGCCTTCATTTTACGACTTTCCCCATGGCCCGTTTGCCCCGCCTCATCATTCCCGCACTGCCCCATTACGTGATCCAGCGCGGCAGCAACCGCCAGAGCGTGTTCCAGGACGCGGCCGACTACACGCAATTTCTGTCCTGGCTGAAAACGGGCGCGAAAATGTTCAAGGTGGCCATCCATGCCTACGTTTTATTGCCAGATCAGCTACATTTATTGGCGACGCCAGCCGATGCGACGGGACTGGGACAGCTGATGCAGTGGCTGGGGCGCTATTACGTGCCGTATTTCAACCAGAAATACGGCCGTGAAGGGGCGCTGTGGCAGGGACGCTACAAAACTTCCGTCATCGATCCCGACAATTTCTTCCTTACTTGCTGCCGTTACCTGGAATGCGTGCCCGTGCAAACGGGGTTGGCGGGCCAGGCGCTCGATTACAGCTGGTCCAGCTATGCCCACCACGCCGGTGTGCGGCCCGATCCCGTCATCACCGACCATGCGCTGTACTGGGCGCTGGGCAACACGCCGTTCGACCGCGAGGCGGCGTATCTGCGCCTGTTCGAGCAGGGACTGGGCAGCAGCGAGGTGAAAACCGTGGAACAGGCTGTTTTGAAGGGCTGGCCGCTTGGTTCCGACGCTTTCAAGCAGGCGCTGGAGCAGAAAATGCAGCGGCAAGTGCTGCCGGCCAAGCGGGGCCGTCCCCGCAAAGTCGCGGCCGCAACGGACGCCAATTGAAAAGCATTCGCATTTAAAACAAAAAATGGTTGCTTTCTGACGTTTTATTGAAATGGCTTCGACTATGTCCCTATTAAATTTTTAGAGCGACGGAATCGAATTTAATTCGACTCCGACCCTAATTGTTCTGGTTGAGTTTTTTGTTGCGTTGCACTACTCTAGTTTTTCGATAGTCATATGCAGCGGAGAAGCCCATGAAAGCGCAAGGCCTGTACGACCCAGCCAATGAACACGATGCCTGCGGCGTCGGTTTCGTCGCCCATATCAAGGGCAACAAGACCCATTCGATCGTCGAACAGGGTTTGCTGATTCTGAAAAACCTCGATCACCGGGGCGCCGTGGGCGCCGATGCGCTGATGGGCGATGGCGCCGGCATCCTGATCCAGATTCCCGACCAGTACTACCGCGAAGAAATGGCCAAGCAGGGCGTGGAATTGCCGCCGCCTGGCGAATACGGCGTGGGCATGGTCTTCCTGCCGAAGGAACACGCGTCGCGCATCGCCTGCGAACAGGAAATCGAACGCGCCGTGCGCATCGAGGGCCAGGTCGTGCTGGGCTGGCGCAACGTGCCCATCGATACGGACATGCCGATGTCGCCCACCGTGCGCGCCAAGGAACCGGTCATCCGCCAGATCTTCATCGGCCGCGGCCCGGACATCATGGTCACCGACGCGCTCGAGCGCAAACTGTATGTGATCCGCAAATCGTCGGGCCACGCCATCCAGGCCTTGAAACTGCTGCACGGCAAGGAATTCTTCGTGCCGTCGATGTCGGCCCGTACCATCGTCTACAAAGGCTTGCTGCTGGCCGACCAGGTGGGCGTGTACTACAAGGACTTGCAGGACGCGCGCTGCATCTCGGCCCTGGCCCTGGTGCACCAGCGTTTCTCGACGAATACCTTCCCGGAATGGCCGCTGGCCCACCCGTACCGCCTGATCGCCCATAACGGCGAGATCAACACGGTGAAAGGCAACTTCAACTGGATGCGCGCGCGCGAAGGCGTGATGAAGTCGGCCGTGCTGGGCGACGACCTGCAGAAACTGTTCCCGCTGATCTATGAAGGCCAGTCCGACACGGCCTGCTTCGACAATGCGCTGGAACTGCTGCTGATGGCCGGCTACCCGATCGCCCAGGCGATGATGATGATGATTCCGGAAGCGTGGGAAAACCACACGACGATGGACGACAACCGCCGCGCTTTCTATGAATACCACGCGGCCATGATGGAACCGTGGGACGGCCCCGCCGCCATGGCGTTTACGGACGGCCGCCACATCGGCGGTACCCTGGACCGCAACGGCTTGCGTCCGGCGCGCTACATCGTCACGGACGACGACCTGGTGGTGATGGCGTCGGAATCGGGCGTGCTGCCGATCCCGGAATCGAAAATCATCCAGAAATGGCGCTTGCAGCCCGGTAAAATGTTCCTGATCGACCTGGAAGCGGGCCGCATCATCGACGACCAGGAACTGAAAAACACTTACGCCAACGCCAAGCCGTACAAGGCGTGGATCAACTCGGTGCGCATCAAGCTCGACGAGATCAAGCTGGCCGAAGGACAAGCCAAGCAAGACCGCGCCCAGGGCGAAAAAGCCCAGCCGTCGCTGCTCGACCGCCAGCAGGCGTTCGGCTACACGCAGGAAGACTTGAAATTCCTCATGGCGCCGATGGCACTGGCCGGCGAAGAGGCGACGGGCTCGATGGGCAATGACTCGCCGCTGGCCGTCATGTCGAACAAATTGAAGCCTTTGTATAACTACTTCAAGCAATTGTTCGCGCAAGTGACGAATCCGCCGATCGACCCGATCCGCGAAGCGATGGTGATGTCGCTGGTGTCCTTCATCGGCCCGAAACCGAATTTGCTCGACACCAACAACGTCAACCCGCCGATGCGCCTGGAAGTGGCGCAGCCCGTGCTGGGCTTTGACGACATGGCGCGTCTGCGCAACATCAGCGCCCACACGGGCGGCAAGTTCAAGTCGTACGAGCTGGACATCTGCTACCCGCTGGCCTGGGGCAAGGAAGGCGTGGAAGCGTGCCTGGCCTCGCTGTGCGCGGAAGCCGTCGACGCCGTGAAATCCGGCCACAACATCCTGATCGTCTCGGACCGCGCCATCTGCGCCGACCAGGTGGCGATCCCCGCGCTGCTGGCCACGTCCACCGTACACCAGCACCTGGTGAGCAAGGGTTTACGGGCGTCCACCGGTCTCGTCGTGGAAACGGGCTCGGCCCGCGAAACGCACCACTTCGCCTTGCTGGCCGGCTATGGCGCGGAAGCCGTCCACCCGTACCTGGCCATGGAAACCCTGGCCGAGATGGCGCACGGCTTGCCCGGCGACCTGTCGGGCGACAAAGCCATCTATAACTACACCAAGGCGGTCGGCAAAGGCTTGATGAAGGTCATGTCGAAGATGGGCATTTCGACCTACATGTCGTACTGCGGCGCGCAAATCTTCGAAGCCATCGGCCTGAACAAGTCGCTGGTGGACAAATACTTCAAGGGCACGGCCTCGAACGTGGAAGGCATCGGCGTGTTTGAAGTGGCGGAAGAGGCGCTGCGCCTGCACGCGCTGGCCTTCGGCAACGATCCCGTGCTGGTCGATAAGCTCGACGCGGGCGGCGAGTATGCGTTCCGCGTGCGCGGCGAAGACCACATGTGGACGCCGGACGCGATTGCGAAATTGCAGCACTCCACGCGCAGCAACAATTTCTCCAGCTATAAGGAGTATGCGCAAATCATTAACGACCAGAGCCGTCGCCACCTGACCCTGCGCGGCCTGTTCGAATTCAAGCTCGACCCGACCAAGGCGATCCCGCTCGACGAAGTGGAACCGGCCAAGGAAATCGTCAAGCGTTTCGCCACGGGCGCCATGTCGCTCGGTTCGATCAGCACGGAAGCGCACGCAACGCTGGCAGTGGCCATGAACCGCATCGGCGGCAAGTCGAACACGGGCGAGGGCGGCGAAGATCCGAACCGCTACACGCAGGAACTGAAGGGCATCCCGATCCGCCAGGGCGACACCATGGCGTCCGTCGTGGGCGCCGAGCAGATCGTCGTCGACATTCCGCTGCAGGAAGGCGATTCCATGCGCTCGCGCATCAAGCAGGTGGCGTCGGGACGTTTCGGCGTCACGGCCGCCTACCTGAACTCGGCCGACCAGATCCAGATCAAGATGGCGCAGGGCGCCAAACCGGGCGAAGGCGGCCAGTTGCCGGGCCATAAGGTGTCCGAATACATCGCCAGCCTGCGCTTTTCCGTGCCGGGCGTGGGCCTGATTTCGCCGCCGCCGCACCACGACATCTATTCGATCGAAGATCTGGCGCAGCTGATCCATGACTTGAAGAACGCCAATCCGCGCGCCTCGATTTCCGTGAAGCTGGTGTCGGAAGTGGGCATCGGCACGGTCGCTGCCGGCGTCACCAAGGCCAAGGCCGACCACGTGGTCGTCGCCGGCCACGACGGCGGCACGGGCGCCTCGCCTCTGTCGTCCGTGAAACATGCGGGCACGCCGTGGGAGTTGGGTCTGGCTGAAACGCAACAAACGCTGGTCTTGAACGGTTTGCGCAGCCGCATCCGCGTGCAGGCCGACGGCCAGATGAAGACGGGCCGCGACGTGGTCATCGCCGCCCTGCTGGGCGCCGACGAGATCGGTTTCGCCACGGCGCCGCTGGTGGTCGAAGGCTGCATCATGATGCGCAAATGCCACTTGAATACGTGCCCGGTGGGCGTGGCCACGCAAGATCCCGTGCTGCGCGCCAAGTTCTCGGGCAAACCCGAGTATGTCGTCAATTACTTCTTCTTCGTTGCCGAGGAAGCCCGTCAATTGATGGCGCAGCTGGGCATCCGCACGTATGACGAGCTGATCGGCCGTGTCGACTTGCTCGACAAATCGAAGGCGATTTCGCACTGGAAGGCGCAGGGGCTGGACTTCTCGTCCATTTTCTACAAGCCGGAAACCCCGGATGGCCAGGCTTGCCGTCACGTGGAATTCCAGGATCATGCGCTGGAAAAGGCGCTCGACCACAAGCTGATCGCGCAAGCGCGCGCGGCGCTGGAAAAGGGCGAGCGCGTCTCCTTCATCTCGCCCGTGCGCAACTTGAACCGCACGGTGGGCACCATGTTGTCCGGCGAAGTGGCGAAGAAATACGGCCACGCCGGCTTGCCGGACGACACCATCCACATCCAGTTGCAAGGCACGGCGGGCCAGTCGGCCTGTGCCTTCCTGGCGCACGGCATCACGATCGACCTGGTGGGCGAGGGCAACGATTACGTCGGTAAAGGCTTGTCGGGCGGACGCATCATCGTGCGGCCCAATACCGAGTTCCGCGGCTGGGCCGTGGACAACATCATCATCGGCAACACGGTGCTGTACGGCGCCATCGCCGGCGAAGCGTTCTTCAACGGCGTGGCCGGTGAACGCTTTGCCGTGCGCAACTCGGGCGCCACCACGGTGGTCGAGGGCCTGGGCGACCATGGCTGCGAATACATGACGGGCGGCACGGTGGTGGTCTTGGGCAACACGGGACGCAACTTCGCGGCCGGCATGTCGGGCGGCATCGCCTATGTGTATGACCCGGCCGGCGACTTTGCCACCAAATGCAACACGGCCATGGTCAGCCTGGACAAGGTCGTGTCGGCAGCGGAACAGCATGTCGACCGCGACGCCTGGCACACGCAGCACCGCGACGGCGTACCGGAAGCGGATGAAGTCATCCTCAAGCGCCTGATCGAGCGTCACTTCAAGCACACGGGCAGCACCCGCGCCCGCGTCCTGCTCGACGACTGGGCTGCGGCGCGCGGCAAGTTCGTGAAAGTCTTCCCGAACGAATACAAGCGCGCGCTGATCGAGATGGCAGCGGACGCCGCCATGGAAGTGCAAGCCGTCGCCGCCTGAGCCAGCCAAGCTCATTGCCAAATGAATGACCAGGGAGCGGCCCGGCCGCTCCCCGCCAGCCAAATACAAAGGAAACATCGTGGGTAAAATTACCGGCTTCATGGAATTCAAGCGCCAGGACGAACACTATCTGGAGCCTGCCGCGCGTCTGAAGAACTACAAGGAATTCGTCTTGCACCTGTCGGACGCGCAAGCGACCGTGCAGGGTGCGCGCTGCATGGATTGCGGCATTCCCTTCTGCACCACGGGTTGCCCCGTGAATAACATCATTCCCGACTGGAATGACCTGGTATACCGCGGCGCCTACCGCGAAGCGTTCGATATCTTGCATTCGACGAATAACTTCCCGGAATTTACGGGCCGCATCTGCCCGGCGCCGTGCGAATCGGCCTGTACCCTGGGTATCCATGAAGATCCGGTCGGCATCAAGTCGATCGAGCATAAAATCATCGACATGGGCTGGGAGCACGGCTGGGTCACGCCGCAGCCGGCGAGTTTTAGCACCGGCAAGAAAGTGGCCATCGTCGGCTCCGGTCCTGCCGGCCTGGCGGCGGCGCAGCAGCTGGCGCGCGCCGGCCATGCCGTCACCGTGTTTGAAAAGAGCGACCGGGTCGGCGGCTTGCTGCGTTATGGCATCCCCGACTTCAAGATGGAAAAATCGCACATCGACCTGCGCGTGAAACAGATGGAAGCCGAAGGCGTGGTCTTCCGCACCAGCGTGCTGGTCGGCAAGGATTTCCCTGCGCATGTAAACAACTGGGCCAAGGAAACCATTTTCCCGGAAGACCTGGAAAAAGAATTTGACGCCGTCATCATGGCCGGCGGCGCCGAGCAGCCGCGCGACTTGCCCGTGCCGGGCCGCGAATTGAAAGGCGTGCACTTCGCCATGGATTTCCTGCCGCTGCAAAACAAGGTCAACGCGGGCGACAAGCTCAAGGACCAGATCAAGGCGACGGGCAAGCACGTGGTGGTGATCGGCGGCGGCGATACGGGTTCCGACTGCGTGGGCACCTCGAACCGCCACGGCGCCGCCTCGGTGGCCCAGTTCGAACTGATGCCGCAGCCGCCGGAACAGGAAAACAAGCCGCTGGTCTGGCCGTACTGGCCGACCAAGCTGCGCACCTCGTCCTCGCACGAGGAAGGCTGCGAGCGCGACTGGGCCGTGGCCACCAAGCGTTTCGAAGGCAAGGGCGGCAAGGTGGAAAAGCTGATCGCCTGCAGAGTCGAATGGAAAGACGGCAAGATGAGCGAAGTGCCGAACTCGGAATTCGAGATGAAGGCGGATCTGGTCTTCCTGGCCATGGGTTTTGTTTCACCAGTACAACAAGTGTTGCAAGCGTTCGGCGTCGATACGGATGCGCGCGGCAATGTCAAGGCGACAACGGATGGCGCCGGCTGCTACCAGACCTCGGTGGCCAAGGTGTTTGCGGCCGGCGACATGCGCCGTGGCCAGTCGCTGGTGGTGTGGGCCATCCGCGAAGGGCGCCAGTGCGCGCGCGCCGTCGATGAGTTCCTGATGGGGGCATCCGTGCTGCCACGCTAATTAACGAGCAACTGTTCGTTTTTTTGACAGGGCCACGGCGCGGATTGCGGCGTGGCCCTTGTTATTTTAGTTATCAAGTGGACGGCCATGAACGCCGGCGGATGGGGGCGCGATGCGCAGGTCAAATTTCCACTACAATATCTGACTTTCGATTCATTAGTGTTGTATTCTTCCCCTTTACGGGGCTGTCCCAAGGGGTGTCTCAGCAGAGGTTGGCGTTTCTGCACTACAATACGCCATTAAAATAGTGAGCTTCGTCGTGCCAAATCTTGTTGAGATCCGTGATTTACACTTTGCCTATGGAGAACGTTCGATTTTATCGGGCCTTCAAATGGATTTCCCACGTGGAAAAGTTGTGGCCGTCATGGGTGGCTCCGGCAGTGGCAAGACGACCGTACTGCGCCTGATCGGCGGGCAGTTGCGCCCCAGTTCCGGTTCCGTGAATGTGGACGGCCAGATCGTGCATACGCTGGGAACCGACGAGCTGTATCAGCTGCGCCGCAAGATGGGCATGCTGTTCCAGCACGGCGCGTTGTTTACGGACCTGACGGCGTTCGAAAACGTGGCCTTCCCCCTGCGCGAACACACGGACTTGAATGAAGAGCTGATCCGCACCCTGGTGCTGATGAAGCTGCACGCCGTGGGTTTACGCAATGCGGCGCAATTGAAGCCGGCCGAGATTTCTGGCGGCATGGGCCGCCGCGTGGCGCTGGCGCGCGCCATCGCGCTCGACCCTGAACTGATCATGTACGACGAGCCGTTCGCCGGCCTGGACCCGATTTCCATGGGCGTGACGGCCAATTTGATCCGCAATTTGAACGATGCGCTGGGCTCCACGTCTATCCTGGTATCGCACGATGTGAAGGAGTGTTTCGCCATCGCTGATTACGTCTATTTTCTGTCATCGGGCAAAATTGTGGCGCACGGCACGCCGGCCGAGATGGCCGTGTCGACGCATCCGTACGTCAAGCAATTCGTCAATGCCGAGGCCGATGGCCCCGTGCCGTTCCATTACCCGGGCAAGTCGCTGGCCGACGACCTGGGCCTGCATGCGGGAGCGGGCCGATGATCGCGCGTTTCCTCGCGTCGATCGGAGCATGGTTGCGCAATTCGGTACAAGACCTCGGCTTTGCCGTGCGTTCGTTCTTTATCATCATCGCCTCGTCGGGCGGCCTGTGGCGCCGTCCGCGCCTGGTGATCGAGCAACTGTTTTTTATCGGTAACCGCTCGCTGGTGATTACCGCCGTCTCCGGCCTGTTTGTCGGCATGGTGCTGGGTTTGCAAGGCTATTACACCTTGACCACGTATGGCGCCGAGCAGTCGCTGGGCTTGCTGGTGGCGCTGTCGCTGACGCGCGAACTGGGCCCTGTCGTCACGGCGCTGCTGTTCGCCGGCCGCGCCGGCACCTCGCTGACGGCGGAAATCGGCCTGATGAAGGCGGGCGAGCAACTGTCGGCCATGGAAATGATGGCCGTCAACCCGATCCAGCGCGTGCTGGCGCCCCGTTTCTGGGCCGGCGTGATCGCCATGCCGATCCTGGGCGCCATCTTCACGGCCGTCGGCATCATCGGCAGCTACCTGGTCGGCGTGGTGCTGATCGGCGTCGATGAAGGCTCGTTCTGGTCGCAGATGCAAGGCGGCGTGGATGTCTGGAAAGAAGTTGGCAACGGCACCATCAAGAGCCTGGTGTTCGGCATCGCGGTGACCTTCATTGCGCTGTTCCAGGGTTACCAGGCGCAGCCGACGCCGGAAGACGTGTCCGGCGCCACCACGCGCACGGTGGTCATTTCGTCGTTGATGGTGTGGTGGCTCGATTTCATGATGACGGCGTTGATGTTTAGCAAGTAATTGCCGATAGGCGACAAAATTATCGGCCTGGGCAGTGTTCTGCGCAGGTGGCGGCAAGTAAAAATTATTTAGGATTGTTTATGCAACGTAAATCTTTGGATGTCTGGGTCGGCTTGTTCGTCTTGCTGGGTGTGGCGGCATTGATGTTTTTGGCGCTCAAGGCCGGCAATATGAGCTCGCTGTCTTTCAGCAAGACGTATACCATTACGGCCAAGTTCGACAATATTGGCGGCCTCAAGCCGCAAGCGCCCGTCAAGGGCGCTGGCGTGGTGGTGGGGCGCGTGGCGGAGATCCGCTTTGACGACAAGACGTATCAGGCGCTGGTGAAACTCGATATCGAAGATGGCTACAAATTTCCGAAAGACAGCTCGGCCAAGATTTTGACGGCCGGTTTGCTGGGTGAGCAATATATCGGCCTGGAAGCAGGCGGCGATTTGGCGAACTTGGCAGAGGGCGACAAGATCGCCCGTACTCAATCGGCCACAGTGCTGGAAGACCTGATCAATCAGTTCATCTACAGCAAGGCAGCGGAAGGAAAGGACAGCAAATGAGCGAGTCGACCAAGAAACCCCAAGGCAGCCTGGCGCGTATCGGCCTGGCCATGGCCATCGCCGCCAGCGTGAGCGCTTGCGCCACCGGCACCAATCCGCGCGACCCGCTGGAAGGGTATAACCGCGCGATGTTCAAGTTTAACGATACCGTCGACCAGGTGGCGCTGAAACCGGTCGCCACGGCCTACAAGACGGTGACGCCGTCGTTCGTGCAAACGGGCGTGGGCAACTTCTTCGGCAACCTGGCCGATGTGTGGAGTGCCGTGAACAACTTGCTGCAAGGCAAGGGTGAGGCGGGCTTGCAAGACGTCGTGCGCGTCAGCATGAACTCGACCTTCGGCATCCTCGGCCTGATCGACATCGCGTCGCAGGCCGGCATTCCCAAGCATAACGAAGACTTTGGCCAGACCCTGGGCTGGTACGGCGTCCAGTCGGGTCCGTACGTGATGCTGCCGCTGCTGGGCCCATCGACCGTGCGCGACACGGTGGCCTTGCCGCTCGATATCGCGGGCGACCCATGGCGCTACAAGGATCCCGTCAATGTACGCAATATCGGCACGGTGACGCGCGTGGTCGACAAGCGCGCCGCGCTGCTCGACGCGACCAACCTGATGGAAGCGGCCGCGCTGGACCGTTATGAATTCATCCGCGACGGCTTCCTGCAAGCGCGTGAAAGCAAGGTTTTCGACGGCGATACGGACCGCCGCGACCGCAAAGTGCCAAAAAACGACAGCAGCGATTACGAGCCGGAGTACGAGGCAAAACCGCAAGTTGCCAATGACGCGCCTGCGGCCACGGCCGCCGCCGAGGTGGCGCCAGCGGACCTCGTAACATCTGGTAGCAATACCGTTGCTTCCGAGGCCAGGCCCCAGGAGTAAACTCCCGTACAGAAACACCACGGCTGCGATCAACGCCAGCCGGTGCATAGCAACACCATGAAAGGTAGAACCATGAAATTGATGAAACAACTGCTGGCGATGGCGACCATCGCCTTTGCCACCGCCGCCCAGGCCGCTCCTGCTGTCGAAGCGCCGGACGTCTTGGTCAAGCGCATCAGCCAGGACGTGATCGACACGGCCAAGAACGACAAGGCCATCCAGGCTGGCGATATCAAGCGCGTCACCGAGTTGGTAGAAAGCAAAATCCTTCCTTACGTGGATTTCCAGCGCATGACGGCCCTGGCCGCCGGCCGCTTCTGGCGCGACGCCACGCCGGACCAGCAAAAGCAGCTGGCCGCGGAATTCCGCACCCTGCTGATCTACACGTACTCGGGCGCCCTGTCGCAGATCAAGAACGAAACCGTGGAATTCAAGCCGCTGCGCGCCGACCCGGCTGACACGGAAGTGGAAGTGCGTTCGCAGGTCAACGTGGCGCGCGGCGAACCCGTGCCCCTGAACTACCGCGTGGCGAAAACCCCGTCCGGCTGGAAGATCTATGACATCAACGTGCTGGGCGCGTGGCTGGTGGAAACGTACAAAAGCAGCTTCGCCAGCGAGATCAGCAAGGGCGGCATCGATGGCCTGATCAAGACCTTGCAGGCAAAAAACAAGGCCCTGGCCAGCCGTCCCGCTGCCAAAGCCAAATAATCGGCTATCATATAGCTCCAGACCCAGCTCCAGACCAGCGCAGCCCGACGCCATGCCCGACTCTCTCGACACCTTGCAGTCCCTGACTTCCCTGACCGTGCACAATGCCACTTCGGCATTGGAGCAGGGTCTGGACGCCATCCGCTCGGGTCAGACCAAGTTCGACCTGCGCAACGTCAAGGCCGTCGATTCGGCCGCCGTGTCCGTCATGCTGACGTGGCAGCGCGCGGCGCAGGATGCGGGCGCCGTGCTGGAGCTGAAAAACCTGCCGAACAACCTGAAAAACCTCACCAAGCTGTATGGCGTCTGCTCGCTCGTTTCGAGCACGTTGACGGCCGACGACTGCGCCAGCGCCGGCGGCCACGCCGAACGCAGCCCGTCCGACCTGCATCATCATTGATCCTGTCCCACTCCCCGCATCAGCAGTAGCTTTCAAGCCGGCAGGCCAGCAGCGCCGCCGGATTGATCTCCAAGTGTTCCACGAATTTTCCAACTATAATTGACTGTTGCGCCGTCCTCGCCTGAAGGTGGCGCCCTGCACCGGCCTGCCGGCCTGGATGTCTCCGGCAACTGGCGCATCACACCAGACGCATTACACTTGAAACAAGCACATGACCGCAATTCAAATAACGAATGTAGAAAAGAGCTATAAATCGCTCAAGGCGCTGGGCGGCGTGTCGCTGGCCATCGAAGAAGGCGAGTTCTTTGGCCTGCTCGGTCCCAACGGCGCCGGCAAGACCACCCTCATTTCCATCATCGCCGGCCTGATACGCCCCGACGCGGGCACCGTCAAGATCCACGGCCACGACGTGGTCAAGGACTTCCGCAATGCGCGCCGCAACCTGGGCGTGGTGCCGCAGGAACTCGTGTTCGACCCGTTTTTCACCGTGCGCGAAACCTTGCGCCTGCAGTCCGGCTACTTCGGCCTGCCGAACAACGACAAGTGGATCGACGAGGTCATGGAAAACCTCGACCTGACCGGCAAGGCCGACACGAATATGCGCGCCCTGTCCGGCGGCATGAAGCGCCGCGTGCTCGTGGCCCAGGCGCTGGTGCACAAGCCGCCCGTCATCGTGCTCGATGAACCGACGGCCGGCGTCGACGTGGAACTGCGCCAGACCCTGTGGAAGTTCATCTCGCGCCTGAACCGCGAAGGCGGCCACACGGTCGTGCTGACCACCCACTACCTGGAAGAGGCGCAAGCCATGTGCCAGCGCGTCGCCATGCTGAAAAGCGGGAAGGTGGTGGCGCTCGACACCATGTCGGCGCTGATCCGCCGCATCGCCGGCTCGCAGCTGCAGGTGCACCTGAAACACGGCAGCCTGCCGGCCGACCTGCAGCACCTGGTGCTGCACCCGGAAGAACAGCAGGCGCCGAACAAGTTCAGCTTGCGCGTCAACGAATACAGCGAAGTCGAGAAAATCCTCGCCCGCCTGCGCGAAGCAGGCGTCGAGATCGATGAAATGCAATTGCAACAAGCTGACCTGGAAGATATCTTCTTGCAGATCATGGATAAAGGTACCGTATGATTTCGACAGGATTTCGCACCCTCGTCTACAAAGAGACGCTGCGCTTCTGGAAAGTGGCGACGCAAACCGTGGCCGCACCCGTGCTCACGTCGATGCTGTACCTGCTGGTGTTCGGCCATGTGCTCGACGGCCGCGTCGAGCCGAGCCCCGGCGTCAGCTACACGGCCTTTCTGATTCCCGGTCTGGTGATGATGAGCGTGCTGCAAAACGCGTTTGCCAATTCCTCGTCCTCGCTGATCCAGTCCAAGATCACGGGCAACCTGGTGTTCGTGCTGCTCACGCCCCTGTCGCACTGGGAAATCTTCTCGGCGTATGTCCTCGCTTCCGTCGCGCGCGGCCTGGCCGTGGGCTTTGGCGTGTTTGCCATCACCTGCTGGTTCGCCGACCTGTCGTTTGTCGCGCCGCTGTGGATCGTCATCTTCGCGTTTCTCGGCGCCGCCATGTTGGGCACCATGGGCCTGATCGCCGGCATCTGGGCCGAGAAATTCGACCAGCTGGCCGCCTTCCAGAACTTTTTGATCATGCCGGCCACCTTTTTGTCGGGCGTGTTCTACTCGATCCACTCGCTGCCGCCATTCTGGCAGACGGTATCGCACCTGAACCCCTTCTTCTACATGATCGACGGCTTCCGCTACGGCTTCTTCGGCGTGTCCGACGTCAGCCCGTGGCTCAGTCTTTCCATCGTCGCCGGCTTCCTCGTGATCCTGGCGCTGGCATCGATCCGCCTGCTGAAAAGCGGTTACAGATTGCGCCATTGATTACGGCACATCACATCACTACATTATTCAATATCAAGGACTTATCGTGACCACCACTCCAGAACTGATCCACGGCTACCTGTCGGCCGGCCTCGAATGCACGCACCTCGAAGTGGAAGGCGACGGCCAGCACTTCCAGGCCGTGATCGTCTCGCCCGCATTCGCCGGCAAGCGCCTGATCCAGCGCCACCAGATCGTCTACGCGGCGCTGGGCGACCGCATGCGCGAAGAAATCCACGCGCTGTCGATGAAAACCCTGACACCTGAAGAATTCCAAGGATAAGCACATGGACAAGCTCCTCATCAACGGCGGCAACCGCCTGAACGGCGACATCGCCATCTCCGGCGCGAAAAACGCCGCCCTGCCCATCCTGTGCGCGGGTCTGCTGACCGCGGGCGACCTGGACCTGACGAACGTGCCGCATCTGCACGACGTGGCCACCATGCTCAAATTGCTGGGCCAGACGGGCCTGAAAGTGCAGCAGGACGGCGACCGCGTGGTTCTCAACGGCAGCGCCATCGACACCCTGGAAGCGCCGTATGAACTGGTGAAAACCATGCGCGCCTCGATCCTCGTGCTCGGTCCCATGCTGGCGCGCTTCGGCGAAGCCAAGGTGTCCTTGCCGGGCGGCTGCGCCATCGGTTCGCGTCCCGTCGACCAGCACATCAAGGGCCTGGAAGCGCTGGGTGCCGAGATCCGCATCGAGGCCGGTTACATCTACGCCAAGTGCGCCAAGCTCAAGGGCGCGCGCATCGTCACTGACATGATCACCGTCACCGGCACCGAAAATCTGCTGATGGCCGCGACCCTGGCCGAAGGCGAGACCATCCTGGAAAACGCCGCCTGCGAACCGGAAGTGACCGACCTGGCGCACCTGCTGGTGGCCATGGGCGCGAAGATCGACGGCATCGGCACCAGCCGTCTGGTGATCCAGGGCGTGGACGCCTTGCACGGCGCCTCGCACGCGGTGATCGCCGACCGTATCGAAACGGGTACCTTCCTGTGCGCCGTGGCGGCCACCGGCGGCGACATCACCCTGCGCAACGTGCGCACGGACATCCTCGACGCGGCGCTCGACAAGCTGCGCGCCATGGGCCTGACGATGACCTTCGGCGCCGACTGGATCCGCGCCGAGATGTCGGCCCGTCCGAACCCCGTCAGCTTCCGCACGACGGAATACCCGGGCTTCCCGACCGACATGCAGGCGCAGTTCATGGCCGTCAACACCATCGCCAACGGCGCCAGCCGCGTCACCGAGACGATTTTCGAGAACCGCTACATGCACGTGCAGGAAATGAACCGCCTGGGCGCCGACATCACCATCGAGGGCAACACGGCCATCATCGCCGGCGTCAAGCAGCTGCGCGGCGCGCCCGTGATGGCGACCGACCTGCGCGCCTCGGCGTCGCTGGTGATCGCGGCCCTGGCGGCCGACGGCGAAACCCTGATCGACCGCATCTATCACCTCGACCGCGGCTACGACCGCATGGAAGTCAAATTGTCGGCCGTCGGCGCGAACATCGTACGTATTAAATAACAAGGAACGAGCATGAACGGATCGAACAACGGCGACAGCTCCCAGCTGATCCTGGCGCTCTCGAAGGGCCGCATTTTTGAAGACACCATGCCGCTGCTGGAAGCGGCCGGCATCAAGGTGCTGGAAAACCCGGAGACCTCGCGCAAGCTGATTTTGGCCACCAACGATCCGAACGTGCGCGTCATCATCGTGCGCGCCAGCGACGTGCCGACCTACGTGCAGTACGGCGCGGCCGATTTCGGCGTGGCGGGCAAGGACGTGCTGCTGGAACACGGCGGCGAAGGCCTGTACCAGCCGATCGACCTGAATATCGCTTCCTGCCGCATGTCGGTGGCGGTGCAGGCCGGTTTCGACTATGAAAAGGCCGTGCACCAGGGCGCGCGTTTGCGCGTGGCCACCAAGTTCGTGCACACGGCGCGCGAGCATTTCGCCGCCAAGGGCGTGCACGTCGACCTGATCAAGCTGTACGGCTCGATGGAGCTGGCACCGTTGGTCGGCCTGTCCGACGCCATCGTCGACCTGGTCAGCACGGGCAGCACTTTGCGCGCAAACAACCTCGTCGAGGTCGAGCACATCATGGAAATTTCGTCGCGCCTGGTGGTCAACCAGGCGGCATTAAAGCTCAAGCGCGAGCGCTTGCAGCCGATTATCGAGGCGTTTGAACGCGCCTCGCAAGCCTAGACACATTCAGTAGCAGAAAGCCGATTATGCCGATACAGATACGCAAGCTCGATTCAAGCCAGGAAGGTTTCCAACAATCGCTCGACACCTTGCTGGCGTTCGAGGCGGGCACCGATGCAGCGATTGAAACGTCGGTCGCAAAAATCCTGGCCGACGTGAAAACGCGCGGCGACGCCGCCGTCCTGGAATACACCAACCGTTTCGACCGCATCCCGCATGGCGGCGCGGCGGAAATGGCGGCCTTCGATATTTCGCAAGCCGAACTGCAGGCGGCCCTGAACGGCCTGCCGTCGGCCCAGCGCGAGGCGCTGCAGATCGCCGCCCAGCGCATCCGCGCCTTCCACGAACGCCAGCGCGAGGAATTGCGCGGTTTTACTTACACCGAGCCCGATGGCACGGTGCTGGGGCAAAAAATCACGCCGCTGGACCGGGTCGGCATCTACGTCCCGGGCGGCAAGGCCGCGTATCCGTCGTCCGTGCTGATGAACGCCATTCCCGCGCACGTGGCGGGCGTGGGCGAGATCATCATGGTGGTGCCGACGCCCGATGGCGTGAAAAACCAGATGGTGCTGGCCGCCGCCGCGATCGCGGGCGTGACGCGCGTGATCACCATCGGCGGTGCGCAAGCCGTCGGCGCGCTGGCCTACGGCACGCAGACGATTGCCGCCGTCGACAAAATCGTCGGCCCCGGCAACGCCTATGTGGCGGCCGCCAAGCGCCGCGTGTTCGGCATCGTCGGCATCGACATGATCGCGGGGCCTTCCGAAATCCTCGTGCTGTGCGACGGCACGACGGACCCGGACTGGGTCGCGATGGACCTGTTTTCGCAGGCCGAGCACGACGAACTGGCGCAGGCGATCCTGCTGTGCCCCGACGCGGCCTACATCGCGAAAGTGGAAGAGAGCATCGCCAGGCTGCTGCCGACGATGCCGCGCCAGGCCACCATCAGCACTTCGCTGGCCGACCGCGGCGCGCTGATCAAGGTGCGCAGCATGCAAGAGGCGTGCGAGATCGCCAATGCCATCGCCGCCGAGCACCTGGAAATCTCGGCGGACAACCCGCAGCAGTGGGCCGAGCAGATCCGTCACGCGGGCGCCATGTTTCTGGGCCGCTTTTCGTCCGAATCGCTGGGCGACTATTGCTGCGGTCCCAATCACGTGCTGCCGACCTCGCGCACGGCGCGCTTCTCGTCGCCGCTGGGTGTGTACGACTTCCAGAAGCGTTCGTCCATCATTCACGTCAGTGAGGCGGGCGCGCAAACCCTGGGCCGTGTCGCCGCCACCCTGGCGTATGGCGAAGGCTTGCAGGCGCACGCGCGCAGCGCCGAACTGCGTCTGAAGCCGCAGCCATGACGAATATGGCGGAGCGGCCGGACTGGGTCAACCGGGTCTATTGCGAAGATGCGCTGGCGGGGCTGGCGCGCATTCCCGATGGCTCGGTGGACCTGATCCTGACGGATCCGCCGTACAACCTGGGCAAGGATTACGGCAATGCCTCGGACCAGCAGTCGGTGGCCGACTACCTGCGCTGGACGGAACAGTGGATCGATGCGGCGCTGCCCAAGCTCAAAGCCAACGGCAGCCTGTATATCTTCCTCACCTGGCGCTATTCGCCGGAGATCTTCGTCATGCTGAAACAGCGCATGGCGATGATGAATGAAATCATCTGGGACCGCCGCGTGCCGTCCATGGGCGGCAGCGTGCGCAGCTTTTCATCGGTGCACGACACCATCGGCTTCTTCGTCAAGCGCAAGGATTACTACTTCGACCTTGACGCGGTGCGCATCGCCTACGACGCGGCCACCAAGAAGGCCCGTTCGCGCTCGATCTTCATCGGCGCCAAATGGCTGGAAGTGGGCTACAACCCGAAAGACTTGTGGAGCGTGTCGCGCCTGCACAAGGAGCACCCGGAACGGGCCGACCACCCGACCCAAAAGCCGCTCGAAATCATCGAGCGCATGGTCAAGGCGTCGTGCCCGCCCGGCGGCGTGGTGCTCGACCTGTTCATGGGCAGCGGCACCACGGCCCTGGCGGCCAAGCGCTGCGGGCGCGATTTCGTCGGTTTTGAATTGAATCCCGATTACTGCGCCATCATCGAACAGCGATTGGCGGCCCTCGCGCAGGAGCTGGCCGAACCGGCCACATCGCCCGCGGCCAAGCCCGCCAAGGCGGCGAAAAAGCCGGCGGCGGTCAAGAAGCCTGCGGCGGCGAAAAAGCCGCCCGCCGTGAAAAAAGCGCCGGCCCGCAAGGCGCGCAGCGCCAGCGTGCCGGAAGACGTCGTCATTTAGTCTCCATCTCATTTCATCAGGAGTGTTTGCAGCATGTCTTTCCTCGATCAGTTAATCAGCAACACCGTGCGCGCCGATGTGCGGGCCGTCAAAAGCTACCAGGTAGCCGATGCCAGCGGTTACATCAAGCTCGATGCGATGGAAAACCCGTATCCGCTGCCGCAGCATCTGCGCGAGGAACTGGGCGCGCGCCTGGCCGGCGTGGCGCTGAACCGCTATCCGCCGTCGTACGCCAGCCTGCAGGCGGCCATCTGCGCCAAACTGGGCGTGCCCGCCGGTTACGACGTCATGCTGGGCAACGGCTCCGATGAACTGATTTCCATCCTGGCCATGGCCTGCGCCCGCCAGGCGCCGGGCCAGCGCGCCGTGCTGCTGGCGCCCGTGCCGGCCTTCGTCATGTATGCGCGCTCGGCGCAGTTTGCCGGCATGGATTTCGTCGGCGTGCCGTTGAACCCGGACTTCAGCCTGGACATGCCGGCCATGCTGGCGGCCATCGAAGCGCACCGCCCGGCGCTGGTTTTCCTCGCCTATCCGAACAACCCGACGGGCAACCTGTTCGCCGCTGCCGACATCGAACGCATCCTCGCCGCCCTGGGCGACACGGGCATCGCCGTCGTCGACGAAGCCTACGAGCCGTTCGCGCAGCACAGCTTCATGGGGCGCCTGCCTGAATATGAAAACCTGGTGGTGATGCGCACCGTGTCGAAACTGGGCCTGGCCGGCATCCGCCTCGGCTACATGTCGGCCGCGCCGGCCTTGCTGGCGCAGTTCGAGAAAGTGCGTCCGCCGTACAATGTCAATGTGCTGACGCAGGCGGCGGCCGAATTCGCGCTTGAGCACCTCGACGTGCTCAATGCGCAGGCGGATCTGCTCAATAGCGCGCGTGACGCGCTGGCGCTGCGCCTGGCGGAACTGCCGGGCGTGACGGTATTTCCCTCGAAGGCAAATTTTCTTCTGATTCGTGTGGCAGATTCCGACGATGTTTGCGCAAAACTGCTTGCCCGCAGGGTTTTAATTAAAAATATGAGTAAAATGCATGCTGCGCTGGCCAATTGCCTGCGCATCAGCGTCAGCACCCCGGAAGAAAATTCCCTTTTTTACGATGCCTTCAAGGCATCCCTCGTTTAGCCTATCGCCAGAGCCTCCCATGAACCGCACCGCAGAAATCACGCGCAACACCAATGAGACGCAAGTTCGCGTCGCCCTCAACCTGGACGGCACGGGCCAGCAAAAGCTCAATACCGGCGTGCCCTTCCTCGACCATATGCTGGACCAGATCGCCCGCCATGGCTTGATCGACCTCGATATCGAAGCGACTGGCGACGTGCATATCGACAACCACCATACGGTGGAAGACGTGGGCATCACCCTGGGCATGGCCGTGGCCAAGGCCATCGGCGACAAGAAGGGCATCCGCCGCTATGGCCACGCCTACGTGCCGCTGGACGAGGCGCTGTCGCGCGTGGTGCTCGATTTCTCGGGCCGCCCTGGCATCGAATACCACATCCCGTTTACGCGCGCCATGATCGCCGGCTTCGACGTCGACCTGACCCTGGAATTTTTCCGCGGCTTCGTCAACCACGCGGGCGTGACCTTGCATATCGACAACTTGCGCGGCACGAATGCCCACCATCAGTGCGAAACCGTGTTCAAGGCCTTTGGCCGCGCGCTGCGCATGGCTGCCGAGCTCGACGAGCGCGCGGCCGGCATCATTCCATCGACCAAGGGCAGCCTGTGAGCGCCGCTCTCGCTATATTGTAGATTCCGGGATCAAACATGAATAAAATTGTGGTGGTGGATTACGGCATGGGCAATTTGCGCTCGGTGGCGCAAGCGTTGCGTGCCGTGGCGCCGGACGCCGACGTGCGCATTTCCGGTGTCGCTGCCGACATCGACAGCGCCGACCGCATCGTCCTGCCGGGCCAGGGCGCCATGCCTGACTGCATGCGCAGTCTGCGCGAATCGGGCGTATTGGAGGCGCTGCTGCGCGCCGCCGACAGCAAGCCCGTGCTGGGCGTGTGCATCGGCGAGCAAATGCTGTTCGACGGCAGCGAAGAGGGCGACGCGGCCGGCTTGGGCTTGCTGCCAGGCAAAGTCGTGCGCTTCCAGCTCGACGGCCAGGTGCAGGAAGACGGCTCGCGCTTCAAGGTGCCGCAAATGGGCTGGAACCAAGTGCGGCAAACGGCGTCCCATGTCATGTGGGATGGCATCGCCGACAACGCGTATTTTTACTTTGTGCACAGCTATTTTGCTCAACCTCAAGAGGCGGCGCACACGGTGGGCGAGACTGTCTATGGTGCGCCGTTCGCTTGCGCCGTCGCCCGTGATAATATTTTCGCGACACAGTTTCACCCTGAAAAAAGTGCTGCCGCTGGCTTGCAGCTGTACAAGAACTTCGTTCACTGGCAACCTTAACGTTGGCTCTCCGGCTTTTTTTCCGCCTCTCACTCACTTTTAAATCACACTGACCATGCTGCTTATTCCCGCCATCGACCTGAAAGACGGTCACTGCGTACGCCTGAAACAAGGCGATATGGAACTTGCCACCGTATTTTCCGAAGACCCGGCCGAGATGGCCCGCCATTGGCTGATGCAAGGCGCGCGCCGGCTGCACCTGGTCGACCTGAACGGCGCCTTTGCCGGCAAGCCGAAGAACGAAGGCGCCGTGAAAGCCATCCTGAAAGCCGTGCAGGATTTCGCCGTGGAAAACGACATCGAGGAAATCCCCGTGCAGCTGGGCGGCGGCATCCGTGACCTCGACACCATCGAGCGCTACCTCGACGCCGGCATCACCTACATCATCATCGGCACGGCGGCCGTGAAAAGCCCCGGCTTCCTGCATGACGCCTGCAGCGCTTTCCCCGGCCACATCATCGTCGGCCTCGATGCCAAGGATGGCAAGGTGGCAACGGATGGCTGGAGCAAGATGTCGGGCCACGAAGTGATCGACCTGGCGAAAAAATTCGAAGCCTACGGCGTCGAAGCTATCATCTACACGGACATCGGCCGCGACGGCATGATGGGCGGCATCAATATCGACGCCACCGTCAAGCTGGCGCAAGCCGTCAAGATCCCCGTCATCGCCTCGGGCGGCCTGCACAATATCGGCGACGTGGAAGCGCTGTGCGCGGTCCAGGCCGAAGGCATCGAAGGCGTGATCTGCGGCCGTTCCATCTATGAAGGCACGATCGACCTGGCGCAGGCGCAAGAACGCGCCGACGAATTGACCGACGCCGCCGTTTAAGCCTGCCCGGCCGGGAGCGTGCCTGCGCACGCCCTGGCCTGGCGACAATCTGGATACCATCATGCTTGCAAAACGTATCATCCCCTGCCTCGACGTGACCAATGGCCGCGTCGTCAAAGGCGTCAATTTCACGGAATTGCGCGACGCCGGCGATCCGGTGGAAATCGCCCGCCGCTATGACGAGCAGGGCGCCGATGAAATCACTTTCCTCGACATTACCGCGTCCAGCGACAACCGCGGCCTGATCTTCGACATCATCGAAGCAGTCGCGTCGCAAGTGTTCATTCCGCTGACCGTGGGCGGCGGCGTGCGCGTGGTGGAAGACGTGCGCCGGCTGCTCAATGCGGGCGCCGACAAGGTCAGCATCAACACCTCGGCCGTGACGAACCCCCAGCTCGTGTTTGAGGCATCGCAAAAGCACGGTTCGCAATGCATCGTCGTCGCCATCGACGCCAAGCAGGTGTCGCCCGGCAAGTGGGAAGTGTTTACCCATGGCGGACGCACGGCCACGGGCCTGGACGCGTTCGAATGGGCGCGTAAAATGGAAAGCCTGGGCGCCGGTGAAATCTTGCTCACCAGCATGGACCGCGACGGCACCAAGGTGGGCTTCGACTTGGGCCTGACGCGCGGCGTGTCCGACGCCGTCAGCATCCCCGTGATCGCCTCGGGCGGCGTGGGTGGCTTGCAAGACCTGGTCGATGGCATCAAGGTGGGCCGCGCGGACGCCGTGCTGGCCGCCAGCATCTTCCACTATGGCCAGCACACGGTGCAGGAAGCCAAGCAGTTCATGGCGCAGCAGGGCATTCCCATGCGCCTGGCGTAAAGTACATACAAGCAGGATAGAAGAACATGCAAAACGGAACCATCGTAGCAAGCAATGCCAAGTGGCTGAAAAAGGTCAAATGGGACGAGCACGGCCTGGTGCCCGTGATCGCGCAGGAAGCGGGCAGCAATGACGTGCTGATGTTCGCCTGGATGAACCGCGACGCGCTGGCGCGCACGGTGGAGCTGGGCGAAGCCGTATACTGGAGCCGTTCGCGCAAGAAGCTGTGGCACAAGGGCGAAGAATCGGGCCACACGCAAAAGGTGCTGGAAATCCGCCTCGATTGCGACGAAGACGTGGTCTTGCTGAAAATCGAGCAAGCGGGCGGCATCGCCTGCCATACGGGCCGCCATTCGTGCTTCTTCCAGAAGTTCGAAGGCGACGAGAAAACGGGCGAATGGCAGATCACCGACCCCGTCCTGAAAGACCCTGAGACGATTTATGCGGAAAGCAAGAGCAAATGAGTGAAACGTTAAAACGCCTGGCCGCCGTGATCGAATCGCGCAAGCTGGCCAATGGCGGCGACCCCGCCACCTCGTATGTCGCGCGCCTGTTTGCCAAGGGCGATGATGCCATTTTGAAAAAAATCGGCGAGGAAGCGACGGAAACGGTGATGGCCGCCAAGGATGCGCGCCGCGACAACGACCCGTCGAAGGTCTTGTACGAATGCGCCGACCTGTGGTTTCACTCGCTGGTGATGCTGGCGCAGTTCGACCTGACGCCGCAGCAGGTGCTCGACGAGCTGGCGCGCCGCGAAGGCCTGTCCGGCCTCGAGGAAAAGGCGGCGCGCAAGGACGAGCTGCGCGACGCCGGCGAAACAGACAAACACTGACCTACTGGAGCGTGCGTGGATAACTGTATTTTCTGCAAGATTGCTGCAAAACAAATTCCCTCGACCATCGTGTATGAGGATGACGACTTGCTGGCCTTCAAGGACATCAACCCGGCCGCCCCCGTGCATCTGCTGTTGATCCCGAAGCGCCACGTGGCCAGCCTGTCCGATTGCGACGACAGCCATACGGAAATACTGGGCAAGCTGCTGCGCCTGGCGCCGAAACTCGCCGCCGAATTTGGCTGCGCCGTCACCTATGACGCCGATGGCACGCCTGCCGGCGGCTTCAAGACCATGATCAACAGCGGCCCGAACGGTGGGCAAGAGGTGTATCACCTGCACATGCATGTGTACGGCGGTCCCCGTCCCTGGCGCGGCCAGCACTGATTTCGCCGTGCGCCGGGTTCGCGTGTATACTACCGGCATTGGTTGACGCTATTCGGGCACCGTCCCGCAAGGAGAATGTGATGGGTTCATTGAGTATTTGGCACTGGGTGATCGTTCTGGTTATCGTGATGCTGGTCTTCGGCACCAAGAAACTGGGCAATATCGGCGGTGATATCGGCAAGGCCGTCAAAGGCTTCAAGGATGGCGTCAAGGGCGACGATGACGCGCCGGCAGCCAATACCCCTCCTGCTGCGCCATCGCAAGTGGCCGACAAAAGCACCATCGACGTCGAAACGAAAGAGAAAAGCAAGTCCTGATAGCGTGGCGGGGCGCTTGCCTCGTCCGGTAACAGCCTTGTCTGCTTATGATCGATCTCGGTCTCTCTAAAATCGCCATCATCGGCGTGGTTGCGTTGATAGTCATCGGCCCTGAAAAGTTGCCGAGAGTGGCGCGCATGGCCGGCACCCTGTATGGCCGCGCGCAACGCTACCTGAACCAGGTGAAATCCGAAGTCTCGCGCGAAATTGAAATGGAAGAGCTGAAAAACCTGCAGAAGGAAGTGCGGGAGGCGGCCCATTCCGTCAAGCAAAGTGTGGAGAAATCCATGCATGGCGTGGAAAATTCGATTTCCGGCAACCTGGCCGAGGTGGAAAACGCCTGGCGCGGCGATTCCAGTTCGTATGAGGGGCATCACGACGCCCATGAAGCCATGCTGCGCGCCACCAACGATGACCTGGCCCGCAAGGCGCGCGAATTCCGCCGCAAGAAACTGGTGCGCAATTCCGCCATCCCTGGCTGGTACAAGCAGCGCCATGGCGGCAAGCTGCACGTGCAATCGGCGGCCGCCCGCGTGGCGCGTTTCCGGCCGCGTGCCAGTTCCTCCTCCTTTTACTCATGAGTAGCAAATCTCCGGTGGAAGAAACCTTTATCTCGCATCTGGTCGAGCTGCGCAACCGCCTGGTCAAGGCGTCGATCGGCATCGCCGTCGTCTGCGCCGTGCTGTTTTACTGGCCCGGCCCTTCGCATATCTACGATTTCATTGCCGCGCCGATGATCGCCTCGCTGCCGGCCGGCTCGAAAATGATCGCCACCGGCGTCATCTCGCCCTTCCTCGTGCCGATGAAAGTGACGCTGGTGATCGCCTTTATCGTCGCCTTGCCCTGGGTGCTGTACCAGATGTGGGCGTTTATCGCCCCCGGCCTGTACACGCATGAAAAGCGTTTGATCGCGCCGCTGGTCATCTCCTCGTCGCTGCTGTTCATGGCCGGCGTGGCCTTCTGCTATTTCTTTGTGTTTGGCCGCGTGTTTCACTTCATCAGCGACTTTTCGCCGTCGTCGATCGCGGTGACGCCGGATATCGAAAACTACCTCGATTTCGTCATGTCGATGTGCCTGGCCTTTGGCGCCACGTTCGAAGTGCCCGTGGTGGTGGTGATCCTCGTGCGCATGGGGCTGGTTTCCATCGCGAAACTCAAGGAAGTGCGCCCCTACATCATCGTCGGCGCCTTCGTCATTGCCGCCATCGTCACGCCGCCGGACGTGGTCAGCCAGTTCTCGCTGGCCATCCCGATGTGCCTGCTGTTCGAGCTGGGCCTGCTGGTGGCGCCCATCTTCGTCAAGGCCACCCAGGCGCCGGAAGAGGCGTCCTAGACGCTTTACTATACTCGCAAGCAAAAGCCGCTGACCTCCCCCGGGAGCAGCGGCTTTTTTGTTGCCAGGAAAGTGAGTGCGCGCTTACTGCAGCATCAGTTTGCTGAGGATGCCCAGGTTGAGCAGGATCAAGGTGCTCATCATCCAGTAGACGTGTTTCATGTCCGCGCCATGGCGCAAGTCCAGGCGTTCCAGGCGGGCGTCGAATTTTTGCTCCAGGGCGTCAATTTTGGTGTCGAGCCTGAGCTCCAGCGCATCGATCTTCATCTCCAGGGCGCCCACTTTGGTATCGACGTTCTGCGACACCAGCTTGATTTCCCCCAGCAGATTGCGCTCCAGCGCCAGTTCGCCATGCACGACGACGGCCGAGCCCAGTACCTCGCCCAGGGCCGTGGCATGGGCTTCCGCCTGCTGCGTGGGCACCCCTGCCGAGGCGAGGCGTTTGGCGTAATCGAGGGTGTCGAACTGGATGGGCATATGCATGGACGCTCCCGACTCTCACCCTAGCAGAAAAATCGGCAATTGCCAGTGAGGAGTGCGGTGGCGCCTGCCTTCCCGTCAGTTTAATGGACAGGGGCGCTGGTGGTTTGCGGCGGCGCAAACGCATGCAAAAAGGGCGCCGCAGCGCCCTTTGCAAGCTGACGGCGAGCGCCGCTTAATTCATCAATTCCTTGATGACTTTGACAGGGGCACTGCCGTAGCTGAGGAATTGCTCGTGGAAATCCTTCAGCACGAACTTGTTGCCCAGCGCTTGCTTGCGCTGTTCGCGCAAGTCCATGATTTCGCTGTAGCCGCTGAAATAGCTGGTCAGTTGCACCGAGCTCAACTGCACGCGGCGCCATTTTTCCGTGGCTTCACGCTTGGTCTGGAACGCCTGGCGCGTCAGCAGGTCGAGCGCTTGCGCTTCCGTCATGCCCAGCACGTGCACGCTGTAGTCGAGGATGGTGTTGGTGACGCTGCGCAAGTTCCACTTCGAATACATCAGCCACATTTCCGGCGCGTTGTTGCCATAGCCCGATTCGAGCATCATGCGCTCGCCATACACGGCCCAGCCTTCGATCATGGCGCCATTGCCGAAGATCGATTTGACCAGCGACGGCGACTTGTTCGCGTACACGAGCTGCGTGTAGTGGCCGGGGATGGCTTCGTGGATGTTCAGGATCTGCAAGATCCAGTGGTTGTACTCGCGCAAGCTGCTTTCCGCCTGTTCCGGCGTTTCGCCGTCGAGCGGCGTCACGTTGTAATAGGTGCGGTCCTGCGGACGGTAGGGGCCGGGCGCCTCGATGCTGGCGCCGGCCACGCCGCGCTGGTAGGCGGGTGTTTCACGCACGACCAGAG
This sequence comes from Janthinobacterium sp. GW823-FHT03B06, assembly GCF_058796955.1. Classification (NCBI taxonomy): domain Bacteria; kingdom Pseudomonadati; phylum Pseudomonadota; class Betaproteobacteria; order Burkholderiales; family Oxalobacteraceae; genus Janthinobacterium; species Janthinobacterium sp. GW823-FHT03B06. The sequence goes on from NZ_JBXAJE010000008.1 coordinate 80,354, forward strand.
GCTTTTTCGGGTCCATCGTCAGCAGGTTGTGGCTGGTCACCCATTCCTGCAATTCCGGGATCTGGCGGCGGATTTCCGGCACGAAATCGGCGGGGGCCACGTGCTTGCTGGACAGCTTGTCGATCACCATGCCGATCTTCGCCGTGCGGTCCGCCGGCTTGGCCGTGCTGCCCATGGTTTTCACCCACAGCTCGTCGGACAGGCTATCCATGTGCTCGAGCAGCTTTTCGCGCGCGGCCAGAGCTTTCTGGTACATCTGCTCGGCGCTCACGCTGGCCTGGATATCGTAGGCGAATTTCTGTTCATATAAATCTTTGCCGATGCGGAAGGAGCGCGCATTGCCGTTCTGCGCCAGCGCGGCATCCTGTTCCGTCAGCCAGGCCGCATAGCCTTGCACGGCCGTGCGGGCTGCGGCGATGCGCGCGTTGTACAGCTGTTTTTCCGCCGGCGTCAGGATGGAACCCTGTGCCGTCTTGTTCAGGTCGTCAAGCACGCTGAGCACGCCGGCGCTCTGGGCGATGGCCAGCTGCGTGTGCTCGCGCGTGGGGTTCACGATGCTGGCGCGGGCGGCCGCATAGTATTGCGGCACGCTGGCGATACGCTTGAGCAAGGTGCGCAGGCGCTGCGGCTGGGCCGCGTATTCCGTGTTCAGGATGAAATCGATGGAGCCGGCCACGTTGTACTGGGCGGGATTCCATTCGAATTCGCGGAAGGTGGTCAGATACCAGCGGTCCGACTGCAATTTATTCGTCAGCAAGGCCAGGTCGGTGCGTTGCTTGTCCGACATCTTGCCGGCATTCAGCTTGCCGAATTTGCCCAGCCATTCTTCGATGAAGGCCAGCTGCTTCTGGCGGCTGGCCGCGTCGGGAATGCTCAGGTTGGCGGCGCCATCGTACTTGCCGACCGAAATCGCGCTTTCCGGGTCCAGGCGCCACAGGGCCGTAAGGAACTGGCCGCTGAGGTTATTCATGGAGCGGTCGCTGCTGTTCTCGCTGGCGACGGCCGCGACCGTCGCTGCCGTGGCCGCCGTGACGACGGCCGCTTTCTTGGCGACGGTTTTTTTCTTGCTGCTGCTGGTGCCGGCCTTGCCTTGCTTCTGCGGTTTCTTGGCGGCGCTGGCCGGTGTCAGGGTAAAAGCCATCATCAATGCGGCGAGCACAACTTTATTTTTGATCAGCATAGTTTATCTCTTGAATATTTTGCTGTCTGTCAGTATCAGAAAATAATAAACTGATAATATAAGTAACAAACAACTATTGAAAGGTTGGCCTTGCTTGCCTGGGCGGCCCAAAGATTAGCATTAATTGCCGCCGCTGCGCAGTTTTTTGCGCCGGGAGCGCGCGGCGCTAGACGACGATGGCGCTGCCGCGCAGCAGGTCCTGGTGGCGCGCATTGATGGCCGCCACGGCATCCTTGCCGCGCGCCATGCCGGTGGCGTGGATTTCCGTTTCCTGCGTGTAGCGCTGGCGGACTCTTACCGTATAGGACTGGAACAGCCAGCTCCAGAAGTTGGTTTCATAGACGGCTTCATCCATGTCGCGCCACTTGACGCCCGTCAGTTTCTTTTTCCACGGCAAGATGCCGGACGCCAGCCACACGCCCGTCTCGTCGTAGTACAGCTGATAGCTGCGGATGGTCAGCAGGCGGTAGCCGACGATCAGCGCCGAGCCGATCAGCACCACGAAGGCGGCGCGCGCGTTGTACTTGAAGGCCAGCGGCAGGGCGGCAAAGAACAGCAGCACGGCGATGATGAAGGTGCTGACATAAGCGGTCCAGGATTTGCCGCACAAAAAGGTGGCGCGCTGGCCGGCGCTGGTGGCGATATAGTCGGTCATGGCGTGGCATCAAAACAGGGAAAAACGATCATCGCATGGAACGCGGCTTCCCCGTGCATTTTTTCAAGCTCATCGCTTCAGCCCTTCCTGCAGCATGCCCAGCATGTCACTGGCCGACATGCGCGCGGCCGCATCGCTGCCTTCCAGCAGACTGTCGGCCAGGTCGCGCTTGTGCTGGTGCAATTCGACGATGCCTTCCTCGATCGTGTGTTTCGCCACCAGCCGGTAAATGGTAACGGGGCGCAATTGCCCCATGCGGTGGGCGCGGTCCGAGGCCTGGTCTTCCACGGCCGGGTTCCACCACGGGTCCATGTGGATCACGTAATCGGCCGCCGTCAAGTTGATGCCCATGCCGCCCGCCTTCAGGCTGATCAGGAAGACGTCGCCATCGCCCGCCTGGAAGGCGTCGACCCGGCGCTTGCGCTCCTGCATGGGCGTGCTGCCGTCGAGATACTGATAGCTGACGCCATGCTGCTCCAGGTGCTTGCGGATGAGTGTCAAATGGTCGACGAACTGGCTGAAGACGAGCACCTTGTGGCGGTTTTCCAGCAAGCCCGAAAGCAGCTCGGCGAAGGCGGCCAGCTTGCTGCTGGCCAGGCCCAGTTCCGGCGCCACCAGTTGCGGATTGCAGCAGGCGCGGCGCAGTTTCATGATCTCGGCCAGGATCTGGATGGCCTTTTTCGAGGCCGGTCCTTCCACCATGGCCAGCTTTTCCAGCGCTTCGCGGCGCAAGGATTCGTACAGCGCCGTTTCCTGCGGCGACAATTCCACTTCCAGCACGATTTCCGTGCGTGACGGCAATTCCGACAGCACTTGCGTTTTTGTCCGGCGCAGGATGAACGGCGCGATCAGGCGGCGCAGCCGCAGGCGCGCGCCGGCCGCCGCCCGCTTGTCCTGATCCTTTTCGATCGGTCCCGCAAAGCGCAAATTGAACTGGTCCAGGGTGCCCAGCAAGCCCGGGTTAATAAAACGGAACAGATTCCACAGTTCGCCCAGGTGGTTTTCCAGCGGCGTGCCGCTGGCCACCATGCGGAAATCGCCTTGCAGGGCCATCACGGCTTGCGAGCGCTTGGTGGCGCCATTCTTGATCGCCTGCGCTTCGTCGAGCACGATCGTATGCCAGCGCACGCCGGCAAACATGGCGGCTTCCTGCTGCAGCAAGCCATAGCTGGCCACCACCACGTCGAACGGCTGCAGGGTGTCGAGCATGTCGGCCCGGTCGCCGCTGCCGAACAGTTTGACGTTCAAGGTGGGCGCGAAGCGCTGCGCTTCGCTGATCCAGTTCATGCACACGGACGTGGGGGCGACGACGAGGGTGGGGCCGTTCGGCGCGCGCGCGAGGATCAGCGCCAGCGCCTGCAAAGTCTTGCCGAGTCCCATGTCGTCGGCCAGGCAGGCGCCCACGCCCCAGTGCGCCAGGCGCGCCAGCCATTGGTAGCCGGCCAGCTGGTAGTCGCGCAAGTCCGCCTGCAGGGTGCTGGGCAGCTGCGGTTGATAGTCGTCGAGCGCGCGCAGGCGCAGCAAGTGTTCGCGCCATAGTTTGTCGGCCTTCACGCCGCCCGCATCGTTGGCCAGCTCTTCCAGCGCAAACGCGGCCAGCGGGTGGATGTGCACGCCATCGGCATGCGCTTCGCCATACGCGGCCAGTTCCGACAGGCGGCGGTGCAGCTCGTCGCTGAGGGCGAGGAACTGGTTGTCGCCCAGGGCCACGAAGCGGCTTTTATTGTTCTGCATCAAATCGAGCAGGGCGCGCAAATCCATCACCTTGTCTTCATCGATCTGCACTTCGCCGCTGGCGGCAAACCAGTCTTTTTCACTCTTGATATTCAAGCGCATCTGGCCGCTGTCGATGCGTTTCGACACGCGCATGGTTTCGCCTTCCGGCCAGGCCAAGACCATGCCGGCGGGGTCGAGCGATTGCAGCTCCACCAGCAATTGCAGGCCCAGCGCAGGCTGGCCCAGCAGCCATTCGCCATGCTCTTCTTCCGCCTCTTCCAGCACCAGACATTTTCCGATCAGCTGGCGCTGCGCTTCGCGTTCCGCATTCAGGTCGCGCCGCGCTTGCACGGCCCGGCCCGCCACATCGGCAAACACGCTTTCGGCGCCGCTGCCCGGTGCGTAATAGGCGCCGTTGTCGAGCAGCGGGCGCACGAGAATTTGCATCTTCAACCCCTGCTGGTAGGGCAGCAAATGCACGTGCAGGCGGTGGTCGGCCGTGATGACTTCAGCGTCGCCGGCGCCGTCGCCGATATCGGACTGCACGGTGACCATGGACGAGATGGCGCCGATGGCCTGCATCACCTGTTTTTCCGCGTGCAGGGGCACGGACAAGCCCAGGCCCACGATGGCGCCGATGCGCCGGTGTTCGTCGAGGATGTGCACCACGCGCAGGCGCGTCGGCGTCTCGCGCTGCACCACGACGTTGCTGCCGCTGTCGGGCAGCGGCGGCTGCATGCCCAGCCACAGCTGTCCCTCGTGCGACTTGATCAGGAGTTCGGGCGCGCCGGCGATCAGTTCCACGCGCGTGTCGGGGTGATCGAGCCAGAAGACGAGCGGGTGGCCCACCAGCAGCACGGCAGCCTTGTCCAGCTCGATTTCATAGCGCGGTGCCGACGAATAATATTGTTTGAACGGCGCGATGCTGCCGGCCGCGCGCGCGTCTTGCGGCGTGAGGAAATCGATGTCGCCCGCCTCTTCGGCCAGGCGCTTGAGGCCCATGGCGCGGCCCTTGCTCCAGCCGCCCCGCGCGTCGCGTTTCTGCTCGCGCACTTCCACGGCCGTCAAGCCGAAGCGCGGGTCGAACGCCACCAGCCACACGAGGCGCGAGACGCCGCCCAGCGCTTCGGCGGGCGCGTTCTGCTGCAGGTTGATCAGGGCGCTCAGCTGGCGCTGCCACGCTTCCTGGCGCTCGAACCACGGCGCCATGTCCGTCAGACCGTGTTGCGCGCGCTTGGCCGTGGCGTAGCGCTCCTGCTGCGGCTCGCCCAGCAAGCCCAGCAAGCCGGCCGCCTGCGCGGCAATCAGGTCGTAGCCGGCCGCGTCCGCTTGCTGCACCAACAGGCGCAGTTGATCCTTGCGCTCGCTCAATTGCGGCAGGGCCAGCCAGTAGTACAGCAAGGCCTGGAACAGCTGCGCCTGCAGTCCCGTTTCCCAGCTGCGCGTGGGGATCGCATCGGCTTGCAGCACGCCGGCGCGCACCAGGCGCAAGGTATTGAGTTGCTGGTAGACGATGCTGTCGTGGTTCGGTTGCGCATGCAGCGCGATATCGAGGTAGGTCTCCGCGCTTTTCAGCAGCTTGGCATCGTTGCCGCGCAGCAGGGCCAGCACGTACAGGTGGCCGCCGATGCCCGTAAAGCACAGCTTGCGCTTGCCCGTTTCCTTGCGCAACCCTTTCAGGGCCGTTTCGAAGCCCGCCACGGCGTGCGCATGTTCGCCGCGCAACAGGGCGATGCTGCTGTCGACAAACAGTGCCTGCGGCCCCTGCTGGCCCGCCAGGTAGCGCGCGGCCGCGTCGAGTTCGCCGCACAGCAGGGCGTCTTCGGCCAGGGCCAGCGGCAGGGCGGCGCCGATGTGGTCGCCGGCGGCCGCCTGGCGCGCGTGGTGCGCGCGCGCGTAGGTACGGATGGCGTGCGCCGTGGCCGGTTCGCGCGGGGCGTTGCCCAGCAGCACGGCGAGGATGTCGTCCTGCAGTTGCGGCATGACGAAAGACAGCATTTCCGGCTCGAACGGCCGGCCGAAGATCTCGATCAGCGGATGCAGCTGCTGCGCTTCATAGCACGCCATGCAGGCGGCCAGGATGGCGGCCACGTGGCGCACCTCGTCATTGCGCAAGAGGGCGATGCGCAGGCGCGCCACGCCTTGCCGGTAGCTGCGCAATTCCACATAGCCATCCCAGTTGCGCCGCACGGGGTTGATCAGCTCGATGGCCTGGCACAGGTCGCGGAACACCAGGTGCTCGATGGCGGCGCGCATGGCGGGCCAGCGCAGCTTCGCTTCGCAGGCATAGCCCCGTCCCACCACTTCGGACGCCAGCGCGTGCCGCGTCAAATGCTGCAGCATGCCCGTGACGGTGAGCAGGGCAAACGGCGTGCCGTCCGGCTCGACGACGTTGGCGCGCTGCAAGTGTTCATACACGGCATGCTTGCCCACGGGTTCGCCCGCGATGGCCAGCAAGGCCAGGATCATCTGTTCGTGCTGCTCCAGGGCGGAGAACTCGTCCAGCAGATGTTGCTCTACATTCGGTTCGCTCATGCGGGTAAATTGGCGATATGCACGGGCGGCTCGCCGGCCGTCACGGGCAGGCCGAATACGCGCTGGTAGAAATACAGTTCCGCGTCGAGGGTGCGCACGATGTTCTCCGCCTTGCGGAAGCCGTGGCCCTCGCCTTCGAGCGGCACGTAGGCGACGGGCACGCCGCGCGCCTGCAGGGCGTCGACCATCAGCTGCGATTGCTGCGGCGGCACCACCTTGTCATCGAGGCCCTGGAAGAAGATCATCGGGCGCGACAGTTTGTCCGTGTGGTGGATGGGCGAGCGCTCGCGGTACAGGGCCTCGGCTTGCGGCTGGGGGGCGATCAGGTAATCGGTGTAGCGCGATTCGAACTTGTGCGAATCGTCGTCCAGGCCTTTCAGGTCGGACACGCCATAGTAGCTGGCGCCGGCCTTGAAGACGTCGTGGAAGGTCAGCGCGCACAGGGTCGTCAGGCCGCCCGCGCTGCCGCCGCGGATAATCAGGCGCTCGGGGTCGGCCAGGCCCTCGGCGGCCAGGTAGCGGGCGCCGGCGATGCAGTCTTCCACGTCGACGATGCCCCATTGCCCGCGCAACGCGTCGCGGTATTCGCGGCCGAAGCCGCTGCTGCCGCCGTAGTTGACGTCGAGCACGCCGATGCCGCGGCTGGTCCAGTACTGCGTCGCCAGCTTCAAGGTATTGCTGGCCATGCTCGTGGGACCGCCATGACTGATGACGATGACAGGCGGCAAGGTGCCTGCCGGCGCCTGCACGTCGCCATTCGTGGGCGCATAGAAGAACGCGTACGCCGTGCGGCCATTGCTGCTAGGGAAACTCAAGCTGCGCGGCACGGACAGGTACGCCAGCGCGGGCAAGGCCGTGATCGACTGCGCCAGCACTTCCAGTTCATGGTTCGACAGGTCGATGCGCGCCAGTTCCAGCGCGATGGTGGGACTGCCGCCGAGCAGCGCGACGAAGCCGGGCCCCACGCGCAGTTCGCGGATTTCCTGGTACGGGTGCGGTATCGGTTCCAGCTTGGCCACCGTCACGTTCAATTGCGCCAGGTAGCTGATGCCGGACTGGATATACGTGCAGACGATCTCGTCGTCGGAAAGAAAACCGTACATGCTGCCGCCGAAGGTCCAGTGCGGCGTGGCAAATTCCGCTTCCATCGGGCACAGCGCCTCGATGTCGGCGCCGTGCAGACGGTACAAATTCCACCAGCCGCTGCTGTCGGAAACGAAGTGCAGCAAGCCGTTCGGCGACCATTCCGGCTGGCAAATCGACTCGCGCGCGCCGCCGGCGATCAGGCGGGGCGAACCGAGGCTGCCGTCCGCCTGCACGTCGGCCAGCCACAGCTCCGTGCCTTGCCACGGCAGGCGCGGGTGGTCCCAGCTGATCCAGGCGAGCTGGCTGCCGTCCGGCGACAAACGCGGCGCCGCATAAAAATCGTGGCCGCGCGCCAGCACCGTTTCGTGCCCGTCGAAGCCGACGGCCGCCAGGCAGTTTTCCGGCTGCGCATGGCCCTCTGCCGGATGCTGCTCGCGCACGGCGATCAGGCGGGCACGGGCCGCATCGACGACGAAGTCCGCGTGGCGCGTATTGCCGCCCGTGGTGAACGCTTCGGGCGCGGCGTCGCCGGCCACGCGGTACAGGCAATTGTCGGCGAAATGCGAGAAATACACGGTATCGCCGGCCACCGCATACGCGCCGCCGCCGTATTCATGCACGCGGGTGCGCACATTGAACGGCGCTGGCGTGAGTTCATCGACACGCGCGCCGCGCTGGCGCAGCAGGGTGTTGCGGCCCGCCTCGCTGGCGCGCCCGGCCAGCCAGAACACGTCGGCGCCATCCGCTCCCCCGAGGGCCAGCTGCGTCAGCGGCGAGGCGCCGGCGGCGACGATGGCCGCGCTGATCGGCGATGGCCAAATGCCATAAGGGGTGCTGGATGCGGTCGAGGTCATGCGGGCTCCGTGTCGTGGTGGGTAGAGGGGCCTCCAGGCGGCGTCAGGCAGCGCGGCGGCGTTCATCATCATAATGGAAGGGCAGGCACAACGAAAGTCATCGCTGTGCGTGGCAAATGCTGCAAAGCGGCACCGGAATCAATGAAATGGCGGCGATTGGATGCGATAATACCGCTTCTCCAAGCTCGATTGCCTGCCATGCCACAATTTGCTCCGCTCCAGAATGACACTTTCCTGCGCGCCCTGCTGCGCCAGCCGACCGAGCACACTCCTGTCTGGCTGATGCGCCAGGCGGGCCGCTACCTGCCCGAATACCGCGCCACGCGCGAGCGGGCCGGCTCCTTCCTGGGCCTGGCGAAGAATCCCGATTACGCAACGGAAGTGACCTTGCAGCCCCTGGAGCGTTTCCCGCTCGACGCGGCCATTTTGTTTTCGGACATTCTGACGGTGCCGGACGCCATGGGCCTGGGCCTGTATTTCGCCGATGGCGAAGGCCCGAAGTTCGAGCGCCCGCTGCGCACGGAGCAGGACGTGAAGGCCTTGCAAGTGCCGGACCTGGCATCGCTCGACTACGTTTTCAAGGCCGTCACGCAAATCCGCACGGAACTCAATGGCCGTGTGCCGCTGATCGGTTTTTCCGGCAGCCCGTGGACCCTGGCGTGCTACATGGTGGAGGGCGGCGGCTCGAAAGAGTTCCATACCATCAAGAAGATGCTGTACAACCGCCCTGACCTGATGCACCACATCCTGGTGATCAACGCCACGTCCGTGGCGCAGTACCTGAATGCGCAAATCGATGCCGGCGCGCAAGCCGTGATGATCTTCGATTCCTGGGGCGGTGCGCTGGCTGACGGCGCCTACCAGGAATTCTCGCTGGCCTACATGCAGCAAGTGGTGGCGCAGCTGAAACGCGACAAGGATGGCGTCAAGATTCCCGCCATCGTGTTTACCAAGGGCGGCGGCCAGTGGATCGAGCAGATCGCCGACATCGGCGCCGATGCCGTGGGCCTGGACTGGACCGTCAACCTGACGCGCGCGCGCCAGCTGGTGGGCCATAAAGTGGGCTTGCAGGGCAACCTCGACCCTGCCATCCTGTTCGCCAGCCCCGAGCAGATCCGCGCCGAAGTGGCGAAAGTGCTCAACGCCTTCGGCGCGCCATCGGCTGGTACGGGCCACGTGTTCAACCTGGGTCATGGCATTTCCCAGTTCACGCCGCCGGAATCCGTGGCAGCGATGGTGGAAGCCGTGCACAGCATGAGCCGCGCCATGCGCAGCGGCCAGTAAGTCGTCGTTTTCCCCTGGCGCAGGGGCAGAAAAGGCAGGCTTTCCAACGGAAGCCTGCCTTTTTCTTTGCTGCGCCTTAGCAAGATATACCGACTTATGCACAATTTTTTTTGCTGCGGAAATAAGAGGCAGTGTCAAAGCCATGCCCGGGGGCGATTTGCAAGTGATTGATTATTAAGGAATAAAAAATTCATTGACTAGCGGACTTTGTTGCTATTGATAAGGTTATTCTTTCGTCCGCTTGTCTTATTCCTTCATTGTCCACAAAGTTATCAACAGATTCTGTGGATAAAATTGAAAAGTATTTTGTTAACCGATACTTAGCGCCGATGTTCAGGTTTCACCTGAAGTGCATGTTGCAGCGCATGATAATTGAACAATGTTTCGCCGTCCGTCAGGTAAAAACGAACGCTTGCCCGGCAATTGTCAATTTTGCTGCATGCCGTCCGCGTTTTTGCCGATCGGACGCCTCAAAATGGTGCCGATTTCTGTATAAATACATTACAAATGGCTCAGTTATGCACAGCGGCGGAAATGCCCTGTGGATTTGTGGCCGCCCGGGCATCAATTTTTAAGCCATTGATTTTAAATGATTAATTTTTCTTGCGTGCCGCTCTTGACGGCAGTCGAAATTTTATGTCCACATTTTTCTGAAAGTTAATTTTGCTTTGTCCACAAAGTTATCCACAGAATTTTCTTCAGGCACGAGAGTACGCCGTCCCGTCCGTCGTTAGGCGTTTGACGGATGAAACAAGTATCATGGCCCGCTGGCTTGATGCCGGACATTCCGCCGCGCCATCGCCCCTGCGGCGCGCTTTTTTATTGAGATAGGCCCTACCCCCATGTCGCAGTGCATTTTGACGTCGTGCATCCTGAAAATCGCGCTCGACACGCCCTTGAACGCCTTGTTCGACTACCGCTGGACAGCGGCGGCGGATACGGGCGCTGCCGTGCCGCTGCCGCAAGTGGGGCAGCTGGCGCTGGTGCCATTCGGCCGGCGCGAAGTGATGGGGCTGATCGTCGGCGTGTCCGACAGCACCGATGTGCCCGCCGCGAAATTGAAGGACGTGCTGGCCGTGCGCAGCCAGCTGGCGCCGCTGTCGGAACAGTGGCTGGCGCTGGCCGCCTTCGCCGCCGATTACTACCAGCGCCCGCTCGGTGAAGTGGCCTTGCCGGGTTTACCGAAGAATTTGCGCGTGCTCACCACCGTGGCGCTCGACCGCGCCATCAAGAAGCTGGGCAAGCTGGCCGATGCGCATGACGGCACGCCGCTGAACATGCCGGCGCTCAATGCCGCCCAGCAAGAGGCGGCGGACGCCATCGGCGGCGCGCAGGGTTTCAAGCCGACCCTGCTGTACGGCGTGACGGGCAGCGGCAAGACGGAAGTGTATCTGCAGGCGTGCGCCCAGGTGCTGGCGCGCGAGGACGATGCACAAATCCTGATTTTAGTGCCGGAAATCAACCTGACGCCCCAGCTGGAAGGCAATATCCGCGCGCGCTTTCCCGGCGTCATGCTGGCCACTTTGCATAGCAGCCTGTCCGAAGGCGAGCGCATGCTGCACTGGCTGGCCGCGCACCAGGGCCAGGCGCGCATCGTGCTCGGCACGCGCTTGGCCATCCTGGCGTCCTTGCCGAAACTCAAACTGATCGTCATCGACGAAGAGCACGATCCTTCCTACAAGCAGCAGGAAGGCTTGCGTTATTCCGCGCGCGACCTGGCCGTGTGGCGCGCCTGGCAATTGCAGATTCCCATCGTGCTCGGTTCGGCCACGCCGTCGCTGGAAAGCTGGCACCACGCGCAGACGGGGCGCTACCGCAAGCTGGAATTGCGCGAGCGGGCCGTCAAAAATGCGGTCTTGCCGCGCGTCAAGATCCTCGACATGGAGCGCGACAAGCCGAAAGACGGCCTGACCTCGCATCTGGTCGCCGCATTAAAACTGCGCATGGAGCGCGGCGAGCAGTCGCTGCTGTTCCTGAACCGGCGCGGCTATTCGCCCGTGATCTGCTGCGAATCGTGCGGCTGGATCAGCAATTGCACGCGCTGCACTTCGTTCATGGTGCTGCACAAGCCCGAACACCGCTTGCGCTGCCACCATTGCAGCCTGGAATTGCGTATTCCCCGCCATTGCCCCACTTGCGGCAACGTCGACCTGCAGCCGCTGGGACGCGGCACGCAGCGTGTGGAAGAGGGCTTGCAGCAACTGTTTCCCGAGGCGCGCATTTTGCGCATCGACGCCGATTCCACGCGCAAGAAGGGCAGTGCGCAGGAAGCGTTCGACACCGTGCACCGGGGCGAAGTCGATATCCTGATCGGCACGCAGATGGTGGCCAAGGGCCACGATTTCAAAAAGCTGACCCTGGTCGGCATCCTGAACCCGGACACGGCCCTGTTTTCGCAGGATTACCGGGCCAGCGAACGCCTGTTCGCCCAGCTGATGCAGGTGGCGGGCCGCGCCGGACGGGCTGCGCAGACGGAAGGGGGCAGCGTCAGTGAAGTGCTGATCCAGACGCGCTATGCGCGCCATCCGCTGTACGACGCCGTCGTCAACCACGATTACGACCATTTCGCCACGACCTTGCTGGAAGAGCGGGCGCAGGCGGCGCTGCCGCCGTATCTGTTCCAGGCCCTGCTGCGTGCCGAGGCGCCCGAGCTGGCCACGGCCATCGAATTCCTGCAGGCGGCGAAAGAGTGCATGGAACACCCGCAGGTGACCATCAATGACCCGATTCCCATGAGCATGACGCGCGTCTACAACGTGGACCGCGCCCAGCTGCTGCTCGAATCGCCTTCGCGGCCGGCCTTGCAGGCGTTCCTGAAGGAATGGTTAGCGGAGTTGCGGGCCATGAAGACGCGCGTGAAATGGTCGCTGGAAGTGGACCCGCTCGATATTTAAATTACTGCAGGTAATCGCGCGCCGATTTGACGATCTGTTCCGACAACAGCTTGGTAAACGGCGTGTCCAGGGTCCACGCGTGCCAGCTCAGCGGCACGTCCAGGGTACTGCCGGGCATCAGATCGACGAGCCGGTCCGTCGCCAGCGCCTGCGCGGCCAGGCGCTGCGGCATCAGGCCGTAGGCCAAGCCGTCCTGGACGCAGGCGCGGCGCGCCGCTTCGACCGGCAAGGTGTGGTGCGGAAACGGTTCGCGCATGCTCAATTGTTCAGCGAGGAAACGCGCCAGCAAGCCGTGCTGGCCCACGACGGCGGGCGCCAGTTGTACCGCCTCGGCAATAAAACCGTCGCCGAACCAGTGTCCCGCAAACACGGGTGTGGCCACGCAGACATAGCGCAAGGTGCCCAGCGGCGTGACGCTGGTGGCGGCCGCCGCGTCGAGCGCCGTGCCGGATTCGGCCGCCACGCAGCCGAACACGGAGCCGTCGCGCACCATCTGCAGGGCGCTGTCGCTGTCGGCCAGGCGCACGTCGAGTTGGCAGCGGGGTGGTGCCAGCAGGGCGGACAAGGTGTCGGGGAGCCACGTGGCCAGGCTGTCGGCATCGATGGCGATGGCGATTTCCGGCATGCTGACGCTGTTGCCCAGGTCGATGTCGAGCGATGCTTCCATCAGCTTGACGTTGCGGTGATGCACGATCAATCGCTGGCCCAGGCCCGTCGGCACGGCTGGCTGGCCACGGATGATCAGCAAGCGCCCGCTGGCGTCTTCCAGCGCCTTGATGCGCTGCGAGACGGCCGACTGGGTGATGCCCAGCGCCAGGGCGGCCTTGTCGAAACTGCCATGGCTGGCCACGGCGTCCAGCACGGCCAGCGCGCGATAATCGAGTGATCCCATTAGCTCAGCTTATAAATTTTAGAATTGATTAGTTATACTAATACACATATTGCAGCAAAGTAAAACCTTATTTTCGGCAAACGGGTAGTATCGAACGCTGTGAGCAATCTGACGCGGAGATAAGTAGCACGATGAAAACGATACAAGTGGATGTAGCCGTGATCGGCAGCGGCACGGCCGGCATGACGGCGCACAAGGCCGCGCGCATGCAGGGCAAGCGCGTGCTGATGATCGAAAGCGGGCCGTACGGCACGACGTGCGCGCGCGTGGGCTGCATGCCCAGCAAGCTCCTCATCGCGGCGGCCGAGGCGGCCCATGCCGTGGCTGCCGCGCCCGCTTTTGGCGTGCATCCTGGCCCCGTGCGCATCGACGGCCGGCAAGTGATGGCCAGGGTGCGCAGCGAGCGCGACCGTTTTGTCGGCTTCGTGCTCGACGGCGTCAACGCCATCCCCGAGGAAGAAAAACTGCGCGGCCACGCCCGCTTCATTGCGCCGGGCAAGCTGCAGGTCGACGAACATACGCTTGTCGAAGCGGCCAGCGTGGTGATCGCCACCGGTTCCACGCCCATCGTGCCGCCCGAGTGGCAGGCGGCGGGCGAGCGCGTCATCACCAGCGACGCCGTGTTCGAATGGACGGACTTGCCAAAGTCAGTCGCCGTGGTCGGCAGCGGCGTCATCGGTCTGGAACTGGGCCAGGCGCTGGCGCGGCTGGGCGTGCGCGTGACCTTGTTTGCGCGCGGTAATAAAGTCGCGCAGCTGACGGACCCGCTGGTGCTGCGGGAGGCCGATGCCGTGCTGGCGCGCGAACTCGATATCCGTTTCATGACCCAGGTCGCGCACATGGCAACAACGCCGGACGGCGGCGGAATCGCGCTCACCAGCCGCGATGATGCGGGTCAGGAAAAAACCGAGCAGTTCGAGTACGTGCTGGCCGCCATCGGCCGCCGTCCGAACGTGGACAAGATCGGTCTGGACACGGCGCAAATCGAGCTCGACCGCCACGGCATCCCCCTGCATGACCCGCACACCATGCAGTGCGGCACCAGCGCCATCTTCATCGCGGGCGATGCCGACAACGCCTTGCCGCTGCTGCCCGAAGCGGCCGACGAGGGCCGCATAGCGGGTGACAACGCGGCGCGCTTTCCCGACGTCAAACCTGGCTTGCGCCGCACGCCGCTGGCGATCGCTTTCACGGAGCCGCAGATCGCCACCGTGGGCGCCACCTACCAGCAATTGTGCGTCAGTCACGCGGGCCGCTTTGCCGTCGGTGCCGTGTCGTTCGGCAACCAGGGCCGCAGCCGCGTCATGCTGCAAAACCAAGGCATGTTGCGCGTGTATGCGGAATTCGGCAGCAAGCGCTTTCTCGGCGCCGAGCTGATCGGCCCACGGGCGGAACACCTGGGCCACTTGCTGGCCTGGGCCTGCCAGGCGCAGCTGACGGTGCCCGCCATGCTCGACATGCCGTTCTACCACCCCGTCATCGAGGAAGGCGTGCGCACGGCCTTGCGCGAGCTGGCGCTGCACCTGGAAAAAGACCCGGAACACGCACCGGACTGCGCCGACTGCTCGCCTGGCGTCTGATGCAATTTTGATATTTATACAATTTTGTAGACAAGCGCACATGATTGCGCGATCATCGCTGCCACATTGAAATATTGATTAAAAGCAAAAAACATTTCAATTGGCACATGCCGCTGATGCCAGGATGGTAAAAACAAGCGGGTGCAGGCGATGATGGAGACGATGTGAAAATTCGGCGCATTTACGCGGGAGAACTCGCCCTGGGCGTGGCCCTGCCCTGGGACGTGCATGGCGAAACGGGCGGCTTGCTGGCCAGGCTGGGCCATGTCATCAGCAGCGAAAACCAGATCGCATTGCTGCTGGCGCGCGGCGTCATCGCCGATACCAGCGCCGACGTGCCGCGCACGGCCACGGAAGCGCCATCGGCCCTGCGCATGCTGAACCTCGTCACGGCAGGGCTGGCCCTCGTCTTGCCGGTCATCGCCGCCGGGCAGGCGGGCAGCCACCTATCCCTGGCGCCGCTGGCGCAACTGGTGGAAGAGGCCGTTGTTCTGGATGCCGACGTGGCGCTGGCCTGCATCCTGCACAACCAGAGCGCGGGCGACTTTGCCGTGCGCCACAGCGTCGACACGGCCGTCATCACGGCCCTGCTGGCGCGCGCGCTGAAACTCGACGACGCCGTCTTGCGCAGCGTGCTGCTGGCCGCGCTGAGCATGAATGTGGGCATGCTGGAACGCCATGCGGATTTCCAGCACAAGGCGGGCCCGCTGGACGCGCAGGAACGCGCCTATTTGCGCGCCCATCCGCAAGCCGGTGTCGACTTGCTGCGCGCGGCCGGCGTCACGGATGCCGTCTGGCTGCAGGCCGTGCTGCAGCACCATGAAAATATCGATGGCAGCGGCTATCCGCTGGGCACGCAAGGCGAGGCGATCGGCATCGGCGCCCGGCTGATCATGCTGGCCGACCGCTATTGCGCGCGCGTCTCGAAGCGCAGCTACCGCCAGCCTTTGCTGCCGAACGTGGCCTTGCGTGAAATGTTGATGGCCGACAAGGCCACCCTGGATGCGCCGCTGGCGTCCCTGCTGGTGCGCGAGCTGGGCATCTACCCGGTCGGCACTTTCGTCAAATTACTCAATGGGGAAATCGGCGTCGTCACGCGCAAGGGCTTGAATGCCACCACGCCCCACGTGCAGTCGCTGGTCGGCCCCCGCGGCGCGCGCCTGGACGTGCCGCTGCGGCGCGACACGCGCGTGGACTTGCACGCCATCCGCGAAGTGCTCAGCGCGGAGCAGGCGGGACTGCAATTTCGCCCCGACCAGTTATGGGGCCGCAGCGCACGAATTTAGCGTGGGAGCTTAATTCAGCAGACCTGCATCGAGCCGTCCCTCGAGCGCCAGCTCGCGCATGATGCGCACCGTGTCGATGTCGGACTCCTTGTAGGCCGAGCGGCGGAAGTCGTCGTACAGGGCGTTGGCCGCATCGGTGGCCGCGTCGTGGCCGTCGTCGTACTGGAAGCGCACCCACAGGCTCGCTTCGTCGGGCATCTCGATGGTCATGACCAATGAAGAGGCGCTGATATCCTGTTGCGCCGGCACTTCGTAACGCACCTGCAGTTGCGGCACCAGCACCACCTTGTCGTTGATGACCAGTTCGCCATAGCGCAGGCTGCGCGCGAAACCGGCGTCGCAGCGCTCGCTGATCCGGCACTCATCGAGGTGCGGCACGAACAGCTTCGGCGACTCGGCGCGCAAGACGAGGCCGCGCCACACTTGTTCCAGGGTCAAGGTATCGATCAGCGGATTCAACGGATCATTGATTTCAATCAGGTGTTCAAATTTCATGGGACTGCCATTCGGTAAGTGGGCGCGCACGGGCGATATAGGCGGAATGGTACTCCAGGCGTGGCATCGCCGCACGCATTGCATCGGCCAAGATGGCGGCATATGGCGATATATCAATGCCATTGCCTGTTTTTCAGGCATGGTCCGGCATGCAAATAGGCTGCACGACGCTGTTACAATGGGCTGCTGTTCCCTGCGGAAATACCCTGATGTCCAAAGCACCACAGTTCGGTCTGAATGCGCCCCAAAGCGAAGCGGTTACCTACCTCGACGGCCCCTGCCTGGTGCTGGCGGGCGCCGGTTCGGGCAAGACGCGCGTGATCACGCAAAAGATCGCCCATCTGATCGAAGACCGGGGGTATGACCCGCGCACCATTGCCGCACTGACCTTCACCAACAAGGCGGCGCTGGAAATGCAGGAACGCATCGCCAAATTATTGAAACAGCCGCGCCAGGCCAAGCAGTTGACGGTGTCGACCTTTCACTCGCTGGGCGTGAAAATCCTGCGCCAGGAAGCCAATGGCGTGGGGCTGAAGGACCGCTTTTCCATCATGGACAGCGACGACTGTTTTTCCCTCGTGCAAGACCTTGCCATTACCACCGATAAACAGGTGATCCGCGGCATCCAGAATGCCATGTCGCTGTGGAAAAATGGCCTGATCGATCCGGACATGGCGCTGGCGCAAGCCAAGGATGAAGATGAAGCCAACGCGGCGCGCATCTACCGCAGCTATGTGGCCACGCTTTCCGCCTACCAGGCCGTCGATTTCGACGACCTGATCCGCCTGCCCGTGGAATTGTTCCGCAACAACGGCCCCGTGCGCGACAAGTGGCAGCGCCGTTTGCGCTACCTGCTGGTCGATGAATACCAGGATACGAATACGTGCCAGTACGAACTGGTCAAACTGATGGTGACGGGCATCGGCAAGAAGCCGATGTTTACGGCCGTGGGCGACGACGACCAGGCGATCTATGCGTGGCGCGGCGCCACGGTGGAAAATTTAAAAACGCTGGAAACGGATTTCCCCGACTTGCGCGTGATCAAGCTCGAGCAGAATTACCGCTCCACCATGCGCGTGCTGAACGCGGCCAATGCCGTCATCGGCAACAATCCGAAGCTGTTTGAAAAGTCGCTGTGGTCCGAACACGGCCTGGGCGAGCCGATCAAGGTGCTGGGCATGCAGACGGACGAGCAGGAGGCGGAGCAGGTCGCCATCATGATCTCGGCCGACCATTTCGAGCGCAAGAACAAATTTTCCGATTACGCGATTTTGTACCGGGGCAACCACCAGGCGCGCATCATCGAGCAGTGTCTGCGCAAGGAGCGCATCCCGTACACGATCTCGGGCGGCCAGAGTTTTTTTGATAAGGCCGAGATCAAGGACATCATCAGCTACCTGCGTTTGCTGGCCAACGAAGACGACGACCCGGCCTTCATTCGCGCCGTGACGACGCCGCGCCGTGGCGTGGGCCAGTCGACGCTGGAGGTGCTGGGCGCATTCTCGGGGCAGTGGCAGTGCTCGCTGTTCCAGGCCGTGTTCAAGGGCGGCATCGAGGCCAAGCTGACGGATCGCCAGCTGGGACCGCTGCGCGACTTCTGCAACTTCATCAACGACCTCGAGTCGCGCGCCAGCCGTCCCGGCGCTGCCGGCAGCGGCGACAACGCGGCCGAAGTGCTGGACGACATGATGAAGGAAATCCACTACGAATCGTATCTGTATGACGCCTTCGAGGAACGGCAAGCGCAAAGCAAGTGGCAGAACGTGCTCGAATTCGTCAACTGGCTCAAGGAACGGGGCAGGGGCGGCAAGGACCGCGACGGCGAAGAAAAGAACGTGCTGGAACTGACGCAGATGGTGGCCCTGATGACCATGCTCGAGGGCAAGGACGAAGAGCAGGACGCCGTGCGCATGTCCACCCTGCACGCGTCGAAAGGGCTGGAGTTTCCGCACGTATTTCTCGTTGGCGTGGAAGAGGGGATCTTGCCGCACAAGGGCGATCCTGACGCGCCGGCCGAAACCATCGCCGCGCGTATCCAGGAAGAGCGGCGGCTGATGTATGTGGGCATCACGCGCGCGCAGCGCACCTTGCACGTCACCTGGTGCAAGAAGCGCAAGCGGGCGGGCGAGCAAGTCCATTGCGACCCGTCGCGCTTTATCAAGGAAATGCAACTCGACGTGGGCGATGCCGTGCCGACGGAGGCGGAAGTGATTTCGCCCAAGGAAAGATTGGCGCGCATGAAGGCCTTGCTGGCCGCGCCGAAGGCTTAAGCAGCGTTCACGCTTCCACGGTGCTGTCGGGCGTGGTTTTGGGCACGATGGCCAGCTGCATGCCCAGCGCATCGAGCATCTTCAAAATGGTTTCAAAGCGCGGCTTGCTGCCTTCGCGCAAGGCTTTATATGCGCCTTCGCGCGTGATGTCGGCCCGGGCCGCCACCTTGCCCATGCCGTACGCGCGCACCACGTCGTTCATGGCCGACTGGAACAGTTCGGCATTGCCGGTGGCGACGATTTCGCTCATGTAGGCGGCCACGGCGGCCTTGCTGGTCAGGTGTTGGGTTGGGTCAAATTTGCTCAGGCCTAAGGCTTCCAGGTCGTCGAGGTCGAAGGTGTCATGGTCGATATGGTGGTTCATTTCTTTCGTGCTCCTGTCGATGGGCTTGCCGCCGCTTTCCGGATGGCTGCCTGCCGGGCTTTCAAGTCCTTGAGTATCGCTTGCGCCTGTTTGATGTCGCGCTGCTGGCTCGATTTGTTGCCACCCAGCAGCAGCAAGATCAGGGTGCCCAGGTTGGTTTCGTGAAAGTACACGCGCCAGCCGGGTCCCGTCTGTAAAAAACGCAGTTCGCACACGCCTTCGCCCACTGGCCGCCAGTCGCCCTTCTTGCCGTGCTGCAAATGCTTGATGCGTGCATCGATGGCTGCGGCCGCCACATCGTGCAGGGAGTCTTCCCAGCGCCGGTATTCGGCCGTCTTGCGCGTATCGATCAGCACTGGTTCGGGTGGCGCTGGTGTGTTCATTGTAATCGTTTGTTCTCATTCGTCAAGCGGTTTGATTCAGCCATACTGAGAGAATAGGCAGAATTCGGTACCGCCTCGGGAAGAATGCCGTTTGTTTGTCCTGGCGCACGCCGTTGCGGCGGTAGAATGCCGCTTTCAGTCAGGAATCACCGAGAGCACCATGGACAATGCAGAACAACAGATGGAAACACGTTTCGTCGATATTGAAATCAAGCTGGCGCAGCAGGAAGATCTGGTCGAGTCGCTGAACCAGATGGTGTACCAGCAGGGCAAGCGCATCGACCAGCTGGAAGCGATGCTGCACAAGCTGGGCGAGCATGTGCGCGACGGGGCGCAGCAGGCGAATGGCGGGCTGGTCAACGAACGTCCGCCGCATTATTAAATCGGCATCGTAGTGCGGGGCGCATGAAAACCGTTCATTACTGGCAGGCGCGCTACCACCGGTAGTTGCTGGTGACGCAAGTGTGTCAGGCTGTTATTATTTCAGGCTGGCCCGCGACACAATCGCGGCTCTCTTGCGTTCCTTGAAAGAAGACATGACCCGTCCTACAATGCTCGTCATCGCCGCCAGCCTGATGCTGGCGCCAGCCGCCGCCGCTTTTGCCGCCACCGCCGCTACCACCGTGCCCGCCGCTACCGCCGCCTTGCCCGCCTCGAACCCGTTTGCGCAAGCGAGCAGCCTGCCATTCCAGTATCCGCCGTTCGACAAGGTGCAGGACGCCGACTACGCGCCCGCCTTTACGGCAGGCATGGCCGCCAACCTGGCGGAAATCAACGCGATTGCGAATAACAAGAAAGCGGCCACGTTCGACAACACCATCGTGGCCATGGAACGCTCGGGCCAACTGCTGAGCCGCGTGCGCACCGTGTTTTCCGTGATGTCCGGTTCCAACACGAATGACACGATCCAGGGCCTGGAACGCGAACTGGCGCCGAAGATGGCGGCCCACAGCGACGCGATCATGCTCAACGACAAGCTTTTCCAGCGCATCGACACCCTGTACGCCAAGCGCGACAAGCTGGGTCTGGATGCGGAATCGAAACGCCTGCTGGAACGCTACCACACCGATTTTGTCCGCGCCGGCGCCAAGCTGTCGGCGGCGGACAAGGAAAAGCTGCGCGCCTACAACGGCCAGCTGGCTGCCCTGTCGACCAAGTTCGCACAGAACGTGCTGAAGGAATTGAACGCTTCGGCCGTCGTCGTCGATACGCGCGAAGAACTCGACGGCCTGTCGTCGGCCGCCATCGAAGTGGCTGCCGGCCTGGCCAAGAAGCGCGGCCTCGATGGCAAGTACGTGATCGCCCTCGTCAACACGACGGGCCAGGCGCCGCTGTCGCTGCTGACCAACCGCGCTGTGCGCGAACGCATCATGGCGGCATCGCAAGCGCGCGGCAGCCGTGGCGGCGAGTTCGACAACACCGAGGAAGTGCTGGCACTGGCAAAGCTGCGCGCCGAACGTGCCGCGCTGATGGGCTACCCGAACTACGCGGCCTACTCGCTGGAAGACCAGACGGCGCATGACACCACCGCCGTGAACGCCCTGCTGGGCGAGTTGGCGAAGCCGGCCGTTGTCAACGCGCGCCGCGAAGCGGACGATATCCAGAAGGTCATCGATGCAGGCAAGGGCGGCTTCAAGGTAGGCGCCGCCGACTGGGCCTTCTACAGCGACAAGGTGCGCGCCGAACGCTACAACTTTGATGAAAATCAGTTGAAGCCGTACTTTGAAATGCACAGCGTGCTGACCCGTGGCGTGTTCTTTGCCGCCGGCAAGTTGTACGGCCTCACTTTCAAGCAGCGCACCGACTTGCCCGTTTACACGTCCGACATGCTGGTGTACGACGTCTTCAATGAAGACGGTACGCAACTGGCCATCTTTACGCTCGACCCTTACGCGCGCAGCAACAAGCGCGGCGGCGCCTGGGCGAATGCCTATGTGGGCCAGTCGACCTTGCTGAACCGCAAGCCGGTGATCGCGAATAATCTCAACATTCCGAAACCGGAAGCGGGCCAGCCGACCCTGATGACGTTTGACGAAGTCAACACCATGTTCCACGAATTCGGCCATGCGCTGCACGGCATGTTTTCGAACGTGAAATACCCGCGCTTTGCCGGCACCAGCGTGCCGCGCGACTTCGTCGAATACCCGTCGCAAGTCAATGAAATGTGGGCGCTGTGGCCGGAAGTGCTGCAAAACTACGCCAAGCACTACCAGACGGGCGCGGCCATTCCGGCCGAACTGCTGGCCAAGGTGACGGCGGCAGACAATTTCAACCAGGGCTATAAAACCACGGAATACCTGGCCTCGGCCCTGCTGGACCAGCGCTGGCATCAGCTGACCCCGGCACAGATCCCCACCGACGTGCTGGCGTTTGAAAAAACCGCCTTGACGGAAGCGGGCGTCGATTTCGCCCCGGCGCCGCCGCGCTACCGCACCACGTATTTCTCGCACGCGTTCGCGGGCGGCTATTCGGCCGGTTACTACGCGTATCTGTGGTCGGAAAAGCTCGATGCCGACACGGTCGAGTGGTTCAAGGAAAACGGCGGCCTGACGCGCAAGAACGGCGACTGGTTCAGAGCCAAGTTGCTGTCGCGCGGCGGCAGCGCCGATGCGCTCGACATCTACCGCAACTTCCGCGGCCGCGATGCGAAGATCGAGCCGCTGCTGGAACGCCGTGGCTTGAACGGCAAGTAATCGGGTGATTCCGGCGTCAAGGCCGGGTCAATGGAAAAATGGCTGCCAAGTAATTGGCGGCCATTTTTATTTGGAGATTTTGACTGTAAACCGTGGTAAACCGCGCATTTGGCGTGCTGCACCACAGGATCGCCCATGTTGGATGACGCCTGTGTGACAGGCTGCTATGATCTGCCACTGGCCCGCGACGCGATCGCGGTTCTTCCCGCGCTTCCTGAAAGATGTCATGATCCGTCCACAACTGCTCGTCATCGCCGCCAGCGTCATGCTGGCCCACGCCGCCCCATCCGCCATGGCCGCCGCCGCTGCACCTGCCGCCGCCGTCAGCGCCCAGAACCCCCTGCTCAAAGTGAGCCCGCTGCCGTTCCAGATGCCGCAGTTCGGCCTGATCAAGGATGGTCACTATGCGCCGGCGTTTGCCGAAGGCATGAAACGCCAGCTGGCCGAAGTCAATGCGATTGCCAACAACCGCCAGCCGGCCACGTTCGAGAACACCATCGTGGCCCTCGAGCGCACGGGACAGCTGCTGCACCGCGTGCAGAGCATCTTCAGCAACATGACCTCGACCAATACCAATGCCGTGCTGGAAGCGGTGGAAGTGGACGTGTCGCCGAAACTGGCCGCGCATGGCGACGCCATCACGCTGAACCCGAAACTGTTTGCCCGCATCGACACCCTGTACGCCAAGCGCGACAAGCTGGGCCTCGATGCCGAATCCCTGCGCCTGCTCGAGCGCTATCACACGGATTTCGTGCGCGCCGGCGCCAAGCTGTCCGATGCGGACAAGGAAAAACTGAAAGCCTATAACGCCGAGCAGGCGGGCCTGGAAACGGCCTTCGCGCAAAACGTCCTGAAGGAAACGAATGCCAAGAGCATCGTCGTCGACACCCGTGCCGAGCTGGCCGGCATGACGGACAGCGATATCGACACGGCTGCCGCGGCCGCCAAGGAACGGGGCTTGACGGGCAAGTTCGTCATCGCCCTCGTCAACACCAGCGGCCAGCCGCCGCTGGCCGTATTGACGGATCGCAAGACGCGTCAGCGCCTGATGGACGCGTCGCTGAACCGCGGCAGCCAGGGCGGCGAGTTCGACAACCGCGCCATCGTGCTGAAACTGGCCAAACTGCGCGCCGAACGGGCGACCTTGCTCGGGTACGCCAACTACGCCGCGTATGCGCTGGAAGACCAGACGGCCAAGACCACGACGGCCGTCAATACCCTGCTGTCGGAACTGGCGAAACCGGCCGTCGCGAATGCGCGCCGCGAAGCGGCCGACCTGCAGCAAGTGGTCGATGCGGAAAAGGGCGGTTTCCAGGTGGCAGCGGCCGACTGGGCCATCTACACGGACAAGCTGCGCAAGCAGCGTTTCAATTTCGATGAAAACGAGCTGAAACCGTACCTGGAACTCAACAGCGTGCTGAACAACGGCGTCTTCTTTGCCGCGAACAAGTTGTACGGCATCAGTTTCAAGGAGCGGAAGGACTTGCCGGTGTACAACCCGGACGTGCGCGTCTACGACGTTCTGGATGCCAACGGCAAGCCGCTGGCCCTGTTCATCGCCGATTTCTATGCGCGCGGCAACAAGCATGGCGGCGCGTGGATGAATGAATACGTGTCGCAATCATCGCTGATGGGCACGCATCCCGTCGTCGCCAACCAGTTGAACATTCCGAAGCCGCCCGCCGGCCAGCCGACCTTATTGACGTTTGATGAAGTGACGACCATGTTCCACGAATTCGGCCATGCGCTGCATGGCATGTTTTCGAACGTGAAATACCCGCGCTTTGCCGGCACCAGCGTACCGAGCGACTTCGTCGAGTATCCATCGCAAGTCAATGAAATGTGGGCCGTCTGGCCGGAAGTGCTGCAAAACTACGCCAAGCACTACCAGAGCGGCGCGGCCATGCCGCAGGAATTGCTCGACAAGGTCACGGCGGCGAAGAAATTCAACCAGGGTTTCATGACGACGGAATACCTGTCGGCGGCCTTGCTGGACCAGCGCTGGCACCAGCTGGCGCCAAGCCAGATCCCGACGGACGTGCTGGCCTTTGAAGCGGCATCGTTGAAAGACGCGGGTGTCGACTACGCGCCCGTGCCGCCGCGCTACCGCACCACGTATTTCTCGCACAGCTTCTCGGGCGGCTACTCGGCAGCCTATTACGCCTACCTGTGGTCGGAAAAGCTGGACGCGGAATCGGTCAACTGGTTCAAGGAAAACGGCGGCCTGACGCGCAAGAACGGCGACTGGTTCCGCAGCAAATTGCTGTCGCGCGGCGGCAGCGTCGATGCGTTGCAACTGTTCCGCGACTTCCGCGGCCGCGACGCCACCGTGGAACCGCTGCTGGAACGCCGGGGCTTGAACGCCAAGTAAGACGTCCTCATCAGAAGCTTGCGTTGCGTTGACATGGCGCACGCAAGCTTTCCGTGCCGGCGGCGTAGAATTGAGTAAGATGTAAACAAGAAGGCAGTTGAAAGAGTATATGAGTCAGCAAGATTTGAATGGCATTACCCTGGAAGGTATCGTGACGCGCCTGCACGCCCACTACGGCTGGGACGGCTTGGCCAAGCACATCGATATCAATTGCTTCATCAGCGATCCCAGCATCAAGTCGAGCCTGAAGTTTTTGCGCAAGACCCCGTGGGCCAGGAGCAAGGTGGAACAATTGTTCCTGGACACGCAATTTACTGACTGACAGGAAAAAACATGGATAGCAAACTCAAGGAATCGCTGCAACAGCTGCATTCGACACTGGCAAGCAGCGGTCCCGTCGATGAAGAACTGCATGGTTTGCTGCAAAAACTCGATGTCGACATCAAGTTGCTGATGGAAAAGCGCGCCGCGCAGGAGCAGGAAGAAGAGTCGACCACGTATGGACTGGCCGAGCGCAGCCAGGAATTGTCGGCCAAGTTTGCCGTCAAGCATCCGAAACTGGAGCCGGCGCTGCGCGAACTTGGCGAGATTCTTGCCAATATGGGGATTTGATGTAACCCGGGGAAAAGCTGGGGTCAGACCCCCGAAGGGTCTGACCCCAAGGGCCTTCTTTCCCCAAGTGATTGAAAAATAAACGTTTTTTGTACTGAAATCCAACAGTAAAAAGCAGGCCGTCAGGTTGGAAATGGCCAATTCCGGTACAATCCGTACCCTATGAGCTCCCCTACCAATTTATTTGCGACCGTTCCCAAGCGGTCTGCCCGCGCTGCCGTGGCGCCTTTCCTGCCGATGTCGCGTGCCGAGATGGACGCGCTGGGCTGGGACCAGTGCGACGTCATCCTCGTCACGGGCGACGCCTACATCGACCATCCGAGTTTCGGCATGGCCCTGGTCGGCCGCCTGCTCGAAGCGCAGGGTTATCGCGTCGGCATCATCAGCCAGCCCGACTGGCTGTCAGCCGACGCCTTCCGCATCCTCGGCAAGCCGCGCCTGTACTACGGCATCACGGCCGGCAACATGGATTCCATGGTCAACCAGTACACGGCCGACCGCAAGATCCGCTCGGACGATGCCTACACGGCCAATGCCGAACCGAACAAGCGCCCGGACCGCGCCGTCACTGTGTACGCCCAGCGCGCGCGCGAAGCGTATTCCGACGTGCCCATCGTCATCGGCAGCATCGAAGCGTCCTTGCGCCGCATCGCCCATTACGATTACTGGTCGGACAAGGTCCGCCGTTCCGTCTTGCCCGATTCCAAGGCTGATTTGTTGATCTTCGGTAATGCCGAGCGGGCACTGGTCGACCTGACGCACCGCCTGGCCGCCGGCGAACACATCAAGGATATCCGCGACTTGCGCGGCACGGCCTTCATGGTGCCGGCCGGCTGGCTGCCCGGCGACGACTGGGGCGTGCACAATTCCACCCGCGTCGACGTGCCCGGCAAGATCGACCCGCACTACAGCCCGTACGAGATGGTGCAGGAAGACAAGACCGCCTGCGCCACGGAAAATGCGTCGAAATCGGCCGAAGTCATCAAGCCGATCCGCATCATGAGCCGCGAAGAGCGCCTGGCCATGGCCAAGGAAAAGCACGACAAGACCGTCGTGCGCCTGCCCGCCTACGACGTCGTCAAGGATGACCCCGTCATGTATGCGCACGCGTCGCGCGTGTTCCACCTGGAATCGAATCCCGGCAATGCGCGCGCCATGGTGCAGGCGCATGGCGAGCGCGACGTGTGGCTCAACCCGCCGCCGCTGCCGCTGGCCATGGACGAGATGGATGGCGTGTACGACATGAACTACGCGCGCGCCCCGCACCCGAGCTATGGCAAGGCGCATATCCCCGCCTGGGAAATGATCCGCTTTTCCGTCAACATCATGCGCGGCTGCTTCGGCGGCTGCACCTTCTGCTCGATCACGGAGCACGAAGGCCGCATCATCCAGAGCCGTTCGGAACCGTCGATCCTGCGCGAGATTGAGCATATCCGCGATAAAACCAAAGGCTTTACGGGCACCATTTCCGATATGGGTGGCCCGACGGCGAATATGTATCGCCTCGCCTGCAAGGAAAAAGAGATCGAAGTGTCGTGCCGCCGCCTGTCGTGCGTGTACCCGTCCATCTGCGTCAACCTGGGCACGGATCACAGCAAGCTCATCTCGCTATATCGCAAGGCGCGCGCCATTCCCGGCATCAAGAAAGTGCTGATCAGTTCGGGCTTGCGCTACGACCTGGCCGTGCGTTCGCCCGAGTACGTGAAGGAACTGGTCACGCACCATGTGGGCGGCCTGTTGAAGATCGCCCCTGAGCACACGGAAGAGGGCACCTTGTCGAAGATGATGAAGCCCGGCATCGGCGCCTACGACGAATTCAAGGAAATGTTCGACCGTTTTTCGCTGGAAGCGGGCAAGAAGCAATACCTGATCCCGTATTTCATCGCCGCCCATCCGGGCACGACGGACCTGGACATGCTGAACCTGGCCCTGTGGCTGAAGAAAAACAATTTTAAATTGGACCAGGTGCAGACCTTCATGCCCACGCCGATGGCCATGGCCACGACGATGTACCACACGCGCAAGAATCCGCTGCGCAAGGTGACAGCCGACTCGGAAGTGGTGGAAACGGCGCGCAGCGGCAAGATCCGCCGCACCCATAAAGCGTTCCTGCGCTACCAGGACCCGGCCAACTGGCCGATCTTGCGCGAAGCGCTGGTCAACATGGGCCGTGGCGACTTGATCGGCAATGGCGACAAGCACTTGATACCGGCCTGGACGTCGTCGGAATCGGGCGGCCTGGCCGCAGGCGAACGCAGCCGCCAGACGCATGGCGCCGGCACGCCGGACAAGTTCAAGGTCACGCCGGGCAAGAACCGCATCGCCCTGGGCGGCACGGCAGCGGCGCCCAAAGCGTCGGCCGCCGAGTCGAAAGTGCGTCCATCGATTCTGTCGACCATCAAGACGAAGGCCAAGCCGGCCGCCGTGCCGATGGGCCGTGGCAGCAAGCCGCCAGCCAAGGGCGGCCATGCCGCGCCGGCACGGGGTGGACGCAAGTAGATAGTCTTCGGCCCTTGGGCATCCTTTGAAAAACCCGGCAACGCGTACTGCGTTGCCGGGTTTTTTGCTATGGGCGCACCAAGATGGGGCGGCAAACCGCCGTGGCGGCGGGATTTTTACCAATATTTAAAAATTGAATAGAGCAAAAAGCAATTTTCCCTTGTGGCAACTTGGTGTTTGAAAATATACTCGTTGGATATTTAGCCGTACGGCAACAATGCTGCCTTTCTGGCAAGCGCCAGCGTACGCGACTCCCAGCGTTGATATGAAAAGAGATGCCAATTGAAATGCCTTTCCTGCCAAGCCGAGAATAAGCCGGGCGCCAAATTCTGTTCTTCCTGCGGCACGACGTTTGCCGTCGCCACGACCGCCGTCGCTGCCGTGCCGGGCAAATCCTGTGGCCAGTGCGGCCATGATTGCAAGCCCGACGCCAAGTTCTGCCCCAAATGCGCGTTCAGCTTTGCCGTGGCGCCAGTGCTGCCGCCAGAACCTGTTGCGGCACCTGTGCCGGCGCCGATTCCCGAACCAGTGAGTGTGGTCGTTCCTGAGCCCGCTCCAGTGACAGAAATGGTCGCGCAAGCTGTTCCGGAACCCGTTCCCGTCTTCATCCCGGAGCCGGTCGCGCCACCGCCGCCACCGCCCGTGCTGGAAAAGCGCCGTGCCGATCCTGCACCCGCACCCGCACCAGCGCCAGCACCAGCACCAGCTCCCGTGGCCGACACGCCAAGTGACAGCCCAGCGGCGGGCAGCCGCATGAAACTGATCGCTGCAGCCGTCGCCGCAGTAGTACTGCTGGGCGGTGCGGGCGCTTACTATTTTCTCTCAAGCAAGCCGGCAGCGCCGGCGCCGGAAGCTGTTCCAGTCTTGCCCGCGCAGGTGGAACCTGCGCCTGCCGCCGAGCAGCCGCTGGCCATCAGCGACCCGGCGCTCGACGGCGCGACGGCGGCCGAGCCTGCCGTTGCGCCTGCTGCGCCCGCCCCGGCATCTGTCGCCGCGCCCGCCCCCGAGCCGGTGCCCGCACCCGCCCCGGCTGTGGAAAAACCGGCTCCCGTCGCTGAAAAGCCGGCCAAACCGGTCAAGGTGATACCGCCAGCGGCGCCTGTCAAACAGACTAGCGGCCTGGAAAGCGTGATCACGGACAGCCTGTCGGAAGCGAGCCACTGCATGAGCCAGCGCAAGTACGACTGCGCCATTGCCAATGCGAATGCCGTGTTGCGCATGGACACGGGCAACCGCCATGCGCTCGACATCAAGCGCAAGGCGAAGGAAGCGCAAGACAAGGCGCTGTCGCAAATCCAGATCGAGTAAGCCGCGCGGCTTGCCTTCCCCCTATTTTTGATCCTTCCGGAGAATAACGTGAAAAACTTGAAACAAATTGCCAAGCCCATGGTGGCGCTGCTGGTCGTGTCTTCGATGCTGGCCGGTTGCGCCGCACCGGGCGGTCCTGGCGCCACGGGCAATACCACCACCGCCGGCACGGAAGCGGGCAGCGGCGAATGCAATACGGCCATGCTGGCCGGCATCGGCGCCGTCGTGGGCGGCTTGCTGGGCGGCGGCAACAATACCGTGCGCGGCGCGGCACTGGGCGCCAGCCTGGGCGCACTCGCCTGCGTGGCCCTGAATTATCAAAGCCAGCAAGTCAAGACGTCGCAGCAGGTACAGGCCGACTACAAGGTGGCCAACAAGGGCAAGCTGCCCGAGCAGTCGACCCTGGTGAAGTACGAGACGGGCTTTACGCCGTCGTCCGTGCGTCCGGGCCAGAAGGCGCAGACCAATTCGTATATCGAAGTGGCGGCCGGCACGCGCGATCCGAACCCGCTGGTGGAAGAGGAATTGAGCCTGTACAAGCCCAATGGCGACTTGATCAAAACCGTGCGCAAGGTGGTCAGCAGCAATAACGGCAGCGGCGCCTACAAGGGCGGCTTCTCGATTCCCATGCCTGAAGGCGTGCCGCAAGGCATTTACCCGGTACGCACGGCCCTGTACCTGAATAGCAAGCGCGTCGGCGGCCAGGACGTCAAGCTGCAGATCGTCCAGCGCCAGGCGCCTGCGTCCGACCTGCAACTGGCCCGCGCTTACTGACACTGATTGCCACGGGGCGGCCATGCCGGCCGTTCCGTTCCCGATTTACCCCCATCCAGGCTAGACATGACCATTTCCACAGAAGCACCTAAACCTCTTCCCTTTTCCTCCGCGCTCGGTTCGCTGATCGAAGCGACCGACGCCATCAAGAATTTCCGCGCGATTGCCCTGCTGGCCCTGACCTTCATCGGCGCCGTGCTCGTCGGTGGTGTACTGACGATGCTCGCCGGCAGCATGAGCAGCGTGCTGCTGGGCTTCCTGGGCGGCCTGATGGCCTTCCTCGTGATGTTTTACGGCTCCAACGCCGTCGGCATCCTGCTGATGCGCGATGCCCAGGGCCAGCCTGGCTTGAGCCTGGTGGATGCCGTGCTCGTTTCGCTGTACACGAGCCACCGCCTGATCGCGGTCGTGTTCCTGGAATTTCTGATCGTGCTGGCGGCCATGATCGCCATCGCCATCATTTTGTTCGTCTGCAAGATCCCCGTGCTCGGTCCCGTGCTGTACACGCTGGTCTTCCCGTTGTCGGCCATCGTGCTGGGCGTGCTGGTGTTTGCGCTGTTTTACGTGATGCTGCCGCTGGCCGGCCCCGCCGCGTGGTCGGGCGCCACCGTGTTCCAGATCATTGCCCGCCTGAACCTGATCGTGCGCACCAAGCTGGTGTCGGTGATCCTGCTGGAAGTGCTGCTGTTCCTGATCACGACGTTTGTGGCGCTGCTGATCTTTGGCGTGGTCGGTACCGGCGTGTCGCTGACCAGCGGCATGTCGGCTGGCATCCTGGGCCTGGGCGGCCAGATGAATATGTATTCCCTGGCTTCGGGTCTGAGTGGCGGTTCCGGCTACATCATCGCAGCCGGTCTGGGCGGCGGCTTGCTGATGGCGGCCGCGGCTGTGGTGCCCGGCCTGATCTTTACCAAGGGTGTGTGCATCATTTACCTGAACGCCACGCGCAATGTCGATTTCAGCGCCTCGGAAGCGAGCCTGAACGGCGGGCTGGCCGCGGTCAAGAAGAAAGCCGAAGAAGCGCGTGAACGCGCGCGTGCCCTGGCCGAACAGGCCGCGGCACCTGCCGCACCGGCCGCACCGGCCGCTGCGTCGGTTGACAGCCTGCATTGCCCGAGCTGCAAGGCCCCGGTCGCGTCCGATGACGTGTTCTGCGGCGAATGCGCGCATAAACTCAAGTAAGGCAGACCATGGCGCAATTCTGTAAACAGTGCGGCACCGCCCACGCGCCCGACGCGCGTTTTTGCGACGAGTGCGGCAAGGCCGTCAATGCCGCGCCAGCCCCATCACCGGCACCCGCGCCGGCCGCGACACCGGCGCTGTCCGGCGTGAAGCGGCGCCACGTCGTCATCGCCGGCGGCGCGCTGGCGGCGGTCATCGTGGCTGGCGGCGCCCTGGCGTGGCTGCTGGCGCCGGAAGCGGCGTCGGCCAGCAGTTTTGGCCGCGCCATCGATGCCCACCTGGCGGCCGACGAGGCGGCGCGCGACAAGCTGCTGTGCTTCACCAACTTGCCGTACCAGAAGGAAGAAATCCGCGTGGCGTCGTACGACAGTTCCACTCGACAATGGCTCGATATCCTCGTGCGTGGCGGCTTGTACAACGCGCCCGTCGAACAAAGCAGCGGCGGCTGGCTGGCGCAATCGCAATTCGTCTATGCGCTGGCCGCGCCGGGCAAGGCCGCCTTGCGCGGCGACAAGCTGTGCGTGGCCAAGGGCGTGAAAGTGGCCAAGGTCAGCGGCTACGAGCAGGTGCGCGAGATGGGCGGGCAGCCGACGGCGATGGCCACGGCCACCCTGGCGCTGAGCGATGAGGCGGCATGGCTCGTCAAGTCGCCGGACCGCGCGCAGATCCTGCAACGCTTGCCGGGCGGCGGTCTGGAAGTGCAACTGCCGCTGGCGCTGGTCGACAAGCAATGGCAAGTCACCGACCGTGCGCAACTGCACCAGGCCGCCATGGCCATGGCGGGTGCCATGCGCAATGCCTCGGGTGCGCAAGAAGCGGGCATGCTGGACAAGCTGAAAAGCCTGTTCCGCTTTGGCGGCCACCCGCTGGTGGGCAAATGGAAGGGCTCGACGGGCAAAATCCTGGAATTTACAAAGGACAGCATTATCGAGAACGGCAACGCAAGCACGGCCACGTTTGCCACCGAAGGCAATGTCGTGACGATCGTCTCGGAAGAGGGGGGCGGCATGGCCATGCAGATCAGCCTGAGCAACAGCAACAACGTGGCCACGCTCACCGTCGGCGGCATGCCGGTCGCGGTGCTGCAGCGCGTGCGCGATTAAGCGTCGGGCAGGCGGCAGCGTGCCGCCTTGCCTCATTCCCGAAGCCCGGCCCTGCCGGGCTTTTTTACGCCCGCCAGGCGCCGGTGCCTCCGTCAATTTATCTTGACATCAAGATAGTTCGCGCCCACACTGGCTTTTTATCTTGATGTCGAGATAGTACATGTCCGCCTTTTCTGTCCGCCCCGCCTGGGGCGATATTCTGCTCACGGCGCTGGCGCCCCTGATCTGGGGTTCCACGTATATCGTCACGTCCGAACTGCTGCCGCCGGACCGGCCCTTCACGGCGGCCCTGATCCGCGTGCTGCCGGCCGGCCTGCTGTTGCTGCTGATCATGCGGCGCCTGCCCGCGCGGCGCGACTGGGGCCGCGTGCTGATCCTGTCGGCGCTCAATATCGGCGTGTTCCAGGCGCTGCTGTTCGTGGCCGCCTACCGCCTGCCCGGCGGCCTGGCGGCCGTGGTGGGCGCCATCCAGCCGCTGCTGGTGATGGGCCTGGCCTGGGGCGTGGAAGGGCGCCGTCCGGCCCGCCTGGCCTTGCTTGCCAGCGTGCTGGGCGTGGCCGGCATGGCCGTTTTGTTGTTGTCGCCGCGCACGGTGTGGGAACCGATCGGCATCGCCGCCGCGCTGGGCGGCACGGCCTGCATGGCGGCCGGCACCTATCTGACGCGGCGCTGGAAGCCGGACTTGCCCGTGCTGGCGCTGACGGGCTGGCAATTGCTGCTCGGCGGCCTGATGCTGGCGCCCGTCGCCTGGCTGGCCGACGCCCCGTTGCCGGCGCTGTCCTTGCAGCAAGTGCTGGCCTACGCCTACCTGTGCCTGGCCGGCGCGCTGCTGGCGTATGCCTTGTGGTTTCGCGGCATCGCCCGCCTGTCGCCCGTGGCCGTCTCCTCGCTGGGACTGCTCAGTCCCCTGATGGCCGTCGTGCTGGGCTGGGCCTTGCTGGGCCAGGCCATGACGGGCTGGTCGATGCTGGGCTTGCTGCTGGTGCTGGCCAGCGTGCTGGCGGTGCAGTGGGCCAGCGCCCGTCCCGCAACAAACGCCTGACTTCCGCGCATTTCCCCTCGGCAGGCCGGTCGCATCGGCCTGCCCGTTTCCCTCTGAGCGTCCTCTTTTTGCTGCACCGCACATACTGTTTTGCTTGCACTGTAATAGGGCATTGAGGCACTATTCGCTTCGCGCAAACGTTTGCGCGCAACGAATTTCCTAAAAAGCATGCAGTACACGTGCTTGACCAACAACTCTGGAGACGCTCATGACATCCCGTATTCGCCTGAAAATGATTGCCGCCGCTGTCCTGGTATGTGCTTTGCCCGCCGTGCCGGCCATGGCGCAGACGCCTGCCAAACCGAAGGTGGCGCTGGTGATGAAGTCGCTCGCCAATGAATTTTTCCTGACCATGGAAAATGGCGCCAAGGCGCATCAGAAGGCCAATGCCGCCAAGTACGACCTGCTGTCGAACGGCATCAAGGATGAAACGGATACGTCGAGCCAGATCAAGCTGGTCGAGCAAATGATCGTCTCGCGCGTCAACGCGCTGGTGATCGCCCCGGCCGATTCGAAAGCGCTGGTGCCGGTGCTGAAAAAAGCCATCGACGCGGGCATCATCGTCGTCAATATCGACAACAAGCTCGACGAGGGCGCGCTGAAAGAGAAGGGCATCACCGTGCCGTTCGTCGGGCCGGACAACCGCAAGGGCGCCAAGGTCGTCGGCGACTTCCTGGCCAAGCAGATCAAGAAGGGCGACCCCGTCGGCATCATCGAGGGCGTGTCCACCACCTATAACGCGCAGCAGCGCACCCTGGGCTTCCAGGACGCCATGAACGCGGCCGGTGCCAAGGTCGTCAGCGTGCAGTCGGGCCAGTGGGAAATCGCCCCCGCCAATACGGTGGCCGCCGCCATGCTGAACGCCAACCCGAATATCAAGGCCTTGCTGTGCGGTAACGACAACATGGCCATCGGCGCCGTGTCCGCCATCAAGGCGGCCGGCAAGACGGGCAAGGTCCTCGTCGTCGGCTACGACAACATCAACGCCATCAAGCCGATGCTGGCCGATGGCCGCGTGCTGGCTACCGCCGACCAGTTCGGTTCGCAGCAAGCCGTGTTCGGCATCGACACCGTGCTCAAAGCGCTGGCGCAGAAGAAGAAACAGGCCGATCTCGGTGGCGTCATCGAAACCAAGGTCGAACTGGTCGCCAAGGGCGCCAAGTCCTGATCGTCTGATCCCGCCGGGGCCAGCGCCCGCGTCTCAGCCTGAGGCGGCGGCGCCGGCCCCGCCGCCTTTTTCCGCGGAGTTTTATCATGCCCACCGACATCCTCCCGGCGCCATCAGCCGCCATCCCTCTATTGACCCTGGATAACATCGGCAAGTCCTATGTCGGCCCCGTGCTGGGCGGCGTGGGCCTGCGTTTCGCCCCCGGCCAGGTACTGGCGCTGACGGGAGAGAACGGTGCCGGTAAAAGCACCCTGTCGAAGATCATCTGCGGCCTGGAGCAAGCGACCACGGGCACGATGCTGCTCGACGGCAAGCCCTACCAGCCCGCCTCGCGCGGCGCGGCCGAGGCGCTGGGCATCCGCATGGTGATGCAGGAACTCAATTTGATTCCCACCCTGTCGATCGCGGAAAACCTGTACCTGAAAAACCTGCCGCAGCGCTTCGGCTTCATCGACCGCACGCGTCTCGAACGCGACGCGCGCGAACAGATGGAGAAAGTGGGCCTGGGCGGCCTCGATCCGTGGACCCTCGTGGGCGAACTGGGTATCGGCCACCAGCAGATGATCGAAATCGCGCGCAATTTAATTGGCGCCTGCCGTTTGCTGGTGTTAGATGAGCCGACGGCCATGCTGACGCACCGCGAAGTGGAATTGCTGTTCCTGCAAATCGAACGCCTGAAGGCCGACGGCGTGTGCATCATCTACATTTCCCACCGCCTGGAAGAACTCAAGCGCGTGGCCGACCGCATCGCCGTGCTGCGCGATGGCCAGCTCGTGTGCGACGACGATATCGCCGGCCACTCCGCCGCCGACCTGGTCAGCCTGATGGTGGGCCGCTCGGCCGACGATGCCGTCGACCTGAGCGGGCGCACCATCGGCGCGCCGTTGCTGCGCGTGCGGGGCTTGGCGCGCGGCAAGGTGGTCAACCCGACATCGTTCGACTTGCGCGCCGGCGAAATCCTCGGCATCGCCGGGCTGATCGGCTCGGGCCGCACGGAATTGCTGCGTTTGATCTTCGGCGCCGACCGCGCCGATGCCGGTGACGTGTTCCTCGGCGACAGCGAGGTGCCCGCCGCCTTGCACTCGCCGCAGGCGGCCGTGAAAGCCGGCATCGCCATGATCACGGAAGACCGCAAGGGCCAGGGTTTGTTGCTGCGCCAGTCGATCGCCGTCAACACGACCCTGGCCTCGCTCGACACGGTCAGTGGCGCTGGCTGGCTCAACGACGCGGCCGAAGCGACGGTGGCCGACGACTATATTCAGCGCCTGGGCATCCGTTCGCGCAACAGCGCGCAAACGGTGGCCGAGCTGTCCGGCGGCAACCAGCAAAAGGTCGTGATCGCCCGCTGGCTGTACCGCGATTGCCCCGTGATGCTGTTCGACGAGCCCACGCGCGGCATCGATATCGGCGCCAAGTTTGATATTTATCAGGTGCTGGCCGAACAGGCGCGCCAGGGCAAGGGCCTCGTCATCGTCTCGAGCGACTTGCGCGAACTGATGCTGATCTGCGACCGCATCGCCGTCATGAGCGCCGGCAGCATCGTCGACACCTTCGAGCGCGGCGCCTGGAGCCAGGACGCGCTGCTGTCGGCCGCCTTCTCCGGCTATTTGACCCCCAACTCCACTCCAGCTGCGGCCTGATCGCCGGAAAGATTCCCATGACCACCCACTCCTCTCCTTCGTATCTGCAGCGCAGCCTGGCCGACCTGAAAAACTATGCGGGCCTGATCGGCGCTTTGCTGGCCATGTGCGTGCTGTTCTCGTTTGCCAGCGAAAACTTTTTTACTTTGGCCACCTTGAGTACCCTGTCGAATAACATCCCGACCCTGGTCGTGATGGCGGTCGGCATGACGTTCGTGCTGATCATCGGCGGCATCGATTTGTCCGTCGGTTCCGTGATGGCGCTGGCCGCGTCCGTGCTGTCGCTGGCCGTCGTGCACTGGGGTTGGCCCGTGTGGAGCGCGGCCCTGCTGGGCATGTTCGTCGCCGCCCTGTGCGGCGCGACGACGGGCCTCATTTCCGTCGGCTGGCGCATCCCCTCGTTCATCGTGTCCTTGGGCGTGCTGGAAATGGCGCGCGGCATGGCTTATCAGGTGACCAATTCGCGCACGGAATACATCGGCAGCGCCGTGGACGGCATCAGCTCGCCGATTGCGTTTGGCCTGTCGCCCGCCTTCATCGCCTCGATCGCCATCGTCGTCATCGGCCACCTGGTGCTCACGCGCACGGTGCTGGGACGCCACTGGATCGGCATCGGCACGAATGAAGAAGCCGTGCGTTTGTCCGGCATCAACACAAAACCGTCGAAAGTGCTGGTCTTTGCCTTGATGGGCTTTCTTGCCGGCGTGGGCGCGCTGTTCCAGGTGTCGCGCCTGGAAGCGGCCGACCCGAACGGCGGCGTGGGCATGGAATTGCAGGTGATCGCCGCCGTCGTGATCGGCGGCACGAGCCTGATGGGCGGACGCGGTTCCGTCATCAGCACGTTTATCGGCGTATTGATCATTTCCGTGCTGGAAGCGGGCCTGGCGCAGGTGGGCGTGTCGGAACCCGTGAAACGCATCGTCACGGGCCTGGTGATCGTCGCCGCCGTGGTGCTCGACACTTACCGCCGCCGCGGCGAGCGTTCATAATACCGGCCCATGGCAACCATCAAGCAAGTGGCGCAGGCGGCGGGGGTATCGTTTACCACCGTCTCGCACGTCCTCAACAATACCCGCCCCGTCAGCGACGAGGCGCGCCGCGCCGTGCTGGCGGCGGCGGAGGCACTGCATTACGTGCCCAGCGCGCTGGCGCGCTCCTTGCGCAGCCGCAGCACGGGCACCATCGGCCTGATCATTCCGAACAATACGAACCCGTATTTCTCGGAAGTGGCGCGCGGCATCGAGGACAGCTGCTATGCTGCCGGCTACAGCGTGATTTTGTGCAATTCCGATGACGATCCCGCCAAGCAGCGCGACTACCTGAACGTGCTCTTGACCAAGCGCTGCGACGGCCTGATTTTGTCCGCGCTGGCCGACAGCGATGGCGAATTGCTGCGCAAGATGAAGGTGCCGGCCGTGCTGCTCGACCGCGCGCCCAGCGACCTGGCCATCGATGCGGTGGCCGTCGACAACCGCGCCGGGGGAGCCCTGGCCGCGCGCCATTTGCTGGAGCTGGGGCGCCGGCGCCTTGCCTGCATCGCCGGTCCCCGCGAAGTGAGCATTTCCAATGAGCGCATCGCCGGCGCGCGCAGCGCCATGGCGGACGCGGGCGTGGTCCTGGCCGACGCCCTGTGCGTGCATGGCGATTTTACGAGCGCGGGCGGTTATGCGGCCGCGCTGGACTTGCTGGCGTTGCCCCAAGGCCAGCGCCCCGATGCCCTGTTCTGCTGCAATGATTTGATGGCCTTTGGCGCCCTGCGCGCCGCCGCCGAGCGTGGCATTGCCGTGCCGGCGGAACTGGCCGTCGTCGGCTTCGACGATATCGACCTGGCCAGCTTCGTGCATCCGGCCTTGAGCAGCGTGGCGCAGAACACGCGCGAGCTGGGCCACATCACGGCGGCCTGTCTGCTGGCGCGCATCGCCGACCCCGCCTTGCCGCGCCAGCAGCGCAGCATCGCCCCCGAGCTGCACGTGCGCGGCTCCAGCGTGGCCGCCACCGTACCTTCTGCTGTACCTACTTCTTCTCCTGCAACTGAACTGATGGGAATGACATCATGATCGTGGTTATCGGCAGCATCAATATGGACCTGGTCTTGCGCGTGCCGCGCATGCCCCTCCCCGGCGAAACCCTGACGGGCGGCGCGTTTAGAACTATTCCTGGCGGCAAGGGCGCCAACCAGGCCGTGGCCTGCGCGCGCCTGAGCGGCAAGGTGGCGGGCGCCCAGCAAGTGGCCATGGTCGGCTGCGTGGGCGACGACGCCTTCGGCGCGACGTTGCGCGCGGCCCTCGTGGGCGACGGCATCATCGACAGCCACATCACGACCTTGCCCGGCGTGGCGTCCGGCATCGCCTCGATCCTCGTCGACGACAACGGCCAGAACAGCATCGTGATCGCCGGCGGCGCCAACGATCTGCTCAGCCCCGCGCATATCGACGCGGCGAAAGAGCTGATCGAGCAGGCGGACATCGTCGTGCTGCAGCTGGAAACGCCGATGGCCACCGTCGTGCACGCGATCAAACTGGCCCGCTCGCTGGGCAAGACCGTGGTGCTGAACCCGGCCCCGGCGGCCAGCTTGCCGCAAGGCGTGCTGGAACTGGTCGACTACCTGATTCCGAATGAAATCGAAGCGGCCATGCTGGCCGGCGTCAGCCCGGAAGGCGCCGATGCCCAAGCGCTGGCGGCCGCGCTGCAAAAGCTGGGCAGCGACAATGTCATCATCACCTTGGGTTCCAAGGGCGTGCACGCGGCCCTGTATGGCGGCGATTACACCTTTCCGGCCGAAGCGGTGCAAGCGGTCGACACGACGGCCGCCGGCGACACCTTCATTGGCGGTTTTGTGGCGGGCCTGGCGTCCGGCATGGACGAGGCGGAAGCGATTCAACAAGGCCAGCGCGCGGCTGCCTGGAGCGTCACCAAGCCCGGCGCGCAAACCTCGATCCCCCACTTGCACGAGCTGTTCTAACGACACCACGCCCATGAAAAAATCACCGTTGCTCAATATTGCGCTGTCGCAATTGATCGCGTCGCTCGGTCATGGCGACATGCTCGTCATCGGCGACGCGGGCTTGCCGTCGCAGCCTGGCGTGCCCCTGATCGACCTGGCCCTGACGCGCGGCATTCCCGGCTTCATCGATACCGTCAATACGGTATTGACTGAAATGCAGGTGGAATACCATTTGCTCGCCAGCGAGTTGCCGCAGCATAATCCGGCCATGGCGGCCCAAGTGGCGGCCTTGTCCCTGCCCGATGCGCGCCAGGTGACGCACGAGGAGTTCAAGCAATTGAGCAAGGGCGCGCGCGCCATCGTGCGCACGGGCGAGTGCAGTCCGTATGCCAACATCATTTTGGTCGCCGGCGTCGTGTTCTAGCGCAAACAAAGGCGAATTGTTTGCCAAAAACATCAACGCTATTGTTCTCACTGAAATAATTATCCAATGGCAAAAGGGGCGGCTACAATAGCCTTACCCCTGCCAGCTCGGCAGCTTCCTGTGGTGTTCCGCCATGCCGATGAAAGCCCCCGATGCTTTCCGCTTTGTCTTGCCGCTCGCCGGCAGGCTGGCGCGCGGCTGGCGCGGCCTGTTCTTCCTGCTGCTGTGCCTGGCCACACAAGCCCGGGCGCTGGAACCCGTCTCCCTGCAGCTCAATTTCACGCACCAGTTCCAGTTCGCCGGCTATTACGCGGCCATCGAGCAAGGCTATTACCGCGAGGCGGGCCTCGACGTGACGCTGCTCGAAGGCAGCGGCGCGCCGCGCGCCGAGGCGGCCGTGCTGGCGGGCCATGCCGAATATGGCGTGGGCAACAGCACCTTGTTGCTCAGCCGCCTGGCCGGTAAACCCGTGGTGGCGCTGGCCGTGGTGTTCCAGCATTCGCCCAGCGTGCTGCTGATGCGCCAGCAAGGCGGCGCGCCCGACGTGCGCAAGCTGGCGGGGGCGCCCGTGATGATAGGCGCGCCCGCCGACGTGGCGTCCGCATCCGATGAAGTGTCGCTGTTCCTGCGGAAAATGGGCGTCGCGCCGCAGCAGATGCGCCACTTGCCGCCCAGCTACCGGGTCGAGGATTTGATCGAGGGCAAAGTCGATGCGATTGCCGCGTATTCCACCAACGAACCGGACTATCTGGACCGGGCGGGATTTCCCTATTACCAGTTTACGCCGCGCACGGCCGGCATCGATTTCTACGGCGACAACCTGTTTACCAGCGAGCGCGAACTGCGCCGCCATCCCGAGCGCGTAAAAGCGTTCCGCGCGGCCAGTTTGCGCGGCTGGCAATACGCGATGGCGCACCGCGAGGAAATGGCGCAATTGATCCATGTTAAATACAGCCAGCGCCACGACCGCGCGCACCTGCTGTACGAGGCGCAGCAAATGGATTTACTGCTGCAGCCTACGCTGGTGGAGCCGGGCTACATGAATCCCCAGCGCTGGCAGCATATCGCCGATACGTATGCCGCCATGGGCGTGCTGCCGCGCAATGCCACGGACAGCCGCGCCTACCAGGGTTTTTTGTATCGCCCCGTGCCAGGCGCGGACCTGGGCTGGCTGTACCTGTCGCTGGGCGTGGCGGGCAGCCTGTTGGCCGTGTCGGCCGCCTTTCATTTCAGCAATCTGGCGCGTGAGCGCCGCCGCACCGAGGACACCATCCGGCAAGGGGAATTGCGCTTTCGCACCATGTTCGAGCAGGCGCCCATGGGCATCGCCCTGATCGATACCGTGAGCGGACAGTTTCTGGATATCAATCCGCGCTATCTGGCCATCGCCGGGCGCACGCTGGAGCACATGAAGCAGACGAGCTGGATGGAAATCAGCCATCCCGACGACGTGGCGGGCGAGCAGGCGCACGTGGTGCAGCTGCTGGCGCGGCGCATGCAGGGTTTTCGCCACGCCAAGCGCATCGTGCGTCCCGATGGCGGCGTGGTGTGGGTCGACGCCTCGGTGACGGCCATCGCCACGGCGCGCCATGGCGGCCCGCAGCACCTGTGCATGCTGGAAGACGTGACGGACAAGCGGCAAACGGAAGCGCTGATCTGGCAGCAAGCCAATTTCGATACCCTGACGCAATTGCCGAACCGCCGCATGTTCCACGAGCGCCTGCGCCTGGCGCTGGCCCAGGGGCGGCGCGACGCAAGCCGCGTGGCCATCCTGTTTATCGACCTCGACCACTTCAAGGAAGTCAACGACACCCTCGGCCACCACCAGGGCGATATCTTGCTGATCGAAGCGGCGCGGCGCATCCGCGTGGGCGTGCGCGAGACGGATACGGTGGCGCGCCTGGGCGGCGATGAATTCACGGTGATCCTGTCCGACCTCGACGACCTGCAGCAAGTCGACCGCATCGCGCGGCAAATCCTCGACGGCTTGCTGGCGCCGTTCCTGCTGGGACAGGAGCAGGCCTTCGTCTCCGCCTCGATCGGCATCACCCTGTATCCGGACGACGCGGGCACGATCGAGGACTTGCTCAAGCATGCGGACCAGGCCATGTATGTGTCGAAAGGCGCGGGGCGCAACCGCTACAGTTATTTCACGCCGGCCATGCAGGTGGCGGCCGTCAACCGCATGCGCATGGGGGCGGACTTGCGCGCGGCCCTGCACGAACAGCAGATGCAGCTGCATTACCAGCCCATCGTCGAGCTGCGTAGCGGCAAACTGGCCAAAGCGGAAGCCTTGCTGCGCTGGCACCATCCGC
The DNA here is from genome assembly GCF_058796955.1 of Janthinobacterium sp. GW823-FHT03B06. Classification (NCBI taxonomy): domain Bacteria; kingdom Pseudomonadati; phylum Pseudomonadota; class Betaproteobacteria; order Burkholderiales; family Oxalobacteraceae; genus Janthinobacterium; species Janthinobacterium sp. GW823-FHT03B06. The sequence goes on from NZ_JBXAJE010000008.1 coordinate 121,903, forward strand.
AGCGGGGCGTCGTGTGCCCGCCCGATTTCCTGGCGCTGGCCGAGAGCAGCGGCTTGATTGTGGAGATCGGCGACTGGGTGCTGCGCACGGCGGCCGCGCAACTGCTGCGCTGGCGCGCGCAGGGCCAGGCCATCGGCTTGCCGGGGCTGCAGCTGTGCCTGAACCAGTCGTCGCTGGAATTGCAGCGCGAAGTCGAGGCGCCCGGCACCTGGCTGCGCCAGCTGCTGGCGCTCGATGTGCCGCCTTCGGCCATCGTGCTCGACATGCGCGAAGATGTGCTTTTACCTAGCGGCAATAGCATGGCGCCACGCCTGCAGCACTTGCGCGAGGCGGGCTTGCAGATCGCCCTCGACGACTTTGGCAGCGGCCATGCCTCGCTGACGCAATTGCAGCAGTGCGGCATCGATTACCTGAAGCTCGACGGCGTGCTGGTGCGCAAGCTGGCGCCCGGCGCCAGCGAACTGGTGCTGTGCGAAGCCATCGTCACCATGGCCCACAAGCTGGGTTTGCAAGTCATCGCCGAAGGGGTGGAGACCGAAGAGCAGCGCGCGCTGCTGCTGGAGATCGGCTGCGATTTTGCGCAAGGCGAGCTGTTTGCGCCGCCGCTGGCCATCGACGCGTTCGACGCGCTGCTGCACGCCCGGCGGCCTTTGCATCCTTGAAACGGGCGCGTCCGCCACCAGATTTCACGCAAGCCTGCGGGACGGGGCTCCCGGCCCGAACGGGCTTATACTCGACGGGCTGGCGCCTGCGCCCGGCATTGCTGTCACGGGTCCTGGACCTGGTGCGCAGGCAAACCTTCTTCCATTCACTCAACTCGAGGTGACCTCATGGGCATTTTCAGCAATATCTATAACAAAATCTTCCACCATTCATCCGACGCTGCCCCGGCAGCCACGCCGGCTGCCGCTACCGAAGCGCCAGCGGCAGCCGCACCGGCGGCAGCGCCTGCACCGGCCGCCGCCGTGCCGGTCGTCGACGTGGAAGTGGTGCTGGTCGACCTGGCCAGCAAGAACGCGGAAAAACTCAATTGGCGCACGTCCATCGTCGACCTGATGAAACTGCTTCAACTCGACAGCAGCCTGGCCGCGCGCAAGGAACTGGCGCAAGAGCTGCACTTCACGGGCGACACCAACGATTCGGCCAGCATGAATATCTGGCTGCACCGCCAGGTGATGATCAAGCTGGCGGAAAACGGCGGCAAGGTACCGGAAGAGTTAAAGAACTAGGAGTGAAACACCTGGCGGCGGCAGGGGTATCCACTGTCACCGCTATCCAATCCTGTGGGAACTGCCTATCATGGAGTTCCCATGGCGTCATGATAGCTAAAACTAATTGAAACTATTGTGACAATCAATTTTGAATATGGGTTAAAACCCCTTACACTAGAGTCTTACTGATTCACCACACGAGAGGAAATGACATGTCGCTGATCAATACCCAAGTTAAACCATTCAAGGCAACCGCATACCACAATGGCAAATTCGTCGACCTGACGGAAGCGTCGCTGAAAGGCAAGTGGTCGGTATTCGTCTTCTACCCAGCCGACTTCACCTTCGTTTGCCCAACCGAACTGGAAGATCTGGCCGATCACCACGCCGAGTTCCAGAAGCTGGGCGTCGATGTCTACGGCATCTCGACCGATACCCACTTCGCGCACAAAGCCTGGCACGACACCTCGGACGCGATCAAGAAAGTGCAATACGCACTGATCGGCGACCCGACCGGCGCCCTGTCGCGCAACTTCGAAGTCATGATCGAAGAAGAAGGCCTGGCACTGCGCGGCACCTTCGTCATCAATCCGGACGGCTTCATCAAAGTGCTGGAAGTGCATGACAACGGCATCGGCCGTGACGCATCGGAACTGTTGCGCAAAGTCAAAGCCGCCCAGTACGTGGCGAATCACCCAGGCGAAGTGTGCCCGGCAAAATGGACGGAAGGCGCCGCAACGCTGACCCCATCGCTGGACCTGGTCGGCAAGATCTAAGTCTCGATGCACGACGTAGCAAACAAGTAGTTACCGCGATGCCGGACCGGGCGTCCGGCCCGGCATTCGCCTAAATATTTGTAAAGGAAGAAAAAATCATGTTAGATGCAACCCTCAAAACCCAACTGAAATCCTACCTGGAAAAAGTGGTGTATCCGCTTGAGCTGGTCGCTTCTCTCGATGACAGCGCAAAAGCCCGCGAGATGAAGGAATTGCTCCAGGAGATAGTCCTGTTGAGCGACAAGATCACGCTGGTCGAGCGCCTTGACGCTGGCGTACGGACCCCGTCGTTCAGCATCAACCGTACCGGCTCCGACATCGGCGTGCGTTTCGCCGGTGTGCCGCTGGGCCACGAATTTACCTCGCTGGTGCTGGCGCTGCTGCAAGTGGGCGGCCACACCATCAAGTTCGACGATGCCGTGATCGAGCAGATCCGCAACCTCGACGGCGATTACGAGTTTGAAACGTTTATTTCGCTCTCCTGCCATAACTGCCCGGAAGTGGTGCAGGCCTTGAATGCCATGGCCGTGATCAACCCGCGCATCAAGGTCACCACCATCGATGGCGGGGTGTTCCCGCAAGAAGTGGAAGAACGCCAGATCATGGCCGTGCCGATGATGTTCCTCAATGGCCAGCATTTCGGCCAGGGACGCACGAATGTCGAGGAAATCCTCGCCAAGCTCGACACCAATGCCGGCGCCCGCCAGGCGGCAGCGTTGAGCAAGAAAGACGTGTTTGACGTGCTGATCGTTGGCGGCGGCCCAGCCGGCGCGGCAGCGGCGATCTACGCGGCCCGCAAGGGCATCAACACGGGCGTGCTGGCCGAGCGTTTCGGCGGCCAGGTGCTCGATACCCTGGCGATCGAGAATTTTATTTCCGTCAAGGAAACCGATGGTCCGAAGTTCGCCGTGGCGCTGGAACAGCACGTCAAGGAATACGACGTCGATATCATGAACACGCAGCGCGCCGCGAAATTGACTCCAGGCAAGCTGATCGAGATTGAAACGGCGAATGGCGCCGTGCTCAAAGCCAAGACCGTCATCCTGGCCACCGGCGCCCGCTGGCGCGAAATCAATGTGCCGGGCGAGAAGGAATACCGCAACCACGGTGTCGCCTACTGCCCGCACTGCGATGGTCCCTTGTTCAAGGGCAAGCGCGTGGCCGTGATCGGCGGCGGCAACTCGGGCGTGGAAGCGGCGATCGACCTGGCCGGCCTCGTGAAACACGTGACCCTGATCGAGTTCGGCGCAGAACTGCGCGCCGATGCGGTGCTCCAGCGCAAGCTGCACAGCCTGCCCAACGTGACCGTGATCACCTCGGCGCAAACCACCGAAATCCACGGCGACGGCAAGATCGTCAATGGCCTCAGCTACACGGACCGTATCAGCGGTACGTCGAACAAGGTCGAGCTGGAAGGCGTCTTCGTGCAGATCGGCCTGGTGCCGAACACGGAGTGGCTCAAAGGCACGGTCGCCCTGTCGCGCCACGGCGAAATCGAAGTCGATGCCCGCGGCCAGACCTCGATCCCCGGCGTGTTCGCGGCCGGCGACGTCACCACGGTGCCGTACAAGCAGATCATCATCGCCACCGGCGAAGGCGCCAAGGCAGCTTTGTCCGCCTTTGACCACCTGATCCGCTCGGATGACGAGGAAGTGGTCGACGAGTCCGCAGCGAAAGAAGCATTGACGGCGTAACTCTTCACGCTGAAAAAAAACCGGAACGGCCGCGAGGCCCTTCCGGTTTTTTTATGCGTTAAAGAAACTTAGCTGCCCGCGTACAGCGGGTTGGCGGCGACATACACCTGCACGCCATCGACGGGCATGTCTTTCGGCGCGATCTCGGCCAGGGCGAATGTCGTTTGATGGTTAAAAGTTTGCACGTGCCACGTAAAACGCTGGCCGGCGCGCGCGATGGTGACGGTTTCGCCGTGCGTGACGTTGATGTGGCGCGTGTCGGGCTGCAGTTCGATGCTGCGCTGGGCGGCGGCGTGGGGCGCGCTGCTGCCATAGTCGGCGGCCGTGCCCGTGGGGCCGGCGGCGAGGGCCGAGGCGGTGCAGGTGGTGATAGCGGCGCACAGGATGGCCAGGGCGCTGCGGTGGATGTTCAACATGATTTCTCCAAGAATAAGCCGGGCGCGGTGAATAACCGTGCCGTGTTGTTGTCGTGGCTGCACCGGGATCGCCGGTTTTTGCAACACGGCATCCTAAGCGGTTCTTGCCGATCTGCAAAGCTGTATTTCCTGTCTATATTTCCACCGTCGCCGCCAGCGGCACGTCCGGCGCCAGATGGCTGGTCAGCACGATGCACTGGCGCGCCAGGCGGGCCGGGTCGGCCAGTCGCTGGCGCAAGTACGCCATGGCGGCCGCGTCGAGGCCATTGAACGGCTCATCGATCAGCAGCAGGCGCACGGGCAAGGCCAGTGCCAGGGCCAGCTGCAGTTTTTTATGCTGGCCCAGGGACAGGGCGGTGATGCTTTGCTGTAAGGTCTGCAGCAGGGAAAATGCGCTCAGTTCGTCGTTCAGCAGGGCCTGGTCGCTGCCCGGGTACAGGGCCAGGTGCAGGTCGAGAAACTCGTGCACTTGCAGCCAGGGCAGGGCGGGCGCATCGCCGCCGCAATAGAAGGCCTGGGCGCGGTAGGCCAGCGGCATGAAGCCGCTGTCGATTTCGTTCAGGCGGATGGCGCCGCGCGCGGGCAGCAGGGCGCCGCCCGCCAGCTTCAGCAAGGTCGTCTTGCCGGCGCCGTTCGCGCCGCGCAGCCAGGTGACGCCGGGGCCGAATTGCCGGTTGAACCCCTGGAACACGCTGTGCGTGGGGAAGTGAAAATCGAGGTGCTCGATATACAGCACGGAAGAAGGCAGGTTCAATTCCATAATTCGCTTCCGATGGCGCTCAAGGCAAGGATGGACAGGACGACGAGGGCGACCCTGCCGCGCGCCGTCAGGCGGGGCAGGCCGACGATGGCCAGCAGGGCGACACTGGCGGTGAGGGCATACACGCTGGTGACGCGCTGTTGCAAGGCGGCGGGATCGGTGGCGTACAGCAAGACAGCACCGGCCAGCAGCACGGCGAAGGCGGGCAGCAGGCTGGCCGCGCAGGCCAGGCGCAGCAAGGGCGCGCTGGCCAGCGGCCAGGCGTTCAGCGCTGGGCGCAGCACGGCGATCTGCTCGCGCACGGCCTTGTCGCCCCGGTCCGTCACAATGACCAGGCTGGCGCTGGCCAGCAAACCGAGCAGCGGCGCGGGCAGCAGGGGCGCGCGCAGCAGCCAGGCCAGCATGCTGGCGCCCGCCGTGGCCAGCAAGACGCTTTGCTGCAGGCCGATCACATTCTCATTGCGCCAGAACGGCAGCCAGAACAGCTGGCGCCACAGGAACAGGATAGGCCAGCGGGGCCGTTGCGGCACATAGGCCGTCATCGTGGGCGGGCGCGCCCTTTGTGCGGGGCGCGGCGCGCGCAGGCGTTGCGCCACGATGAGCGTCGTCAGCAGCCAGGCCAGCAGCCAGGCACCGGCGGTGGCGGCAATGCCGGCCGCCGCAATGGGGCGCAGCCACGGCGGCGACTGCAGCAGCCAGATGCCGGCCGAGACGGCATACGCAAGGTCCAGCGGCAGCATCAGCAGGCCGGCGACGGCGATATCGGCTTGCCAGCGCAGGCGCGGCGGCAAGGGGAGCTGGCGCAGCCAGACGGCGGTACTTGCCGGCAGCAGCCGTTTGCGCAGCAGCCAGGCGGGCAGGCAAGTGAGGACCGTCTGCGTGACGATGATACTCAGTGCGGCGGGCCAGGGCTGGCTCACGGCGAGAAAGCCGGGCAGGGCGATGACGCTGAGCAGGCCCAGCAGGACGGGACCGGCCAGGAAAAAGAAGATTTCCATGGAACTCGTCAGGCTGGCGGCAAATTGCAGCAAAGCATGATGGGCCAGGCGCAGCCGCAGGGCGATATAGGGAGGAGTACTACGGGGCAAGCGCATGCGGGCAGGGGCGGAGTCAGGGTAGCGCTGATTCTAACAGCCGGGGTCAGACCCCCGGGCAAGTTAGCTTTGGGGTTGACGTTGGTGGTGTTGTGGGTCTGACCCCACAATGGGAAAAGCCCTTCGGTTCCAGGAACCAAAGGGCTTTTCTTTTATTGGCGGAGCGGACGGGACTCGAACCCGCGACCCCCGACGTGACAGGCCGGTATTCTAACCAACTGAACTACCACTCCAAGCTCGTATGATCTGTGTTGCTGATCCATGAAGCACTGGATAATTTTCTGTATTGGTGGTGGGTGCTGAGAGGCTCGAACTCCCGACCTACGCCTTGTAAGGGCGCCGCTCTACCAACTGAGCTAAGCACCCGCATACCCAGAAAACTATCCCGACGTTTGTCACCACGTCTGGAAGAGGCACTATTATAGGGGGCGCTTTCGCCCTTGTGCAACTATTCTTGAGGGGGAATGGCAGTTTTTTTGCTGAAAAGCGCAAAAATGTTCAGGGGAGCGGGTAATGACGTGTTTTTGGCTTCTGAAATGGGAAAAGCCCTTCGGTTCCAGGAACCAAAGGGCTTTTCTTTTATTGGCGGAGCGGACGGGACTCGAACCCGCGACCCCCGACGTGACAGGCCGGTATTCTAACCAACTGAACTACCACTCCAAGCTCGTATGATCTTTGTTGCTGATCCATGAAGCACTGGACAGTTTTCTGATTTGGTGGGTGCTGAGAGGCTCGAACTCCCGACCTACGCCTTGTAAGGGCGCCGCTCTACCAACTGAGCTAAGCACCCGTTGCTTGTCTCAGAAAACCATCCCGACGTTTGTCACCACGTCTGGAAGAGGCGCTATTATAGGATGGCTAAAATCCTTCTGCAAGCGCTTTTTTCACATTATTGCGTGATGTTCCACTGCGACAGCATCCAGGCCATGTTGAAGGCGTTTTCGGCAATCGCGTTGTAGCGGCCCGACGCGCCGCCGTGGCCGGCGCCCATATTCGTTTTCAGCAGCAATGGATTGCCGTCCGTTTTATACGCGCGCAGCTTGGCCACGTATTTTGCCGGTTCCCAGTACATGACCTGGCTGTCGTTCAGGCCCGTCGTCACCAGCATGGCGGGATAATTCTTGCGCGCGATGTTGTCGTAGGGCGAGTAGCTGAGCATGTAGTCGTAGGCCGCCTTCTGGTTCGGGTCGCCCCATTCCAGGTATTCGCCCGTCGTCAGGGGCAGGCTGGCGTCCATCATGGTGTTCATCACGTCGACGAATGGTACGGCCGCGTGCACGGCGTGGAACAGCTCGGGACGCATGTTGACGACGGCGCCCATCAGCAAGCCGCCGGCGCTGCCGCCCTGGATGATCAGGCGGTTCGGGCTCGTCCATTTTTCGCGCACCAGGTAGTCGGCGCTGTCGATGAAGTCATGGAAGGTGTTTTTCTTCTTCATCAGCATGCCGTCTTCATGCCACGCTTCGCCCATGTCGGTGCCGCCGCGGATATGCGCTTGCGCATAGATGACACCGCGTTCCAGCAGGCTGATGCGGCTGATGGCAAAACTGGCTTCCGTCGAGATGCCATACGAGCCATACGAATACAGCAGCAGCGGCGCGGAACCGTCGAGCTTGACGCCCTTCTTGTAGACGACCCACAGCGGCACTTGCACGCCATCGCGCGCTGTCACCCACAGACGCTGCGTCGTGTAGCGGCTGCCGTCAAAGCCGCCGACGATTTCCTGCTGCTTCAGCACCGTGCGCTGGCCATCCTTCATGCCGACATCGATGATGGTGGGCGGCGTGACGGGCGACTGGTACGACATGCGAAATTGCGTGGCCGAAAACTCGGGTGTGCCGACGGACGTGGCCAGGTAGACGGGGTCGTCGAACTGCACGGTTTTCCAGTTCTTTTGCGCAAAATCAAGGATGCGCGCGCGGTTCAGGGCGCGCGCCTTTTCCATCACCACCAGATAGCCCTGGAAGACGTCGATGGACTGGATCACGGCATCCTTGTTGTGCGGCACGACGGGTTTCCAGTGTTTCGGCTGCGGGGTGCTCAATGGCGCGCTGACGACGCGGAAATTCTTCGCATCCTTGTTGGTCAGGATGTACAGCTGGCCGTCGCGGTGTTCGACGACGTAGCGGTGGCCTTTTTCGCGTTTCAGTACGCTCTGGAAACTGCCTTGCGGCTGGCTCGTTGGCAACAGCAGCACTTCGCTCGTATCCGTGCTGCGCGCCGTGAGCACAAAGTAGCGCTGGTCGCGCGTGCGGCTCACGCCGATGGCGAATTGCTCTACCGGCTCGTGATAGACCTGCTGCGGCATGCCGCCCAAGGCCAGGCGGAACAAGCGGTCAGCGCGCTTGGTGGTGGCTTCTTCCTGCGTCAGCATCAGGGTGGCGTTGTCGGCCGCCCAGGCCAGGGATGTGACGCGCGGCATGCTGTCGCCCAGCAACTTGCCTGTCTTCAAATCCTTGACATGCAGCGCGTACTGGCGGAAACCCGTCGTGTCGGTGGTGTAGGCCAGCAATTGTTCGTTCGGGCTGATGGCAAACGCGCGCACGGCAAAAAATTTGTGGCCTTCGGCCAGTTGATTCTGATCCAGCAAGATTTCTTCAAGCGCCTGCGCATCGTAGGCGCCGCTGGTGCCGACGGGGCGGCGGCAGTGAATCGGATACTGCTTGCCCGCTTCCGTGCGCGTGTAATAGTAGAAATTGCCCTGGCGCGCAGGCACGGACAGGTCCACTTCCTGCATGCGTCCCTTGATTTCCGCAGTCAGCTTGTCGGCCAGCGGCTGGATCGGGGCCGTGACGGCCGCCGTATAGGCGTTTTCCGCATTCAGGTAGTCGATCACGGCAGGATTGGTCTTCTTTTGCAGCCAGCGGTAGTCGTCCGTAACCACGGTGCCGTGGCGCGTTTCCTGCCAGGCCGTCTTGGTGGCGATGGGGGCGGTGGCGTCGGCGGCCAGCGCGGATGCCGCCAGCGTGGACAGCAGGATGGATGAGCAGACGGCCAGGCGGCGCAAAGCTTGATGTGCTGTAGACAAGGCAACTCCTTTTATAGTCGTGTCAGGATTGTAATCTTGCTATTGAGAAAAGCAACTGCGGAGCGCGTGCGTTTCAACTTGCATCCATGGGCATTTCCAGCGATACTGTATATAACTACAGTATCCCGCCGCGAGGTGTCCTTGACCACATCTGCCCCTACATTGCCTGAACCGCGCCGCTGGATAGCCCATCTGGACATGGATGCCTTTTTCGCCTCCGTGGAACTGTTGAAATATCCGGAATTGCGCGGCGAAGCCGTCGTCATCGGCGGCGGGCGCTTGCAGCAACCGGTGCTGCAGGAAGACGGCACGCGGAAATTCGCGCGCATGCGCGACTACGTGGGGCGCGGCGTCGTCACCACGTCGACCTATGCGGCGCGCAAGTTTGGCGTGTTTTCCGCCATGGGCATCATGAAGGCGGCGAAACTGGCGCCCGACAGCATCCTGCTGCCGGCCGATTTCGAGGCTTACCGCGAGTATTCGGCCCGCTTCAAGCAGGCAGTGGCCCAGCTGTGCCCCATCATCCAGAACGTGGGCATCGATGAAATCTATGTCGACCTGACCGAATACGGCGAGCAGGCACCGGCCATGGCGGCGCGACTGAAGGCGGCCGTGTTCGAGGCGACGGGCCTGTCGTGCTCGATCGGCCTGGCGCCGAACAAATTGTTGGCAAAAATCTGTTCCGATCTGGAAAAGCCCGACGGCCTGACCATTTTGTCGCCCGAGGATGTGGAAACGCGGGTCTGGCCCTTGCCGGCGAAAAAGATCAACGGCATCGGCCCGAAAGCCACGGCCAAGCTGGAAGCGCTGGGCATTATTACCATCGGCGAGCTGGCGCGGGCCGACATGGCCATGCTGCGCACGCAGTTCGGCGACCTGTACACGGGCTGGCTGCGCCAGGCGGCGCTGGGCATCGACGAGCGGCCCGTGCAGACGAGCCGGGAAACCAAGTCCGTCAGCCGCGAAACGACGTTCGAGCGCGACTTGCAGGTGGTGCGCGACCGCGCCACGCTGTCGGAAAAGCTGGAAAGCCTGTGCACGCGCGTGGCGGGCGACCTCGACAAGCAGTCGCTGGCGGGGCGCACGGTGGGCATCAAGCTGCGCTTCGAGGATTTCAGCACGGTCACGCGCGACATCACCCTGCCCAGTGCCACGGCGGACGCCGCCGCCATCCTGCGCGCCAGCCGCGACTGCTTGCGGCGCGTGCCATTTGACAAGAAAATCCGCCTGCTGGGCGTGCGCATCTCGACCTTGTCCGATCCGGCCGTCGTGACGCGGCAGGCGCCAGCCCAGGCGGAGCTGTTTCCCGCCCTGTAGCGGCATTCCCCATACATCAACAACCCGCGCCAGTCCGCGTTTTTGACGGCATTCCCGTGTCGAAAGTGTAGAATGGCGTTCCCCTGGCACTACTGAAACAAACGGAAGACAAAAACTATGTGGTTCAAGAATCTTCAGATTTACCGCCTGCCCGCACCGTGGGCTTACACGCCAGAACAACTGGAAGAGGCCTTGTCCTCGAACAAATTTACGCCGGCGACCAGCATGGATCTGATGCGCCAGGGCTGGGATACGCCACGCCCGAACGGCGGCCTGGTCCACGTGGTCAACAAGCAGATGCTGATCTTGCTGGGCACGGAAAAGAAACTGCTGCCGGCCACCGTCATCAACCAGGTGGCCAAGGCCCGTGCCGCCGAGATGGAAGAAGCGCAAGGCTTTGCGCCTGGTAAAAAGGCCATGAAGGAATTGAAGGAACGCGTGGCCGACGAGCTGCTGCCGCGCGCCTTCAGCATCCGCAGCAATGTCTGGACGTGGATCGACCCCGTCAATGGCTGGCTGGTGGTCGATGCCGCCAGCCCGGCGAAAGCCGATGAAGTCATCAAGCTGCTGCTGAAAGCCGTCGATAAACTGCCGCTGGAAAGCCTGCGCGTGCAGCGCTCGCCCGTGGCGGTGATGACGGAGTGGCTGCAGGCGGACGACGCGCCGTCCGGCTTCACGGTCGACATGGATACGGAATTGCGCGCCACGGGCGAGAGCAAGGCCACCGTGCGCTACGTGCGCCACACCCTGGAAGCGGACGACGTGCGCCGCCACATCGCGGCCGGCAAGCAGTGCACGCGTCTGGCCATGACGTGGAACGACAAGATCTCGTTCGTGCTGACGGAGTCCTTGGCCATCAAGAGCGTCAAGCCGCTCGACGTGATCAAGGAAACGGAATCGAGCACGAAGAACGACGAAGAGCGTTTCGACGGCGACGTGATGCTGATGACGGGCGAGCTCTCCAAGCTGATGGCCGACGTGGTCGAAGCATTGGGCGGCGAAGCGACGGCGTAACAGCCGTCATGCTGGTACGAAAAGGAGCTGCGGCTCCTTTTTTTTCGCCTGTGCAATTTGCCGGCGCATAAAAAAAGCGCCTTGCACGGTGAAGTGCAAGGCGCTTTCGGACAAGCTAATTCAACACGTCAAATTAGAACTTGTAGTTGCCGGTGACGTAGAACGAACGCATCATCGGATCGGCGTAGCGTGGGTCGAAACCGATCTGGTGGCCCGACGAAGCGCGCAGCGACAGCGGCGGTGCACGGTCGAACAGGTTTTTGATGCCTGCGCGGATCGTGGTTTGCTTGTCAAAGGCGAAACGTGCTTGCCAGTCGAACGTCGTGTACGACGGTACTTGCAGGCGGAAGTTTTTCTCTTCTTTTTGGGTCGCCAGGTTGTACACGGTAGCGGGAGCATCGGTGTAGCCGTTACGGTAGTTGACCGTGACCGTGTTGCTCAGGCGGCCCGTGTCCAGAGTCGTCGTCAGCTTCATCAGGTTGCGGAACGTGACTTCGTTGGTGTCGCCGAAGAAGTTCATGTTGCTGGTGAACACATTGTCGCTACCGGCTTTGGTGTAGTTGGCGTGCAACATGTGCGTACCGCTCAATTGGGCGGTCAGCTTGCCGAAAGAAAACTTGTGGTTGGCGGACAGATCCCAGTCGATACCACGGTATTCCTTCTTGCCGATGTTGACCGACAGTTTCTTGAACGCGTAGTAAGCGATGCCGGTCGATGGTTCGATGTATTCACCGAAGCTCGATGCATACTTGACCGGATCGGCAAATGCTTGCTCTTCGGATACTTCCGACACGGCATTGCGCAATTTCACATCCCACAGGTCGGCGCCGAACGAGAATGCCGAGCTAGGCTCGACACGGAAGCCCAGGGTGAACTGCTTCGATTTTTCCGATTGCAGATCCGGGTTGCCTTGCGATACCGCGTTGTATTGCGTTGCTTCCGCGCGGCACAGTGCGTTACCTGGGTATGGGCAGTCAAATTTCTTGGCGGTAAAGCCGGCGTTGACCAGTGGCTGAGCGATGTCCAGCATGCTTGGCGCCTTGAAGCCCGTGCCGTAGGAACCGCGGATCAGCACGGTCTGTACCGGCTGCCAGCGTGCCGATACCTTGTAGGTATTGGCGCTGTCTTTTTTGCCGACAGTTTTGTTGTTCAGCTTGTCATCGATCGCCTTGACAGCATCGTAACGGCCGCCGACGGTCATTTCGAACGACTTGGTCAGCGGTGCCAGCAACTCGACGAAGGCGCCGTAGGTGTCGCGGCTCATGTCGTAGGCTGGCTTGGTGTTGAAGCTGTAGATGTCGTCGCCGGTGGCGCCTGGCGATTGCTCATACGTATAGGTGCGGTAGTCGCCACCGATACCGAGGCTGGCCTTGCCGCCTGGCAGGCTGAACAATTCACGCGAGCCGTGCGTGTCGATGCCGCGCATCGTGGTCGATGCGGTGCGCACGGAGCCGACGAATTGCGCGCCAGCGACCTGTGCTTGCACGGATGGCTTTTGTGTCGCAGCAAAAGGATTGAAGTCCGGATTGGCCAGGATATTCTTGAATTCCTGGCTCTTCTGGTAACCGCCCGTGTAGCGCTCGTCGATCGAGTTTTGCGACCAGGTCAGGCCGCTTTCGAAGTTCCACGCGCCCAGTTCGCCTTCCACACCGACGACCATGTGTTTGGTTTCGGTGATGGTGTTGCTGGCACGCAGGCCGAAGTCGGTGCTGCGGTAGTTGGCCGTCACGGATTTGACGTCGGCACGTTGCGCTGGCGTCAGGTAGGGCGACACATAGGTGTTGTACAGCGCGCTGTCCTTGGCGATTGCGATCGGGATCGGATTGGCGGCGATACGCGCCGTCAGGTCGTAGCGCGAGTAGGCCAGTTCGGCGAATGCATTCAGGTTGTCGTTCAGCTTGTACGTCGCTTTGGAAAACAGGCTGTCGCGTTTCGATTGCGGCACGATTTCCACGGTGGAACCCGTGTCGAAGCCGCAAGCGCGTGCATTGGCGGTGGTGACGTCGAAACCTTCAGGGCAATTGCCATTTTTAGCCAGGTAAGGCGAAAACGCGGTCGATGGCGCACCGCTCTTGTAGGCAACCGTGGCGCCTGCTGGCGAAGCCGATGTGCTGGTGCGGTCCCAGATGTAGTTATTGCCGTTGCGGCTGAACGGCACGTACGAGGTAGCGGCGAACGTGCGGTCGGTGGCGCGCAGTTTCGATTGCTCGTCATGGCGGTACGACAACAGCACGTTGAAACGGTCTTCGTCCAGGTCGCCGAAACCGTAGGTGACGCTGGTGTTCCAGGCGTTGCCGCCCTTGTCTTCCGGACCGCCGTAGGTGGCTTCCAGGGTGGCGCCTTGCTGGTTTTTCTTCAGGATGAAGTTCAGTACGCCGGCGATGGCGTCCGAGCCGTACAGTGCCGAAGCGCCGTCGGTCAGGATTTCGACGCGTTCAACGGCGCTCATCGGAATGGCGTTCAGGTTGACCGTGGTGCCGGAACCTTGTGGCGCGATGCGGCGGCCGTTCAACAGCACCAGGGTGTAGGTTTCGCCGATACCGTGCAGCGAAGCACTGGTATTGCCGCCCGAGTCGGAACCGGCGGCGACGGCGCCGATGGTGAAGCCTTGCATCGCCGGCAGGGCCTGGATCAGGTCGGCAACCGAAGTGGCACCCGATTTGGCGATCGCTTCTTGCGACAGGCGCTGTACAGGCAAGGCGCCTTCGACAGCGATACGCTTGATGCTCGAACCGGTAATTTCAACTTTTTGAATTGCTTCGTCCGCCATGGATTGGCCGGAGAACAAAACGCTGCCTGCCAGGACGGTCAGGGCCAGGCGTACGCTGCGTACGCCAATCTTTTCTTTAAATGCCATTGTAACAATTACTCCGTAGTAGTTTTAATAACGACAAGCAGTACACGAGCACCGTTCTGGTCATCGGGTAGATGCCCAGCGGTGCTCGTGTACGGTAGGCGGAACCACGTCGGTGGGAGGTGGAAGACTACTTAGCGCAATATTGTTATAAATGCACTTTTGACTTGTCGAGGCAAACATTATGTCGTCTCAGCAAGAAAAAATGCACCTCAACCGTGTCGGATTTGGCAATAAATTCGAGATACTGAAGAATATTTGATTTAAATGTTAAATATAGATTTTATATTTATAAATATCTGCGTTTTTAAAAATGATCAATGGCGTTTTTTTGCAACATAAAATTATTGTATTGGCAATTCGATGTTTTGCCAGCAATAATTAGATGAAAAATGTTGTATTGCAGAATTTATGCAAAGTAAAAAAATGTAAAAAAAGCCCGCTGAAAGCGGGCTTGTCGAGGTGCTGCAGAGTGGAAATCAGGCGCTGTGCTTGCCTGTTTTTCTGCGGCGTGCCATGAAGCCGACCAGGCCGAGACCGGCCAGCAGCATGGCGTATGTTTCCGGTTCAGGCACTGCGGCCACCGGTGAAGCGAAAGTACCGGTAAAGGTAGAGTAATTGCCATACTGGTTGCTGGCAGATTGTGCAGTAGCGGCGCCATAGCCGAAATAGGTGCTGATGCCGACCGTGTTGGCGCCGACGGCAACATTGCTCAGGGTAATGCTGAAGTTGGCGGTCGAGCCTGGCGTGTACACGGACTGCGTATATTGGCCCCACCAGGTGTAGGCCGCGTAGCCCGATGGCGCCACCAGGTTTTGCGAGCCGTCGCCGCCCAGATCGAGCTGGGCGCTGGCACCTTGCGACCAGAAGCCGGGGGCGCCGTTCAGTGGTGCAGGGGCGGTGGAACCGACCAGCGTGGCGGAGACAGGAACGAAAATCGTGAAACCGTCCAGGCCCGTCTGGCCGCCGATGCCCTGGTTATTGTTCAAGACGCTGTAATCGAAGGTCCACGTGTTCGCGCCTGCGGCCGTGGCCGATGCCGTTACCGTATATTCATTGGTGAGGCTGGTCGTCGCGTGGGCGGTGCCGCTCAGCGCAAACGCGGCGGCAATGGCGCCCAGTTGGAACAGTTGTACAGCCGATTTGCGCTTGGTCATGAGGAATTCCCGAAAAAGGGTTAGTCGATGAGCCAAATATAGCATTGAAGCATGAGAAATAATTGTAATTATGAACAAATATATTGCTTTTTTTGCTTGCAATATTTCCACGCGGGAATTAATGTGGGTATTCCTTATCCTCGTAGAAATATTGCCATGCCATTTTGTTGTTGCGCTGCGACGTTGCCGCAGTGCAATTGCATCACAGCGGCTGGAACACCCCGGCGGCGCGGTTCTTTTGCACATTGTCCCATGCAAATATCTGGCCATTCATGGCCACGTAGACGCCGGCTGGCAAGGTTTGCGCCACGCCGCAGGCAAAGCCCAGGTTGAACAGGGCATCGGAGTTGTCGATTTCGTAGGGAATCATGGCGCCCGTCAAAATGACCGTTTGCTGCAGATTCGCCGCGCCCAGCACTTGCGCCGTTTCGCGCATGGTGTCGGTGCCGTGGATGATGACGATGGCTTTTTCTTGTGCCGCGCGGCACGAGGCGAGCACGCGCTGGCGGTCCGCATCCTGCATGTCGAGCGAGTCCAGCAGTGGCAATTGCTCCAGCGCCACGGGCGCCGTCATGCGCGCGCGGGCAATCGCTGCCGGCAAATGACTGTCGGAAAAGCCCAGGGTACCGTTCAATTCGTTGTAGTGCTTGTCGAAAGTGCCGCCGGTGGCGAGTATGCGCAATGTCATGATGTGGTCACGATGTCAGTGGAGAATGACGCGCATGATATCGTGGATTGCCGCCCTTGCGTGAATGACGCTGCGGATGGGACGGCGTGCTTGCCGCCTGCGCTTGCGCCGCATCTGGAAAATTTGGCCATCTGTGAGTACACTGGTTTCTTTGTTTGCCAGCCACCCCCGACTCCGTATGAAAGCGCTCGCTCCCGGCACCGTCATTTTTCACCGCCACCGCGGTTACGGGGTGATCACGTCCGTCAATTTGCTGACGGGCTGGATCGCCGCCCGTTTCGGCAGCGAAGCGCGGACCCTGGACCTGAACCTGTCGACCGACGACGTGCAGTTTGCCGATGGCGAAGCGATCCTGTTTCGCCGCGCGCCGCCCGACCGCATGCCGCATGCGCGCCTGATGGCCATGGTGCGCGCACTGCACCAGGCCGGCTATCAAAAACTGTATCTGTATTCCTGGCCCAAGCCATCCGGGCTGCACTGGCGCTGGCATTTGTTTACGGGGCCGCGCGACTGGATGCAGCGTCCCTGGCGCGAAGGCTGGTATGGCTCGGGCGCCGATTACAACGTCAATCCCGTGATGGGCTGGGGAGACTCTCCCGGCGCTTCCACTGGCGAGCTGATCGATGCCCTGGCCCGTTTCGATCCGCAAGGCCTGGCGCAGGCGCTGGGGCGCGACGACGACCATAGCGAGTGGTTTGGCCGCGTCTGCGACGCTTTATTACCCGATTACATGTACAGCCTGGACATGCAGCGCGCGCCAGGCGAGCCCTTGCAAGACATGCCGCCCGTGCCGGTGGTCGCCGTGCGCGCCGGCGTGGCGCCGTACAGTGGACCTGACATCGCCTGGCCGCCCGGCTGGACCGGCCTGTGGCGCGGCCGGCACGTGCTGTCGGCGCCCGCCATCCGCATCACGGGCGAGCCCGACCTGATCAAGGGCTTTCAGCGCTCCTGAGGGGCTTGGCGCGCATGCTGCAATGCTTCGGGATTGAGCAGGCGCGTGCATTGATTCTGCGTAAAATCGACGATGTTTTGCAAGGCGTAGCGGAAATACAGCTCATAGCTGTCACGCTCGACGTAGCCCAGGTGTGGCGTGGCCAGTACGTTCGGCAGCAGCAGTAGCGGCGAGCCTGGCGGCAGCGGCTCGTCCGTAAACACGTCGAGCGCGGCGGCGCCCGGATGCCCTTGTGGCAACGCCGCTTCCAGCGCGCCCTCGGCCACCAGCTCGGCGCGGCTCGTGTTGACGAACAGGGACGTCGGCTTCATGCGCGCCAGATCCTCGCTTGTGACCAGGCCGCGTGTCTTGTCGGACAGGCGCAGATGCAAGCTCAGCACGTCGGCCTGTTCAAAGAACGCCGCGCGCGAGACCGCCGCCGTGTCGCCGGCCGCCACGGCCGCTGCGCGGCTCGCTTCGCTGCCCCACACGAGGATGGTCATGCCGAAGGCGCGGCCATAGCCGGCGATCAATTGGCCGATCTTGCCGTAACCCCAGATCGCCAGGGTGCGCCCTTTCAATACCGTCCCGAGCGTGTTGTGCTTTGGCTCCAGCGACGACGTCTGCCACAGCCCCTCCTGCAAATGTTGCGCGTACGGCACGATCTTGCGCTGCGCCGCCATGATCAGCGCCCATGTCAGTTCGGCCGGCGCCGTGGGCGAGCCGATGCCTTCCGCGATGGCGATGCCCAGCTCGGTGGCGGCCGCCACATCGATGTGTCCGCTGACCTTGCCCGTTTGCGAAATCAGTTTCAGGTTCGGCAGTTTCGACAGCAAGGCACGGTTGAAACTGCTGCGTTCGCGGATCAGCACCAGCGCGTCGAACGGCGCCAGGCGGATCGCCAGCTGGCCCAGGCCCCGCGCCGTATTGCTGAACACTTTGACCTCGTGGCCGTCGAGCAATTGGAAACAATCGAGGCCGCGCACGGCATCCTGGTAATCATCGAGTATGGCAATTTTCATGGTGGATGGCCGATTTTAGTAAGGATTTGGTAGGGAAATAACAGGATACGGGAAATGCTGAATAGCCTACTACATTAGTCAAGCTATTCTCCTACATTTTTGCGAGAATAGCCGTTACGCGGGTGTACAATCGCCGGCACTTTTGAAGCTTCGTGATTATAGTGATAGCGCAAACTGTTCCTGCAGCCCGGGAGCATGATCCAGGTAAATGCCGCTGGCGCGAACGCCGCGGCGGACACGACACCAGAGCCCTGCCCGCGTGAACACACCGCCCGCAGTGAGCCGCAGCCACCTCTCAACGATGCTGCCTGTCTTGCCGGAACGACCAGAATTTCTTTTATTGGTATTGGAGGTAATATGAATCAGCCCGTCATGGGTGGCGTCGCCGCACTCAACGTCCCAGCTTATATTAAACAACAGAAACTGATCAACTGGGTGGCCGACATTGCCGCGCTGACCAAGCCAGACCGCATCTACTGGTGCGATGGTTCGCAGGAAGAGTACGAGCGCCTGTGCGCCGAGATGGTTGCCAGCGGCACCATGAAAAAACTCAATGCCGACAAGCGCCCGAATTCCTACCTGGCCTGCTCCGATCCGAGCGACGTGGCCCGCGTCGAAGACCGCACGTATATTTGCTCGGCAACGAAAGAAGCGGCCGGCCCGACGAATAACTGGACCGAGCCTGGCGAAATGCGCCACACCCTGAATGGCCTGTTCGACGGCTGCATGCGCGGCCGCACCATGTACGTCGTGCCATTCTCGATGGGCCCGCTGGGTTCGCCGATCGCCCACATCGGCGTGGAACTGTCCGATTCGCCGTATGTCGCCGTCAACATGAAGATCATGACCCGCATGGGCCGTGCCGTGTACGATGTGCTGGGCACCGATGGCGAATTCGTGCCGTGCGTGCACAGCGTGGGCGCGCCGCTGGCGGCCGGCCAGGCCGACGTGAAATGGCCGTGCAACAGCACCAAATACATCGTGCATTTCCCGGAAACGCGCGAAATCTGGTCCTTCGGTTCCGGCTACGGCGGCAACGCCTTGCTGGGCAAGAAATGTTTCGCCCTGCGCATCGCCTCGAACATGGGCTACCAGGAAGCGCAAGCATCGGACAACAACCCGGGCTGGCTGGCCGAACACATGCTGATCCTCGGCGTGGAATCGCCGGAAGGCAAGAAGCATTACGTCGCGGCAGCATTCCCGTCGGCTTGCGGCAAGACCAACTTCGCCATGCTGATCCCGCCGGCAAGTTTTAACGGTTGGAAAGTAACCACCATCGGCGACGATATCGCCTGGATCAAGCCGGGCGCCGATGGCCGTTTGTACGCGATCAACCCGGAAGCCGGCTACTTCGGCGTGGCACCGGGCACCAACGAAAAAACCAACTACAACTGCATGGCCTCCATGCGCGACAACACGATTTTCACCAACGTGGCGCTGACGGACGATGGCGATGTGTGGTGGGAAGGCTTGAGCAAGGAAGCGCCTAGCCACCTGATCGACTGGCAGGGCAAGGACTGGACGCCGGCGTCCGGCACCAAGGCCGCGCACCCGAACGCACGCTTCACGGTTGCGGCAACGCAAAATCCCGTGATCGACGCGGCCTGGGACGATCCGGCCGGCGTGCCGATCTCCGCCTTCATCTTCGGCGGCCGCCGCTCGACCACCGTGCCGCTCGTCACCGAAGCGCGCAACTGGGTCGAAGGCGTGTACATGGCTGCCACCATGGGTTCGGAAACGACGGCTGCAGCCGTGGGCCAGATGGGCGTCGTGCGCCGCGATCCGTTTGCCATGTTGCCGTTTATCGGCTATAACATGAGCGATTACTTCCAGCACTGGCTGGACATGGGTGTCAAGGTGGGCAAAGTCAACGCGGCGGCCCTGCCGAAGATCTACTGCGTCAACTGGTTCCGCACGGACGAGGCAGGCAAGTTCGTCTGGCCTGGCTTTGGCGACAACATGCGCGTGCTGAAATGGATGCTTGAGCGCATCGAAGGCAAGGCGGGCGGCGTGGAAAACCTGTTCGGCACGACACCGCAGTATGGCGATCTGAACTGGGATGGCTTGCCATTCACGCAACAACAATTCGACACCATCACCTCGATCGACAAGGCCGCGTGGGTGGAAGAATTGAAATTGCATACGGAATTGTTTGAAAAACTCGCGTATCATCTGCCGCAAGAATTGGCAGATCACAAGGCTGCGCTGGAAAAGCGTCTGGCTGAGTAAGCGTTTAGTAGTGGGGGAGAAACACGCCGGCAAAGACTGGCGTGCGATAAACGACACGCCGGCAATGACTGGGGTGCTATCAAAAGAGAAACGGCGCGGATTGCATGAGCAATCCGCGCCGTTTTTTATTGCCGGTATAATAATTTCGATATGGAAATTATTGCTGTCATGCCTGCCCAAAAAATGAAAAACACGCTCATCATTATTAGTACCTTGGCTGCCTGCCTGCTCGGCAGCGGCGCTCATGCCGACCACCGCCAGGATTGTGAAAGTGCGGACTATGCCAAGCGATATGACGACACATTTGCTGCAGGCATGAAGAACAATGTCGAGCGCCTCAGGCAGCAGCAGGCCGGACATCAAAAAAAGCTGGACGGCATGGTGGCTGCCTTGAAACAACGCGGCGTGTGGTCGGACGACGACTCCGTGACGTTCTTTACGAATATATGGGCGGATGAGAGCGGGAAGGCTGTGGAGGCTGGCCGGAAGAAGGCGACCGAGCGATGGAAGATTCAAGTGCTGACGGTGCAGTCCTGGGATGCCACCATGAGCGACCACCCAGCGCAGAAGACGCGCGGCATGTGTTTGCTTGCTCCCCGTGTACTTGATGAGGCCATTGTCTTTTATGATGCGCTGGAAAAGGTCTGGAGCTATATGGAAATGAAAGTTGCGGAAGTAGCCAAGGACAAAAACGTGACCCTGCCGGCATTGCCGTAGACTCGGGAATAAAAAACGGCGCGGATTGCATGAGCAATCCGCGCCGTTTTTTATTGCGCTGCTGTTGTTACTGCTTGAGCAGCGGTCCCAGGTACTTGCCTGTCACGCTGGCCGGGTTGACGGCCACGTCTTCCGGTGTGCCCGTGGCGATGATCTGCCCGCCGCCGGCGCCGCCTTCGGGACCCAGGTCGACGATCCAGTCGGCCGTCTTGATGACGTCCAGGTTGTGCTCGATGATGACGAGCGTGTTGCCCTGGTCGCGCAGGCGGTGGATGACTTTCAGCAGCAAGTCGATGTCGTGGAAGTGCAAGCCCGTCGTCGGTTCATCGAGGATGTACAGGGTGCGGCCCGTGTCGCGCTTGGACAGTTCCAGCGACAATTTCACACGCTGCGCTTCGCCGCCGGACAGGGTGGTAGCGCTCTGGCCCAGCTTGATGTAGCCGAGGCCCACGTCGAGCAGGGTTTGCAGCTTGCGCGCGATCAAGGGGACCGGTTTGAAGAATGCATGCGCCTCTTCCACCGTCATGCCCAGCACTTCCGTGATGTTCTTGCCCTTGTATTGCACTTCCAGCGTTTCGCGGTTGTAGCGCTTGCCGTGGCAGACGTCGCACGGCACGTAGACGTCGGGCAGGAAGTGCATCTCGACCTTGATCACGCCATCGCCCTGGCACGCTTCGCAGCGTCCGCCCTTCACGTTGAACGAGAAGCGGCCCGCGCT
This sequence comes from Janthinobacterium sp. GW823-FHT03B06, assembly GCF_058796955.1. Lineage (NCBI taxonomy): Bacteria > Pseudomonadati > Pseudomonadota > Betaproteobacteria > Burkholderiales > Oxalobacteraceae > Janthinobacterium > Janthinobacterium sp. GW823-FHT03B06. Next base: position 143,529 of record NZ_JBXAJE010000008.1, read on the forward strand.
GTAGCCGCGTTCCTTGGCCGTCGGCACGGTGGAGAACAAGTCGCGGATCGGCGTAAACAAGCCGGTATACGTGGCGGGATTCGAGCGCGGCGTGCGGCCGATCGGTGCCTGGTCGACGGAAATGACCTTGTCGAAGTGTTCCAGGCCGCTGATCGATTCGTGCGGCGCCGGTTCCGTCTGCGAACCATACAGATGGCGCGACAGGGCCGGATACAGGGTATCGTTGACCAGCGAGGACTTGCCCGAGCCGGACACACCCGTGACGCACGTCATCAGGCCCACCGGCAAGCTCAGCGAGACCTTTTTCAGGTTGTTGCCCGTCGCGCCAGTAATCACCAGCTGCTTTTCCGGGTTGCTCGCATGGCGCTTGGCTGGCACGGCGATCTTCAGCTTGCCGTTCAGGTACTGCGCCGTCAGCGACTTCTTGTTCTTGAGAATGTCGGACAAGGTGCCTTCGGCGATGATCTCGCCGCCGTGCACGCCCGCGCCGATGCCCATGTCGACGATGTAGTCGGCCGTGCGGATAGCGTCTTCGTCATGCTCGACCACCAGCACGCTGTTGCCGATGTCGCGCAAGTGTTTCAAGGTTTCGATCAGGCGGTCATTATCGCGCTGGTGCAAGCCGATCGACGGCTCATCGAGCACATACATGACACCCGTCAAACCGGAGCCGATTTGCGACGCGAGGCGGATGCGTTGTGCTTCGCCGCCGGACAGCGTATCGGCGCTGCGGTCCAGGGACAGGTAATCGAGGCCCACGTTGTTGAGGAATTTCAGGCGCGAAATAATTTCCTTGACCACGCGGTCGGCGATCTCTTTCTTGGCGCCCGTCAGTTTCAGCTTTTCAAAGAATTCCAGGGTCTCGCGCAGCGGTTTTCCCGCCACTTCATAGATGGCGCGCTGCTGCTTGCCGGTGCCGACCTTGACGAAGCGCGCTTCCACGCGCAGGCGCGCCCCATCGCAGGACGGGCAGCATTTTTCATTGATAAACTTGGCCAATTCTTCCTTGACGGCCATCGAATCCGTCTCGCGGTAGCGGCGCTGCAAATTATTGACCACGCCTTCGAACGTGTGTTCCTTGATGACGGTGCGGCCCCGTTCGTTGACATAGGTAAACGGAATCACTTGCTTGCCGGAACCGTACAGCACGGCTTGCTGGGAATTCAAGTCCAGCTGCTCGAACGGCATGTCCAAGTCGAACTCGTAATACGCGGCCAGGTTCGACAGCATCTGGAAGTAAAACTGGTTGCGGCGGTCCCAGCCCTTGACGGCGCCCGAGGCGAGCGACAGGTTCGGGAACGCGACGATGCGTTTCGGGTCAAAGAATTCAATGTGTCCCAGGCCGTCGCATTCGGGGCAGGCACCCATGGGGTTGTTGAACGAGAACAAGCGCGGTTCCAGTTCCTGCAGGGAATAGCCACACACATTGCAGGCGAACTTGTTCGAGTAAACATGTTCCTGGGCGGTATCCATTTCGTAGGCAATGGCGCGGCCATCGGCCAGGCGCAGGGCTGTTTCGAAACTTTCCGCCAGGCGCTGCTTGATCTCCTGGTTCACCTTGACGCGGTCGATGACGACGTCGATCGTGTGTTTTTCCGTTTTCTTTAATTTCGGGAGGTCATCGACTTCATAGATCTTGGCCGCATGCGTGCCGCTCTGCACGCGAAAGCGCACGAAGCCCTGCGCCTGCATCTGCTCGAACAGATCCACGTGCTCGCCCTTGCGGTTGGCGACGACGGGCGCCAGTATCATCAGCTTGGTGTCTTCCGGCATGGCCAGCACGGCATCGACCATTTGCGATACGGACTGGGCGGCCAGTGCGTTTTCCGGATGGTCGGGGCAGTACGGCGTGCCCACGCGCGCATACAGCAGGCGCAGATAATCGTGGATTTCCGTCACGGTGCCCACCGTCGAGCGCGGGTTGTGCGACGTTGCCTTCTGTTCGATGGAGATGGCGGGGGATAGCCCCTCGATCAGGTCGACATCGGGCTTTTCCATCAGTTGCAGGAACTGGCGCGCATACGCCGACAGCGACTCGACATAGCGACGCTGGCCTTCCGCGTACAGGGTGTCGAAGGCCAGCGACGACTTGCCGGAGCCGGACAAGCCGGTAATCACGATCAGCTTATTGCGCGGCAAATCGAGATTGATATTCTTGAGGTTATGCGTGCGAGCGCCGCGAATGCGGATCTGTTCCATGTGATTGCCTTGCTTTCAGTGAGTGGTGCGGCCGGCGCATTGTGCCTGGGTGCAGATGAGGAGCCACAACGGGTCAACCTGTAACTATAGCCGGGTTTTGCTCTGCATGCCTGAGGCGTCCATGGGCGGATTGCGCCGCCGGGCGAACGTGCCCTGACAAAGTTTGATGCAGATGCGTACTGACGTTTGAATACTGTATATAATACCAGTATTCAAGTTTCTTGTTTTCCTCTGCCGTGAAAAAAACGTGCTGCCGCACGGGAGATGGCGTCCGCCAGAAAGCGGGTGCTTTGCGTCGCGTGGTCGCTTATAATCCTCGTTTAGTACACTAAACTAACGCGCGGGACACCGGCTCCCGCTGCAGTTCATCAGGAGTTATTCATGGCATCAGTCAACAAAGTCATCATCGTCGGCAATCTGGGCCGTGACCCGGAAATCCGCTACATGCCTAGCGGCGACGCGATCGCCAACATCGCCGTGGCCACTTCGTACAAATCGAAGGACCGCAACACGGGCGAACAAAAAGAATTGACAGAGTGGCACCGTATCTCGTTCTTCGGCCGCCTGGCGGAAATCGTCGGCCAATACCTGAAAAAAGGCTCGTCCGTCTACGTCGAAGGCCGTCTGCAAACCCGTAAATACACGGACAAGGACGGCGTCGAGAAGTACGCAACCGACATCATCGCGGAACAGATGCAAATGCTGGGCGGCCGTTCCGGCATGGGCGGCGACGCCGGCGGTGGCGATGACAGCTACGGTGGTGGCGGTGGCGGCGGTTACGACGCCCCGGCCCCGCGCCAGGCGCCTGCCCCGCGTCCAGCTCCGGCACCGGCGCCACGCCCGGCACCGAAGCCAGCGCCGAACTTCTCGGATATGGATGACGACATTCCGTTCTAAGCACGCCGTTCTGACGCCTGGCGTCAGACACTGTCGATAAAGAGCCTGCTTCATCCGTGAAGCAGGCTTTTTTTATGGGCACGGGCTGTAGACGGCGATGCGGGGGCGCATGCTGACATTCGATCGCAAGAAGCGGATGGCGGCGCTGTCCCGATGCTGGTCTGATGGTGTTTTTGACGACGCCGGAGAACAGCATGGATTTTCGCATTACGGGGCTGTCGCCCGAGCCTTTTCTACCCTTTTTTTTCCTATCCGATGCCGAGCTGGCGGCGCTCGGCATGCGGCGTTACCTGGTCGACCAATACCCCGGATTTCCTGACCGTATAACGCTGGAGGACGCCCCGCTGGGCGAGACCGTGCTGTTGGTGAACCATGTGTGCCAGCCCGCCATGACGCCTTACCGGGCTTGCCACGCCATTTTTGTGCGCGAGGGCGCCACGCAAGTGTACGATGCCATCAATCAAGTACCGGAATCGATGCGGCGGCGTTTGTTGTCGCTGCGTGCCTATTGCGCCGACGGCATGATGCTCGATGCCGATGTGGTGGAAGGCACCGCCATCGAGGCCGTCATTGCACGACTATTCGGCAATGCGGACGTCAGTTATATCCACGTCCACAATGCCAAGCGGGGCTGTTATGCGGCCCGCATCGACCGCGCGGACTCCCTTGCCTAATCGCGCAAGCCCATCTCCAGACTGTAGCTGGCTACCGCATTCCTGCGCGCCGCGTTGCGCATCAAATACACCTGCACCGTGTACTCGCCATCGGCTGGCAGTTTCGCCTGGTAACTGTTGCCGCTGGTCGAGCCGATGAACAGGGCTTCCTCCTGGCCGGCCTGGCGGATGTTGAAGTAATTCGACGCCTGATTGGTTTTCAGCTTGACGCTGAGGGTCTGGCCGGCCTTGCCTGTCAGCGTATATTCGGCCGTGGCGTAGCCCTTGATCTTGCCTTTCACGCTGCGCGCGGCTTTGCCTGCCGTCAATTCCACTGTTTCCTTGTGGACAGGGTCGGCGCTCCAGGCGGGCGTGGCAAACACGAGGGCCGCCAGCAGCAGGCCGGGGCAAAGGGACAGGTGACGACGCAGCATATGGCATTTCCTTTGAACGTGGATGAATAAGCAGACGGTGGCGATGCCGTCCATGTTACGCCAGCGGTTGCCATGCGCCTGTACGGCAGCGCGCGTATGGCCAGTTCGAGGACGGTTTTTTCACCTTTCTTGACCTATGTAGTTTTTCTGGCCGCGCACGTTTCAAGATGCGGCGAAATACGATTTTCGGGTAGGCTGAAGCGTCTCTTCGATGCGGAACTGGCTGCGGGCGCCGCTGCGCCGGACCGGTTTTGCAGCTCTTCTTCCCTGTATTGAAAGGAACGCAGAATGGGTATTTCCGGAAAAGTCGCGCTGGTCACAGGTGCCGCGCAAGGTATCGGCAAGGCCATCGCCTTGCGCCTGGCCAAGGATGGCGCCGATATCGCGCTGGTCGACCTGCACCAGGAAAAGCTGGACGCGGCCGCCGCCGAAGTGCGCGCGCTGGGGCGCCGCGCCATCACCTTCATTGCCGACGTGTCGCAGCTCGATCAGGTGAGCGCGGCGGTGGCGTTTGCCGAACAGGAACTGGGCGGCTTCGACATCATCGTCAACAACGCCGGCATCGCGCAAGTGCAGCCGCTGCTCGACGTCACGCCGGAAGAGGTCGACCGCATCATGCGCATCAATGTGCAAGGGACGCTCTGGGGCATCCAGGCGGCCGCCAAGACCTTCAAGAAGCGCAAGCAGAAGGGCAAGATCATCAATGCCTGCTCCATCGCCGGGCATGACGGCTTTGCTCTGCTGGGCGTGTATTGCGCCACCAAGTTTGCCGTGCGCGCGCTGACGCAGGCGGCGGCCAAGGAACTGGCGGCCGACGGCATCACCGTCAACGCGTATTGCCCTGGCGTCGTCGGCACGGACATGTGGGTCGAGATCGACAAGCGCATGGCCGAAGTGACAGGCGCCGAGCTGGGTGCGACGTATAAAAAATTTGTGGACGGCATCGCGCTGGGACGCGCCGAGACGCCCGATGACGTGGCGGGACTCGTTTCCTTCCTGGCAGGGCCTGACGCCGATTACATGACGGGCCAGGCGCCGCTGATCGATGGTGGTCTCGTGTACCGTTGAGGTATTGACCGCGCAGAAAAAACAGCCCGCGCTGTCACCGATAGCGCGGCCTGTTGGCGTGGCAATGCAGCGCTGGAATGCAGCAGGGGGATGAGTGACCCGGTGCTACACTCGCTATTTTCAGCGACGCCAGGCGTCGGAAAGACGGGACCATGCCAGTCGCACAGAACATGATATTACGCGCCGTTGCGCCCGGCGAAGAAGGGGTGCTGGCGCGGCTGTTCCAGCTGTACTGCTATGAGAATACCGCCTGGAGCGGTGAAGACGTGCTGGCCGACGGTCGCTACGATGTGTGCGATGCCGGGCTGGCCGAGTATGTGCATGCGCCCGCGCATACTGCCGTCTGGATCGAGGTCGATGGTGCGCTGGCGGGCTTTTTCATCACGGAGCCTGGCGTGGCGGGCAAGCTGCCGGTGCAGGAGTTCAGCGACTTCTTTATTTTGAAGAAGTACCGGCGCCGGGGCGTGGCGCTGGAAGTGGTACGCCGCGTGCTGCTGGGCAGCGAGCAGACGTGGCTGGTGGCGATGTTCCGCGCCGATGCCGCTGCCTGCGCGTTCTGGCGGCAGGCATTTGCGCGCCTGCCGTTTGCCAGGATCGAGGCGTACGAGGACCCGGACTTGCCGCAGTTCCAGCTGACTTTGCTGAAACCGGCGGCCTGAGCCGGTTTAGAAGCGTACTTTCACATATGCTGACGGTCCCGTCAGGCGGATGTTCAGGTCGGCATCGCGTTCGCTGTCGCGGTGCAGCTTGATTTTCGAGATGCCGTAGTCGGCCACGAAACCGATATTCTTGAACGGGAACCACTCCACGCCGATATTGCCGCCGTAGATGTGGCCGTTGATGCGCCCGCCATTTTTCTTGATGCCCGACGCTTCCGCATACATGCGCAAATCCGGCGTGAAGGCATGGCGCCAGCCCACTTCCAGCAGCGGCGCAAACGCGTGCTCGCCGATGGAATCGCGCGCCGTGGCCGTTTCGCCATTGACGACGCCGGTGGCCGTGCCGTTCAGGTTGGCATGATAATAGGCGGCGCCCAGACCGATGCCCAAGGTGTCGTTGCCGCTGCCGAGCCACCATTTATAGGCCAGCTTGGCCAGGTCCAGCTTCAGATCGGCATTTGCCGTGGCCGTTCCCGTGACGGGCTGGCCATTGATGACGGTCTCGCCCGTCAGGCTTGGCGTGTAGGATTTGTCGTAGCGGTAGTAGTCGAATGCCAGGCCATGGCGGTCGCCGATCAGCAAGTCCGCCTTGATGCGCGGGATGGTCGTATGGCTTTGCTTCGATTCGGGCGCGTCGATGCGGCCAAATTGCGTGTCGGCGCCGATATTGATGCGCGGATCGGCGGAAAACGCCCCCACCGAGATGCTGACACGGTCCAGCGTGGGCGATGGCTCGGCCCGTGCAGTGGCGGCCGCCGTGGCAATGCCCAGCACGCCCAGCATCATGGCGCCGCGCAAGGCGAGGTGGTGCGGGCGTGGTGGGGACAGGCGGGTGGACACGGACATGACAGACATGGGGTAACTCCTCAAAATAAAGTGAAAACTGTCGCGACGTTTTGGGCAACAGTGCAATGAGGAAATGGTAGCAATTGTTACTTTTGAATTACGTAGCCGCACGGCGCAAATTACCGTCGGATTTGTCCTACCGTATGTAAGTCCTGGTTAGAGGAGAGGAAAACGATGCAAGCAATCATCGAGCTGGCGACACCGCGTTTGCTGCTGCGCCAATGGCGCGACAGCGACTTGGCGCCATTCGCGGCGCTGAATGCCGATCCCCGCGTGATGGCATATTTCCCGGCCGCCCTGTCGCGCGACGCCAGCGACGCCATGGCGCGGCGCTGCAGCGGATTGATCGCCGGGCGGGGCTGGGGTTTATGGGCGGTAACCTTGCGTGAAAACAATGCCTTCATCGGCATGACGGGGCTGCATAGCCCCGACGCGCAATTGCCGTGCTCGCCATGCGTGGAAATCGGCTGGCGTCTGGCGTTCGATTACTGGGGACAAGGTTACGCGCAGGAAGCGGCGCACGCCGCCCTGCAGGTTGGTTTCGAGCGTTTGCAACTGCCGGAGATCGTCTCGTTCACGGCCTTGCCCAACGTGCGCTCGAGCACCCTGATGGCGCGCCTGGGCATGCGCCGCGATGCTGCTACCTTCGAGCATCCGGCCCTGCCGCCAGGACACGCATTGCGCACCCATTGCCTGTATCGTCTGACGCGCGCAGAATGGGGCGCACAGGAGGGAACATGAGAATCGCCGCCATTTCCGATATCCACGGCAACCTCGATGCGCTGGAGGCCGTGCTGGACGACATCGCCCGGCGTGACGTGGACGTGACCGTCAATCTGGGCGATATCGTCTCGGGCCATCTGCAGCCGCGCGCCACGGCGGCGCGCCTGATGGGGCTCGGCTTGCCCACCATCCGCGGCAACCACGAGCGCCAATTGTTCGGCGACCCGGCCCGCATGGGCGTGTCCGACGCTTTTGCGCGCGCGCAACTGCTGCCGGAGCAACTGGACTGGATCGCGGCGCTGCCCGCCACCTTGCGCTTGCGCAAAGACGTGCTGCTCGTGCATGGCACGCCGACAAGCGATCTCGTGTATTTTCTCGACAGCGTCACGCCGCAAGGCAGCCGCGCCGCCACGCCGCAGGAGGTGGCCGAACGCGCCGGCGCGGCCGACGCGGCCTTGATCCTGTGCGGCCACACGCACATGCCGCGCCAGGTGCGCCTGGCCGATGGACGGCTGATCGTCAATCCGGGCAGCGTCGGCTTGCAGGCCTACGACGACGACCACGGCTATCCGCACGTGATGGAAAACGGCACGCCGCACGCGCGCTATGCCATCGCGGAACAGGGCGCCGATGGCGCCTGGACGGCGCACTTTCACGCCGTCGCGTACGACTGGGAAACGGCGGCCCGGCTGGCGCTGGCCAACGGCCGGCCCGACTGGGTCACGCCCTTGCGCACGGGCCGGGTCGGTTGATCAGCGGAACTCCTCGGCCACCAGGTTGTACTTCTGCATCTTGTGATACAGGGTCTGTTTTGGCAAGCCCAGCACGGCGCTCACTTCGCTGACGTTGCCCGAATATGCGCGCAGTTCCTGTTCGATCAGTGCGCGTTCGAAGCCGTTCACTTGCTCCGCCAGCGACAACGGGCTGGGCTGGGCGCTCGCCAGCAGGCTCGAGGCGCCGCCGGCGATGCCGAGCACGAAGCGGTCGGCGATATTGCGCAATTCGCGCACATTGCCGGGCCAGGAATGGGCCATCAGGTTGCGCATCTGGGCGCTCGAGACGACGGGCGCGGCGCGGTTGTAGCGGGCGGCGGCAGCCAGCACGAAGTGTTCGAACAGGATGGGAATATCCTCGCGCCGCTCGCGCAGCGGCGGCAGGTGCAGCACGATCAGATTCAAACGGTAGTACAGATCGCTGCGGAATTTCTGCTGCTGCGACAAGTCTTCCAGGTCCAGCTTGGCCGCCGCGATGACGCGCACGTCGACGGGTGTGGGCACGTTCGAACCCAGGCGTTCGATATAGCGTTCCTGCAGCACGCGCAGCAATTTCACTTGCAGGGACAGGGGCAGGCTTTCGATTTCATCGAGGAAGAACGTGCCCTGATCCGCGTGCTCGATCTTGCCCACCTGCCGCTTGGCCGCGCCCGTAAATGCGCCCGGTTCGTGGCCGAAGACTTCGCTTTCGAATATGCTTTCAGGAATCGCACCGCAGTTGACGGCGACGAAGTTGTGCTTGCGGCGGTGGCTGAAGTCGTGCAGGCAGCGGGCCACCATTTCCTTGCCCGTGCCCGTATCGCCATAGATCAGCACGTCGGCCGGTTCGTCTGCTACGTCGAGTATCAAACGCCGTATGTCGCGCATCGCCACGGAATTGCCCAATAAACGTGCTTCGATGCCGCCGCCGTCCTCGAGCTGGCGGCGCAGGCTGTGCACTTCCAGGGTCAGGCGCCGGGTTTCCAGCGCGCGCAGGATGACGTCGACCAGCTGGTCGGACGAATACGGTTTTTCGATGAAATCGTAGGCGCCCGTGCGCATGGCGTGCACGGCCATGGTGATGTCGCCGTGGCCCGTGACGAGGATCACGGGCAGGTTGGCGTCGAGCGTCTTGACCGCTTGCAGCAATTCCAGGCCGCTCATGCCGGGCAGGCGCACGTCGCTCACAACGATGCCGGGGAAATCGGGCGTCAGCAGTTTATAGGCCAGTTCGGCCGAGTGGAAGGCCAGCACGTCCAGGCCGGCCAGTTGCAATGCCTGCTCGCTGCCTTCGCGTACGGTGGGGTCGTCTTCGACCAGCAAGACCTTCAAGCCGTCAAACATGTTTTTCCTCCTGCGTTGCAATCTGTAGTTCGATGGTGAAGATGGCGCCGCCGCCGGGGGCGTTTTCGGCGCGCAGCACGCCGCCGAACTGGCGCGTGATCTGTTCGGAAATGGCCAGTCCCAGTCCCAGGCCCAGCCCTTGCGGTTTGGTCGTGAAGAACGGTTCGAACAGGTGTTCATACACTTCCGTCGACAGGCCCGGCCCTGTGTCGGCCACGTGGATCAGCACGTGCTCGGGCGTGCATTCGACGGCCACGCGCAGGCTGCGCACCTCGCTGCCGTTCATGGCGTCGAGCGCATTGGCGTACAGGTTCACCAGCACCTGCTCCAGGCGGTTGCTTTCGCACATGGCGAAGATATCCTCGGGCGGCAGTTGCAAAGTAAAACGCACATTTTCCACCTGCAGCCTGCGCTCGACGAGGAACAGGGCGTTGCTGATCGCCGTGGGGATCGAGACGGAAGTCAGGCTGGTCGTCGATTTGCGCGCAAAGATCTTCAATTGGCCCGTAATGGTTCCCATCCGGGCCGCAATTTGCGAGATCTTCGCCAGGTTGCGCCGCGCATCGTCGAGCCGCCCCCGCTCGAGCAGAATGACGGCATTGTCGGACATGGTGCGCAGCGCCGTCAGCGGCTGGTTCAGTTCATGCGTGATGCTGGCCGACATCTGTCCCAGTACGGCCATCTTGCCTGCTTGGAAAAGTTCATTCTGCGTGATGTGGAGTTTCTGTTCGGCCTTGCTGCGCACCTCGATTTCCTGGCTCAGGCTTTGCGTCATGGCGTTGAGTTCCGAGGTGCGCTCCTCGACCATGGCTTCCAGGTTGTCGTAGGCATGCTGCAAGTCTTCGCGGGCGCGCAGTTTTTGCGCCACGGCCGCGCGGCGCTGGCGCAGGTAAAAGAACAGCAGCATGAAAAAGCCCAGCAGCACGCACGAGAAGGCGGCCGCCGCGCGCGCACTGGCTTTCGCCTGCGCCAGGTCGGACAGGTAAATGAAGGTCCAGCCTTGTGGCGACTTGAGCTTGATCTGCGTCATGACGCTCGAGCTGGTCTTCGGTGGCGTGTCGGCGTGTTCCTGCTCGCGCACGCTGATCACGCGCGCGCCATTGCCCAGCTGGCGGTCGGAAACGAAAGGGATGGCTTCCAGCTGCTTCGAGTAATACTGGCGCGTGCGGTTGAGTTCTTCGACGATGGCGGGCGACAGCGGCGCCAGGGTCTTGTACTTCCAGTCCGCCATGGAACTGAGGAAGATCACGCCGTGCTCGTCGGCCAGCATGACCTTGTCGGCGCCCTGTACCCAGCGTTTTTCCAGGGTTTCCAGGTTCACCTTCACCGTCGCCAGGCCCAGCATGTGGCCATTCTGGTAGATGCCGTGGGCAAAGAAGTAACCGGGCTCCAGCCGCGTCGTGCCCACGCCATAAAAGCGGCCCGGCGTGCCGCGCAAGGCATCCTGGGCGTAGGGGCGGAACGAGATGTTGTCGCCAATAAAGCTGTCCGGCCCCTGCCAGTTGCTGGCCGCCCGCGTGTTGCCGTCGAGGTTGCTGATGAAAATGGTCGAGGATTTCGCCTGGGCATTCATCTGCTCGAGGTAATGGTTGACGGTGTCGACCAGCACCGGGTCTTCCGGGTGCTGCAGCAGGCGGATCACGTCGCGGTTCAGTTCCAGGGTCTTGGGCAGGAAGTCGTATTTCTCCAGCGCGTTTTCCAGGCTGCTCACATACACTTCGAGGCGCTGCGCGCCGCTTGCCTGCAGCTTGCCGATGGCGATGCGTTCCGTCCAGAAATACACGAGCCAGACGGTGGCCAGGCAGGCGGCCAGCACCACGCCCCAGGCCAGCGTTTCGCGGCCCGACCGTTGCGACAGGCGCTGGCGCCAGGAAAGGGTGGGTTTGTTACTGCTATTCATAAAATCAGCTGCCAACTTGCAAGAACCCACAGTATCGCATCTTGATGTGTCTCAACATAAAAAAAAGCCGCCGGACATGCATCCGGCGGCCTGCGCATTTACGCATTTATTTCACGGACCTTTCGACGTCCGACAAAATCGTAGCGAGCGGCAGTGATTTGTGGCCGAGAAGCGCAACCGTACTTTAGTACGGTGAGCATCGCCGGCCGCAAAGCGCGCCGCGCAGTAGATTTTGGCCGACGTCCTTAGAACGTATGACGCATACCGAGGTTGAAACCGCTGTTGCCGGTGCCATTGTCGGTGGCGTTGCCGACGACGAAGGTGGCGCCGTTCTTGTTGCTGATGTGGCCATAGCCGGTGTACAGGTCGGTGCGCTTGGACAGGGAGTAGAACGCGCCGATGGCCCACTGCTGGGCATCACGGTTCAGGTTGCTCTTGTCGTTGTGGCGGATGTACGAGGCGACCAGCTTGGTGGCGCCGAACGGGGCGCTGAAGCCGACGAGGATGTCGTTGCTCTTGCTGTTGTCGAGGGCACGGTTGTCGGCGTAGCCGAAGTTGCCTTGCAGCACGCCAAAGTCGTAGCGCGTGGCCAGCAGGGTGTTGCGCGTTTGCTGGGTCGCCAGCGCATTTTCCTTGCGGTGGTGCGTCAGGGTCACGTTCAGCGGGCCATCGATGTAGTGCACGGCGCCGCCCATGCTGCGGTTTTTCGCGTTGTCGCCGGCCACTTCGCCAAAGCCGTACGCCAGGTCGGCCGACAGTTTGCTCCAGGTCGGCGTGCTGTATTGCACCATGTTATCGACGCGGATATTCGTCACCATCAGGTTCGACGCCGTGCCGGCCAGGCCGATGACAAACGGATCGGCCACGTCGCGCAGGGCCAGGTAGTACGGCGAGTACTGGCGGCCCAGGGTGACGGCGCCGGCGCTGCCGGTCAGGCCGACATACGCCTGACGGCCGAACAGCAGGCCGCCCTGGCCCGAGGTGCCGGTATCGATATTGAAACCGCTTTCCAGCACGAAGGTGGCGGCCAGGCCGCCGCCCAGGTCTTCCTTGCCTTTGAAGCCGATGCGCGAGCCCGAGGCGACGCCGGAAGCGACGCGGTTCAGGCGGTCTCCGGCCGCATCCTTGTCGAACACCAGGCCGGCGTCAGCCACGCCGTAGACGGTCACGCTCGATTGGGCCATGGCGCCGGTGGAGGCTGCGCCGAGGGTCAGCAGGGTAAACAGGACTTTTTTCATGAAAATCTCTCTAATAAGTTGGAATGACTACTGATCGCACTACCTGACTGCTTGTTACTCAACATGGACAACAAATAAATAGCCCGCTTGTGGCGGGCCATGGCGCTATCAGGCTTTGCTAGCGTGATCCGCTTCGCCCCAATGGCTTTCCGTGTTCTGGTTGGCCGCGTTGGCCGCGGCTGCTTCTTCCTCGGTGGCCAGGCCACCTTCCCACTTGGCGACGACAGCCGTGGCGACGGCATTGCCGACCGCGTTGGTGGCCGAACGGCCCATGTCGAGGAATTGGTCGACGCCCATCAGCAGCAGCAGGCCCGCTTCCGGAATATTGAACTGGTTCAGGGTAGCGGCAATCACCACCAGCGAGGCGCGCGGCACGCCGGCCATGCCTTTCGAGGTCAGCATCAGCAGCAGCAGCATGGTGATCTGCGTGCCGATCGACAGGTCGATACCGTAGGCTTGCGCGATGAACAGCACGGCGAAGGTGCAGTACATCATCGAGCCGTCCAGATTGAAGGAGTATCCCATCGGCAACACGAAGCTGGAAATCTTGCGGTCCACGCCGAACTGGTCGAGCGCCGTCAGCAGTTTTGGATAGGCCGCTTCCGAGCTGGCCGTCGAGAATGCCAGCAGGAATGGTTCGCGGATCAGGCCGACGAGCTTGAAGATGCGCGGGCCGATGACGACGAAGCCGGCGCCGATCAGCAGGGCCCACAGGCACATCAGGCCCAGGTAGAAGCCGCCCATGAACTTGGCAAACGTGACCAGCACGCCCAGGCCGTGCGTGGTGATGACGGAAGCCATTGCAGCGAACACGGCCAGCGGGGCCAGGTTCATGATGGTGCCGGTGATGCGCAGCATGACTTGCGCCAGCTGGTCGACGACGGCCGTCAGGGTCTTGCCCGATTCGCCCAGGCCGGCCAGTGCGCCGCCGAAGAAGATCGAGAACACCAGCACTTGCAGGATTTCATTGTTGGCCATGGCCTCGATCGGCGACTTCGGCACCAGGTGCGTGAAGAAATCTTTCAAGGTGAAGGCGGCCGTTTTCAGATTCGTTGAAGCGTGTACGTCCGGCAATGGCAAGCCCAGGTTGGTACCGAGCTGCATCAGGTTCGACAGCACCATGCCCAGCGCCAGCGAGACCAGCGAGGCGACGACGAACCAGCACATGGCTTTCAGGCCGATGCGGCCGGCCGTCTTGCCGTCGCCCATGTGGGCGATGCCGACCGTCAGGGTGGAGAACACCAGCAGCGCAATGATCATCTTGATCAGGCGCAGGAAGACGTCGGTGACGATGGAAATATTGCCAGCGATTTGCTTGCTCATGTCCGCATCGGGGAAAGCGGAATGGCATCCATAACCGACGGCAATGCCGAGGATCATGGCAATCAGGATGTACAGGGTTAATGGCCGTTTCTTTTTCATTATGACTCCTCCGGTGAAACGCCGCTGTGAGCGGATTATTGATTGCGAGCAACTCAAGCTTGGAGTCAATATTTCTCAAAAACAAGCCCTTGCGTGCCAGCGATTATTTGCAGCAAAACCTGTACATAGCAAAGGATATGCCTGAAATGGGAATTTGGAACCTAACTTCTTAAGTTGTTGATTTGAGGAAGCTTTTTTGTTGCTTAGATGTTGCAACTTTGCACGTTTGCGCGAAATATTGGACGCGCAAGCGCATCGCTGTATGACTTTTCATACGCTAGTCGCGGCAGGGCGGCGGTGCGCCAAAAAGACAAGATTATCAGGACAATAAAAAAGCCCCTCCGAAGAGGGGCTTGATGTGACGCGATGCGTGTTCTCTAGATGTTAGAACTTGATATTCGCCGTCAGGCTGAACGAACGGGGCTGGCCCGGCGTGTAGCGGAAGCCGGACTTGTTGATGGCCGCCACATAGGTCTTGTCGGCCAGATTGTAGGCGTTCAACTGCAAGTCGAGGTTCTTGTTGACGGTGTAGGTTGCCATGGCGTCGAAGACCCAGTAGGCATCCACGCGGGCCGGCGTGCCGACGGCGCCATCGGTGCCGCGCAGCATTTCACCCACGTAACGTGCGCCGCCGCCGATCTTCAGGCCGAAGGGCAGGGTGTACGAGGTCCAGCCCGTGAACGCCTGTTTCGGCGTGTAGCTGAGGTTATTGATGCCGCTGGCCGTGACGACCTTGCCCGACTCGACCTTGGTATTCATGCGCGTGTAGCCGGCGCTGACCAGCCAGTTCGGCATGATCTCGCCCACCATGCCCATTTCGACGCCCTGCACGCGTTTCTTGCCATTCTGATAGTAGATCAGGTCGACGGGATCTTGCTCTACTTCATTTTTCACGTCCGTCTGGTAGACGGCGGCCGACAACGACAGTTTTTGTTTCAGGAAATCCCATTTGGTGCCGATTTCCTTGGTGGTGGTTTCCTGCGGATCATACATCGGATTTTGCGCGCTGCTGGCGCCCGTGCTCAGCGTGAAGTTGGTGCCCGGCGGCGCCTTCGAGGTGGCCCACAGCGCATACACGCTGCTGTCCGGCGTCGGCTTGTACAGGGCCGAGATCTTGCCGTTGGCGAAGGTGTCGTTCAGGGTGATGTGAACAGGAATAGGCGTGCCTACCGGCAGTTTTTGCACCTGGCCTGCGGCGACGGCCGTCTGCAGGGTGACGGAGTCATAGCTGGTGTTGAAATGGTCGAAGCGCACGCCGCCGTTGAAGATCCATTTGTCGCCGAACTTGATGGTGTCGAAGACATAGGCGCTTTGCGTGTTGACTTCGCCTTGGCTGTAGGCGCCGCTGCGCACGGGCTGGTAGCCGGTGACGGGGTCGCGCGGGTTCGGATGGTACAGATTGGCGTCCGGCATGGTGCCCAGGCTGGCAGGCACATAGCTGTAGTTGGTCTGCTTTTCGCTGGTGAATTCGGCGCCGGCCACCACGGAGTGCTTGAGCACGCCCGTATCGAATTGCGCGCTGACCACGGTCTGGTTGGTCAGAATCGTGTTTTCCTGATCCTTGACGGTGCGCAGCGAGCGCGCCAGGGTCCAGGTCGACGGATCGGTGGCCACCGGCGTCTTCAGGTTGGCGGTGCTGCCCATGAAGGCCGTCAACAGGTAATCCTGCTTGGTCTTGCCGTAGCGCGTGGTGTTCTGAATCTGCACGTTGGGCAAGAAATCGTGATCGATGCGCAAGGTAGCCATATCGGCCTTGACCTTGTCGTGGTCCGCGGTGGAACCGTAGAAATTCTTTGGATCGACCTTGGCGGCGCTATTCAGGAAGGTGCGGATGACCTTGTTCGTCGGCGTGATACTGTCCGGCGTGCTGTAGCCGGGCAGGCCGATGGTGGGCACGAAGCCGTCGGGCACGTTATTTTGATCTACGTGCAGGTAGCTGGCCGTGATGCGCGTCGGCTTGCCGATGCCGAAGGTGACGGTAGGCGCGAAGGCCCAGCGCTTGTTCTTGACTTCGTCGCGCGCCGGATTGCCGCTGTCCTGCGTCATCAGGTTCAGGCGGAAAGCCGTGCCGGAATCGGCGTCGATGATGCGGTTCCAGTCGGCCGTGGCGCGTTTCTGCTTGCCGCTGCCGGCCGTCAGCAGCGAATTGAACTTGTTTTCCATGGTGGCCGTCTTGCTGACCAGGTTGATCGAACCGGTCGGCGAACCGCGGCCGCTGTCCGTGCCCGCCGGGCCCTTCAATACGTCGATCTGTTCGATGTTGAAGACGTCGCGCGAGATGGAGCCCACGTCGCGCACGCCATCGACATAGATGCTGCCCGAGGCATCGAAGCCGCGCATGTAGACCGCGTCGCCCGTGTTCGTGTTGCCGTTTTCGCCGAGGAAGAAGGTACCGACGCCAGGCGTGTTGCGCAGCGCATCCGTCAGGGTCAGCGCGCCTTGCTGTTCGATCAATTCCTTCTTGATCACGACGATGGTTTGCGCCGTGTTGACGAGATCTTCCGTGTATTTCGGCGACGAGGCTTTTTCGGCCTTGAAATCATTTTCCTTCGAGCCCACGACCTTGATTTCGTTCAGGGTTTGCTGCGATGCCGGGGCACTTTGGCCGGCGGGGTCGGCCGCCTGGGCGGCGACGGGCAGCAGCATCACGGCCAGGGCGGCGCCGATGTGCTGGTTGAAACGGGTTGGGGCGTGTTTGCGGCTCTTGATTGCCATCTTGCTCTCTCGATAAGGTCAGGGTAGTGGTTCCTGGCTGGCTCTGCGCCGCAGTGCTTGGGCACGCGGGCAAGTGGCTGGCGATGGAGACGGAATAGGCGGTATTGTAATAACTGGGCGCTATTTCGTAAATGAGAATCGTTATCAGTATCGTTTACGCAACGGATTGGACTTAGCGCAAAAAAAACACGCGCATGGCTCATGAATGCTTGCTTTGCAGCCCGGGCGCTGCTATGCGCGCAAGCGTTTGGCAGCGGGAGTATGATGAGCAACCTTTACAAATTTCTTCCCAGCACATGCTGCACACTCCCCCTGCCTTCGTCCCCCTGATCGACACGCCCGAACCGGCCCCGGCCGCCACCGAGACGCTGACATTCGTCTTTCACCGCGGGCGCCTGCTGTTGCGTATGCCCGGGCTGACCCTGCCCACTGCCACCGAGGTGGCCGTGCTCGATATCGACCTGAGCCGCGCCCAGCCCGTGGGCTGGTGGCAGGGCCGCTATTGCCAGACGGTCTGGACGGATGCGGAGTTGTTGCCCGCCGATAGCGGCTTGGCGTATCACGGCATGCGTTCGCTGTTCAACGCCGTCGATGATGACTTCCTGGGCCTGGCCAGCCGCGCCGTGCAGTTGGCCGAATGGGCGCGCACGCACCGCCATTGCGGCGTGTGCGCCACGCCCATGCAGCGCACGCGCGGCGAACGCTGCTTTACGTGCGCCGCCTGCGGCATGCTCGCGTACCCGCGCATTTCGCCCGCCATGATGGTGCTCATCCGCAAGGGCGACCAGGTGTTGCTGGCGATGCATAAAAATTCGCCATCGCAGCGCTTCAGCCCGCTGGCCGGTTTCCTGGAAGCGGGCGAATCGATCGAGGAAGCCGTGCACCGCGAGGTGATGGAAGAGGTGGGCTTGCGCGTGCATAACTTGCAGTACTTCATGAGCCAGTCCTGGCCGTTTCCCCATTCGCTGATGATCGCGTTTACAGCCGATTATCTCGATGGCGAGATCCGCCTCGACGAGAACGAGATCGCCGAGGCGCGCTGGTTCGGCCCCGGCGATGCGTGGCCGGAGGCGAGTTCGAGCGTGTCGATTTCCGCGCTGCTGGTCGGCGCGCACCGGCCGCCGGCGCAGTCGTAAAGCTGGGGCTGCTCAGGCAGCCTGCCGCATTTTCTATATACTGGCGGCAATTGAAAATTTTAGGGTGGTTTAGCATGTCTCAAGAAGAATTCTCCGAAAACGACTGGCGCCGGCTGATCAGCAGCCTTGGTGAAGATCCGCAGCGTCCTGGCTTGCTGGAAACGCCGGCGCGCGTGGCCAAGGCGTGGAAGCACTGGACGTCCGGTTATGGCCAGGACCCGGTGGACTTGCTGAAAGCCTTTGAAGATGGCGCGGAACAGTACAACGAGCTGATCGTCGTGCGCGGCATCCCCGTCTACAGCCACTGCGAACACCACTTGGCGCCGTTCTTCGGCAAGGCCACCATCGGTTACGTGCCCAACGGCAAGATCGTCGGCCTGTCGAAACTGACGCGCCTCGTCGATTGCTTCTCCAAGCGCCTGCAAGTGCAGGAACGCATGACGATGCAGATCGCCAATGCGCTGATGGAAGTGCTGGAACCGAAATCGGTGGGCGTGGTCGTGCGCTGCCGTCACCTGTGCATGGAAAGCCGCGGCATCCGCACGCCGGGCGAAGAAACCATCACCTCGGCCATGCTGGGCGAGATGCAGCCGAACCTGGCGCTGCGCACGGAATTTCTGGCCCTGGCGCGCGAAGTCTGATTTTCGGCGACGATGCGGGACGAAGGCGGCATATGCCGCCTTTTTTCATGCGCGCCCGGATTCCCGTTCCGCCAGGTAGCGGGCCGGCGGCTTGCCCACAGCCTTGCGGAACATGGTGACAAAACCGCTGGTATTTTCATAACCGAGTTCCAGCGCCACCGCTTTCACGCTGTGGCCTTGCGCCAGTCGTTGCAAGGCCAGGATCACGTGCAGTTGCCGGCGCCAGCGGCCCACGCTCATGCCCATTTCCTCCAGCGACTGCCGGGTCATGCTGCGCTCGCTCATGCCGATGCGGCTGGCCCACTCGGCCAGGGTGCTTTTATCGGCTGGCTGCGCGAGCAGCAGGGCGGCCAGGCGGCGCAGACGCGCATCGCGCGGCATTGGCAAATGCAAGTCTTCCACGGGCGCGACCGCCAATTCGTCGAGCAGGGTGGCCACCAGGCGTTCCTGCGCGCCCTGCAGCGCGATCAGGGTGGGAAAACCGGCCGCCTTGGTGATGAGTTCGCGCAACAGGGGCGAGACAGCCACGGTGCAGCAGATGGCCGGCAAGGCCGGCGCCGTGGCCGGCTCGATAAACAGGCAGTAGCACTCGGCCTCGCCCACGCCCTGCGCCGAATGCATCAGGCCGCCCGGTATCCACACGGCGCACTGGGGCGGCACGATCCACACTCCACTTTCTACTTCGCAATGGATCACGCCCCGCGTGGCGTACAGCAGCTGCCCCTTGCGGTGCTGGTGCGGCGCCTGCTCCGCATCCTCTGGCACGCTGGCTAGGCCCACGGCCAGCAAGGGGCGCAGCACGCCGTCGACGTCGAAATCGAGGATGGAGGCATCGTCGTCCAGACCCAGGTGGGCCGTCAGCATGCTGGGCAAAAGGGGATGGGGCATGGGATGACTTTGGCTGGATTGAATAATATTGTGGCTATTGTATGCAATGACGTCGGGCGCCGTCATCGGTATCGTATGGCTATCCGCAGCCCCGCTTCAACGGCAACCGCCGCCGCCCGTGTTCTGATGAAGGTGAGGAGAAACGGCAACCCCCTTGAAGGAGTCCCCCCATGCAACTCGATATCACCGATTTCCCCCTCGTCTGGATGCGCCGCGACAACGCCGCCAGCGGCCCCGACGATGCCTTGTTCCGCCAGTTCGAGGACTTGCTGGCGCGCCAGCAAGCGTTTGTCATCCTCAGCGAAGAAGGCCTGGACGAGGATGGGCATGACCATCCGCAGGAAGAGCGCAAGCGCGCCGTGCTGTGGATGAAACGGCACAAGGCTGCCCTGCGTGCGTATATCCAGGGCATGGTGCTGGTCGAACCGAGCGCCGCCAAGCGCCTGGCCGGCAAGGCTTTCGCCGTCATGTTCGGCCAGTTCTGGGGCTACCCTTTACACTTTGGCACCAGCCGCGACGACGCGCTCGACATCGCCCAACATTTGCTCAGGGCCTGGCTGCCTCCAAGGGAAAACTAACAACGCCAAGAGCACCTGACAAAACCGTAGCGAGCGGCAGTGATTTGTGGCCAAGAAGCGCAACCGTAATTCTAGTACGGTGAGCATCGCAGGCGCAAAGCGCGCCGCGCAGCAGGTTTGGTCAGGTGTTTTAGTAGCGGTAGTCGTTGACGAAGTGTTTTGTAAAGTTGTACTTGCTGCCGCCGTCGAGCAAGTCGACCAGGCGTTTCGGCGCCGAGGCCGACATGAAGGCGTCGGCCGCGCCGCCCGTGCTGCGGAACTTCATGCCCGGGCTGAGAATCTGGTTGGCGCCGATCTTCAGGTGCTGGAAGCTTTTCGTTTTTTCATTGTTGAGGATGAAGTGCAATTCCTGCTTGAAGGTCAGGAAGGGGATCTTCAGCCACCAGCCTTCGTCCGTGCCATAGCTGGCGACGCTGGCAAAATGCGTGTTCTTGTCCGTCAGCGTGGGTTTGCCCAGGCGGTCGTTGATGCGTTTCATGGCTTCATTCTTGGTCATGCTGTGCTTTCGTGATTCAATCGATCTGGCGTGCATTTTGACACACGCCCGCCACCTCCGCCTGCCTTGACGCTGCCTATCCACAGCCTTTTTTGCTGCAATGCAATATCGCAACGCAACATCAATTCTCATCAATTGTCGCAACGCATTAACAACACCGGGCAAAAATCATTGCCTCCCGGCATTGTAAATATCGGTCGTTCGAGCGTATGCTGGAGACGTCTGAACGGTGCCGCCAGAGCACCGTCGCCGCCGCATTCCGGGCTTGCCCAGCTGGAAGCGGGCCACGCCCCATCGCCGCACAATAGAGAGTCGGAGACACAGCATGAAGAAATTGACGTTCCAGCAGAAGTTATGGATTCCCCTGATTTGCAGCCTGTTGTGCATCACCGTTATTTTTGTCTACAACGCGCTGGAAATTCGCAAGATCCGCATCGAAGAGCGCAGCGCCGACCTGAGCAATGCCGCCGACCTGGGCCTGGGCGCCGTCAAGATGTTCGGCGACCTGGCCGCCAGCGGTGCCTTGACCAAGGAAGAAGCGCAAAAGCAGGCCACGGCCGTCATCAAGAGCATGCGTTTCGGCGAGACCGGTTATTTGTCCATCATCGATCTCGATGCCGTCGTGGTGATGAATCCCGCCGCGCCGCAAACCAACGGCAAGAACATGTCGGATTTCAAAGATGCCAACGGCACCTATCTGTACCGCGACATCGTTGCCGTCGGCAAGAGCGATGCGGGCAAGGGCTTCGTCCATTATTATTTCCCCCGCCCGGGCCAGAAGACGCCCGAACCGAAGATGAGCCGCGTGGTGGCCTACAAGCCGTGGGCCTGGACCCTGGTGGTGGGCGTGTACATGGATGATATCGATGCGGCCTTCCGCCAGTCGCTGCTCACCTCGCTGGGCGTGCTGGTGCTGGTGTGCGGCCTGCTGGCCGCCGTCGTCGTCGTGATCAACCGCAGCCTGCGCCATGCGCTGGGCGGCGATCCCGAGTATGCGGCCGACGTGGCGGAAAAGATCGCGAATAACGATTTGAGCGGCGTCGTGCGCACGCATGCCAGCGACCGCCACAGCGTGCTGTACGCGATGAAAACCATGCAGGCCAACCTGGTCGACGCGATCAGCGAAATCCGCCACAGTGCCGAGACGATCGCGACGGCATCGAGCGAGATTGCCAGCGGCAATATGGACTTGTCGGCGCGCACGGAAATGCAAGCCAGTTCGCTGGAAGAAACGGCGGCCTCAATGGAGGAATTAACCTCGACCGTGACGCAAAACGCGGGCAATGCCGTGCAGGCGAATGAACTGGCGCAGTCCGCTTCCGCCGTGGCCCGCCAGGGCGGCGCCGTGGTGGCGCAAGTGATCGGTACCATGGACACCATCAACGCGTCGTCGCGCAAGATTGTCGACATCATCGGCGTCATTGACGGCATCGCTTTCCAGACGAATATCCTGGCCTTGAACGCGGCCGTGGAAGCGGCGCGCGCGGGTGAACAGGGACGCGGCTTCGCCGTCGTGGCGTCGGAAGTGCGCAATCTGGCGCAACGATCCGCAGGCGCGGCGAAGGAAATCAAGGAACTGATCGGCGCTTCCGTCGACAGCATCGCGGCCGGCAGCACGCTCGTCGCACAGGCGGGCACGACCATGGATCAGGTGGTGGCCAGCGTGTCGCGCGTGACCGACATCATGGCCGACATCACGGCCGCCTCGCACGAGCAAAGCACGGGCATCGGCCACGTCAACCAGGCGATCACGGAGATGGACAGCGTGACGCAGCAAAATGCGGCACTGGTGGAAGAAGCGGCGGCAGCGGCGTCGAGCATGCAAGACCAGGCGGCCGTGCTGGCGCAACTGGTGGCGCGCTTCAAACTGTCGGCGCAGGAACCGGGAACATCGCCGCGTCTGACGGCAAGCTCGGCTGGCGCACCGCGCGCCGTGGCGAAAAAGCCCCTGCGCAGCCTGGCGGCGCGCTAAGTTCCTATTGGGCTGGCGCCGCCGCTTGCGGCGCCGGCTCGAATTCCAGCTTGTCATCGACGACCACGAATTGCCCGACCGGCTGGCCCAGGTCGGCTTTCGGGTCGTTTTCCATTTCCGTCAGCTCATTGCAGGTATTCGTTTCCGCCTGCCACAGCTGCTTGCCCATGCGGATATTCCACAGGCCATCGCCGGCCGCAAACAGCTCGACCTTGATGTCGGCCGGCGCATCGGTGGACAGCGTATGCAGGCGCTGGCATTGCGGCAGGTTGGTGGCCATCAGCTGCACTTCCACGGTATCTTGCCAAAAATAACGTTGCTGGCGGCGCACGGTCAGGGAATGGTCCTGGCCGTCGAACATGTAGATGGCGAAGTCCTGGACACAGCCTGACAGCAGGACGGACAGCGTGACGATCAGGAGTTTGCGCATGGTCGGCTTTCTTTGTTTGTGCTCTGGAATGTCGGGATGCCTGCGTGACGGTGCCAGTGGGTGCTTGCCCAGCCTGGACGCCGTCTTGTTTTTCGCTTACGTGGCATTATATCCATGCATATCAGTTGCGGCGCGACAATAGTTCTGCCAAGTTCGCCTGCCCCTACTCATCTACCTGGAAAGACCACGATGATCGACCTGTATTACTGGACCACGCC
This sequence comes from Janthinobacterium sp. GW823-FHT03B06, assembly GCF_058796955.1. Lineage (NCBI taxonomy): Bacteria > Pseudomonadati > Pseudomonadota > Betaproteobacteria > Burkholderiales > Oxalobacteraceae > Janthinobacterium > Janthinobacterium sp. GW823-FHT03B06. The sequence goes on from NZ_JBXAJE010000008.1 coordinate 166,738, forward strand.
CAACGGGCACAAAGTGACGATGTTCCTGGAAGAAGCGGGCATCCCCTACAACATCATTCCCGTGCATATCGGCAAGGGCGAGCAGTTCAAGCCCGAGTTTCTCGCCATCGCGCCGAACAACCGCATCCCCGCCATCGTCGACCAGGCGCCGGCGGATGGCGGTGAACCGCTCTCCCTGTTCGAATCGGGCGCGATTTTGCAATACCTGGCCGAGAAAAGCGGGCAATTCCTGCCGGCCGACGTGCGGGGACGTGCCGAGGTCATGCAATGGCTGTTCTGGCAAATGGGCGGCCTTGGCCCCATGGCCGGGCAAAACCACCATTTCGTGCAATATGCGCCCGAACCGATCGATTACGCCATCACGCGCTACGTCAATGAAACGAACCGGCTATACGGCGTGCTGAACAAGCGCCTGGCGGACCGCGCATTCGTGGCCGGCGACACGTATTCCATCGCCGACATGGCGATCTACCCGTGGATCGTGCCGCACGAACGCCAGCGCCAGAAGCTGGAAGACTTCCCGCACCTGGCGCGCTGGTTCGCGGCCATCGCCGCCCGTCCCGCCACCGTGCGCGCGTATGCGCGGGCAGCCGAAATCAATGTGCAGCCCACCGTCAGCGGCGACGCGAAAAGCGTGCTGTTCGGGCAGACGGCGAAGACGCTGGGCTAAGCTTCAGTTTCCGCGGTAGGTGGAAAAGCCGAAAGGGCTGAGCAGCAAGGGAATGTGATAGTGCTGCTCGGTCTTTTCCACGTGGAATTGCACGGGGATTTCCGGGAAGAATGTTTCCTGTTTCAGCCGCGCATAGTGTTCGCCAGTTTTAAACACGATGCGGTAGTCGCCCGCCTGCATGGGTTGATTTTCCGGATACATGGCCGCGATGCGTCCTTGCGCGTTCGTCACGGCGCTGCCCAACTGTTGCCAAGCATCCCCTTTTTTCTGCTCCAGCGTGACCGTCACGCCCGCGGTCGGCTGGCCGCTCTGCAGGTCGAGGATGTGCACGCTCAAGGGATTGGCGGCCAGCGCCATGCTGGACAGGCTGGCGAAAGCCAGGGTGGCGGTGATTTTTTTCAGATAGGTCATTGTTGTTGCTTTCACAGGGTGGGGGAATCGAGTTCAGGAATGGCGGCCAGGGCGGCATGGGCGCAGGCGCGGTCTTGCAGGGCGCCACCGCCGCCGGCCACTCCGATGGCGCCGACGACTTCGCCCTTGGCGCGCAAAGGCAGGCCGCCGCCCAGCAGCAACAGTTCCGGCACGGTCGTCAAATTGGCCATGTCGGGATTGCCGCGCGCGGCCACGGCCAGCGCCTGGGTATCGTTTTTCGTCGACAGGGCCGTGTAGGCCTTGCGCCGGCTGGCGTCCGTGTTGTGCGGCCCGACGCCATCGGCGCGCTGCACGGTCACGACATTGCCGCCACGGTCGAGTACGCTGACGACAATATGCCGGCCTTGCGCCTGGCACGCGGCGATGGCCGCATTCGCCAGCTTGTTGGCCATTGCCAGAGAAAGATCATCGACCTGGCGCAGCTGGGCGTGGGCGGGGCTGGCCAGCAGGTACAGCAGGGTACTGCCGAGTAACAGGGTTTTCATGTGGCTGTCCGTTGATAAGGTGGCGCCAGTATGGTCAGTGTTGCCCTACGAGAAGATGATCGCCGCATGACATTTTTATCATCCGCGGTGCCCGGCGCGCGGCGTAGAATGGTCTTATATTCCCCTTAGAAAGCTGCCATGCGCATCCTGGTCATTGAAGACGAACCGAAGACGGGCGACTATCTGCTGCGCGGCCTGGCCGAGTCCGGCTTCATGGTGAGCCTGGCGCGCAATGGCCGCGATGGCTTGCACATGGCAAGTACGGAGTCACCCGATCTGATCGTGCTCGACGTGATGCTGCCCATCATGGACGGCTGGCAAGTCTTGCGTGCGCTGCGCCTGCAAGAGGGCGGCGCGGACGTGCCCGTGATTTTCCTCACGGCGCGCGACGAAGTGCAGGACCGTGTGAAAGGGCTGGAACTGGGCGCCGACGATTACCTGGTGAAACCATTTGCCTTTGCCGAACTGGTGGCGCGCATCCGCACCCTGCTGCGGCGCGGGCCACCGCGTGAAGACGACGTCATCCGCATCGGCGACATGGAAATCGACGTGATGAAACGCAAGGTCAGCCGGCAAGGCCGGCGCATCGCCCTGACGGCCAAGGAATTCGGTTTGCTGCATTTATTGGCGCGGCGCCAGGGCGAAGTGCTGTCGCGTTCCATCATCGCCTCGCAAGTGTGGGACATCAATTTCGAGAGCGACACCAATGTCATCGACGCGGCCATCCGACGCCTGCGCAGCAAGCTCGACGATCCGTTCGAACCCAAGCTGATCCACACCTTGCGGGGCATGGGCTATGTCTGCGAATTGCGCGCGCCCACGGTGCCTGACAACGGCGCCGCCGCATGAAGCTGGCGGAACTGCGGCGCTCGCTGACCCTGCGCGTGACGCTCGTCTTCGTGCTGATCGTGGCGCTCGTGTCGGCCGGGCTGGGCATGCATCTGTACCGTTCCTTTGTGGCGGAAATCGAGCGCCGCGACGACATTTTGTTGCTGGGAAAACTGCGGCAGATCCAGCAGTTGCTGGGCAATGCCGGCACCCTCGATATCATCCGCGAGCGGCCCCAGTATTTCCGCGACACCATGAGCGGCCAAGAGAATTCCCTGGTGCGCATCGTGCGCGCCGATGGCACGCGTTTGATCGATGTCAATCCGAACGGCGAGAACGTCGCGCATGCTGTTCCCGTGGCCGTCGATGCGCCCGTGACGGCCAGCGACATCGTCAGCTGGACCAGCCGCGACGGCTATCCGGCCCGGGTCGTGGCGGCCAGCGCCCGCATCGGCGATCCGGCGCAGATGGCCGATATTGCCGTCGCCCGGGTCTACGGCGACCGCACGGCCATGTTCGCCGCCTACCGCTGGCAGATCGTCGTCTCCGTGGCCGTCAGCGCACTGGTGGCGGCGATTCTGGCCAGCGTGATGCTGCTGCGGGGATTGCGGCCGCTGCGCAATATCGCCGCCCATGCGGCCCTCGTGCGGCCGGGCAAGCTAGGGCAGCAGCTCGAGGCGCGCGATGCGCCGACGGAACTGTTGCCCCTGATCCAGGCCCTGAACGCCATGCTGGCGCGCCTGCAGGAAGGCTATGCGCGGCTGTCGCAGTTTTCCGCCGACCTCGCGCATGAATTTCGCACGCCCGTCACTAATCTTCTGGGACAAAGCCAGGTCATGCTGGCCCGCCCGCGCAGCGCGCACGAATATGAACAGCTGGTGTCGTCAAATGTGGAAGAGCTGGAACGGCTGTCGCGCATGATCGACAGCATGCTGTTTCTGGCGCGCGCGCAGCAGGATGAAATGGTGCTCGTCAAGCAAGTCTTGCCCGTGCAGGACGAGTTCTTGCGCCTGGCCGATTTCTTCGAAGGCCTGGCCGAAGAGCGCGAGCTGGCGCTGGCCTGCCACGGCAGCGGCACGGTGACGGCCGAGCCGCAACTGCTGCGCCGCGCGCTCGGCAATTTGCTGTCGAACGCCATCCGCCACGCGGCGCCGGGCAGCACGATTTTAATGCGTTCGCACGCGACCAACGAGGGCGTGGAACTGAGCGTGAGCAACCTCGGCCCCGCCATCCCCGCGCGTCATTTGCCGCACCTGTTCGAGCGCTTCTACCGCGCCGACCCGGCCCGCAGCGACTCGGCCGCCTCCACAGGATTAGGGCTGGCCATCGTCACGGCCATCATGCAGTTGCATGGCGGCAGCGCGACGGTCGCATCCGACGCTGCCGCCACGACATTTACCTTGGTTTTCCCGGCGTAATATTGATGGTGGTGGTGTCGGATTACGCGCTTGCGCGCTAATCCGACCTACGTCTTGGTTTTCCCGGTGCAGGAAAGTAGGTCGGATTAGCGGGGCGTAGCCGCGCGTAATCCGACAATAGCGATTCGGCCGCTTCCGCAGGCCTGGGCATGGCCTGCGTCACGGCCATCGTGCAGTTATACGGCGGCAGCGCGAGTGTGGCGTCCGACGCGGCCGCCACGACGTTTACCTTGGTCTTCCCGGCGCAGCAACGTAGGTCGGATTAGCGGGGCGTAGCCGCGCGTAATCCGACAAGAGCGGCCAACAATGTTGTCGGATTACGCGCTGGCGCGCTAATCCGACCTACGCCTGCCAATCAGCCCATCTCCACCAAAAACTCATGCATGCCCGTATGCGGCAACTGTGCACACGCTGGTGCAAAATGCGGCAACTGGCCCCACAGCAGCGGGTTGCCGACGATGTACACATAATGCTGCGCGCGCGTCAGGGCCACGTTGAGCAGGTTCGGCGTACTGGCCGCCCATTGCGCGGCGCCGGCCGTGCTGTCGTCGGCGCCGAGCACCAGCATCACCACGCTTTGTTCCTTGCCCTGGAAGGTATGCACGGTGCCGACCATCTGACTGCTCCACTGGCGCAGTTCGCGCGCCGTCGGCGCCTTGCCGTAGCCGAGGCGGCGGTCCCAGTCCATGTCGACGATGCGCGAACGCAATTCGTTGCGCACGGCCTTGAACGGCGTAATCACATACATGTCCGGCAGCTTGCCATCGCGGCGATACAGTTTCAATAACACTTCCAGCACGAAATCGAGCTGCACGGGCACCACCTGCTTGTAGCTGACGGCGCCGACGGCGTCGATCCAGCGGCTCGGTCCCCGCGTCAGGCCCCGCGCGCCGGCCGGCGGCGTGCGTTCAGCCAGCCCATACACCATCTTGTCTTCGTAGGCGATGCTGTTGGCCAGCGAAAACATCGGTTCCACGCAGCGGCGGTGCACGCGCAGGGGGCTGCCGATCCACAGGGGCTGCGCGCTGCCGGCGCCGACCGTTGCGCCATAGCGGTTGGCCTTGTCGGCCAGGGTCTGCACGGAAACGGAAGTCGGCGCGTAGCTGCCATCCTGCGTATGCGGCGACAGGGCGGACAGGGACTGCACGAGACGGCCCGGCACCGTGAACACGGGTTCGATCTGCAGCGGGTCGCCCACGACGACGGCGCGTTTGGCGCGCCACAGGCTGCCCAGCGCCGCTTGCGGCACGGCCTGGCCCGCTTCATCGATGAACAGCCAGCCCAGCGATTCCGGGCCCATGCCCTGGAACTGGCGCGCGAACGAGGCAAACGTGGTCGACACGACAGGCACCACCATGAACAGGCTGTGCCAGACCATGGCGACGTGCGACTGGTCGTACGCACGCTTGTTTTTCAGCAATTTCGACACGGCCAGCAAGTTGCCGCCAAAGCCGGGTCCGCCTTTTTTTGCCACTTCCGCCAGCCACGCTTCGTGCAGGGCCAGGGCCTTGGCGAACAGGCGCGAGCGCAGGCGCGCCAGCGCCGGTTCATGCCACAGGCCGCCTATCTGCAGGGGGTCGCCGTCCAGTTCGTCCAGGCTGGCCGGCGCGAGGATGGTGGGAAAGCGCAGGCGTGCGCGGCGCAGCAATTCCGTGCTGTCATCCCATTCGCGCTGGCGCGATTGCGCCGTGCGCAGGGCAATGTGCAGGCTGTTGCGGGCCCGCTCGCAGCGCGGCTCCAGCTCGCCCTTGAGCAGCAGCTTGATGGCGGACACGTCGCGCGCGGCCTGGCGCTGCGCTTCGGCATTGGCCACGACGGCATCCTTGTAGGCGCGCGCCGGGGCAGTGCGGAACAGGCGGGCAAAAAAGCCCGGTTGCGTCAGCGCCACCAGGCGCTCTTCTTCCAGCAATTCCTTCTTGCTGGCGAGCAGGGTGTCCTGCTGCGCCAGCGCGCCGGACAGGGCGCCATTCGCTGCATCCATCTCTTGCTCAGCTTCAATCAACGCTTGCTGGCTGGCCTGGATAAAATCGGCTTCCGAGCACGTGCCCACGGCTTGCCACAGGGCCGCGTATTGCGCGTGCTCGGCCAGGGCCTTTTCCACCACGTGTTCCGTCTCGCGGAACTCGCGCGCGGCCTGGGCGAAGCTGACGCCCTGGTAGCTGGCCAGCCACTGGCGGATATTCTGTGCATTCGGCGTCTTGCGCGCCGTGCTCTTGTCCCAGTCGTCGTCATAAAAATTGCTGACGAAGCGGCGGCGGTTCGCGCTATTACCCAGCGCGCAGGACATCAAGCCCCACGGCGCTTCCGTCTCGTCCAGGGCGCGGTTGACGCCATTGCCGTCAGCCACCACGCGGCGCGCCACGCTTTCAAAATAGCGCGTGCGCGCCCATTCCTTGCCCAGCTGTTTCGGTTTTGGGAGGTCGCCGGAAATATTTTCCACCGCCGCGTTGTTCGACGAGGCGACGACCATTTCAAAGCCCGTCAATTCCGGGCGCAAGCGGGCGATGGTGATCGGGTCGCGCACGCCTTCGAAGGCCACGGCCACCTTGCCGATGAAGGCGTCGCCGGCGCGGTCCAGGCAGGACAGCACGCTGGCGCGGCGCACGATGTTGTCGGCAAACAATTCGCGCAATAACGTCGTCTTGCCCGTGCCGGGCGGGCCGTTGACGGAAAAGATGCCGCGTTCGCTCAAGCCCGTGCGCGCGCCGTGGATGGCGAACTGCTGCATCAGGCTCATGGCGTAGCTGGCGTCTTCCAGCCAGTGGCCCCGGTTCATGTTCGCGGGATTGAGCATGGCGGCCAGTGCCTGGCGTCCGGCCGGGCTGTACAGATCGATGCGCTCGTCCTGCGCCAGCGGCGTCAGGTAGGCGGCCACCGTGGCCGGCAACTTGCCGCCACGCAAGGCGCGGATGATCTGCTCCAGGTCATCGAGGTAAAAACTGTTGAGGATATCGATCGACGGCTCCACCGCGTCGCCAAAGTCCAGGCTGCGGTTCTGGCTGGCCTCAGCCAGGTCGCCTTCCGCCACAGCCGCGCGTTTTTTGCGCGTGCGCAATTCCAGCACGGCCAGCGGCTGGCCGGCGGACGGGCGGAAGCCGGCCCAGTCGATGAGCAGGTCGGCCAGGGCCGCGATTTCCATGCCGGACAGGGGCGACGAGACATTGCCCGCCTCGTCCGTCACTGTCTGCGGGGCGCGGGCGGCGGCAAAGTTGCGCAGGCTGTCCTGCAGCACCAGCTGGCTGTCGCTGAAGGCGTCCAGGCTCAGGCCCGACCAGTCCGGCGTGCGGGCGCGGCCCAGGGCCCACGGCAAGGTCGACACGGAGACGGGATCGAACTGCGGCTCGCCCAGCGCATTGAGGTTAATGCGGGCAAAGCACGAGCGTCCCAGCAGCTCTGTTTTTTCTGTCTCGGCAATGTTTTCCGGGCCGTTGGCCGGCGGGCAAGCCTTGTTGATTTCGGCCTTGTCGAACACGCCGAGGAACAGTGAAAAGCCGTCGATCTCGCGGTCGGAAGGGACTGGCCACTGCGTGGCGAACTGCGGCGGCAATTGCGCCAGCTGTTCGCGGTGGAGGAGACGCACGGTGGATTGGTCTTCAACGTCCGTGATTTGATTCAGGTCAAACGGGATAAAGAATTCGATCTTGTGCCAATACTCCAGGATAGCCAGGAGGCGCTGCTGTTCTGCCTGATTCATGATGACCAATATTTTGTAAAGCGAGCGAGGATTGTAAAGCGTATGCGCGGTGCACGTTTTGCACTTTTGTCTATTGCGCGGGCTTTGCCGCAAAAAAAGTGGTATTGGCGGACGAAAAAAAGCCAGGCAGCAACTTCCTGCCTGGCTTTCCCCGTTGCGATGTTGCCGGGTGTTAAAACTCTTGTATTAACACGGGTGTTTTAAAACTCTTCCCATTCGCTTTCGGCGGCGGCATTGCTGCGGCGCGCCGGCGCGGCCGCGACGGCCTGGCGTACGGGTGCGGGCTTGGCTGCGGGGCGCGCGATGGCGGGCGCAGCCGCTGCCGGCGTGGCGCGCACAGGCGTCAGCTTGCTGACGCTGGCAACATGGTTGCCGGTTTTAAAGAAGCCCACCACGTGCGCCAGTTCGCCCGCCTGTTCCTGCATGCTTTGCGAGGCGGCCGCCGCTTCTTCCACCAGGGCCGCGTTTTGCTGCGTCACTTCATCCATCTGGGCAATGGCCATGTTGATCTGTTCGATGCCGATGGTCTGCTCGTGCGTGGCGGAGGTGATTTCGCCCATGATGTCGGTCACGCGCACGATGCTGTCGACGATGTCGCCCATGGTCTGGCCCGCTTCATTGACGAGGCGTGAACCCGTGTCCACGTTGGCGACCGAAGCGGCGATCAGTTCCTTGATTTCCTTGGCGGCCGAGGCCGAACGGTGCGCCAGATTGCGTACCTCGGTGGCGACGACGGCGAAGCCACGGCCCTGTTCACCCGCGCGCGCCGCTTCCACGGCCGCGTTCAAGGCCAGGATGTTGGTCTGGAAGGCGATGCCGTCGATGACGCCGATGATGTCGACGATTTTCTTCGACGAGTCATTGATCGTGCCCATGGTGTCGACCACTTGCGCGACGATGCTGCCGCCGCGCACGGCCACCTCGGATGCGCTTTTCGCCAGCTGGTTTGCCTGGCGCGCATTGTCCGCGTTTTGCTTCACGGTCGAGGTCAGTTCCTCCATGGCCGACGCCGTTTCTTCCAGCGAACTGGCTTGTTCTTCCGTGCGGGACGACAGGTCGAGGTTGCCTGCGGCAATTTCGCTCGATGCCGTGGAGATCGCATCCGTACCGTTGCGCACTTGCGCCACCACGCCCAGCAAGCTCGTGTTCATGGCTTTCAGGGCGCCCAGCAGGCGGCCCGTTTCATCGCTGGAATCGACGACGATGTGCGACGACAAGTCGCCCGAAGCGACGGTTTCGGCCACGGCCACGGCTGCATTGATGGGCTGGGTGATCGAGCGCGTGATGATCCAGGCAACAAAAGCGCCCAGCAGCACGGCCACGCTGCCCAAGGTAATCATGGAAGCGCGCGCACTGTTGCTCAGCGTTTCGGCGTCCGTTGCCGCCTGGGCCGCCTGCTCGCCTTCATACGCGACCAGGCTGTCGAGCGCGCCCAGCACGCGTTTCAGGCTCGGCGCCGCCTGCTGCGTCAAAAAGGCGATCGCTTCATCCGTCTGGCCCGCATTGCGCAGCTCGATGACCTTGTTGTTCAGCGGCGCGCCCGATTTCAGGGCCGCGTCCAGTTCAGCCATCAGCGCCGTTTCCTTGTCTGTCGAAATTTTCTTTTGCAGGGTTTCCTTGGCGGCGCCGTATTTCTTGCGTGCTTCGCCGATCTTTGCCAGTTCCGCCTGCACCAGCGCTTCCGTCGGCGCCACCACAATGCTGGTGATCGCCAGGGTAATGTTGCGCACGTTGTCGCTCATGGTATTGGCGGCCGCCATCTTGACGTTCTTATCGGCCACGATGTCGTGCGTGCGTGCGCTCAGTTGCCCCATGGAGTACAGGCCGACGAGCAAGACGGCCACCAGCAGACCGAGAACGACAGCAAATCCGATCCCGAGGCGGGTGCCGATTTTGAATTGTGTAAGTGACATGATTGCTTTCGTATTGCGGAAGTGAGGGAAAACGTCGACAGGCCAAGGCTACGGGTTTATACGTAAGGGCAGCCAGCCTGTAATTGTTCCTCAAAATTCCGCACTGCAATACAAAAACTTGTATCAAGTCCGCGAAAAGTTTAAAAAATGGTAGCAAATTAAATAAGTTGTCGTGTGGAAACAACGAGCGCGGCGCCGGATACGGGCTTAGTTTTCCGGAAACACGTGCGTGGCGAGGAAGTCGATGAAGGCGCGCAGTTTCGGCGTCAGGTGGCGGCTGCTGGGCCACAGGATGCGAAAGGCGCCGTCGTGCCGGCGGTGCGCGTCCAGCACCGGCTGCAAGCGGCCCGCCGTCAGCGCCGCGTGCACGGCAAAGTCGGGCAGGGCGGCGATGCCCAGGCCGCTTTCGGCAAAGTGCAGCAGGGTGTCGACGTTGTTACAGTTCAGCACAGTCGGCAAGCCGGCCGCGTGCAGGGCATGCCACTCGGGCAAGGGCCACGCCTCGACCTTGCCGCTGCTGGGAAATTTGTACAGCAAACAAGTGTGGCGTGCCAGGTCGGCCGGCAGCGCGGGCGTGCCGTTGCGCGCCAGATAGGCTGGCGAGGCCACCAGTTGCAGCTGGAACTGGCCCAGCTGGCGGCTCATCAAACGGCTGTCGGCGCTTTCTCCCGCGCGCACGACGGCGTCATATCCCTCTTCGATGACGTCGACCCGGCGGTCGCTGAAATCGAGGTCGAGTTCCACCTGCGGATAGGCACGCGCAAAGGCCGCCAGCACGGGATTGAGCAGGCTGCCCACCTGCGGCAGGCTGACGCGCAGCCGGCCTTGCGGCGCGCGCTTGCTGTTCGATAACTCCAGCTCGGCCGCTTCGATCTCGCCCAGGATGCGCCGGCAGCGCTCGAGAAACACGGTACCCTCGCTGGTCAGCGCGATGCTGCGCGTGCTGCGGTGAAACAGACGCACGCCGAGCCGCTCTTCCAGCCGCGCGATGCTCTTGCCGACGGCCGAGGCGGAAATGCCGAGCACCCGGCCAGCCGCGACAAAACTGCGCGTTTCCGCCGCCTGCACGAAGGCCGTGAATCCCGCCAGGTTATCCATGATTTTCCTTTTGATTGCGGATGCCAACGTCCGCACAGACAGAAACTATAGCCTGTTTTTCTTTGATCGCGTCTCGCTTACCTTGGCAGCCTGATCATTTGAAAGGCTACGCCATGATGTACAACTTCTCTCCCGCGGCCTTGGCCGCCCGCATCGACCCCTTGCTCGATGCCGTGCTGCATCAGCAGCGCCTGGTGGGCGCCGTGGTGCTGGTGCGCCTGTGTGGCCAGGATATCTATCGCCGCGCCGCCGGTCACCTGGACCGCGAGGCCGGTACGCCCATGGTGGAAGACGCCGTCTTCCGCCTGGCGTCCGTCAGCAAACCCATCGTCTCCACGGCCGCGCTGGCGCTGGTGGGACAGCACCGTCTGGGGCTGGACGACCTGGTGGCGGATTGGTTGCCGTATTTCACGCCGCGCCAGCCGGACGGCGCCGTGGCGGCGATGACCGTGCGCCATTTGCTCACGCATACGGCCGGGCTCGACTACGGCTTTTTCCAGCCGCCGGGCGGGGCGTATACACGGGCTGGCGTGTCGGACGGCATGGATGCGTCCCGTATTTCACTGGAGGACAACCTGCGCCGCCTGGCCACGGTACCGCTCGCGTCTGCACCGGGCGCGCGCTGGGCGTACTCGATCGCCACCGACGTGCTGGGCGCCGTGATCGAACAGGCGGCCGGCATGCCGCTGGCACAGGCCGTGGAACGCCTGGTGACGGGGCCGCTGGCCATGCACGACACGGGTTTTATGGCCACGGACGCGGCGCGCCTGGCCGTCGCGTATGCGGACCGCGCAGCGGAAGAAGCCCGGCCGCGCCGTTTGCTGGACGAGGGGGAAGACCATCTGCCGTTTCTCGAAGGCATGGCCGGCTTTACCTTGTCGCCGGCAAGGGCGCTCGACGCGCACGCGTATCCGTCCGGCGGCGCCGGCATGGTGGGCTCCGCCCCCGATTTCATGCGCCTGCTGGAAACCCTGCGACTGGGCGGCGCGCCGCTGCTGCCGCCAGCGCTGGCGCGCCAGATGGGAGCAAACCAGACGGGCGGTTTCGACTTGCCGTTCTGGCCGGGACGCGGCTTCGGCCTGGGGTTCACGGTCTTGACGGACCCGCTTGCCGCCCCCACGCCGGAAGCGGCGGGCACGTGGCGCATGGGCGGCACGTATGGCCACTCGTGGTTTGTCGACCCGGCGCAGGAACTGTCCGTGGTGGCGTTCACGAATACGGCATTGGAGGGCATGGCGGGACCGTTCGTGACGCAACTGTGCCAGGCCGTGTATGGCGCCAAGGAAATGCCATGACGCGCCCGCACCCCATCGTCTTCCTCGCGCTGGGTCTGTTCGGCGTGTATTGCATCGAGTTTGGCGTGGTCGGCATCTTGCCGATGATCATGCAGCGTTACGGGGTGACGGCGGCGCAGGCCGGTTCGCTGGTGAGCCTGTTCGCGCTGGTGATCGCCGTGGGCGGCCCCTTCCTCGTGCTGCTGGCCACGCGCTGGCGCCGCAAACCGGTGCTGATCGTCTCCCTGCTGGTGTTTGCGCTGGCCAGCGTGGCCTCGGCGTATGCACCGCGCTTCGGGCTGCTGCTGGCGCTGCGCATCGTGCCGGCCCTGTTCCACCCTGTATATTTCTCGCTGGCCATGGTGGCCGCCGCCGCCCTGTATCCGCCGCGCGATGCGGCGCGGGCCGGCGCGCATGCGTTCACGGGCACCAGCATGGGCATGGTGCTGGGCATCCCGCTGACCACCTGGATCGCTGCGCAAGTTGGCTACGAGGCATCGTTCCTCGCGTGCGCCCTCGTCAATGCGCTGGCGGCGCTGGGCTTATATTGCTTCTTGTCCGACACGCCGCGCGAGGCGCCGCTGGCGTATGGCCGCCAGCTGGCCGTGCTGCGCAAAGCCGCCCTGTGGTTCACGATCGCCGCCGCCGTGCTGGTGTTTGCCGCCATGTTTGCCGTGTATGCGTATGCGGCCGCGTATCTGCAACAGGAAGCGGGCTTGTCGGCGCGCCAGACGGGGCTGGCGCTGGTGGTGTTTGGCGTGGGCGGCGTGGCGGGCAATCTGTTCGCGGGGCGCCAGCTGGGCACGCATGTGCTGCGCACGGTCTTGCTGCAGCCTGTGCTGCTGGGGCTGGCGTACTGGCTGCTGTACCGGCATGCCGGCACGGGCATCGGCTGGGCGGCGCTGGCCGTGTTGCTGCTGTTCTGGGGCGCGGCGCATACGAGCGGGCTGATCGTCACGCAAGTATGGCTCAGCAGCGAAGCGCGCGAGGCGCCCGCGTTCGCCATCGGCGTGTATATCGCCGCCATCAACCTGGGCGTGACGCTGGGCGCGCTGGCCGGCGGCATGGCCATCGAGTCCTATGGCATGCCGGGGGCGCTGGCTTGCGGCGCGCTGCTGGGCGGGCTGGCGCTGGCAGCGATTGCCGTGAAAGCGTGGCTGTACCGCCCGCCGTCAGTCGGCAATATGGTTGGGGATGCGAAACAGTAAATCCGTGTCGCCGATGTCCACGCCCGCTTGCGACAGCAAGGTGCTGGCCTGACCCCGGTGATGCGTCTGGTGGTTAAAGAAATGCATGAGCAGGCTGAAAAACTCGCGCCGGTTCGGCCCCTTGCTGTTGCGGTAATCGAGCAAATGGTCGAGGTCTTCTTCGCGGATGGACGCGGCCCAGTCGATGATGAGCTGGTCCAGCCATTGCCGGTGCGCGTGCATGGCGGCAAAATCGTCGGCCGCGAACAGCGGCTGCGTGAGCGACGCGGGCGGCGTGATGGCGCGGATGGGATCGAGCAGGGGAAAGCCGGCCGGATGTTTCGCGTAGCGCTGCAGCCACAGCGTATCGCCCACCATCACGTGGTTCAGGGTGGCCAGCAGGGAGCCGAAAAAGGCGCCCCGCTCGCGCTCCAGCTCGCCGGGCGGCAGGCTGGCCGCCGCCGCGTAGACCTTGGTATTCATCCACTGGTTGTAATCGGCCATCAGGCAAATGTGGGCGCAACGGCTCATGGTGATTCCTCCAGTGGATGAATGACAATATTAAACGGACTTCAGGAACGCGCGTATGCCGGCCAGCAGCATTTCAATGGCCATCGCCGTCAGGATCAAGCCCATCAGGCGCTCGAACGCCGTCATGACCCTTGGACCGAGCGCCCGCTGCAAGCGTTCGGCGCACAGGAAGACGGCCAGCCAGACGACGGCCACGGCCGTCAGCCCGGCCACGTGGGCGATCACTTCATTGACTTCATGCGAGGAAAACAGCAGCACGGTGGCCAGGGCCGACGGGCCGGCCAGCGCGGGGATGGCCAGCGGCACGATGAACGGCTCGCCGCCCATCTCGTGGTCGCTATTGCCCGCGTTTGGCTGCGGAAACACCATGCGCATGGCGATCAGGAACAAAATCACGCCGCCGCCGATGCGCAGCGCCACTTCCGACAATTGCAAGGCGTTCAGGAAATGGCGGCCGAAGAACATAAACAGCAGCAAGATGCCGAAGGCGATCAGGCATTCACGCACCACGACTTTCCAGCGCCGCTCGATCGGTACCCGTTTCAGGGCGTTGACGAACAGGGAAACGTTGCCGAATGGATCGGTGACGAGCAAAAGCAGGATAAAAGTCTGGAAGAAATTCTGTGTCATGGTGGTGTGATAGAGGTCAACACCGCTGCCAGGATGGGCGCGGTGCGATAAGGCTTGCGATGATAACAAGCCCGGCGCTTATCGCCCATGATTATTGATGCATAGCAGCATTTTTTTTACGCGGCGATGACTTTTGCCTGGTAAAACGCGGTGGGCGTCGTGCCGAAATGCTTTTTGAACATGGCGGTAAACGCGCTCTGGCTCGTGTAGCCATTGTCCATGGCCACGTCGATGACCTTGCCGCCGCGCGCCAATTGCTCCAGCGCTCGCAGCAGCCGCGCTTGCTGGCGCCACTGGCCGAAGCGCATGCCCGTCTGCTTCTGGAACAAGCGGTGCAGGCTGCGCTCGGTGATCGCCAGTTCTTGCGCCCAGTGCGCCACCGTCAGTTGCTCGCCCGGTTGCTCCATCAGCCGCGCGCAGATGCCGCGCAGGCGCGCGTCCGCAGGCAAGGGCAGATACAGGGGCAGCACAGGCAGGCTGCCGAGTTCGTGCAACAGCAATTGCAGCAGGTGCCAGTCGCGGCTGCCTTCCGTAAAATCTGGCGCGATGTCGACGGCGGCCACGATCAGTTGCCGCAGCAGGGGGCTGATGTCGAGCACGCAACTGTGGCCAGGCAGCAATGGAGAATTGGCGCAGTTGACGAACACCGTGCGCATTTTCACGGCGCCGCTCATGCGCACCTGGTGCGCGATGCCGGGTTGCAGCCACACGCCGCGCGTGGGCGGCACCACCCAGCGCCCGCCCTGCGCCTCGATGGTCATCACGCCCTCGATGGCGTACAGCAATTGCGCATGCGTGTGGCGGTGTACGGAAATCACGTGGCCATGCGCATAGTCGACGGCCAGCGCCATGGCGCGCGCCGTGACGGGCAGCAATTCCTGAAAGGCGGGGGAGGTGCAATCCATAAAAAGAGCGTCAGTTTTGCGATAGGTATGGACATCTTAGCGCGAGAAGGCGAGCCGCGCCTGCGGCATGATGGTTCCCCGCAACTATTCCTGGAGCTACGCATGCCTGTGCGCGCCTATCTGTATCCGTTTCTCGCCATGCTGCTGTGGGCCGGCAACGTCGTCGTCTCGAAGCTGGCCGCGTCCAGCATCGCCCCCACGGCCATCACGTTTTATCGGCTGGTGCTCGTCTTGCTGGTGATGACGCCGTTTATCGCCCGTCCCCTGTGGCGCAACCGTCATGCGCTGCGGCGCCAGTGGTGGCAGCTGGCCCTGTGCGGCCTGATGTCGATGGCGCTGTTCCAGAGCCTGTCCTACCGCGCCGCCGAATCGACGACGGCGACGAACATGGCCATCGTCACGGCGCTGGCGCCGCTGATGACGGCACTGCTCAGCGTGCTGCTGCTGGGCGAGCGCCTGACGGTCGGCATGGCGGCCGGCGGCGTGCTGTCGTTCGGCGGCTTGCTGTACCTGGTCGGGCGCGGCGACGTGCTGGCCTTGCTGCAGCAGGGCGTGCATGCGGGCGATGCGCTGATGCTGCTGGCCTGCCTGAGCTTTGCCCTGTACGGCGTGCTGCTGCGCCGCTGGCGTCTGTCCATTCCCGCCTGGCAAGCTATTTATTGCCAGGCGCTGGCGGCCCTGGTGTGCATGCTGCCGCTGTTCCTGCTGCTGCCGCCCGGCAGCGCCCGGCTGGACGCCACCACCTTGCCCCTGATCGGCTATGCGGGCATCGGCTCATCCATCGTGCTGTCCTACCTGTGGATCGAGGGCGTCAAACTGCTGGGACCGAACCGCTGCAGCATCTACGTCAACCTGCTGCCCCTGCTGACGGCCTTGCTGGCCATCGTTTGGCTGCACGAAAGCATGCATCTCTATCACTTGGTCGGCGGCGGCATCTCGCTGCTGGGCGTGCTGCTGGCGCAGACGGTGCAGCGGCCGCTGTTTGGCCGGCGTCCTGGGGTGTCCGGCCTTGCCTGAACGGCCATGCATAATGGCGGCTTTCGGCAGTGGAGTTGACATGCGGTACACATTTTGGGTGAGCACGATGGCCATGGCGCTGGCCTGGGGTACCCTGGCGCCGGCCCAGGCCGCGCCGCGTTTTTATGAGGGTGCGCCCATGGCCTACGCCAGCGCCGTCGAGCGCCGCGATGGCGGCGTGGTGCTGGCTTTCCTGCGGGAAAATGGCGAGGTCAACGGCTACTATTGCCAGTGCAACGGCATCAGTGAAAAACGCATGAACCTGGACAAGTATGGCCAGGCCAGCATCGAGGCCGTGTTCCAGCTGGATATCGACAGCGAGGGCGAAACCACGTTCGTGCTCAGCCGTAGTGGCGCGCGCAGTGACAAACCCTACGGCTTGCATGCCTACCGCTACGAGCGCAGCGGCGGCAAGATGTTCAAGGTGCCGGCCTTGCAGCCCGCGCTGGACGCCATCGTGCGCGGCGCAACAACCATGGACGAGGCGCAGGTGCGCGCCGCGCTGTCGTCCCTGCAACTGATCGATTACAGCATCGCCTACGCGCCCACGGGCGTGGCCGGGTTTGACGCCATCGAGCATGCGCATGGCACCCTGGCCGGCTATTTCAATATCGACGGTGAATTATTGCCCGGCAAGCCAGCCGACGCCCCCGCGTTTGCCTATAAAAAGACGTACCAGGAAAAGGATGGCCATTTCCTCACGGTGACCTTTCTGCTGGGCAAGGGCTGGGAAGGGGGCTTCGCGCCCAGTTATCACATCAAATGGATCGCCTGGGAAACGCAGCCGCAACGCTTTGCCGGCAGCCAGGACGGGCCATTCATCGAGTACGACGTCAATTGCTGCGTGGGCAGCGTGTTTGCCCGCGGCCTGTATGCGCAGGGCAAGCGCACCGGCGTATGGCATTACGAAGAGTCCAATACCATTCGCTCGTCTGGCGCTTTTGTCGACGACAAGGCCGAGGGGCCGTGGACATATGCAAGCGGCGACGAGACCACCACGGGCATGATGCAGCGGGGCCAGCGCACAGGGCGCTGGGAAGTGCGCCCGGGCGTGGCCGAATGGCGCGCAGCGGACATGCACAGCTACACCGGTTACGACCATTTCGTAAAAGACCGCCTGGACGGCCCCAGCGAGCGCCGCGCCGGTGGCGTGGTGCAATGGCAGGGTAGTTATGTGAATGGCAAGAAGCAGGGCCAGTGGGTGGAACCTGGCGGTGGCGGCAACTATGCCGATGACATCAAACAGGGGCCATGGAAGAAATCGACGCCGGACGGCGGCTGGCAAGTGTTGACCATGCTCAATGGCAAACCCGATGGCAAGCTGGAGCAGTATGCGGCCGATGGCCGGCTGGAACTGGTCGAACATTACCGCCTCGGTGTCCTCGATGGCACGATGGAAAGTTTTTATCCGGACGGCAAGCGGCGTTACCAGGGCACGTTTGCCAACGGCAAGCGCGATGGTGCGGAAACCTTGTTGTATCCCGATGGCGAACTGCCGCAATTTCACCGCAACTGGCACCAGGGCGTGCTGCATGGCGTCAATATCGAGAATTTCCAGAACGGAAAGCCGAAGCAGATCGGTGCCTACAACATGGGCAGGAAAACGGGCCGGTTTCAGTATTTTCGCGACGATGGCCAGCTCATCGAAGAAACCATGTATTAACTAGATGGCTAGCATAAATGGCATTCCCAAGCGACCGCGCACGTCAGCGGAATGCCAGTTCTGCGCAAAAAACATCATCCGCTTGTTACAAAGCGTGAAAATTCCAGACGGATGTTGCTACTGGTAATCTTTCCCTGTATCTTGCAGTCAGGAAATTAAAAGTACAGGAAACCTCGACCTCGTTGCCCTGTCTTGCACTCCTGACGATATGCGCGGGCCGCCTTCCCCCCTGCCGCCGCACACGCCGTATCGACCTGTCCTGAACAATTCACGTGATCCGCCCATCTGGCGTTTGCCGCTACCTCGTCCGGCAGGCGGTGGCACGGTCGCGCCCTTACCAAGGAAAACTGCATGCTGTCGAATATAACAATAAAAATGCGTCTGATCGCTACCATGAGTGTGCTGGGCGTGTTGATCGCCTTGCTGGGCGTGATGAGTATCATCAGCCTGAAATCGGCCAACAACAGCCTCAACGAGGTCTACAGCAATCAGCTGGCCTCGACGCAAGCGATTGGCGAATCGCAAATTGCCCTGGGCCGCGCGCGGTTCACGATGGACCGCGTGATGGTGCACCCGGATGCGCCCGATGCCAAGGATACCCTGGCCCGCGCGGAACAATTTCTGGAAGCATCCAACAAGTCGTGGAAGGTGTACCTGGCCTTGCCGCAGAGCGCGGAAGAAAAGCGCCTGTCCGACGACATGGACAAGAAGCGCAGCGATTACATGAACAATGGCGTGCTGACCATGAGCAAGGCTTTGCGTGAAGGCAACATCGCGCAAGCGGACGGCTTGATGATGAAAGGGCTGACGCCGCTGTACCGCACCCTTGACCAGGCCGCTGAAACCTTGACGCAATACCAGGCCAGCTCGGCCGCCAAGATGTATGCGGAAAGCCAGTCCAGCTTCCGCACCCAGGTGACCATGGCCATCGGCGGCATGATAGTGGGCGCCTTGCTGACGATTATTTCCAGCTTCTTGCTGCTGCGCGCCATCTTTGGCCCGCTGGACCAGGCCCTGCGCCATTTCGGCGCCATTTCCGACGGCAACCTGGCCAACGACATCGTCATCACGCGCCACGACGAGATGGGCGCCTTGCTGACGGGCTTGCAGAAAATGCAGGAACGCCTGTCGACCACCGTGCGCGGCGTGCGCGACGGCAGCGGCGCCATCGCCACGGCCAGCAATGAAATCGCCTCGGGCAACCTGGATCTGTCGAGCCGCACGGAGCAGCAGGCGTCGAGCCTGGAAGAAACGGCCTCGTCGCTGGAAGAGCTGACCTCGACCGTCAAGCAGAACTCGGACAATGCGCGCCAGGCGAACCAGCTGGCCGTCTCCGCCTCGGACGTGGCGGTGAAAGGCGGCGCACTGGTGGCGCAAGTGGTCGATACCATGGGCACCATCAGCGAGTCGTCGAAAAAGATCGCCGACATCATCGGCGTGATCGACGGCATCGCCTTCCAGACCAACATCCTGGCCCTGAACGCGGCCGTGGAAGCGGCCCGCGCCGGCGAGCAAGGCCGTGGCTTTGCCGTGGTCGCCACGGAAGTGCGCAATCTGGCGCACCGCTCGGCTTCCGCCGCCAAGGACATCAAGATGCTGATCGAAGCATCGGTACAGAACGTGGGCGCCGGCAGCGCGCTGGTCAGCCAGACGGGCACGACGATGGACGAGATCGTGTCCAGCATCCGCCGCGTGACGGACATCATGGGCGAAATCAGCGCCGCCGGCCGCGAGCAGGAACTGGGCATCGGCCAGATCAATCAAGCTGTGGCGGAAATGGATACCGTGACGCAACAAAATGCGGCGCTGGTGGAAGAAGCGGCAGCCGCTTCGGAATCCATGCAGGAGCAGGCGGCGGCGCTGGCCGAGATGGTCAGCATTTTTAAACTCGACGCCAACCACAGCGGCCCGGCAGCGGCCAAGCCTGCCTTGCGCAAGCCTGTCGTGGCCGCCGCCAGCACGGCCTTGAAACGCCCGGCGTTGCGCCTGACGCCAAGCCGTACTGCCTCGGCAGCCGCTCCGGCGCAGCCACGTGCTGCCAAGCCCGCTGCAGACAGCAGCGGCGAATGGGAAGAGTTTTAATCTAGCGGGGTTACAGGGCCACCTTGCTGCCCTGTTCCTGCAATAGCGCCGCCTCGGCCAGGGCCTGGGCGCGCGCTTCCTCTGCCGCCTGTTCGGCTTTCTCCAGTGCATCGTGGCGCGCCTGCAAGGCTGCCCGCGCGCGTACGAAGACGATCTTGATGGCCGCCATCACGGGCACGGACAGGAAGATGCCCACCACGCCACCCAACTGGTCGCCGGCCAGCAAGCCGACGATCACCATCAGTGGACTCACTTCCACGCCTTCGCTCATCAAATACGGGTTGACCACGTAATCCTGGAACAAACGGTAGGCGGCGATAAAGCCGATCAGCCAGAACACGTGCTCGAAGCCGCTGAAACCGGCCACGACCACGGCGATGACGGCCGCCGCCAGCGGACCGGCAAACGGGATGAATTCCAGCAAGGCGGCCGCGCCGGCCAGCAGCAGGCTGTACGGCACGCCCATCAGGGAAAAGGCGATGCTGTAAGACACAAACGTGGCGATCGACAACAGCAGCAAGGCGCGTACATAGCGCGACAGCAGGATGTCGAGGTCATCGATGATGGCGCCCCAGAGTTTCTTGTTCGGGCGGTTCAGCAGGGACAGCAAGCCGTCGCGCATGTCCGGGCCTTCCTTGATCAGCAAAAAGCTCAGCACGGGCACCAGCACCAGATAGATCAGGTTGCTGGCCGCATGCATGACGGTCAAGCCCAGTTCCTTCGCCAGCGGCATGGCTTGTCCCGTACCGCTGCTCAGCTGCGCCTGCATGAAGGACAGCAGGCGCGCGCGCAACGGTTCCATGAATTCGGGCAATGGGATGCGTTCGGCAAAATTATTCCCCTTGAGCAAGGTCGGCAGCTGATCGCTGAGCTTGATTGCCTCTTCCTCGATGCGCGACCCGAAGATGGACCCCAGCACCGCCACCAGCAAGATCACCACGAGGAAGACGATGCCGATGGCGGCTGTGCGCGGCAGGCGCTTCGGGCCATGGCGCTCCAGCAGTCCGATCAGCGGATACACGAGGTAGCTGAAGAAGATGGCAAAGACCACCACGATCAGGGTCGACGAGACCTTGTAGGTGAGAAAGAGCAGGAAGGCGATGAGGAACGCCGTCCACACCATCTTGGCAACACGCAAGTTAAAACCGAACATATGAATTCCTTAGGGCAGGATGCGACGCAAGCGTGGCTGGCTTGAAGGGCAGGGTGGGCAAGGCAGGGATGAGGCCGCGCCGCACGGCCGGAAATCATACCGCAAAATGCCAAAATGCCATGCTCTTGTGCGTAATGGCAATGCTTTCCCTGTTCGCCTTCCTTAATTTTTCCGCCAGATGGCCACCGTGATGAGCACGCTGTCTTTCTTGCCCGGTTCGCGCAAGGTCACCGTGTAGCGGCCGCTCGTATCGCTGCCCGTGAACACGACCTTGTCGTCATGGCCCTGCACTTGCGCGCCTTTGGCCAGCTTGGCATAGGTGTTGAGCACCCAGTGGAAATCGGCATAGCTGCGCAGGGTGATGCTGGCATCGGGCATGGGCTCGTCACCGGCCTCGGCCGCTTCCGCAGGCGTGCGCATGGGCAAACCGCCCAGGCCCGCCGGTGCAATGAGCTTGCCGCCGCTGGCGCTGCTATTCAATTCCGCGTCCGGCAGCAACAGGTGCAGCAAGCTGGGGGGAAAGCCGGGCGGCACGTCGCGAGGCTCCCAGCCGGGCTGGCCGGGAAGAGTGGTGATGTATTCCACCGCAGCAATACTTTGCCGCTGTTTCGGCGCAGCCTGCGCCAGCATGGGCGGCAGTTGCCGCGCCCACACGAGCAGCGGCGCGGCCATCTCGTCCTCCGCGCCCGGCGGTACAAACACCGTCAACATGGCGTGGGTGGACGGCAGGCAGGCGGGCACGGCATCGCCGATGGCGGCCTGGCAATGACCGTTGACGAGGCCCAGGGCCAACAGCTTGCGTTGCGGATCGAACAGCATGGCGGCGCGCTGCGCGCCGTGTGTGTCGGGGTTGATGGACGCCAGCACGGAACGCCCGTCGGGCAGCATGGTGCGCTGGATGTCTGGCAGCGAACGCATGCTGTCGAGTACCTGGAGCGCGATCAGGGTATCGCCCTGCGTGTAGTTGCCGCGCGCATAACCGAGCAGCTTGAAGACGCCGGCGCGAATTTGTGGATGCTCGTTCAGGCTGAGCGGCGGCGATGGCACGGAGACAGGCACGGTGGCGGCCACGAAGGCGGCGTCTTCGGCGGAAACGGCTTGAGCCATGCTGGCAAGCGGCAGGCACAGGGCGGCGTACAGCGATAGCATGCGCAGAGTGAATTTTCCTGGGGTGTTCAATGGCAATCCTTGTCGAGACGCCAGGCCGGTCGGCTTGCCGGCATGCGCGCGCCGCGATCTTAGCATTTCAGGAATGAAAAGCTTTCTGCTAAGCTAGTCTATTGAATCACTGCCCCGCTTGCCATGGCCAAGATCACCATTTCCTGCAGTACGCCCGTTGACGATGAAGTCGTGACCGAGTTCCTGCACAAGTACGTGCTCCACTCGCGTGTCGGGGCGGCCAGGAAATTACGCATGGGAGAGAAGGGCTGCTTCTATACCTGTTCTTTATACTTGGAAGACCATGCCAGGGTCAGCCAACTGCTCCGCCGCATGCTGGCCTTCTTTGAGAGCAAGAACATTCCCTTGACCATCCTCAAGATCGGCGCGCAGGACAGCTGGTGCGAGGTGGATCCCGAGCAGCGCGATCCGTGGAAGATTGCGCCGCAAGCCTTGCTGGCGCTGCTCGACGCGACGCCGGACGGCGGTATTCAGGCGGCGTTGAACACGTAGCGGTTCTTGCCGTTTTTCTTGGCCTGGTACAAGGATTCATCGGCGCGCCGGTAGCTGTGCGACAAGTCCGCTTCCTTGATCAGTTCCGCCATGCCGATGCTGACGGACACCTTGCGTTCCGGCACGAAAGCCGCCTCGACCGCATCGACCAGCTGCGCGGCAAAGGCGCAGGCCGCGTTCTTTTCACCCACGTAGATGACGGCAAATTCCTCGCCGCCCAGGCGGCCGCACAGGTGCTCGCCCGACAGCCCCGCGATCACCTCGGCGATCCTTTTCAGCACTTCGTCGCCCACGTCATGGCCATGCACGTCATTGATCTGCTTGAAGTCGTCGATGTCGATCATCAGGAAATACGCGGGCGTGCGCGCCGTGCGCTGCAAGGCGCGCGCGCTTTGCGTGAACATGCGCCGGTTATTGAGTCCGGTCAAGCCATCCTTGTAGGCCATCGTCGCCAGCTCGCGCTGGGCGCGGTAGTTATGGATGCGCAAGACGAGAAAATAGATGTTCAGCGCCAGACCGATGATCACGCTGATGGTGACGGCCAGCACGGGCCAATGCTGGTCGGCCTGGCCCGCATGCACGGGAAACTGCCCCAGCCCCAGAATGGCCCACACGCACAGCGACACGCCCAGGTAATACGCGATACCGCTGAAGATGGGCGCCGTCGTCAGGGTGATCATCACGCCCAGCGGCAATACCCAGAAAGCGGGGTCTTCCGTGCCCAGCATCAGCACGCGAAAGCCGAAAGCGATGAACAGCACGCTGATGGTGCCGCTGGTGATGATGGCCTGCAAGGACTTCGCATACACAGTCAGCAGCAGCCCGGCCAGCATGCCCGTCACGCCCAGCGCCGCCTGCGCATGATCGAGCGACGCGCGCGACAAGGTCAGGCTGAAGGTGACCAGCCAGCAAGCCAGGCCAAACGTCAGGATGGCTATCGAAATGAAATGCAGTTCCTTGAAAAAGCGCTGCTGCTGCTCCCGTTCTCCTGAAAAGAACAGGTAATAAAAGGCAGGCGACAGGCTGCGCGAAGTGAACATTGCATTTGTCCAGAGACAACACGCCTTGCGGCAGGGGCGCCTCCCGGCAACGGCAGGCGGCATGACGCGCGTACAAAATTAGTTGCGCTCAGGAACTAGTGTACTGGTTTCTTGGGGGCAGTGGTGATCCGGGCGAGGAAAACGGCGGCCAGTGTACTGCCGCCGCCACAGTGGCGTACGGCGGCGCGGCGGCGAGGGGCGTCACAGCTCGCGTGCCAGCACCTGGCCAACCAGGTCCTTGCCAAAGCTGTGATGCGCCTCTTCTTCGACCAGCTGGAAGCCGGCCTTGTCGTAGATGCGCCGGGCATCGGTGAGGATGCTATTGGTCCACAACACCATTTTCGTGTAGCCGACCTGACGGCTGAAGCGCAGGCATTCATCGACCAGGCGGCTGCCGATGCCCAGGCCGCGCGCGCAGGGATCGACATACAACAGGCGCAGCTTGGCCGTCGTGTCATCCTGGCGCACGATGAAGACGGAACCGATCACCTTGCCGTCCTTCTCGGCGATCCAGCAGCGCTCGCGGGCAGGATCGAATTCCCGCACGAATTTGGCGAGAATCTCGGCAACGAGTGCCTCGTACTCGTTGTTCCAGCCATACTCCTGCGCATACAGCACGGCTTGCCGGTGGATGATCCAGCCCATGTCGCCCGGCTGCGGATTGCGCAGGATATAGCTGGGCGATGAGCTGGGCGATGGCTCCCCCAGCAAGCCCTGGATTTGCTCCATGGCCGCGACCAACTCCTGCTGCGCCGTCGGCGGCAAGCGCTCCAGCATGGCCGCCACTTCGCGCCGCGATGCCTCGATCAGCGGCGCGAGGGTGAGCTGTCCCTGTTCGGTCAGCTGCAATTGCGTGGCGCGCGCATCCGTCGGCGAGCGCGTCTTGGCGATCAGCCCCTGCTTTTCAAAGCCGGCAATCACCCGGCTCAGGTAACCCGCGTTCAAGCCCAGCTCGCGGCACAGGTCCGCACTGGTCAATTGCTCCCGATGCGCCAGTTCATACAGGATGCGCACTTCCGTCAGAGAGAATGCGCTGTCCAGCAGGTGTTCATGCAGCACGCCAATCTGGCGCGTATAAAAACGGTTGAAGCGGCGCACGATCTCCGTGCGTTGGCCGAGTTGGTCCGTATGCATGTTGGGGCCTCTATTTGCTTGCTTATGGCAGATTATTGATTGCTTTTGGCAAGTATTTCAATGCAAAGGCAGGATTTTGGCGGCATAAAAAAGTGGCCCTGAAGAGGGCCGCTTTGGCTGTCACGCAGATTAGGGAAGCTGCTTATGTCGGGTGTCACAAAAATTGTAAACATGCCCATTGATTCATAAGGATTTTTTCACTTACGTAGTCACACGAAGGGGGGAGTTGGTGATCAAGCATCGGCTTCCTGCCGAGTAACCTGTTCCCACATATCTTGTTGCGCAGGGGGGCAGACGCCAGCATCGGTGCCTCTCAACAAAGCATAAACAATGTCGCCAATTTTTTTCGCAAGAAGGGGCGGGACAGCATTTCCTACCTGATGGAACTGCTCGGTTCTATTCCCTTGAAAAAAATAGTTGTCCGGGAAGGTTTGCAGCCTAGCTGCTTCCCGCACAGTCAGGCTTCGGCACTGCTTTGGATCGTAATGGATGAAGTAGTGACCATCCTTGGAAATGTGACTTGTGACCGTCGTAGCTGGCCGCCCGCGCAACTGGACACGGAAGCGATCAGAGAACTTGCCCGTTTCCCAATTATCATGGTTTGGTCTCAATCCCTGCAGTGAGAATTCGACGTGTCCCTTCGGCGACCAGCCAAACGCATCGGCAAACGCCGCCGCGTACGCATAGCGCCGCAGATCTGTGCGCATATGTCCCCGGGCGTCATGATTCAGCCAGACCGAAAGCATCGGATCGTAATACCAGCCATCGAGCAATTCCGGACTCTCTACATCCTGCGTCAGCATGCCAAGCTGCTTGTTACCTGTGCCGAGTCCTCGTTTGATCGAAACAGATGCTTCCCTGAGCACCTCCTGCAATCCAGCATCGCCATGGGCGTCTCTCACCTCACGTGCCATCTCGCTGAAATGGTTCGCCACCACGTCGCCCCAGCCTTCATCCGAGTCGGGCTCTTTGCTCAGCCGGCTGCGTAGCTTTGGAAGAGAACCAATGACTTGCTCGACTGTAACCTCACCTGCTTTCTCGATTTGCGCGGGAATACCCAAGCCGATGTCTTCGCGCACACCGATAAGAATCACGCGGTGCCGTGCCTGTGGTATTCCATGCTGTTCTGCCTTGATGACGAAATCGTGTACATCGATATTGTGTGGAGAGTCTTTGGCGGAATATTTGGTTGCACACGTAAGGGAATGGATGCGGTACCCACTTCCGGAAGCCGGCATTTCCATTGCTTTGTCGGGATCCGAAAGATCTTCAAGGATAGTCTCGAAGATCTTTTTCCCACCAACAGTTGCTGTGAGAATGCCTTTTACGTTCTCCATCACGAACACTGCGGGACGGTATTTCTGAATAATTCGCAGGTATTGCTTGTAGAGGAAATGACGATGATCTTCTTCAGGACGGTATTCGACGTTGCTTCGGTTGCGAGCCCGCCCCACGATCGAGTACGCCTGACATGGAGGGCCGCCGATCAGTACCCATGGCGTGTCCGGACCAAGCTCGTGGGCGGAAATTCTTCGATCAAGCTCATCGTTATCATGAGGCTTCCCCAGCTCCAGTTGTAGCGCTTCTTCCCCAGCCTCCACCCATGCATCATGGTTGGTTTCGTCGTACGGATATTCCGATTCGCCGTTGCAGAAACGATAATAAGAGTCGATGGAATTCCCACCTTGACGTTTGAGTAGGCGATAGAAAGCCCTCAGACGAAGTGTACTGTGCGCAGAGGAACTCATTTCAGCCGATACAATTATTCTGAAAGGGTCACTTTCTACTGACGAAAATCCTTCACCAAGACCTCCAGGCCCAGCAAAGAGGTCAACGATAGGAATATTTCCCGTAAAACTGGATTTCTGTTTGATGAGCAACTTTGCCTTAAATAAAAACTCGTGTGGGCACGTAGGATACCAGGAAAAATGGACATAGTCGATTCAGCTACCCGGTCGAGAATGATGTCAGGGATTCAGTCTAAAAATACAAAACCCGAAATGCTCGTACGCCAATACCTTCATGCGCAGGGATTCCGTTATCGGTTGCACACGCGTGAACTACCTGGGTCGCCCGATCTCGTACTGCCAAAATACCGTGTATTGATTTTCGTACACGGGTGTTTCTGGCACCGACACGCGGGCTGTCGTTTTGCGACCCAGCCTGCATCCAATATCGAGCGATGGAAAACAAAGTTCCAGAGTAACTTGGAACGGGATGCAAAGAATGTGGCTGCGTTGCAGGCAACGGGATGGCGCGTGTTAGTGGTTTGGGAGTGTGAACTTAAGCGCGAGCCCTTGGACAGACTTCAGCGGCTCGCTAGCGAGATCACGCAACAAACCATCGGTCAGCTTGAATTCATCAAATTGCATTCAGACTGGTCTGGTTGATGAGACCTTGAAGTAACGGTATCCGATGTGAGCGTGGCAAAAACAGTCATGGAAAAAATGGCGATCTTCCTGCCAAATAGAACAATGTCGGGAGTGCCCGGTAAATCACGGCGGTGAGGTCGGAAAAAATAAGCCCGCCGTAAAGAGTAAGCGTCTTGCCAAAACCTCGGTTTGGAGTTTTCTCCCTTAATGTCAGACATCATCCGGCTTCGAACATGTGGTTTAACGATGTCTACCACTAAGCTCCCAATGCCCCGCCGAATTGATTTCTACACCGCCTTGAGTTCGGGTATGTCAGCAGCTGGCGCCGAATAATTGGCACTCATGACCTCGTCCTTGCACTCAGGCTTCTTGGCCCATTCCGATACCATACGCCCACCGGCAGAATTATGTAGCACTTCATTGACCTCCTTGGCCCACACAGCCAGTTGAGCGAGAAACTCAGGCGATACAGCTTGCTTGGTCCAGATACGTTCTAAGTCGATGCGGCTTCCAAGTTTCTCTGACATGAGCGCTACGGTGTAAGCCGTGACGTTGGCTTGAAACGCCGGGAACATAGGCCTTAGCTGTTTTTGAGCATCGCGGTAGATCTTCGCTTTGGCGATCATCGTTTTGAAGTCCTGAACATTTGGCAGTGGAATTTCTTGGCCTTCAGCAGGCGTAAGACTTGCCATAAAGCGATCGAAATTCTTTTGTGATCCAAGGCTTACAATATCTGGCTTACGGTCCCACGCGGTCAAATACTTCGCCAAATCGGTTTTTGTAATACGACGAGCAGTAGGGATTGCATCTTTAAGTGCTTTGAGTTTTGCTGGAGTGGAGCCCTCGCGGGTGAGCAGGGTGTTATAGCTACCCGACGCTCGTTCATAGAACCACTGGCCGACGCCATCTGGGCAATAGATTGAGCGAGACAGTTTTTCAATCTCAACATGGAACGGCTTGTTCGCGGACAAGTCCGATTGTCTCACCGCATTCTGGCTGTTCGCAAATCGAGAGATGTCCGAGACGAGAGCCTCCTCTTTCGAGGCATCCGTCGTCTTCATGACAATAATCTTGGCTGGAACCCGCACATGGCTCAAGTCCGTCGAAGGATATTTCTTTTTAGTGAAATAGAGGGAGGCTGTAGTCTGGCCGCCGTTGACAATTTGCAGGCCTTTGAGCCATGCGATGCCGGAGGAACCGTCATTCGCTTTGCCAAGTATCATTTCGTCGGCTACAACAACAATACCGTTGTTATAGGCCATAAATCGCTCAGGTGCTGATCGCAGCGTGTTTTGTATCCCCGCGTTCACCCCTTTGCCTTTTACACTCAGGAAGGAACGCACGTTTGCTTCGAGCAGCCGTGCACCGAACCGTTCATAGAGAAGACGCAAGGCCTCACCAGGCACGGCCGTGAGCGCATAGTCGTAGTCATCATTTTCACCAGGCACAAACACACAGGGCAGAGGAGCGCCAGACACCTCGGCAAAGTCCACCACCAGCTCATCGCGTGGTTTGCCTTCAGACCAGTGACGATGCAGCCTTTCGATGTCCATGACTTCGAGGCGAACGGATTTGCCGCCGACTTCGCGAGTTTTAAAGCTCTTGGATTTCGCCACCTTGTCCGTGATGACGTAGACTCGGATCTGTTCCAGGTCGTTATAGATCGCTTGCAGCGTCTCAGCGAGGGAGCGAACATTCGTTGATGGGTCCAGCTTAGGGGCCATCTTTCCATCAGCGCAGAGCGTCAGAAAACGAAGGCATTGCTCGACTGCGGTTTTGGTTTCGGAGTCAGGAATCGGCGTGGGATCGTCCACGCCTGCATAGAGACTGACGAATAAATCCAGTTGATCCAAGTCCTCCGAAATGGCATAGCCGCTGAGCCGCAAATTTGCTGAGTTGAACTTACCTTCAAAGTGGCATTCTACGGGTTCGAATGTCATGCCGATTTCCGACATGTGATCCATCACAATGCCTGAAAAGACCAGCTCCTCATACAGCGCCCCATCTCGCATTTGCGAGCGGACACTAGCCTGCGTCTCGCGAAGAAAATCTGTTAAAGTCATATCCTCATTGCTCCTATTCTTTTTAATGCGTCATCAATCTCGACGACCGTGCTGGCGGCCTTGTCCAGATCGATCTCGTAGCTTGCTTTCGTAATGCCCAACGGGACATTTCCGAGAGTCAGGCGCGGGAAATCTTTGTCCACCTCGATGATGCGAGTGCCCGCCTGTGTGAAACGCCTGACATAGCGCTCAGCGTGCTGCTCGATAAACCCTGCGGCGAGCAGTCGTTCCGCGAAAAGGCGTTCAGCTTCGGCATCCCCTTTGACAATGCATTGCATCTCATCGACTATCTCTGGCAAGGTCTTGCCGGTGGTGGTTTGTTTCAGTCGAACACTGACCACAAACAACGGCTGACGAACAGAATCTTCAAGCTGCTCAAGAGACCCGATCTTTGCTGGGAACCCGATCGCAGACAGCGTGGACTTCACTTCCAGCGCTCCGGTTCCCAACTCAAAATCTTGAAGTGCATCCAGTGGACCAAGCCATGATCCAACTGCGAGCGGCGTCGGCACCCCCGCGTCCATGATTAAGCGCAGTACAGAAAGCTCTCCGACCATCCCAATTTCTGCTTCTGGACTGAGCGCCTGAAAGCCTTTCCTCATGAACTCTTGCCAAGCTCCGACGCGGCCCAGAAATACACGCAGCAGTTTTTTCTCGTTCGCTCCCGCAGCTGCGGCGTCATCAAGCGCTCCGACCACGTCTGTAGCCATGCTGGCAAAAAGATCTTCGCTGCCTGTGGCCTTTCTTGTCAATGCAAGCCATAACTTGCTGTCGCCTTGTGGATTTACCTGCTCAACCGCGAAGCCTTGGCCTTCCGGTAGCTTGTCGGAAGCGGATAGGCACATGGCGGGAAACCCGACCAATACAGCTTCCGCGTTATCAGGCGAGCGACGGCCAGCCTGTAGTTCGAGCGGCAATGCGGGAGCAATCGGAATGGCTTGCCAGCCAGTTTCCTCACCGAGCCCAGACAGCGACGCCCACGCCATCAAGAATTCATCACTCTGTCGGGCCATATTCCTGTTTCCAATATAAGAGGTTGACTTCGTAAGCGACGCTAATCGTCTTTGCGCTGGCAGGGAACGCAATGGCAAATGCCATGATCGGCTTTGTCCAACCTGAAATAATAGGCGGGGAAATTTTTGTATCGCCGTCATATGCGTATGGGGACAACGGATACAGCAGCAACAAGCCCCTTTGGGCGTCTGTTCCCAATACCTTGCGGGCTTCTCGAATTCCTTTGCCACTAGGGTCTGAAGGCAAATCGTCTTTTTGACGACCACGGGCTGCGTCAGGTTTCCACGCGGCTTTGGTAAGTTCCAAGGCCTTTTCCCATTGCCCGTTGTCCAAGTCGATGCTCTCATCTCGCGGCCCAGTCAGAACGCCAATGGAGAATTTGGTATCGCCATCATCAACAGGCTTGTCCAATTTTCGAGTTGGGAATGATGTGATATTGATATCGCCAAACAAGTGATGGTCGCCATCGCCGGTTCCTCGCCCAATAAGAGCTATGTTCCAAGTCGCGAGCTGGCCTATCTCTAACATCTTGGTGATGAAGTCAAACAGCACGCCCGCTTTTGCGCTGGTCGCGTTTGGATGGGTGGTGTAGGCAGACAGGAAATTTAATATCTTTTCGGCTTCGATGTTTTTCCACAGGCCCGCGTTAGGCCAAGCTTGTGAAACCCCATTGCGTTGATATGAAAAGTCATGATCGAAAGGCTTGCCGAGACTGTTGACAAGCGAATCAGTGGCGTTCAGATTTGCTTCTTGGATTTTTGCGTCTCGGTGGAAGAGAATGGTCTGGGGCCGTGTGCCACTATAGCTCAACGAAAGCGTCTCGGAATTACGCATCTTTATCGGAGATGTCACCGTCAATACTTCATGAGATTTGACCTTCAGCCCATACTGTTCCGGTGTCAGGCCAGTTTGTGCCATGAAATCAAATTCCTCGCGCAGTTCTTCGGAAGCGTCAGCGATATGCTCAAACCACTTGATTAGGTCTGGTGATGTGTAGAGACGGCACAGGTCCAAATAGCCGGGACGGTATCCGAACCAACGACCCATTTGCATCAGGGTGTCATACATTTTCGTGGTTCGCACGAAGTAGCTTACGCATAAGCCCTCAAGGGTCAAACCTCGCGCGAGCTTATCGCCCCCCACCGCGATTACTTTCAATGCCGCCCCAGGCGTGGCGTAATCCAAGGCATCCTTCGCCGTTCCATTGATGGAGCGAACCTGAATATCATCTAGCAAATCGGGCAATGCACCTACCACTTCGTACCATGATGGAAGCTCGGGGGGCTGTTCTTCCTTGGTGGACAGGGCTGCCACTTCGTTGCGAGTCGAGACAAAATCATCTTCCCAAAGCTTGTGAAGTTGAGCGAGGAGCGCATTCGAGTCCGTTCCTCTGATGATGCGCTGCTTCATCCGGCGGACAACTTCCTCAACCTGAGTTTTCACGTGATTTTGCACGTCGACATAGCGGGTTACGTGAACAAGCATGGAGCTGTGTTGCTTTCCTTGTCCGCGAAGTGCGCGAACAGCACAGGCCAGCACGAAGGCCTGGATGGCCTCGTTTAACGATGGAGGCACCGTCTCCCGCCCATCGTAAAGGGGTTCGTGAGCCTTATTGTGCTTGGGCGGCATCCACCCTGCTTGGGTCATTTCGTCATAGTTATCCAAGATGTCACGCGACAAGGGAAGTACTCCTTGTCGGCCATCGTTGGTCATCTTGCCGAACAAGCGAGCAGGACCGATATAGTTTGACGGAGCCGACAGATTGATGATGAAAGCCTTGGGGAACAAATCCGGGCCTTCCTTGGCGGTGCTGCCTTTTTGGTGAATGAAAATGTTGGCAAATGGCGTGGCGGTGTAACCCACATAGGCCTTGCGAGTGAATGAATGCAAAACTTGGCGAATGAGGCTATTGATCGCTTTGGGGCGATGTTCCTCGTCCGGATCGCCATTTTCATCGAAAGCTTGCTCACCAGTGTCCACGGATGCGTTATCGGCCTCGTCGTCGATGACGAGCAGGGGCAACTTCGTGACCAGCTTTCGGCCATCCTCCAAATCGGTGGAGTCCGCAACGCGCGTCTGAATCCAGTTGAGCAGAGCGGTCAGAACGGTTTTCTGCTTTTTAACCACGAACAGCCAAGGCCGTTCTTCAGGCGAAATGCCGTGGAAGTGTTTTGCGATAGCCTTGCTGAAATCGCCGTTATCAGCTCTGGTTGTTGCGGAGTTTGTTTTTAAGTCCTCCCCAAATTCTGCGACGCCAATCGGCATTCCAGGGTCTCGACCCAATGTGGTCTCATACCCTAAAAAGCTCTCTTCCAGACGCATTTGCGTCTGTGATCGCAAATTATTGTGGAGGCCTGCGAGCACAATAATAATTTTATAGCCGGCGTCCGCCGCCTTGCAGATAAGGCCGGAGTAGTTGCTGGTCTTGCCCGATTGCACGTGGCCAACTACAAGACCACGACGATCCCATGGGTCGGCGCGCTGCGGATCTTCCAGCAATTCAAGGATGCTATCCGTGGCTTCGTCGAGGCCTTCCACAACAGTGTCGGACATTTTTGATTCCTGGAAGTCGCGGTAGCGACGCCAGTAGTGCCAGTCCTTCTTGCGTGCAGCGTTCAACCAATCTTCATGATTGGTGTTGTCCTTCATGGTAGTGGACTTGCCCATCCAATGACTGAAACGCTGGATCAGAGTCGAGATGATTTCCTGCTGGTCGAGGACAATCGGCTCATCGTCTGTGAACATGTCTACGGCCTTCTGCACTTTGGCCGCAATGTATGCGGCCGTGACTTTTGATTTGTCCTTCTCGGCTCGAATCAGTCGCTGTGCAGTAGCGATGACGTTTTCAACTAACTCGTTCTGTGCTGCTATCTCTTCAGCTACAGTCATGTTTTAGCTCCCAGTTTAGCGACAAGCGTTGGATATTTTTGGAATGGTTCAGTGCGTAGCATGGACTTGCGTGCATCCTCCACACTGAGACCTTTGCGTTCAATGAGATCATCAAAGAGAACAGTCGCAACTTCGATAATGGCTGCGTTTGGTTCTCCATCAAAGTTTGTCCGAGGAGTCTCTTTATTTTCTGCGGTATCCAGCCAGATACGTTGCACCGGCACGGTTTCTTCGATGATCCGCAGCATTGACTGAATGAGTGGTTGAAGCTCCCTCGCACTTGCCAAGACCGCTGCAATGGATGGGTGATTTTGATCGATTCGATAGCGGATGCCAGCTTTGAGGCGGTCCACACGCCAAGCTTGTTCGATTGGCTCGTTGCCGTTTGCCGGCGTGGGTGTCCCTCGATATGCAAATACCCGTCGTGCTCGTTCGCGAGTGTTTTCGGCGAGCGACATCAACCATGGACGCAGTGATACGGGAGGGCGTGCAGTGGATTTTCGGACGTCAATTTTCCAATCGGCGTCTGCCGTATTAGGAATATCGAGTCGAATTCGGGCAAGGCGATGGGCCTCTTCTCGGTTCCAAGCACGAGCGTTGCCCAGTCCTAGCCATCCGCCTGCGACGAGAAGACGCTCATTTCGATACACGTAAAAGCCCTGCTGTGTGGTCCATCCTTCAGGGCCTGCATTCTTCTCAAATTCAGCTGCCGTTAGCTTGTCACGGTGCGGTAACACATGGCATTGAACTGCGACATGCCCGTAGCTGGTCGAGTGGTTCGTCACTGGTGAGGTCCATGGCTTCGCAGAATGACCTGACATAAATGGGTCCCAAGGAGCGACAGCTCTGTCGTTGAGTAGTAGTTTGAGCTTGGCACGGGGACCTTGAAGCAGGCGATGGAAAATCATTGCCAAATGCGATTCAACTGTATCGATCAGGTCATTAAAGTTATCGGATGTATAGCCATCCGTGACGATTCGATCCATCAACTCCCAGAGCACCAGCGTTCCAGATTTCGCGGCGATGAGTGTGTTGAGATAGGTGGACGAACCAGAAGCAGGGCCTTCAAATAAAAGCCATCCACCCTCCGGGTTTGCCGCCAACTCGTCCAAGTCCCAACGCAAACAGCTTTCGGTTTCGTTTTTTACTGTCTTTACAGTTAGGCGGCGGCATTGCGAAAACGACGCTGTTTTTAGTCCCATCCCAAAGCGGCCAAGATCATGCGAAGCACGAACATCAAGTGGATTTTTATCACCCAGTCTCATCGCACTTTCTAGCTCGGCATCGGCCATACCTCGGCCGTTATCCAAGATGGAAATGCGACTCGCAGGTCCATCCCAAATGAAATTAACGCGGATTTCCTTTGCTCCGGCGGAGATACTGTTGTCGATGATGTCCGCCAGTGCCGCAGACGTTGAATAGCCCAACCCCCGGAGAGCCTCAAGCATCGCCATTGCGTGAGGTGGTGCACTACGTGTTTTCAAAGTCATTTCCAGTAGCCTTTTCCTGGCGAAAATTCAAAACCGACGGCCAACAGCTTGCGAACGAGTTTGCGCTGCTTTCCATCGCCGATGTCCGCCACGTCTACCCAAATTTTTCCTGAGGTCCCTTGGCGATCATCTAACACACGAATACCTGCGTCCTCAATTTGGGACAACAGCCGATCTAGAGACTTTGATGTCACCGTCAATTGGATGAATGCACTAGATTTATGAGCTTCATTAGGTGAAGACGTTTTCACATAAGTGATTGGGTCTTCATTGATCTCACTGGAAGGATCTATCTTGGGCGTTTGGTCGACGTCCGCAATGATCTCCTCTACGCTGGCACCGTCTGCCTCATCAGCTTCATCTGCTGACACGTCGACACTTAGCGGTTTTTTCCCTCTCACCGGCAGACTTCCATAGAGCGCCAATAACAGCCGATCTGAATAAATAGGATTGCGTAGCTTTCGAAGAGATTTGGCTTCGATCTGACGGATACGTTCCCTTGTAACACCGTAAGCCACGCCAACCTCTTCAAGAGTGAACGAGTTATTCACTCCGATACCAAAGCGGAAGCGAGTCACCTTCTCTTCTTTCCGTTTGAGCGTCAAAATTACAGAGTCCACCATCCGGCAGAACTGTGATTCTGCACAGGATTCGAACGGATCTGGCGATACCAGGCTGCCATAAGCACTCGTATCGATCAGCTCCTCATCAAATTCATCATCAATGGATGTCGGCTCTTGCGGAATTCGCTCAAGTGTTCCGAGAATCCGTAAGCTGATACCCAGACGCTCTGCGATTTCTGCTGGCTCCGGCGGGCGCCCAGTTTCCGATTCAAAGGCTCGCGTTTCTTTTGAGAGTTTTTGAAGCTTGTCGTGAACATGAACAGGAATTCGTATTGTACGGACAGTGTCTGCAACAGCACGGCCTACTTGCTGGCGTATCCACCAAGTCGCATAAGTCGAGAACTTATAACCTCGTCGCCAATCAAAGCGTTCGACCGCCTTCATCAGACCGATATTTGCTTCTTGGGCCAAGTCGTCAAGAGGCTCGCCGCTATACAGATATTTTTTGGCGATATGGAATGCCAGTTTCAAGTTGGCAGCAGCCATCTGTTCACGAGCTTGCAGATAGTCCGTTATTGCGGCTACAAATGCATCAGCTGATTCATGAGAATCCGTAGCTGCGCTCTTAGCTAGTCCGAACAGGAATGACGTAGTAAGTCTGAGTGAATCAAGGTGCTCTCTGATTTCGTTAGTGCTACTGGCTGATTGCGGATTTGTCACCGACTCGCTTAAGCGAAGCAGGGCATCAAAGAAAAGACTGGCTGGGTTGTCGGAGGTAACAGCAGATTCTTCGGCTTCCTCATCGCTCTCATCACTACTGCTCTCCGCTGCGGCCGCAATGACAGGTTCATCGTCTGTATCGTCTAATTCAGGTTGTGCCTCAAGCGGTCCCATCGACATAGAGAACAGCGTTCGCTTCTTGGCCTGAGCCAAGCGACCGGCAGCCAATACCTCCTCGATCCCAGAGGGCCAGAGAGCCAAGGCATCCAAGGCTCGCTTATGTTGTTGTTCCATGCGCTGAGCGAGTGCAACCTCTTCGTCACCAGAGATCAACTTGATCTTTTGGAAGTCCCTGAGATAGATGCGTAAGGGTTCGGCTCGTCGGGATGCTGCACTGTCGATAAAATGCATGGCGTTGTCGATGCGTTCTTCTTCGTCCTCGCTCTCTTGAGGTGAGACGAAAACAGTGAAATCTTCGTCGGG
This sequence comes from Janthinobacterium sp. GW823-FHT03B06, assembly GCF_058796955.1. Classification (NCBI taxonomy): domain Bacteria; kingdom Pseudomonadati; phylum Pseudomonadota; class Betaproteobacteria; order Burkholderiales; family Oxalobacteraceae; genus Janthinobacterium; species Janthinobacterium sp. GW823-FHT03B06. The sequence goes on from NZ_JBXAJE010000008.1 coordinate 203,157, forward strand.
TGCTGCATACTCAAATCGCTCGTCGACCTCGGCCCCCAAATCGTTCACGACCAAGGTCAGCAAGGCTTCAAATTCTGGGTTGGCACTGCCGTCTGCATTCATCGATAAGAATTCGATTTCCATGCTCGGCACGCTGCCTTCCCGATAAGCTCTCAAAAGTAGTAGCCGTAGGTGTTCCCTGGCTTCAACGTCGTCTTTGCGTATGAATGGAACGGATTGGTCAGGCAGGAATACATCGACATCATCCCAGTCCGCCGATGAGTCGATCGGTTCGTGCGCTGAGATGGCGGCTTGAGCTGCACTGGCTTCGGCCACTAATACTAGGTCCAGCTCAGGCGGAAGAAGCTCTTCTTCGGGCTCCCAGTCGAACAGGGAAAATCCTTCCTCGTCATTTTCTAGAATGAGGTGAGGCATGGGTGTGGCAATGGTCGTTTGCGGGTTTTCTTCGGCCGAGGCTACATCAAAAGCTGGCTTCGCGATGCTTGCATGGTCAGTGAGGAGAACGGGGGCGTCATCTATCGCCGGTGTCTGTGCTGGTTCAGGTATCGTAAGGGGCTCAGGGACCAGAGTGGTGGGCGCGAGCACCTCGGCTGCTTGTTGAGCACGCGTCGCAATCGCGATCGCATGAGCGGTTCTACCAGCCGGGTCAAGCAACGCTCTATCAGCTCCGGCGTTCAGCAATAATCGGCACATAGCAGCTTTATTCTTGGCTGCCGACAGCATGAGCAAAGTTAACCCGGTCGAGTCGCGGGCATTGATATCATCGCCGCGATCAATATGGAGCTGGACGGCACTTTCCACGCCAGCCATAACGGCCATTTTAAAAAATTGATTGAGAGGAGGCATGCTATCTGCGCCCATATTGTGGTGAGCGTGACTTGCCAGCGCCCTGATTCCCTGCATTCATGTAGGTTAAAACGTATTATAAATAACAATCATATTTTATCAATTTTACAGTAATTGCTTTCAGTAAACATAAAATAATGCAGAGTGATGATTTAATCTTGGCGATGTCTAACGTATATTTGACCAGCCTCAGAAATTATTTGAGAGTTTATCTCGAAATTTTTGGGTTTGGATACAAAAACGGCGGCCATTTTGCGTGGCCGCCGATATTTTAAATAACGAGATTTATTTCATGTGCTTTGGAATCCTAAACTACAACATGCTTAAACGTCGATATTCCCCGCGCGCAGCGCATTATTTTCAATAAACGCGCGGCGCGGTTCCACGTCATCTCCCATCAGCGTCGTGAAGATCTGGTCCGCCGCAATGGCGTCTTCGATCTGCACCTTCAACAGGCGGCGCACGGTCGGGTCCATCGTGGTTTCCCACAGTTGGTCCGGGTTCATTTCGCCCAGACCTTTGTAGCGCTGTTTCGAGACGGTGCGTTCGGCTTCGTCGCGCAGCCATTGCATGGCTTGGTGGAAGTCGACCACGGCGATTTCCTTCATGCGCTCGCCTTCGCCGCGGCGGACAAACGCGCCTTCGCCGATCAGGCCTTCGAAGGTGGCGGCGCCGCTGCTCAGCACGGCGTAGTCCGGGCCTTGCACGAAGTCGGCGTCGATGGCGCTGACTTTGATGTTGCCGTGGTGCATGCGCTCGATGCGCAGCATGTGTTTTTCCGACAAGTCGTCGGAACGCACATGCACTTTCACGGCGCTGTCGTTGATGGCCGTCTGCAGGGCCAGGGCGGAAGCTTCCGCCAGGTCCAGGGTCGACAGGTCCAGCTGCACGCCCGTCATGATGGCCGTCAGGGCGGCGCGGTCGATGACGCGCGTCAGACGCGTCATGATGGTGTTCGACAGGTTGAACTTGCGCACCAGTTCCGTCAGGGTGTCGCCGGAAATGCCTTCCGCGCCTGTGCGCGGCACCAGCACGGCCGTGTTCAGCGCCACCGTCATCATGTAGCTCGCTTCCTCGGCGTCATCTTTCAGATAGCGCTCGTCGCGGCCTGCTTTCACCTTGTACAGCGGCGGTTGCGCGATGTAGATGTGGCCGCGCTCGACCAGTTGCGGCATCTGGCGGTAGAACAGGGTCAGCAGCAGGGTACGGATGTGGGCGCCGTCGACGTCCGCATCGGTCATGATGATGATGCGGTGGTAGCGCAGCTTCTCGACGTTGAATTCGTCCGGTCCGATCGAGGTGCCGAGGGTGGCGATCAGGGTGGTGATCTGCTCCGACGACAGCATTTTCTCGAAACGGGCTTTTTCCACGTTCAAGACTTTACCGCGCAGCGGCAGAATCGCCTGGAACTTTCGGTCGCGTCCCTGTTTTGCCGAGCCGCCTGCCGAGTCACCCTCGACGATGTACAGTTCGCACAGGGCGGGGTCTTTTTCCTGGCAGTCGGCCAGCTTGGCCGACAGGCCCAGGCCATCCATGATGCCTTTGCGGCGCGTCAAATCGCGGGCCTTGCGGGCCGCTTCACGCGCGCGCGCCGCTTCGACGATCTTGCCGCAAATGATCTTGGCGTCGTTCGGTTTTTCTTGCAGGTAATCGGCCAGGGTCTTGGCGACGATCTCTTCGACAGGACCGCGCACTTCGCTCGATACCAGCTTGTCTTTCGTCTGCGACGAGAATTTCGGTTCCGGCACTTTCACCGACAAGACGCAGGTCAGGCCTTCGCGCATGTCGTCGCCGCTGATTTCCACTTTCGCCTTCTTGGCGAACTCGTGTTCATCGATGTATTTGTTGATCACGCGCGTCATGGCCGCGCGCAGGCCCGTCAGGTGGGTGCCGCCGTCGCGTTGCGGGATGTTATTCGTGAAGCACAACACCTGTTCATTGTAGGCATCGTTCCACTGCATCGACACGTCGACCGAGATGTTCGTATTCTGGTCCGACAGGCGCTCGCCCGTAGCCTGGAAAATCGTCGGGTGCAAGACCGATTTGGCCTTGTTGATGTATTCGACGAAGCCGCGCGTGCCGCCTTCGAAAGCGAAGATTTCTTCCTTGCCCGTGCGCTGGTCGGACAACTTGATGTTGACGCCATTGTTCAGGAAGGACAGTTCGCGGATGCGCTTGGCCAGGATTTCGTAGTGGAATTCCACGTGCGTGAAAATCTCTTCGTCGGCCCAGAAGTGCACGTCGGTGCCGCGTTTGTCGGTGTCGCCGATGACCTTGATCGGGGAGGTGGCGACGTCGCCGACCATGACGATCTGGCGGTCTTGCGGCACGCCGCGCACGAATTCCATGTAATGGACCTTGCCGTCGCGGCGGATGGTCAATTTCAGCAATTTCGACAGGCCATTCACGCAGGACACGCCCACGCCGTGCAAACCGCCCGAGACTTTATACGAGTTCTGGTCGAACTTGCCGCCGGCGTGCAGTTCGGTCATGACGATTTCCGCCGCCGAACGCTTCGGATCGTGCTTGTCGTCCATTTTCAGGCCGGTCGGCACGCCGCGGCCATTGTCGGTGATCGAGATCGAATTGTCGCTGTGGATGGTGACGTGGATTTCCGTGCAGTGGCCGGCCAGCGATTCATCGATGGAGTTGTCCAGCACTTCGAATACCAGATGGTGCAAGCCGGTGCCGTCCGAGGTGTCGCCAATGTACATGCCCGGGCGTTTGCGTACGGCTTCCAGGCCTTCCAGGATCTGGATGGAGGAGGCGCCGTATTCTTCCGTTTTGGCCTGGATCGGGGTGTCTTGTGGATTCTCGGACATGGACTGCTTTCTCAAATAACGATTGCTGATTGATTCGGGGCTGCTGGCTGATGACCGCAGGTCGGGTTAGCCGGAACGGCGTAACCCGACAGACGGCGCTCAGCATGTCGGATGACGCTGCGCTCATCCGACCTACGTCACTGCTGTGGTCTTTAGATCCGCATCGGCATGACGACATACTTGAAGTCGGCATTGTCCGGGATGGAGATCAGGGCGGACGAGTTCGAGTCGCCCAGCGCGATGTTGACGTATTCGCATTTCAGGTTGTTCAGCACGTCCAGCAGATACGTCACGTTGAAGCCGATGTCGACGGAGTCGCCGCCGTAGTCGATTTCCAGCTCTTCGACGGCTTCTTCCTGGTCCGCATTGGTCGAACTGATCTTCATGCTGCCCGGGGTGATGATGCAGCGCACGCCCTTGAACTTGTCGCTGGTCATGATGGCCGCACGTTGCAGCGAGCGCAGCAGTTCATCGCGGCCGATGGTGAAGTCGTTCTTGTAGCCTTTTGGAATCACGCGCGTGTAGTCGGGGAACTTGCCTTCCACCAGCTTCGAGATCAGCTCGATGTCGGCAAAGGTCAGTTTCACCTGGTTGGCGGCGATGTCCAGCTGCACCGGTTCATCGTTCTCTTCCAGCAGGCGCTGCAGTTCGATGATGGTCTTGCGCGGGATAATCACTTCCTGGCGCGCGAACGTCTGCTCGGTGGCGACCTGGCAAAACGCCAGGCGGTGACCGTCGGTGGCCACGGCGATGACATTATTACCATCCAGAACCAGCAGCAAGCCGTTCAGGTAATAGCGGATGTCTTGCTGCGCCATTGAGAAATGCACCATGTTGAACAGGTGCTTCAGCGTTTTTTGGGGCAGGGTGACGGACGCGTTGTAGCTCTCCGCCTGTTGCACGGTTGGAAACTCTTCCGCCGCCAGGGTTTGCAGCGCGAAGCGCGACTTGCCCGTTTGCACGGTCAGGCGCTTGTTGAGCAGGGTCATCGTGACGTCGCCCGATTCGGGCAGGGCGCGCAAAATGTCGAGCAGCTTGCGCGCGGCCACGGTGGTACCGGTGACGTCCGCGCCGGAACCGATTTCCGCGTGCGTGGTGATCTGCACTTCAGTGTCGGTCGACAGGAAGGACACATTTTCACCGTCTTTGCGGATGAGGATATTGGCCAGAATCGGCATAGTGTGCCGACGCTCGACAATACCGCTCACGATCTGCAGTGGCCGGAGAAGGGTATCTCGGGTGGTTTTGACCAATTGCATATTTATCCTCAATGTATAGGTTGAACAGTACGACGTTTAACGTATTAATTTAACAATTCTTGCCATAGGGAGCCCCGACAGACCGGCTGCGGCGCCCTCCCAGATGATAAGGGTAAAGCACGTTTTGAGCCAGTCTTGCCCAGTCGTGCTTGCAACGCCTGACAAAACCGTAGCGAGCGGCAGTCAGTCGTGGCCGAGACGCGGAGCTGTGCTTTAGCACAGTGAGCATCGGAGGCCGCGAATCGCGACGCGCAGTAGGTTTGGTCAGGCGTTCTTAGCCTTTCAATGTTTGCTCCAGTACATGCAATTCATGGTTGCATTCCGGATTCTTGGTGCGGTCCAGCGCGATCTTGCGCACGGCATGCAGCACCGTGGTGTGGTCGCGGCCGCCGAACAGCTCGCCGATTTCCGGCAGGCTCTTCTGTGTCAATTCCTTGGCCAGGTACATGGCGATCTGGCGCGGCCGGGCGATATTCGCGGGGCGGCGCTTCGAATACATGTCGGCCACCTTGATATTGAAGAAGTCGGCCACGGTTTTCTGGATGTTTTCCACGGAAATCTGGCGGTTCTGCACCGACAGCAAGTCCTTCAGGGCTTCCTTGACGATATCGATGGTGATGTCTTTGCCATGGAAACGCGAGTACGCCAGAATTTTGCGCAGCGCGCCTTCGAGTTCGCGCACGTTCGAGCGCAAGTGCTTGGCGACAAAGAAGGCCACGTCGTCGGAGAAGGTCACGCCTTCCTGCTTGGCTTTTTTCAACAGAATCGCCACGCGCATTTCCAGTTCCGGCGGTTCGATGGCCACCGTCAGGCCCGAGTCGAAGCGCGAAATCAGGCGGTCGTCCATGCCCGTGATTTCCTTCGGATACGTATCCGAGGTGATGATGATCTGTTTCTTCGCAGCAATTAATGCCTCGAACGCATAGAAAAACTCTTCCTGCGTGCGGCTCTTGCCGCCAAAGAACTGGATATCATCGATCAGCAGCATGTCGAGCGAGTGATAGTAGTGCTTGAAATCGTCGAAACCCTTGCGCTGGTAAGCGGTCACTACGTCGCGAACGTACTGTTCTGCGTGGATGTAGCGTATCTTCGCGCCCGGATTGTCGGCCATCACCTGATTGCCGATGGCGTGGATCAAGTGGGTTTTACCGAGGCCGACGCCGCCGTAGAAGAACAGCGGGTTATACGACACGCCCGGATTGTTCGCCACCTGGATGGCGGCGGCGCGCGCCAGCTGGTTGGCCTTACCGGTCACGAAGCTGTCGAAGGTCAGGTCGGTGTTGATGCGGCTCTGCTCGCGGCGCGGCGCGGCGCCGATGCTCAGTTCCGGCACGCTCGGCTGCGGCTCCGCCGGGCGCGCGCTGGGCGCGCCGCCATTCGGATCGCTGGCCGGGGTGCTGGCGGTGACTGGCTTTTTCGGCAGGGCCAGGCGCGGGTCGAGCACGAACTGCACTTCCGTCGGCGCTTCGAAATACTGTATGGCCAGCGCCGTGATGCGGCTGGCGAACTGGGTCTTGACCCAATCGAGCTTGAAGCGATTGGGCGCAGCAATGCGCAGCTTGCCCTCTTCGTAATCGAGAGGGATAAGCGGTTTGATCCACGCACTGAATTGTTGCGGTGTCAGCTCCAGTTCCAACTGCGCGGAACAGGCCTGCCAGAAATTATCCATGTATGTCTATGTGAAAAGGTGTGGGAGGGCGTATCGATTCTGCCCTGCGGTCACCGTGTTGCAAGGCCGGCGTCGCGCGAGGGCTCGCCACACGTAACGCGCTATTCTACTCCCGACTGACAAAGTTATCCACAGGCACGACGCTTATTTTTGTGTGGCGGGGTGGGGCGCCATGTGTATAAGAAGCGACTTATCCCCCGGTTATCCCGTCACAGGCAGTGCTGGCGCGGCCTGCGGCGCAGGTGGGGAGCCGCGCGCAAATTTCCAGGCGATCACGGCAATCCTTGACAAGAGGGGGGCATATGCTGAATAATTCAGGGTTCCCCGCCCGTATTCCGTGTTTATTCATTTGGAACGACAATATGGACTAAGCGTGGATTAACGACGCAGTACCAAATCGTAGCGAGCGGTGATGAGTTGTGGCTGAGGCGCGCAACTGTGCGAAGGCACAGTGAGCACCGGAGGCCGCAAATCGCTCCGCGTAGTCGATTTGGTGCGCGTTCAAGCGGGCGATGAGATTGGCCAGCTTGTGCCTTGGCATAAGTGCGCGATTGTCATTGGCACCAAAAACTGACGGGACGTCAGACCCGATTTTGCATTTTTTTTGTTTTTAGCGAGACCAACATGAAACGTACTTACCAACCTTCCGTCGTTCGCCGCAAGCGTACGCACGGCTTCCGCGCTCGTATGGCTACCCGTGGTGGCCGTGATGTGCTCAACGCACGTCGCGCAAAGGGCCGCAAACGTCTGGCCGTCTAGGCTTGTCGTTGACAGCTGATCGCGTGGCTAGCTGTACTCCAGTCGGCAATCAACGCGAAGGTTCACACGACTTCGCGCGCTTTCGGCGTATCGTTAAAACGGATGAATTTTCATCCGTTTTTCGTTTGCGCCCTTCGCAAAAAACAGCGCATTTTGTGCTGTACACCCGACACAATCAATTGCCGCATGCGCGGCTGGGCGTCGTTGTGGCCAAGCGTTTCGCGCCGCGCGCGGCGACCCGCAACACGATCAAGCGCGTCACGCGCGAGCTGTTTCGCAACAGCGCGATGCCGCCGGTCGACTGCGTGGTGCGTTTGTCGCGCGCCGTCAACAGCAAGGATGGCCCGGCCACCACGAGCAAGCTCAAAGCCGAGCTGCGTGAAGAATTGAGCCGCCTGTTCGCGGCGCAAATCGCCGCCCAGGCCCGTTCTGTTGCTGCGCCACCACCATCCGCGCCATGAAAACCCTGCTGCTGTTCCTGCTGCGTGCTTATCAGTTGCTGATCAGCCCCATGCTGGGACAGAATTGCCGTTTCTATCCGAGCTGTTCGCATTACGCGATGGAAGCGCTGCGCGTGCACGGTACGGCCAAGGGCAGCCTGCTGGCTGCCAAGCGCCTGTGCCGTTGCCACCCCTGGAATGAAGGGGGCGTCGACCCGGTGCCGCCGGCCGATGGCAAACAATCTTCAACGACCGCTTGCGGTTGCAACCACTCCTGACAAATACCCTAATGGATATCAATAAACGTACCATCCTGTGGATCGTGTTTTCCGTCTCGCTGGTAATTCTCTGGAACGAATGGATGATCTCGAACGGCAAGCCGTCGATGTTCTCCGCGAACACGGAACAAACCGCCAAGGCGCCTGTCACCCCGGCCAAGACGGCCGCCCTGCCTGCTGCCGGCGCGACCGCCGTGCCTGGCGAAGCGACCGATCCCGCCGCGTTCAAGCGCGAAGTGATTACCATCACCACCGACGTCATCAAGGTCGATATCGACACCCTGGGCGGCCAGGTCAAGCGTCTGGAATTGCTGAAGTTCAAGGGCGCGGGCAATCCGGGCTGGTTCGGCGGCTGCTTCGGCCTGTTCAAATGGTGCCAGCCTGACGAAGGCAAGCAAAACGAAGTGCTGTTCGACGAAGGCGCGAACCACACCTACCTGGCGCAGTCGGGCCTGGTCGGCGGTCCTTTCCCCACCCATGCGAGCGGTTTCACCGTGCAGCCTGGCGTGCGCACCCTCGGTGACGGCAAGCAAGTGCAACTGGTGATGGAAGCGGTCGAAGGCGGCGTCAAGCTGACCAAGACGTTTACGTTCAAGCGCGGCGACTACGTCATCGACGTGCGCCACGACGTGGCCAACGTGGGCGCGGCCCCTGTCACGCCGCAGCTGTACCTGCAGCTGACGCATGACGGCAACAAGCCGGTCGGCGACTCGTTCTTCAACAGCAGCTTCACGGGTCCGACCCTGTACACGCCGCAAGACAAGTACCAGAAGCTGACGTTCGAGAAAATCGAAAAAGCGGCCGTGGAAGACGAGAAGAAGGGCAACGACAACGCCATGAAGGGCCTGCATCCGGCCACGGCGAATGGCGGCTGGTTTGCGATTTCGCAACACTTCTTCGTCTCGGCTTTCGTTCCGCCTGAAAACGCCAAGCGCGACATCTTCACGAAAAAGCTCGGCACCAACCTGTATGCCATCGGCAACGTGCTGCCACTGCCGACCCTGGCGCCAGGCGCCACGGCCAGCATGGACAGCAAGCTGTACTCGGGTCCGCAAATCGCGCACCTGCTGGAAAACGTTTCGCCTGGCCTGGAACTGGTCAAGGATTACGGCTGGCTGACCATCATCGCCAAGCCGATCTTCTGGGTCATGGAACACATCCACAGCGTGCTCGGTAACTGGGGCTGGACCATCATCGCCTTCACGATCCTGATCAAGCTGGCCTTCTTCCCCCTGTCGGCCGCCGGCTACCGCAGCATGGCCAAGATGAAACTGGTCACGCCGAAGATGCAGGCGATCCGCGAGCGCTACAAAGGCGATCCGCAAAAGATGAACCAGGCCACGATGGAGCTGTACAAGACGGAAAAAATCAATCCGCTGGGCGGCTGCCTGCCGATCCTGATCCAGATGCCCGTCTTTATCGCCCTGTACTGGGTGCTGAACGCGTCCGTGGAAATCCGCGGCGCGCCATGGATCGGCTGGATCACCGACCTGGCCCAGCATGACCCATGGTGCATCCTGCCGGTGCTGTACGCGATCTCGATGTACATCACGACCAAGCTGAACCCGGCCCCGGCCGATCCGATGCAAGCGAAGATGATGCTGTTCATGCCGTTGGCATTCTCGGTGATGTTCTTCTTCTTCCCGTCGGGCCTGGTACTCTACTGGGTCGTCAACAACGTCCTGTCGATCGGCCAGCAATGGGTGATCACCAAGAAATACGCGCCGTCCACTGTGTAAGCAGGGTTAGCGAAGTAAAAGCCCGCCTAGTGCGGGCTTTTTAATTCTTGTAGGTCGGAATAGCGTGGCAAGGCCACGCGTAATCCGACACTATCGCCAGCGTGTGCTGCGTCGGCTTACGCGCTGCGCGCTAAGCCGACCTACGTTGCTGCACCTTCCCTTGCCGTACCTATTACAATATCCCCATGAAACTCGACTCTTCCCCTATCGCCGCCATCGCCACCGCTCCCGGGCGCGGCGGCATCGGCGTGGTACGCGCCTCCGGCAAAAATCTCGCCCCGCTGATGACGGCCCTGTTCGGCGCGCAAACGCTGAAACCGCGCCACGCCACCTATCTGCCGTTCACGGAAGCCGATGGCAGCATCATCGACCAGGGCATCGCCATCCACTTCAAGGGCCCGCATTCCTACACGGGCGAAGACGTGCTGGAATTGCAGGGCCACGGCGGCCCCATCGTGCTGCAGCTGCTGCTGGCGCGCGTGCTCGAAGCGGGTAAAGATAGCGGCTTGCGCCTGGCCGAACCGGGCGAATTCACGCGCCGCGCTTTTCTCAATGACAAGCTGGACCTGGCGCAAGCCGAAGCCGTGGCGGACCTGATCGACGCCTCGACGGAAGCGGCGGCCAAGTCCGCCTCGCAATCGCTGTCGGGCGCGTTCTCGAACACCATCCACGCGCTGGTGGAACAGGTGACGGGTTTAAGGATGCTGGTCGAGGCGACCCTGGACTTCCCGGAAGAGGAAATCGATTTCCTGGAAAAATCGAATGCGCGCGGTCAATTAAAAGCCGTCATCGAAGCGTTAAATAAAGTGTTTGCGCAGGCGGCGCAGGGCGCGCTGCTGCGCGAAGGTCTGAACGTGGTGCTGGCCGGCCAGCCGAACGTGGGCAAATCGTCCTTGCTGAACGCGCTGGCGGGCGCCGACGTGGCCATCGTCACGCCGATCGCCGGCACCACGCGCGACAAGGTCAGCGAAACCATCCAGATCGAAGGCATTCCGCTCAACATCATCGACACGGCCGGCATCCGCAGCGCGGGCGACACCATCGACGCCGTCGAGCGCATCGGCATCGAGCGCACCTGGGGAGAAATTGGCAAGGCGGACGTGATTTTGCACCTGCTCGACGCCGACCATGGCCCGACACTGGCCGATGAAACCATCGTCGCCGCCTTCCCGGAAGGCGTGCCCGTGGTGCGCGTGTGGAACAAGATCGACCTGTCGGGCCACAAGCCCGGCGTCGACAACATGCCGGACGCCACCCACGTGTATCTGTCGGCGCACGAGCACATCGGTATCGACCTGCTGCGCGCGGAACTGTTGCGCATCGCCGGCTGGCAGCAGACGGGCGAATCGCTGTACCTGGCGCGCGAACGCCATCTGATCGCCTTGAAATCGGCCGGCAAGCATCTCGATATCGCCGCCGCGCACGCGGCGCAGGACGACCAGTCGCTGGACCTGTTCGCCGAAGAGCTGCGCCTGGCGCAGGTGCAGCTGTCGAGCATCACGGGCGAGTTTTCGCCTGACGATTTGCTGGGCGTGATCTTCAGCCGTTTCTGCATCGGCAAATAAGGAGGTGCGATGAAGCTGCTGCTTGTTCTGCTGTTCAGTTTCCTGCCCCTGCTGGCCGGTGCGCAGGAAAAACTGCCGCAAGACGTGGCGAAATTCGTCGAAAATGCGCAGATGTGCGAGCACTTCGCCGGCGAATGGGATGACAACGACAAGGCGCGCCAGCGCGAGATCACGCAAGCCGTGGCCAGCTCGTGCGGCCAGGCGCAGCGGCAGTGGAAGCGCTTGCGCGTGAAATACGCGAAGCAGCCGAAGCTGCAACAAGTCATTGCCGAGAATGCCAATGACGCGGTCAGGAGCTTTCGGAAATAAGTCCGAACGGCGAAAAGGCCGGGGTCAGACCCTCAACACCGCTAACACAAAGGTCATCGCTCAGGTGCGAGGGGGTCTGACCCCAGGTTTTCTTACCCCTTCCTCCCCTTCGCCTGTTCTTCCTTGAACTTCTGGAACGCCTCGATATGCTCGGCGCGGCGCAGCACGCGCGAGTGCGGGTCGAGCGTGTATGTGGCGCCGGCCGGCAGGGGCAGTTCGCCAAAGCCCAGCGACATGGACACGGTATGGATTTCCTTGCCGATACGCACTTCCACCGGCATCGGGAAGGCGATGTCGGCAGGCGTCTTCCATAGCAGGCGCAAGGTGTCGCCGTCGCGCACGGCGGACAGTTCCGGCAATGCCGCCTGGTACAGATAAACCTGGAAGAACCAGTCGTAATTGCTGCCCGTGACTTTGTTGACGATGGCCATGAATTCCGCCGTGCTGCCGTAGCGCGGCTGGAGCTGGCCCGGCAGCGGCTGTTCCGTGCCGTAGACGAGCAGGCGCACGGCGCGGAAGAAGGCCTCGTCGCCGATCAGGCCGCGCAAGGTGTGCAGCACCAGCGCCCCTTTCACATACAGGTCGCCGCCCGGTCCGCCCTTTTTCTGGTCGTAGACTTCTTCCTCGCTTCTCGGCTTGCCCGAAACCATGGGCGCCTTGTTGACGATGCCGGCCCGCATTTGCTGCAACGAAGCAAAATACTCTTGCTCGCCTCGCAGATATTGCATGTACAGCGGCTGCATATACGTGCCGAAGCCTTCGTGCAGCCACATATCGTCCCAGTTGCTGTTGGTGAGCTGGTTGCCGAACCATTCATGGGCAAACTCATGCTGCAGCAATTCATCGTAGCCATAGCTGGTCTTGGCGAATTTGTTGCCATAGGCATTGATGGTCTGGTGTTCCATGCCCTTGTGCGGGGTTTCGGCGATGCCGACTTTCTCATCGCCAAACGGGTAGGGGCCGATGACGCTTTCAAAAAAGTCCAGCATGGGCGGCAATTCCGCGAACAGCGCGCCTGCCTTGGCCTCGCTTTCCGGCAAGTACCAGAATTGCAGGGGGATGCGGTTGCCGTAGCGGCTCGCATACTCGCCCTGCAGGCTGCGGTAGGGCGCCACGTTCAGGGCGATGCCATAGGTGCTCGGGTGTTTGGCGCGCCAGTGCCAGGTGCGCCAGCCGTCGGCCTCATCCATGCCGAGCGCGATGCCGTTGCCGGCCGCCACCAGCGGCGCCGGTACCTGGATGTGCTGGTCGATCAGCCGGGCCTTGCCCATCGGGTGGTCGATGCAGGGCCAGAACAGGTCGCAGCCTTCGCCTTGCACGGCGCTGGCGATCCACGGCGCGCCATCGGCCGTGCTCGACCATACCATGCCGCCATCCCACGGCGCTTTCACGGCGACGTGCGGCACGCCGTGGTAGACGATGCGGATGGTGGTGCGCGCGCCTGCCGCGAGGGTGGCCGGCAAGGTCATGCTCAGGCGGCCGTCCGGGTTGGCATAGTCTTGCGGCCGCAGCGCCTTGCCGTCGATTTCGATGGCATCGACGGGCAGGTTGCGGTCCAGGTCCAGCGCGAAACGCGAGATCGGCTGCGTGGCCAGGAAGGTCAGGCGCGCATCGCCGGCAATGCTGCGGCGGGCCGGATCGATGCGCAGGGTCAGGTCGGCATGTTCGAATACCACCGCCAATTGTTCCGGCGTGCGTTCGGCACCCGAATTGAGGGTGTAGGCGGTGGGCGCGCGCGTGGCGCAGGCGCTGAGCAGCAGGCAGGAGAGCAACAGGGGGATGTGTTTCATGGCGTGCGCGCAAGTGAACGGAGCACTGATTGTAGTGTGAAGTGACAACGTTGTCGTTTGGAAATTTCAAGGTGCCGATGGGGCAAGCGTGGCCACGGTTGAGAAATGTCATGGGCTTCAAACTGTGCTGACGTAATCTTGCTGAGCGGCCTTGAAGTGCCGCTAGGAAAGGAAGCGCCATGGACAGCGAACAGCCGGAAGTCGTGGAAAGCAGGGGCATGGCGGCGCCGCCATTGCCTTCCCTGCCGCAATTGATCGCAGCGCTGCCGCCGAAAGGTGCATGCTGGTACTGCGACAAGCCGCTCGATGCCGTGCGCCGCTTCTGTTGCAAGAGTTGTTGCGTGGCGTATGCGGAAGAGGCGCAGTTCAACAGCTGAGCGGCAGCTCGCTGTGCGCTAGCGGCGCCGCAGCAGCGCCGCCAGGGCGCCTTCGAAATCGAACTCGTGCGCGGCGGCGGCCACCTCCTGGTACACGTTCACGCCCAGGCTGGCCGCGAGCAGGCTGGCCGAGTTTTCCAGGATGTCGATGGCCGCGCCGTCGCCTTCGCGCAAATGGCTGGCCAGGCGCGCCAGCAGCAGCTGGATGGCGGGCGCGGCCGGGTCGGGCGCCACGTCCTGCGCCGCCGTGTGGTTTGCCTCCGGCGTGCCCAGCATGCTGCTGACTGCGCCGAGCAATTGATCCTGCGCCAGTTCCAGCTGCAGCATCTGCTGGGCCAGGTCGGGCGCCTGCGCACGCAGTGCCGATTCCAGGGTTTCCGACAGGCTGTGCACATGGCGCGCCCCGATCATGCCGGCGGCGCCTTTCAGGGTATGCGCTTTCAGGCGCGCGGAAACGTAGTTGCCCGTGTCGAATTCGGCGCGGATCTGGCACGGCGTGGTGCCGTGGTCGTGCAGGAAACGGCGCAGGATTTTCAGGTACAGGATGCGGTCGCCCATGATGCGGCCCAGTCCGTTCTCAACGTCGAGAATACGGACCATGTCGGATGCCGCAACGGCGGCATCATCATCGCAAGTGGCGTGTGGTTTCAGCATGCTGTGCAGAGCGCCCCAAAACTTGTCAATGTCAGTAAAGCAGGAACTGCTATTTTACATCCAGTCGTACTCTGCACTGCGTCCGCTTGGCGCCAGCTTGCCGCCTAGCGCGTCGTGAATGACCAGCTCTGCGTGACGTCCGCGCCATTGACTTTCCCGATGAAACTCACGTCATAGCTGGTGTTCGCGTTCAAGGCCGCCAGCGGGATGATGGATGCGGCCGAGACCGGTGTATGCACGTCGTTGCCGCTGGTGAGCAGGCGCACGGCCAAGTCCGCGGCGGCGCCGCGCTGGCGCACGCTGAACGCCGTCACGCTGACGGGCGTGCCGTAATTGGCATGCACGCTGATCGGGTAGCCGACCACGTCCTGGTTCGGCACGGGATCGGGCGATTCGTTATTGCTGGAAAAACTGACGGCCACCTTCTGCTGTCCGCTGTAGGGGTAAGTGACGATCTGTCCCGCCGCCAGCCCCGGGCCATAGCTGCGGTTGCCGGCCAGGTCGGTGGTGAAATAGGCATAGCCGGCGCTGCTGACGGCCGCGCCCGCGCCGCCTTCCTTGAACAGCGGTTCGAAAATGACGAAGCGGTGATAGATGGCCGTGACCAGTTCTTCGGCCAGGTAAAAGCCGGACGTGTTGCTCGCGCCGGCGATCACTTCACCCTGCAGCGAGGTGACGACGTAGCCGGCCTTGGCCAGGCGGTCGCCCAGTGTGACGCCTGTAAAGCCGGGCTTGCCCTGCACCTGTTCGTGCGCCACCGTATTGTTGAGATTGAGATAGCTGGAATGGCCGAGGGCCGCGCTGTCGATCAGGCTATTGCGCACCAGCGGCGACAGGCCGATCTGGCTGCGCCGGTAGTTGAACCAGTTGAAGCCATCGGTGGCAATATTGTTGCTGAGAACGGGAGCACCCGGCTCCTGCGTCAATTGCCCGGCCGGGGTCGAGTTGCTCAGCGACGTATTGCCGCTATCGCTGCCGCCGCCGCAGGCGCTCAGCAGGGCTGCGCTCAGCAGGGCAGGTATCCAGTATTTCCAACGCAGTGACGAGGCAATCAAGTCGACTCCTGTAGAGGTAGGCGGGCAGCGGTGGGGGCAGCGTGCTGTCCTGTAAAACGATTCTAAGGTATTTTGATCACGCGTAGAGCATCCGTGAAAAGATATGTCGCGCTCGTGCGGGGACGGTGCCGCCGCTGCGCAGGGTAGAATGGGCGCAGCGCAGCGTTTGCCGCTGCATTGCCTTACTTCCGATTTTTTTGATTGCCCATACATTTGAACACATTGCCCAAGTCGCGCCTGCAGCGCGCCAAATATGCCTTGCCCAGCATGGTGACTTTGCTTTCGATAGCCTGCGGTTTTGCCAGCATCGTCATTTCCGTCGACAACGCCGCCGTGGGCGACGCGGATGCCTACCGGCTGGCGGCGGCGCTGCTGGTGCTCGCCGGCGTGTTTGACGCGCTCGACGGCTACGTGGCCCGGCTGACGGGAACCAGTTCGCAGTTCGGCGTGCAGCTCGATTCGATCGCCGACGTGATGAATTTCGGCTGCGCCCCGGCCGTCCTGTTGTATTGCTACGGCTTCGTGCAGATGGGCGTGCACGATCCGCTGCTGCTGCGCTTTGGCGGCATGGCCAGCTTCTTCTTTGTCGCGTGCGGCGCCATGCGCCTGGCGCGCTTCAATGTGAACGTGGGGCGTACCGATCCCCTGTATTTCGTCGGCATGCCGATCACGGCCGGGGCCGCTTGCGTGGCGGCCGTGGTGGTAGCCTGGCCGGCGCCCATCGATTCCATGCTGCACAGCTATCTATTGATGCTGCTGCTCGTCGGCGTGGGCAGCCTGATGGTGTCGACCTTGCGTTTCCCCAGCTCCAAGCAAAAGAAAAGCCTGGCCGCGCTGCTGGTGCTGATCCTTGCCATCGCCCTGCTGGTGTGGCTGAAGACGAGTTTCTTCGCCCTGTTCTTCGCCGTCTACATCGTCGCCACCCTGCTGCTCAACCTGGCATGGCATCTGGGCTGGCGCGGTATTGCCTTACCCCAGGTTTTTAATGACCCGGACGAGATTGATTAAACGTTAAGCCACCTCGTGCCCACGCGCGGCGCGCAGGATGGCGAACCAGTCGCTGCGGCTGAGTGAAAATTGCGTGCCTTCCACGGCCACGCCCACGGCCTCGATGCGGCCCGTGCCCGTCAGCGGCAGGGGGCGGCATGGCAATTGCATGATCCACGCGAACACCACGCTGGCAAACGGCCGCTGCAGCTGGTCGGCGATCTGCTTGATGACATTGCGCAAATTCTCCACATTCGCATCGCCACCCTGGAACAGGCGCCCGCCCGCCAGCGGCGACCAGATCATCGGCGCCACCCCCACGTCCTGCAAGCCGTCGAAGGTTTCGTCGAACAGGGGCGCCACGTGCAGCGGCGAGCATTCCACCTGGTTCGTCACCAGCGGGAAGCGCCGGTGCAGGCATTCGAACTGGTGGCGGCTGAAGTTCGACACGCCAAAGTGCAGCACCTTGCCATCTTTCTGCAATTGGGTAAACGCGCCGGCGATCTCGTCGAAATCCATCAGCGGGTCGGGGCGGTGGATCAGCAGCAGGTCCAGGCGGTCCGTCTGCAGCTGGCGCAAGCTGTGTTCCACGGAACCGGTGATGTGCGCCGCGCTCGTGTCGTAATGCTGGATGGCGTGGCCGGGACGGTGCGGCGAGAGCAGCTTGATGCCGCACTTGCTGACCAGCTCCATCTTGTCGCGCAAGCCCGGCTGCAGGGCCAGCGCTTCGCCAAATAGCCCTTCGGCGCTGTAATCGCCATAGATATCGGCATGGTCGAAACTCGATACGCCCAGCGCCAGGCATTGCTCGATGAAAGCCAGGCGCTGCTGCGCCGACATATTCCACTCGCCGATGCGCCACATGCCGGCGACGATGCGCGACAGTTCGGGACCGTTGCTGCTTAAACGGCTGCGTGGCGCTTGCAGACTGGCGGGAAATACATGGCTCATGGGCTGGCTTTCTGGTAGTGACGTGATGGGACTCGCCACGATTATAGCCAGCTAATCTACAGCATGCTGCGGATAAAGCGGCAGCAACGCTCCTGCAGGGCATCGTCGAGCTGGCCGCCCAGTTGCATCTGGTACACGAGCGCCGATTGCAGCATGAAGGCGAACAGGCGCAGGTCGAGGTCGGCGCGCACGCCGATGTTGAGCAGGCGCTGCACCACTAGGGTGATCCACGGCGCGACGATCTGCTCGCGAAAGCGCAGTTGCGCCGCCGCATCATTGTGGATCAGCACCAGCAGGTCGCAGGTGAAGCGGCCGTCGGCGTTCAGGTTGTCGAAGATGCGCGCGCAGATCGCTTCGATTTCCTGGCCGTCCGGCATGTCGAGCGCGCGCTGCAGCTTTTCCGCCGTGCGCTTGACGAGCGCGTCGAGCAGCATGTCTTCGCGCCGCGGCCAGCGCCGGTAGATCGTCTGGCGCCCCACGCCGGCCACGTCGGCCACCATCTGTATCGTTACCGCCTCCAGTCCATGCTGGCGCACCAGCATGACGATCGCTTCCAGTACCGCATCTTCCACGCCCGCCTTGCGCGGGCGGCCACGCACCGGTGCCTCTTTTGTAGTCACGTCTCACCTGTCTCTGAATGTTTCTTTTAATTATGGTACGATGCGCACCGTAAATGCAAAGCTAGCGCTTGTCAATCATCTTGATCAATTAACCGGCAGGCGGATGCACTGCGCCGCGATACTCCAGCCATCTTTACGTGAAATCTGCCATCTCAGCGGCGCGGGTCCGCATTTTCTTTCTGACTCCCACATCCATCACTGTGGCGGCTTATGCCGCCTGAGGACAACCTATGAAAATCATCGGGATTTCGCCCCACCGGCGACACTTCTTGCGCAAGGCCGTCGGCGCCGCGCCTGCCGTGGCCTTGCTGGCCGGCGCCGGCGGCGGCCTGGCCATGGCCGTCTCCAAAGACCAGCCTGCCTACAAACCGCGCTTTTTCGACGCCACCGAGTGGGCCACATTGAGCGCGCTGGTCGACCGGCTGATCCCGGCCGACGGCGAAGGGCCGGGCGCGCTGGAATCGGGCGCGCATGAATTCATCGATGCGCAGATGAACACGCCTTACGCGTATGGCGCGCTGTGGTACATGCAGGGGCCGTTCGTGCCCTCGATCGAACAGTTCGGCTACCAGTTCCACATGGCGCCGCGCGAGCTGTACAAGAGCGCCCTGGCGGGCGTGAATGCGGCCGTGCAGAAACAGTCGGGCAAGCCTTTCGTCCAGCTGAACGCGGCCGAGCGCGACGCCGTCATCACGCAATTGCAAAAGGGCACCTTGGACATCGGCGAAGTGCCGTCGAAAATCTTCTTCAACCAGCTGCTGCAAAACACGCGCGAAGGCTATTTTTGCGACCCCGTGCACGGCGGCAACAAGGACATGCTGGCCTGGAAGATGGTCGGATTCCCCGGCGCGCGCGCCGACTACATGGACTGGGTGGAGCAGTACGGCAAGAAATACCCGTTGCCTCCCGTGTCCATAGCGTAAAACTTTTAGTACCCGATCAAAGAAAAAGAAAAACCATCATGAGTGATATCAAACCCGATGTAAAAATGAAGCCTGTCGATGCCGTGATTGTGGGCTTCGGCTGGACCGGCGCCATCATGGCCAAGGAATTGACGGAAGCGGGCCTGAACGTGGTCGCGCTGGAACGCGGCGAGTACCGCGACACCTATCCCGACGGCGCCTATCCGAAGACCCTCGACGAGCTGACCTATATCCAGCGCAGCAAGCTGTTCCAGGATATGTCGAAGAGCACGTTCACCTTCCGCCACAGCATCACGGGCGTGGCCGTGCCGTACCGCCAGATCGGCGCCTTCAAGCCCGGCACGGGCGTGGGCGGCGCGGGTTTGCACTGGTCGGGCATGCACTGGCGCGTCCTGCCGGAAGAGCTGCAGATCCGCAGCCACTACGAACGCCGCTACGGCAAGAAATTCATCCCTGAAGGCATGACGATCCAGGATTTTGGCGTGACCTATGCCGAACTGGAGCCGCACTTCGATTTCGTCGAGAAAGTCTTCGGCACCTCGGGCCAGGCGTATAAGGTCAACGGCATCGTCGTCGGCGACGGCAATGTGTTCGAAGGCGACCGCTCCGACAATTACGCGCTGGCGCCGCAAAAAGTGCCGTACACGGCAGAATTGTTCCGCCGCGCGGCCAAGGCCGTCGGCTACCACCCGTTCGTCAACGCCTCGTCGAACGCGTCCGGCCCGTACACGAACCCGTACGGCTGCCAGATGGGTCCGTGCAACTTCTGCGGCTTCTGCTCCGGCTACGCCTGCTACAACTATTCCAAGGCCTCGCCCAACGTCAACATCATGCCGGCCCTGCGCATGGTGGCCAACTTTGAATTGCGCGCCAATTGCAACGTCGTGCGCATCAACCTCGACGGCAGCAAGGGTGGCAAAGCGCGCGCCACGGGCGTGACCTATATCAATGCGGATGGCAAGGCCGTCGAACAGCCTGCCGACCTGGTCATCGCCAGTGCCTTTGCCTACAACAATGCGCACCTGTTCCTGCTGTCGGGCATCGGCAAGCCGTACGACCCCGTCAGCAATGAAGGCGTAGTGGGGCGCAATATCGCCTACCAGATGATGTCCACCATCCAGACTTTCTTCAAGGAAGACACGAACACGAACCCGTTCATCGGCGCCGGCGGCACCGGTGTCGCGCTCGATGACTGGAATGGCGACAATTTCGACCATGGCCCGCTGGGCTTTGTCGGCGGCTCGCCCGCCTGGTGCAACCCGGCCGGCTCGAAGCCCATTTCCGGCATCGCCACGCCGGACGGCACGCCCGCCTGGGGCGCTGCCTGGAAAAAGGCCGTCAAGAAGAGCTATTTGAACACGGTCTCGTTCGACTGCCACGGCGCCAACATGACTTACCGCGACTGCTATGTCGACCTCGACCCCACCTACACGGACAAGTATGGCCAGCAATTGCTGCGCTTTACCTTCGACTGGAAGGAAAACGACATCAAGATGAGCCGTTTCGTCACCGACAAGATGATGAAGGTGGCCGAGGCCATGAATCCGGAATCGATCAAGGTGTCCGTCAAGAGCGTGGGCGACCACCTGGACTTGCGCAATTACCAGACCACGCACTGGGCGGGCGGCACGGCCATGGGCGCGGACCGCAAGACCAGCGTCGTCAACCGCTACCTGCAAAGCTGGGACGTGCACAACGTGTTTGCCGTCGGTTCCAGCGTGTTCCCGGTCGGCATCGGCTACAACCCGACGGGCCTGGCTTGCGCGCTGACCTACTGGTCGGCCAAGGCCATCCGCGAGCAATACCTGAAAGATCCCCGTCCCCTGGTCGCTTGATAAAGAACAAGAAGATGAACAACACATTCACCCATACCGTGGGCGCGCTGCTGCTGGCGCTCGCCTCCGGCACCGCCCTGTCTGCCGGCGCCACCGCCACCGTCCCGAACGCCCAGCTGATACGCCAGGGCGAATACCTGGCCCGCGCCGGCGACTGCATCGCCTGCCACACGGCCGGCACGAAAGGCAAACCGTTCGCCGGCGGCCTCGGCATGGAAACGCCGATCGGCAAGGTGTATTCCACCAATATCACGCCCGATAAAAAGGCCGGTATCGGCGACTGGAGCTTTGCCGATTTCGACAAGCTGATGCGCACCGGCGTGACGAAACACGGCTACACCGTGTATCCGGCCATGCCGTATCCGTCGTATTCGCGCCTGAGCGAAGCGGACATGCAGGCGCTGTACGCCTACTTCATGCATGGCGTGAAGGCGGACCCGACGCCGAACAAGGCGGCCGACATTCCATGGCCCCTGTCGATGCGGTTCCCGCTGACCATCTGGCGCTGGGCCTTCGCCCCCACGCCGCAGCCGTATAAAACGCCGGCCACGGGCGACGCGCAATTGCTGCGCGGCGCCTACCTGGTGCAGGGCCTGGGCCACTGCGGCGCCTGCCATACGGCGCGCGGCGTGGGCATGCAGGAAAAATCGCTGACGGACGAGGGCAACACGACCTTCCTGGCCGGTGGCGGCGTGATCGACGGCTGGTCCGTGCCTTCGCTGCGCAATGAACATGGCGGCGGCCTGGCGCGCTGGAGCGCAGCCGAGATCGCCGAATTCCTGAAGACGGGCCGCAACAGCCACACGGCCTCGTTTGGCGCCATGAACGACGTGGTGGCCCATTCCATGCAGCACATGACGGATGGCGACCTGGCGGCGATGGCGAAATACCTGAAGTCTTTGCCGCCATCGGAGCCAAGCACGCCCGCCTTCGTGGCCGACGACAAGCTGGGCAAGCAATTGTTCAGCGGCATCGTCAACTCGAAAGGCGCGCAGCTGTACCTGGACCGCTGCGCCGGTTGCCACCGTTCCGACGGCAAGGGCTACGACAAGGCTTTCCCTGCGCTGGCCGGTAACGCCGTGCTGCAGACGAACGATCCGACCTCGGCCATCAATATCGTGCTGTCGGGCGGTGCCGTGCCGGCCACGCGCACGGCGCCGTCGGCGCTGACGATGGCGCCGTATGCCGACATTTTCAATGATGAGCAAACTGCGCAAGTGGTGACCTTCATCCAGACCAGCTGGGGCAACCGCGGCACGCCCGTGACGGCGGCGCAGGTGGCCAAGGTGCGCAAGCTGTCCGTGCCGGTGCAAGCGTCGCAGACGGAAGCGACGTTTGCGGCAGGCCGTCACGGTACGTTCCCGCCCGTGCCGCGTGCGCCGCACCTGAAGGATGCGCCGGCGAAGTAACGTCGACGGACGAAAAAAAATGCCCGCAGCGATGCGGGCATTTTTTATGGGGAATGCTAAGGGCTTATTTCATCCACAGGCGCATCGAATCCCAGGCGCGGCCGAAGATCGTTGCCTGGTTGATCGGTTCCAGCGCCACGACAGGCAGTTCCAGCAGGACCTTGTCGTCGACCATCATTTTCAGCTTGCCGACAGGGGCGTTTTCAGCCAATGGCGCGACCAGCGGGTCCTTGCGCTCCAGCACAGGTTTCATCTTGGCCGCCGTGCCTTTTGGTACGGTGACGAGCACATCGCGGGCGAAACCGATTTTCACGGTGCCTTTCGAGCCCTTCCACACTTCCGGCGTGGCCACGGCCTGGCCTTTCGAGTACAGCTTGACCGTATCGAAGTTCTGGAAGCCCCAGTTCAGCAGCTTCTGGCTTTCCTGCGTGCGGGCCTGGTCGGACGAGGTGCCGAGCACCACGGAGATCAGGCGGCGCTCGCCGGTGCCGCCCGGACGGCGGGCCGAGGCGATCATGCAATAGCCGGCCGCTTCCGTGTGGCCCGTCTTCATGCCGTCGACGGTCGGGTCCAGCCACAGCAGGCGGTTGCGGTTAGGCTGGGTGATCTTGTTGTAGGTAAAACTTTTGATGGAATCGATTTTGTAGAATTCCGGATAGTCGGCGATCACGCGCTTGGCCAGCACGGACAAGTCTTGCGCCGTGGAATAGTTCTCGGGGCTAGGCAAGCCATGCGGATTGGCAAAACGCGTGTTTTTCAGACCCATGCGCTGGGCTTCGCGGTTCATCAGCACGACGAAGGTGCCTTCATCGCCGGCGACGGCTTCGGCCAGTGCCACGGCAGCGTCGTTACCCGATTGAATCATCAGGCCATGCAGCAAGTCGTCGATTGACACGGGCGTGGCCGGGTCGATGAACATCTTCGAGCTGCTCGAATCGACTTTCCATGCGCGCACGGACACGTTCACTTTCTGGTCCAGCGCCAGTTTCTTTTCGCGGATGGCGGCAAACGTCAGGTAGGCCGTCATGATCTTGGTCAACGAGGCTGGCTCGATGCGCGCGTCCGGATCTTGCGAAGCAATGATCTGGCCACTGGTGGCGTCAAGCAGCAGCCAGGACTTGGCGGCGATGGTCGGGGCTGGAACGGTTTGCGCGTAGGCGGCGGATAGGAAAAGTACACTGGAGGCCAGTGCCGCTAAAAGTTTTTTCATGGAGGCTGGTCTGCGAAAAAGATGAAGGCTGAGGGCCACGCAGTTGCTGCGTACGTGGCCGCGTGGAAAAAACGGATCAATTATAGCCGTGGAGGCGGTAGTAAGCCCACACTTCAATGATCATCTGCTGCGATTGCGGGTTTGTCACCATGCCACAGCGCAATCACGAGGTTCTTGATGTGGTTGAGCTTGCGGTGGAAAAAGTGGTCGGCGCCGGGGATCACAATCACGGGGATGTCTTGTGGACGGGCCCAGTCGAAGACGGCGGACAGGGGAATCGTGTCGTCCAGTTCGCCGTGGATCAAAATGGTGTCGGCCGGAATGTCGGCCATCGCCCATTTGCCGGCCGCGCTGCCGATCAGCGCCAGACGCTCGGCGGGCGTGCCGGCGGCGGCCAGGCGTTCCTGCAGTTTCGATTGCACGAAGGTGCCGAACGAGAAGCCGGACAAGGCCACGGGCAAGCCCGGGTACAGGCCGACCATGTGTTCGTATAACAGTTGCATGTCGTCCGTCTCGCCCGCGCCATGGTCATGTACGCCTTCGGAGGCGCCCACGCCGCGGAAGTTGATGCGCGCCACCACGTAACCGAGGGCGACAAACGCGCGCGCCAGGGTTTGCGTGACCTTGTTATCCATCGTGCCGCCGTACAGCGGGTGCGGATGAGCAACGAGGGCGATGCCGCGCGGAGTGTCTGCCGGGAAATCGAGCAAGCCTTCCATGCTGCCTGCATGGCCGGCGAGGGTAAATTTTTCCGAGTTTCTGTTCATGATGCTCATACTGGTGGCGTAGGCTTAAATTAGGATTAAATATGCGGCATAGAACGCCTAACAAAACCGTAGCGAGCGGCAGTGAGTTGTGGCTGAGAAGCGGAACTGTGCTTGAGCACAGCGAGCATCGGAGGCCGCAAATCGCGACGTGCAGTAGGTTCTGTTAAGCGTTCTTAGATTTTCAGGCGTTCGACGACCTTGCCGCCCACCAGGTGCGTATCGATGATTTCATCGATATCGCTGGTGTCGACATAGGTGTACCAGGTCGCTTCCGGGTAGATGACCAGCAGCGGGCCTTCCTCGCAGCGGTCCATGCAGCCGGCCTGGTTGATGCGGATCTTGCCCGCGCCGTTCATGTCGAGTTCCTTGATGCGGCGCTTGCAATGCTTTTGCGCCGCTTCCGCGCCATGGTCGCCGCAGCTGTTGCGGCCGTCTTCACGTTTGTTCATGCAGAAAAAAACGTGGCGTTCAAAATACGGTGCGTCGCTCATACTATGCTCCTGCTGATTCATCAATGCGCCATGATAGCGCTTATGGGTGGTCTTCGCGACGCTGGCGCTGCACATCGTCCTGCCGGTTCAGGCGGTGCGAGGGCAGGCACAGGAACCACAGGGCCACGAAGGGCCACAGCAAGGCGAGAAATTGCGCCGCGCCATTAAAGTTCAGGAACTTGCCTTGTACCCAGCCTTGCAAGGTTGACATGAAATAGGGATTGATCGGCGTCGTATTCACCATCACCAGGCTCAGCAGCAAGGTGGCGGCCGCGATGCGGCGCTGCGCCACATGCGGCGCGAAGGCCAGGCCGCCCAGCATGATCAGGCCGATCAAAAAGCCGCCTTGGGCGCCCGGCGTGATCCAGACGAAGGCGTTTTCCGGCGAAAACAGCAGCGCGCTGGCCATCGAGCGCACGGTCAAGGCGGCGGCGATCAGGGTCAGCATCAGGATGGCGCGCGGCGCGGCGCGGCGCAGCAGGCACAGCAAGGTGAGCACGGCGCCCGTCATGCCGCAAGCCGTGATGATGGTTTCCGAAAGCCAATATTGCTCAACCGTTAAGACCACGTCGGGACGCAGATACGTGGCCAGGTCGATGTCGACGCCCGCCAGCTGCGACAGCCAGTCCGACAGGATGGGCAGCAGCTGGCCCAGGCCGAACAGATAGCCTTGCGGATAAATCTGCGCCAGCGGCCACAGGGCCACCAGCACCAGGCCCTGGCTGGCGTGCTGGGCAAACCAGCGCTGGCGCAAGCGGTACAAATGGCTGTGGTCGAGCAGCTTGCGCGCCGTCAGGGCGCCGATGATGGAACCGATGCAGCAGCCGGCCGCATTCGTATAGAAATCGAGATTCGACGATACGCGGCTGGGCAGATAGGTTTGCACGGCTTCCATGCTGCCGGAAATCAACATGCCGCACAGGCTGGCGACGATGACGGCAAAGAAACCCGTGATCCTTGGAAACAACGAATACACGATCAAGGCGCCCAGCGGGATGTAGCCGACGATATTCACGCCGACATCGAAGCCCGTCCAGTAACGGGGCATGCGCGTGTTTTCCAGGAAAGTCAGCGGCGACAAGCCATTGCTGTGCCAGCCCGTGAACGGAAACCAGCTCGCGTAGACGATCAGGAAGACGTAGGCGAGCAGGGTCGCGCGCGACACGGGCGAGGAACGGACGGGCGGCAGCGGCGCCGCCGGGCTGGCGGGGGATGCGGGGTCGGTCATTCTTTCGGAATATTCAGCGTGCCCAGCCAGGTGAGCAGGTCGGCGGCGATGGCATCCGAGGCCGCCGCCAGCGCCTGCGCGCCGCCTTGCGCATCGGCGCTGCCGGCCGGACCGCTGCGGCTGAATGTTTTCTGGTCGATCAGGCGGTGGCCGCGGAACAGCGAGGCGCGCAGCGACACATGGCCGCTGCTTTGCGTCTGCGTGTCAAACGCTTGCGAAAAATCATCGACGTCGATGCGCAGCAGCGGGATGCCGGCGGCCGCGTCCGTGGTCGACAGCACTTTCACGCCGCTTTGCGCCACGCGCGTTTTCAGGCGCTGGCTTAACAGTTGCAGCGGCGGCGTGTTCCAGCGGTTGTAGGCGTAGGGCCGCGATTGCTGCGCATCGGCGTACAGCAAGCGGTAATACATGCGCTGGCTGTCCAGCCACGAAGGGCCATTGGCGTCGGCGATCACCAGCACGGGCACGGCTGGCGCGGCAGCCGGTGCCGCTGCCTGCGGTGCGGCCGGGCCGAAATCATAGAACGTGGGCACGGGGCCGCGGCTGGCGCAGCCGCCCAGCAAAAAAGCGCCGGCGACGATGAGTGCGGTGAGATGGCGAGGAATAGGCATGCGGTGTTCTCCTTATTTGCCGGGCGCCGAAAAACCGGGCTCGCCCGGGCCGGGCGGGATGTCTGGGGCGCCGAACAAGATGCTCTGCGGCTGTTCATTGAGCGTGCTCATGGTGGTTTTCAGGGCGCGCATCGAGGAGCGCGCCTCGCCGCTCAGCTCTATCACCTGCGGCAAGACTTCCAGCGATACGCCATTGGCCACCGTTTCCACGGAATTGCCGACCCGGTCGACCGTGCCATTGACCTTGTCGAGCACGCCGCCGGGCGCCTGGATGTCGTTGCCGAGTTTTTTCCACGTGGCCGTCAAGTCCGACACGTTCTTGCTGGCCGTGCTGACGGCCGTCAAGGTTTGCCGCGTCTGTTCCGTCAGTTGCGGCAATTGCGTCAGGGTCGGTTCCAGCTGCTGCGGTATGGCGCCAAAGGCCTTGGCCGCCTTGCCCACTTCAGTGAAGGCGCCCAGCATGGCCGCCTGGTTGTCGGGGCTGAGCAAATTATTCACTTTGTTGGTGATCTGCTCGGCCTGGTCGAGGATGCGTTTGCCCCGTTTTTCCAGCTGGTCGAGCAAGCCCGCGCGCAGGGGGATCAGCGACGGCTTGTCCTTGCTGGTGCCCAGCAATTTCGAGCCCACGTGCTCGTCGTCGAGCTGGATGTAGGCGATGCCCGTCACGCCCTGGTAGCCCAGGGTGGCAAAGGTGGTATTCGTGACGGGGGTATCGGGCGCCACGCTGATGTGCACGAGGATTTGCCCTGCCTTTTGCGTGTCGAAGTCGATGGCGTCGACCTTGCCCACCTCCAGGCCCCGGTAGCGCACGGTCGCCTGCGGGTTCAGGCCCGGCACGGACAGGGTGGTGGCGAGCAAATACGGGACTCTTTCCACGCGGTCGCGGTTGAACCAGACGCCGAACAGGATGGCGGCCACCAGCAGTGTCAGTGTAAAAAATCCCGTCATCAGGGCATGTGATCTGTTTTCCATTACTTCTCCGCTTTCTTGTCTGTGCCGGCGGCGTCGCCTGGCTGCGCCGCCTTGTCCGCCGCCTGTTTTTCATCGAGGACGGCCAGCGCGCGCTTGCCGCGGTCGCCGAGGAAAAATTGCTTGATGAACGGATGGTCCACTTCGATCACCTCGCGCGTGGGACCGATGGCGATCACGTGTTTTTCCGCCAGCACGGCGATGCGCGTGGACAGGGCAAACAAAGTGTCGAGGTCATGCGTGACCATGACCACCGTCAAGCCCAGCTCGCGGTGCAGCGACTGGATCAAAGAGACAAAACTTTCCGACAAGTCCGGGTCCAGGCCCGCCGTCGGTTCGTCGAGGAACAGCAGCTTCGGTTCCAGCGCCAGGGCGCGCGCCAGGGCCACGCGCTTGATCATGCCGCCCGACAAGTCCGACGGCATTTTCAGCGCATGTTCCGGGCCCAGGCCCACCATGTTCATCTTTAATAATACCGCGTCGTGGACCAGCGCTTCGGGCAGCACGCGCAATTCGCGCATGGGCTGGGCCACGTTGTCGAACACGGTCAGGGCCGAATACAGCGCCCCTTGCTGGAACAGCATGCCCCAGTGGTTGCGCAACTGCTGCAGCTGGTCGGAACTTGCCTTGTTGATATCTTCGCCAAAGACTTTGACGCAGCCGCGCGCCGGATGTTCCAGGCCCAGCATCTGGCGCAGCAGCACGGTCTTGCCCGTGCCGGAACCGCCCACGATGGAAAGGATTTCGCCCCGCTCGATTTCCAGGTTCAAGTCCTGGTGCACGACGGTGCGGCCGAACTTGGTCCACAGATTGGTGATTTCCACCACGGGCGCGTCGCCATGCAGATCGAACTGGCCGTCCTGGCCCTCGCTCGCCTTGCAGGCGATATCGGTGTCGTTCGCCATCAGTAGCCCACTCCATTGAAGACGATGGCGAACACGGCGTCGGCCAGGATCACCACGGTGATGGCCGTGACGACGGCGGTGGTGGTGCCGCGCCCCAGGCTTTCCGTATTGGCCTTGATGCGCAGGCCGAAGTGGCAGGAGACGAGGGCGATCAGCATGCCGAAAATCACGCCCTTGCCCAGGCCGATCATGTAGTTGGCCAGCGGCACTGCATCGGGCAGCTTCTGGATGAAGTAGCGTGCCGACAGATTCAGTTCCACCTTGGCCGCCACCATGCCGCCGATCAGCGCGGCCGTATCCGTCCAGATGACGAGCAGGGGCATGGAAATGGCCAGGGCCAGCACTTTCGGCATGATCAGGCGAAAACCGTGCGAAATGCCCATCACCAGCATGGCATCGAGCTCCTCCGTGACGCGCATGACGCCCAGCTGGGCCGTGATGGACGAGCCGGAGCGGCCGGCCACGAGAATGGCGGCCAGGAGCGGCCCCAGTTCGCGGATGACGCTCATGCCGAGCAGGTTGACCAGGTAGATGTCGCCGCCAAAGGCGCGCAGTTGCTGCGCAGAAAGATAGGACAGCACGACGCCGATCAGAAAGCCCACCAGGGCCGTGATGCCCAGCGCCTGGAAGCCCGCATGGAAGATATTGGCGGAAATTTCACGCCACGGCCCGCGCATCGGATGGCGCGCGAAGCGGCCGATATCCTGCGTCACCTGGCCGACAAGCGCAATAAAGCCCTTCAAATGTTCGAAAAACAGCAAAATGGCCATGCCCAGCTTCATCACGGGCGTGAGGCGGTTGGCGCGCGAGGGCGGCGTTTGCAGCGGTCCCGTCTCTTCGATGCGCCGGAAAAACTCTTCCTGCGATGGCGCCAGGGTCAGCTGGGCGGGGCGCTGCTTGCCCCAGGCATTCCAGAACAGCTGGGCGCCGATATGGTCCATGCTGTCGATGGCCGACAAATCCCATTGCGCCTTGGCATCGCCCTGCAGGGGCTTGAGCTGGGCGTCGATGGCCTTGATGGCATTGTCATGCGCCAGCGCGTGCACCTGCCAGGTGCCGCTGGCAGTGACAAGGGCTCCCTGTTGGGAGCTGGTCTGGGAGAGGGTCAGTTTCGGCGATTGTACAGTCGGCATCGTGCCAGTTTAAGGGAGAATGGCGCAGACCGCCACCGCTGTTCAATCGCCGGCCCCTCAGGACGCCAGGTGGCGCGCCTGCCGCTGCGGCAGGGCGACGTCCGGACGCACCTTGGCGTTGCTAGTACTCACTTCGCTTGGCTTGACATGTGCGGCCGCCTGCGCGCCGCCCGCATAGTCGCTGGCCACGAGGGCGTTGGCCTCGGCCGCGCTCATGCCGCGCGTCTGCAGCCATTGTGCCACCAGCTTGGCCAGGCGTTCCATGGCGATGCGGTGGGTGGCGTCCGTGTGGGCATACAGCCAGTTTGAAAAATCCATGAAGTTTTCAAACGGCGCATCGCCGAGCATCCATTGCACTGTATTGGCGAAGCGGCCCGAGTTGGCCACCAGGTCCCAGTAGCGGGCGAAGCGCACGAGGCGCTGCATGCTCATGAAATCGAGCTGTTTATTGGCCAGGATGGTGTACGGCGGGTGCGGGTCGAACACCATGCCATAGTTTTCCGTATGCCGGATGATGGGCGTGCCGCGCAGCCGTTTCAATATGCCGAACTGGATTTCATGCGGTTTCAGGGCCACCAGCTTGTTGAAGCCGGCCGCGAAGCTCGCTTCATCCTCGCCTGGCAAGCCGGCGATCAAGTCCACGTGCAGGTGGGCGTTCGATTCCTCGCACAGCCAGCGGATGTTGTCGGCCGCCTTTTGGTTGTCCTGCTTGCGGCTGACCAGCGATTGCACGTCCGGATTGAAACTCTGGATGCCGATCTCGAACTGCAGCGCGCCGGGCGGGAACTTGCTGATGCCTTCTTTCAAGGCGTCGGGCAAGTGGTCGGGCACCAGCTCGAAGTGGGCATAGATGGGATCGTCCGGATTCGCCTCGATCTTATCTAGGAAGAACTGCATGATCTTCAAACTGGTCTTGATGTTCAGGTTGAAGGTGCGGTCGACGAACTTGAACAGGCGCGCGCCGCGCGCATGCAGGGACTCCATTTCGGCCAGGAAATTCTCCAGCGCGAAGGGCCAGGCCGTCTTGTCCAGCGCCGACAGGCAGAATTCGCATTTGAACGGACAGCCGCGCGACGCTTCCACGTAAATCGTGCGGTGGCGGATATCGTCGTCTGTATACAAGGAGTAGGGCAGCTGCAGTTCCGCCAGCGGCGCCTGCACGCCCGCATGGATCTTCATCAGCGGCTTCGGGCCGTGGAGGATCTCGCCGCACAGCTTGGGGAAGGTGACGTCGCCCCAGCCCGTGATCAGGTAGTCGGCCAGCCTGACGATTTCCTGCTCGCCCGCCTCATGCGACACTTCCGGCCCGCCCAGCACGATGATGACCTCGGGCGCCACGCGCTTGAGCATGGCCACCAGTTTCGTCGTTTCCTCGACGTTCCAGATGTAGACGCCAAAACCGATGATACGGGGCTTGTTGACGAGGATGCGCTCGACCAGTTCCGTCGTCTTGGTGCCGATGACGAATTCCTGCAGCCGCGTCTGCGCCTGCAGCGGGCCCATATTGGCCAGCAGATAGCGCAATCCCAGCGAGGCGTGGGTATAGCGGGCGTTCAGGGTGGAGAGCAGGATGGTCATGGGAGGCGATGGAAACGGCGAATCCGCTATTTTACGCTGTCGCGTCAGCTGTGCGCTGCGGCTGCCAATGCCATGTTACCATTTGTCAACAATTACTAACTTGTCAATGCTACGGCAGGCTAAAAGGGATACAAGGTGCTGGCGAAAAAAGTACTCAATAAAAAAGTCCTGGTCGGGGCACTGGCCGGCGTGGCGCTGGTGGCGGCCGCGCTGGTCGGCTACCGGGTCTTCGGCTGGGGCACGCTGGGGCCGGTCAACGGCCTGAAGCTGGATTTATCGCGGCCCGACGCGCTGGTCCGCACGAAAAGCCTGTCGGCCTTGCCGCGCGACCTGCTGACGGTGCCGCTGGCGCGCGACGTGCTGCGCGAGGATTTCCTGTTCTATTACGAGCAGAGCGAAGACCGGCTGGGCCTCAAGGGCAGCCTGCGCCGCATCGCCTATGAGCATGAACTGGGCTGGGGCGACCAGCTGCTGCGCATGGTGCTGGACCAGCCGGCGGAAGTGGCCCTGTGGCGCGATGCCGACGGCTCGCTCAAGCATTTCGCCATCGCCGTCTCGCGCAGCCAGCTGACGCGCCTGCTCGAGGAAGCGGGCAAGATCGCCTTGAAGGATACGCAGATGCGCGTGGCCGGCAGCTTGCGCGTCGATGGCGGCCAGGTGCCCGTGTATGCGCTGAACTATGCCTACCAGCGCACCTTGCTGTTCGCCGCGCACGGCCAGCGCCTGGTCATCCTGTCCCATCCCGGCATGCTGTACGGCGGCAGTGACGGCAAGCATGGCGATGGCACGGCCGAGAAAACCGTGGTCAGCCTGCTGGCGCCGGAGCCGGCGAAACAAAACGTCTTTCATGCGCAATTCCATCTCGATCCAGCCGCGCCCGAGGGCCACAGCATCGCCGTCAAGGCCGACTTCCTGTCGTTCGGCTACCAGCCCTTTTTTGGCGCGCTCGAAGCGCTGCGCTTCGATTTTCAACAGGGCGCCTGGCAGTCCAGGGTGCTGCTCAATGCCGATAAACTGAAAAACGGTGCGTATGACAGCAGCGCCCTGTGGCCGCAGCTGCCGCATAATCCCAGCGCCTGCTTCAGCGTGCCGGTGGA
Source organism: Janthinobacterium sp. GW823-FHT03B06 (assembly GCF_058796955.1). Taxonomy (NCBI): domain Bacteria; kingdom Pseudomonadati; phylum Pseudomonadota; class Betaproteobacteria; order Burkholderiales; family Oxalobacteraceae; genus Janthinobacterium; species Janthinobacterium sp. GW823-FHT03B06. The sequence continues at coordinate 235,433 of NZ_JBXAJE010000008.1, forward strand.
CTGGGCCGCGCTGCAGCCCGTGCTCAAGCGCCTGGGCAGCAAGACATCGGAGCCGGTGGTGCCGCTGGCCGGCCACTTGCAAGGCCCCGCCGCCGCCTGCTGGTACGGCAATTCGCGCCTGCATACGCCCGTGTTTGTCGCCACGCGCAGTGCGCAGGCCGGCGACGACGCTGTCTATGGCAGTCTGTTCGCGGCGGCCATCGGCGGCAAGGATCCCGTGCGCAAGACCACCGGCAAGGATGGGGCCATTCGCTGGGAGCGCGGCGTCGCCACGGCGCTGGGCCAATCCACGCCGGCGCTGGCCGTGGCCGGCAATACGGTTGTCTTCTCGGCCGACGGCAAGCTGGTGGACCAGGTGCTGGCCGTGCGCCGCAAGCAGGCGCCGGCCGCCAGCGACCTGCTGCCCGATGGCGCGCACACGATCGGCCTGATCGCGCCGGCCTCGCTGGCCCGCCTGATCCAGCTGGAAGCCTTCGATACCCTGCCTGCGAATAACGAACCGGTCTTGCGCGCGGCCGCCAACGAACACCTGGTGCCGCGCCTGAACGCCCTGAAAAAATATCCGCCGCTGCGCATGGTGCTCAAGCGGCAGCCAGCCAGCGGCACGTCGTGGGAAACGCTGGAATGGCAGGAGACGGCGCGATGACGGTGTCGCATGGACGGCGCGCTGCGCTGGCGGTGTGCGTCGCCGCTGTCGCCGCACCCAAGGCCTGGGCGCTGCGCGCCGTCGCCGAGCCGCGAGTGCAGCTGTCGCAAGCCCAGAGCCGCGCCTTTCAGGCCTGGATGCTGCGCATCGTCAACGCGCAGATCGAACGGGGGCCGTCGCCGCGCTGGACGCACCGCGATTGCGCCGGCCTGGTACGCTTTGCCGTCAACGAGGCGCTCACCGTGCATGACGCGAAATGGCTGCATGCGAACGGCATCGCCAGCGACCGGCGCTTGCCGCCCGAGCTGGAACTGGACGCGAACCAGGCAGCCCTGCGCAACCGCTGGGTGCAGACGGATGGCAAGGTCGGCCACTTCGTCACGGCGCTGGCGCTGGTGCAGCACAACAGCCGCTTCGTCGCCCGCGAGATCAGCCAGGCGCTGCCCGGCGACTTGCTGTTTTTCGACCAGGGCGACGAACAGCACCTGATGGTCTGGATGGGCGCGCGCATCGCCTATCACACCGGTACCGTCACCCCCGACGACAATGGTCTGCGGACTGTCGATATCAAAGAACTCACGAGCTGGAAGGATACGCGGTGGCAACCTGTGGTCAACAATCCGAATTTCGCCGGCGTGTTCCGGCTGGCGTTTTTATCATGAAGCCGATTTTTGTCATGAAGCTGTTCTTTGCCAGTCTGCTGGCCTTGGTCCTCATTGGCGGCGCCTCTGCGCAGCAGCGCGAACCGAGCAACTACAGCACCTTCAAGGGCGAGCCCTTCTTTTTGCTGTCCGACGCCAGCTACGGCAGCACCGACGAGGCGCGCGTGCGGCTCGAGGTGCCCGGGCGCGACATGGGGCGCATGAACCTGGAAGCGTATTCGGGCGCCGACATCGTCGTCTATCGCGTGCCCGAAGCGATGGAATTCCTGAAAAAGCAGCGCAATCTGCACCGCATCCAGGTCGAGGGCAATTACCAGGGCGAGGGCCTGGCCAATACCTTGAGCTTTCTGTGGGATAGCTGGTGGAAGCAGTCGCGCCTGGCCTGGCGCAAGCTGTTTTCCGGCGAAGCGCGCCTCGCGGTCACGAAAGAACAGCCGCAACTGGCGACGAAGGACGCGATCCGCAAGCCGACCGTATTTGCCAATCATCCGCAGTACAAGCCGATCAAGGGCATGGAGCTGGTCGACAGCTTCCGCTATCCGATCTGGCAGGCCAAGGCCATCGCGCCGCCGAAAGGCGTCAAGCTCGATGGCTCCAGCAGCGACTTTATCGTCGCCGGTGCCGGCAACGTGATGATCCCGCTGGGCAAACGCAAGCCTGGTCTGTACCTGGTCGAAGCGATCATCGGCGAGCACCGCGCCACCACCCTGGTGTTCGTGTCGGACACGGTGGCTGTCACCAAGGTCTCTTCCGGCCAGATGCTGGTATGGACGGCGCGGCGCGACAACAGCGCCGCCGTGGCCGGCGCCAGCGTGGCGTGGACGGACGGTACCGGCGTGCTGCAGTCGGCCGTGACGGGCATTGATGGCGTCGCGTCGCTCGAGCGCGGCAGCCCTGAACACACGTATGTGCTGGGCCAGGACGGCGCCGGCGGCGTGTTCGTGTCCGAGAATTTTTACTATGACAGCGAAATCTATAACACCAAGATTTATGCGGTGACCGACCGGCCCCTGTACCGTCCCGGCGACGAGGTCAACGTCAAGTTCCTGGGCCGCGAATTCACCTCGGCGCGCGCCTCGCAGGCAGCAAGCGCTGCACCGATCAGCTTGAGCGTGCTCAATCCGAACGGCACGCCGCTGCTGACGCAAACGCTGCAGCTGTCCGGCGATACGGGCGCCGACACGCGCTTCCGCCTGCCCACGGAAGCCACCGCCGGCGGCTATGAACTGCGCTTCAATTACAAGGATGGCGTGTATGGCGCGGCCTTCCGCGTGGCCGAATACGTCAAGCCGCATTTTGAAATCAACGTCCAGCCATCGAAACCGGAATTCAAGACGGGCGAGGCGGTCAAGGGCAGCATCGCGCTGCGCTACCCCGATGGCAAACCGGTAAAAAACGCGAAGATGACCTTGTCCTTGCGCGGCCAGCAAAACACCATGGTCGAGGGGGAGCTGCGCTACAGCGGCCTGTTCCCGGTGGCCTTGAAGACCGAGGAAGTGACGAGCGACGGCAGCGGCAATGTGGACTTCACCTTGCCGCCCGCCGCCGATCCGTCGCGCTACATCTTGACCGTGCTGGCAACCGATGGCGCGGCCTACCGCGTCAAGGCGACGCGCGAGCTGATGATAGAGCGCTCGAGCAGCAGCTACCAGTTGAGGGCCGCGCGCCAGTTTTCCGATCCGGGACAAAACGTGCATTTCGACCTGGTGGCCGATGGCCAGGGCGCGGCCAAGCCCGTGCGCTGGGAGATGGTGCAGCTGGAAAAACAGAGCAAGACCGAGGGCGCCTTCGATCCGGCTGCCAAGGGCTGGGACGTGACATTCCCGGTCTCCGGCTCGTATCAGCTGGCGCTGCGCGACGAACGGGGCAACCTGCTGGCCGCCGCCAGCCACTGGGTCGCCGGCGATGGCGTGCAGACGACGCCGGGCAGCATCGAGATCGTGCTGGACCGGGCCCGCTACCGTCCGGGCGACACGGCCGAGGCCTTGATCACCTTCTCCGACAAGGTCGACCAGGCCTTGTTGACGCTCGAGCGCGACAAGGTGGAACACCATGGCTTGATGGCCGGCGCCGCGGATTGGTACCAGGCGAAGCGCGTGGCGCCGCGGCAGTGGAGAGTGCGCATCCCGGTAAAAGAAGAGCATGGCCCGAACATGACGTTCTCGGTGGCGTACACGCGCAATGGCGATTTCGTGTTCGAGAACGCCGGCCTGCAAGTGATCGAGCCGCGCATCGCGCTGCAGTTCAAGAGCGACAAGGAGGTCTACCAGCCCGGCGAAAAGGTCACGCTGGACGTCAAGGCCACGCTGGACGGCAAGCCCTTGAGCACCCTGGTGGCGCTGGGCGTGGTCGATGAAATGATCTATGTGCTGCAGCCGGAAATCGCGCCCGACATCGGCGACTTCTTTTACCATCCGCGCCGCAACAACGTGCGCACCACGGCCAGCCTGTCTTTCATCAGCTACGACATGGCGCAGGGCCGCACGGCCGGCGCGCCCGCGCGCCACAACTACAACGAGCGCGGCGTCAAGGTGCTTGAACGCCCGCGCCGCGACAATATCGATACGGCCTACTGGGCGCCGTCGTTGAAGACCGACGCCAATGGCAATGCGCGCGTGAGCTTCACCATGCCTGACGCGCTGACCCGCTGGAGGATCACCGGCCGCGCGATGGATGAGCAGGGGCGCGTGGGCCAGCGCACCGCCTATCTGCGTTCCGACAAAAACTTCTATGCCAAGTGGACGGCGCCCGACTGGATGCGTGCCGGCGATGCGCCGCGCGCCTCGGTGGCCGTGTTCAATCAGACGGGCAAGGAGCAGGCGCTCGACGTCGTCCTCTCGGGCGGGGCGCAGCCGAAGACGGAAAAGCTGTCCGCCAAACCGGGCGTCAACTACGTCGAATTTCCGCTCGCTGCTGGCGCTAGCGGGCCGCTGCGCCTGGAGCTGAAACAGAACGGCAAGCCGGTCGACGCGTTGGAGGCAGCCATGCAAACCCTGCCCGCCGCCTGGAGCAGCCCGCGCTCGCTGGTGCTGCCGCTCGATGGCGCGACCGGTGATATGCCGCTCAAGCTGCCGGCCGACGCGCGCAATCTCCGCGTCTCGTTCGCTCAAGGAGCAGCCAGCCAGTTCGCGCGCATTGCCGACGACCTGATCGATTATCCGTATGGCTGCGTCGAGCAGACGGCGAGCCGTTTGATTCCGCTGGCGCTGGCCACGCAAAGCCTGGGGCCGGACGCCGGCGCCCTGCAAACGCTGCTCACGGCGCAGCGCCTGCGTCTGGTCTCGATGGCCGGCCCGAATGCCGTCTTCGGCTGGTGGGGCAATGCCACGGCCGGCAATGCCTTGATGACGGGGTACGCTTATTACGCCGACTGGTACGCGGCGCGCGCGCTGCATATCGAACTGCCGCCCGAACACTGGAACAAGCTGCTGGCCGTCTACAGCGAGCATGGCTTGAAGGATGCGATGGGCGACCGCGCGCTGGTGCTGTGGATGGCGCGCGAGATGGGCTTGCCCACGCAGACATTGGCAGCGGGCCTGGTCGACGACAGCGCCATCGCCGTCCTGGGCGGCAAGCCGCGCCAGGCGGGCGACAGCGGCAGCCTGCTGCTGGGCGGAGCCCTTGATCGCGAAGCGCAAGCGATGAGCCTTGGCCTGGTGGCGCTGGTCGCCAGCCAGAATGGCGTCGCCTTGCCGCATGGGCTGCAACTGCAAGTGGCCAGCGCCTGGCAGGTGTTGCGCGAGTCCAAAGCGCCGGTGGCGCAAGCCTTGCTGATGCTGGCCGGCGAAATACCACCATCGCAGGCGGACGCGGTGCTGGCCGGCGTGCGCGCCGAGATGCCGACCCTGGACCGCGCGATGACGTTGATGTGGGTGCAGAAGAAGCTGGGCGGCGTATCGTTCGGCAAGGGGCCGGCCGTCGCGCTGGACGGCGCCTGGCAAAAACGCGACAGCCGCAGCGGCCAGCCGTTGTGGCGTTGGCTTGACGCCAAGGGCGTGCCTGACAAACTGCGTCTCGCCGCCCCGGCGCCGGCCGGCACGGTGGCTGTGGTGCAGTACGACAGCTATGCCGCCGAAGCGCAGACCTTGCCGGTCACCGTCGAACGTCGCATCCTGCGCATGAAGGCGGGTAAGGGCGGCTACACGACGGAGCTGGTCAAGCCGGGCGAGGCGCTGAGCACGGACGCGCTGTACCTCGATGAAATCACCTTGAAAGCGGCACCGGGTGCGAAGCACCGCTTTGGCTTGCTGGAGGTGGCGCTGCCGCCCGGTGCCATGGTCGAATCGACGACCTGGGGCATGGTCATGGCGGGCGACAAGCCGGTCGCGCTGGAACGCGCGCGTCACACCGAGCGCCGCGACGGTTACGCGGTGCCGATCGAGCCGTTGGAAGGCGCCGTGACCGTGCGCCATCTGCTGCGCTTTGCGCAGAAGGGCAGTTATGTGCTGCCGCCAGCGCGCTTTTACCGCATGTACCAGCCGGAGCAGAAAGCCTTCGAGGGCGGCGGCAAGAGCACGCGCGCGCTGAAGGTCGAGTGATGCGCTTTGTACGTCCTGCATTGATGGCGGCCCTGCTGCTGGCCATGCCTGCCTGGTCGGCTTCATTGGACGTGGCCTGGTGGCGCGACGGCAAGATGGAGGTGCGCCAGCTGCGCCAGGGCGGCGCAGCGCCGCCGCCGTTTGACGGCGCGCGGCAAGTGCCGCTGGCCAGCCTGTGGAAGCTGTTCGTATATGTCTACGCGAGCGATAACAAGGTGGCGATGCCCGACTACCGCTGCGGCGGCCGCGATCCGGAAGAAGTATATTGCTGCGATGCGGGCCAGAGCATCGGCCACGATGCGGCGCTGGCGCAGTCCTGCGGCCCCTTCTTCTCGCCGAAGCGTCTGATGATCACGGCCGCGCCGTGGCGCCAATACTGGACCACCCGTTTAGGTAGCGCCCCGGCAGGCGACTTTGCCTGGCTGGCGGACCCCGCGCAGCTGGCGCCGGGGCGGCTGGTACGGCTGGACAGCCTGCTGCGCGCGCTGGACAGCATACCGGCTGCCAGCCGGATGGATGCCGAAGCGGCGCTGTTGCGCGTCGTGCTCGATGGACGCGGTGCCGGCACGGCGCGTTGGTTCGGCAGCCAGCTGCGCGTGAAGACGTATTCCTGGCACGAGCAGCGCCGGGTAGATGAACGGATTGGCGGCGCGGCCGGCTGGCTGGCCGATGGCACCCCGATCTGGTTTGGCGGCGCAGGCGGCAGCAGCAATGTCTTTGAACAGTGGGCGCCCAGGCTGGCCGCCAGTCTGCCGCCAGTGGGTGCGGCCGACGATGGCGGCTGCGTGGTCGTCGATTACTTCAAGCGCTATCCGATCCGTGCCGTGCGCGGCGAGCGCGGCGTGGCCGTCCCCGGCCCGCTGAATGGCCGCTACCATGTTCGGTTCGAAAATGGCCAGAACCTGGCCTTGCGCAGCAGCGGCGAGTTGATGCTGGTACAAGAGCAGGGAGGCCGCCCGCAATTGCGCGGCCGCTTCGGCGTCAATGAATATGTGGCGCGCGTGCTTGACCGCGAAGCGAGCGCGAATGAGCCGGAAGCGGCCAAGGCGCTGGCGATTGCCGCGCGCACGTATTTGCAGCAGAACGCAGTAACCGTCGCGGGCTGTCAGCAGATCGCCGACAGCAGCGCGACCCAGCGCGTCAGTCCCAGCCCCGCTACGCCGGCGGCGCTGGCGATTGCGCGCTGGACCGATCAGCTGATCGTCGATGGCGTCACCGTGCGCTATCACAGCAACCAAGCGTCCGAGGGCACGATGGCGTGGAGCGAGGCGGTACGCCAGGCGAAACAGGGCAAGCAATATGATGAATTGCTGGCGGCGGCCTATCCGGGCGGCGCGCTGAGCACCGTTGGCAATACCGGCGTGCGTTGCCGTCGCCTGGCGCAGAACGAGGATTGGCTGGCGCGATCCGTGCCGCGCTGGCAGCGCGTGCTGCTGCGCGAGGCCGGCTACGAGGCGCCGCCGCAAGCGCCGCTGGTCTGCGCCCTGTCCAGCGGCGCACCGTATTCGGAACAGTCGCGCAACCGCATCTTCATGCGCCCGCTGGCCACGCGCGAAGACCGGATCACCTTGGCCCATGAATATTTGCACCTTGGCCTGCGCCGCCATCCGCGCGGCCAGGACGAAGAATATGTCGAGCGGCTGGCCCGCCGGCTCGTCGACCTTAACCTGGAGGCTCTGTGAGTTTTTATATCCGTTGCGCGGTTCCGCTAATGCTGTTGCCAATCTGGGCGCAGGCCCAGGTCACCATCGATGCACCGAAGGGCGGCTGGCGCAATTCGGCCGGCGCGCGCGAGGACTATACGCAAGCGGTCAATTATCCCGCCGCGTCGGTCAACCTGCAGCCGGGCCAGGCCGAGACGGCGCAGATACGGGGGCGTATCGCGGGTGCTATCAAGGGCAAGCCCGCGACCTTGGTGGTCAATGGCGTGGCGATGCCGATGGAAGTGGGTGAGGATGGCAGCTACGGCCGCCCCTATGGCTTCGGCAGCGGCTCGAACAGCGTGGAAGTGCGCTCGCCCGATGGCAGGAGCCGCGCGCGCACCCAGTTTGTCGACAGCTACCAGGGCAAGACGCAGGCGCGCCTGCGTATCGTGCTGTCGTGGGACAGCGCCGGCACCGACCTCGATCTGCATGTGGTCACGCCGGACGGCGGCCACGCCTGGTACGGCAACCGCGTCTTGAAAGATGGCGGCGCGCTGGACGTGGACGTGACGACCGGCTATGGCCCTGAAATCTTTTCCAGCGCGGCGCCCCTGAAGGGCAATTATCACGCCTATGTCAATTACTACGGCAGCGGCGAGAACACTGCCATGCTGACCGTCGCCCGCCTGTCGATCATCACCAATGAAGGTACGCCGCGGGAAAAGCTGCAGAGCTTCCAGGTGCCGATGCGGGCCGCCGGCGAGCTGACCTTGGTGAAATCGTTCGTCCTGCCATAAATGGCCCTTGCGGACGCGCTGTTGCTTGGCTATAATTCGCCCCCTCGCTGAACGACGCATGCAAATGCCGAGTAAAGCAGGGTAAAAAAGAAGGTTGACGAATTAGCCGAAACGCTTCATACTCTTCCTTCTTCGCAGCTGACAAACACAACGCTTTGTCAATAGCGCGAAAGTAGCACCGAATACAGTTCTTTAACAATTAACAGTCGATAAGTGTGGACATTTGATGTCAGTGCAGCGTCAATCTTCGGATTGGCGTCTAACTTAAAATATCAAATGTTCACAAGAAATAATGAAATAGGATACTTCTTCGGAAGTAGCCTGTCAGTTTTTTGAGTGAGCGACCCGTCAGCAATGACGGTGCCGGTAAAACGGCAAAGTAACAGAGATTAAACTGAAGAGTTTGATCCTG
>NZ_JBXAJE010000009.1:0-106536 GCF_058796955.1 Janthinobacterium sp. GW823-FHT03B06
GCCGGGCGTATCCGGTCGCCGGAAACATTATTGAAGGCAACGCTAGGAGCATTCCCACATCTGATGGTGACATAGCCTTTTTTATTGCGTAGGTTGGATTAGCGCGCAGCGCGTAATCCAACAATGCCAGAGCAAACGTGATGCCAATTCCGCTCGTCGGCTTACGCTGCGCTAAGCCGACCTACGCCGACCTGCGCCTGGCCTACGCCTGGCCTACGTCAACCTGCGATCTGCTTAGGCCAGCTGGCTCAGCTGCAGGACGACTATTCGTTCAGCATCGACGCGGCCATGTTCGAAGCGACCAAGCCATCGGTACAGTAAACGTAAAACGGCGCCGATGGCGCCGTTTTTATTGCGTATTTTTTATTGCGTAGGTTGGATTAGCGCGCAGCGCGTAATCCAACAATGCCAGAGCAAACGTGATGCGAACGCAGCTCGTCGGCTTACGCTGCGCTAAGCCGACCTACGCCGACCTGCGATCTGCTTAGGCCAGCTGGCCCAGCAAGGTTTCGGCGTTCGACACTTCAAACTTGCCGCCCTGCTCGACGTTCAATTGCGTCACGACGCCATTGTCGACCAGCATCGAGTAGCGCTGCGAGCGCGTGCCCATGCCGTGCTTGGAAAAATCGGCGTCCAGGCCCAGTGCCTTGCTGTAGGCGGCATTGCCGTCAGCCATCATGCGTACGACGCCGGTGGCTTTCTGGTCGCGGCCCCAGGCGCCCATCACGAACGCGTCGTTGACGGAGATGCACCAGATTTCATCGACGCCCTTGGCTTTCAGGTCGGCAGCGTGCTTGACGTAGCCTGGCACGTGCTGTGCGGAGCAGGTCGGGGTGTAGGCGCCTGGCAGGCCGAAGATGGCGATCTTCTTGCCCTTGAGCAGGTCTTGCACGTTGAACGTGTTCGGGCCCAGTGCGCAACCCTCGGTTTCGCTTTCGATGAATTCGGCCAGGGTGCCTTCTGGCAGGGTGTCGCCGATCTTGATGGTCATGTTGACTCCTTGTGTACTGTCGGTTAAGGACGCCGCCCGCTCCATGGAGCGGACGGCGCCCGTGATCTGGTTCTGCCGGCATGATGCCGACACTGCGCGATAGTATGCCTGACTTGCCGCATTTGTGCAGAAAGCGGCAGGAAAGGCAAAGCCAAAAGTCAAAAAAACGGAAAAAAAAACGGCGGCCCTCAGGCCGCCGTCATCGTTACTGACATCAGATCACCTTAATCTGCTTGCTTGCGCAGGAAGGCGGGGATGTCGTAGGTTTCCATGCCATTCTTTTCCATCGCGCGCACCTGCTCGGAAGCCGACTCGCGGCGCCATACTGCCGGCGCCTTCATGCCGTCGAAACCGGCTGCCGGCGTGGCCACGCCAACCGTCGTCGTCGCCGCTTGCGCGCTACCCATGGCAGCCGACGGGGTCAGCGGGCTGTTGTGGGTGCCGGTGCGCAGCACTTGCTGCGGTACCAACTGGATGTTTTTCTTCGCGCGGCCCAGGCCCGTGGCCACCACGGTAACGCGGATATCGTCGCCCATGGCGTCGTCGTAGGCGATACCTTGCGCGATCGACGCGTCCGGCGCGGCAAACGCGCGCACGGCAGCCATGACTTCCTTGATCTCCTTGCCTTTCAGGCCACGGCTGGCCGTGACGTTGACCAGCACGCCGCGCGCGCCAGACAGATCAATGCCGTCCAGCAGCGGCGAAGCGACAGCCTGTTCGGCGGCGATGCGCGCGCGGTCGACGCCGGACGCCGTCGCCGTGCCCATCATGGCCTTGCCCTGCTCGCCCATGATGGTTTTCACGTCGTTGAAGTCGACGTTGATATGGCCAGGCACGTTGATGATTTCGGCGATGCCGGCCACCGCGTTGTTGAGCACATCATCGGCGTGCTGCATCCATTCCAGCATGCTTTCGTCTTCGTAGATCTCTTCCAGTTTTTCATTGAGGATAATGATCAGCGAGTCGACGTGCAGGGACAGCTGCTCCAGGCCTTCGTCGGCGATGTCCATGCACTTCTGGCCTTCGTACGAGAATGGCTTGGAGACCACGGCCACCGTCAGGGCGCCCAGTTCCTTGGCCACTTCGGCCACGATAGGAGCGGCGCCCGTGCCCGTGCCGCCGCCCATGCCGGCGGCGATGAAGACCATGTGCGCGCCGCGCAGCGAATCGGCGATGCGTGCGCGCGATTCTTCGGCCAGCTGGCGGCCGACGGCAGGCTTCATGCCGGCGCCCAGACCGGTATCGCCGATCTGGATGATGTTGTGGGCCTTCGATGTCGACAGGGCCTGTGCGTCGGTGTTGGCGGCAATGAACTCCACGCCCGACATGCCTTTGTTGATCATGTGTTGGACTGCATTGCCACCCGCACCGCCGACGCCGACGACCTTGATGACGGTACCTAAAGCTGTGTTATCGACCATATCGAACTCCATGATGTGCTCCTATCAGATGCGGTTTCCAAGCGCCAGGCCTCATATTGGTAGGAGAACTGGAGATTGAAAACTGCGGTTAAATATAAAATAAAGTTATGTGTGTGTACCTGCGATGCTGCCAAAAAACCTGTACTGCCGGGCGTAAATCATGCCCTTAAAAATTCCCTAAAAACCATTCCTTCATGCGTTGCCAGACTGCCTTCACCGAGCCGTCCTGACGCGTCACGATGTGGCCGCGCAGGTATTGCTTCTTCGCTTCCAGCAGCAGGCCCAATACCGTGGCATAGCGCGGACTGCGCACCACGTCGGCCAGCTGGCCCCGATACTCGGGCGTGCCCAGGCGCGCCGGTTTCAGGAAAATATCTTCCGCCATTTCCACCATGCCGGGCATGATGGACGTGCCGCCCGTGAGCACGATGCCCGACGACAGCACGCCTTCGTAGCCGGATTCGCGCACCACCTGGTGCACCATCGCGAACAGCTCCTCGACCCTCGGCTCGATCACTGCCGCCAGCGCCTGGCGCGACAGGTTGCGCGGGCCGCGGTCGCCCAGGCCCGGCACTTCCAGCGATTCGCCGGGGTCGGCCAGGACCTGCTTGGCCACGCCATAGCGGATCTTGATTTCTTCCGCTTCCGCGGTCGGGGTACGCAAGGCCATGGCAATGTCGTTGGTGATCTGGTCACCGGCGATGGGAATGACTGCCGTATGGCGGATCGCGCCATCGGAAAATACCGCCACATCGGTCGTGCCGCCGCCGATGTCGATCAGCACCACGCCCAGTTCCTTCTCGTCGGGCGTGAGCACCGCATCGGCGGACGCCATCGGCTGCAGGATCAGGTCCGACACTTCCAGCCCGCAGCGGCGCACGCACTTGACGATGTTCTGCACCGCCGACACGGCGCCGGTGACGATATGCACCTTCACCTCCAGGCGGATGCCGCTCATGCCGATAGGCTCGCGCACATCTTCCTGGCTGTCGACGATGAACTCTTGCGGCACCGTGTGCAGCAATTGCTGATCGGTCGGAATGTTAACCGCTTTTGCCGTCTCGATGACGCGCGCCACGTCGGTCGCCGTCACTTCCTTGTCCTTGATGGCCACCATGCCGCTGGAATTGAAGCTGCGGATATGGCTGCCCGCAATGCCCGCGTACACATTGCGGATCTTGCAGTCGGCCATCAGCTCGGCCTCTTCCAGCGCGCGCTGGATGGACTCCACCGTGGCCTCGATATTGACCACTACGCCTTTTTTCAGGCCCTTCGATTCGTGCTGGCCCAGCCCGATCACTTCGTGGCGCCCATCGGACATCACTTCGGCAACCACCGCCACCACTTTCGAGGTGCCGATGTCGAGGCCGACGATCAGGTTTTTCGCGTCTTTTGTCATTTCTTTCGCCTAGTTTTTTGGGCTATTAATTGATTAATTGAGTATTCGGTCAAGCCGGTTTTTTAATCGGACTGCCATTTTTCTTCTTGATCGCCGGCGCCGGCCTGCCATCCTTGCCTTCGGCCGGTATCACCAGGCCGGCTGAACTGAGCGCCAGGCCATTCTGGTAGCGCATATCGATCGTGTCGATATTTTCCAGCCGGCTTGCCAGCTGCGGGTAGATGCCCACCAGCCGGTCGACCCGCGCTTTCAGGGTTGTATGATTCTGCTCGCGCCCCAGCGCCACGCTCATGCCGTTATTCAGTTTCACCGTCCACGCATAGCGGCTCGACAGCGACAGGGTTTCCGGCACCATCTTCAACGGCGCAAACCACTTTGCCAGCTGCACGTAGGTGGCCAGTACTTCCTTCTCGCTGCCATCGGGGCCGGCAAACGCAGGCAACTCATGGTCGTCTTCGGCTTCGGCCACATTGGCTGTAAACACATCGCCCTTGACCGACAGCAGGCGTCCATCTTCGCCCCAGGTGCCCAGCGCTTCGTGTTCTTCCAGCGCCACGATCAGCTGGTTCGGCCACTCGCGCCGCACGCTGGCGCGGCGCACCCAGGGCACCGATTCGAACACGCCGCGCACGCTTTCCAGGTTGGTCGTGAAAAAATTGCCCTTGATGCGGCCCAAAGTGCCGCTGCGCAGGGTCAGGTAATTCACGTGGCGCAGGCCCTTGTCGTCCGCGCTCTCCACCTTGATCGTGCGCAGGTCGAACATGGGACGCTGCGACACCCACCAGACGCCGGCGGCCACGCACACGACCAGCACCGCGGCCAGCAAGCCGTTGGCAGTCGTATTGAGGCTTTTAGCGTCATGCCACATATCAGCGCTGTCCCTTGTGCATTTTCAGGCTTGCGCCGGAAACGATTTCCAGGCACAGGTCTTCATAGCTGGTGCCTTCCGCGCGCGCCGCCATCGGCACGAGCGAGTGGCCCGTCATGCCTGGCGAGGTATTCACTTCCAGCAAAAACAGCTTGCTGTCGGCCGCACGCATCAGCACATCGACCCGTCCCCAGCCTTCGCAGCCGAGGGCGCGATACGCCGCCAGGGCGATGCGCTCCATCTCGGCGATGATCGCCGGGTCCAGCTGCGGCGGGCAGAAATACTGCGTATCGTCCGTGAAGTACTTGTTCTGGTAATCGTAATTGCCTTGCGGAGCGACGATTTCGATCGGCGGCAGCGCGCGCGCCGCAGCGCCCTTGCCCAGGATGGCAACGGTGAACTCGCGGCCCTTGATGAATTCCTCGGCCAGCACCGAATCATCGAGGCCGGCGGCGATGTCGTAGGCCGCCTGGAAGGCCGAGGCCTCGTTGACCGTCGTGATGCCGATGCTCGAGCCTTCATGCGGCGGCTTGACGATCAGCGGCAAGCCCAGTTCCGCGGCGACCTTGGCCAGGTCGGAGCTGTCGTCCAGCACCGCGTACTTCGGCGTCGGCAGCTCGTGCATCAGCCAGATCATCTTGGTATAGACCTTGTCCATGCCCACCGAGCACGCCATCACGCCGCTGCCCGTGTACGGGATGCCCAGCTGTTCCAGCGCGCCCTGCAGGCTGCCGTCTTCGCCGAAGCGGCCGTGCAGCGCGATGAAGACGCGGTCAAACTTCTCAGCGGCCAGTTCGGCCAGGGTGCGTTCGCCCGTGTCGAAGCCATGCGCATCCACGCCATGGCTTTTCAATGCGGCCAGCACGCCCGCGCCGGACATCAGCGACACTTCGCGCTCGGCCGAGCGGCCGCCGAACAGGACGCCGACCTTGCCCAATTGTTTAACGTCGATAGCTGAAGCTTGGTTCACGTCAGGCCTTTACAGTGTGAGATTGATACGTTGTCAGTTGATTCGGGATGCCGCTGATGGAACCGGCGCCCATGGTCAGCACGACGTCGCCGTCGCGCGCCACGCTCATGATGGTGTCGGCCATGTCCGTCATGGACTCGACGAAAATCGGCTCGATCTTGCCGCGCGCGCGCAGCGCATGCGCCAGGGCGCGGCCGTCGGCGGCGACGATAGGCGCCTCGCCCGCCGCATACACTTCGGACAAGAGCAGCACGTCGGGCGCACCGAGCACCTTGACGAAATCCTCGAACAGGTCGCGCGTGCGGCTGTAGCGGTGCGGCTGGAAAGCCAGCACCAGGCGGCGCCCCGGATAGGCGGCGCGCGCGGCGGCCAGGGTCACTTCCGTTTCCACCGGATGGTGGCCGAAATCGTCGACCAGCGCGAAAGTGCCGCCGTTCGGCAGCGCCACGTCGCCATAGCGGGTAAAGCGGCGGCCCACGCCGGAAAACTCGGCCAGGCCCTGCTGCGTGGCGCTGTCGGCGATGCCGATTTCGCGCGCGATGGCGATCGCCGAGCAGGCATTCTGCACATTGTGCATGCCGGGCTGGTTCAGCACCACGTCGAGGTCCGGATAACCTTCCTGCAGCACGGTAAAGTGCATTTCCAGTCCCACGGCGCGCGCGTTGATGGCGCGCACTTGCGCGTCTTCCGCGAAACCGTAGGTGGTGACGGGCTTGGTGACGGACGGGATGATGGCGCGCACGTGCGGATCGTCGATGCACAGCATGGCGCGGCCATAGAACGGCAAGCGGTGCGTGAACTGCACGAAGGCCTGCTTGAGCTTCTCGAAATCGTGCTCGTAGGTGTCCATGTGATCGGCATCGATATTCGTGATCACTTCGATCATCGGCGTCAGGTTCAGGAACGAGGCGTCCGATTCATCGGCTTCGGCCACCAGGTAGTCGCCCGAGCCCAGCTTGGCGTTCGCGCCGGCGCTGGTCAGGCGGCCGCCGATGACGAAAGTCGGGTCGAGACCGCCCTGCGCCAGCACGGAAGCGACCAGGCTGGTGGTGGTGGTTTTGCCGTGCGTGCCGGCGATGGCGATGCCGCGTTTCAGGCGCATCAATTCACCGAGCATCACGGCGCGCGGCACCAGCGGTATCTTGCGCGCGCGCGCAGCCGCCACTTCCGGATTGTCTTGCGGGACGGCGCCCGACGTCACCACCGCATCGGCGTCGCCGATGTTCTCGGCCGCGTGGCCGAGCATGACGGTCGCGCCCAGGCTCGCCAGGCGCTGCGTCGCCGCATTGCTGCCCAGGTCGGAGCCCGACACCTTGTAGCCGAGGTTGACCAGCACTTCGGCGATGCCGCTCATGCCGCTGCCGCCAATGCCGACAAAGTGGATATTGTTTACTTTATGCTTCACAGAGCTAACCTCATGCCAATTTTTCCAATACGTGTGCGATCGCCTCATTGGCGTCGCGCTTGCCTGCTGCCAGTGCCGCCTGCGCCATCTGCTGGCAGGTCTCGCGCGTCAAGGACGCCAGCAGAGTGCTCAGCGACACTGCACTCATTTCCGTCTGCGGCAGATGAATCGCCGCGCCTTGTTTCGCCATCCATTGCGCGTTGTCGCGCTGGTGGCTGGTGGTCGACGCCACCAGCGGCACGAGCACGCTGGCCACGCCGGCCGCCGTCAATTCCGACAGGGTGATCGCACCCGCGCGGCAAATCACCAGGTCGGCCTCGGTATACGCCCTGGCCATGTCGTCGATGAAGTCGACCACGTTCGCTTGCACGCCCGCCTGCGCATACGCGGCATGCAGGGCGTCGATATTCTTCTTGCCCGACTGGTGCGTCACCAGCGGGCGTTCGCCCTCCGGCATCAGGGCCAGCGCGGCAGGCAGGCTGTCGTTCAGCGCTTTCGCGCCCAGGCTGCCGCCCACCACCAGGATGCGCAGCGGTCCGCTGCGTCCCGCGAAACGCGCGGCCGGCGGTGCCATGGCGAGGATCTCGGCACGCACGGGATTGCCCGTGACGACGGCCTTGCCGGCGGCGCTGCCGAAATCGGCGGGGAACCCGAAGCACACCTGCTGCGCCAGCGGTACCAGCGTCTTGTTCGACAGCAGCAGCGCCGCGTCGGCATTGACCAGCACCAGCGGCACCCCCTTCAGGCGCGCCATCAGGCCGCCCGGCACGGTGACGTAGCCGCCCATGCCCATCACCACGTCCGGCTTGCGGCTGGCGATGAAACGGCGGATGGCAAAGAAGCTGGCCAGCATCCTGAAGCCGCCTTTGACCGTGTGCGCCAGGCCCTTGCCGCGCATGCCGGAAAATTCGATGGCATCCATGGGAATGCCGCTTTTCGGCACCAGTTCCTGCTCCATGCCATGGGTCGTGCCCAGCCAGCTCACTTCCCAGCCGCGCGCGCGCATCGTCTGCGCAATCGCCAGGCCCGGGAAGATATGGCCGCCGGTGCCGGCCGCCATGATCATCAGTCTTTTCGTCGTTTTCAAATTCGTCACGTTGTTCATAGCCGGCCTCCGCGCATCAGGATCCGGTTTTCGTAATCGATGCGCAGCAAAATCGCCAGGCCGATACAGTTAATCAGTACGCCCGTGCCGCCATAACTCATCAAGGGCAAGGTCAGGCCCTTGGTCGGCAGCAGGCCCAGGTTCACGCCCATGTTGATGAAGGTCTGCACGCCGATCCAGATGGCGATGCCCTTTGCCGTCAGGCCGGCAAACGTCTGGTCGATGGCGATCGCCTGGCGGCCGATGTCAAACGCGCGCTTGATAATCCAGTAGAACATGCCGATCACGACCAGCACGCCCACCAGGCCCAGTTCCTCGCCGATCACGGCCAGCAAAAAGTCCGTATGCGCTTCGGGCAGGTAGTGCAGTTTTTCCACGCTGCCGCCCAGCCCCACGCCAAACAGTTCGCCGCGCCCGAAGGCGATCAAGGAGTGCGTCAGCTGATACGCCTTGTTCAGCGCATTGTCTTCCTGCCACGGATCGAGATACGCAAAAAACCGCTCGCGGCGGAATTTCGACAGGGCGATGATGGTGACGAAGATCGCCGTCAGCATGGCGCCGATGCCGCCGAACCAGATGGCGTTGACGCCGCCCAAAAACAGGATGCCCATGGCGATGCAGACGATCACGCCGAAGGCGCCCAGATCGGGCTCCATCAGCAGCAGCAAGCCGACGAAGCTGACGGCCAGCGCCATCGGCATGAAGCCCTTGGTCAGCTTGTGCATGTATTCCTGCTTGCGCACCGTGTAGTCGGCCGCGTACAGCACCATCACCACCTTCATCAGCTCGGACGGCTGCGGCCGCAGGCCCGGCAGATTCAGCCAGCGGCGACCGCCGTTGACCGACACGCCCAGGCCCGGTATCAGCACCATCACCAGCAGCACCAGGGTGCCGATGAACAGCCACGGCGCGATTTTTTGCCAGGTCGCGATGGGAATGCGGAACACCAGCGCGCCGGCGATCACCGACACGCCGATGAACAGCGCCTGGCGCACGACGAAATAATTGTTCGTGTAGGCGGCAAACTTGCGCGCGTCCGACAGCGAGATCGACGCCGAATACACCATCACCATGCCGAGCAACATGAGCAGCAGGACCACCCACACCAGCGGCTTGTCGTAATCCATCATCTTCGACTGCCGCGCGCGGCTATCCAGCGGCTTGGCAGCCGAGCCGGAACCAAAGCGGAAAGGCAGTTGGAAGGCCATCAGATATCCTGTCCGTTTTCCAGGGCGATGTCGCGCACGGCGTCGACAAACACCTGCGCGCGGTGCGCATAGTTCTTGAACATGTCCAGGCTGGCGCAAGCGGGCGACAGCAGCACGGCGTCGCCGGCCAGCGCCAGGCTGCTGGCGCGCTTGACGGCTTCCGGCAAGGTGGCGCAATCGATGATGTCCACACCGGCCGGCTCGAGCGCCGCGCGCAAGGCTGGCGCATCACGGCCGATCAGCACCACGGCGCGCACGTAGCGCGAAACCGGTTCGGCCAGCGGCGAGAAATCCTGCCCCTTGCCGTCGCCGCCGGCGATCAGCACCAGGCGCTGTTCCGCGCCGCCAAACGCCTTGCCCAGGCCGGACAACGCGGCCACTGTCGCGCCCACGTTGGTGCCCTTGCTGTCGTCGTAGTATTCGACCTCGCCCACGGCCGTGATCAGCTCCACGCGGTGCGGTTCGCCCTGGTATTCGCGCAAACCGTGCAGCAGCGGCGCGAACGGCAAGCCGATGGCGCGGCACAGGGCCAGCGCCGCCAGCGCATTCGAGGCGTTATGCTGGCCGCGGATTTTCAGCGCGTCGGCCGGCATCAGTTTCTTGGCCATCGTCGGCACCGGTTCCGGCGCCGGATCGTTCTTCCTGCGTTTTTTCTCGATCACTTCTTCGCTGGGCACGGCTTGCGCCAGCCAGAAGATGCCGCGTTCATTGACCAGGCCAAAGCTGTCCACTTCCGCCGGCTCGCCCGTGCCGAAGGTGACCGTCTCGGCCAGCGGATCGGCCATGTGCATGACCAAGGCATCGTCGCGGTTCAGGATGCGCACGGTCTGCTCGCCGAAGATGCGCGCCTTGTCCTTGGCATACGCGGCCATGTCGCCATGCCAGTCCAAGTGATCCTGCGACAGATTCAGGACCGTGGCCGCATCGGCCTGCAGGCTGAACGTCGTGTGCAGCTGGAAGCTGGACAACTCGAGTATCCACGCCTGCGGCAAGGTGCCGGCGACGGGTTCCGCCGCTTCAGCGTCCGCCTCCACCGGCTGCGGCGCAGGCTCGGCATCGAGCACTTCGCGCAGCACGTCCAGCGCGGCGGGGCTGATATTGCCGGCCACGCGCGTGACCAATCCGGCGCGCTCGCACAGCAGGCCTACCAGACTGGTGACGGTCGTCTTGCCATTCGTGCCCGTGATGGCGATGACTTTCGGCGCATAGCCGCGTTCCGCCTTGAGCGCCGCCAGGGCCTGCGCGAACAGTTCGATCTCGCCCCACACGGGGATATTTTTTTCCTGCGCGGCCGGGGCGATTCCAGCCAGTTCGCGGCCCGGCGCCAGGCCGGGGCTGACGGCAACGAAGTCGACGCCATCGAGCAGGTCGGCCGTAAAGGCGCCGGCGATGAACTGCGCCTGCGGCACGGCAGCCTGCAACGCGGCCAGGCGCTCTGGCGCCTCGCGCGTATCGGCCACGCGCACGCAAGCACCGCTGCGGGCCAGCCACAGGGCCATCGCCAGCCCCGATTCGCCGAGGCCCAGTACCAGTGCGGTTTTAGCGTCGTACATCATCAGCGCAGCTTCAAGGTGGTCAGGCCGAGCAGCACCAGCATCATGGTGATGATCCAGAAACGCACGACAACCTGCGTCTCCTTCCAGCCTTTTTGTTCAAAATGGTGATGCAATGGCGCCATCAGGAAGACGCGGCGGCCCGCGCCAAAGCGCTTCTTGGTGTACTTGAACCAGACGACCTGGATGATCACGGACAGCGTTTCGACGACGAAGATGCCGCCCATGATGAACAGCACGATTTCCTGGCGCACGATGACGGCGACGGTGCCCAGTGCGCCGCCCAGTGCCAGCGCGCCCACGTCACCCATGAACACTTTCGCGGGGTGCGTGTTATACCAGAGGAAGGCCAGGCCGGAACCTGCCAGCGCGCCGCAGAAGATCACCAGTTCGCCGGCGCCCGGAATGTGCGGGATGAACAGGTAGCGCGCATACGTGGCGTTGCCCGTCAGGTAGGCGAACAGGCCCAGGGCCGTGCCCACCATCACGGTCGGCATGATGGCCAGACCATCGAGACCGTCCGTGAAGTTGACGGCGTTGCTGGTGCCGACGATGACGCAATAGGTCAGCGCGATGAAGCCCCACACGCCCAACGGATAACTGATGGTCTTGAAGAACGGGACGATCAAATCGGCTTTCGGCGGCAGGTCCATGGCGAAGCCCGACTGTACCCAGGCATAGATCAGGTTCCACACGTGGCCCGCGTCAGGTTCCGACACGGAGACGGAAAACGCCAGGTAAAACGCGGCGACGATGCCGATCAGCGACTGCCAGAAGTATTTTTCGCGCGAGCGCATGCCTTCCGGGTCCTGGTGCACCACCTTGCGGTAATCGTCGGCCCAGCCGACGGCGCCAAAGCCCAGCGTGACGATCAGGACCGGCCAGATGAAGCGGTTCGACAGGTCGGCCCACAGCAAGGTGGAAATGCCGATGGCGATGAGGATCAGCACACCGCCCATGGTAGGCGTGCCGTGTTTTTTCAGATGCGTTTGCGGGCCGTCCGTACGCACGGCCTGGCCGACCTTCATGCGCGTGAGCATGCGGATCACGGCGGGACCGGCGCACAGGCCGATCAAAATCGCCGTCAAGGTGGCGAAGACGGCGCGGAACGTGATGAAGTTAAAGACCCGCAATGGGCCAATGTCGTCCTGGAAATAATGAGCGAGCCAGAGCAGCATGATTAGTGAGCTTCCTTGTTATTGTTGTTTGAACCAATCAAATGCTGCACGGCCCGTTCCATCTTCATGAAGCGGGAGCCCTTGATTAATACTGTTGCATCCGAACGGCCGGACAAATGCGCATCGAGCGCCGCCAGCAAACCGTCGAACTGTTCGAAATACTCCACGACCGTGCCCGATTCCTGGCTGGCGGCTGCCTGCGCCGCACTCACCAGATGGCGCGCCAGGCCGCCCGTCGCCAGCACGTGTTCGATGCCTTTGGCGGCGGCGTAGGCGCCGATCTCTTCGTGGAACTGCTGCCCCTGCGTGCCGACTTCGCCCATCTCGCCCAGCACCAGGATGCGTGGTGCCGCGGCCTGCGCCAGTACATCGATGGCCGCGCGCGCCGAATCCGGATTGGCGTTATACGTGTCGTCGATGATGGTGGCGCCGTTGGCGGCACGTTTTTTCTGCAGGCGGCCGTTCACGGGCGCGAACGCCTCCAGGCCCAGCTTGATATGTTCGATGGCGATGCCGGCGCCCACGGCGCATGCCACAGCGGCCAGCGCATTGCGCACATTGTGTTCGCCCGCCGCCTGGAGGCCGACGAAGAACTGGCGCAAGGCGCCGTCCTGCGCGCGCACGCTGACGAACAGGTCGCTGCCAAAATCCTCGGCCGCGCGATGCGTGCAGCTCACGTCGGCGTCCTTCGACAGGCCGAAGGTGATGGCGGCGCGCGCGCCGGCCAGCTCGCGCCACAAGGGCGTGAATTCGTCGCCATGCGGGAAGACGGCCACGCCGTCGCCGGCCAATGCCGCCAGCGCGGCGCCGTTTTCGCGCGCCACCGCTTCGACCGTATGCATGAATTCCTGATGCTCGCGCTGCGCATTGTTGACCATCGCCAGGGTCGGCGCGGCAATTGCGGCCAGGCGCGCGATTTCTCCCGGATGGTTCATGCCCATCTCGATGACGGCCGCCTTGTGCTGCTCGCTCAGACGGAACAGGGTCAACGGCACGCCGATCTCGTTATTCAGGTTGCCGCGCGTGGCCAGGCGCGCCTCTTCGCCAAAGGCCGCCGCCAGGATCGATGCAATCATCTCCTTGACGGTGGTCTTGCCATTGCTGCCAGTGACGCCGATGACGGGCACATTGAAACGGCGGCGCCAGTGGTTGGCGATGCGTCCCAGCGCGGCCAGGGTATCGGGCACCACGATGGCCGCCACCTTGCCGCTGTCCCAGCCTGCGGGCAGGCGCTCGACCACCACGGCGGCGACGCCGCGCGCGGCCACCTGCTCCAGGAAGTCGTGGGCATCGAAACTCTCGCCGCGCAGGGCGACGAAGAGCGAACCGGCCTGGGCGCTGCGGCTGTCGGTGGAGACACCGTCAAAAACGGCGTCGCCCGTCCGCTGCGCGCCGTCCAGCGACGGCATCAGTTCTGTCAGGGTGCCGCGCATCAGTTCGTCCTCATCATGGTCAGGCGCGCGGACAGGGCCAGCTGCGCATGGTCGGCATCGGAGAACGGCAGTTTCTTGCCCTTGATTTCCTGATACGGTTCATGGCCCTTGCCCGCCAACAGGATCACGTCCGGCTTGGCGGCGTGCTTGATGGCCGACAGGATGGCGGCGGCGCGGTCTTCGATGGCTTGCGGCTGCGGGCCGTCTGCACGCATGCCGGCGACGATCTGCGCGATGATTGCGTGCGGGTCTTCGCTGCGCGGATTATCGCTGGTGACGAGCACGTGATCGGCCAGCTGCGCGATGGCGCCCATCTGCGGACGCTTGCCCGGATCGCGGTCGCCGCCGCAGCCGAACACGCACCACAGCTGGCCGCCCCGTTCCTGCGCCACCTGGCGCAAGGCGGCCAGGGTCTTTTCCAGCGCGTCCGGCGTATGCGCGTAATCGATGACGACCATCGGCGCTTCCTGGCCGCCCACCTGCTGCATGCGGCCCGGGGCCGGCTGCAAGGATTCGATGCCGTCGATGGCCGCGCGCAGGCCGGTGCCGTGCGCCAGCAAGGCGCCCAGCACGGCCAGCGCGTTGCTGATATTGAAGTGGCCCACCAGCTGCGTCTTGACCAGCGCCACGCCCAGCGCGCATTCGAGGTGGAAGTCAGTGCCGGCATTGCGGCTGCGGAACTGGCTGGCGCGCAGCATCAGCACGCCCGGCAGGTCGGGCAAGGCGGCAGCATCCTGCAGGGTGTAGCCGATGACGGGATATTCGCCGGCCGGCTTGCCATCCACGTGCGCCGCCAGGCGCAAACCCATGGGGTCGTCCAGGTTGATGACGGCCGTTTTCAGGCCGGGCCAGTCGAACAGCTTGACCTTGGCCGCCTCGTAGGCCGCCATATCGCCATGGTAGTCGAGGTGGTCGCGCGTCAGATTGGTAAACATGGCGACGTCGAAATGCATGCCGGCCGCGCGGTCCTGGTCCAGGCCGATCGACGACACTTCGATGGCGACGGCCTTGGCGCCAGCGTCGCGCATGGCGGCCAGCTTGCGCGCCAGCAGCACGGCGTCGGGCGTCGTGTAGCCGGTGACGTCAAATTCGATGGCGCCGCGCGGCTTGCACAGGCCCACGCCCAAGGTCCCGATGACGGACGATGGCTCGCCCAGGCGCGCCAGGGCTTGCGCCAGCCACAAGGCGCACGAGGTCTTGCCATTCGTGCCCGTTACGCCAGCGCTGAACATGGCGCTGTCGGGCATGTCGTAGAAAGCATGCGCCACGGGGCCGGCCAGGCGTTTCAGGTCGCTGACCAGCAGGTGCGGCACGCCCCATGTGGCGTTCCATTCCACGGCGTCATGCACGATGGCGGCGGCGCCCTGCGCGATGGCGGCGGCGATGAAATCGGTGGCGCCCGCATAGGCGAAAAACACGTCGCCGCGCTGCACGCGGCGCGAATCGGACGTCAGCTGCCCGGACGGGGCAGCCGTTTTGATCCACAAACTGATGTCTTGTATGGTCATGAGTGACTTCACATGGCCTCCGGGCCGGCATTGGCCGGGACCACGATTTCGGTAACGGAGGAATCGGGCGGTACGTTCATCGCGCGCAGCGCGTTGGTCGCAATCGCCGCGAAAGCGGGAGCGGCGACCTGGCCGCCATAGTGGGCGGGGCCGGTCGGTTCATCGATCATCACGGCGATGATGAAGCGCGGCGCCGACATCGGCACCATGCCCACGAAAGAGCCGATGTATTTGCGCGGCATCGCATAGCGGCCGTTTTCCACCTTATAGGCGGTACCCGTCTTGCCGCCCACGCGGTAGCCGGCGACCTGGGCGCGCTTGGCCGAGCCGTGCGCGCCGGAGACCACCAGTTCCAGCATGGCGCGCATGTCGGCGGCCGTCTTCGGCTTGATCACCTGCTGGCCCACGGGCAGTTCATTGACCTTCTGGAACGACAGGGGAATCGTGTCGCCGTCGCGGGCGAACATCATATAAGAGCGCGCCAGCTGGATGAGCGACACGGAAATGCCGTTACCGTAGCTCATGGTCGCCTGTTCCACCGGGCGCCACGATTTATACGGACGCACGCGGCCGGCCACGGCGCCGGGGAAGCCCCATTTCGGCTGCTGGCCGAAGCCGACCTTGGTAAACATTTCCCACATTTCCTGCGACGGCATGCCCAGCGCGATCTTCGAGGTGCCGATATTCGACGACATCTCGATGATCTCGGAGACGTTGATCACGCCGTGCGGCTTGGTGTCGGTAATCGTGCGGTCGGCGATCGTGTAGCGGCCCGGGCCTGTGTCGATCAGGGTGGTCGGCTTGACCCGGCCCGTGTCGAGCGCCAGCGACACCGTGATCGGTTTCAGGGTCGAACCGGGCTCAAAAGTATCGGTCATGACGCGGTTGCGCAGCTGCTGGCCCGTGAGCTTGCGGCGGTCGTTCGGGTCGTAGCTCGGGTAATTGGCCAGGGCCAGCACTTCGCCCGTGTGCACGTCGAGCACCACGGCGCCGCCGGCCTTGGCGTTGAATTTCTCCACCGCTTCCTTCAGCTGCGTGAAGGCGATGTACTGGATCTTGCTGTCGACGGACAGGGTCAGGTCCTTGCCGTCATGCGGTTCGTGGATGAAGCCGATGTCTTCGACGATGTGGCCCAGACGGTCCTTGATCACGCGGCGGCTGCCGGTGGTGCCGACGAGGGTTTTCTGCTGCGCCAGTTCCATGCTTTCCTGGCCCACGTCTTCCACGTTGGTAAAGCCCACCACGTGGGTCATCACTTCGCCCTGTGGATAGAAGCGCTTGTATTCCTTGCGCTCGTCGATGCCGTCGATGCCCAGCTTGGAAATCTTGTCGGCCACGTCCATCTCGACCTGGCGTTTCAGGTAAACGAAGCTGCGGTCCGAATCGAGCTTCTTGCGCAATTCATTGACGTTCATTTCCAGCAGGCTGGCCAGCGCATTGATTTTTTCGGGCGACGCCTGCAGCACGTCGTCGGGAATGGCCCAGATGGCTTTCACGGGGACGGACGACGCCAGCACCTGGCCGTTGCGGTCGGTGATCTTGCCGCGCGTGGCCGGCAATTCCAGCGTGCGCTCATAGCGCGCCTTGCCCTGCTTTTGCAGGAACTGCGTCGACACGCCCTGCAGCCACAGGGCGCGCGCGCCCAGGCCGGCGAAAGCGAAGAACAGCAGGAACAGCACGACGCGCGAACGCCAGACGGGCAGACGCACCGCCAGTACGGGGTTCTTCGAGAATGGCACGCCTTTCGATGCCGCCACCCGGCCGTTGCTATTACCGCCCAACTTCATTATTCGCCCTCCGTCAGGTATTGCGTACGCGCCGCCGTCAGCGGCGTCATGCTCAGGTCGCGCCGCGCGATCGATTCGATGCGTTCATGCTTGCCCAAAGTGGACTGGTCCAGCTGCAGTTGCGCCCAGTCGATGTCGAGCTGGCGCGACAGCGCTTGCGCGCGTTCCAGGTCGATCAGCAGGTGGCGCGACTGGTACTGCGCGTTCACCAGCGACAGGCCGCAGCACACCAGCAGGGCCGACAGCAGGACACACAGCTTGCCAGTCATCGGGCGCCGCCACTAACTGGAATGGGCAAACGCTGCGCCACGCGCATGACGGCCGAACGCGAACGGGGATTGCCCTCGATCTCGGCGTCGGACGGCTTCATCTTCGAAATCAGCTTCATTTCCGGCTGCGGCAAATCCACCGCGCGGATCGGCAGGCGGCGGTCAGGCTGCTCCACGTTCGCCTTCGAGGCGAAGAAGCGCTTGACCATGCGGTCTTCGAGCGAATGAAAACTGATCACGGCCATGCGCGCGCCCGGCGCCAGGCAGGCATATGCCTGATTCAGACCGATCTCGAGATCCTCGAGCTCTTTGTTAATGAAAATGCGGATTGCCTGAAAGGTGCGGGTAGCGGGGTCCTTACCCTTCTCGCGGGTCTTGACGGCGCCTGCCACGATGCCGGCAAGCTGTCGTGTGCTTGAAATTGGCTGGACTGCCCGGCCAGCAACAATCGCCTTTGCAATCTGAAAAGCAAACCGTTCTTCCCCATAATCGCGTATCACTTTCTCTAAATTCTGCTCGGTTTCCACCGCCAGCCACTCGGCCGCGGAGACGCCGCGCGTGGTATCCATGCGCATGTCCAGCGGTCCGTCGTTGCGGAAGCTGAAACCGCGCGCCGCGTCGTCGACCTGCGGCGACGAGATGCCCAGGTCGAGCAAAATGCCGTCCACCTGCTGCACGCCGCGTTCGGCCAGGCTGGCCGTCATGGTGGCAAAGCTGTCATGGACGATCTGAAAACGGGGGTCGGCAATCTGTTCGGCCGTGGCGATGGCTTGCAAATCCTTGTCGAAGCCGATCAGGCGCGCGTCATCGGCCAGGCGCGACAAAATCAGGCGGCTATGGCCGCCGCGGCCAAACGTGCCATCGACGTAAATGCCGTGCGCGCGGTCGCCCGACAGGTCGAGCGCATCGACCGCTTCATCGAGCAGCACCGTGCGATGCTGAAATTCCGGCACCGTGAGTTGTGTCATTACGGAGCCTTAGAAAGAAAAATTGGAAAGTACATCGGGGGTGCCGGCATCGATCGCCTGCTGTTCTTTGTCGGCCAATTTGGCGGCATCCCATATTTCAAAGTGACTGCCCATGCCGATCATCATCACTTCGCGCGCCAGCCCGACGGCATTGCGCAATTCAGGCGAGATCAGCACGCGGCCCGCCGAGTCCAGCTCGACGTCGACGGCGTTGCCGAGGAAGATGCGCTGCCAGGCGCGCGCCGACATGGGCCAGGCGGCGATTTGCTGGCGGTGGCTTTCCCACACGGGACGGGGGAAAAACAGCAGGCAGCCATCGGGGTGTTTGGTCAGCGTCAGACGGCCTTCGCATTGAATCGCCAGCGCGTCACGGTGCTTGGCAGGGATAGACATCCTGCCTTTGGCATCGAGATTGATTGCGGACGCGCCTTGAAACACGGAAGACCTTTTTTTGAGCTTGGCTTGCAACGCTTGCGCATCGCGATGGAAAGGGAAAATTTCCCACAAAAACACACTTTTTCACACAGTTGCCCACTTTAGAGGAAGCAAAGATAGTGGTCAAGCGGTTTCCGATTGGCAAAACAGGAATTTTATTAATGAAATTAAGGACTTAGCGCAGATCGTTGAAGGAGTCTCAAATAAAAATATATCGATAAATTAGATACTTATGAAAGATAGTGAATGTGCTACCTCATCTGCACACATGTGTTTTCCTACCGTAAACATCGAAAAAAACGAAATCAAAAAATTGAATTTTTTACAGTTAGTTGACACATGACAATACTTTCGTCATGCAGGCACAACGGCCAGCAGCGGCAGAGAAAGACTTGGTTTAAAGCAAAAAACACTTGCCCATGGCGCATACCTGCCCTGTTTTCCGGGCCTGGCCTGACGCAGGAAAAATATTTTTGCACTGCAGCAATTAATTAGAACCAAGAAACTTTAACCAATTGTCCATCTTTAGTTGTCTATACAACTTTATCTTCGCTGCACTATTTTTAGAAACAAAAAAAGCCCCGTTGCGGGGCTTTTGCTTGGTGCGCAGCATGCAAACTGCGGTGACCAAGATACTCCCCGGCAAGCCAGAGAGCAGGAATTCAAGTGAAGCAGGCCGATAGGCCGGATTTTGTTACGGCGCCTTCCCTTGCAGGTCGGCGCTATGACAGTCATTCCTCTAGGCGCCAGATTACTCGGGCGCTCAAGCTTTCTACCCGCACGCTCCGCGAGCAGCATCATCGCGTGCCTATTTGAAATTGCACCAGGTGGAGGTTACCGCGTTTCACCGTAACTTAATACGCTCGTCTCTGTGGCCCTATTCCTCGCCTTATACCTTGCGGCTTTCGACGGACGGCCGTTAACCGTCACCCCGCTCTATGGAGTCCGGACCTTCCTCCCGCCAGCGCATTGCTGCGCCGGCCAGCGACTGTCTGGCCTGCTTCACCCGCCATTGTACCGCGCCGCAGCATGTTTCTGCAAAAAGGCCTGTGCGGGAACGACACCGTTCGCCGGGCCCCGCGTCGGGCTCCGGCCCGGGGGATTGTGTAATTCGGTGTCGCCATTTCAAAAGCCGGGCCAAATCGGCTCACATAGAATGAATGGGGCAAGCCGCCTGCATGCAGGCGCATGCACACCGCTTGCCCCATTTCTTTGCCACCCAACTAGAATATAAAGAGCCGAACATGACGCAACAACCCCGTACCGGCGGCCAGATCCTGGTCGATGCCCTGCAGATCCACGGTGTCGACACCGCTTTTGGCGTGCCTGGCGAAAGCTACCTGGACGTGCTCGACGCCCTGCACGACTCGGGCATCCGCTTCATCATCAACCGCCAGGAAGGCGGCGCCGCCTTCATGGCCGAAGCCTACGGCAAGCTGACGGGCAAGCCGGGCATCTGTTTCGTCACGCGCGGTCCGGGCGCCACCAACGCCTCGATCGGCGTGCACACGGCTTACCAGGACTCCACCCCGATGATCCTGTTCATCGGCCAGGTGGGCAACGATTTCGTCGACCGCGAAGCGTTCCAGGAAATCGACTACCGCCGCATGTACGGCCAAATGGCCAAGTGGGTGGCGCAGATCGACCGCGCCGAGCGCATCCCCGAATACCTGGCGCGCGCCTTCCAGGTCGCCACCAGCGGGCGTCCCGGCCCCGTCGTGCTGGCCCTGCCGGAAGACATGCTCATTTCCATGGCGACTGTCGCCGACACGCGCGCCTACCGGAGCGTGCAGGCGGCGCCGTCCGACGCGCAGCTGCAGCAGCTGCGCGCCATGCTGGCGGCCGCGAAGCAGCCGCTGGTGTTGCTGGGCGGCACCACCTGGACGCCGCAAGCGTGCGCCGACCTGCAGCAGTTCGTGGAAAGCAACCACCTGCCCGTCGCCTGCGCCTTCCGCTTCCAGGACTTGCTCGACAATGCACACCCGAACTACATCGGCGACGTCGGCATCGGCATCAACCCGAAACTGGCCGCGCGCGTGAAAAATGCCGACCTGGTCATCGCCATCGGCCCGCGCCTGGGCGAAATGACGACGGGCGGCTACACCCTGTTCGACTCGCCCGTGCCGCGCCAGCGCCTGGTGCACATCCATACGGACGCCGAGGAGCTGGGCAGCGTCTACCAGGCCGAGCTGATGATCAACAGCGGCATGCCGCAAGTGTGCGCCATGCTGGCCGCCATGGCCCCCGTCGATGCTGCCGCGTGGAAACATACGCCCGCGGAAGCGAAGGCCGAGCTGGCCGCCTACCAGGAGCAGCCGCCCATCTTCCGCGATGGCCAGGCGCCGCTGGACCTGTGGCAGGTGACGCAGGAAATCATGGCGCAGGTGCCGGCCGACACCATCGTGACGAACGGCGCCGGCAATTACGCCTCGTGGGCGCACCGTTTTTATCGCTACGGCGGCATGCGCACGCAGCTGGCGCCGACGAACGGCGCCATGGGCTACGGCGTGCCGTCGGGCGTGGCGGCGAAGATCGTGCATCCGGAACGCACCGTGATCACGTTCGCCGGCGATGGCGAATACATGATGAATGGCCAGGAACTGGCCACGGCCGTCCAATACCAGGCGGGCGTCGTCATCATCGTCTTCAATAACCAGATGTTCGGCACCATCCGCATGCACCAGGAACGCGATTACCCGGGCCGCGTGTCGGGCACCACCCTGCACAACCCCGATTTTGCGGCGCTGGCGCAGGCGTATGGCGCGCATGGCGAAGTGGTGAATACGACGGAAGAGTTCGCCCCTGCCCTGCAGCGGGCGCTGGCGCATGCCAGGGCGCACAACTTGCCGGCCCTGATCGAACTGCGCTACGACGGCAACCTGATCACGCCGAACGCGACACTGGCGACGATCCGCGCGAATGCGGAAAAGGCGCAGGCGGCCAAGTAAGCCCCTTGCAAGGCGAGAAATAACAAAGGCCCGGTCGATACCGGGCCTTTTTCATGTGCAAGTCACAATAACTCAAGCGGCAGGCGCCTCGGCGCTGTCTTGCGCCGGCGCCTGCGCTGGCGCTTCCGGCATCGGCGGGCATGGCGTGCAGTTTTTCAGGGGACGGCCGAAATCGCGCACGCGGCTCAGTTTCATCGGCATGCGCACGTTGCCGCCGCAGTAATCGCCTTCCAGGGTCAGGGTCTGCCCGTCTTTGGAAAACTTGCCGACGATGGTGCGTTCCTCGCTGTCGGCGCCGGCGATGGTGAAGTCGAAGGCGCCCGTGGCGGCGTCCAGGTTGACGTCGTTGGCCACGATAGGCCAGCTCAGGGCGCCTGCCGTGAATTCATAGATGACGGAATCGGCCTCGGCAAAGCGGTGCAGGGTGACGCGCTGGCCGCCGATTTCGCCGCTATCCTTTTGCAGGCACAGGTCCGAATAGACGGCCACGCCATAGCGCTCCAGTCCGGCCGGCTTCTTGCCCTTGACGGCGGCAACAGCGGCGCCCGTGGCGCCGGCGAGCAGCAGCGCGGCCAGCATGGCGGCCAGGCGCGGCGAGGTGAATGAATACATGGCATTCCTTTACTTGGGTAACGGCGCCATTATAACTGGCGCCGCCAATGCAAAAACGCGCCGCCAGGCCGAAGCCAGACAGCGCGTTTCCTTGCTTATCAGCATCCCCGAAGGGATGCTGGCAGCGGTACTAAGCTTCGCTTGCGCGAATATTAGAACGAGTGACGAACGCCAACGTTGAAGGCTTTGTCGCCCGTACCAACATTGCTGTTGTTACCAACGGTGTAGCCAGCGTTGTTTTTGTTCTTGATTTTAGCGTACGAAGCGTAGGTGCTGGTGCGCTTCGACAGAGCGTACGAGTAGCCCAGTGCCCATTGATCAGCATCAGCGTTAGCAGCGGTTTTGTCGTTCGTGCGGATGAACGAAGCCATTACGGTGCCAGCTGGGCCAACAGGTACGGTTGCGCCGACCAGGATGTTGTTGCTGTCGGTGCTGTAGCCAGCCGAAGTGTAGTTAAACGCGTTAACATTGCCGTTGTTGCGGATGGCGCTGTTTTGGCCTTTGTTTGCGCCGTATGCGATGTAAGCTTTAGCAACTGCGAAGTCGTAGTTAGCTGCAGCCAACCAGTTACGGCCGCTACCGGTTTCGGTCGTTGCGGTGTCGTTGCTGGTGTTGTTGTAAGCGATACGAGCGTTCAAAGGACCGTTCGAGTAGCCAGCCGACGCGCCGATTTTGCGGCCGATTTTGTTCGACTCAGCTTGCTCGCCGAAGGTGTAAGCCACGTCAGCGTCAAAGCCGTTGAAGTTTGGCGAGGTGTACAGCACGGTGTTGCTGGTGCGGGTGTTCGATGGGAACAGGTTCTTAGCGGAACCAGCGTAGCCAGCTGCGAATGGATCAGCAACTTTCGACAGGGTGTTGTACCAAGGGGTGTATTGACGACCCAGGGTCAGGGTACCGGTCGTTTTGCTGCTCAGACCAACGTAAGCTTGACGGTTGAACAAGCTGCCTGCAACGTCTTGTTGACCGTTGTCAACGCCGAAGCCCGATTCCAGAACGAACAGTGCCGACAGGCCGCTGCCCAGATCTTCGGTGCCTTTGAAGCCGATACGGGAAGCCGAAGCAATGCCGCTGTCCAGTTTGTTAACGTTGCCGTTAACACCGCCGCGCTCGCTGACGAAACCAGCGTCAACGGTACCGTAGATAACAACGCTCGATTGAGCTTGGGCTACGCCAGTGGCTGCTGCCAGAACTGCCAGGGTGATCAGAGTTTTTTTCATTGCGATTTCCTTTAATTTTTGAAGCAAAAAGTAATACAGCCTATGCATCTCGAGCTGCGCTCTAGCAGAGCGCTTTTTATGAGTGAGGGCAAGGTCTCCACCTGCCACATTGCTGTTCCGGTCAGAGGAACATTCATATCGGTATCGGCACGCTATTGCACCGATAAGCTTGAAGGCTGCATAACGACCGTTATTCGTGCGCCGGTTCGGTGCTCAAACGGCACCGGAAGCGGCACTATAACGACCGTTTCACATTCCATCAAGTTCCAACATGTTACTTCCGGTACCAGGCCGGGGGCTTTTTCAGGCATCCCGACCATCGCCAACCGTACTACGCGACAGAGCCAGTGCCCCTTGCCAACCAATGCATTGGCCTGATTGACCATTCCATCATAGCGCATGCCTAGTCGACACCCGTTGTATTAGTGCAACAGTATCAGGCGAGTGATTAAAACGTCAACATGCTTTACCCCTCATTTGCCCTCCAAGATTTACGCGACAAAGCGCACAATTTGTCAGGCGATAATGGATAAACGGGACGAAGCATACACGGCATCGGCAATGTTTGCTGCCGAATGCCCAAAAACGGGAATGCATGCGCCCATTTTTGGTGCGTTGCCGCATTATTCAGGGGCGTAGGCGCTATTTTCGACGTCGGCGCACGCGTCAAAAAAATAGGCAAAGTATCAACACAATTACTGACTTTCCGGTAATTTAAATTGCTCACATAGAAATGTTTTCCATGTTTTTCAGACCACGCTTCCACCATCCGATTGGAACGGATGAGTACGACTCTTGCTTGCAAATTGCGCATCACTTGAAACAATTTCTTACAATGTTGCCTTCTCAATATTTTGATATTTTTGTGTCTAAAAAACGACACTTTGACCGAAATCAAGTTTTCAGCGGCCCCATTTCACATCTTTACTTTCTCTTTTTTGCATTTTTTTCTTAAAAGCATAGAGAAACAAGCTTTAACGCTGGCTTGCGCGCCGGAGCAGGCGCATGAAAGAGCCCAGCAACGGCAGTTTTTCATACAACTCTTCCGCCGCATCCCAATAATCGCGGTGCACGAGCACCCGTCCCTGCGCATCGAAGCGCACATGTGTGGCGCCGCGTATGCATTGTTCGCCAGATACCAGTCGTTTCATGCGGAAACGAAACTCCCAGATCAGAAAGGCTTGTTGCCCCTGCCCCAGGCTTTCCAGCACGACAAACCGGGGCGCATCGACCTGCACGAACATGTGCTCGAAGATGGCCAGAATGGCGGCATGCCCCTTCACCTCGTTGAACGGGTCCTTGAAATGGGCGTCCGGCGCGTACACGGCCCCCAGCTGGGCCAGGCTTTCCAGGCTCAGGTGCTCGTAAAAGGCCACCAGACGCGTCAGCGCCTGTTCCACGCCTTCCGTGTCCCGCATGCTTGTGCTCATACGCCCGTCACCTTGCGGATCAGCCAGAAATAGGCGCGGTACGGCAACAGCCGCGCCAGGCGCAGGGTATTGGTAAAGCGTTTGGGAAAGTGGATGTGAAACTGCCCCCGCTCGATGCCGTCGAGCATGGCGGCGGCCGCGTCCTGCGCCGTCATCAGGGCCGGCATGGTGAAATCGTTGTCCGCAGTCAAAGGCGTGGCGACAAAACCGGGGTTGATTTGATATACATCAATCCCGCGTGGATGCAGGTCCAGATACAGCGACTCCGTCAGATTGATCAGCGCAGCCTTGCTGGCGCCATATGCGAGCGCCTTGGGCAAGCCGCCATAGCCGGCCACCGAGGCGACGATGCCGATGCCGCCGCTGCCCTGGCGCAACAGCCACGGCAAGGCCTGCTCCAGGCAATTGAAGACGCCGCCCACATTCAGGGCCAGCAAGCCCTGCGCCGCCTCAAGGTCGAAGCTATCGGCGCGCATGGCCTGATAACCACCAGCGACCACCAGTATCAGGTCGATATGCGTCCACTGCCGCTGCAACTCCACGCAGACGGCCCGCAGCTGCGCATGCTGGGTGATATCGAGCGGCAATGCCTGCGCCAGCGGCTGCCCCTCGCACAACTGCTCGAGGCTGGCGCGGTGACGCGCCGACAAGGCCACGCTGGCGCCCTGCTCCAGCAGCAAGGTGGCGCAGGCGGCGCCGATGCCGCTGGAAGCGCCGATGATCCACACGTGCTTGCCGGCCCAGCTGGTGATCTTGCGATTCATGGGGCCGCCTGCGGACGTTTGCTGAACGATAAAGTGACGGCGCCCAGGCTGAAGCCGAACTTGCTCATGGCGGCGCGGTTCAGCATGACCTTTTCATCCATCAGGAACATCCAATCCTCGAAGTCGACGTGATAGACCGTGCCATCGACGGGCAGCGCCAGCACGTATTGCCAGCGCAAGGCATTGCCGGCCACTTCGCCGACGGCCTCGCCGATCACGTCGGGCGCCGTGCCGATGAAGCGCCCGGGCGCCGTCTTGCGCAAGGTCCATACGCGCCGTTGGCGGCTGCCGTCCGAATACGTGAAATCCTCGTCCAGGGTACCCGTCTCGCCCGCCCAACTGGCCCGCATCACGACGGTGAAGCGTTTCACGACCATGCCGGAGCGGTCCTGGAAGATGCCGTGGGCGTCGAGCGTGCCGTTGAAGTACTGTTGCAGGTCCAGCTTGGGTGTTTCCTGCGCGTAAGTGGCGGGCGTGGGCGGCGTGGAACAGGCGGCCAGCGCCAGCAGCAAGGCGGCGGCCGTCATGCCGCGCCGGCAACATTTCATCAGGTACATGGACGATACTCCCCGGGTTCACTATATATATGTTGTAGCGGCGCGCGCCACAGCAGCAGCGCCGCCAGCAGTTTCAAGGCGCAGGGCAGCAAGGCGTAGGCGGCAGCCAGGGCCGGCAAACCGCCGCTGCTGTTGCCAGGCACATAGCCGAGCCAGGCCAGCAGGGGCAGGGCGATGCCGGCCGCCAGCGCCAGACTCATTTGCACGCCCCAGTTCCACCAGCCGAAATATGCCGCTTCGTGCCGCCCGGCATGGCCGGCCGCGCCGATCAGCCCTGCCAGCAGGGCCGGCGGCAAGGCCAGGTCGGCGCCCAGCGCCAGGCCCGACAGCAGGCAAATCGCGGCAAAGCCCCAGGCGGCGCCCGCGCCCAGGCCATACGCCCAGACAAACACGGTCGCGGCCAGCAGCATGGCGCCGCCCCAGGCGCGCGCCTCGCCAAACCGGCGCGCCAGGGCCACCCACACGGGCATCGAGGCGGCCGCCGCACAAAAGTAGACGATCAGGAACGGTCCCGCGTAATGGCCCAGGCGCAAGTAGTCTCCGGCAAAGAACAGGAACAGGGTGGCGGGGATGGCGGCCGCCACGCCATTGACGAGCAGGACGGCAAACAGCCAGCGAAACGCGCGCTGGCGAAACGGCAGCTTCCAGCCATTGCCGGGTAACGTTTCCCCGGCGCTGCGCAAGGCGGGACGCGGCGCGCGCGCCAGCAGCAGCGCACCCGCCGCCAGCAGGCAGACGGCAAAGGCCAGCGACAAGCCGTCATAGCCGAGCACGGAAGTCAGCCCGGCCGCCAGGATCACGCCCAGCAAGCCGCAGCCTTCGCGCACGGCCGCCACCCGCGCCCGCTGCGTGGACGCCTGGGTGAGCGCCGCGCCCCAGCTCTGGTGCGCGATGCCGGCCAGGCCATAGGCCGTGTAGACGAGCAGCAAGGCTGCCAGGAACCAGGCCAGGGTAACCTCTTGCGGCATCGGCGGTGGATGGAACAGCGCGCCAAAGCCCAGCAGCAGCAAGGGCAGCGCGGCGCCGACAAGCATGGCATAACTGCGCCCGCCACGCGCCATCCAGGCGCCCAGGGCCGGATCGATGAAGGCGGCGGCGATGCGCGCCGCGAGTAGCACGGCGCCGATCTGCGCCAGGTCAAGACTGCTGCGCTGCGCATAAAACGGCGCCACATAGATATAGATGGGCAGCGCCAGCATGGCCAGCGGCAAGCCGAACAGGCCGTAGCTGAACAAGGCCGGCAAGCTCAACACGCTGGCCCCGGCGTTCATGGCAGCGGCGCCGCATTCTGCAGCAAGGCCGCGCGCAGCTTGGGTGCCGTGGTCGACGGCGAGAGCCAGATGGCAAAAAACGCGCGCGCGAAATCGCCATCGCTCACGTCGGCCAGCACCTTGCCATCGAGATAAAAGCGCACGCCGGGCGCGATGCCGGCCCGGTAGACGCCCGCGATACGCTGCTCCTCTTTGACGTCAGGAAAGATGCGCTGCATGGTCGACAGCCACGCCAGGCGCTGCTCCGGCGTGCCGGCGCCGATTTTCTGCATCTGTTCATAACTGGCTTCGGCGATCTTCTTGCCATCGAGCGAACGTGCGTAGCGCAATTCCAGCGCAAACGGCGCCGTTTCGGACGCCGCGCCCTGGTAGCCCTGCGGTCCCACCCACAGTTGTGCCCGATAAATACGCATGCCGAACCACGTGTATTCGCCCTCCCCCGCCAGCCGGGCCTCGGGCACGTCGGCAGCGACAAAGGCAGGCGGCGCGGCCGCGGCACCCAACATGGTCAATGACAGCACAACAGTGGCAAGCAAACGGCGCATGGTCAGTCCTTCACCAGAGTAAATTGCATTACATCCGTGTTGTGCGCCTGGAAGGCGGCCTCGCAATACGCGAGGTAAAACTCCCAGGTCAGCAGGAAACGGCCATCGAAACCCTGCTTTTCCAGCGCCGTGCGCTGGGCCAGGAAGCTGGCGCGCCACTGGCGCAGGGTTTGCGCATAATCGAGGCCAAAGCGGAAGGCGTCTTCCACGCGCAAGCCCTGCGCCTCGGCGGCGCGGCGGAACTCGGCCGGCGACGGCAGCATGC
This sequence comes from Janthinobacterium sp. GW823-FHT03B06, assembly GCF_058796955.1. NCBI lineage: Bacteria > Pseudomonadati > Pseudomonadota > Betaproteobacteria > Burkholderiales > Oxalobacteraceae > Janthinobacterium > Janthinobacterium sp. GW823-FHT03B06. The sequence goes on from NZ_JBXAJE010000009.1 coordinate 28,108, forward strand.
CGCCCGGAAAAATATACTGTTGAATGAAATCCGTGCTTTTGCTGTAGCGCTCGAACAAGTCGTCGGCGATGACGATGGTCTGGATGCAGGCGCGGCCGCCCCGCTTCAGGTTGCGCGCCACGCAGGCGAAATAGCCGGGCCAGTAGCTTTGCCCCACGGCTTCGAACATTTCGATCGAGGCGATGGCGTCGTACTGGCCGGCGCTGTCGCGGTAATCACACAGCTGGAGGTCGGCCTGCGCCGCCAGCCCCGCGTCCTGCAGGCGCCGGCGCGCATACGCCAGCTGTTCGGTCGACAAGGTCAGGCCCGTCACATGGGCGCCGTAGCTGCGCGCCGCCGTTTCCGCAAAACCGCCCCAGCCGCAGCCGATTTCCAGCACCTTGGCGCCTGGCTGCAGTTGAAGCTGATCGGCGATGCGCCGGTATTTCGCCCCTTGCGCCTGCTCCAGGCTGGCGCCTTCGGCGAACAGCGCACTCGAATACGTCATCGACGGATCCAGCCACAACTGATAAAAGGCGTTGCCGATGTCGTAATGGGCGTGGATATTCTTCTTGCTGCCGGCGCGCGAATTGCGGTTGAGCAAATGCCGCAGCTTGTAGACCAGGTTGCCCCACCAGTTGCCATAGATCAAGGACTCGATCTGCGCGCGGTTGCGTATCATCAGCTCGATCAAGCCCGGCAAATTGTCCGTGCGCCAGTCGCCGGCGATAAACGTTTCCGCAAAGCCGATATCGCCCGAGCGCAACACGGCGGAACACAGGCGCCAGTTGTGCAAGTCCAGGGTGACGGGGTGGCTGCCGTCGCCGTACAGCAAGATGCTGCCATCCGGCGTGCGCAGACGCAGGGCGCCATATTGTAATTTTTGCAGCAGGCGCACGATCATGCGCCCGGAAGCGGGCATATCCAGGTGCGTGTGGTCGGGCAAGTGCGCGGGACACGCGCTGCTGCGCGCATGCAGGCCGGTCGGCAGGGAGTCGGAGCTCATCGGGACACCTTTTCTTGTGGAGGGTGGGGTTTGCTGAAAAACGGCACGCGGCGCAGCCACAGGCGCAAGGCTTGCCAATGGATGCGCGCCATCACGCCAAACGTCATCAGCGGGTAGCGCAGCAGAGCCCAGGCGATGGCGCCATCGCGCAGCGGCCGCGCCGTACCGGACAAGCTCGTCTGCAAAACAGGACCGTCAAGGTCGTCGTAATCGACCCGGGCCAGGTGGCGCTCGCCATCCTTTTCAGTGTTGCGCAGGAAACGGAAGCGGTAATGCCCTTCCACCTTGCAAAATGGCGACACGTGGAAAATTTTTCTGGCCTGCAATTCGCTGCCATAAGCGATGGGCCCGCCCTGTTCGAGCAGGTACAGGTGGCGCTCGCCGAAGGTATTGCGCACGTCGCAGACCACGGCGCGCAAGGCGCCATCCGGACGGTGGCAAAACCAGAAGCTGACGGGATTGAACACATAGCCGAACATGCGCGGCATGGTTTGCAGCCAGATTTCGCCGCCCGCGTCGAGCACGCCTTGCTGGCGCAGCAAGCCATCGATCCACTCCAGCAGCGGCGTCGTGCCATCGCCATGGTCGCTGTCGCGGAAGGACAGCACATTGGCGCCGTTGCGCGAGATCAAGCGGGCAGGAAAATCGTGCGCGTCCAGGCTGCGCAAGGGCAGGCGCAGATAAAACATGCCGTAACTGAAAGCATGCGCGCGCGGACGCAGCCGCGCATGCCGCACCCGCCCCAGACACAGCTGGGGCTGCGGCGGCACGGACGGCGATGAATTACGCGGCATGGCCGAGCTCCGCCGCCGCCATGCCATTGAGTATTTGCGCCACGGCCAGGCCCGACTTCAAACCGTCTTCATGGAAACCATAGCCCGTCCAGGCGCCCGCGAACCACGTGTGCTGCGCGCCCTGGAAACCGGCCAGGCGCGCCTGGGCCGCAATGGCCGCGCCATCGAACACGGGGTGGGCATACGAAAACGCGTCGATGACCTTGGCCGGGTCCGGCTCGTCGAGCGGATTGAGCGAGACGATGACGGGCGTCGTAAACGGCAGCGGCTGCAGCTGGTTCAGCAAATAGTGCACGCATACCTGCGGCGATTCGCCCTCCTGCGCGGCCGGCCGGCCCTGGTAATTCCAGGCCGACCAGGCGCGGCGGCGCTGCGGCAGGCAAGACGCATCCGTATGCAGCACGGCCCGGTTTGGCTGGTAGCGCACGGCTTCAAGCACGGAGCGCTCGTCGTCACGGATGTCCGCCAGCAGGGCCAGCGACTGGTCGCTGTGGCAAGCGAGTACCACGTGATCGGCATGCTCGACGCCGGCCGCCGTATGCAGCTCGACCATGCGTGCGCCGTTGTGCCCCTGGCGGCGCACGGCCAGCACGGGACACGCCAGGCGCTGCTGCGCAATGCCTGCCAGCAGTTTTTCCACGTACACGCGCGCACCGCCGCGCACCGTACGCCATTGCGGCCGGTTGCTCACCTGCAGCAAGCCGTGGTTGTGGCAAAAACGGATGAAGGTGGCCAAGGGAAAGGCCAGCATCTGGCGCGCCGGGCACGACCAGATGCAGGCGGCCATCGGCAACAGATACCAGTGACGGAACTCGTCGCCATAATTGTGCAGATCAAGGAACTCGCCGAGCGACATGGCCGGCGCCGGCACGCTGGCCATGGCCAGGGCGCTGGCCTGGCGGTTGAAGCGCACGATATCGCGCAGCATGCGCAGGAAGGCGGGGCGCAACAGATTGCTGCGCTGCGTGAACACGGTATCGAAATTGGCGCCCGCCCATTCCAGCACGCGGGCATCGGACGAGGTGCCCAGCGGCATCTTCACGGAAAACGACATGTCGCTGTCGGCCGCCTCGACACCGAGTTCGTCAAACAGTTGCACCAGGTTCGGATAGGTGGCGTGGTTAAACACGAGGAAACCCGTGTCGACGCCATGCGTGACGCCATCGAGCGTGACATCGACCGTATGGCTGTGGCCGCCAAAATAGTCGCCCGCCTCGTACAAGGTCACGTCCTGGCCCGCCTGCGCCAGGCGATAGGCACACGACAAACCTGCAATTCCTGCTCCGACGACGGCAATTTTCATGAGTACACCTGTATTAAGTTTGTCCTGGACAAAACGAGCCTCATGGATAATCGATGAAATATTGATTTATGTCAATGAGCGCCCTCGGCCGTTCCACAACTTATACGTCGGCAATTTCCAATCGGATTCAGCTATTTGGTCCGGGGCGGCGGAAGGCGTAAAATGCACTCCACGTTCTTTTTGGCATGCGAGCAAGCCCCTGGTATGGATACTGACCTGCAACCTACTTCCGCCTTCAGCATCAGCGATGTCGAGCGCGATACCGGGCTGGCCAAGGAAACCTTGCGTGTCTGGGAGCGCCGCTACGCTTTTCCCCAGCCTCAGCGCGACGCCTTTGGCGAGCGCAGCTACCCGGCCGAGCAAGTGCAGAAGTTGCGCATGGTCAAGCGCCTGCTGGACCTCGGCTTTCGTCCGGGAAAAATCATGCAGCACAGCACCGTGCAACTGCAGCAGCTGGCCAGCGCCGGCAGTGCGGCGCCGTCAACGCCGCCTCCGCAGCTCGAACACTACCTGTCGCTGTGCCGCGGCCACCAGATGGCGGAACTGGGTGACGCCCTGCGCCAGGCGCTGGCCGTGCTGGGCTTGAAAGCGTTCACCATCGACGTGATCGCCCCCCTGACGGGCATGGTGGGCGAGGCATGGGCTTGCGGCGACCTGGCCGTGTATGAAGAGCATCTGTATAGCGAAACCTTGCAAACGGTGATGCGCCACGCCATCTTTTCCCTGCCGCAGGCAAGCAGCCCATCGACGCGCACGCCGCGCATCGTGCTCAGTACCTTGCCGCAGGAGCGTCATGGCCTGGGGCTGCTGATGGCCGAGGCGCTGTGCGCGGCGGCGGGCGCCCATTGCATGTCGCTGGGAGTGGAAACGCCGCTGACGGACATCGTCGCGGCCGCCCGCGCGCAGCGGGCCGATATCGTGGCGCTGTCGTTTTCCAGCGCCAGCAAGCAGCGGCAGACGCGCGACAGCCTGCAGCAACTGCATGCGAACTTGCCGCCAAGCATGGAATTGTGGGCAGGGGGACGCAGTCCCGTGCTGTACAAGCAGCCCCCTTCTTTCCTGCATGTGCTGGACTTGCGGCAAGTCGACGAAAGCATCGCCGACTGGCGCCGCCGCCACCAGGCGCTGGCCCTGCAAACGCATTGAACCCGTTGAAAAGCGCGGCAACTGCGGCGATCTCCGTGGATAGGCACGCAATGTTGCCAATCGAACAGTAAAGCATGAAGGGCCGGGCGCGCTCTGGTAGAATAGCCCGTAACACAGTGTCCGGCGCCGCCGGGCCTTAGGTCAGCACCCGCCACCACACATCCATGTTTAGTTTCTTCAAGAAAAAACCCATCGCTCCCGAGGCCGCACCAGCCGAGCCCCTCGTCCTTCCCGCCACGCCGCCCGCACCGCAGCCTGCCGCTGCGCCCCTGAGCGGCGCGCCAGCCGAGCTCGTGCCCGTGATCGTCGCTGCCGAACCCGAGAAAAAATCGTGGATGACGCGCCTGAAGGCGGGCCTGTCGAAAACCTCGAACACCTTGTCCGTGCTGTTCGTCGGCGCGAAGATCGACGACGCCCTGTACGAAGAGCTGGAAGCGGCGCTGCTGATGTCCGACGCCGGCATCGACGCCACCGAATTCCTGCTCACGGAATTGAAGAAAAAGGTCAAGGAAGACAAGCTGCTCGACGCAGCCGCCGTCAAGGCCGCGCTGAAAGTGCTGCTGATCGAGCTGCTCTCGCCGCTGGAAAAGCGCTTCGAGCTGGGCCGCCACAAGCCGCTGGTGATGATGATTTCCGGCGTCAATGGCGCGGGCAAGACCACCACCATCGGCAAGCTGGCCAAGCACATGCAGTCGAACAACCAGTCCGTGCTGCTGGCCGCGGGCGACACCTTCCGCGCCGCCGCGCGCGAGCAGCTGATGGTCTGGGGCGAGCGCAACAACGTTACCGTGATTTCGCAGGAATCGGGCGACCCGGCCGCCGTGGCCTACGACTCCGTGCAATCGGCGAAGGCGCGCGGCATCGACGTGGTCATGGTCGACACGGCCGGCCGCCTGCCGACGCAGTTGCACTTGATGGAAGAATTGAAGAAAATCAAGCGCGTGATCGGCAAGGGCATGGAGGGCGCACCGCATGAAACCCTGCTCGTCATCGACGGCAACACGGGCCAGAACGCCCTCACGCAAGTGAAGGCCTTCGACGATGCCCTGCAGTTGAGCGGCCTGGTGATCACCAAGCTGGACGGTACCGCCAAGGGCGGCGTGCTGGCGGCGATTGCCCGCGTGCGCCCCGTGCCCGTGTATTTCATCGGCATCGGTGAGAAAATTGAAGACTTGCAGCCTTTCGTGGCTGCCGAATTTGTCGAAGCGCTGCTCGGATAAGCCCATACATGATTGAATTTCAGCACGTCTCCAAGCAATACTCCCCCGACGCCGTGGCGCTCAGCGACATTTCGCTCAGTATTGCCAAGGGCGAGCTGGTCTTCCTGGCCGGCCCGTCCGGCGCCGGCAAGTCCACCTTGCTGAAAATGATCGCCGCTATGGAACGCCCCACGTCGGGCAAGCTGATCGTCAATGGCCAGGACATGGCGAAGATCAAGCCGGCCGGCGTGCCGTTTTTGCGCCGGAACATGGGCCTGATCTTCCAGCAGCAAAAACTGCTGAACGACCGCTCCATCCTGGCCAACGTCATGCTGCCGCTGCTCGTCGTCGGCGCGCATAAAGTTGCCGCCGAGCAGCGCGCGCGCGCCGCGCTCGACAAGGTGGGATTGCTGGACCGCGCCATGGCGCGTCCGCTGTCGCTGTCGGGCGGCGAGCAGCAGCGCGTATCGATCGCGCGCGCCATCGTCAACCGGCCGCAGATCATCCTGGCCGACGAACCGACGGCCAACCTGGACCGCGCCAGCGCCAACAAGGTGCTCGACGCCCTCAAAGCATTCCACTCGGTGGGCGTGACTTGCCTCATTTCCAGCCATGACGAACAGATGCTCGACGCCGCCGCCCGCGTGATCCACCTGAAGAACGGCCAGCTGGTCGCCATCGACAAGGCCACGCAGGCGCCCGTCTTCGCCCCGCCCGATCCCGACTTTGCGCCCGCTCCCGACCAGGACGACGCGCAGGGAGAACAGGCATGAGAGGCTGGTTCCGTCAACACCGCTTCGCGCTCGGTTCGGCGCTGATTCACTTGCGCAAGTCGCCAGGTGGCTTTTTACTGAACGTGCTCGTCGTCGCCATCGCCCTGTCGCTGCCGTTCGCCGGCTTGACCATGCTCGACAATGTGCGCCCCATGTCGGAACAGATGTCGGTCGACCCGGAAATCAGCGTCTTCCTGAAGATCGACACGCCGCGCGAGCAAGCCGTGGCCCTGGCCAGCGCCATGCGCAAGATCGTCGGCGAGCAAAAGGCGAAGATCGTCTTCATCCCGCGCGAACAGGCGCTCGATACGCTGAAGAACAAGAACGGCCTGGCCGACGTACTGAGCACCCTGGGCGACAATCCCCTGCCCGACAGCTATGTGCTGAAACTCGACGCCTTCAGCAGCGCCAGCGAAGCGCAGGATGTCGATGCCGTGGCGGAACAGTTGCGCCACCTGCCGGGCGTGGAATCGGCGCAAGTCGATTCGGCCTGGGTCAAGCGTCTGGCGGCCCTGCTGGGCGTGCTGCGCCTGGTGCTGCTGCTGCTGGCCATCACCCTGGGCGTGGCCGTCATCGCCGTGGTCTTCAATACCATCCGCCTGCAAGTGATGCAGCAGCGCGATGAAATCAGCATCTCGAAACTGATCGGCGCCACCGATACTTTCATCCACCGCCCCTTCTATTACACGGGCGCCCTGCTGGGCCTGTGCGCCGGTGCGCTGGCGCTGGGCGCCGTGGCGCTGGCCTTGCAGCCGCTCAATACCGCGATTGCCGAGTTTGCACGCCTGTATGCGTCCGAATTCCAGCTGGTGCCGCTGGCGCCGCTGCCGATGGCCGGCTTGCTGGCCGTCAGCGCCGGCCTCGGCCTGATCGGCGCCTTCCTCTGCGTACAGCGCCACCTGGCGCGCCTGAACTGACCTTCCTTTCCATGGCGGCGCTCCTGGCGCCGCCATGCGCCTCGCCATCCCCATCTGCTGTTATCTTGATATTTAGCAAGTATTCTTAAGGCTCGCTTCAGCCAGAGGCCGTAGACTGGCTACGTTGTCGTAAAGCGCTATCTCGCGCTGTTCAGAGATATATATCAAGCATTAAATCACCATAGTATTTAGGCTATCAGGACGATTAAATGTGCTGATTGGCACTCTCAGGCAGAGAGTGCTAATATAGGGACATACCAACAGCAGAACCGCCATGGACGCCAGATGAAGATGGTGCCGCGATCTGCAAAGTGCAAGACCGAATACGCAAAACAGAACAGACAATCGGGCCACATCGTGTGATGTGGCCAACTGGAACAAAGCACGACTACGAGGGAGAAAACATGACTATGATGTCCGCAACATCCGCATTGGTTCCGACCAAAAGTAATGCGCTGGGCCTCGGGTTCACTGGCAATCTGGGCAATATCGACGCCTATATTTCGGCCGTGAACCGTCTGCCCATGTTGACCCACGACGAAGAAATTTCGCTGGCGAAACGCCTGCGCGAAAAAAATGACCTGGCCGCCGCGCAAGAGCTGGTGCTGTCGCACCTGCGCCTGGTGGTCTCGATTGCCCGCGGCTATCTGGGCTATGGCTTGCCGCATGCCGACCTGATTCAGGAAGGCAATATCGGCTTGATGAAAGCCGTGAAACGTTTCGATCCGGACCAGGGCGTGCGCCTGGTGTCGTACGCCATGCACTGGGTGAAAGCCGAGATGCATGAGTACATCCTGAAAAACTGGCGCCTGGTCAAGGTCGCGACGACGAAGGCGCAGCGCAAGCTGTTCTTCAATCTGCGCAGCCACAAGACGGGCCTCGATGCGATGACGCCGAAACAGATCGATGCGCTGGCCAAGCTGCTCGACGTGAAGCGCGAAGAAGTGATCGAAATGGAAACGCGCTTGAGCGGCCGCGACATCGCGCTGGAATCGCCGACCGACGATGAAGACGACAAGTTTTCGCCGATCGCCTACCTGTCGTCGGAGCAAAGCGAGCCGACCAAGGTGCTGGAAGCGGAACAAGTGACGCGCCTGCAATCGGAAGGCCTGGAAACGGCCTTGTCCAAACTGGACGCCCGTTCGCGCCGCATCATCGAAGCGCGCTGGCTGGCCAACGACGACGGTTCCGGCGCCACGCTGCACGCGCTGGCTGAAGAGTTCGGCGTATCGGCCGAGCGCATCCGCCAGATCGAAGTGGCGGCGCTGAAGAAAATGAAGGGCGCCCTGGCGGCCTACGTGTAATCGAAAGCAATGCCGCAATGCAAAAGGCGCCGCAAGGCGCCTTTTAGTTTTATAAATGATATTTATCAACAGATAAACATTGTCAGCCCTTATGCTGCAGCCAAGCCCTTGGTGATCAGCTCGGCGACCAATTCATTCAGATCCACGCCGCGCTCCTTGGCCAGGGTCTGCAATTGCAACACCAGATCGCTGTTCAGCTTGACGGCGAACGGCACCAGGCCCAGCGCCTGATCGCGCTTGCGCTGCTCGCGGCGGTCGACGACCACCGCTTCCTTACCGAATGCACCGGCGCCGGGAACATTCATCTTTCCCATCAGTTTCTTGGCATCGCTTTTGGCCAGGTCGGTTTTTTTCATGGTTGTTTCCTGATTTTCAAAACAGCCATTCTACGCAGTAATCGGCGCGCCGCGTGGCCGACGCGTCAATTCATCGGCAGCGCGCCAATAGTGCGCCGGAAAAATATCATTTTGTTATTATCATTTTCATCCCACGCGTGGACGCCACGCCGGGACGCTCCACCTGAAAGGAAAAACATGCACTATCTACATCAATCGTACCGAACATGGTTGTTACCCCTGTTCATCGCCTGCGTGGCCGTGCTGGCGGGCTGCGGCGCGGCTGGCAGCGCCGGCGACGCGGAAAACACGCCGCGCAGCGTCACCCACGTGCTCTCGCCGGGCGAACAGGTCGCCATCACGGCCACCGATACCCTGAAACTCGAGCGCGTCAACGACAGCCGCTGCCGCAAGGGCGCCGTGTGCGTGTGGAAAGGCTACGTCAGCTACAGTTTCAGTTTGCTCAACAGCGCGGGCGCCACCGATATCGTCTTGTCCGAGTCCATGCCCGGCGCCGCCAGCTCCGTGACCGTCAACCACCTGACGTTCACTCTGCTCGACGTCGATCCGGCCACGCCGCCCGCCCTGGACGCGGCCGCGCCCACCTACCGGGTCAAGGTAAAAATCACGCAGGGCGCCCTGCCCCGCTAAGCGTCAGACATCGTGGCGCTGGCGGCTGTCGGTCGGCGCCTGTTGCCGCTCCAGCATGCCGTAATCACGCACCACGCCGGCGATGCGCAGCCGGTAGTCGTCGAACACACCGTGCCTGCCCGCCGATTGCGCCGCGCGGTGCGCTTCCAGCTGCCGCCACTGTGCCAGTGCCGCTTCGTCGCGAAAGAAAGACAGCGACAGCAGTTTGCCTGGCTCGCTCAGGCTGCTGAAGCGCTCGATGGACATGAATCCATCGACTTCAGCGAGCAAGGGGCGCAGCGCGGCCGCCAGATCCAGATACTGCTGGCGTCCTTCGGCGCTGGGCCAGACTTCGAAAATCACGGCAATCATGCTATTTCTCCATTGCTGAAAACGGGGATGCGGGCGTTCAGCGAAGGCCGGTACGACCAGGCCAGCGGCATGTCTTCCAGCCCATCGGCCCATGCCTGCAGGCATGCCGTGGCAATCGTCTGCGCGATGGACTGGCCCGGACAGGCGTGGCGGCCATGGCCAAAACCCGACTCCGCCTGGCCGACGCTGGCCAGCACGACGATGATCGTCTGTCCGGCCGGTATGCGCACGCCGGGCAACTCCACGGCATCGGCCGTGTAGCGGCGCGTGTTGTGGATCGCGGGATCATGCTGGCTGACTTCGCGCAGCAGAGCCGGCCATCGCTGGGGCGCGGCGCGCAGTTGCGCGAACAACTGCGGCTGCGTGCACAAAGCGACCGTGGCATTGCCCAGCAGACCTGCCGTGGCGTCGCACGTCTGCGACAGCAAGCCCACAAGGTTGGCCAGCACGCCGCCAGACGCCTGCCAGCCGACGGCATCCGCCCCGCTCACGATGTCGTGCAGCAAGCTGCCGGGCAAGGCATCCGCCTCGCGCAGCAATACGGTAAAACCGTGCAGCAAGGCGTCGGCCGCTTGCTGCGCGCCGGCCAGTTGTTCTCCATTGCTCAGCGGCGACAAACAGGCGACAAAGTCGCGCGTCCAGGCGGCCAGCGCCGGCCATTGCGCTGGCGCAAAGCCCAGCAAGTCCGCCATGGCGAACAGGGGCAGCTCAAAAATCGCCTCGTTCAGCTGCGCGGCGCTGCCGGGAACGCGGTCGCCGGCAAACTGCATCACCCGTCCGTGCAGGCGAGCCAGGTCCACCTGGCCCAGCGCGCGCGCCAGCACCTGTTTCGGCACGGCATGCCGCTCGCCGTCGTTCATGCGCACCAGTTCGGCAAAGATGGCGCCGCACGGCGTGCCTGCCAGGTTGAGCGGCACGGCCTGCCCCGGCGGGCGCACGCGGCAAGCGGGATGCTCGAGCACGGCCCGCACGCCGGCCGCGCCCGTTGCCAGCCAGCAATCGAGCGACGCCTCGAAACGCAGCGGCGGGCCTTCCGCCAGGCGGCGATAGTAGCCATACGGTGCCGCGTGGGTGACGGCGGAAAAAGGGTCGGTGGGGGCGATAACAACGTCGGCGAGCGGCATGCGCATTCCATTGCAGTGATGTGGGGACACGAGTATGCTGCCCCTTCCACCACAACACTTCGCCCACGGACGAATCATGGATGACAAACTTCCCTCGGCCGACATGGGCCTGGCGCAACTGGCCGGCGCCATCGCCGAACCGGCCCGCGCGCGCATGCTGTGCAGCCTGCTCGATGGCCATGCGCGCACGGCCACGGAACTGGCCACCTTGGCCGAGGTAGGCGCCTCGACGGCCAGCGCCCATCTGGCGCGCTTGCGCGACGACGGTTTGCTGTCGATGCTGGCGCAGGGCAAGCACCGCTACTACCGTCTGGCCAGTACGGAGGTGGCGCGGGCGCTGGAAGCGCTGCTGGTGGTGGCCGGCGTGCCAGCAACGCCGTTTACACCCTCCACGCCGGACCGCTTGCGCCATGCGCGCACCTGCTACGACCACATGGCCGGCACGGTCGCCGTCGCCATGCACGACCAGTTGCACGCGCAAGGCTGGCTGCTCGACGATGATGGCGAAGGCGAATATTGCCTGTCGGAAGCGGGTGCGGCCGGCATGGCGGCGCTGGGCATCGACGTGCCGCAATTGCAGCGCCAGCGCCGCCGCTTCGCCTGTGCCTGCCTGGACTGGAGCGAACGGCGCGCCCATTTGGGCGGGGCGCTGGGGGCGGCCCTGCTGCAGCTGGCCCTGCGCCGGCGCTGGGCCGAGCGCGAACTCGACAGCCGTGCCCTGCGCCTCACGCCCGATGGCGAGCGGCGCCTGCTGGCCGCCCTGGGGGCACCATGATCAGCTTCGAAGGTTTGTCCAAACAGTACGGCACGTTCGAGGCCGTCAAGCCGCTGACCTTACAAGTGGGCAAAGGAGAGGTCTTCGGCTTCCTGGGCCCGAATGGGGCCGGTAAAACCACCACCATCCGCATGCTGATGGGCATCCTCGTGCCCAGCAGCGGGCGCGTGCTGATCGATGGCCTCGATTGCCACCGCGATGGCGCCGCCGTCAAGCGCAAGGTGGGCTATCTGCCCGACAATCCCATCTTCTACGATTATTTGCGAGGACGTGAAATCCTGCAATTCGTGGCCGAAATGCATGGCTATCCACGCGCCGAGGCGGCCACGCGCACGGCGCGTCTGCTGACGGAATTCGGCCTGGACGAGGCGAGCGAGGATTTCGCCGTCAATTATTCGCTGGGCATGAAGAAAAAGCTGGGCCTCGCGTGCGCGCTGATCCACGATCCCGCCGTGCTGATCCTCGATGAACCGATCAACGGCCTCGACCCGCGCGCGTCGCGCGACGTGCAGGAACGCCTGCTGCGCATCGCCGCGGCCGGCACCACCATTTTTGTTTCCACGCATTTGCTCGACATGGCGCAAAAACTGTGCAGCCGGGTTGCCATCATCCACCGTGGCGCCCTGGTCGCCACGGGCAGCCTGGACGAGATCCGCCAGCAGCTGTCCAGCGACGGCAGCCTGGAAGACCTCTTTTTGCAACTCACCGACGAAACCGCATGACACCGGCGCCGCCCACCGCCTGGCGCGCCGTCTGGTTGCTGACCCGATTGCGCCTGCAGCGCCTGCTCAACGTCAGCGGCAAGGGCTTGGCGTTCCATCGGGGAGGCAAGAGCCGACCCGCCACGCCAGGAAAGAAACGAGGGCGATGGCTGCTGGGCGCGCTGCTGGTCTTGCCCATGCTATTTGCCTCCGGCAATATCGCCCGCCACAACCTGCTGAACATGCATTGCCTGCTCGACCAGGTGACCGTTTGCCAGGCCAAGGGCAGCCTGCAGGCAGGCGAGCGCGTGATGGCGCCCGTCATCGCCCACTTGATCGAGCAACCGTTCAGTGCGGCGCTGGCGGGCGCCCTGACCTTGCAATTGGCGCTGCTGTGGCTGGTGAGCCTGCTGCTGCCGCTGGGCATGGGAGAACTGTCGAAGCCGGACTGGGACCTGGAATGGCTGGTCACCCTGCCCGTCGACAAGGGCACCCTGCTGTGGGCGCGCGTGCTCGAACGCACGCTGGTCAACCCGCTCGGCCTGCTGGTGCTGTGGCCCGGCACCACCATGATCGCCTGGTATTCGGGCCAGGACTGGTTTTCGCCGCTGTCGGGGCTGTTTGCCTGCCTGCTCCTGCTGGCCCTGGCGGCCATGTTGCGTACCCTGATCGACACGGGCTTGCGCCTGTCGCTCAGTCCTGCGCAGCTGGGCAACTTGCAGGCCCTGCTGTCGGTGGCCGGCCTGTTTCCCATGTATATGGGCATGTCGTTCGGCATGGGTACGGGCGGCTTTGCCCACGCGTGGGCGGCGGCCATGCCGGCCTGGACCGGCTGGACGCCGCCGGGCCTGCTGGTGAGTTTGCTCAATGCCCAAGGTGCGGCAGCAGCCTTGCCGGCCGTCCTGCTGCTGGCGCAATGCCTGTGCTTGATGCAGCTGGGCATGGCCCTGCTGCGCCGCCAGCTGCGCCACGGCGTGGTGGGCGCGGGCCAGCGCGAGGCCGGCCGCAAGCGCTCCCCTGCGAACCAGTCCGCTGGCAAGTGGCGCGCCCGCCCCGGCACGGTGATCCAGCGCCGCGAGCTGACTTTGCTGCTGCGCGACCGCAATTTTCTCGTGCAAACCCTGTTGCTGCCCTTGCTGATCCTCGGTGGCCAGGCCCTGTTCTCGGGCCAGGCACGCGACCTGCACGAGCTGCTGTCCAGCCCCGTCTTGCTGGCCTCTACCGGCTTTTTCCTCGGCACTTATGTGCTGATGATGTCGGCCTTCCAGACCCTCAACAAGGAAGGCGGCGCGCTGTGGCTGCTGTACACGTTTCCCGTCGCCGTCGACCAGGCGCTGCGGCAAAAAGCCCAGCTGTGGGCCGCGCTGGCCCTGCTCTACCCCTTGATCCTGTTCAGCGCGGCGCTGGCCTGGCAAGACGCCTGGCGGTGGGACATGGCGGGTTTGATGCTGCTGGCCCTGGCCGGTATCCCCCTGTACTCGGCGATCGCCGTGGCGCTGGGCGTGTTTGCCAGCGATCCGCTGGCCACCGAGGCGGCGGTAAAGATACGGCCCGCCTACACGTATCTATACCTGCTGCTGACCGGCCTGTACATCGCCGCGCTGGCGGCCGGCAGCCTGGCGCAGCAACTGGTGTTTGTCGTGCTGACGGCGGCGCTGGCCGTGGCCCTGTGGCAAAAAGCACGCGATGCGCTGCCCTACCTGCTCGACCCGTCCGCCTCGCCGCCGGCCAGGGTCACGGCAGCCGACGGCCTGATCGCCGCCATGCTGTTTTTTATTCTGCAAATCCTGCTGTTGATCCTGCTCAAGGACAAGGTGGCTGGCGTGCTCACGTATGTGCTGCTGCGCCTGGTCTACTGGCGCAGCAAGACGGCCGGCGTGCCGCGCATGGCACGAGGCCGGCACCCCTGGCGCTGGGGTACGGCAGGCGCGGCCGTATCGGCTCTCTGCGGCATCGCCTGCACGCTCGTGCTGCAAGCACCTGCGGCGGCAGCGGGCGACAGTTCGTGGGACAGCCTGTGGCTGCTGGCTCTGGGCGTGCTGGCCGCGCCCCTGTGCGAGGAATTCATTTTCCGCGGCTTGCTGCAGGGCGGCTTGCGCCGTTCGCTGCCGGCCTGGCAAGCGATCGCCATCGGCGCGACCTTCTTCGCCATCGTCCATCCGCCCGTGTCGATGCTGCCTGCCTTCGTGCTGGGCCTGTGCGCGGGCCTCGCGTACGAACGCAGCGGCGCGCTGTTGGCGCCCATACTGGTACACGCGGGCTACAACGCCGCCCTCCTCGCATATCAGCTGCATGCTTAATCACCAGCAAGTTTGCTAGAATCGCACACGTTTCCGTCCGTATCCCAACCAATGACTACGCACAGATCACGCATGAAGCCACGCTTGTTCGCACCATTTATCCTCGTTGCGCTGCTGAGCGGCTGCACGGTACTCGCCCTGCGCCCCAACAGCGGCGTGGAAAACCGCACGTTCACCGTGCAGGAAGCCCCGCGCCTGCGCATCGACGCGCCCAAGGCGCGCATCCAGCAGCCCATGCCCAACGACCACTTCATCGGCATCGCCCTGTCCGGCGGGGGCAGCCGCGCAGCCAATTTCTCGGCCGCCTCGCTGGAGCAGCTGGAAGAGTTCGGCCTCGTCAGCGGCGCCTCGGCCATCTCCGGCGTGTCCGGCGGCGCCATCGCGGGCGGCTACTATGCGCTGCATGGCAAGCAGACGGATTGGCCTTTGCTGCGCAGCAAGCTGAAAACGGATTTCTTCGGCCAGACCATTTTGAAACCTGCCAACCTGACGACGATGTTGTTGACGAACAAGACGCGCACCTCGTTCCTGTCCGACGTATTCGACGATGTGCTGTACGACAAGAAAACCTACGAGGACTTGCCGCACGATGGCCCCATCTTCCTGGCCAACGCGACGGACGCCACCGATGGCGGCAAGCGCGTGGTGTTTTCTTATGAGTATTTTTACGGCACCCTGCATTCGCCGATCCAGGATATCCGCCTGGCAACGGCCGTGGCCACCTCGGCCGCCTTTCCCGGCGTGTTCGATTCCGTCACCTTCGAGCGTTTCCGTCCGAAAAATACGTTCGTGCCGGAGCTCGGTTCCGAGTCGCGCGAATCGCCGTCCTACGTGCACCTGTTCGATGGCGGCGCGGCCGACAACCTGGGCGTGGAAACCCTGTGGGACGTGGCCCTGACGCAGCTGTACGGCAACGACATGGCCGTCGTGCCGCCGCGCCTGAACAGCAAGCCCTTCATCCTCATTTCCATCGACGCCAACGCGCCCAATTCCAGCGCCGTCTTCGAAAAGATGTCGGACGAGCGCCAGCCGCTGGACCGCATCTTCAACAAGAATATCTACGACGCCGTCGATGCCCTGTTTTCGCGCCAGCGCAAGGAAAACCTCGTCAAGATGGGCTTTGGGCAAGCCCGCTTCGATACCATCACGCATGAAAACTTTGGCGACCTGAGCCAGAAATTCGTCAAGGGCAAGCGCACCTCGGCCTTTGCCATTCCCGTGCTGTGCCGTCCCCACCTGGGCCAGTACCGCTGCGAAGTCGATGCGGCCGATCCCCTGCCCGGCCAGATCCGCACGCGCCTCGAAGGCTTTGCCTGGCATATTTCCATCGACCAGATCGCCTCGCTGGCGCTGCGCCTGTCCAGCGGCGACGCCCAAGTCGACAGTGCCCGCAAGGAAGAGCGCGCCGCCCTCGTCAAGCTGCAACGCCTGGCCACGCAGACGAAAACCCATCTGAAACTGACGGGGCCGGAAAACTGCAGCCCGGACGTCTTGCAATCGGCGCTGTACAGCGCCGCGCGCGTGCTGATCCTCGACGACGAGGAATCGCGCTTCGCGCTGTGCGACTACATGTTGGCGGGCAAACTGATCAATGACGACACGGTCTGCAAGCAGCGCTACGTGCACGCCGTGCCCCGCTTCGCCATCGAAAGCGAAGATTTGCAATACCGTAACCTGAGCTCAGACGGCAATTCCGTGAACGTGCCGATACGCTGCAAGAAATGAGCTGCCTGTCACGACAAGGGTAACTCTTGATTGTAATCAAGACAGCCATGACGTCGACGAAGAAGAATGCACTGTACGGCTGTTGCGGGGGATAAACCCATGCACCGCAGCCGCCTGGTCACCATTCATCGTGAAGGATAGCCCATGTTTTGCACGGCATGCGGGACGCAGCAAGCGGAAGGCAAGACGCACTTTTGCGCCAACTGCGGCGCGCGCAGTGACGCCGCCGAGGCACTGCCTGCCGGTGTGGCTGGCTGGAGCTGGGGCGCCTTCCTGCTGAACTGGATATGGGCGATCGGCAACCGCACGTGGATAGGCTTACTCGCACTGATCCCCTACGTTGGCATCGGGGTTGCCATCTGGCTGGGCATCAAAGGCCGTGAGATGGCCTGGAAAAATGGAAAATGGCAAAGTGTTGAACACTTCAACCTGGTACAACGAAAGTGGTCGCAATGGGGCATCGGTCTTACGCTAGTCATCGGCGTGATCAGCCTGTTGCTGTCTTTCGCCTTACTCGTATCGTGGTCGAAAGACATGAAGCGCGTTGACGCCAGCACCGTCGACACCCTGCTGGCGGCAGCGGAAACGTCCTCGCCAGAGGCCGCACAAGCGGCAATATGCCCAGCCGAAAGCGATGAGTAGCGCCTCGCACGCGCACAAAAAAGCCCGCACGATCGCTCGTACGGGCTTTAGCGCAAGGATTCCTGGCGCCCGGTTGATTTAGATCAATCGACCTTAAATCAAGCGACTACGCCTGCGCATGTAGCTGCGGCTTAACGCACCTTCCAGTTCCTGCTCCGTTTTATGCTGGTTCACCGTGTACAGGGCCCACAGGGCCGCCGGCGCCCAGCCGATCACAGTGCACTGCAAGATCAAGGCGGCGGCACCGGCCAGCGGGCGCCCCAGCATGAAAAACGTGAGACACGGAAGTAGCAAGGCTATCAGCAATCGCATCACGACATACTCTCCTTCAAAATAGAGCAGCGGACAAGGGCCGGTATCCGGTCCGTCCCCCGCCCGCTGCGTACTGCTCCTTATAGATGCACTGAGATTTGGGGCATCAGGTCGTCAAACGTGCGACCGTTGCCGTTTTCTCCGATGGCGTGCATCTTCCATTCGCCGTTATGGCGGTACAGCTTCGCCATGATCTGTGCCGTGTGGGAACCTTGCACAGACAGGTTGAAACGCGCGACTTCCTGGTTATTGCTGGCATTCAAGATGCGGCAATAGGCGTTTTCCACCTGCGAGAAGTTCTGGCCAGTAAAGCTGTTGACGGTGAAGACCAGGCTTTTCACGTGCGCCGGCACCTTCGACAGATCGACATTGATCTGTTCGTCGTCGCCATCGCCCGCGCCCGTGCGGTTGTCGCCCGTGTGGACAATGCTGCCGTCCTTGCTTTTCAGCTGGCGGAACCAGACGATGTCGGACGTGCCCTTGTTTTCATCGAACATGACGCACGAGGCGTCCAGGTCGACGGCTTCCGTCTTCGAACCGAAACCGAGGAAACCCTTGGTCTTGGCCGCATCCCAGCCCAGGCCCATGGTGATACGGGTCAGGGTGGTACCAGCTTCTTTGTCCAGAGAAATCTTCTGGCCCTTGCTCAAATTGACAGACATACGCATAGCTCCTGTTTGCTTAGTTACATCAAATATTAGTTACGCCGGCTTGCTTTGCGTCCAGGCGAGGAAGGCCGCGCGGTTGCGCGAGCACACGAGGATTTTTCCCGTGCCTGAAAATTTCAGTACTACGCCTTCGCCGCTGGTCTGGCTATTGATCAAATTGCCCAGAAAGCCGCCGCTGCTGCCGGTCGTCATGGAAATTTCGTACTGCAGGCGGTTGTCCCAGCATACGACGTGCGAGTTATCGATCACCACGTCCTTGCCAGGCGTCACTTCCAGTTCCGACATCGCGCCAAAACCGGACACCGCCAACTGGCCGCTGCCTGCCGTCTCGGTGATGAAAAACCCACCGCTCTGGGCAAACAGCGCATTGCCAAGGCTTTGCGTGCGCACCTTCAATTCCACGCCAGACGTGGCCGCCACGAAGGCGCCGTCGCTGATCATGTATTGCTGGGCACCCACCTCGAGCACCCGCATCGCGCCGGGCAAGGTGGGCGACAGCAGACAGTCGCCGTCGCCCCGCATGGCCTCGATATGCTGCTGAAAGAACGATTCCCCGTTGGCAAAGGTGCGCATCAGCGCAGCGCCTATGCCGCCCGTCATCTTGCCTTTCAGCTCAAGATTGGTTTCCATCATCACCATCGCATCGGATTCGCAATAAATCTTCTCGCCCTTGGCCAGCGACACATGCAGAAACGGGTCGACGTCCCCTGTTACATTAAAAACCGGCATTCAACTGTTCCTTCCTCAACGATGATGGTGATGGCGGCGGCCCGCGCTGCGGACCGCCTTGATTATTTACAACTTATACGCCGACGCCGAACGATGCGGCGAGTGGGCCCAGACCGCCTTTATATCCCTGGCCGATAGCCTTGAATTTCCAATCGCCGCCGTTGCGGTAGATTTCGCCGAAGACCATGGCCGTTTCCGCCGAACCGTCTTCCGACAGGTCGAAGCGGGCGATTTCCGTGTTGCCGTTGGCGTTGACGCAACGCACGTACGCTTTCGATACCATACCAAAGTTTTGCTTGCGCGCTTCGGCATCGTGAATCGTCACGCAGACGGCGATCTTGTCGATCTCGGCCGGCACCGTGGCCAGGTCGACGACGACGGTTTCATCGTCGCCATCGCCGGCGCCGGTGGTGTTGTCGCCCGAGTGGGTGACGGAACCGTCGCTCGACTTCAGGTTGTTATAGAAAATCATGTCGACGTCGGCGCGAACCTTGCCGTCGGCCTTCAACAGGAATACGGAACCGTCGATGTCGAACGCGGCGCCATCGGTGGCGCGGGCATCCCAGCCCAGGCCGATGATCATCTTCGAAATGCCGGGGGCTTCCTTGCTCAGGTTAACGTTGCCGCCTTTTTGCAGACTGATTGCCATGATGTATTTCTCCTATGTGGGTTGTATATGATCAAACACCTGGCGTCCTCCACCGGCCTGACTCCCCAGGCCGGCGGCGACGCTTGCTGCAACTTGCCGACAAACGGGTGTAGTCGTTTGCCGCGCATTCTTTACACTGCCTTGACCGCTTCCAGCGCTTCCGTCCGGCCTTCTTCGAGGGCCATCCTGCGCTTGTAGCGGATCGACGACCACAGCGAGGCGAGAATGAAGGCCACCCCAATCAGACCCGTGAAAATCTCGGGAATGTGGAACTTCATGCTGACCAACATGATCACGGCCAGGATACCGATCGCATAGTGCGCGCCGTGCTCCAGATAAACGAACTCGTCGAGCGTGCCCTTGCGCACCAGGAACACCGTCATCGAGCGCACGAACATCGCGCCGATCGCCAGGCCCAGCATGATGATCACGACATCCTTGGTGATGGCGAACGCGCCGATCACGCCGTCAAAGCTGAACGAGGCGTCGAGCACTTCCAGATACAGGAAGCCGCCAATACCGCCGCGCTTGATGATGTCGCCCATGTTGCCGTCGCCGTTATCGCCTTCCAGCAAACCGCTGATCACATCGACGCCCACGTAGGTCAAAATACCCCACAGGCCTGCCGTCAAAACCACCAGCTTCTGGCCTTCTTCGATCATCGACAGGCTGGCCATCAGGGTACCGAGCGCGATCATCACGGAAATCGACGAGATCTTGCCCAGCGCACCCAATTTTTCTTCAAT
Organism: Janthinobacterium sp. GW823-FHT03B06; assembly: GCF_058796955.1. NCBI lineage: Bacteria > Pseudomonadati > Pseudomonadota > Betaproteobacteria > Burkholderiales > Oxalobacteraceae > Janthinobacterium > Janthinobacterium sp. GW823-FHT03B06. The sequence continues at coordinate 48,237 of NZ_JBXAJE010000009.1, forward strand.
ACGGCCCAGCCAGTGCGTTTCTTTTTCCGAGTCCAGCAGGAAGTTCAGGAAGACCAGCAGCAGGAAAATGCCGCCGAATGCCGCCACTTCCGCGTGGTGATTCGTCAGGTGCATCGAATACTGTTCCGGATTGCTCAGTGCCAGATTCCATACTTCCGTCAAGCCCAGGTCCGCCGCTTGCGCCACGATGACCAGCGGGAACAGCAGACGCATGCCGAAGACGGCGATGATGATGCCCACGCCCAGGAACAGGTTTTGCCAGAATTTGTCCCAGTTCTTCAGCACCGAGGCATTGACCACCGCGTTGTCGAACGACAGCGAGACTTCCATCACGCCCAGGATCACCGCGATACCGAGCGCCGCCAGCATCGTCTGCACGCCACCGTGCGTGTAACCCCACCAGGCGGAAATGCCCAGGCAGATAAATGTCACTAGAAATGACACTCTGAAATGCTTCATCGATAGTTCCCCGTTATCTAGATTTAATGAAACATAGTATAGGGACATGTCACACATTTAAAAATAGAAGATAATGGAAGTATTACTTCGTAAAAACAGAAGATAGGATATCGCGATGAAAACCACGGGCTTCAATTACCGCCATTTGTACTTCTTTTGGGTGGTCGCCAAGGAAGGCGGCGTGACGCGCGCGGCCGAACGGCTGGGATTGGCCGTGCAAACCATCAGCACCCAGCTGGCCCTGCTGGAAAAGGAACTGGGCCGCTCCCTGCTGCAGCCGCAGGGACGCCGCCTGGTGCCGACGGAAGCGGGCCGGCTGGCGCTCGGCTATGCGGACCAGATTTTTTTGCTGGGCGAGCAGATGCAGGATGCGCTGGCCGATACGGACGCGGAAAAGATGCGTTTGACGGTGGGCATTTCCGATTCCCTGCCGAAACTGATGGCCTACCGCATGCTGGACGCCACGCGCAGCCTGGACCAGCCCGTCAAGCTCGTGTGCCTGGAAGACGAATTTGAATCCTTGCTGGCCGACCTGGCCCTGCACAAGCTGGACCTGGTGTTGACGGACCGCGCCGTGCCGGCCGGCGCCAGCCTGCGCGTGTCCAGCCACCTGTGGGGCGAAAGCGCCATGAAACTGTTCGGCATCCCCGCGCTGGCCGCACAATACCGCGACAACTTCCCGCACAGCCTGCATGGCGCACCATTCCTGCTGCCGGCGCGCAATAACGCCTTGCGCGGGCGCATCGATGAATGGATGGTGCAGCAAGGCGTGCGGCCCGATGTGGTCGGTGAATTCGAGGACAACGCCATGCTCAACGCCTTCGGCCGCAAGGGCCTGGGCCTGTTCTTCGCCCCGGCCAGCCTGGCGGCCGATATCGAGGAGCAATTCGGCGCCGTGCTGGTCGGCGACGCCTCATCCCTGCGCGAACAGTTTTATGTCATTTCAAACGAACGCAAGATCATGCACCCGGCACTCGATGTCATCCTGGCCGCCATCCAGGGCCAGCCAAAGATTAACAAGGAAAGCTGATAAATCCATTCGAAAATAACGTTTGAATAATCAATCAAAAGCGATTGTAATAAAGCCTGAGACAAACACGCGCGCCTCCCTCGCCGGCAGGGTGCGATCACCATAAAAAAACAGGAGCATCACCATGTCCACGGCAGGCAAGACGATCGATATTCCCGATCTCATCAATAACAACAGGATCGGCTCCTTCCAGATCGGCATGCTGATCCTGTGCGGGCTGTGCGTCATCATGGATGGCTTCGACGTACAGGCGATGGGCTATGTGGCGCCCGCCATCATTGCCGACTGGCATGTCAGCAAGGCCAACCTGGGTCCCGTGTTTGGCGCGGGCTTGCTGGGCATGCTGGTCGGCTCGCTCGTCTTCAGCATCACGGCCGACAAATTCGGCCGCCGTCCCGTGCTGATCGGCTCGACCATCTTCTTTTCGCTGTGCATGCTGGTCACGCCGCTGGCCACCACCATCGAGCAATTGCAGCTGATCCGCTTTATCACGGGACTGGGCCTGGGCGCCGTGATGCCGAACGCCATGGCGCTGGCCGGCGAATACAGCCCCCTGCGCAAGAAAGTCACCTTGATGATGCTGGTCTCGTGCGGCTTTACCCTGGGCGCCGTGCTGGGCGGATTATTGTCCGCCGCGCTGATTCCCGCCTTCGGCTGGCAATCCGTGTTTTACGTGGGCGGCGTGGTGCCGCTGGTGATCGGCGTGCTGATGTTCTTCCTGCTGCCGGAATCGATGCAATTCCTGGTGCTCAAGAAACGCAAGCTGGATAAAGTCGCCCAGTGGCTCAAACGCATCGATCCCACCGTCAACATCACGGCCGACACGCAATACGTCGTGCATGAAAAGGAACACAAAGGCGCGCCCGTGCTGCAATTGTTTACGGGCGGCCGCGCCAAGATGACGATTTTGTTGTGGGTCATCAATTTCATGAACTTGCTGAACTTGTATTTCCTATCCAACTGGCTGCCGACCATCGCCAAGGAAGCGGGCCTGTCGACGGCCAACGCCGTGCTGGCGGGCACGGCCCTGCAAGTGGGCGGCACCATCGGCACCCTCGTCATGGGCCAGCTGATCGACCGCTCCAGCTTCCGCCGCATCCTGCTGCCGTGCTTTTTGGTCGCTGCCGTGGCAATTGCCCTGATCGGCCGTCCCGACGTGTCGCTGGCCTTCCTGTTCATCACGATCTTCATCGCCGGTTTCTGCGTGGTGGGCGGCCAGCCCGCCGTCAACGCCCTGGCGGCCAGCTACTACCCGACCACCCTGCGCTCGACGGGCATCGGCTGGAGCCTGGGCATCGGGCGCATCGGTTCCATCATCGGTCCCGTGCTCGGCGGCGAGCTGATCCGTCTGAACTGGCCCAACAGCACGATTTTCCTCGTCGTCGCCATCCCCGCCATCGTCTCGGCCGTCATGGTGTTTGCCATGCGCGGCGGACCGCAAACGGCGGCCAAAGGCTGAAAAGCGCGAAAAACCCGCCGCGCGCGCCCGCCTGCACGGGCGGGGCGCGCGGCTAAATTAGGCTATGGCGGCCTTCGTCGTTTAAGATGACGTTTTAACAGCCCATCTTTTGCGCCCCCATGCACAATGTCTTGCTAGTCCTGCTCGCCCTCTTCCTGGTCGCGCTGAACGGTTTTTTTGTTGCCGCCGAGTTTGGCATCGTCACCTTGCGGCGCACGCGCATCCGCGCCATCGCCAAGACGCAAGGGCTGCGGGGCCGCATCCTGGCCAAGGTGCATGGCCAGCTGGACGCCTACCTGTCCGCCTGCCAGCTGGGCATCACGCTGGCCTCGCTGGGCCTGGGCTGGGTCGGCGAACCGGCGTTCGCCGGCTTGCTCGAGCCGCTGTTCGGCGCCGTCGGCGTCACCTCGCAAGAGCTGATCCACGGCATCTCCTTCGTTCTCGCCTTCAGCGTGATTTCCTTCCTGCACATCGTCGTGGGCGAACTGGCGCCCAAATCGATGGCCATCCGCAACCCGGAAGCCGTCGGCCTCTGGAGCGCGATTCCCCTGTACGGCTTTTACTGGACCATGTATCCGGCCATCTACCTGCTCAACGCCAGCGCCAACTGGGTGCTGCGCCTGGCGGGCCTGTCCGGCAAGGGCGGCCACGATGCCCATTACTCGTCCGAAGAACTCAAGCTGATCCTGCGCACCAGCCAGCCCGGCGAGAAATTTACGCGCGACGAGCGCAACATCCTGGCGCAATCGCTCGATTTCGAACAGATGACGGTGTCGGACCTGATGCGCCCGATCAATGAAGTGATCGCCCTGCACGCCTCGAACACCTTGGAAGAAAACCTCGACACGGTGCTGCGCAACCGCTTCAGCCGCTACCCGTATTTCGACACGAATGAAGACGACGTGCTGGGCGTGGTGCACCTGAAGGACCTGTTCTTTGCCCAGCAGGCGGGCAAGCCGATCACCTCGCTCACGCCGTTCCTGCGTCCCGTCGACATCATTTCCGCGCGCACGCCGGCACTGGAACTGTTCCGGCGCTTTCGCGACGGCGCGCCGCACTTCGCCCTGATCGGCGAAAAGGGCAAGCGTCCGCTGGGTTTCATTACGCTCGATAACTTGCTCGGCGCCATGGTCGGTGAAATCCGCGACGAATTCCGCCGCAATGAAAACGACTGGCTCAAGCAAAGCGACGGCACCCTGATCGGCAAGGCCAGCCTGCCCATCTTCTCGCTCGAACGCATCCTCGGCATCGATATCGAAAACGAGGAACTGGGGCTGGACGACGTGGAATCGGTGGGCGGCTTGATCATGGTCAAGCTGGGAGACATTCCGAAGCAGGGCCAGCGCATCACCTTCGTCGACTTCGACATCGTCGTCAAGAAGATGAACGGGCCCCGCATCGTGCTGATCAAGGTGATTCCGAAGCAGGAACGCGATCTCGATGCGGACTTGCGCGACTGATTACTTCTTCAAGGTAATCGTATCCTTGCCCTGCGGCACGGTGGTCTCGCCCACCGTCCACGTTTGCAACAGGCTGTACAGCACCGCCAGCAGGGTCGGCCCGATGAAAATGCCGACGAAGCCGAAGGCCAGCACGCCGCCCAGCACGCCGAGCAACACCAGCAAGAACGGCAGGCTGCTGCCGCGGCTGATCAGCATGGGTTTGACCACGTTGTCCACGCCGCTGATCAGCAGCGCGCCCCACACCAGCATGAAAATGCCCCAGCCCGTCTGGCCGTCTGAAAACAGCCAGATGGCGGCACCGCCCCAGATCAGAGGCGGACCCACGGGGATCAGCGAAAAAATGAAGGTGGCAACGCCCAGCAGCGCGACGGCCGGCACGCCGGCGATCAGGAAACCCACCACGGCCACCAGCGCTTGCGCCAGCGCCGTGCCCAGCAAGCCGTACATGACGCCGCGCACGGTGCGGCTGATGGTCAGACCCACGCCGGGCGCGCTGTCGCCGATGATGCGGCCGGCGCCCGTCATCAAGGCACGGCTCAGCTGCTGGCCATCGCGGTAGAGGAAGAAGCTGACGAACACGGCCAGGCTGGTCTGCGCCAGGCCCGTGCCCAGCAGGATGCCGCCGGAAGCGAGGAAATGGCGCGCCGGCTCCAGCATCGTCTTGCCCAAATTCAATAATTCCTCGCGATCGGCGAGCAGGCGCTCCACGTAGCCGGCGATGGTGTCGCCCACCACGGGAATGCTGGCCAGCCAGGCGGGCGGATGCAGGCCGCCCGTTTCCAGCGCCGTACGCAACTGTTCATAGATGCGCGAGACGTTATCGGCCAGGTTGTAGGTGACGAGGGCCAGCGGCAGCACGATGACCAGGAGCAATGACAGGGTCATGATGGCGGCCGCCCAGTTGCGCCGGCCTTTCAGGCGGTCGAGCAGGAGGAGATACAGGGGCCAGCTGGAAATGCCCACGCAAGCGGCAAACAGCATGGCGGCCAGGAAGGGCCGCAAGACGAAAAAGCAGCCGATCAACAAGAAGATGATGGCTGCCAGGCGGGCGTGCGGCTCGAAACGTTTATCCATGTACTGCGTATCCTGAAGATGGCGCCCGGGGGCGCGACCGGATCAGGATAGCAGAAGTTTAAGATCGTGCGCGATGGCGGCAGGCTTTTCGCCGTGCCGCACGAACAGGCGGATCTTGCCTTCGCGGTCGAACACATAGGTGCCCGCCGTGTGATCGACCGTGTAGCTGCTGTCCGTTTCGCCCTCGACCTTGGCGTAATACACCTTGAATTCCTTGGCCACCCTGGCCGTCGCGGCCGCATCGCCATACAGACCCACGAAGCGCTTGTCGAAAGCGGGCACGTATTGGGCCAGCAATTGCTGCGTGTCGCGCTCGGGGTCGACGGTGACGAACAGCACCTGCACCTGGTCCGCCTGCGGACCCATTTCCTTCATCACCTGCGCCATGTCGGCCATGGTCGTGGGGCAGACGTCCGGGCATTGCGTGTAGCCGAAGAACATCAGCACCAGCTTGCCCTTGTAGTCGGCCAGCGTGCGCGGGTGGCCCGTGTGGTCCGTCAGCGCGAATTCGCGCGCGTAGCCCAGGCCCGTCACGTCCGTGTTCTTGAATGCCAGCTTCGGTGCGGCAGGCTTGCCGCAGCCGGCGAGGACGACGGCCAGCGCGGCCGCCAACAACAAGGTCAGGTATTTTTTCATGTGCCGAGGGGAATGTAGTGATCGACCAGCAAGGCCGCGAACAGCAATGCCAGGTAGATGATGGAAAAAGTAAACGCTTTGCGCGCGATCAAGTCCGTGTAGTGGCGGTACATCTTCCACGCGTAATACAGGAAGCCCGCATTGAGCAGCACGGCCGAAGCCAGGTAGATCAGGCCGCTCATGCGCACGGCATACGGCAGCAAGGTGGTGGCGGCCAGCGCGATCGAATACAGCCAGACGTGGAATTGCGTAAATTGCATGCCGTGCGTGACGGGCAGCATGGGCAGGCCCGAGCGCGCGTAATCGTCGCGGCGGTACATGGCCAGCGCCCAGAAGTGCGGCGGCGTCCAGACGAAAATGATCAGGACCAGCAGCCACGCCTGCATCGGCACGTCGTTGGCGACGGCCGCCCAGCCCAGCGCGGGCGGCATGGCGCCGGACAGGCCGCCGATGACGATGTTTTGCGGCGTGGCGGGTTTGAGCACCATGGTGTAGATCAAGGCATAGCCGACAAAGGTGACAAAGGTCAGCCACATGGTCAGCGGATTGACGAGGTGATACAAAATCGCCATGCCCAGGCCGCCGATCACGAGCGCGAACACCACCGTCTGTTTCACCGTGATGTCGCCCATGGCCATCGGACGGCGCGCCGTGCGGGCCATGCGCGCATCGATCTCGCGCTCGGCCAGGCAATTGACGGCAAACGCGGCGCCGGCCAGCAGCCAGATGCCGATGGTGCCGAACACCACCGCATGCCAGTCCGGCAACTCCTCGCTGGCCAGGAACATGCCGATGACGGCGCAAAATACGGCCAGCTGCGTGACGCGGGGCTTGGTCAGCGCCCAGTACTGGGCGATGCGGGGGGATGGTTTACGGCTGATGGTCTGAGTAGTCATTTATGCGGTACGGGAAGGACTGGCTGGTGCCGAGGGCACTGGCGCGGCGGCGCAAGCGCGCTGAACATTGCGCGCTACATCGAGTTGGAATTTAGCCTTGTAGTTTAACATGGTCAGCAACAACACGAGCAGCGCCGCCCCGCCGTTATGCAGCACGGCAATCGACAATGGCCAGCTCAGGTAGATGGTCGCCAGGCCCGTGGCCGCCTGCAGGGCCAGCACCAGCGCCACCCAGCGGGCCGTGCCGCGCAAGGATGGCAATTTCCACGCGCGCCACACGGTATAGCCGATGCCGGCCAGCACGATGAAGGCGAAGTTGCGGTGCACCCAGTGGATGGCCGTCAGCGCGGAAAACGGCAAATAGTGGCCGGCGGCCGTCTTGCCCAGTTCGCGCCACAGGTGGAAACCATGCTCGAAATCCATCTCCGGAATGACCTTGCCGCCGCACAGGGGGAAATCCGTGCAGGCCAGCGTGGCGTAGTTGGTGCTCACCCAGCCACCGAGCGCGATCTGCACCGTCAAGAGCACGAGCGACATGACAGCCAGCGCGCGCACGGGGCGCAGCACGGCAGCATCCGCATCGGCGCGCAGCAAGGGTTTGACGGCATGATCCTGGCGCCCGCCCAGCCACGTCAGCATGGCCAGCAAGCCCATGCCCAGCAACAAGTGGATGGTGACGATCACCGGCTGCAGTTTCAGGGTCACCGTCCAGGCGCCGAACGCGCCCTGCAGGCAGACGAACAAAAACAGCGCCGTCGGCAGTGCGGGGGCGAATTCCTCGCGCTTGCTCTTTCTCCACTGGCGCCACGCCTGCACCATCATCGCCACGATCAAGACGCCGATGGCCATGGCCAGGTAGCGGTGCGTCATTTCGATCCACGCTTTCACTACCGTCACGGGGCCCGTCGGCATCAGGGTTTCCGCCGCCACGATGTGCTCGTGCGCGAGGAAAGGATTGGCGGAACCATAACAGCCTGGCCAATCGGGACAGCCCAGGCCGGAATCGGACAGCCGCGTAAAACCGCCGAACATGATCAGGTCGACCGTCAGGAAGACGGCGATCCACACGAGCTTGCGGTATTTATTGGCGTCCGCGGACACCCAGACCATGGTCAACGGCAGCAGCGCCACCAGCAGACCCGTCAAGCCCAGCTGGGCCAGCGCGGAGAGATGCATCGTCGGCATGCGTTCCCCTTAACCGATCGCCGAAGCTTTGAGCAGCTTGGCGATGTCTTTCTTGATCTTGTTCGGGTCCGCGTCTTTCGGGAAGCGCATCATCAGGTTGCCCAGCGGATCGATCAAATATAAGTGGTCGCTGGTCTTGCCGCCCGGCTCCACGGGCAGCCACGCCTTTAAGGCGTCATTATTCACGCGCAGCATGCTGGTGCCGTCGAATTCGCGCATCACGAGCGTGTCGAGCGGCTGGCCATCCGTCACCAGCCAGACCCGTTCCAGGCGTTCGCGCTCCTTGCCTTGCATCAAACGCAGTTGTTGCATGTCAAACAATTGCTTCTTGCACGCTTCCTGGCAATCGGACGGGCCCGTCTGCAGCAACACCCACTTGCCCATGAACTGGGCCAGCGGCGCGGGCTTGCCGTCCAGTTCCGTCACCTGCAGCTGGGCTTCCGGTATCGGGTACAGACGCGGGTCGATCAGGGCGCCATAGTTGTTGCGGCCCGTGGGCTTGATGATGTAATACGTGAAATACGAGGCGATGATGGGAAAGGCGCACACGGCCACCACGGCCAGCAGTTTCCACCGTCCCGTGTTTTGCAGCTGCTTGTTGCCGTTGTCTTGCGTTGCTTCAGGGCTGTTTGTTTGCACGTCGAAATCCTGTAAAGACAAAAAATAAAAAAGCCATCAGTGCCAGTGCATACCACTGGAATGCATAGCCGCGGTGCTTGTCGGCGCCCAGGTCGGGCGCCGGCCAGTCGCGCACGGGAAGCTGGCCGGATGCTGGCGGATCACCTGGGTCGACTGTTTGTTCGAGGATAAAGGGCTGCAGGGCCAGGCCGCTGGCCCGGGCCAGCTGGCCGATATCGGCATTTTGCACGATGGCGTACGGCGCCAGGGCCGTCGCCGTGCCCAGTTCCATCACATGGCCCGCGTTCAGGCGCGCGATGCCGGTGATCGTCACCGTACCCGTGGGCGTGGCATAGTCGGGAATGCGCGTGCGCTCCGTATTGTTGCGCGGCAACCAGCCCTGCGCCACCAGCACGTGCATGGTCGAACCGTCAATCTGGAATGGCGTGAGCACGTGGAAACCGGCCTGGCCCTTGTAAGGGCGGTTGTCCAGGTAGACCGTCCAGGCGGGCACGAAATGGCCCGTGACGGTGACGCGGCGAAACTCGATCGCTTGCGCATCGGCCGGCAGCAGCGGCGCGGCCGTCAAGGCCAGCGGCGCGGCCTGGTTGCCCGCTTCCAGCCGGGCGGCACGCGCGACTTTCTCGTCGGCACGGCGCTGCTGCCACTGCGCCAGAGAGACACCCAGGGCCACCAGTAGCAGCATTACAACAAATGGAATCCATCTAAAATGGAAGCGGATACGCATTACAATGAAACCTCCTCAAGCCTGGCGCTACCATCCATGAAAATCCTCGTTGCCATCGCCTTCATCCTGATCCTGGGCAGCCTGGGCTCGGCCCTGTTCTTCCTTATGCGCGACAAGGGCAAGAGCAACCGCACCGTGCAGGCGCTGGCCCTGCGCGTGGGCTTGTCGATCACCCTGTTTTTGCTGATCCTGCTGGCGCATCATCTGGGTTATATCCAGCCGACGGGCATACATTAACGGCTGGGGTCAGACCCGACGGGTCTGACCCCGTTGCCAACGACGTTGCTTGCTTAGCAAAATTCTTCACACTAAGAAAAAAGCCGTACCCAGGATCTCCCGGTACGGCTTTTTTTATGGTGCCGGCGCGCCCCTCAACAACGCGCGCCCTGCCCCGCCATTATAACCAATACACGACCACGTACAGGCCCAGCCAGACGACGTCGACAAAGTGCCAGTACCAGGCGGCGCCTTCGAAGCCGAAGTGGTGCTCGGGCGTGAAGTGGCCTTTCAGCACGCGGTACAGGATGACGGACAGCATGATGGCGCCCAGGGTCACGTGGAAGCCGTGGAAGCCCGTCAGCATGAAGAAGGTGGCGCCGTAGATGCCGGACGTCAATTTCAAGTTCAGTTCGCTGTAGGCGTGGATGTATTCATAGACCTGGAAGCCCATGAAGATGGCGCCCAGCACGATGGTGGCGAACAGGAACAGGGCCGTCATGGCGCGGTGGCCGGCGCGCAGCGCGTGGTGGGAAATCGTCAGGGTGACGCCCGACGTCAGCAGCAGGGCCGTATTAATGGTCGGAATCCAGAACGGCGTCATGGTGGTGAATTCCTGCACCGTGCCGGCCGGGCCCGTGTTGCCCCAGTGGGCGGCGAAATCGGGCCAGATCACCTTGTGGTCGAGGTCGGCCAGCCATGGCATCGAGATGCTGCGCGCGTAGAACAGGGCGCCGAAGAAGGCGGCGAAGAACATGACTTCCGAAAAGATGAACCAGCTCATGCTCCAGCGGAAGGAGTGGTCGATGCGCTCGCTGTACAAGCCCTGCTCCGATTCGCTGATGGCGTCGCCGAACCAGAAATACAGCACCAGCAGGATGCCGGCGATGCCCAGGTAATTCACGTACGGGCCCCAGGAGACGTCGTTGACCCAGGCCGAGGCGCCGATCATGGTCAGCAGCAGGCTGGCGCCGCCCAGCATGGGCCAGCGCGACGGGCCGGGCACGAAATAATAAGGTACGGCGGCGTGGTTGGAACTCATCATCATCTCCTCAAAAACTTATAGGGTGGTTTTTTATAATTTATAAAACGACGAATTTAACAATTGAAATCAGGATGCCGATCAGGCAAGCCACCACCAGGAAACCGGCGATGACGATGTGCACGGGATTGAGCTTGGCCGAATCCGTGTCGAAATCGCTCTTGCGGCGCAGCCCCGTGAACGACCAGACGACGGCCCGCAGCGAATACAGGAACGACGCTTTTTCCGGCTTGGCGGATTCGCCCATGGCACTCTCCTATTGGACGGCCGGCGTCTGAGCCTGGCTCAGACCGGCAATCTCGAAAAACGTGTACGACAGGGTGATGGTCTTCACCTCTTTCGGCAGGGCCGGATCGAGGAAGAACACCACCGGCATCTGCCGCGCTTCCTTCGGTTTCAAGGTCTGCTGCTTGAAGCAGAAGCACTCGACCTTCTTGAAATGCGGCGTGGCGCTCTGCGGCGCGTAGCTGGGAATCGCTTGCGCGTTGACGACGCGGTTTTGTGTATTGACCACTTCATACATGACGGTCACCAGTTCGCCCGGATGCACCTGCATGCTCGAGACGGTCGGGCGGAAGCGCCAAGGCCCTTGCGCATTGCCGTCGAACTCGACGGTGATGCTGCGCGTCGTATCAACCTGCGTATTGTTGTCGTAAGCCACCGTGCCATCTTTTTGCGTCAGCACGTTGATGCCCATCACTTCACAAATCTGCTTGTAGACGGGAATCAGGGCATAGCCAAAGCCGAACATCAGCACGGCAATGACGAGCAGCTTGCCCAGCATCTTGCGGTTCAGGCCGCGCGTTTCCTGTTGGTGGGGCGTCGTCACGTCAGAGCCACATGCGCTTGACGAACACGGACAGGAAGAAGAAGGCCGCCAGGGCGGCCAAGATCAGCCCGGTACGCAGGTTGTTCGGTTTCTTGCGCTCAGTTTTCACTTCGGTCATGGCAGGCACTTTATTCAAGACGGGCCGCGCAACACGCCGGCCCGCGATACCTTATTTCACGGTCGGCGGCGTTTCAAACGTGTGGAACGGCGCCGGGCTCGGCACGGTCCATTCCAGGCCTTCCGCGCCTTCCCATGGTTTCGCTGGCGCAGCCTTGCCGCCGCGGATGGTCGGCAAGACGACGAAGAACAGGAAGTACACCTGCATCAGGCCGAAACCGAAGCCGCCGATCGAGGCGATCATATTGAAGTCCGTGAACTGCGCCGGATAGTCGGCGTAGCGGCGCGGCATGCCGGCCAGGCCCAGGAAGTGCATCGGGAAGAAGGTCACGTTGAACGTGATCAGCGACAGCCAGAAGTGGATCTTGCCGCGCGTCTCGTTGTACATATGGCCCGTCCATTTCGGCGACCAGTAGTAGAAACCGGCGAACAGGGCGAACAGCGAACCGGCCACCAGCACGTAGTGGAAGTGCGCCACCACATAATAGGTATCCTGCAGCTGGATGTCGATCGGCGTGACGGCCAGGATCAGGCCCGTGAAGCCGCCCATGGTGAAGACGAAGATGAAGCCCACCGAGAACAGCATCGGCGTTTCGAACGTCATCGAGCCCTTCCACATGGTGGCGATCCAGTTGAACACTTTCACGCCCGTGGGCACGGCGATCAGCATGGTCGCGTACATGAAGAACAGCTGGCTCGTCACCGGCATGCCGGTGGTAAACATGTGGTGCGCCCAGACGATGAAGGACAGAATCGCGATGGAAGCGGTAGCGTAGACCATCGAGGCGTAGCCGAACAGCGGCTTGCGGGCAAACGCGGGCAGGATCTGCGAGACGATGCCGAAAGCCGGCAGAATCATGATGTAGACCTCGGGATGGCCGAAGAACCAGAAGATGTGCTGGTACATGACGGGGTCGCCGCCGCCTGCCGCATTAAAGAACGAGGTGCCGAAATGGCGGTCCGTCAGGGTCATGGTGATGGCGCCGGCCAGCACGGGCATGACGGCGATCAACAGATACGCGGTAATGAGCCAGGTCCAGCAGAACATCGGCATTTTCATCAGGGTCATGCCGGGGGCGCGCATGTTCAGGATGGTGACGATGATGTTGATCGAACCCATGATGGACGAGGCGCCCATCAGGTGCATGGCAAAAATCGCCATGTCCATACCGGGGCCCATCTGCGTCGACAGCGGCGCATACAGGGTCCAGCCGGCAGCCGTGGCGCCGCCCGGTACGAGGAAGGACGTGGCCAGCAACAGCGCGGCCGGCGGCAGCAGCCAGAACGAGAAGTTGTTCATGCGGGCAAACGCCATGTCGGACGCGCCCACTTGCAGCGGGATCATCCAGTTGGCGTAGCCGACGAAGGCCGGCATGATGGCGCCAAACACCATCACCAGGCCGTGCATGGTGGTCAGTTGATTAAAAAATTCCGGGTGAAAGAATTGCAAGCCTGGATGAAACAGTTCCGTACGGATCATCAGGGCCAGCACGCCGCCCGACAGCAGCATGATGAACGAAAACCACAGGTACAACGTACCGATATCCTTGTGGTTGGTGGCAAACAGCCAGCGGCGGTAGCCGGTCGGGTGGTCGTGGGCATGGTCGTGATCGTGACCGGCGTGGTCCAAGGTGCTCGTGCTCGTACTCATATGCGGCTCCTAATTACTTGCGTGCAGCCACGACTTCGGCTGGTTGAACGATGTTCTCTGCGGCCTTGTTCGACCAGGAATTGCGCGTGTAAGTGATCACTGCGGCAATTTCCGTGTCGGACAGCTGTTTCCATGCCGGCATTTCAGCGGGATACTTGCCGCTCTTTTGCCCGTTCAGCAAGACGTGGATCTGATCAGCTTTCGGGCCGTTCACCACGGCCGAGCCGTCCAGCGGCGCAAATGCCCCCGGTACGCCCTTGCCGGTCGCCTGGTGGCAGACCACGCAGTTGGCCGTATACACTTTCTCGCCCTTGACCTTCAATTCGTCGATGGTCCACACCTTGCTTGGATCATCAGCCAATGCGGCCATTTCCTTTTGTTTTACATCAACCCAAGCCTTGTAGTCGTCGGCGGAGACGACCTTGACGACGATGGGCATGAACGCGTGTTCCTTGCCGCACAGCTCGGCGCAATTGCCGCGGAAGGTGCCGATATGGTCGGCCTTGAACCAGGTGTCGCGCACGAAGCCGGGAATCGCATCCTGCTTGACGCCAAAGGCGGGCACGGACCAGGCGTGGATGACGTCGTTGGCCGTCAGTACCACGCGGATCTTCTTGTTGACCGGCACGACGACTTCGTTGTCGACTTCGATCAGGTAATTTTCGCCCCGTTTTTCCGTCGGCGGCGCGCCTGGCGCACCCACTTGCGAGCGCGGCGTGGCCAGGTTGGAGAGGAAGGAAATGCCTTCGCCCTCTCCTTTCAGGTAGTCATAGCCCCATTTCCACTGCATGCCGGTGGCCTTGATGGTGATGTCGGCGTTCGAGGTGTCCTTCATGCCGACCACGGTGCGCGTGGCAGGCAGGGCCATGCCGATGACGATCAGGAAAGGCACGACGGTCCAGGCGATCTCGACGGTGGTGCTTTCGTGGAAAGTGGCCGGCTTGTGGCCCAGGGACTTGCGGTGCTTGAAGATGGAATAGAACATGACGCCGAACACGGCCACGAAGATCACCAGGCAGATGATCATCATCAGGGTGTGCAAATCGTAGATTTCATGGGCGATCTGTGTCGCCGGCGGTTGCAGATTCATTTCGAACGGCACGGGACCGCCGGTGCCGGGATAGGTGCTGGCAGCCGGTGCCGCCGTGGCCCATCGCCCGATGCCAAACGCTGTCAAAGACAGCCCGAGCAGCAACGATTGAAGTCGCTTTGCATGTGTCATGTTTTCCCCAACCACCCAAAAATAATGATATTTTAAACGGCTGCGGATTTCTCCGTACTGGACCGCTGCCGCTCCTCCATGAAAGCAACACGGCCGGAATGCGGCCATGTGCGTCAAGCACCAGCGAATTCCATGCTGGCTGCCGCAGCAAAAAACGGCGGCGCGCAACCATGCTGGAACCCTGTTTTTCTTCCCCACATCGAAATGGCCTCGTGTGGAAGATGGTTACTATACTAATGCAGTAACTTCGAATAAGTCTCGCTTTGTTTTTTTTATTTTGTATGCAGCCCTTGTTTTTTTCAATTAGCAAGCTGACAAACAATCAACGATTATAATCAAGTAAACTTGAATCCATCAAGCAATAATCGGCTTTGTGCGCGCCCTTCTCCCGGCCGCCGCGTGCTTTGCAACGCCAAGTTGCCACATCGCGCGCGAATGCGACCAAGTGTCGGTTTCTTTGCCCTTTTATTTAGGCTTGCGCGGCAGATCGAAGCGGATGATGGCCTCGCCATTGCGCGTCACGCGCGGCGCGGGACGGAAGGCATGGCCATAGATCACTTCGAAACTCAGACCCAGCTTGCCGTCGGGACGGCGCGTCTTTTCCAGCGCGGCCAGCATGCGCTGCCAGGCCGCCTTGCCCATCAGGCCGCGCCGGCGCGTGGTGAGCGGGTTGCCGCCAAAGGCGCGCACGTCCGCCAGCAGTTTTTCCGCCGTATCGTAGGTGACGGTGATGATTTCCATGTCCAGCACGGGCGTGGAAAAACCCGTCTCGACCAGCATGTCGCCAAAGTCGTGCATATCGACGAAGGGCAAGGCGTGCGGATATAAATCGGCCTCGGCAAACGCGTCGCGCACTTCGCGGAAAGTGTCGGGGCCGAAGCAGGAAAACATCAGCAAGCCATCGAGGCGCAGCGCGCGCCGCCATTCGGCAAACACGCGGTCGGGCTGGGCATGCCAGTGCAGCGCCAGATTCGACCACACGAGGTCGATGCTGCCCTGCGCCAGCGGCAGGTCGCCCAGGTCGCCGCACAACAAATCCACGCCTGTCTTGGCCGGCAGCAACTTGCTGAGGAACTGATTCAGGCTGGCCAGTTTCGACGCGGGCGCGCGCGCCGCCTGCATCATCGCTTGCGCTGCATCGAGACCGATAATCTGCGCGGCGGGATAATCCTTGTGCAATTGCGCCAGGTCCGCGCCTGGGCCGCAGCCGGCGTCAAGCACGCGATGCGGCGTGATTTTCACCAGCTCCAGGCGCTCGTGCATGCGTGCCGACACTTCGCGGCGCAGGAAGTCCGACGGCGCGACGCGCGCCGGACGGGAAAAGAAATCGCGTACTTGCACCGCATCGATGGGCGCACTCATTTTGGGCGGACTGGTGGGAACTGGCATGTTGAATCGGGTGAGGTGAGATAATGTCGGCAGTGTACATGGAACGACGCCATCGCGATGCGGACCGCCACCCGGCAACGCCTTGATGCCGCCTGGCAGGCGCTGCGACTGTGGCTGGGCGACACCGTGCTGCCGGCGCAATGCGCGCTGTGCGGCATCGGTTGCCCGCAAGTGCTGTGCCCGCCTTGCCGCGCGCAGTACCTGGGGCAAGGACGCGGGCAACTGCGCCAGCGCTGCCGCCAGTGCGCCAATCCGCTCGCTGACAGTGAGGTGGCTCAACTGTGCGGGCGCTGTTTGCGCCAGCGGCCCGCGTATGACGCCACCGTCACGGCGTTTGACTATGCGGCACCCGTCGACCAGTTGCTGCTGCAGCTGAAATTCGGCGCGCGACTGGCGTTGGCGCCCCTGTTCGCAGAACTGCTGCATGTTGCCATTCAGCAACAGCAGGAATGGCAAGCGCCACAATTGCTGTGCCCGGTGCCCTTGGGCTCGGCCCGGCTGGCCGAGCGGGGTTTTAACCAGGCGCTGGAAATCGCGCGCCCGCTGGCGCGCCTGCTGGACGTGCCTTTGCAGCCCCGGCTGGCGCTGCGCGTGCGCGAAACGCGGGCGCAAAGCGGCGTGGCGCCGCAGGAACGGCAAGCCAACCTGGCGCACGCGTTCGCCATCGCGCCGGACTACGCGCCGTTATTGCCAGGATGCCATGTCGGCATCGTCGACGACGTGATGAGCAGCGGCCATACCGTCAACGCGCTGGCCGCCGCCTGCAAGCGCGCGGGGGCGGCCAGGGTCAGCATCCTGGTGGTGGCGCGCACGCCGCCGCATTAAATTCGCTGTATATATGAGAGATAGACCAAGGAGAGCATTTTGTTTCACGTTGTTTTGGTAGAACCTGAAATCCCGCCCAATACGGGCAACGTCATCCGCCTGTGCGCGAACACGGGCGCGCAGCTGCATCTGGTCGAACCGCTGGGCTTTCCCCTCGACGATGCCAAGATGAAGCGCGCCGGCCTCGATTACCACGATTACGCCAAGATGAAGGTGCACAAGAATTGGGCAGCCTTCCTGGCCGATACCCAGCCCGACCCGGCCCGCATGTTCGCCATGACGACGCGCGGCTCGCGCCCGTTCGGCGACGTGGCCTTCCTGCCGGGCGACGTGTTCGTGTTCGGCTCGGAAACAAAAGGCCTCGATCCCGCCCTGCGCGACGGCTTTCCTGCCGAACAGCGCATCCGCCTGCCCATGCGCCCGGACAACCGCAGTTTGAATCTGTCGAATACGGTGGCCGTCGTTGTCTACGAGGCCTGGCGCCAACACGGCTACCAGGGCGGCGCGTAGGTCGGATTAGGCCCAAGGGGCCGTAATCCGACAACATTGTTGGCGTTAGTGGTGTTGTCGGATTACGCGGGGCTTTACCCCGCTAATCCGACCTACGCATTTGCATACGGCGATCAGCGCAGCGCCAGCCGCGCCGCGCCGCTATTGTCGTCCAGCATCACCAGCTGCGTGCGCAAGTCGCGCGTGGCGGCCAGCTTGCCGTTCACGTACAGATTCGTCTTGACGCCGTACACGCCTTGCGACACGCCGGCCGGCAAGGTCAGCTCGAACGAGTTTTCAAAGCGACCGCCCGATTTGTTGTTGCTGGCCAGCGCTTTCGAGCCGGACTTGAAGGGCTGGCCTTGCGGGTCGAGCACCACCAGTTCTTCGCGCACGTCGTTGACGCTTTGCGCGCTGCCGTTGACCAGCTCCACCACGGAGTTGACCTTGAACGGCTGGCCGCGCTTGACGGTCGACGCGCTCAGCTGCGGCGTGTACGACACCACTTGCGGCTCGCGCGGCAAGGCGCCGCGCGTGCGGATGTAGTCGCGGTCCGCCTGCGCCGCCGTCTTGGTCTGGCGCGAATTGACATTGATGGCCAGGCAACCGGCCGCCGCCAGGCCGCCGCCGATGGCCGCGCCCTTCAGCGCGCCATTCTTGCCGCCCGCCAGCGCCCCCAGCAGCGCGCCCACGGCCGCACCGGCCGCCGCCGACGTGCCCACGCTGCACGGATCCTCATCCGTGGCCGCCTGGGCGCCGCCTTGCGGATAGGAACTGTCCTGGCGCACGCCGTTCGGGTTCATAGTCGCCGTGGCGCAGCCGGTCAGCATGGCCGCGATGGTCAGCGCAGCGACGGCGCGCAAGGTGGTGTGATTCAGCATGGTGACTCCCGGATGACTAATTGATCGTTGTTTCCGTCTGCAGCACTTGCCGTTCGCGCTCGCGGATGCGGCGCGACAGATTGTCGATGCGCGCATTGCCCGGATCGACGCGGCGTGCGCTTTCCAGATACGTCTTGGCCGCATCGAACTTACCTTCCAGCAATGAACGCTCGGCATCGCGCAGGAACGATTGCGCCATCTCGTTCCGCATGGCAGCGCCGCTATCGACGGGCGACGTTTCCAGCGGACGGCGTTCGGTCACCACTGGACGTTCGACCACGCGCGCGGGCGCCGGTTCCTGCTGTGCCGGCATTACTGCCTGCGCCGGGGCCGGCGACGGGGCAGAAACGGGCGCCGCCATCGACAGCGCCTGCACGTCGGCCTTCAGCTGCGGCAATTCCACCGCTTCGCGGTCGATCGCTTCCAGCCTGGCGATGCCATTGCGGGCCGCCGTCGCATCCTTGCCATCGAGCGCCTGGCGCACGCCGACCAGCACGGACGCGGCTGCCGCCTGCTGGCGCGCCAGCTGCTTGCGCAAGGAATCCACGCTGGCAGCGCCCGCGCAATCGATGTCGAGCCCGGCAATGCCCCTGGCGGCGTTTTGCAATTGATGGCCGTCAATATTGCGCTCGATGGCGCGCACGCCGCGCTGGCAACTGCCCGATGCGGCGCCGGCCTTGCCGATCGCCGCCTGCAGATCATCGGCCTTGGCGCTGGACTTGCCCGTGCACACATTTTTCGCCGTCGCCAGCTTCTGGCGGGCGCCGTCCAGGCTGCCATTCGCCACCAGTTTCAAACCGCTGTCGATGGCGTCGTTGCAGGCCGATTCGCTCTTGCCGCCCGGCTTGCCATTCATGTAGACGATGACGGCCGCCAGCACGACGGCGCCGCCCAGCCAGCGCAGCCACTTGCGCGGCGGCGGCGGGACTGCCGTTGCAGGCGCCGATGGCGGCACCGGCACGGGCTTCGGCGCGGCTGGCGGCGGCACCGGAGCCGGAGCCGGCTTGGGTGGCGCTTTCGGCGCAGGCGCCGGTAACACCGGCAGAGGCGGCGGCTTGGGCGCCACAGGCGGCGATACTGGCACAGGCGGCGGCACAGGCGCCGGCGTCTGCACCGGCAGCGGCGGCGGCACGGCCGCGGCTGGCTGGGCTACGCCAGCCTGCGCCTGCCCGCAGTACGGACAATGGCTGACAACGGTCCACAGGCCCGTCTTGCATTTGTTGCAGATATCCAAAACTAATCCTTCATTCCAACGTCATTCCAGCGTTCACAGAGGCGGCGGCATCAACGGTGGTGGCGCGCTAAGGAACAAGGGAGCCAGCTCGGGGAACTGGGCCAGCTCGGCCCAGGCCGGCAAACCGGCGCGCCACACCTTGGTGGTGCCGGGTACGACCTGCCCTGCCTGCACGTACTGCACGATCTGCTGGGCCGTGAACGGTCCCTGCTGCTGGCCGTTTATGCCCAGGAAATACTGGTACTCCACCAGGGGCGGCGGCATGCCGCCCAGCGGTGGCGGCGCCATACCAAAGGCCGGCGCCACGGCAGCGGCCGGCGCGCTGGCCGGGCGCAGCAATTGCTCGAGGCGTCCCGCTTCCAGCATTTCCCCCTTGATCGCATATTTCAGCCGCGGCTGGCCGTCCGCTTCCGGCTCGCGCACTTCCCAGTCGTAGGCGTCGCCGTCGGAGTCGCCGATGACGTTTGCCCACTCCTTCAGGCGGCCCAGCAGAGCTTGCACCGTGCGCTCGAGCTCATCGCTGGCCATGCCCTTGCGGCGCGCCGACTCGCGCAGGCGCGCGCCCAGCTCGGCGGAAATGGCGCTGCCAAAGCCGACGTACGGCAGCTGCGAGCCATCGGCCTGCGCCACCAGCTTGGGCGCATACACGGTGCGTTCATAGTATTTTGCCAGCGCGGCCATGGCCGCCGTCTGCACGGCGTCAAGCGCCGTCAATTTTTCCTCGATGCGCAGGGCGATGTTTTTCTCGTACGAGGCGGGCATGCCGTTCTGGCGGATGGCCCGTTCGTTGCCGATGCGGCGCAGGTCGCCCGGTTCGACGGCAAACTGGTACTGGCCCGGCGGCACGACTCTGCCCGTGTGGCGCGTCAGCACGCCCAGCATGATCGCCTGCAGGAACTCGCCGAAATCCTCGGCCAGGCGCTTCATTTCATCGGTATTGGGCGCGATCGGGTGCGTGAATTGCGTCGGATCGATATGCGTGTGGGTCGGCGCCTTGTCGTTGTCGCCTTCCTTGCGGTAGCTGGTGCGCCAGCCTTCCAGGCCGCGCAGCACCGTCATCGGCACGCCGGCCAGCTCGCAATAGCAGACGGCGCGCCCGCGGATGCCCGTCTCGACGATTTCCAGCTGGCTCACCGTGATGCCCACCTGGGTCGGCACGCACGATTCGAGCTCGGCGCCGAACTTCGCCTTGAAGGCGGCCGCGTTGGCCACGCCAATCACGCACTTGAACTGGTCCGACACGACCGTGAAGTCGCCCGCCATGTTGGCGTCGATCCACGGCATGGAGCAGGCCAGCAGCTTGCGGAAGCGGTCCAGGCGTTCGGACACGTCCATCTGTTCCAATGCCTCGAACAGGGGGTCGGGCGTGCTCGTCGCCCCTTCCGCCAGGCCCGCCGTGGCGATTATGTTCTCGGCCATGCGCGTGACCTTGGCCAGGATCAAACCGCGCTGCGCCGGTTCGCCCAGCATGGGGAACAGGGCTTTTGAGCCGCCCATGTCCTTGAACGCGTCATCGGCCCACTGGCGCAAGGTGGCCGCCGACGGCAGCGCGATGTCTTTTTCCGTGACGGGAATGACGATCAGGGTCGCATGTTCCTTGTCCAGGTCCTTTTGCAGGATGGTATTGGCCGTTTTCAATTCCGCCAGCATGGCCAGCACGCCTTCGCGGCCCGTTTGCAGCTCGCCCACCAGGCCATTCCACTGCGCGCGGCCCTGCGCGTCGACGCCGACCCGGTTGCCCAGCCAGCGCGACAGCTCGCCCAGCAAGATGACGGACTCGTCCGCCGCCTTGGCCCGCAGATGGAATTTCAGCGCATTCGCCATTTCCGTGCGCAAATGATCCATCACCACGCCGGCCTGCTTTTCGCCATTGCTGAGGAAACCGAAGGTGCTGCGCGTCTGTTCCAGGTTGTTCAGCAGGCGCTCGTATTCGCGCGAACGCACGGCTTCCTTGATTTCGCGGTAACGCTCGGCATTCGCGCCGATCTGCGCCGTCAAGCCGCTGCCCGGCGCCTCGATGCGGTCCTTGATCTGTTCCACCAGCGACAACACGTATTCCAGGCCGCCGAATTCTTTATTGTCAAGATAGCCGTACAACTGGTCGCGCACGACTTTCTTGACGTCGTCGAGCACTTCGCGGCGGCGCTTGCTGATGCGGTCTTCCGTCGTGTCGGCCGTAGAATCCTGGTCGCGCACGGCGTCGCGTTCCAGGTGCTTCATGGCGTCGCGCACCTGCGCCGGCCATTCGCTGCGGTCGAAGCCCGTGCGGATATCGTTAATGCGCGTATTGACCCGGTTTTCCACGCCGGCCAGCAAGTGGCCGTGGCGGTCTTCCAGCAATTCGTCGACGACGCGGAAATCGATGAAGTCGCCGCTGGAGCGCTTCAGTTCGATGCTCTTGTCGGAAAACTCGGGGAAATCGCTGAACGGCGTGCCCTTCAGGAACATATTAGCGGCGAGGAAATTATCGCGCTGCGTATCCGTGGCGCGGTTGGCGCCCGCATCCGTGCCGCCCACGCCAAAGAACGCTTGCAGCATGGCGCCGGCCCAGCGGTGGGCCCGCTCGTCGCGCGCCGCTTCCTGGCGTGTATCGAGCACGGCCATGCCGAACGAGGAAAAGCGCTTCGAGAAATACAAACGCATGTCGCCGAAGCGGTCTTGCGGCACGGGCGCGTTGTACAGCGAATTCTTGTGCTGCGCCTGGTTGACGGCGATCGAGCGCTTGGCGCGGGCGAAGTCGGCTGAAGCAAAATCCTCGAACAGCGAGTCGGCCACCATGTGGTAGACGTCGCTGACATCCTTGGTGTGCTGCTGGGCAAGGTTGCCCGAATCGATCAGGTACACCTCGCTGTAGGGCTCGCGCGTCAGTTCCGGACGGTCATACGCATCCCAGCGGCCCACATAACCCTTGTTGCCCATCATGGCCGATTCCAGCTCCATCAGCGCGGCATAACCGTTGGCCTCGACCCGGTCCTTGTTGGCCTTGGTGTAGCCGGTCGGCAAGAACAGCATCAGCTCCACGTCGGCCGCGCCCACTTCGCTGCGCGCCAGCCAGCGCGCCAGCAAGCCCATGTCGAGGAAGGAACCGGACCCCGTGCCGCCGGCCACGGAACCGACGATAACGATGCGGAAACGGTTCGTTTCCATGCGCAAACCCAGTTCGGCCAGCTGGCGCTCGTGCGACAGGCCCGCCTTCAGCGCTTTCAGCTTCAAGCGGATCTTGTCGCGGATCTTCGCGTATTTGTCGAAGAAATACAGGCGCGACACGGCGCGGATCTGACCGGCGCCGCTGCTCATGTCGAAACGCAGCTCGCGGATGCGCTGCGGCGTCAGCGGCAACCATTCCTTGATGTGCGGATATTTCTCCAAGGAATCTTCATCACGGCTGTACTTGTCCATGTCGAACGATTCGACCACCTTGTCGTCGTCCGTGAACTTCACCTGGTCGAACTGCAAGTCCTTCGCCTGCGACTCGCCGCTCTCGATCACGGCGCCATTGTCGAGGTCGAAATGGATGAATTGCGCGATGGGAAAGTCGGCCAGGCCCTCGATGCGCGTGCGGTTGCCCGCGCCGCCCCACAGCGTGTTGAGGATGCGCCGGCGCACGCGCATCAACACCTGCATGCCCGTGCCGCCGATGCCGATGAACAGGGTCGGGCGCAGTTCGATGATCTTGTCCTGCTTGCGCTCGCTGGCGCCGCCGGTGATGGTTTGGTTCAGGTTCTCTGCCATGGTGATTCCTTCGATGATGCGTGCAACGGCGTATTCTTAGCGGCGGCTGGAGGTGAACGTCAACAGCAACGCTACCAGGCCCACCAGCACCAGCGGTCCCATGAACAATGGCGCGAGGAATTTATGCGCATTCACGGCCGCCAGCACGACGCCGGTCGCCAGGCTGGCCAGGAAAATGAACAACCACCAGCCCGAGGCATTGGCCTTGTTCGGCGGCACGCGCTTGGCCACCAGGCCATTCGCATAGGCATTCTTGGCAAAGAAAAAGGCAACGAACAGCAGCAACAGCACGACGCCGCCGATCAGGGTGTCGCGCGACGAGGTGTCGGTCGTGGCGGCGGCGTCCAACGCGGGCGCAGCTTCGGTGGTGGCCGTGGTGGATGCTGGTGCGCCCGGCGCATCGGCGGCCGGCGGCGCGGATGCGGGGGCCGGCAAGGTAAAGCCTGCGTTGTCTTTTGGAGTGTCTTGCGCCATGGTATGCCTCAGTTGAATAGAAGGTTTATTTAAAGAATGGTTGCTCAGGCGAGGCTCAGGGTATGGCCTTCGGCCACGCGCACGACGGCCGGCTTGCCCAGGCCACGCTTGAGTTCGCCGATGTCGCGGCCGTCATCGTCGCGGATCTGCACGCTTTTGAATGGTTTGAGCAGCACTTGCCGCTGCACACCGTCGGCCATCACCTTGTAGCGCGTGGCGCGCGTGCCAAGCAAACCCAGCGCCAGCAAGCCCAGCACGAGCGCCAGCACGCCGCCGAGGATCACCAGCACGGGCAAGAGCGGATACTGTATGCGCACCAGCAAAGGGATCGTCGCCTGCGACGCGCGCACGCTGTCGGGCGGCGTGAACATGTCAGAGATCGGATCGCCGGGAAACAGTTCCTGCAAATCCTTGCCAAAACTGGACGCCAGCGCCAGCCGCTGTTCCGACAGGCCCACCTGCGCCTGCATGGGCAGCAACACCTGCTTGCCCATGGCGGCCATCGCCTGCGCCGACCACGGCGACGGAATCTGCGCCATCGGCAACGCAAACTGCACCTGCACGGACTGGCTGGCACCCGGCTGCAGCTGCCGGATTTGATCTGGCGCAACGTGCAGCGGCGCGTTCTGGCCTGCCAGGCTGGCGTGCACCCTGGCGCTGTCGATCACGTACGGGAAAAACATGTTTTGCAGCGACGCCTGCAGCACCACTTGCGGCACCAGGTTCGCCGCATCGACGTCGAGCACGATGGTGCGCCCGTCGCGGCCCAGGCTGGCGTGCACATTGGCGCTGTTCTTGACGGACTGGGGCACGATGCGCACGGCATCCTGGTCCACCGGTTTCAGCCGCGCGGGCGGACGCGTCAGCACTTGCGACAGCCGCCCCTCGGCCAGGATGCGGCTCAAAGCCTCGGACGCGGGCTGGCCATACGCGAGCGCATACACCATCAAGCCCTTGGCGCTGTACAGCTTGCCCTGCACGGGCATGCGCAGCGGAAACACCACCGTCTTGGTGATCGACGGTTCCAGATGCAGCAAGCGGTAAAAATCGCGGTTGCGCTCGGCCGTCTGGCTGTCGTTGTTCGGGCTGTTCTTGTTATTCGTAAAGATCCACACGATGCCGGACGCGGACTGGAACGGGCCCGTGATGGTCTTGGTCACGGCTTCCTGAAAATCCGTGTCGGCCAGCGCGCCGCCGGCGCTCTTGCGCGCCAGGCCGAGATGGGCCAGCTGGCCCGCCACGCCGGCGCCGCCCTGCCCTTGCCCGATCAGCGCTGGCGACACATTGCTGCCGCTGCTCTGGCTGAAGGCCAGGGTGTAGACCTTGTCGGACGGGTTTGTAGCGGCCTGCGCCACGGCGCCCACCAGGGCTTTCAGCTGCGAATGCTCATCCGTGTAGAACGGCTCCATCCAGCCCGAGTTT
Source organism: Janthinobacterium sp. GW823-FHT03B06 (assembly GCF_058796955.1). Lineage (NCBI taxonomy): Bacteria > Pseudomonadati > Pseudomonadota > Betaproteobacteria > Burkholderiales > Oxalobacteraceae > Janthinobacterium > Janthinobacterium sp. GW823-FHT03B06. The sequence continues at coordinate 73,328 of NZ_JBXAJE010000009.1, forward strand.
TGCACCAGAAACGCTTGCTGGATGCCGGCCGCATGCGCGGCGGCGGCGCTGAAAAACGCGGCGCAAGCCACGGTCAGTAAGCGCGCCTTCATGCCTGCAAGGCCCAGCCATCGATGCGCGACAGCAGCGGGTGGTAGGCCCACAGCATGCCTTCATGCACAAACAGGCGCACGCGCCACGGCTCGCTGACGGCGAACGTGTGAAATACGGTTTCGCGCAACTCGTCGTCCTGCACCAGCTGGGCCGCCAGGCGCTCGCTCGAGCGCAGCACGCTCGACAGGCCGGCGCTGGTGGCGAACTTGACGCCAAAGACGCTGCTGCCCCCGCCCGATTCCAGCAAGGGCATGACGGCCTGGTTCTTGCCGCCATCGTCGCCGTGTTCCGGTTCTTCCCACGGCGCCGTTTTCAGCTTGGCGGCGAAGCGGTAATTGAAGCTGCCCGAGCACAGGCGCGGCGCCAGCGCGTCGGCCCGCTCGGATTGCGCGCCCAGTTTCACGTAGACATAGGTGCCGCGGCTGCGCTCGAAGCACAGCTGCCACAGGCCGCCATCGCGCGACACGTACGGGCTGCCGAATTCGAAATGCGGCACCAGCCCTTCGGGCCAGGGCGTAAACGAAGCGGCCACGTTGCCGTCCGGCTGCAGCTGCAGCCGGAGTTGGCCGTTGGCGCAGGGCCACACGGCCATGCGGTTGTAGGCCACGGGGGCGCTGACGGTGCCCAGGTCGACCACGCCGTCGAGCAGCACGTCGCTGCCCGGTTTTTGTTGCGCATCAAGGTTGACGAAGCGGATGCGGCCATCGTTGTCGCGCAGCGGTGCCCACAGGCGGTTCTGGAACCAGACGGGCGCGGCCACGCACGGCGCGCCGCCCACGTGCTCGACCACGTAGGTCAGCGAAGGCACGTCGGGACGGATGCAGGCCAGGCCATGGCTGGTCGGCAAGACCAGCACGCTATTGAATTCCGGCACCAGCTCGGCGCGCCAGGCGCCGTGGGCCAGGTCCGATTCGGCCAGCAAGCTGCCATAGTCGGGGTCCAGCGCCAGCCAGCGTTTCGAGGCGGGCAGCCAGGCGTGCAGGACGGCCTTGCGCGGGTCGAGCGCCAGCAGCGCGGGCGCGCTGGTTCCGAACGGGGCGGAAAAGAATTCGTATTCGCCGGGCGGCGGCATGGGCAGCGAAGCATCGGCTTGCGCATGCTCTTCGCGCGCACGCTGGTCAGCCAGCTTCAGCGGTACGCTGGCCTGGCGCAAGCCGGCCGGACCGGCCGGCGGCACATCGCTGACAGGATGCGCGCCGAAAGGAGGAACCCAAGGCGCCCCCCCGGACGGCGTGGCGGCCGCCTCGGGCGGCACTTGCAAGGCCGCGCCCGAGGCGGGGTCGAACGCAAATTCGGGCGGAAACTGCCGCACGGGCGCGCCGGCCGCCGCGGGCAGGCGCCGCGCCAGCATCAGCTTGCCGATATCGGCCTGGCTCACCAAGGGCGAGACATTCTGGCCGTCCGCGCTGCGCTGCATGCTCCACGCGCCCGCGTCATCGACGTACCAGGCGCCGGAGGGCAGTGGCCAATCCCCAGAAGTTTTATGATCCATGTATTTTCTATGACAAGCAATGCATATCAGACGGTGTAACGTGCTGGGGCTGTCGAAACGAAGTCGCAGCCCTGGCAGTTCTCATAGTAACGTCTTTTTATCTGTATGGAAACATTGACGACGGTCCTCAGCCCTGCTGCGTCCGCACTTTCGTCAACAGCTTGGTGGTCGAGCGGTCGTGCGCGAAATCGATGGCCACGGCCTGGCCGCCATACGCCAGCACGGCGCGTCCTTCGGGGATGGCCGCCATGTCGTAATCGCCGCCCTTGGCATAGATTTCCGGTTCGATCTCCTGCACCACTTCCAGGGCGCTGTCTTCCGAGAACGGCACGACCAGGCTCACCGCTTCCAACGCGGCCAGCACGGCCATGCGGTCTTCGCAGCTGTTCAGGGGACGGTCGTCGCCCTTGCCCAGGCGTTTCACTGATGCATCAGTATTCACGGCAACGATCAGCGAAGCGCCCAGCGCGCGCGCCTGCGCCAAATACGTCACGTGGCCGCGGTGCAAAATGTCGAACACGCCGTTCGTCACGACCACCGGTTTCGGCAGGGCCGCGGCGCGGGCGCGCAGTTCGTCACGGCCGCACAGTTTGTTTTCAAATTCAGGCATGGATATCTCTTGTTGGGTTAAATACGGTCACACTCAGGCGTGGCTATCGCCTTGGATGCCGCCGGCATCGCGGCGCCAGGCATCGATCAAGGCCAGAATGGCAGGATCCAGGCCCTCTTCGGCGATGCGATCTTGCCGGTAATAAATCATCAGCGCATACACGCCGGCCAGGCGGCTGACGGGTGGCGACAGCGCATATTCATTGCCGCGCGCCGGTTGCCGGGCACGCCAGTAATTGATCGCCGCTTCCAGCGCCTGCATCCGCAATTCCATCGCCCCCTCCTTCCGCCGCCCGCTCCCGCATTATAGGGGGCGATCCGCTACAATACGCCATCGGCGCCACAGTTTCACGTTTGCGCCACCTTTCATTCATTGCAAGTAAGTACTTCCTGTGTTTCAATCAACCTATGACACTGACTGAACTGAAATATATCGTTGCAGTCGCGCGAGCGAAGCACTTCGGCCACGCCGCCGAAGCCTGTTTCGTTGCCCAACCCACCCTGTCAGTGGCCATCAAGAAACTCGAAGACGAATTGGGCGTGGTCCTGTTCGAACGGGGCGGCGCGGAAATCTCCGTCACGCCCCTGGGCGCGCAGATCATCGCGCAAGCCGAGCGCGTGCTGGAACAGACGGCCGCCATCAAGGAACTCGCCAAGCAGAACAAGGACCCGCTGGCCGGCCCCCTGCGCCTGGGCGTGATCTATACGATCGGCCCCTACCTGCTGCCGCCGCTGGTCAAGGCCATGATAGACCAGGTACCGCAGATGCCTTTGATTTTGCAGGAAAACTTCACGGTTCGCCTGCTCGAATTGCTGCGCCAGGGCGAACTGGACGTGGCCATCATGGCGCTGCCCCTGCCCGATCACGGCATGGCCATGCAGGAACTGTATGACGAACCGTTCGTCGTGGCCATGCCGCGCCAGCATCCGTGGACGGCGCGTGAAAAAATCGCCGCACAGGATTTGAAATCGGAAACCATGCTGTTGCTGGGCAATGGCCACTGTTTCCGCGACCAGGTGCTGGAAGTGTGCCCCGAAATGGCGCGCTTTTCCTCGCCCGGGAACGGCATGCAGCGCACGTTTGAAGGTTCCTCACTGGAAACCATCCGCCACATGGTGGCCAGCGGCATCGGCCTGACGGTCTTGCCGCGCGCCTCGGTCGCCAATATGCACGCCACCGACGGCATGCTCGAATACCGGCCCTTCGCCACCCCCGTGCCATCGCGCCGGGTAGTGATGCTGTGGCGCAAGAGTTTTACGCGCAAGGCGGCCATCGACGCCCTGTGCGCGGCCATCGCCGGCTGCAACTTGCCTGGCATCACCCCCTTGTGCGAAGACGACGAATAGTACATTTGCATACTATTTGCGATAATCGACCTTTCTCTTCAACAAGATCGAGTCTTCCATGAACAAGCTGGCGCTGTATTTCCGCCTGATACGGCTGGACAAGCCTATCGGTACCGTATTGCTGCTGTGGCCTACCCTGTGCGCGCTGTGGCTGGCGCAGCAAGGCGTGCCGGACTGGCGGCTGCTGCTCATCTTCACTCTCGGCACTTTCCTGATGCGCTCGGCAGGCTGCGCCATCAACGACTACGCCGACCAGGATATCGACAAATTCGTCAAGCGCACGGCGGACCGTCCCATCACCAGCGGACGCATCAGCGGCAAGGAAGCGCTGGCCGTGGCCAGCGTGCTGACCGTGCTGGCCTTTTGCCTGATCCTGCCCCTGAATGCGCTGACCAAGCAACTGTCCGTGGCGGCCGTCATCATCGCCGGCACCTATCCCTACTTCAAGCGCTTCTTTGCGATTCCGCAAGCGTATCTGGGCATCGCCTTCGGCTTCGGCATTCCCATGGGCTTTGCCGCCATCACGGATTCCGTGCCCGTCGTCGCCTGGCTGCTGCTGCTGGGGAATGTCTTCTGGGCCGTGGCCTACGATACGGAATATGCGATGGTCGACCGCGACGACGACTTGAAAATCGGCATCAAGACCTCGGCCATCACCTTCGGCCGCTACGACGTGGCCATCGTCATGTTCTGCTATGCCGTTTTCCTGCTGCTGTGGCTGGCATGCGGCTGGTATCTGGGCTTGCGTTACTGGTTCGTCGCGGGCTTGCTGGTGGCGGCCGGCTGCGCCGTTTATCACTACACCCTGATCCGCGCACGCGAGCGTATGCCGTGTTTTGCGGCATTCCGGCATAATAACTGGCTAGGAGCAGCGGTCTTTGCGGGCGTGGTACTGGACATTGCTTTCCGTTAAGCAATGATCTTTGCGCCGCGGCAGCCCTTGAGGCGGCGCAAGACAGGCCTGGCCGCAGCTGCCTACACTGGTATTTCACTGTGCAGTTTCACTTCCATGAGGTAATACATGAACTCGATACATACCGGCAAATCCAGCAGCGACAGCATCCTCGCCGACGCCGACAAGGCCCGCGACAAACTGGTCGGCGACCTGAAAAACGTCATCAATGAAGCGGAAGGCTGGCTCGATGGCGCCAAGGATCAGACTGGCGAGAATGTCAAAGCCGTCAAGGACAAGTTCATCGCCACCCTGGAAACGGCCAAGAAAGACTTGATCAAGCTGGAAGAAGACTTGCTCGAACGTACCAAGAAGGCGGCCAAGGCCACCGACGAATACGTGCAGGACAATCCATGGAAAGCTGTCGGTGCGGGCGCCGTCGTGGGCGTGCTGTTCGGCCTGCTGCTTTCCTCGTCACGCCGCTAGTAGTACCGGCGGCGCAGGCCGCCTCCCCTGACGCGAAAGGCAGCATATGGCTATCATGCACCATGTCGCCCAAGTCGCAGCGACCCTCGCCGCCATCGTCCAGACCCGTCTGGCCCTGGCGGCCGTGGAAATGGAAGAAGAGTCGCTGCGCTTCCTGTCCTATCTGGCGCTGGCCATGCTGGCGCTGCTGTGCCTGTTCGTCGGCCTCGTCTTGATCGTATTCCTCGTCATCGTGCTGTTCTGGGATACGCACCGCATCGCCGCCATCGCCATCACGGCCGCCGTCTTCATCGTCGCCGCCGTCGCCACCCTGCTGGGCGTGCGCGCCAGTTTCCGCAGCAAGCCGAAACTGCTGTCCTTCACACTTTCCGAACTGAACAAAGACCTGGACGAGCTGCAACTACTGGCCCGCCGGGGATCGGAGCGGCCATGACCACGCATCCCACCAAACTGTCGCATGTGCATACGGCCGCCAGCCTGGCGCAGCGGCGCGACGCGCTGCTGGCCGAATGCGCGCTGCAGCGCCTGGCCCTGGGCGTGCAGACACGCCAATTGCTGGAACCTTTAACGGGCGGCAATCTGCGCCACACCCTGGCCACGCGTTTTAAAATTCCCCTGATGGTGGGCGGCGCCGTGCTGGGCTTGCTGCTGGTGCGCCCGAGCCGCTTCCTGCCGCTGCTGCGGGCCAGCGGCGCGCTGCTCAAGCACGCCACCACCGCCATGCCCGTCGTGCTGGCGCTGGCGCAGCGCTTCAGCAAGAAAGACACGCCGCCATAAAATATTTTTGCCTGGCTGCATCCAAATGGCCGGCCCCTGCGTAGTAATGGTATCAACCAGCCGGTTGAGCCAACTACCAGGAGCTTGCCATGCATGCCACCACCGCCCCACGCCATACCGCCCCCTCGCTCACCGTCCTGTGCGCCGCCCTGCTCGTGGCTGCCTGCGCACCGATGAGCGCACGCTACTCGCAGGAACAATTGCCGAACGCCGTCAAGGTGCCCGATGGCCATCAGGTCGCCATGCAGACGGTGGGCGTGGGCAAGATCGCCTACGAATGCAAGGCGAAGAAAGACATGACGGGGCATGAATGGGTCTTCGTGGGACCGGACGCGGCCCTGAACGACCGCAGCGGCATGCAAGTGGGCACGTATGTGGGCCCGCCCGCCACCTGGGCCAACCTGGACGGCTCGAAAGTGACGGCGACGCAAGTGGCCGTGGCACCGGCCGGCGCGGGCAATATCCCGTATCAGCTGGTGAAAGCCAATCCGGCCACGGGCAGCGGCGCCATGCAGGGCGTCAGCTACATCCAGCGCGTGGCCACCAGCGGCGGCGTGGCGCCAAGCAGCCCCTGCGGCATGGAGTCCGTCGGTGCCAAACAATGGGTGCCCTACCAGGCCGACTACATCTTCTGGAAATCGGCATAAATCCTTTCAAGCGACGGTTGGCAAGCGGGTTTCTGACCTATACTCGGCCTTGAAAACTTGCTAACCGTTCAGTCAACGATTGCGCCGACCTTGCCAGCCCACGCCGCCCCTTACGATTACGATGCCGCCCTGCGCGCCTGCGCCAGGGGCGAGCAGCAGGCATTGCATGGCCTGTACCAGCAGGAAAGCCGCTATCTGCTGGGCGTGGCCCTGCGCATCGTGCGCCAGCGGGCCTTGGCCGAAGATGTGCTGCACGATGCCTTCCTGAACATCTGGCGCCGCGCCGGCAGCTTCGACGCCACGCGCGGCAGCGGCAAGGGCTGGATCTATGTGGTGGTGCGGCACCAGGCGCTGAACGTGGCGCGCGCCCGCGCCCATGAAGTATCGGCCGACGAGGATACCGTGGAAACCCTGCTGCATGAACGCGAAGGCCACGATGCCGACGCCACCTCGGACGCCTACGCCCTGCAGGCGAACATGGGCAAGCTGCACGATTGCCTGGGCCACCTGGACGAACCCAAGCGCAACAGCATCCTGTACGCCTACGTCGATGGCTGTTCCCATAGCGAAATCGCGCAGCGCCTGCAAGCGCCGCTGGGCACCGTCAAGGCCTGGGTCAAGCGGGGCCTGGCCGCCTTGCGGGAGTGCATGGGATGATCAACAGCGACGAGGAATGGCAAAGGCTGGCCGGCGAATACGTGCTGGGCACTTTGGACCTGGCCGAACGGGCGGCAGTGGAGCAGCGTTTGCCGCTTGACGCCGCCTTGCGCGACGCCGTGGCCGACTGGGAACGGCGTCTGCTGCCCTTGACGACTTTGGCGCCGCCCGAAACGCCCTCGGCGCAACTGTGGCCGCGCATCAGCGCCAGCCTGTTCATGCCGAACACCGTGCGGCAGGCGGGCGGCTGGCAAGCGTGGTGGAACAGCCTGGCCTTCTGGAGAGTGCTGGCCGGCGGCGGCTTGCTGGCCACGGCCGCGCTGGCCGTGCTGGTCACTACGCAATTGCAAGCTCCCAGCGGGCCCGGCTACCTTGTGGTGCTGGTGGCGCCGCAAGATAAATCGCCGGGCTGGATCGTGCAGGCGGGCGGACGCGGCGGCAAGAACCGCGACCTGAGCCTGATCCCGCTGGGGCCGACCACGGTGCCGCAGCAGAAAGCCCTGCAATTCTGGACCAAGGGCAAGGACTGGGGCGCGCCCGTCTCGCTGGGCCTCGTCAAGCCGGGGCAAAGCGTCAAATTGACCCTGGATAAGCTGCCGCCGCTGCAGCCCGAGCAATTGTTTGAAATCACCTTGGAGCCGGAGACGGGTTCGCCCACGGGCAGACCGACGGGGCCGGTGCTCTACATCGGCCGCGCCGTCAAGGTCATGTAATTACCTGTCCACTTATTTGCCCAGCTCGTCCCCCATCTCGCGCCCGCGCTGCGCGGCCGCCTTGATGCCCTTGACGATGGCCGCCTTCACGCCGCTCTCTTCCATGCTGGTCAAGGCCGCATAGGTCGTGCCGCCTTTCGACGTGACGCGCTCGCGCAACAGCGACACGGGCTCGCTGGAATTCGCCGCCAGCTGCGCCGCGCCCGTAAACGTGGCAATGGCCAGCTGCGTGCCCTGCTCGGGCGTCAGGCCCAGTTCGGCCGCTGCCTGCTGCATCGCTTCGATAAAGTAAAACACATAGGCGGGACCGCTGCCGGAGACGGCCGTCACAGGATCGATCTTCGCTTCGTCGTCGAGCCAGACGGTCTGGCCGACGGCGCGCAGGATGGCGTCGGCCGTCTTTTTCTGTTCGTCGCTCACGCCGCTGCTGGCCACCATGCCCGTGATGCCCATGCCGATCAGGGCCGGCGTGTTCGGCATGCAGCGCACGATGGCGGAATAATCGCCGAGCCAGCGCGACAGGTCGGCGGCGCGGATGCCGGCCGCGATCGACAGGACCAATGGCGCGCTTTCCCCGTCGAGGAAGGGCAGCAGCTGCGCCGCCACGTCGCGCATGCTTTGCGGCTTGACGGCCAGCACGATCACGTCCACGCCGCGCAACGCGTCACTGGCGGACGTCGCCGTCGTGACGCCGAATTGCGCCTGCAGTTTTTCCAGCGCCGGCGCGTGCGGGTCGATCACGTGGATGTTGCCGCCCAGGGTCAGCTTGCCCGCCAGGCCGGCGATCAGGGCCGCGGCCATGTTGCCGCCGCCTACAAATGCGATATTCAATTCTGTCGTCATGCTTGTTCTCTCTTCATCAGGAATAGTTGCGGGAACCGAAGATGGCGCTGCCCACGCGCACGATAGTGGCGCCCTCGAGCACGGCGGCGCGCAAGTCGGCCGACATGCCCATCGACAGGGTGTCGAGCGCCAGTCCGTCCGCCTGCAATTGTTCGTACAGCGCGCGCAATTGCGCGAACGCACGGCGCTGGAGCGTGACATCCGTTTCCGGCTCGGGAATTGCCATCAGGCCGCGCAAACGCAAGCGGGGCAGCAGCGCCACGGCATGCGCCAGCGCCGGCAAGTCAGCCGGCGTTACGCCGCTCTTGCTGGCTTCGCCGCTGATATTGACTTGCAGACAGATATTCAGGTCAGGCAAGCCGGCCGGCCGTTGCTCGGACAGGCGCGCGGCGATCTTTTCCCGTTCCACCGTATGCACCCAGTCGAAGTGCTCGGCGATGGGGCGCGTCTTGTTGCTCTGGATGGGGCCGATGAAATGCCATGCCGGGACGTGCTGCGGCGAGGCCTCCTTCACAAAGGCGATCTTGTCGAGCGCTTCCTGCAGATAGTTTTCGCCAAACGCCATCTGGCCCGCGCGCATGGCGTCCAGCACGGCGTCCGCGCCGAATGTTTTTGATACGGCCAGCAGGGTCACGTCGGCAGGCGCGCGCTGCGCCTCCACGGCTGCCTGCGCAATACTGTCGCGCACGGCTTGCAAGTTCTGTTCGATTGTGGACATAATCATTTTCTAGTGTATAGGGGCGGCGGCACAGTGCGCCAGCCCATCAATGCAGGCACAGGGATTATAAATGGACATCTCCGAACTTCTCGCTTTCTCCGTCAGCAACAAGGCTTCCGACCTGCACCTGTCTTCCGGCCTGCCGCCGATGATACGGGTCAATGGCGACGTGCGCCGCCTCAACGTGGCGCCGCTCGAGCACAAGGAAGTGCACAGCATGATCTACGACATCATGAACGACAGCCAGCGCAAGGCGTATGAAGAGGCGCTCGAGTGCGATTTCTCGTTCGAAATTCCCGGCCTGGCCCGCTTCCGCGTCAACGCCTACAACCAGGAACGCGGCGCCTCGGCCGTGCTGCGCACGATTCCGTCGAAAGTCCTGACCCTGGAAGACCTGAACGCGCCGCGCATCTTCGGCGAACTGGCCATGCGCCCGCGGGGCCTCGTGCTGGTGACGGGCCCGACGGGTTCGGGCAAGTCCACCACCCTGGCAGCGATGGTGAACCACGTCAACGAACGGCTGAATCACCATATTCTGACCATCGAAGACCCGATCGAATTCGTGCATGAGCCGAAAAAATGCCTGATCAACCAGCGCGAGGTAGGCTCGCACACGCATTCGTTCAGCAATGCGCTGCGCTCGGCCCTGCGCGAAGACCCGGACGTCATTCTGGTGGGCGAATTGCGCGACCTGGAAACCATCCGCCTGGCGCTGACGGCGGCCGAAACGGGCCATCTGGTGTTCGGCACCCTGCATACCTCGTCGGCGGCGAAATCGATCGACCGCATCATCGACGTCTTCCCCGCCGAGGAAAAGGAAATGGTGCGCGCCATGCTGTCCGAGTCCTTGCAAGCCGTCATTTCGCAGAACTTGCTCAAAACCAAGGACGGCGCTGGGCGCGTGGCCGCGCATGAAATCATGCTGGCCACGCCGGCCGTGCGCAACCTGATCCGCGAAGCGAAAGTGGCGCAAATGTATTCGGCCATCCAGACGGGCAGCAACGTGGGCATGCAGACGCTGGACCAGTGCCTGTCCGACCTCGTGCGGCGCGGCACGATCTCGGCGGAAACTGCCCGCTCGGCCGCCAAGTCGCCCGAAAACTTCCCCGGATAAGCCATGCAGACGACGCACGAACACTATGGCGCCATGCACGCGCTGCTGGCGCAGATGCGCGCCCGGGGCGGCTCCGACCTGTTCATCACGGCCGGCTTTCCGCCCGCCATCAAGCTCGACGGCAAGCTGACGCCGCTGGCGGGCGGCGCGCTGGCCGCGCAGCAGGCGGCCGGCTACGTGCGCGCCGTCATGAACGAACGCCAGGCGGCCGAGTTCGCATCGAGCCGCGAAGCCAATTTCGCCATCAGCCCGGACGGTCTGGGGCGTTTCCGCGTGTCCGCCTTCGTGCAGATGGGCCAGGCAGGCATGGTCTTGCGATTGATCAATACCGCCATCCCCACCCTGGATGGCCTGGGCCTGCCCGCCATCCTGCAAGACATCGTGATGAGCAAGCGGGGCCTCGTCATCATGGTGGGCGCCACGGGCTGCGGCAAGTCGACCACCCTGGCCGCCATGGTGGGCCACCGCAACGCACACAGCCATGGCCACATCATCACCATCGAAGACCCCGTGGAATTCATCCATCCGCACGGCAACTGCATCGTCACCCAGCGCGAAGTGGGCGTCGACACGGACGACTGGGCCACGGCCCTGAAAAACACCTTGCGCCAGGCGCCCGACGTGATCCAGATCGGCGAAATACGCGACCGCGACACCATGGACCACGCCATCGCATTTGCCGAGACGGGCCATCTGTGCCTGGCCACCCTGCACGCGAACAACGCCAACCAGGCGCTGGACCGCATCATCAATTTCTTCCCGGAAGAGCGTCGCCAGCAACTGCTGATGGATCTGTCGCTGAATTTAAAAGGCATGATTTCGCAGCGTTTGATCCCCAACAAGGAAGGCGGCGGGCGCAAGGCGGCGCTGGAAATCCTGCTCAATTCGCCGCTGATGAGCGACCTGATCTTCAAGGGTCAGGTGCACGAGATCAAGGAATTGATGAAAAAATCGCGCGAGCATGGCATGCAGACGTTCGACCAGGCCCTGTTCGACCTGCACGAAGCGGGCGCCATCAGCCATGAAGACGCGCTGCGCAATGCGGACTCCGTCAACGACCTGCGCCTGGCGATCAAACTCAAGGGCGCCACGGCGCCGGAACCCGCCCCGCAAACGGGCGCCACCAAACTGGGACTCCTCTGACATGACCAGCATCCACGATTTCCAGGCCGAGGCGCTGGACGGCACGCCGATCGACCTGGCCCGCTACAAGGGCAAGGTAATGCTGATCGTCAACACGGCCAGCGCCTGCGGCTTCACGCCGCAATACCAGGGGCTCGAGGCGCTGTACCGCGCATTCCACGAGCAGGGCCTGGTCGTGCTGGGCTTTCCCTGCAACCAATTCCGCCAGCAGGAACCGGGCTCGAATGGGGAAATCAAAGCCTTTTGCGAAAAGAACTTCGGCGTCACCTTTCCCCTGTTTGCCAAGATCGATGTGAATGGCCCGCATACGCACCCTGTCTTTGCGCAATTAAAACAGGCGGCGCCCGGCATATTGGGCACGCAGTCGATCAAATGGAATTTCACCAAGTTTTTGGTGCGCAAGGATGGCAGCGTATTTCGCCGCTACGCGACGGCCAGCAAACCGGCCAGCCTGGCGGACGACATTCGGCAATTGCTACAGGAATAGCCATTCGACGGTTTGATTAAAAACAATAATTGCTCAAATCAATGAATCCGTGTTTATTTCATGCTTGATATCAATATTGTGTTTCCAATAGCAAATTTCAGTGATAATGTTTGCATAATTATTCGCAGATATCGATCAAAAAACGATGCCAGTCTTTGGGAAAATATTATCTTCATGGATGCGGATGGGAATTTATTCCCGCCTCTTTCTTCCTATTTTCTTCCTGATACTCGCCGTTTCCGCCGTTCGCTATCACGCCCTGCTCGGCACGGAAACGGCGCTGGCCAATGCGCGCTACCAGAGCGATGCGCGACAACTCGACCTGTTCCTCGCCAATAGCGTGCTGCCGCTGGCCGTGCACGCGGACAGTCACGCGATGCACGACAGCGTGCGCCAGGTACTGCGCAGCGCCCTGCCGCTGAACCGCAGCCTCGTTTCTGCCCGCTGGGACACGGCTGGCGGGCATGTCGAGGTGCTGGCCGACAGCAAGCTTGGCGACACACTGGCCACGGTGCCGGCGTGGTTCGCGCGCCTGGCGGGTATCAATGCCATCCGCAGCCGCCTGACGGTGGCGCTGCCGGACGGCGGCGACGGCATCCTCGACCTGCACTACACGCCCGGCCTGCCCCTGGCGCAGGTGTGGCAGCGGGTGCGCGAGCAGGCCATCCTCAGCAGCATCAATATCGTGCTCGTCTTCCTGCTGCTGGGCTTGATCCTGGCCACGCACCGCAAGCTGCTGGCGCGCTTCGTGCAGGCGACCGACCGCTTCCGCGAAGGCAACTTCGCCGTGCGCCTGGCAGCCGGCGCCACGCCCGAGGCGCAAGCCGTGTCGCAGTCGTTCAACGGCATGGCCGGCGATATCGAAGAACTGTTGACCTCACTCAAGACCAGCCAGCGCCAGCTGGGCGAACAGCTGAATGAAACCGTGCACATGCAACAGGCGCTGCAAAAGCTGTCCTGGCAAAACTACAATGATGTGCTGACGGGCCTGCCCAACCGTGCCGCGCTGGCCGCCCGCTTCGAACAGGAACTGTTCCTCGCGCGCGAACGCCAGCGCCTGCTGGCCGTCTGCCTGTTCGACCTCGATCACTTTCAGGCCATCAACGACCGCTACGGCGCCGAGGCTGGCGATGAAATCCTCAAGCAGGTAGCGGGCCGCCTGCACGGCTTTACGGGCCAGGTCCACTATGCGGCGCGCCTGGGCGGCGATGAATTCGTCATGCTGCTGTGCGGCCAGGCCAGCATCGCCAGCATCGAACAGAACGTCACGCAACTGATGACTGAGCTGAGCCGTCCCTACCAGTGCGACCAGCAGGCGCTGCACATGACGGCCAGCGCCGGCATCGCCGTCTACGCGGGCAAGGACCTGAATACGGAAAGCCTGCTGCGCCACGCCGACCACGCCGTCTACCAGGCGAAATTGACGGGGCGCAACCAGTACCACTTCTTCGACACCAACCTCGACGAGGAAGTACGCACCCACCACAACCAGCGCACGGAAGTGCGCCACGCCCTGATCAACGGCGAACTGCGGTTGTACTACCAGCCCAAGGTGAATATGCGCGCCGGCACGGTGGTGGGCATGGAAGCGCTGCTGCGCTGGCAACATCCACGCCGCGGCGTGCTGGCGCCGGCGCAATTCCTGCCGCTGGTGGAACAGACGGATTTGATCATCGATATCGGCGAATGGGTGCTGCGCCAGGCCCTGTGGCAGATGCAGCGCTGGAGCGCGACCGGCAAGCACTGGGTGGTCAGCGTGAACATCGCGGCGCGCCACTTCCAGCAACCGGACTTCGTCTCGCGCCTGGAAACCATCCTCGGCGAATTTCCCGGCGTGCGCGCCAGCATGCTGGAACTGGAAATCCTCGAATCGTCGGCCCTGCACGACATCGAGGACGTGCGCCGCATCATCCGCGCCTGCCAGGCGCTGGGCATCACGTTCGCGCTCGACGATTTCGGCACCGGCTATTCGTCGATGTCCTACCTGAAACGCCTGCCGGCCAATATCGTCAAGATCGACCAGAGCTTCGTGCGCAATATGCTCAACGACCGCGACGACCTGCACCTGGTGCGCGCCGTCATCGGCCTGGCCCGTTCCTTCAGCTTGACGGTGATCGCCGAAGGCGTGGAAAGCGTCGAGCATGGCGCGCGCCTGATCCAGCTCGGCTGCGACCTGGCGCAAGGCTACGGCATCGCCCGCCCCATGCCGGCCGACGCCGTGCTGGAGTGGGCGAACACGTTCATCCCCGCCCCGCAATGGCGCATCGCGCAGTACAGCGAAATACCTATTTAGGCGTCAAGGCCGAATCAATCAGCTCGATCCAGTGCCGCACGGGCGTCTGCGTGCCGGACTGCAAATGGCTCAGGCAGCCGATATTGGCCGACACGATCATCTCCGGCTCGCACGCTTCCAGGTTCGCCACCTTGTTGTCGCGCAGCTGCTGCGACAGTTCCGGCTGCAGGATCGAATACGTGCCGGCCGAACCGCAGCATAAATGGCTGTCCGCGCACAGGCGCACGTCGACGCCGACGGCGCGCAGCACCTGCTCCACCTTGCCGCGGATCTGCTGGCCGTGCTGCAGGGTGCACGGCGGGTGGTACGCCACCTTTTTCACTATGCGCCCCTTCAGCAGCGCCGCCAGCTCGTTTTCAAAGGCCGGCATGATCTCGGACAGATCGCGCGTCAGTTCAGCGATGCGCCGCGCCTTCTGCGCATACTGCGCATCGTGCGCCAGCAGATGGCCGTATTCCTTCACCGTGGCGCCGCAGCCGGACGCCGTCATGACGATGGCTTCGGCGCTGTCCATGCCGTTGACATAGGGCCACCAGGCGTCGATATTGCGGCGCATGTCGTCCAGCGCCGCGTCCTGGTCGTTCAGGTGATGGCGCAGCGCGCCGCAGCAGCCCGCCTTCGGCGCGACGATCAGCTGTACCCCGAGCGCATCGAGCACGCGCGCCGTGGCCGCATTGATGTTCGGCGACATGGCCGGCTGCACGCAGCCGTCGAGCAGCAACATGGTGCGCGCGTGCCGGCGCACCGGCCATGCACCGGCTGCGGCGCCTGGCCGCAATTTGTCCTGCAAGCTTTTCGAGAGCAGCGGGCGCAGCGCCTGCCCCGCCTTGTACACGGGCGTAAACAGCCAGCGGCGCGGCAAGGCTTCCTTCAGGGCGAAGCGCAGCGCGCGTTCGCGCAAGGGGCGCTGTACGCGCTGCTCGACGACGTTACGGCCGATGTCGACCAGGCGCCCGTACTGCACGCCCGAAGGACAGGTCGACTCGCAGTTGCGGCAGGTCAGACAGCGGTCCAGGTGCGTCTGCGTCTTGGCCGTGACGGGCGCGCCTTCCAAGACCTGCTTGATCAGGTAGATGCGCCCGCGCGGGCCATCGAGTTCGTCGCCCAGCAGCTGGTAGGTGGGACAGGTGGCCGTGCAAAAGCCGCAATGCACGCAGGCGCGCAGGATGGCTTCGGCTTCGTCGCCTGCCGGCGTGTTCTTGATGAAATCGGCGAGATTGGTTTGCATGCGCGCTCAATACATTCTGTGCGGGTTGAAGATGCCAGCCGGGTCGAAAGCCTGCCGCAGGCGCTGGTGGATTTTTTCAACGGCCGGCGCCAGCGGATGGAATACGCCCACGGCCTTGTCGCCGCCGCGGAACAGGGTGGCGTGGCCGCCAAGCGCGGCCACTGCCCGGCGGATGTCTAGCGCCCCGGCCGCATCGGCGTCGGCGTCGAGCTTGAGCCAGCGCTGCGCCCCGCCCCACTCGATCAACTGGCGCCCCTTGACGATCACGGCGCTGGCGTGCGGCGGCAGCGACAGCCGCCACAAGCTGCCCGCGCCCGCAAAGAAGGCGTGCGTCTGCTCGCGCACGGACATCCAGAAGGCGGCCGCGTCATCGGGCGCCAGCACCTCGCCGCCCAGCGCATGCAACGCCGCCGACACGGCCGCCTCGGCGCCGGACAGGCGTACGCTCAAGACGCCATCGTGCCAGCAGCTGGCCGATATCGGCAGCGGTTGACCAGCCCATTCATTGAGCAGGCGCAAGGCGGCGATTTCCGCACACGCCACGCGCAAGGTCGCTTCGCGCAGCGGCAGGGGCAGCACCTTCAGCGACACTTCCAGGATCAGGCCCAGCGTGCCCATGGACCCCGCCAGCAGGCGCGAGACATCGTAGCCGGCCACGTTTTTCATGACCTGCCCGCCAAAGGCCAGGCGTTCGCCATGGCCATCCATCAGCACGGCGCCCAGCACGAAGTCACGCAAGGCGCCCGCGCTGGCCCGGCGCGGCCCGGACAAGGCGCTGGCGACGACGCCACCCAGCGTGGCGCCAGCGCCGAAATGGGGCGGCTCGAAAGCCAGCATCTGGTTGCGCGCGGCCAGCGCCGCCTCGATCTCGGCGAGCGGCGTGCCGCAGCGGGCCGTGATCACCAGCTCCGTCGGTTCATAATCGATGATGCCCGCATACGCGCGCGTGTCGAGCACCTCGCCATCGAGCTGCTGGCCATACCAGTCTTTCGTGCCGCCGCCGCGCAGGAGCAAGGGCTTGCCCGCCGCGCTGGACGCCAGAATCTGCTGCCTGAATTGTTCCGCTATCGCTTGCAATGGGGTCTCCGGAAAATTAAAAACGGGGCAGGTTGGCGAACGGCAGGCGTCCCGCCGTCACATGCATCTTGCCGAATTCGGCGCAGCGGTTCAAGGTGGGAATCGCCTTGTCCGGGTTCAGCAAGGTGTGGGGGTCGAAGGCGCGCTTGACGGCAAAGAAGGCATCAAGTTCGGCGCGCGTAAATTGCACGCACATGGAATTGATCTTTTCCATGCCCACGCCATGTTCGCCCGTGATGGTGCCGCCCACGGCCACGCACAGGGCCAGGATGTCCGCGCCAAACGCCTCGGCGCGCTCGAATTCGCCGGGCATGTTGGCGTCGAACAGGATCAGCGGGTGCAGATTGCCGTCGCCCGCGTGGAACACGTTGGCGCAGCGCAAGCCATGCGTCGTTTCCATGGCGGCGATGCCCGTCAGCACTTCCGCCAGGCGCTTGCGCGGGATGGTGCCGTCCATGCAGTAGTAGTCGGGCGAGATGCGTCCCGCGGCGGGAAACGCGTTCTTGCGGCCGGACCAGAATTTCATGCGCTCCGCTTCCGACTGCGAGACGGCAATGGCGCTGGCGCCCGCCCCTTCCAGCACGGCCGTCATGCGGGCGATTTCCTCTTCCACTTCCTCGTGCGTGCCGTCCGCTTCGCACAGCAAAATGGCCGCCGCGTCGGTGTCGTAGCCGGCCTTGACGAACGGTTCGACCATGCGCGACGAGGTCTGGTCCATCATTTCCAGGCCGGCCGGGATGATGCCGGCGGCAATCACATTGGCCACGGCATTGCCGCCCGTGACGACGTCGCCGAACGAGGCCATGATGACCCGCGCCGTCGCCGGCTTCGGTATCAGCTTGACCGTCACTTCCGTGACGATGCCCAGCATGCCTTCGGAGCCGATGAAGACGGCCAGCAGGTCCAGGCCGGGCGAATCGAGGCATTCGCCGCCCAGTTCCAGCACGTCGCCGTCGATGGTGACGACGCGCACGCGCAGCACATTGTGCACGGTCAGGCCGTATTTGAGGCAATGCACGCCGCCCGAGTTTTCCGCCACGTTGCCGCCGATGCTGCAGGCGATCTGCGACGACGGGTCGGGCGCGTAATACAGCGCGTGGGGAGCCGCCGCTTCGGAAATGGCCAGGTTGCGCACGCCCGGCTGCACCACGGCCGTGCGCGCATACGCGTCGAGGCGCACGATGCGGTTCAGGCGCGCCGTCGACAGCACCACGCCGTCGGCGATGGGCAAGGCGCCGCCCGACAATCCCGTGCCGGCGCCGCGCGGCACGATCGGCACCTTCAATTCCCGGCAGACGCCGAGGATGGCGATGACCTGTTCTTCCGTGTCGGGCAGGGTCACCACCATCGGCAGCTGGCGGTAGGCGGCCAGGCCGTCGCATTCGTACGGGCGCGTGTCTTCAGCGTCGGACAGCACGCAGCGGGCCGGCAGCACGGCCAGCAGGGCCGCGACGACGGCTTGCTGGCGCGCGGCGGTCAATCCGGATTCAGGGGCGGCATTGAGCATAAGATGGATGGCAAGAGGCATGGGCGTGCAACGATTGTAAGCACAAAAGTGGCGCGCACCGCATTTTTTGTCCGATTTGCCTGCAAATCCGGCGCCGGGCGGCGCACAGTGTCGTATGCTGCCCCCATTCTTCTTTACAGGATCAGCATCATGGGCAACCGACTTTCGAAAATCGCCACGCGCACGGGCGACAATGGCAGCACCGGCCTGGGCGACGGCAGCCGCACCAGCAAGGACAGCGCCCGCATCCACGCCATGGGCGACGTGGACGAACTCAATTCCAACATCGGCTTGCTGCTGTGCGAAGCCATGCCCGACGCCTTGCGCGAGGAGCTGGTGGCCATCCAGCACGACCTGTTCGACCTGGGCGGAGAAATTTGCATCCCCGGCTACCAGCTGATCAAGGAAGAGCACGTGCTGCGCCTCGACGACCTGCTGGCGAAATACAATGCGGACTTGCCGGCCCTCTCCGAATTCATCCTGCCGGCCGGCTCGCGCGCCGCCTCGCTCGCGCACGTGTGCCGCACCGTCTGCCGCCGCGCCGAGCGCAGCATCGTCGCCCTGGCCAATGCGGAGCCCCTGCACGAACATCCGCGCCAGTACGTGAACCGATTGTCGGACCTGCTGTTCGTGCTGTCGCGCGTGCTCAACCGCTTTGCCGGCGGCAGCGACGTGCTGTGGCGGCATGACCGCACGCGGGGCTAAATAAAAAACGGCGATGCAGTTTGACAAGCATCGCCGTGTTGCATCAAGCTGACAGGCGCTTGCTAGCCGCAGGCCTGCAGACACGCCTTATTGACACGCACGCATGAAGGCACACTGAACTCCATGACACAGGCGTCGAGCGCCATATAGCACTCGGATTGGCATTCCGATATGTCGGCGGTACTGCTGGCCATCGCATACGAGGCGCTGACGCCCATGGCAAACAAAAAGAAACCCAGTTTTTTGAACATAAGCACTCCTGTTGAATTGTGAGACGATGAGCAACATCCATGGCGCGCCGTCCCTTACGCGTCATCCATAAGTGCTTCCGCGCGTCAGTTATGCGGCGGGCGCAGGCATTCCTTCTGGCAAGCCTGATAATTTTCCATGCAGGCCGGCTGGCCGAATTCCACGCAATCGAGCAAGTTGCGCTCGCAGACAAAGGTGCAGTCAGGGCCGCCAGCCTGGACACTGAAAGACAGGGCGGCGCCGGCGGCAAACAGGAAAGCGGCAATCTTTTTGAACATGGTCAGCCTTTCAAGTTAACAAGTGGGAACGTCAGATTTTCTTCAGCGCCGCTTCCAGCGCGCCCGCATTAAAACCCTGGATCTTGCGGTTGCCGATCAGCACAACAGGCACGCCGCCGCCGCCAAGTTCCGCATGGGCTTTTTTCGCTTCCGGTGATTTCTCGATATCGAGATCGACGAATTCGATCTTGTTTTCCTTGAAGTACGCGCGCGTCTTGGCGCAGTAGCCGCACCAGTCCGTACCGTACAAGACCACTTTCGCCTGGGCGTTAGGGAAATACGCCGCGTAATTGCCCTCGGTGTAATTCGACTTGAACAAGCCCGGCAACAAGGACAGGCCATAACCGCTGCCCAGGCCAGCAGCGAGGATCAGGCCATACATGGCGATGGTTTTCATTTTTTTCTGCATCATAGGTATCAGAGACGTAGATGATCGAGGGCGGCCGGCGCAGCATGCGCTTGCCCGCCGCCTGGCAATGCACGGAAATCAGGAAGCGATGTCGCAGACCCTCAGGCAGGCTTTGTAACTGCCGATGCAAAATGGGGATCTGTCGCCATTTTGCATCGTGCATTCCCGCAGCTCTTCCTCGCAGGTAGAGCAGCCGATATCGGAAGCCATGGCATAGGAAGCGCTCAATCCCAGGGTGAAAATAAATGCTGCAATCTTTTTCATTTACTACTCTCCATGTGAGCGATTGCCTCAGGCAATCGCGGCAGACCAGTCGTAAGAAATGTCATCTTTGCTTGCTACGAAAACGAATATAGACCGCACTTATTTTAGAGTCAACGTTTCATTTCGATAAATTTCCAGTTTGGAAAATATACCGGCAAAGCGCATGGAATGTGGAATTTGGAGAGATTGGGAGGCGTCAAACGTCTATACAATATCGGCGCCGTAAGCAGGAGAGGCCGGTTGCGGGCGCAGCCGGCCGGCGGCTATATTCAGGCCGGCACAGGCAGGCTCATGGGCTGCGCATGCACATGTTCGCGCAATAATCCCCGCAGCAGCTGCACCTGGGCCACCGCGTCGGCTTGCAGGGCCGTCAAGCCCTCGGCAACGCAGGGGCCAGGCGCGCCGGCATCGGCGTCACCGCGCAGCAGCGCATCGATTTCCCCGCTGACCTCGGCGATCCAGCGTTGCAATTCGGGCGGCGCCGGCTCGGCCTGCGGGCTCAGACTGATGCGCGCCGTGCTGCCCGCCACGCGGCGCAGCAGCGGCAAGGTGCGCAGCGCTGCCAGGCCCACGCCGCTGCTGCGGTCGAGGCGGCGCTCGATGCGCAAGCGCTGCAAGACCTGTTCCGCGTTATTGCTGGCCAACCCCGCCTCGCGGCGCAGGCGCGCGATGGCGCTATCCCATTTGCCACCGGCCGCCAGCACGGCCAGCAGGTATTTCAGGTTGGCCGACACGGCTTTCGCCAGACGCTGGTCCAGGTCGTCCGCCTCGCGGTCCGGCCACAGGAAGAACGTGGCCAGCAGGGCCAACACGCAGCCGAGCACGTTGTTGCCCAGGCGGCTCATCGCATACACCATCTCGCTGGCCGGCGCCGCATAGTCGGCCACCAGCACGAAGGCGGGCGTCATGAACAGCACGTGCAGGCTGTAGCTGACGCGGCGCAAGGCCATCGTGGCGACAATCAGGGGAAACACCACCAGCGAGATGCCCAGCGGCGTGTAGATGACGAGGCCGATCAGCACGGCCAGCACGGCGCCCAGCACGCTGCCCGCCACGCGTTCGATGCCGCGCGGCCAGGTGGTGGACACCGACGGCTGCAATATCAATAAGGTGGCCATGGTGGCCCAGTAGCCGAACGGAATATGCAGCGCCTCGACCAGCAGGAAGCCGGCCGTCGTCGCCAGTGACACGCGCGCCGCGTGGCGCCAGCTCAGCGACTGCGGCGTGGCGTTGACTTTCGCCGTTTGCCACGCCTGCCCCAGCGCCAGGAAGGCCGCCTCGCGCCACGGCAGCTGCGTCGCGCGCGGCAAGCCCAGCTCCATGAATTCCACGTTCAGGCGCAAGGGCAGCAAGGCGCCCAGCGCCGCTTCCAGGCGCCGTCCGCAGCCGGCCAGGCGGCGCTGCAATTCCAGGGGCGGCGTTTCCGGCTGGCGCTGCACGGCTTGCCCGAGGCGGCGCAGCAGCACGGCCATCACTTCCAGGCTGCGCCGCGCGCGCGGGTCCTGGCGCAGCCGGTGCTGCTCGCGCTCGCACGTATGCGTGACGGCGATCAGATAGGCGAAGATGCGCTCGGCGTCGCTGAGCGCCAGCAGCAGATTGTCGTACAGGGCGCTGCGGCCCGCGCGCGCGGGCGGCACGGCGGCCAGCGCCACCCGTGCCGCTTCCAGCGCGGCGCGCGCCTGCGAACGGTAGCTGGCGCCATGCGCGGCCGCGTCCGGCAATGCGGGGCCCAGTTGCAGGAAGCGCGCATTGTCGCGCGCGATGCCGGCCAGGCGCGAATACGCGGCGCGGATGGCGCGCCTGCTCGGGCCGAACGGATGGATGCGCCAGACCGTAAAACTGAGCACGGTGGCGAACAGGCAGCCGAACATGTACAGCCCCAGGAAAGGCGCCGTCTGCGTCATCGATTGCAATGGATGCGTGACCATCACCACGCAGGCCGTGGCCGCCAGGATGGCCACCTGCGCCGTGGCCGCGCCCCAGATGCGCGCCAGCGCGCCGGCCCAGGAAAACAGCAGCACGGCGATGGCCGCCGTCACCAAGCCATGGCCGGCCGCCAGCGCCGTCAGGCCGCCGGCCACGGTCGACAGCAGGCCGAAACCCACCATCGACACGAAACGCATGCGCCGCGTACCGGCCGCGTCGGCCAGGCAGGTCCAGAAGGCGCCGATGGCGGCCCAGGAAAAATCGGGATGGTCGAACAGCAAGCCCAAGAGCAGCATGGCGCTCGAGGCGCAAGCGGCCCGCAAGCCTTCGGACAAGTTCGTTTCGTCGATGGCCAGGCTGACCATCCACAGGGGACGGCGCTGCGCCAGGGTGTCGGTATAGGCGTGCATGCCCGTCAGCCAGCGGCTTGCCAGCATGCGCGAACGGCGGTGGAGTTTCCTGAAATGCAAGATCGGCTTTGAAAGGGGTATCAAAGCGTCATCGTAGCATTCCCGGACGAAAAATGTTGCAGTGCAGCGTAAAAACCCCGCAGGCGCAAAAAAAGCGGCACCGCAGTGCCGCTTTTCATTCTGTAAGCCAACTTAGCTGACGACAGCCAGGCGCGGCTGGGAGCCGCCAAAACGCTGCTCGATCGACGCGGCGATGCCGGTGGCGTCCAGGCCCACGCTTTTCAGCAGTTGCACGGGGTCGCCATGGTCGATGAAGGTGTCGGGCAAGCCCAGCATCAAAATCGGCTTGACGATGCCTTCCGCCGCCAGCGCTTCGGCCACGGCCGAACCGGCGCCGCCCATGATGCAGCCCTCTTCCACCGTCACCAGGCAATCATGCTCGGCAGCAAGCTGCTTCACCAGTGCCACGTCGAGCGGCTTGACGAAGCGCATGTTGGCCACCGTCGCGTCGAGCTTGTCACCAGCCACCACGCTCGGCGCCACCATCGAACCGAAGGCCAGGATGGCGATGCGCTTGCCGTGACGCTTGATCTCGCCCTTGCCGATCTCGATGCTGGTCAGTTCCGGCACGATGGCCACGCCGGCACCGGCGCCGCGCGGATAGCGGATGGCGGCCGGGCCCGGATAATGGTAGCCCGTCGTCAGCATTTGGCGACATTCGTTTTCATCGGACGCAGCCATGACGACCATGTTCGGGATGCAGCGCAGGAACGCCATGTCGTAATTGCCCGCGTGCGTGGCGCCGTCGGCGCCCACCAGGCCGGCACGGTCCAGCGCGAACGTCACGTCCAGGTTTTGCAGGGCCACGTCGTGGATCAGCTGGTCGTAGGCGCGCTGCAAAAAGGTCGAGTAAATGGCCACGACGGGTTTCAAGCCTTCGCAGGCCAGGCCGGCGCCAAACGTCACGGAATGCTGCTCGGCGATACCGACGTCGAAATAGCGGTTCGGGAATTGCTGTTCGAACTTGACCATGCCCGAGCCTTCGCGCATGGCCGGCGTGATGCCCACCAGGCGCTTGTCGTGCGCCGCCATGTCGCACAGCCAGTTGCCGAACACTTCCGTGTACGTCATCTTGCCCGGTGCCGTGGCCGGCTTGATGCCTTCCAAGGGATTGAACTTCGGCGTGCCGTGGTACAGGATCGGTTCCGCTTCGGCCAGCTTGTAGCCCTGCCCCTTCTTGGTCACCACGTGCAGGAATTGCGGACCCTTCAGTTGCTTGATATTTTGCAAGGTCGGGATCAGCGAATCGAGGTCGTGGCCGTCGATGGGGCCGATGTAATTGAAACCGAATTCCTCGAACATGGTGGCGGGCACGACCATGCCCTTGGCGTGCTCTTCGAAGCGCTTCGCCAGTTCCAGCACGGGGCCGGGCAGGACGGACTTGCCGACATTTTTCGCCGCCGCATAGAACTGGCCCGACATCAATCGCGCCAGGTGGCGGTTCAGCGCGCCCACGGGCGGCGAGATCGACATGTCGTTGTCGTTCAGGATCACCAGCAGGTTGACGTCTTCCTGCACGCCCGCATTGTTCATCGCCTCGAAGGCCATGCCGGCCGTCATCGAGCCGTCGCCGATCACGGCGATCGCATGCAGCGGGTCGCCCTTGATCTTGGCGGCCTGGGCCATGCCCAGCGCGGCCGAGATCGACGTCGACGAGTGCGCCGTGCCGAAGGTGTCGTATTCGCTCTCATCGCGCTTCGGGAAGCCGGAAATGCCGTCTTTCTGGCGCAAGGTGTGCATGCGCTCGCGGCGGCCCGTCAGGATCTTGTGCGAATAGGTCTGGTGGCCCACGTCCCAGACGATGCGGTCGTGCGGCGTGTTGAAGACGTAGTGCAGCGCGACGGTCAGCTCGACCGTGCCCAGGTTGGACGACAAGTGGCCGCCCGTCTTGGAAACGGAATCGAGCAGGAAGCTGCGCAATTCCTGCGCCAGCGGCACCAGTTGCGAGCGGGCCAGCTTGCGCACTTGCGCTGGTTCATTGATGGTTTCTAACAGTTTCATTTATGCCTTCCGCTGCACGACCAGGTCCGCCAGCTCGCGCAAACGGCGTGCCTTGTCCCCGAATGGCGCCAGCGCCGCATGGGCGTCGCACCGCAATTGTTCTGCCAGGGCCCGCGATGGTTCCAGCCCCAGTATCGATACGTAGGTAGGCTTGTTGGCGGCCGCATCCTTGCCCGCCGTCTTGCCCAGGGTGGCCGAATCGGCCGTCGCGTCGAGCACGTCGTCGACCACCTGGAACGCCAGACCGACGGCGCGCGCATACGCGTTCAGCGCCGTCATCTCGTCCGCCGTCAAATCCTTGCCCGCCAGCGCGCCGAGGATCACGGCTGCGCGCAGCAAGGCGCCCGTTTTCAGTTGATGCATCTGTTCCAGCTGCGGCAAGGTCAAGGCCTGGCCCACGCTGTCGAGGTCGATCGCCTGGCCGCCGCACATGCCGCTTGACCCGGACGCGTGCGCCAGCAGCCGGATCATCGCCATCTGCCGCGCGGGAGGAATCGCCGCACCGTCGGCCAGCAGCATGAACGCCTGCGATTGCAGCGCGTCGCCGACCAGCAGGGCCGTCGCTTCATCGTAGGCGATGTGCACGGTGGGCTTGCCACGGCGCAAGGCATCGTCATCCATGCACGGCATGTCGTCATGCACGAGCGAATACACGTGAATCATTTCCAGCGCGCAAGCGGCGCGCGCGAGCGTGTCTTGATCGGCGTCAAACAGCTCACCGGCCGCCATCACCAGCAGCGGGCGCACGCGCTTGCCACCGCCCAGCAGCGCGTAGCGCATGGCCGCGTGCAGCTTGTGCGGCACGACGTCTGCCGCCGGCAGGAATTGGTCGAGCCGGCCTTCCAAGCCGGACTGGGTCGCTTGCATCCAGTCGCCGAAGGTCACGCTGTCTTGTTGCACATTGGCCATCATTGGGCGGCCTCGCCGGCATCCACGAACGGTTTCAACATGTCGCCTTCCAGTACTTTCACCTGCGCTTCGACACTGTCGAGCTGGGTAGCGCAATACTTGACCAGTTCCGAGCCGCGCTGGTACGCCGCGACTGATGCTTCCAGCGGCAACTGGCCCGCTTCCATTTGCGTTACCAGCTGCGCCAGTTCCGCCATCGCCTCTTCAAACGAGGCCGGCGCTGCGGCAGCGGCAGTTAATTTCTTCGACATAGACTCAGATCTCTTCGTGGCACGAGGGGCTTGTAGGGAGACGCCGGGGACTCCCGGCCAGCATAGAAGCGTTATTTTAGAACAAACCACACTATTAAGTGAAAACTTAAGCGCAATCGGCGCGCTCAAAGTCAATAGCGTTGCCAGCTTGTCAGTGGATTTTAGCCGAATCGCCCCTTGCTACCGGAAATTGCACGCCAAATGACAATGTTTCTCATTAAAGTAGTGCATTTACCGGGCGGGTTTGATAATGCCGAGGCCGATACGCGCTATAATCGCCGGTTCTGTCCGAAATACCGTTTCAACAAATTTGAATTCAGGTCTTTGCGGATTCTTTCTCTCTGTAGCGGTTGCCCAGGGAATGGCCTGGGGCACTGCTGACCGTTGTACATTTATGGGGGGTTGGGATGTCCGATCTGGCTACTCACGCCAAGCTGGCGCGTTCAAACGCGCAACTTCCGGTCCACGTCTATTTTGACGAAACGCTGTTGCAGCGTGAAATGCAGCAATTGTTCCAAGCCGGCCCGCGCTATGTCGGGCACGAGCTGATGGTGCCGGAAACCGGCGATTTTGCGACCCTGGCGTCTGAGAACGAAGGGCGCATGCTCGTGCGCAACGCCAATGGCATCGAAGTGCTGTCCAACGTGTGCCGCCACCGGCAGGCGCTGATGTTCAATGGCCGCGGCAACGCAAATAACATCGTCTGCCCGCTGCACCGCTGGACCTACGACCTCAAGGGTGAATTGATCGGCGCGCCGCATTTCCCCGAGACGCCGTGCCTGAACCTGTCGAAAACGCCGCTGCAAAGCTGGAATGGCTTGCTGTTCGAGCAAAATGGCTACAACGTGATGGAAAAATTGAAAGATTTGTCCGTCTCGAAAGACCTCGATTTTTCCGGCTACATGTTCGACCACGTGGAAATCCACGAGTGCGACTACAACTGGAAGACCTTCATCGAAGTCTACCTCGAGGATTATCACGTCGAACCGTTCCACCCGGGCCTGGGCAGCTTCGTCAGCTGCGACGACCTGCGCTGGGAATTCGGCAAGGATTACAGCGTGCAGACGGTGGGCGTGCACCGCGGCCTGCAGCAGGCCGGCTCGCCTGCCTACAAGAAATGGCAGGAGCAGGTGCTGCAATTCCGCGGCGGCGAAGCGCCGCCGTATGGCGCCATCTGGCTGACCCTGTATCCGAACATCATGGTCGAATGGTATCCGCACGTGCTGGTCGTCTCGACCCTGTGGCCCGACGGCCCGCAAAAAACGCGCAACGTGGTAGAGTTCTATTACCCCGAAGAAATCGTACTGTTCGAGCGCGACTTCGTCGAAGCGGAACGGGCTGCCTACATGGAAACCTGTGTCGAGGACGATGAAATCGCCCAGCGCATGGATGCGGGCCGCAAGGTTCTGATTGCGCGCGGCGTGAACGAAGTGGGCCCTTACCAATCGCCCATGGAAGACGGCATGCAGCACTTCCACGAGTGGTACCGCAGCAATATCGAACTGTAGTTCCTCAAGGGGCCGCATTGCGCGGCCTTTTTCATTTTCATCGTCAGGATTACTCATGCAGTCACTTTGGATGCTGTTTGCCAGCTTTATGTTCGCCATCATGGGCGTGTGCGTGAAACTGGCGTCGGATCTGTATTCGACGTCCGAAATCGTCATGTACCGCGGCATCATCGGCATGATCGTCATGAGCTGCACGATTCTGTACCAGGGCGGCAGCTTTAAAACCACGATGCCGGGCCAGCATCTGTGGCGCGGCGTGGTGGGCGTGATCGCCCTGTGGCTGTGGTTTTATGCCATCGCCATCCTGCCGCTGGCCACGGCCATGACCCTCAATTACATGGCGCCCATCTGGATCGCCGTGATTTTACTCGCCGGCGGCTGGTGGAAAGGCATGCAACAGGTCGAGTGGCCGCTGGTGGCAGCGATTGCCATGAGCTTTGTCGGCGTGACCCTGCTGCTGCAACCTGTGTTCGAGACGGACCAGCTGGCCGGCGCCATCACGGCCTTGATTTCCGGCATGCTGTCGGCCCTCGCCTACTTGCAGGTGCGCAAACTGGGCTTGCTGGGCGAGCCCGAATACCGGGTCGTGTTCTATTTCTCGGTCGTCAATTTCCTGGCCGGCGTGATCGGCCACGTGGCCAGCGCCGGCGGCGGCCCCGTCGTCTGGCACATGCACACGAGCGCCTACGGCATCGGCTTGCTGGCCGCCATCGGCTTGTGCGCCACCATGGCGCAGATGGCCATGACGCGCTCCTATCGCCTGGGCAAGACCCTCGTGGTTGCCAATTTACAGTACACAGGCATCGTCTTTTCCAGCTTCTGGGGCGTGGTGATCTTTGGCGACCTGTTCGACTGGCATGGCTGGACGGGCATCGCCATCATTCTCGCCTCGGGCATCGCGGCCACCTATTACAATACCCGCAACACGGCCCGTGGCGCCGCCATCGCGCGCACGGATCCCATCGCCAGCGAAGTGTAAAGGAGCGTTGCTGATGTACACCACCTTAATCCAGGCCAGCGAACTGGCCGACCACCTGAATGACAGCCACTGGGTCATCCTTGATTGCCGCCACGACTTGCTCAACCCAGCAGCGGGCAGCGACGCGTTTGCCGCCGCGCATATCCAGAACGCGCAGTTCGCCGACATCGACACGGCCTTGTCCGGCCCCAAGACGGCCCGTGGCCCCCAATTTACGGGACGGCATCCCTTGCCCGACCGCAACGCCCTGCTGGCCACCCTGCGCGGCTGGGGCATCGATGACGACACGCAAGTGGTGGCGTACGATGGCCAGGGCGGCATGTTCGCCGCCCGTTTGTGGTGGCTGCTGCGCTGGCTCGGCCACCCGAATGTGGCCGTGCTCGACGGCGGCCTGGCCGCCTGGCAGGCGCAAGGCTTGCCCTTGGTGACGCCCGTGGCGCCACGCCCTGTCGGCAAGCTGACGGAAAAGGCCAGCCTGACGCGCACGGTCAACGTGCAGGACGTCGTTGCCAACTTGGAAACGCAAGCCTTGACGGTGATCGACGCGCGCGCCCCCGACCGCTACCGCGGCGAAAACGAAACCATCGACCCCGTGGGCGGCCATATCCCCGGCGCGAAAAGCCGTTTCTTCAAGGATAACCTGCAGGCGGACGGCCGCTTTAAAAGCGCGGAAGCACTGCGGCGCGATTTCAGCGCCCTGTTTGACGCACCTCAAGCGGCCGTCATGCAGTGCGGCTCCGGCGTGACGGCATGCCACAACCTGCTGGCCCTGGAAGTGGCCGGCTTGCCAGGCGCGTCCCTGTATCCCGGCTCGTGGAGCGAATGGTGCGCCGATCCGGCGCGGCCGATGGCGACGGGCAATTAAAAAATGGCGGACCGAGTGGTCCGCCATTTTTCACCTGTGGATAACGATTAAATTATCCCCAGCGATTGATTCAACTGCGCCAGTTCCGCCTGCCACGCCTGCTGGCTGGCCGGCTTCTGGTGGCGCGGTTTTCTCGCCAGGTCTTCCGCCAGCAATTGCTCGAGTTCGCACAAGCGTTCCAGCTGTTGATCCACATCAGTTTGCCCTGGCACAAGCAGTGCGCTTTCCACGCGCGGCACCGGCAACGGCGCCTGTCCATCCTCGGCACTCAGGCGTGCATACGCGCTGGCCGCATCCGGCCACTCTTCCAGCCGGCCATCGGCCACTACCCAAAAGCGGTTGCAGGCCGTTTCGATCAGGTCGCGGTCGTGCGACACCAGCAGGCAGCCGCCTGCAAAGCCGCGCAAGGCTTGCCCCAGTTCCGCCTTGCCCTGCATGTCCAGGTGGTTGCTGGGCTCGTCCAGCAGCAGCAAGTGATAACTGGCCAGGGACAGGCCCAGGAACAGCAGCCGCGCCCGCTCGCCGCCGCTCAGCGTCGCCACCGTCTGGCCATGGCGCGCATACGGGAAACCGGCCGAGATCAACGCTTGCTTGCGCGCCACCTGGCTGCGCGCCGCCTCGTTCTGCACGGCAAACGGGTACAGGGCGTCGGACAAATCGGCCGTATCGGCCAGTTGCCTGAGCGACTGGTCGTAGTAACCGATGCTGGCGGCGTGGTGGTAGCGCAAGTCGCTGCGCTCCTCCTGCGCCTGGATCGCTTGCCAGCACAGGCGCAGCAAGGACGACTTGCCGCTGCCGTTGGCACCCAGCAAGGCGACCCGGTCGCCCGGTTTCAGCCACAGCTGGCCGGTGTGGAACAGCAGCGGGGAAGCGGGCACGGCGCGCACATCCAGGGCGTCCAGCGCCAGCAACTGGTCGGCCGCCAGCGGCTTGCCGCGCAAACTCAAACGCCACGGTGCGCCATCGCTGACGAACGATTGCGCATCCTTCAATTTGTCGATGCGCCGCTGCATGGTCTTGGCCTTGCGCGCCAGGTCTTCATTGTCGTAGGTGCGGCCCCACAGGGCCAGGCGGGCGCTGCTGGCGGACAGGCGGTCGATTTCCTTCTGTTCGGCCGCATGCCGGGCGGCAGCGGCCAGATCGGCTTCGGCCAGGGCCGCCAGCGCGGGGCCGCACAGCAAGTCGAAATCGTAGAGGCGGCTATCGCGCAAGATCCAGCTGCGCGTGGCCACGTTGTCGAGCAGGCGCTGGTCGTGCGAGACGAGGATGAAGGCGCCGCGCCAGCGCAGCAGGAATTGCTCCAGCCACAGCAGCGACGGCAAGTCCAGATGATTGCTCGGCTCGTCCAACAGCAGCACGTTCGGCTCCTGCAGCAGGGCGCGCCCCAGCAGCAGGCGCGTGTGCTGGCCGCCGGACAGGGAATGCACGGGCACTTGCGCCGTCTCGTGCTCGAAGCCTAACTCGGCCAGCAGGCTGTCGACACGCCAATGCAGCTCGGGCTGCTCCAGCACGGGCGCCAGCAAGGCGTCGTACAGGCTCAGGCTGGCAAGTTCCGGCGGCAAGTGCTGCTCCACGTGCTGCAGGCGGCAGGCACGGGCATAGTGGATGGTGCCGGCAGTGGCTTCCCGCGTGCCGCTGAGCAGGCCCAGCAAGGTGGATTTGCCGCAGCCATTGTGGCCGATCAAGCCGATGCGGTCGCCCTGGCGCAATGTAAAGGCGAGTTCGTTGAAGAGGAAACCGTCGTGGGTATCCAGTTGTAAAGCTTGGGTAGAAATCAGGGTAGTCATGGCTCTTGTCTTTGTTCGGGATGCAAGCATCCGCGTTAACAGGAGCGCTAACGACAACGGAGTACCAGGAAAGGACTCGTAGAGGAGGGTAACTTTGCTCTGGCCAGGTTATCGCAGCGCGATAGAACGTGGGCAAGAGCTGGCAAATGCGCTAAAAGAGCGTGCGCGCCACAAGGCGAGCAACAAGTTTTCTTCCATGATATTTTCCTCCTTTCTGTGCAAGTTAGTCAGAAAGGCAATATAGCATAAGTGGTACTGCGGCACCGAATCAGTGCATCAACCGCCGTGGCGCTTGTGCGTCAGGAACAGCACGATACACACGCCCAGCGCGATCAGCAGCACTTGCGGGATGGTTTCGCGCAAGGTGGCGCGGCGCTGCATCTGCGGCATCAGGTCGGACAAGGCGATATAGATGAAGCCAGACGAGGCGAACACGAGCACGTACGGGATCAGAATGCTGGCGCGGTCCAGGGTGAAATAGCCGAGCAAGCCGCCGGCCACCGCCATCAGGCTGCACAGCAGATTGAAGACATAGGCGCGCAGGCGCGAGAAGCCGGCGTTGAGCAGTACAATAAAATCGCCGATTTCCTGCGGGATTTCATGCGCGATGATGGCCAGGCCCGTGACCAGGCCCAGCTTCGGGTCGGCCAGGAAGGCGGCCGCGATCAGGATGCCGTCCGTAAAGTTGTGCATGCCGTCGCCGACCAGGATCATCCAGCCGGCCTTGCCCGCCTCGTGCTTGTCGTGGCCGTGCGCGTGGTGGTGGCCGTCGCCTTCGTGGTGGTGCGAATGGCGCAGGATGGCGAATTTTTCCAGCATAAAAAAGGCCAGCAAGCCGGCCAGCAGGGTGGCGAACAGGCTGCGCGGGTCCGCCTGCGACTCGAACGCTTCGGGCAAGGCGTGCAGCAAGGACGTCGACAGCATGATGCCGACGGACAAGCTGACCATGCGCTCGACCACTTTGGACAGGAATGCAAACGAAAAGATCGCCGCCGCAGTAATGCTGAAGACGCCCGCGATCGTGGTCGCGAGCAAAATGGATATAAGGACGGGATCGATGATTTTCTTACCTCAAAATGGCGCCGGCCTACGGGCGCCCGCAATGCTGGCGTCTGGCTTGATCTGTATAGTGTTGCTTATTATTCAATCTTGTGCGCGCTTGGCGGCAGCGTGGCGCAGTGAAGATGCAATTGTACTGCATTGACGCGAACCGGGCATTTTACAGCCCGGTGCGCCTTTCGCGGCAACTTCTGGAAAAAAATGTGGCAATCAGGCACTTTTAGCGCCGTTCAGCTTGCAACCTCAGGCAACGCCATGCTTTTTGAACCAGGCCAGGCAGCGCGCATAGCCGTCTTTTGC
Organism: Janthinobacterium sp. GW823-FHT03B06; assembly: GCF_058796955.1. Lineage (NCBI taxonomy): Bacteria > Pseudomonadati > Pseudomonadota > Betaproteobacteria > Burkholderiales > Oxalobacteraceae > Janthinobacterium > Janthinobacterium sp. GW823-FHT03B06. The sequence goes on from NZ_JBXAJE010000009.1 coordinate 105,411, forward strand.
ATCGGCCGCCACATAGCTGGGGCGGTAATCGGCATTGAAGGCGTGGCCCGCATCGGGATACACGACGAATTCCGACTGGTTGCCGCCCTTGGCCAGCGCCTCTTTCATCTTCGCGATCGATTCCTGCGTGATGCCCGTATCCTTGCCGCCATACAAGCCCAGCACGGGCACTTTCAAGGTGGCGGCGATGTCGATGGGGTTGCTCGGCTGCAAGGCAGTCGCTTCGCCCACCAGGCGGCCATACCAGGCCACGCCCGCCTTGACTGCCGGATTGTGCGCCGCGTACAGCCACGTGATGCGGCCGCCCCAGCAAAAGCCCGTGATGCCCAGACGGCTCGTGTCGCCGCCATTCTGTTTCGCCCACGCAACAACCGCATCGAGGTCCGCCATCACTTGCGCATCCGGCGTCTTGGCGATGATGCCTTTCATCAATTCCGGGATGCTGGCCACCTTGGTGGGATCGCCCTGGCGCACGAACAGGTCGGGCGCCAGCGCCAGGTAACCCTGCTTGGCGAAGCGGCGCGCCATGTCGGCGATATGTTCATGCACACCAAAGATTTCCGAAATAACCAATACCACGGGCAAACCCGTCTTGCCTTCCGGCTGGGCCGCATACACGGGCACGGCCTGGCCATCGACCATCACCGACATGGTGCCCGTGACGAGTCCGGCGGAATCCGTCTTGATGACGTTTTGCGCCGCCACGGGCAGCACGGCCACGGCAAAGCCCGCGCCCAGCGCCACCTTCAGGAAACCGCGCCGGCCGTCCGGCCCGGACACGCTGCTCTGGCCCAGCAAACTTTCACAATCGGTGATCATGTCGCTCATGCGTTACTCCTGAAAGGTGTGTTGACAAACAATGTCGGCTTACGCTGCGCTAAGCCGACCTACGGTCATTGCTCAAGTAAACATGTGTTCGGCTTACGGTCATTGCTGAATTAAACATGTAGGTCGGCTTAGCGGGGCATGCCCCGCATAAGCCGACACAGCATCAATGCGCTTCGTCCCAGTTGACAAACAATGTCGGCTTACGCTGCGCTAAGCCGGCCTACGGTCATTGCTCAAGTAAACATGTGTTCGGCTTACGGTCATTGCTGAATTAAACATGTAGGTCGGCTTAGCGGGG
>NZ_JBXAJE010000009.1:106633-211533 GCF_058796955.1 Janthinobacterium sp. GW823-FHT03B06
GGGCATGCCCCGCGTAAGCCGACGCAGCATCAATGCGCTTCGTCCCAGTTCCTGCCTACGCCTACCTCGGCCGTCAGCGGCACTTTCAGCGCGGCCACGCCGGCCATGAGTTCCGGCAGCTTGCGCTTGACCAGTTCCAGTTCCGCATCCGGCACTTCCAGCACCAGTTCATCGTGCACCTGCATGATCATTTTCGTCTGCAAGCCGTCCGTTTCCAGCCAGCCTTGCACGGCGATCATGGCCAGCTTGATGAGGTCGGCGGCGGTGCCCTGCATCGGCGCGTTGATCGCCGCCCGTTCCGCCCCCTGGCGGCGCGGGCCGTTCGGCGAATTAATTTCTGGCAACCACAAACGGCGGCCAAACACGGTTTCCACGTAGCCGCGCGCCTTGGCTTGCTGGCGCGTGTCTTCCATGTACTGTTTCACTCCGGAAAAACGGGCAAAGTAACGGTCGATATAGCTTTGTGCGGCCGTGCGGTCCACGCCCAGGTTACCGGCCAGGCCGAAAGCGCTCATGCCGTAGATCAAACCGAAGTTGATGACCTTGGCGTAGCGGCGCTGCTCGCTCTGCACTTCCGCGGCCGGCACGCCAAAGATTTCGGCGGCCGTAGCGCGGTGAATGTCGATGCCGTCGGCAAACGCGCGCAGCATGGCTTCATCGCCCGAGATATGCGCCATGATACGCAATTCGATCTGCGAATAGTCGGCCGACACGATGTGGCTGCCCGGCGGCGCAATGAACGCTTCGCGGATGCGGCGGCCTTCCGCGCTGCGGATGGGGATATTCTGCAAGTTCGGGTCGTTCGACGCCAGACGCCCCGTCACGGCCACGGCTTGCGCATAGTTCGTATGCACGCGGCCCGTCGTAACGTTGATCATCTTCGGCAATTTATCGGTATACGTCGACTTCAGCTTGGCCATGCCGCGGTACTCGAGCAGCACTTTCGGCAGCGGATAATCCTCGGCCAGCTTTTGCAGCACTTCTTCATCCGTCGAGGGCGCGCCCGTCGGGGTCTTCTTGACCACCGGCAGCTTCAATTTCTCGAAGAAGATTTCGCCGATCTGCTTGGGCGAACCCAGGTTGAACGGCTGCTCGGCCAGTTCATACGCCTTCTTTTCCAGCTCGAGGATCTTCACGGCCAGCTCGGCCGACTGGATGTTGAGCAATTCGTCGTCGATCAGCACGCCGTTGCGCTCGATCTTTTGCAAGACCACGGCCGTCGGCATCTCGATCTTTTCATAGATGAAGGTGAGTTTTTCATCGTTCGCCACGTTGCCCCATATGGCATTGTGCAAGCGCAAGGTGACGTCGGCATCTTCGGCCGCGTATTTCGCCGCCTGTTCCACCTCGACCTGGTTGAAGGTGATCTGCTTGGCGCCCTTGCCGCACACGTCCTCGAACGGGATCGTCGTGTAGTTCAGGTGGCGCAGGGCCAGGCTGTCCATGTCGTGTTTCTTGTGCGATTCGAACACATACGATTCGAGCAAGGTATCGTGGGCGATGCCGCGCAACGTCACGCCATGGTTGGCGAAGATGTGGCTGTCATATTTCAGGTTCTGGCCCAGCTTGGGCTTGGTTTCATCTTCCAGCCACGGGCGCAATTTCGCCAGCACGTGTTCGCGCGTCAACTGTTCCGGCGCGCCCGCGTAGTCGTGGGCCAGCGGGATGTAACAGGCGGCGTGCTCGGCCACGGAGAGGGAAATGCCGACCATTTGCGCCGTCATCGGTTCCAGCGAGGTGGTTTCCGTGTCGACGGCCGTCAGGGCAGCCGCATCGATCAGCGCGATCCATTTGTCGAGCTGGGCATCCGTCAGCACGGTTTCATACTCGGCTTCCACCGCTGGCGCGGCATCGGCGAACATGTCGCCCGTCGTGTTGACGACGGAAACGCCGGCGGCAGGCGGCGCTCCGACGGGCGACATCGGCGGCGGCGTGGCGCCCAGTTCGCGTAGCAGGGCCTTGAAGCCGTAGCGGTTGAAGAAGGCCAGCAGCGCTTCCTTGTCTTCGTGTTTCGCCACCAGCGAGTCGGCGATCGTCGTCATATGGCCGGACAGATCGCAATCGGTCTTGACGGTGATCAAGGCGCGCGCCTGCGGCAGCCATGGCAGGGCCGTGCGCAAGTTTTCACCGACGGCGCCGCCCACCTTGGCCGCGTTTTCCATCACGCCTTCCAGGCTGTCGTACAAGGTCAGCCATTTGACGGCCGTTTTCGGGCCGCATTTCGACACGCCCGGCACGTTGTCGACCGTATCGCCGATCAGCGACAGATAATCGATGATGCGGTTGGGCGGCACGCCGAACTTGGCCAGCACGGCCGCTTCGTCGAGCTTTTCATTGCTCATGGTATTGATCAGCATCACCTGGCTGTTGACCAGCTGCGCCAGATCCTTGTCGCCCGTCGACACCACCACGTTCATGCCGGCGGCCGCCGCCTGCACGGCCAGGGTCCCGATCACGTCATCCGCTTCGACGCCGTCGACCATCAGAATCGGCCAGCCCATGGCGCGCACGGCTTCGTGGATCGGTTCGATCTGCAGCCGCAGGTCGTCCGGCATCGAGGCGCGCGTGGCCTTGTATTCGGGATACATATCATCGCGGAAAGTTTTACCTTTGGCGTCGAACACGCAGGCGATGTAGGCGGCCGGGTAATCGGCGCGCAGGCGGCGCAGCATGTTGACCATGCCATGCATGGCGCCCGTGGGGTAACCGTCCGGGCTGCGCAGGTCGGGCAGCGCATGGAAGGCACGATAGAGGTAACTGGAACCGTCGACTAACAGCAGGGTGTTTTGCATAATGCCAATAAAATAAGGTGAGCCGCGCCAGCCGGGAAGAAACAGCGGCGGGCGGGTGGAATATCGTCCAATTATCGCAGAGTTTAGGGCCGCGCCACCGGCCGCAATGCGTGCCGTTCCTGGCGTTTTTGCCACCCTGGCGGCCCCGAACGGGCATGCGTGCCGCCGCTGCCAGCCATTTCCGCTCATTTAAACAGCATTGCCTATCAGTTTGTTACAATGCCTTATAGATAAATTGACGGCATTACACCACTGCACGCGCTGCAGTCCCACACATGGAAGCGAACCCATCATGATGCGTACATCGACACTCTGGACATTCCTCACCCTGCCCCTGCTGGCATGTTCAGCCATTGCCAGCGCCCAGACGCCGGCCAAACCGAGCGACGCGCCGCCACAACTGGAACGCATCGAGGAAATGGGCGAAGCCCCCATCACCGTGGCGCCGGCCGCGGCCAAGCAGCAGATTACCGAAAAACGCGAAGCGGGCGTCACCAGCGAAGTGAAGGTCACCAGCGGCGGCAGCACCTATTACATGAAACCGGCCGCCGGCGCCGACCAGGCCAACGGCAACGCCCTGCGCGGCCCGCAATGGAAAGTGCTGGAATTTGATCTGGGCAAGAAGAAACAGAAACAACGCGACGAAGAGGCAGCGGACGCGCCAGCACCGCCCGCACCAGCGAAGTAAGCAGCCACTCTCTTCTGCCCTGCCCCGGCCATGCGCGGGGGCAGCCGGCTTTTTTTGACCTTTTAGACCATTCCTCTCTTTCCCATGGCAGTTTTTACCGCGCTACACCTGGACGATATCGGCCAGTGGATCACGCAGTTTCCACTCGGCAAACCTCTGGCGCTCAAGGGCATCGCGTCCGGCATCGAAAACAGCAATTTCTTCCTGAGCACGGAGCGCGGCGAGTTTGTGCTGACGATCTTTGAAAACCTCAGCTTCGAGCAATTGCCGTTCTATCTGCAACTGATGCGCCACCTGGCGGACCGGGGCGTGCTGGTGCCCGCGCCGATCGCCAATGCGGACGGCGAACTGGTGACGGCCCTGCAAGGCAAGCCGGCCGCCATCGTCAGCAAACTCGACGGCAGCTCGCAGATGGCGCCGCAAGCCGTGCATTGCGCCGCCGTGGGCGCCATGCTGGCGAAGATGCACCTGGCGGCGCAGGACTTCCCCCTGCAGCAGCCGAATCTGCGGGGCCTGGACTGGTGGAACGCCACCACGCCGCTGGTCTTGCACCATCTCGACGATGCCAGGGCGCACCTGCTGCGCGCGGAAATCCACTTCCAGGACGCCTTTGCTGCCTGCGATACGTATAAGGCCATCCCGCGCGGTCCCGTGCATGCCGACTTGTTCCGCAACAACGTCATGTTTGACGGCGAGCGCCTGACGGGCTTTTTCGACTTTTACTTTGCCGGCTGCGACACCTGGCTGTTCGACGTGGCCGTCACCGTCAACGACTGGTGCGTGGACCTGGCCACGGGCGTGCTCGACACGGTGCGCGTGCGCGCCCTGCTCGACGCCTACCAGGCCGTGCGTCCGTTTACGCACGAAGAACAAACGGCATGGCAACCGATGCTGCGCGCCGCCGCGCTGCGTTTCTGGCTGTCGCGCCTGTACGATTATTACCAGCCGCGCGAAGCGGAAATGCTGACACCGCACGATCCCACGCATTTCGAACGCATTCTGCGCGAACGTATCGCCACACCTGCTCCGGAACTGTTTTAAACATGGAAAAATTACCTGCAAGTACAGGTTGGCAATGGGTGAAACAGGGATTCGCCCTGTTTCGCAAGCAACCTGGCGGCATGTCGATGCTGTTTCTCGGCTATATGTTCTGCATGCTGGCCGTCAGCATCGTGCCCGTGCTCGGCCAATTGCTGCCCGTCATCCTGGTGCCCGTGTTTTCCGTCGCCTTCGTGCAAGGCTGCCTGAATATCGACCAGGGCAAGCGCGTCCTGCCCAGCCTGTTGATTTCGGGCTTCCGCAAACCCGCGTTTCCTTCCCTGTTCGGCCTGGGCGTGCTGTACATCCTGATGGCCATCGTCGCCATCGGCGCCTCGACCCTGGTGGACGACGGCTTGCTGTGGAAACTGGTCACGGGGCAACTGACGGAAGAAGCGGCACGCGCCGCCATCCCCGACTCGCGCCTGGGTCTGGGCATCCTGCTGGCCATCGTGCTGTACGTGCCCGCCGCCATGGCCTTCTGCTTTGCCGCGCCGCTGATCTACTGGAAACAAGTCAGCCTGGGCAAGGCGCTGTTCTTCAGCTTTTTCGCCGTCTGGCGTTCGCTGTCGGCCTTCATCGTCTTCGCCGCCACCTGGTTCGCCATCAGCGTCGTCACCAGCCAGTTGCTGGCCGTCATCTTTGGCCGCACGCCGCTGATGATGCAGCTGATGATGCCCCTGTCGATGATACTCACCATCATCATGCATTGCTCGTTCTACGCCGCCTACCGGCAAATCTTCGGCCTGCCCGTCGATGAGAGCAAGACGGTGTCGCTGGACAAGACCGGAGAGTGATCACCGGCCAGATGTAAAAAGGGGCAGCTTGCGCAGGCTGCCCCTTTTTTATATATCGAATGCCTTGCAACGCCAACAATGATGTCGGATTACGCTACGCTAATCCGACCTACGCGCTCTCGAATGCCTTGCAATGCCACAGCGTAGGTCGGATTAGCGGCGGCACGCCGCGTAATCCGACGCTGCGAGGCCAACAATGATGTCGGATTACGCTGCGCTAATCCGACCTACGCGCCAGACCAGATCACCGTTCCTGGCGTAGGTCGGATTAGCCGAAGGCGTAATCCGACGCCATCGTCAGCCATCCCGCGTGCCACATCACCGTCCCAGACGTTCCAGCTTGGCAATCCCCAGGTCCAGCACCTTCATGCCGTGCTGTCCGAAGTTGATCTGCGCGCGCGCATTGCCGCCGCCGCCTTCGATATTGACGATCACGCCTTCGCCGAACTTGGCGTGCGCCACCGATTCGCCGATGCGCCAGCCGCCGCCCGTGGCTTTTTGCGCGATCTTTTGCGCAATCGCATTGTCCGAACCCAGGCTGGCCACCTTGGGCGCCTCGTCCCAGGCCGACTTGCGGTTGCCGAACCAGTTGGCCTGCACCTTCGGCGACAGCCATTTCAAGGACTCTTCCGGCAACTCGTCGAAGAAGCGCGACTTCATGTTGTAGCGCGTCTGGCCGTGCAGCATGCGCGTCTGCGAAAAACTCATGTACAACCGCTTGCGCGCGCGCGTGATGGCCACGTACATCAGCCGGCGTTCCTCTTCCACGCCGTTGTCTTCCTTCGAACTGCTTTCGTGCGGGAACAGGCCCTCTTCCAGGCCCGTAATGAACACATTGTCGAATTCCAGGCCCTTGGCCGAATGTACCGTCATCATCTGCAGCGCATCCTGGCCCGCCTGCGCCTGGTTGTCGCCCGCTTCCAGCGACGCGTGCGAGAGGAAGGCGGAGAGCGGCGACATCACGGCCGGCAGCGGCGCGTCCGCGTCGAGTATCTCGATGCCATCCTGGTTGACGACGGGCGCGCCCGACTGCGCCTGGGCTGCTGGGCCCAGGTGGGCCGGTGCGCCCTGTCCAAAACCTTCCTCGGAAATGAACTGGCTGGCCGCGCTGACCATCTGCTCCAGATTCTCGATGCGGTCGGCGCCTTCCTTTTCATTCTGATAGTGTTGCAGCAAGGTACTCGCTTCCAGCACGACTCTGACCATTTCCGGCAGAGATAATTGCTGCGTTTCGAAGCGCACGCCTTCGATCAGTTTGACGAAACCGGCCAGCACGCTGCCCGCCTTGCCCGCCACATACGGCACGGATGCGTACAGCGAAATGCCGTACTGTTCCGACGCGGCCTGCAATTGCTCGATCGAGCGCATGCCGATGCCGCGCGTGGGGAAGTTGACCACGCGCAAGAAAGCGGAATCATTGTGCGGATTATCCATCAATTGCAAATAGGCAATTGCGTGCTTGACCTCGGCGCGCTGGAAGTAACGCTGGCCGCCATACACGTGGTATGGAATCGCGGCCGAGAACAGCGCATGTTCGATCACGCGCGACTGCGCGTTCGAACGGTACAGAATGGCGATTTCGCTGCGCGAGGCGCCATCGGCGATCAGGCTTTTCGCCTCTTCGATGATCCACTGCGCTTCCTGCAAATCGGAACTGGCTTCATACACACGCACCTGCTCGCCATGGCCCGCGTCCGTGCGCAAATTCTTGCCCAGGCGCTTGCTATTGTTCGCGATCAACACGTTGGCGCTGTCGAGGATGTGGCCGTGCGAGCGGTAGTTCTGCTCCAGCTTGATCAAGTTCTTCACCTGGAACTCGTGCTCGAAGGCGCTCATGTTGCCGACATTCGCGCCGCGGAACGCGTAGATGCTCTGGTCATCGTCGCCGACGGCAAACAGGGCGCCGCCATCGCGGCTGCCGTGGCCGGCCAGCAATTTCAACCAGTTGTATTGCAGGTTGTTCGTATCCTGGAACTCGTCCACCAAAATGTGGCGGAAACGCGCCTGGTAATGCTCGCGCAACGGTTGGTTGCGGCTCAGCAACTCATACGTGCGCAGCAACAGTTCCGCAAAATCGACGACGCCTTCGCGCTGGCACTGGTCGTCGTACAACTGGTAAAGCTCGACCATCTTGCGCTCGTGCGCGTCATACGCTTCCACGTCCGTGGCGCGCAAACCCTGGTCCTTGGCATTGTTAATGAAATACATCACCGTCTTCGGCGGGAATTTCTCATCATCAATGTTGTTCGCCTTCAACAAGCGCTTGATCACGGATAGCTGATCCTGGGAATCGAGGATCTGGAACGTTTGCGGCAAGGCCGCATCGCGGTAATGCGTGCGCAGCAAGCGGTTGCACAGGCCGTGGAAGGTGCCGATCCACATGCCGCGCGTGTTGATCGGCAGCATGGCCGACAGGCGCGTGAGCATTTCCTTGGCGGCTTTATTCGTAAAGGTCACGGCCAGGATGCCGGGCGGCGATACCTGCTGGGTCTGGATCAGCCACGCGATGCGGGTGGTCAGCACGCGGGTCTTGCCCGAACCGGCGCCGGCCAGGATCAGCGCATGCTGGGCCGGCAGGGTGACGGCAGCCAATTGTTCGGGATTGAGGTTGTGAAGAAGATTTTGCATCCCGTGATTATACCGGCATGGCTAAAAATACTGTGCATTTGTCCAGCGGTCGCGCCATTTTACCCACGCGCGCTACAATCGGCATCCCGACACAACGGCCTGTATCCCCATGACACCACCCACCCACCTCGACGGCGCCCGCGTACTGGCCTGGGCCTGGTCCGACTTGCCCTTCGGCCACGTCGCCAGTGAAGCCGGCACCGCCCCCATCGCCATCCACGGCCTGGCCGTGTGCCAGTATGCGGGCGAGGCGCGCGTCTACCGTTTCAGCTGCGACGCTCGCTGGGATACGCTGCAGGATGAGGTGTATGCGAGCGAAGACGAGGCCAGGGCGCAGCTGCCGGCGCAATACCGGGCCGTGGCCGCCAGCTGGAACCAAGTCTAGCGCACCGGCTTGGCCTTGCCTTCGCTGAGCGCCTGGGCAATCACCTGGCGCGTGGCCTTGTCGGCTGCCTTCGTGGCTTTTTCCTGCTGGCGTCCCAGCGCTTCCATCTGCTTGCCCAGGGTTTCCATCGGCTTGCCGCGCTGATCCATCTGGCGCGACAGCACATCCACCTTGTCCGCCTCGCGTTCTTGCGCGGTGGCAATGCGGTCGTTGACCTCTTCCATGGCGTCCTGCGCATCTTCCATCTGCTGCTGCAGGCGTTCCACCTCGCGTCCGGCCGCGCGGCGCGCCGTCTCCGTGGTGGCCTGCGCCTGGCGGCGTGCCGCCTCGCCCATCTTGCGGCCCAGTTCCTGCTGCTGGCGGCCCAGCGCCTGCAGTTGCGCCACATCGCGCGCGCCGACGTTCGCCTGCGCCGCGCCATGGGCGCCCATCTTGCTGCCCAGTTCGCCCATCGCCTTGCCATGTTCGCTCATCTGCTTGCCCAGGCCGCTCATCTGAAAGCCCATATCTTGCGACGGCTTCCAGGCGTCGCGCACGCGGGCCAGCAGCGTGGCATCCTGCGTCACATAGCCCTTGCCCTGGTCGCGGAACCACAGGAACTGTCCCTTGAGCGAACGCTGCAGCTGCTTGATCTGCTGGCCGTCGACATCGGTGCCGGCCATGGTGACGCTATCCTCGCTGCTGTCGACGAGCGCATAGCCATCGCCGCTGCCCATGGAAATATTGATCTGCTTGCTCGGCGCGGCCGGTGCGGCCGGTGGCGCGGGCGGCTGCGGCGGCTGCACGGCCAGCGCGCTGCCGCCAAGCACAATACCGGCCAGACTGAGGATCAAACGGTGGGAAGTGGACATGGCTGCCTCGTCGCAAAAGTAGTGGAGCATCGACTGTAGCGGCGGATGGCGCACGGCTCCAGCGCGGTGCGACAGGCTGCAAAAAGACCTGCCTGGATGGCAGACACGGACGATGGATGGCACGCGGGGCAAAAAAAACGGAGGCCGCAGCCTCCGCAAAAACGCCGTGGTACGGCGTAATGTATTAGTACAGCACGACGGAGCGGATCGATTCGCCGCTCTTCATCAGGTCGAAACCCTGGTTGATGTCGTCGAGCTTCAGACGGTGCGTGATCAAGTCGTCGATATTGAGCTTGCCTTCCATGTACCAGTCGACGATCTTCGGCACGTCCGTGCGGCCGCGCGCGCCGCCGAAAGCGGAGCCTTTCCACACGCGCCCCGTCACCAGCTGGAATGGACGCGTGGAAATTTCCTGGCCGGCCGCCGCCACGCCGATGATGATGGACTGGCCCCAGCCCTTGTGGCAGCACTCGAGCGACTGGCGCATGGTGGTGGTGTTGCCGATGCATTCAAAACTGTAGTCGGCGCCGCCGTCCGTCAGCTGCACGATGGTGTCGACGACGTTTTCCACTTCGTTGGCGTTGACAAAATGCGTCATGCCGAACTTGCGCGCGATGTCCTGGCGCGCCGGGTTGATGTCCACGCCGATGATTTTATCGGCGCCGACCATCTTCGCCGCCTGGATCACGTTCAGGCCGATGCCGCCCAGGCCGAACACGACGACATTCGCGCCCGCCTCGACCTTGGCCGTAAACAGCACGGCGCCCACGCCGGTGGTGACGCCGCAGCCGATGTAGCAGACCTTGTCGAACGGTGCGTCTTCGCGGATTTTTGCGAGCGCGATTTCCGGCACGACGATGTAGTTCGAAAAGGTGGAGGTGCCCATGTAGTGGAAGATGGGCTTGCCGTCGATGGAGAAGCGCGAGGTCGCGTCCGGCATCAGGCCGCGGCCCTGGGTCGAGCGGATCGACTGGCACAGGTTGGTCTTTTGCGACAGGCAGAATTTGCACTGGCGGCATTCCGGCGTGTACAGGGGGATGACGTGGTCATCCTTCTTCAGGCTTTTCACGCCCGGGCCCACGTCGACGACGATGCCGGCGCCTTCATGGCCGAGGATGGACGGGAAGATGCCTTCAGGGTCGGCGCCCGACAGGGTGTAGTAATCGGTGTGGCAAATGCCCGTGGCCTTGATCTCGACCAGTACTTCGCCCTCGCGCGGGCCGGCCAGGTCGACTTCTTCGATGGTCAGCGGGGCGCCCGCCTTCCAGGCAATCGCTGCTTTGGTTTTCATGTATGTCCTTGCTGTGTATGGTTGAACCAGGCGCGCCAGCGCGCCGTATCGCCACATCATAGCAAGGCAGGCATGCGGGCGCGAGAGGATACGCTTACTTGGTCTTTGCCCGGTTCAAAAATGCGCCGTGCAAGCCGTTCAAGGTTTCCTCGGCCAGCAGCAGCTGGCTGGCGATTTCATTGATCTTGCGGCGGCTGGAGCGGGCGTGGTCGCGCAGCACTTCGAACGCCGTGTTGCGGTCCGTCTGGAACTTGCCCATCAGCAAACCCACGGCCAGGCTCGTTTCGCGGCCGGCGGCCAGGGCCGCGTTCAGGTTCAGCTCGGTGCGACGCAACTGGCGGATTTCATCGGCACGGGCCAGGCCCGCTTCGAACGCCGGCATCAAGCGGCCTTCGTCGACGGGTTTGACCACGTAGCCGACGGCGCCATAGGCGGCTGCCTGCTTGCCCGATTCGCTGTCACCGCTGCCGGACAGGAACATGAACGGCACGCCCGTCTCGCCATGCAGGCGCTTGGCCAGTTCCAGGCCGGACATGCCCGGCATGTGGATGTCGAGCAAAGCCAGGTCCGGCTCGCGCTGGGCGACCAGCTGCAGCGCCACTTCGGCCGAATTGGCCAGGGCCGTCTCGTAGCCGGCATGGCGCAGGACTTCGCCGAGGAATTCCAACAGGAGCTGGTCATCGTCAACGATCAGGATAAGGCGTTTCGCGGCGGCTGGCTGACTCATGGGTGGGGAACCTCGGTAATGAATGATGTTCTTATTATATGCCGATTATTGCCCCAAATCAGCCCCGTATGTCCATGCTCATGCCGCGAATAATTGATTGAATTGCTGCACCGCAATATTCACATCGTCCGCCTCGTATGCATTGTTAAAGACGCTGCTGATGGCCGCCACCATGTCGGCGCCGCGCGCCACCAGCGGCGCCGCGTTCTCCGGCGTCATGCCGCCGATCACCACGCAGGGCAAGGCGATCTCGCGTTTCGCCTGCAGCACGATGTCCAGGGGCGTGGTCACCGGATACTTTTTCACCAGCGAAGGATAAAAGCCGCCGAAGGCCACGTAGCTGGCGCCGCCGGCCTCGGCCGTCCTTGCCAGGGCCATGTCGCCATAGCAGGAAGCGCCGACGATCTTGTCCTTGCCCAGGCGGGCGCGCACCTGCGCCACGGACGCGTCCAGGCCGCCCACGTGCACGCCATCGGCGTCGAGCTCTTCGCACAGTTCGATAAAATCGTTGATGATAAAGGGCACGCCATACTTGCGGGCCAGGGCCAGCAAGGCGCCCGCCTGCTCGCGCCGCTGCTGCGCCTCGGCGCTCTTGTGGCGGTATTGCAGCAGGGCCACGCCTTCCTGCAAGGCTTGCTCGCTCACGTCGAGCAGGCGGTCGGTGTCGTCCCAATTCGGGGTAACCAGATACAGTCCACGCATGATGTTTCCTTATTGAATGAATCGTTGCGGCATAAGCTGACCTGGCGCAATCGCATACGCGCCGGCCAGGGCCGCATGGCAATAGCTTTGCGCCAGATCCAGCGCTTCAGGCAATGCCTGTCCCAGCGCCAGGCGCGCCGCGATGGCCGAGGCCAGGGTGCAGCCGCTGCCGTGAAATTCTCCGGGCAGGCGCGGCCAGCACCATTCGCGCTCCGCGCCAGCGGCGTCAAACCAGCGGTTGATGATCGTCTGGCCCTCGCCGTGGCCGCCCGTCACCAGCACGTGGCCACAGCCTTGTGCGCGCAACGCTGCTTCGCCACCGAGGGCCAGCGCTTCGGGCCCGTTCGGTACGATCACGGTAGTCACCGGCAACAAGGGTGCCAGCGCCAGCACGGCATCATCCCGGCTGAGCACGTCGCCATGGCCGCTGGCCAGCACGGGATCGAGCACCACGGGCAAGTCCGGCCGGCTTTGGCGCAATTGCGCGATCAGCTGCGCGATGACGGCCGCATTCGCGGCGCTGCCCGGGATGCCGATTTTCACGGCGCTGATTACCATCTTGTCGATCAGCGCCAGCGCCTGCCGGCGCAGCCATTCCGGCGCCACCGGCTGCACGCCGAAGACCCTGTCGTTGTCCTGCACCGTCAGCGCCGTGATCACGGGCAAGGCATGCGCGCCCTGCGCCGCAATCGCGACAATATCGGCGGCGATGCCGGCGCCGCCGGACGGGTCGGCGCCGGCAAACACGAGCACGGTGCGGTGCATCGGCACCATCACGTCAGGCGGCCCGCCATCGGCGACGATGGGGAAGCGGCAAATTTGCGGGGCATGCGTCCCGCCAGAAACGCTTCGCGCCCGGCCCGCACGGCCAGCTTCATGGCACGCGCCATGCGCACGGGATCGCGCGCGCCGGCAATGGCCGTGTTCATCAGCACGCCATCGCAACCGAGTTCCATGGCAATGGCCGCATCCGACGCCGTGCCCACGCCCGCATCGACGAGCACGGGCACTTTCGCCTGGTCGATGATGAGCGACAAATTCCACGGGTTCAGGATGCCCATGCCCGAGCCGATCAGCGAGGCCAGCGGCATGACGGCCACGCAGCCGATCTCTTCCAGAATCTTCGCCTGGATGGGGTCATCGCTGCAGTAGACCATCACGTCAAAACCATCTTTGACCAGCGCTTCGGCCGCAATCAACGTTTCCGGCATGTGCGGGAACAGGGTCTTTTCATCGCCCAGCACCTCGAGCTTGACCAGGTTGCGCCCGCCCAGCAGTTCGCGCGCCAGCTGCAGGGTGTAGACGGCGTCTTTCGCGTTGTAGCAGCCGGCCGTGTTCGGGAGTATCGTGTACTGGTCCGGCGGCACGAAGTCGAGCAGGCTGGGCGCGTTCGGGTCTTGCCCGATATTCACGCGGCGGATCGCCACCGTGATGATCTGCGCCTCGGCCGCATCCGTCGCTTCGCGCGTCTGCGGCAAGTCCTTGTACTTGCCGCTGCCCACCAGCAAGCGCGATTGGTATTGCTTGCCTGCGATGGTCAGCAGGTCGTCATGTGTTGCGGTATTCATGTGCTTTTCCTTAAGTTTTTAAACGTCCGAAGAAAACCGTAGCGAGCGGCGATGATTTGTGGCCGAGACGCGCAACCGTGCTAGAGCACGGGGGCGCCGAGCCGGTGAGCATCACAGGCCGCAAAGCACGACGCGCAGTAGGTTTGCTTGGACGTTTTCAGCCACCGCCAATGGCGCGTACAATTTCCACTTGGTCTTGCGTTTGCAAGACCTGTCCTGGCCACGCCTTGCGCGGCACGACGTTGCGGTTGACGGCCAGCGCCAGCGCCTGGTTTTCCAGCGACAGCGCGGCAATCAATTGATCGAGTGTCTGCCCCGGCGGCACCTGGTGCGGTGCGCCGTTGAGCGTGATGGATATCAATGCAGGCATCACGCTCTCCTTCAGACCTTGCGGTACAGCTCGGCGCCGTTCTTGATGAACTCGATGGCCTTGATTTCCATGCCCTGCTGGAGCGCCTTGTCTTCCGCGATGCCCATACCGGCCGCGTATTCGCGCACTTCCTGCGTGATCTTCATCGAACAGAAATGGGGGCCGCACATGGAGCAGAAATGCGCCACCTTGGCTGAATCCTTGGGCAAGGTTTCATCGTGGAATTCGCGCGCCTTGTCCGGGTCCAGGCCGATGTTGAACTGGTCGTCCCAGCGGAATTCGAAGCGGGCTTTCGACAGCGCGTTGTCGCGGATCTGCGCGCCCGGATGGCCTTTCGCCAGGTCGGCCGCATGCGCCGCGATCTTGTACGTGATGATGCCGTCCTTGACGTCCGCCTTGTTGGGCAAGCCCAGGTGTTCCTTCGGCGTCACGTAGCACAGCATGGCCGTGCCATACCAGCCGATCATGGCCGCGCCGATGCCCGAAGTGATGTGGTCGTAGCCGGGCGCGATGTCCGTCGTCAGCGGCCCCAGGGTGTAGAACGGCGCTTCGCCGCACTGCTCCAACTGCAAGTCCATGTTTTCTTTAATGAGTTGCATGGGCACGTGGCCCGGGCCCTCGATCATCACTTGCACGTCGTGCTTCCAGGCAACCTGCGTCAGCTCGCCCAGGGTCTTCAATTCGCCCAGCTGCGCCTCGTCGTTGGCGTCGTAGATGGAACCGGGACGCAAGCCGTCGCCCAGCGAGAACGACACGTCATACGCCTTCATGATTTCGCAGATTTCTTCGAAATGCGTGTACAGGAACGATTCCTGGTGGTGCGCCAGGCACCATTTGGCCATGATGGAGCCGCCGCGCGAAACGATGCCCGTCAGGCGCTTGGCCGTCATCGGAACGTAGCGCAGCAGCACGCCCGCGTGGATGGTGAAGTAGTCGACGCCCTGCTCGGCCTGCTCGATCAAAGTGTCGCGGAAGATTTCCCACGTCAGATCCTCGGCCTTGCCGTTGACCTTTTCTAAGGCCTGGTAAATGGGCACGGTGCCGATGGGCACGGGGCTGTTGCGCACGATCCATTCGCGCGTTTCGTGGATATGCTTGCCGGTAGACAAGTCCATCACGTTATCGCCGCCCCAGCGGATGGCCCAGGTCATCTTTTCCACTTCCTCGCCGATCGACGAGGTGACGGCGGAATTGCCGATGTTGGCGTTGATTTTCACGAGGAAATTGCGGCCGATGATCATCGGCTCGACTTCCGGGTGGTTGATGTTGGCGGGAATGATGGCGCGGCCGCGGGCGATTTCCTCGCGCACGAATTCCGGCGTGATCTCGGCCGGGATGCTGGCGCCGAAGGACTGGCCCGGGTGCTGGCGGCCCATCAGGTCGGCCAGGCGCTCGCCCATGGGGCCGGAAGCTTTCAGTTCACGCAGATATTCCTGGCGGCGCATGTTTTCGCGGATGGCGACGAATTCCATTTCCGGCGTGATGATGCCCTGGCGCGCGTAATGCATCTGTGTAACATTCTTGCCGGCAATGGCGCGGCGCGGCTTGCGGTGCAGATTGAAACGCAGCTCGGCCAGCTTCGGGTCCGCCAGGCGGGCGATGCCGTAGTCGGAAGTGGGGCCGGGCAACTCTTCCGTATCGGCCCGCTCCATGATCCATGGCAGGCGCGGCGTATCGAGGCCCGAGCGGATGTCGATCCGCACGTCCGGGTCCGTGTACGGGCCGGAGGTATCGTAGACGTAGATCGGCGGATTCTTTTCGCCGCCGAACGATGCTTCCGTGTCGGACTGGCTGATCTCGCGCATGGGTACGCGGATGTCGGGGCGGCTGCCCTGCACGTAGATCTTGCGCGAATTGGGCAGCGGCGCGATGGCGGCTTCGTCGACCGTGGCGGTGGCGGAGAGGAATTTCGGGTTGGCGTTCATTTTGGCTCCTTGGCTAGACTATTTTTAAGCCTGGAGCCAGCTAAGGAGGTTCGGAATTACGCACGCGGAAAGGCGGGGTGCGTTCATCCTAAAGCTTCCCTTCGCTGGCATTATCCAGATCAGGTTCGGAGGGTATTTCTCACCCGCGCTTGCACTGTGTTTCCACAGCGAAAGGCAGGACCCCTAGCGTTTGCCGCCTTGCGGCAGCGAGCCAATTATACGCGGTTCGCGCCGCGTGGCCAGATGATTTCTTGCAGGTGTCGTCTTTGCGCATCTGCTGCAATGCAGCAGATGGCGTCACGATTATTTCTTCTTGCCCCAGCGCCAGGCGGTCGGTTCGCCCTTCAGCTGGCAGATGAAAATGAGCACGGCGACGATGGCCACTTCATACACGATGTAGCCGACGAGCATGGTTTGCGGCGGGAACAGGAAGGCGCCGCAGGCGAACAGCGCCAGCGCGGCCAGGAACACCAGCCAGCCCTGCCAGGTGATGGGCAAGCCCCAGCCCCAGCCATAGGTCTTGGCGGGGAACCAGTATTGCGGTGGTGATTTGTCAGTCATGATTTTTCCTGGTCAATATCAATAACACCAAGTATAAATCACGCTCCCCGCAAGCGCTCCGTGACATCGAGGCCGATGCCGCGGTAGCCGATGAAGCGGCTGCCATTGTCGAACATCGGTTCGCCGCTGACCTGCAGGTACTGCGTGCTGCCGTCGAGGTTGGCGCGGCTGTAGATGAAGTCGAGAAACGGTTCGCGCGCGGCAATTTTTGCGTCGAGCAAGGCGCGCTCGGCGGCATTCCAGCGCTGCGGCTCTTCCTCGCTGCCGATGCCCAGCATCTCGGCCACGGGGCCGGAAAAGCGCGTCAAATTGCCCTGCGCATCCTGTTCCCAGTACCAGTCGGACGACAGTTCCGTGAAACGCTGAAAGCGCGCTTCGCTTTCGCGCAGCTCCGCCGTGCGGTCTTCCACCATCTGTTCCAGCGACTTGTTGTATTCGGCCAGCTTCTGGTACAGCAAGCGCACTTCCAGCATGTTGTGGATGCGCGTCTTGACTTCCACCAGGTCGAAGGGCTTGCTGACGAAATCCTTGGCGCCCGCTTGCAGGGCGCGCAGCTTGTGGCCGGGCTGGGCCGTGATCACCAGCACGGGCAGGTAGCTGCCCGCCTCGAGGTCGCGCAAGCCTTCCATGACTTCGAAGCCATCCATTTCCGGCATCTGCAAGTCGAGCAGGATCAGGTCGTAGCGGTGCTGCTGATGCAGCGCGCGCACGGCTTGCGGGTCCATGGTGGACGTGATGCGCGTGTAGCCGGCATTGCGCAGCACCTGTTCGAGCAGCATGACGTTGGCCTCCTGGTCATCGACGATGAGGATGCTGGCGTTCAGGATCTCGGTGGCTTGAAGCATGGCGGTATTCCTAAAATTGATTGCTGAATTAGCGTATTGCGTGAGTGTCGTCGGCCAGGCCGTGCGCGGCTGCATGGTGCAGGGCTACATCGAGCGCATCCATGAATTCGACCACCTTGATCGGCTTGGTGAGATAGCGGAAGAAGCCCGCTTGCAAGCCTTTCTCGATGTCGCGCGGCACGGCATTGGCCGACAAGGCCATGACGGGGATGTGGCTGGTGAGGGGATCATCATGCAGGATATGCAGCGCGCCATAGCCGCTGATGCCGGGCAGGTTGATATCCATCAAGATCACGTCGGGCTGGTAGGTGCGCGCCAGGTCGATGCCCAGATGCGCATCGATGGCCGTCAGCAGTTTCAAGTCGCTGCGGCGGGCGATCAATTGCTCGACCAGCGCCAGGTTGGCGGGATTGTCTTCCACGTACAGCAAAGTGCGCTGGCTTTCCTGCGGTTCCTGCACCTGCGGCAGCGCATCGCCGTCGCCCAGCACCAGTTCCGGTGCGCTGCTGGCGGCCAGCTCGAACCAGAACGTGGTGCCCACGCCGACGGTGCTGTCGACGCCGATGGTGCCGCCCATCAATTCGACCAGTTGCTTGGTGACGACCAGGCCGATGCCCGTGCCCTCTTCCGTGCTGTTTTCCTGTCCCAGGCGATTAAACGGCTGGAACAGCTGCGCCACCTGGGCCGCGTCGAGGCCGGCGCCGCTGTCGCGCACGCTCACGCGCACGCGCTCGCCATGCCGGCTGCATTCGACGGTGACGGCGCCGCCGCCCTGGTTGTACTTGATGGCGTTCGACAGCAGGTTGATCATCACCTGTTTCACGCGCGTGCGGTCCGCATGCACATAGAACGCCTTGCCGCAGCGGGGGAAATGCATGCGGATGCCGCGCTTTTCCGCCTGCGGCGCGATCATGGCCTGGCAATCCTGCAGCACGTCGAGCAGCGACATCGCTTCCTGGGACAGGGTGACCTTGCCCGATTCGATCATGGCCAGGTCGAGAATTTCATTAATCAAGCGCAACAGGTACCAGCCGCCCTTGAGGATTTGCTCGATCGAACGCTGCTGCGGCGGGCTGGGCGGCGGCACGTCGGACGCCATGAGCTGGGCAAAGCCCAGCACGGCATTCAAGGGCGTGCGCAATTCATGGCTCATGCTCGACAGGAATTCGGACTTGGCGCGGTTGGCCTTTTCCGCCACCAGTCGCGCCTTTTTCAACTCGGCATTATTGGTCTCGACCAGCGAGCGCGTGTACGCCTGCTGTTCGCGCAGGCGCTGGTCCAGCAGCGCCTGTTCCGCCTCGACCTGCTTGCGCACCGTGTTGTCGGTGCCGATCAGCAGATAGCCGATGACCTTGCTCTGCGCGTCGCGCAAGGCCGTCACGGAGACGATGGCGGGGAAGCGGCTGCCATCCTTGCGGATGTGGGTCAGCTCATAGATGTCTTCGATGCCGCGCGTGGCCTTGAACACGAGCGCTTCCACGCCCGGCGTGATGACGGTGTCGAGCTCGGCGCTGAGGGCGGCGGCGCGGGTGACGATTTCTTGCGCGTCGGAAATACCGGCCGGCGTCAGTTTGTCGACCACGTCGCTGGCTGCGTAGCCGAGCATGCGTTCGGCGCCCACGTTGAAGATCTGGATCACGCCCTGCGCATCGGTGGCGATGCACGAGAAATTGGCGCTGTTGAAAATCGCATCCTGCAAGGCGCCCGCCTTGAGCAGCTGGCGCGGCAGGCTGGCCGACACCGTGCGCCGGTACAGCGCCACCAGCATCAGCAACAGCAGGCATACCAGGGCCTCGATCAGGATCGCCGCATCAAAAGGCGGCGCGCGCCAGGCCAGCACGCCGATGACCACCAATACGATGGCGCTGAACGAGAATGCCAATGTCATGGGCCAGCGCGAAGGGGCGCGAGTAGGGTGATTTTCAACTGAGTACATAGGTAGCCTGGGCTAGGACAATAATAAAAGAGAGGGAAATGCGGCGTTTAGCGGCCTTGGCGCTGGCGCACGTCCGACAGCAGGCGCGTGAATTCCTTCTTCACGACGCCATAGCATTCGCACACATGGCCTTCGAGGCCGGCGCGGTCCAGCACGGAGATATGGCCACGCCGGTAGCTGATGAAGCCGCGCGTCTGCAATCGCCCCGCCGCTTCCGTGACGCCTTCGCGGCGCACGCCCAGCATGTTGGCGATGAGTTCCTGCGTCATGGTCAGCTCGCGGTTCGGCAGGCGGTCCATGGTCAGCAGCAGCCAGCGGCACAGCTGCTGCTCCACCGTATGGTGGCGGTTGCACACGGCCGTTTGCGACATTTGCGTGATCAGCGCTTGCGTATAACGCAGCAGCAAACGCATGACGGGGCCGGCGCGGTCGAACTCTTCCATCAGCAGGTGGGCCTTGAGCCGGTAGCCGACGCCGCCTGTCTGCACGACGGCGCGGCTCGGTGTCGAGTTGCCGCCCATGAACAGCGACACGCCCACGATGCCCTCGTTGCCGACGCCGGCGATCTCGGACGAGCCGCCGTTTTCCAGCAGGTAATGGATGGAAACGATGGCCGTGGTGGGGAAGTATACATACTGCAGCTTGTCGCCCGAGTCGTAGATCACATCGCCCAGCAGCATGGAGACTTGCTCCAGATGGGGAGCCAGGCGCGCGAAATCGGCGTCGAGCATGGCGGCGAGTAAATGGTTTTGATTCGGGTTGTGCAGCTGGGCATGCGGACTCGACATGGGCAGTTTTCCTGGTTTCCAGTCGTCAGCTAGGGAGAGAAGTGAAAGACGTCCGAACGAGGGGCGCCATATGCAGCAGCGTAACACAGCGCCTGCACAGTGGCCCGACTATATTTCTTGCAAGCATGCTTGTCCGTTCGCCAGCGAACGGACCCTGCGGCGCCTGCCGCCCTACAGTCAGTCACTGCCAGAGCTGCCGGATCATGGATCGGCGCCGGCGCTGCTACCGGACGCCATCATGCAATCATTCTTCAAACGTATCTCCATTTCCGTCTCCATCTCGGCCCTGATCACCCTGACGGTCGGGCTGTGCCTGACGGCCCTGTGCTACGCCTCGGCACGCCAGATCGAGTCGGAAAGCAGCAAGCTGTTGCTGCAGTACTACGCCAGCGGGCATACGCTGGGCGCGGCCCTGCTGCCGGCCAAAGGCATGGCGCCCGATGCCAACCATCGCGGTTCGCTGTATGTGCTGCTGGGCGGACTGCTGTCGAGCCTGCTGGCAACGGCCTATGTATACCAGCTGGTGTCGCGCAATTTCGTGATTGCCCGCATCACGGGCGAACGCACGGCGGCGCTGCAGTTTGCCAATTTGCGCCTGTCCGAAGACATCGCGGCGCGCATGCGCAATGAAAAGTCGCTGCGTTTGCGCGAACGCATCATCGAAGTGTCGGCCAACGCCATCATCCTGTGCAGCGCCGACGCACCCGGCTACCTGATCGAATACGTCAATCCCGCCTTCGAGCGCATCACCGGCTATGCGGCCGGCGAAGTCATCGGCCAGCGCCTGGAAGACTTGCAGGGTCCGGAGCAGGGGCGGCAAGACATGCATCAGATTACGGCCGCACTGCGCGAACAGCGCGAAGGCAAGGCCATCGTGCGCAATTTCCGCAAGGATGGCAGCACTTATTGGAGCGAGCTGTTCGTCGCGCCCGTGCGCGACGATGGCGATGGCGCCGTCAGCCACTTTGTCGTGGCGCAATACGACATCAGCACCGTCATGCGCTTCGAGCAGGAACTGGAATTCCAGGCCCGGCACGATATCCTGACGGGGCTGGCCAACCGCGCCCTGCTGCGCGAACGGCTGGAACAGGCGATGGCCGTGACGCGGCGCAGCGGCCAGCCCCTGTGGGTGGTGTTCATCGATCTCGACCGCTTTAAATTCGTCAACGACACCCTGGGCCACGATGCGGGCGACCTGGTGCTGAAAAACGTGGCCGAGCGCCTGCGCGACGCCACGCGTGAAGTCGACACGGTGGCACGCCTGGGCGGCGACGAATTCGTGCTGCTGTTGCCACAGCATGGCGCTGGCGAACCGGGCGCCGCCATCCTGCAGCGCATCCAGGACGCCGTGGCGCAGCCGCTGCAACTGGGCGAATATGAATTTTTTCTCAGCTGCTGCATGGGCGTGGCCGTGTATCCCGACGATGGCCAGAATGCCGACACCTTGATCAAGCACGCCGACATCGCCATGTACCGCGCCAAGGAACAGGGACGGGGCCACTGGCAATTCTATGCCTCGGGCATGAATTCAGGCACCCTGGAACAACTGGGACTCGAGAGCGAATTGCGCCACGCCCTGGAACGCGGGCAGTTTCACCTCGAATACCAGCCCCAGCTGGATCTGGCCAGCGGCGCGGTGGTGGGCATGGAAGCGCTGCTGCGCTGGCAACATCCGCAACTGGGGCGTATTCCACCTGCCAGCTTCATCGGCCTTGCCGAGGAAATGGGCTTGATCACGCCCATCGGCGACTGGGTCCTGCGCACGGCGTGCGCCCAGACACGCGCCTGGCAGCTGGCAGGCCATGGTCCGCTGCGCCTGGCCGTGAACCTGTCGGCACGACAATTCAAGCAAAGAAATCTGCTGCACGCTGTGGCACAGGCGCTGGCCGAGACAGGTCTCGACGCCGCCCATCTGGAACTGGAATTAACGGAAAGCATGGTCATGCATAACGTGGAGCAAGCCACCGCCATCATGGCCAACCTGAAGGCGCTGGGCGTGCAACTGTCCATCGACGACTTCGGCACCGGCTATTCCAGCCTGGCCTACCTGCGCCACTTCCCCATCGATGTATTAAAGATCGACAAAACCTTCGTCAGCGACATCACGCACAGCGACGACGATGCGGCCATCGTGCGCGCCATTATTTCGCTGGCGCACAGTCTGCGCCTGAAAGTGATCGCCGAAGGCGTGGAAACGGCGCAGCAGCTGGCCTTCCTGCGCCAGCATGGCTGCGACCAGATGCAGGGCTATCTGTTCAGCCGCCCCCTGGCCGCGCCCGCCTTCGAAGCATTATTACGCCAAGGCAGCATGTTGCCGGCCCTGGCGATGGGTTGACCAGGCGTTAAAACGCGTGGCGCAAGCCGACGTTGAAGGCGCGGTTGCCCGTGCCCACTTCCGTGGCATTGCCCACCATGTAGGCGGCGTCGTTGCGGTTGCGGATATGCGCGTAGGCAAGATACACCTTGCTGCGCTTGGACAAGGCGTACGTGGCGCCGATGGCCAGCTGCTGCGCATCGCGGTTGGCGCTGTCGCGGTCATCCTTGCGCACATACGAGGCCAGCAAAGTCGTCGCGCCCAGCGGCACGGAGACGCCAACGATGGCGTCGCGGCTGTCGTTCGACGCGGTGGGCGCCTGCGCCGCGCCATATGGGTTTTCCGCGAAGAACATGGTGCTGCCCTCGCCCGTGTTGCGGCCATAGCCGGCAAACGCCGTGGCCACGCCGAAGTTGTAGTTACCGGCCAGAATCGTGTTGTTCGCGTCGGCCTTACCCGGCTCGCCCGCACGGCTCTGGCGCGCCAGGCGCAAGGTCAACGGACCGTTGACATAGCCGAGGGCCAGACCCAGCGAGCGCTGGTCCGCCGCCACACCCGTGTGTTCGCCGGCGCCATACATGACGGTGCCCGTCACGCCGCGCCATTCCGGCGAGGTGTAGCGCACGGTATTGTCGATGCGCGTGGCCGAATAGCCGGCCAGGTTGGTCGCCGCGCCGGCATAGCCGCCTTCGAACGGGTCGGCCACGTCGGTCAACGCCTGGCTTTGCAGGTTGTACTGGCGGCCCACGGTCAGCATGCCCAGCGGGCTGTCGAGGCCGACAAACGCCTGGCGGCCGAACAATTGCCCCGCCTGGTCCGAGCGGCCCGTATCGCCCTGCACGCCCGCTTCCAGGGTGAACACGGCTTGCCAGCCATTGCCCAGCGACTCCGTGCCGCGCAGGCCCAGGCGCGAGCCGGCCGATATGCCACTGGTGAGCTTGCTGATGCCGCCTTCCTGTACCAGGCCCGCGTCCATCAGACCATAGACATCAACGGACGACTGGGCTTGGGCGGCAGGCAAGGCGCCCAGAGTGGTGGCAAGACCGGCAACGATGGCGATTTTTTTCATGATGATTTCCTTGTAAAAGCGCAACCAGGAAAGCGGCGGCCACGGCAAGGCCGCAGGCGGCAAGGCGCCAAGCGGGGTATGCCGTATCAAAAGACGACGCGCCGGACAACAGATCCTGGCTAAGCTGTGGCGGCAGCGGCGTGCAATGGACGTGCCGCTTTGATTCCGCCGTGAATGGTGCACCGCTGGCGGTGCGCGTGGCTCAGGCGCCCGGCCCGAAGGGGACGCGCTGAAGGTGGCTGGCATCGCAGATGCGCTGGCCGTGAGACGCGGACGAGTGCTGGATATGAAACTTTAATGCAACCGCGTCTGCTGGCGCCGTCCGCAAGGATGGGGCAGGAGGCGCCGAGGCCGGCATTATAACATCGGCAGCGCGCTTATCTCCGTTCTGTTGCGGCCAAACGGCCCGCAAAGCCGCCAAAACACTGAAAAAGGCCGCTTGCCACGCTGCAGGCGTTGCCGCGTCATCTATAATGGTTCCTTTTGCCAATCACACGCCAAATCATGGAATTAGCCAAGTCTTTCGAGCCCGCCGACATTGAACAATTCTGGCGCACCGAGTGGGAACAGCGCGGTTACTTTACCGCCACCCTCGATGCCGGAAAACCTTCCTTCAGCATCCAGTTGCCGCCGCCGAACGTCACCGGCACCTTGCACATGGGCCATGCGTTCAACCAGACCATCATGGATGGCCTGACCCGCTACCACCGCATGCTGGGCCACAACACGGCCTGGATTCCCGGCACCGACCACGCGGGCATCGCCACGCAAATCGTCGTGCAACGCCAGCTGGACGCGCAAAAGATTTCGCGCCATGACCTGGGCCGCGAGAAATTCGTGGAAAAAGTGTGGGAGTGGAAAGAAAAATCGGGTTCCATCATCACCGGGCAGATGCGCCGCCTGGGCGCCTCGGCCGACTGGCAGCGCGAATACTTCACGATGGATGAGCCGCGCTCGAAAGTCGTCACCGACGTCTTCGTGCGCCTGTTCGAGCAAGGCCTGATCTACCGCGGCAAGCGCCTCGTCAACTGGGACCCCGTGCTGGGCACGGCTGTGTCCGACCTGGAAGTGGTGTCCGAAGAAGAAGACGGCTCCATGTGGTACATCAAATACCCGCTGGCCGACGGCAGCGGTTTCCTGACGGTGGCCACCACGCGTCCTGAAACCATGCTGGGCGACGTGGCCGTGGCCGTCGATCCGACGGACGAGCGCTACACGGCGCTGGTGGGCAAGATGCTCAAACTGCCGCTGACGGACCGCGAAATCCCCATCATCGCCGACGAATACGTCGACAAGGAATTCGGCACCGGCTGCGTGAAGATCACCCCCGCGCACGACATGAACGATTACGCCGTGGGCCAGCGCCACAAACTGGCGCAGATCGTCATCCTGACCCTGGACGCGAAGATCACCGACGACGCGCCCGAAGCGTATCGCGGCATGGACCGTTTCGCCGCGCGCAAGCAGATCGTCGCCGACCTCGATGCGCAAGGCTTGCTGGAACAGGTCAAGCCGCATAAATTGATGGTGCCGCGCGGCGACCGCACGGGCGTCGTCATCGAGCCGATGCTGACGGACCAGTGGTTCGTCGCCATGAGCAAGCCGGCCCCGGAAGGCACCTTCTTCCCCGGCAAGTCGATCGCCGAGACGGCGCTGGACAAGGTCGCCAATGGCGAAATCAAGTTCGTGCCGGAAAATTGGAGCACCACCTACAACCAGTGGCTCAACAACATCCAGGACTGGTGCATCTCGCGCCAGCTGTGGTGGGGCCATCAAATTCCGGCCTGGTACGACGACAAGGGCAATATCTTCGTTGCCAAGACAGAAGCGGAAGCCATCGCCAAGGCGCAGGCCGCCGGCAGCACGGGCCCCTTGAAACGCGACGACGACGTGCTCGACACGTGGTTCTCGTCGGCCCTGGTGCCGTTCTCGACCATGGGTTGGCCTGAAGAAACACCGGACATGAAGGCCTTCCTGCCCTCGTCCGTGCTGGTGACGGGTTTCGACATCATCTTCTTCTGGGTCGCGCGCATGGTCATGATGACGGCGCACTTCACGGGCAAGGTGCCGTTTGAAACCGTCTACGTGCACGGCCTGGTGCGCGATTCGACGGGGCAGAAGATGTCCAAGTCGAAGGGCAACACGCTCGACCCGATCGACCTGATCGACGGCATCGACCTGGAAGGCTTGATCGTCAAGCGCACCACGGGCCTGATGAACCCGCGCGACGCGGAAAAGATCACCAAGGCGACGCGCAAAGAATTCCCGGAAGGCATTTCCGCCTACGGCACGGACGCCGTGCGCTTCACCATGGCCAGCTACGCCTCGCTGGGCCGCAACATCAACTTCGACCTGGGCCGCTGCGAAGGCTACCGCAACTTCTGCAACAAGATGTGGAACGCCACCCGTTTCGTCATGATGAATACGGAAGGCAAGGATTGCACCCCGAACGAGGCCGACCTGTCGCAAGCGGACAAGTGGATCATCTCCCTGCTGCAAAAAGCGGAACTGGACGTGGCCAAGGGCTTTGAAGACTTCCGTTTCGACAATATCGCCGCCACCATCTACAAGTTCGTCTGGGACGAGTATTGCGACTGGTACCTGGAAGTAGCCAAGGTGCAAGTGCAGCAGGGCA
Source organism: Janthinobacterium sp. GW823-FHT03B06 (assembly GCF_058796955.1). Classification (NCBI taxonomy): domain Bacteria; kingdom Pseudomonadati; phylum Pseudomonadota; class Betaproteobacteria; order Burkholderiales; family Oxalobacteraceae; genus Janthinobacterium; species Janthinobacterium sp. GW823-FHT03B06. The sequence continues at coordinate 132,544 of NZ_JBXAJE010000009.1, forward strand.
CGGAAGGCCAGCAGCGCGCCACCCGCCACACCCTGCTGCGCGTGCTGGAAGTGGTGCTGCGCCTGGCCCACCCGATCATCCCGTTTGTCACGGAAGCCCTGTGGCAGACGGTGGCGCCGCTGGCCGGCAAGACCCTGAAAGCTGAGGGTGATTCGATCATGATGCAGCCGTATCCGATCGCCAACACCGACAAGATCGATGAGTCGGCCGAAGCGTGGATGCAGCAGCTGAAAGCCTTGACGGACGCGACGCGCAACCTGCGCGGCGAAATGCAGATCTCGCCATCCGTGCGCGTGCCGCTGATCGTCGAAGCGGGCAATGCGGCGGAAAAGGCCGCGCTGGCGTCGTACGCACCGTACATCCAGTCGCTGGGCAAGCTGGCTGAAGTGCAGATCGTCGATGCGCTGCCGGACTCGCCGGCCGCCGTCGCCATCGTCGGCACCACCAAGCTGATGCTGAAAGTGGAAATCGACGTGGCGGCCGAACGCGAGCGCCTGGGCAAGGAAATCGCCCGCATCGAAGCGGAAATTGCCAAAGTAAACAGCAAATTAGGCAATGAAAGCTTCGTCGCGCGCGCCCCGGCCGCCATCGTTGCGCAAGAAAACGAGCGTTTGCTCAGTTTTTCGGCGACAATTGAAAAACTGCGCGAACAGTTTGCTAAACTAGCCAGCGCATAAGGCAGGTTTGGAAGGATTGCGCGGCGTCCCCGTGACGCCGCGCAGCACCACTGGTCTTGCCTTGGTATATAAACTGTTCGTGACCCGATCAAAAAAAACCATTGGAGACTAGCGATGCATAAAGTATTCACAGCAAGCATTCAAGCAAGCGTACTGGTGGCCGCCCTGGCCATCGCCGGCAGCGCCATCGCGCGCGATGACAACCACACCCCTGTCGGCACCTGGAAAACCATCGACGATGCCAGCGGCAAGCCGAAATCCCTCGTCGTCATCACGGAAAGCAACGGCGTCTTGCAAGGCAAGATCGACAAGCTGTTCCGCGCCCCGAATGAAGAGCAAAATCCGAAGTGCGACAAGTGCACGGGCGCCAACAAGGACCAGCCCATCGTCGGCCTGGTGATCCTGTCCGGCCTGAAATATGACGGCAAGGAATGGACGGGCGGCGAAATCATGGACCCGGCCAATGGCAAGACCTACAAGAGCAAGGCCGAACTGATTGAAGGCGGCACCAAGCTGCAAGTGCGCGGCTATGTCGGCGTGCCGATGTTTGGCCGCTCGCAGACGTGGGTACGCGAAGACTAAGCAGCACACGTATGCCCTGTCGAAGCCGGTCGCTGCGCCGGCTTTTTTGTGTCTGTATTCCGCACACGGCCGTTGTTTTCCAGGCCGAATCGCTCGCGTTTGCGCCATTTTCCTGCCAAAGGCAGGCTATGCGCGCCACCGAACATACTTGAAGTTTCCTAAATGAAATAGTGCATGCCTGTGACGCCATCGCCTGTAGCGAAAAGCGGCATGGCTCTGCCGGATGACCTCATCCGCGGATGCCCGGCAATGATTGCCATGCACAAAGGAACTATATGAACCTCTTCAAGCGATATCTGAATCCGCTGCTCGTCTCGGCAGGTTTGCTGGCCATGGCCGCCCTTGCCGGTTGCGGCGGCGGCGACCAGGGACGCGATCCCATCCTCGGCTTGCCGGGCGCCACCTTGTCCAGCCTGGCCGTCACGCCAGCCACGGCCACGGTCACCATCGGTGCGGGCCAGCAATTCACGGCCATCGCCACGTATAGCGACGGCTCGTCGCAAGACGTCAGCGCCAAGGCGGCCTGGGCGTCGGCCACACCGGCCAGCGCGACAGTCAATGCCGCCACAGGCTTGAGCACCGGCATCGCTGCCGGCAACAGCAACATCAGTGCCGCGTTTGGCGGCAAGAGCGCAGCGGCCCAGTTGACCGTCACGCCAGCGACCTTGCTGGCTATCGCCGTCACGCCGCAAAGCCCCATCGTGCCCGTCGCCGCGACGCGCCAGCTGGCCGTCATTGCCACCTACTCGGACAACAGCACGGCTGACGTCACGGCCAGCAGCAGCTTCCTTGCCGTCACGCCCGCTTTCGCCACCGTCGCCAGCGGCGGCCTCGTCACCGGCGTTGCCTTTGGCACCAGCGTCATGAACGCCAGCTTCAACGGCAAGACGGCCAGCACCACCATCACCGTGCCGGCCACCAGCATCGTCAGCATCGCCGTCACGCCGGCCACCGCCAGCATCGCTGTGGGCGCCACGCAGCAATTCATTGCCACCGCCACTTATTCCGACAGCTCGAACGCCATTGTCACCAACAGCGCCGCCTGGACCTCGGGCACCGTTGCCAATGCCACGGTACTGAACACGGGCATCGCCACCGGTGTTGCCACCGGCACCAGCAGCATCACCGCCACGGCCGGCGGCCAGTCGGGCAGCGCGCTGCTGACCGTCACCGCTGTCGCCATCCCGCCCGTCCTGAACCCGATCTTCCTGGGCCGCGCGGCACCTTTCGGCGTGCTGGCAGGTACCTCGATCACGAACAATTCGGGCGGCACCACGCTGATCACGGGCGACGTCGGCTCACCTTCGCAAACGGTCGATCCGACCCAGGCGGCAGGCTTTACCAACTACAAGTCGGGCGCCATCCTGGCCGGCGCCATGACGGATTTGCAAGCGGCAATCACGGATGGCAACAGCCGTACGTGCGACGTCAGCTTTGCCGGCGGCATCGACCTCGGCGGCCAAACCTTCGGTCCCGGCGTGTATTGCTATGCGGGCGCCATCAGCATCACGGGCACCCTGACCCTGAACGGTCCTGGCGTGTACATCTTCCGCACGGCGCTGACCCTGAACTCGACCGTCAACTCGGTGGTTGCCCTGAACAATGGCGCCACGGCCGACAACGTCAGCTGGCTGCCCGTCGGCCCCACCACCCTGGCCGCCAACAGCGTCTTCAAGGGCAATATCCTGGGCCAGTCGGCCGCCATCACGGTGGGCGACAATACGACCCTGCTCAATGGCCGCGTGCTGACGGCCGCCGCCGTTACCCTGCGCAACAATCAGATCACCAAATAATCGGGACATGACCATGACTATCGCACACACACTGGGCGCCCTGAGCGTGATGGCCGGCGCCTTGCTGGCGGCCCAATCGGCGCAGGCGCAGGACAACACCTTCATCAACCCGGACTGGGCCAACAGCGCCTGGTACATCGGCGCGGGCGCGGGCCAGTCGCGCGCCACCATCGACGAGCCGCGCCTGCGCGCCAGCCTGGCCGCCAACGGCGAAACCGTCACCGGTTTCAGCAAGGACCAGCGCGACACCGGCTATAAACTGTTTGTCGGCCGCCAACTGAACCAGTATGTCGCCGTGGAAGCCGGTTACTTTGACCTGGGCAAGTTCGATTTCAAGTCGACCACCAGCGGCAACGGCGTACTGAACGGACAAGCGGCCTTTCGCGGCGTGAACCTGGACTTGCTGGGCCAGCTGCCGCTGTCGCAGCGCCTGTCGTTGCTGGGCCGTGTCGGCATGCACTACACCAAGACCAACACGGAGTTCAGCGGCAACCGCCTGCTGGGTTCGGCCAATACCCATGCCAGCGAACGCAAGCTCAACGCCAAGCTGGGCCTGGGCCTCGAATACAAGTTCAGCGAAGCGCTGGCCCTGCGCGGCGAAGTCGAGCGTTATCGCCTGAACGACGCCGTCGGCAACCGCGGCGATGCGGACCTGTATTCCGTCAGCCTCGTGTATAAACTGGGTCGTCCGGCCACCGCCACGCCCGCCTACCAGCCGGCGCCCGAGGTCGCCCCCGTCGTCACGATGGCGCCGCCCTTGATCGAGGCCAAGCCGGCGCCAGCCCCCGTGTCGGAAAAAGTGTCGTTTGCTTCCGAAGCGCTGTTTGATTTCGATCAATCGACGCTCAAGCCGCAAGGCAAGGCGGCACTGGACCAGCTGCTCGGTCAACTGACGGGCATGGACCTGGAAGTCATCGTCACAGTCGGCCATACGGATGCCGTCGGTCCGGATGCCTACAACCAGAAGCTCTCCTTGCGCCGCGCCGAAGCCGTCAAGGCTTATCTGGTGGCGCAGGGTGTCGAGACGAGCCGCGTCTACACGGAAGGCAAGGGAGAAACCCAGCCCGTGGCCGACAACACGAGTGCCGCCGGCCGCGCCAAGAACCGCCGCGTGACGGTGGAAGTCGTGGGCACGCGCAAAGTCATGCGTTAAGTTTTACGCGCACAAAAAACCGGCTTGCGCCGGTTTTTTTACGTCTGCGGCGCTGCCGGCTTGCGGTGATGCTTGCTCAGATGCCGGTCCAGGCTGTTGGCGAACTGTTGCCGGTCCGACTGGCTGAAGGCGGCCGGGCCGCCCGTGTCGACGCCGCCGCTGCGCAATTCTTCCATGAAGGCGCGCATCGTCAATTGCTGGGCGATATTGTCTTTCGTATAAAACTCGCCGCGCGGGTTCAGCGCGAAACCGCCCTTGGCCAGGACGTCGGCCGCCAGCGGGATGTCGCCCGTGATGACGAGGTCGCCGGGATTGAGCAGCCGCACGATTTCCTGGTCGGCCACGTCGGCGCCAGACGGCACTTGCACGGTGCGGATGAAACGCGAGGGCGGCACCCTCAAACCCTGGTTGGCGACCAGGGTGAGCGGCAACTCCAGGCGGTCGGCGACTCTGTACAAAATTTCCTTGATGACCACGGGACAGGCATCGGCGTCGATCCAGATCTGCATGCCCACGTTCGCTTGCTCACCCGCTTCCGCCATCACAGTTCCCACGCTTCGCCGCCCGGGCCCATGCGCGGCGCGCTGACGCCGAAGTGCAGGTAGGCGGCCGGCGTGGCGACACGGCCACGCGGCGTGCGCTGCAGGAAACCTTGCTGTATCAGGTAAGGTTCCAGCACGTCTTCGATGGTATCGGCCGCTTCGCCGATGGCGGCGGCCAGATTGCCGATGCCGACGGGGCCGCCGCCGAACTTGAACAGCACGGCTTCGAGCAATTTACGGTCCATCACGTCGAAACCGGCGGAATCGACGTCCAGCATGGCCAGCGCGCGGTCAGCCACCACCTTGGTGATCTCGCCATTGCTTTTGACTTCCGCGAAATCGCGCACGCGGCGCAGCAGGCGGTTGGCGATGCGGGGCGTGCCGCGCGCGCGCTGGGCGATTTCATGCGCGCCTTCCGGGTCGATCGGTGCCTTCAGCAAGGCGGCGCTGCGCGTGACGATCTTCGTCAATTCGCCCGTGTTGTAGAACTCGAGGCGCGCCACGATGCCGAAGCGGTCGCGCAGCGGATTGGTCAGCATGCCGGCGCGCGTGGTGGCGCCGACTAATGTAAACGGCTGCAGATCGAGTTTCACGGAGCGGGCGGCCGGGCCTTCGCCGATCATGATGTCGATCTGATAATCTTCAAGCGCCGGATACAAAATCTCTTCGACGACGGGGGACAGGCGGTGGATTTCATCGATGAACAGGACGTCGTTCGCTTCCAGGTTCGTCAGGATTGCCGCCAGGTCGCCCGGGCGCTCCAGCACGGGCCCGGACGTCTGGCGCAGATTGACGCCCATTTCGCGCGCGATGATGTGCGCCAGGGTCGTCTTGCCCAAGCCAGGCGGGCCGAACAGCAAGGTATGGTCGAGCGCTTCCTTGCGCTGGCGCGCGGCCGTAATAAAAATTTCCAGCTGGTCGCGGATCTTTTCCTGTCCCACGTACTCGTCGAGCTGCTTCGGGCGCAAGGCCCGTTCGATCGCCTCTTCGTTGTGCGAGATGGGCGCCGCGTCGATGATGCGCTGTTCCGTGAAGCTGTCGGTCTGGATGCTCATGCCCTATCAGCCTTTCGACAGCGCTTTCAGCGCCAGTTTGATGCCGTCCGACACGCCGCTGCCGGCCGGCACGTTTTTCACGGCGGCCAGCGCTTCCTTGTCGGAATAGCCGAGCGCGACCAGCGCATTGAGGATGTCCGATTGGGCATCGGGCGCCGCATGCGCACCCATCGGACCGAGATCCGCACCGATCTTGCCCTTCAATTCCAGCAGCAGCCGTTCGGCCGTCTTCTTGCCGATGCCAGGCACTTTCACCAGGCGGCCGGAATCCTGCAGGGTGATCGCTTGCGCCAGGTCGGTGATCGTCATGCCGGACAGGATGGACAGCGCCATGCGCGCGCCCACGCCCGTGATCTTGATCAACTGGCGGAACACGGCCCGCTCGGCCGCATTGCCGAAGCCAAACAGCAAATGCGCATCCTCGCGGATGGCCTGGTGCGTGAACAGCACGACTTTTTCGCCCACGTGGGGCAGGTTGTAAAAGGTGCTCATCGGCACGTCGACTTCATAGCCGACGCCCTGGCAATCGACCAGCAATTGTGGCGGATTTTTTTCAAGCAAAATACCGGAGAGACGGCCTATCATCGCGTGTTCCTAATGTTGTGTATCGTAGTTTTTATTAATTATGAGGGCCATGCCGCAGTTAACCTACTAAACGGCCGCGCTTCATGCGCAAGCCCTGCAATTGCGGCGCCAGCGCGCCGAGCATGGCCAGCGCATCGATGCTGTTGGCATGGCAAATGGCCACGCCCAGCGCATCGGCCGCATCCGTACCGGGCAAGCCGGGCAGCGACAGCAGGCGCGACACCATGTCCTGCACCTGCTCCTTGGCCGCCTTGCCGTGGCCCGTGACGGCCTGTTTCACTTGCAGGGCCGTGTATTCGGCCACCGACAGGTCGGCGTGGACCAGCGCGCAAATGGCCGCGCCCCGTGCCTGGCCCAGCAGCAAGGTCGATTGGGGGTTGACGTTGACAAACACTTTTTCGATGGCCGCGCAATCGGGCTGGTAGGTGCCGACGATTTCGCTCACGCCCCGCAGGATGACCTTCAGGCGCGGCGGCAATTCCCCTTCGGAACCCGTCTTGACGGTGCCCGACGCGATATAGCGCAGCTTGTTGCCGTGTTTTTCAATGACCCCAAAGCCGGTCGTGCGCAGGCCAGGATCGATGCCAAGAATAATCATCGCCAGATTCTATAATGAATACGGCAGGCACCGGTGAATAACCGGTGCCTGCCGCTGAGTACCTTATCGAGAGCTGTAGGTCGGATTAGCGGTACGCGTAATCCGACATGCGTCGCCAACTGCGCTTGTCGGATTACGCGCGGCCTTCGGCCCCGCTAATCCGACCTACTCTCTTCACTATCAATGACGGAAGTGACGCGTTCCGGTATACAACATCACGACGCCGCGCTCGTCCGCCGCATCGATCACTTCCTGGTCGCGCATGGAGCCGCCCGGGTGGATCACGCAGGTCGCGCCCGCGTCGACGACAACGTCGAGGCCGTCGCGGAACGGGAAGAAGGCGTCCGACGCCACCACGGAACCGGTCAGCGACAAGCCCGCGTTTTGCGCCTTGATGGAAGCGATGCGGGCCGAGTCGATACGGCTCATCTGGCCTGCGCCCACGCCCAGGGTCATGTTATTGCCGCAGAAAACGATGGCGTTCGACTTGACGAATTTCGCCACTTTCCAGGCGAACATCAGGTCGGCCAGTTGCTGCGGCGTCGGCTGCAGCTTGCTGACCACGCGCAAGTCGCCGATGCCGACGTTTTTCGCGTCCGGCGATTGCACCAGCAAGCCGCCACCGACGCGCTTGAAGTCCATGGCGTGCACGCCGCTGCCCAGCGGGATTTCCAGCATGCGCACGTTTTGCTTGCTCGACAGAATCTGTTTCGCTTCGGCGGAGAACGACGGGGCGATCAGCACTTCCACGAACAGCTTGGCGATTTCGCCGGCGGTGGCGCCGTCCAGTTCGGTATTAAACGCGATGATGCCGCCGAATGCCGAGGTCGGGTCCGTCTGCAGGGCGCGCGCGTACGCTTCAGCCGCGTTCTTGCCCAGGGCCACGCCGCACGGGTTCGCATGCTTGACGATGACGCAGGCGGCGCTTTGCTCGAAGCCGCCCATGCTCTTCACGCATTCCCAGGCAGCATCGGCATCGGCGATGTTGTTGTACGACAATTCCTTGCCTTGCAACTGGCGGTAGTTGGCCAGCGCGCCATCGGTGGCGACGAGGTCGCGGTAGAAGGCGGCGCTCTGGTGCGGGTTTTCACCGTAGCGCATGTCTTGCACTTTCTCAAATGCAACGTTGAGGATTTGCGGATAGGCGCCGCGCTCGGCGTGCACCTTCGTCGGGCCCAGGCTCGTCAGGTAGTTGGTGATGGCGCCGTCGTATTGCGCCGTGTGCGCAAAGACTTTTTTCGCCAGCATGAACTTGGTGTCATAGCTGACGTCGCCGGCCTGGCCATCGGCCGAGCGCATTTCCGCCAGCACCGCGTCGTAGTCGGTCGGGTCGCAGATGACGACCACATCCTTGTGGTTCTTGGCCGCCGAACGCAGCATGGTCGGGCCGCCGATATCGATGTTTTCAATCGCGTCTTCCAGCGTGCAATCGGCCTTGGCGACCGTGCCCTGGAACGGGTACAGGTTGACCACCACCATGTCGATGGTCGGCATGTCGTGCTCGACCAGTTTCGACATGTGCTCAGGGAAATCGCGGCGCGCCAGGATACCGCCGTGCACTTTCGGGTGCAGGGTCTTCACACGGCCATCGAGCATCTCCGGGAAACCCGTGTAATCGGCAACTTCCGTGACAGGAACACCGTTGTCTGCCAGCAATTTGGCGGTGCCGCCGGTGGACAGAAGGTTGACGCCGAGGGCGGACAGGGCGCGGGCTAAGTCGAGAACGCCGGTCTTGTCGGAAACGGAGAGGAGAGCTTGTTTGATCATGGCTGTGGCTAGGTGGTTAAGTGTTCTTGGCGAATGGCGCAGCAATCAGCTATCAGGCCGGGCCCGCTGCGGCGGATTCAAATCTTGGCGTCACTTGCATGCCGGCATTACAGCAAACCGTGCTCCTGCAATTTCTTGCGCAGGGTATTGCGGTTGATGCCCAGCATCTGCGCGGCGTGCGACTGGTTGCCATCGGCGCGTGTCATCACGACTTCCAGGATGGGCTTTTCCACGGTCAGCACGACCATGTCGTAGATATTCGATGCTTGCTGTTCGCCCAGGTCATTGAAGTAATCTTCTAGACTTTTCTGTACGACTTCCTGAATGCTTTCTTTGCTCATTTTTATGCTTCAACCGGCTGAACACCTGGCCATCCGGCGCCGCGCCGCTCATGCGGTCCGCGTGCTGCCCTCTTGCCTCGGTGTTGTAATTAATATTGCATGACGCTCTGTATAGGCGTTCGCCCTTGTACTTCTTATCACTCGTACTTATCGCTATTGCTACCAACTTATGCAACTGCCTTGCTATCTGCTCATGCTGCCGTGGCCGCAGGTTTGATCACATCGATCAGGCCACTTTCACTGGATTCGGCGAGGCGGTATTGTAACCGTTCGCCAAATTTCCATTGCGACTCAAAAAATTGATCGACGGCCAGCAACTGCGCATCCGTCGACTCCAGCAAGTTCATTTCCTGGCGGAACGCTTCGCCGCCTTCCAGATCCTTGACGTACCAGCCGATGTGCTTGCGCGCCGTGCGCACGCCGAGAAACTCGCCATAAAACGCATAATGGGCGCGCAAATGCTCGTCCATCAAGGTACGCACTTCATCCACGTACGGCGCCGGCAACAAGGTGCCGGTGCGCAGGAAATGGTCGATCTCGCGGCAAATCCACGGCCGGCCCTGTGCCGCGCGGCCGATCATGACGGCATCGGCGCCCGTTTGATCCAGCACAAAACGGGCCTTTTCCGGAGTGGTAATGTCGCCGTTGGCCACCACGGGAATGCCCACCGATGCTTTCACGGCAGCAATCGTTTCATATTCGGCATCGCCCTTGTAGCCATCGGCACGCGTGCGGCCGTGCAGGGTCAGCATCTGGATGCCCGCTTGCTCGGCGATGCGGGCGATGGTCAGGGCATTCTTGTTGGAACGGTTCCAGCCCGTGCGAAACTTCAGGGTGACGGGCACGTCGACGGCGTTGACGACGGCGTGCAGGATCTTTTCGACCAGGATTTCATCTTGCAGCAGGGCCGAACCGCACCAGCTGTTGCACACCTTTTTGACGGGGCAACCCATGTTGATGTCGATGATCTGCGCACCCCGGTCCACGTTGAACCTGGCGCAGTCGGCCAGGTCCTGCGGATCGGCGCCGGCGATCTGCACGGCTTTCGGCTCCATTTCGCCGTCGTGATCCGTGCGGCGCGCGCTTTTTTCCGTTGCCCACAGGCGCGGATTCGACGCCGCCATCTCCGACACGGCATAGCCGGCACCCAGCTGCTTGCACAACTGACGGAAAGGCCGATCCGTCACGCCCGCCATGGGAGCGACGAAAACATTGTTGCGCAGAATGTGAGGGCCGATTTGCACTGAAGAACCTGGAATGGACGGAGGAACCTGCTATTTTAACCGATTCCCTGCCTATTTAATAAGCACTATTTTTTTGGATCAGTGCGTCAGAGTGAGGATGGCGCCGTCGCTTAGGGCACTCTTACCCCAGCTCGTCCATCGCGGGCGCGCTCAGGTGCTCGATATTTCCCCAGTGCACCAAATGCAGCTTGCCGTCCGCATACGAGAAGCGATTGACGCTGGCATTTTTGACCTGGAAGTCGCGCGGACTGTCGAGCGTCATGCCGACCGCCTCGCGGTAAGCGCACTCGAGCACGCCGCCGTGCGCCACGATGGCGATCGTCTGGCCGTCATAGCGTTCGGCCCAGCGGGCGATGGCGCCATTCGCGCGTGCGTAAAACTGGCGGAAGCTCTCCGCGTCGCGCTCGCCCGACGGCATCACGGCGTCGATCTGGCGCGATTGCCACTGCGCATACTCGTGCGGATAGCGCGCGGCAATATCCGCATACAGCAAGCCTTCGAAGGCGCCATAACAGCGCTCGCGCAGCAAGGGGTCGGTCTGCACGGGTAAATCTTTCAACTGAGCAACGGCTTGCGCCGTCTGCTGCGCGCGCTGCAGGTCGCTGGCGATGATGGCGGCCAGTGCTTCGTCGGCCAGCGCCTGCCCCAGCGCGGCCGCTTGCGCCAGGCCCGCCTCGTTCAGGGCGATGTCGATATGGCCCTGCAGGCGGCGGTCCGCATTCCAGGCCGTTTCGCCATGGCGTATCAATAAAATCGTGGTGCTCATGCGTTATTTCTTCAGGGTAAGTGCCAACTCGGGATTGAGCGAGTAGGCGACGACGAGCTGGACTTCGTCGAGGATGTGGCCGTAGAGCGCGGCATGGGCTTGCTGCCCCGTAAAACGCTCGGGCAGCTCCAGGCGCGGCACGTCGAGCGCATACAGGCGGAAAATATAGTGGTGGATGCGCTCGTCATTCCACGGCGGGCACGGGCCATCATAGCCGTAATAATCGCCGGCCATGGCGGCGTCGCCGGCAAACCAGCCCGTGTAGTCGTTGATGCCCTGGCGCAGTCCAGTACCTGCAGCCTTGCCGCGCGGCGTGATGCCGCTGGAAAATTCGCCGGCGGCAATAGAACGCATGGTGGGCGACAAGTCGAGCAAACTCCAGTGATAAAAGTCGCCGCGCAGCGCCGTCAGCGGCAGGGACTGGTCGTCGCGGTTGGCCAGGCGGGCGTCTTGCGGCGCATCGGAATCGATGCAGAACAGGGCCAGCGACTCGGTGCCGTTGGGCACCTCGTCCCAGGCCAGATGGGGATTGCGGTTGCCGGCGAGGCGCACGCGGCTGGCCGGATCGATCTCGGCAAAGGCATAGTCGGCCGGCATCAGGCCGCCATCACGAAACGTCTCGCTCCACAATTTCATCGCTTGCTCCTCTTTATATTTTTTAGTTATTGCTTTGCGTTTACTTGTAGCCAGAACGTGACGGGGCCGTCATTGGTGAGCGACACCTGCATGTCGGCGCCGAACTGCCCCGTTTGCACGGTCGCATGGCGGCTGCGCGCCTGATCCACGAAATGCGTGAACAGGCGCAAGCCATCCTGCGGCGCGGCGGCCGGCGTAAACGACGGGCGCGTGCCGGACTTGGTGTCGGCCGCCAGGGTGAACTGCGGCACCAGCAGCAAGCCGCCTGCCACGTCTGTCACGCTGCGGTTCATCTTGCCCGCCTCGTCGGCAAACACGCGATAGCCGAGCAGTTTGGTCAGCAGGGCGTCCGCTTCCTTTTCCGTATCGCCCCGCTCCGCGCACACGAGCACCATCAGGCCGGCGTCGATGGCGCCGACGGTGGCGCCGCCGACGTCGACTTTCGCCTGCGTGACTCTCTGCAGCAGCGCGATCATGCCGTCAAGGTGACGCGCGCGAAACTGCGCTTGCCAACTTGCAACACGAATTCGCCGGCCGCCACTTGCAGGCCCTTGTCGCTGATGACGGTGCCGTCGATACGCACGCCGCCCTGGTCGATCTTGCGCATGGCTTCCGATGTCGACGGGCACAGGCCAGCCTGTTTCAGCAATTGCGGGATGCCCAGCGGGGCGCCGGCCAGGGTTAATGCCGGGATATCGTCGGGAATGCCGCCCTTCGAGCGGTTGACGAAGTCGGCCAGCGCATCTTCGGCCGCCTGCTGCGAGTGGAAACGGGCGACGATTTCTTGCGCCAGCGCAACCTTGGCGTCGCGCGGATTGCGCCCTTCCTCGACTTCGCGCTTCAGCTGGGCCAGTTCGGCGATCGAGCGCCACGACAGCAGCTCGTAGTAGCGCCACATCATGACGTCGGAAATACTCATCAGCTTGGCGAACATGGTGTTGCCCGGTTCCGTGATGCCGATGTAGTTATTCTTCGACTTGGACATTTTTTCCACGCCATCCAAACCTTCCAGCAGCGGCATGGTCAAAATACACTGCTGCTCCTGTCCGTACTGCTTTTGCAGTTCGCGGCCCACCAGCAGGTTGAACTTCTGGTCCGTGCCGCCCAGTTCCAGGTCCGATTTCAGGGCCACCGAGTCGTAGCCCTGCATCAGCGGGTACAGGAATTCATGGACGGAAATCGGAATGCCGCCCTGGAAGCGCTTGGTGAAGTCGTCGCGCTCGATCATGCGCGCCACCGTGTAGTGGGAAGCGAGCTGGATGATGCCGCGCGCGCCCAGCGGATCGCACCACTCGGAGTTATAGCGGATTTCCGTCTTGCTGGCATCCAACACTAAAGATGCTTGCGCGAAATACGTCATCGCGTTAATCTCGATCTGTTCCTTGGTCAGCGGCGGGCGCGTGACGTTGCGGCCCGAAGGGTCGCCGATCATGGAAGTAAAATCGCCGATGAGGAAAATGACTTGATGGCCGAGGTTTTGCAGCTGGCGCATCTTGTTCAGCACGACAGTGTGGCCCAGATGCAAGTCGGGTGCAGTCGGGTCCAGGCCCAGTTTGATGCGCAGTGGAACACCAGTTTTCTCGGAGCGCGCTAATTTTTGCGCAAATTCGCTTTCGATCAAGAGTTCATCGACGCCACGCTTGGTAATCGCGAGGGCTTCTTGTACTCTGTCCGACAGTGGAAGCGCGGTCTGAGCGGCGTTAGCCTTTGTAGGCGATGCGGTGGTGTTGATTTCCATAAAATTTGACTATAAATCTCAAAATGGTGGTAGGTTTGCGGAGTTTGCTATAATGCTCGATCCCATCAATCTTGCCGTATGAAAACGAACCAAAATAACAATAACAAAGAGCACTAGTTCACGAATCGTTCAAGGGCAAATTTTAACTGATTGCATGAACCCTATACATAAAATCACAGGCTCACGCTTGTACACACAGCTGACGACGACACGCAAGGCGCGCATTATTGGCGCATCCGCGGTGCTGCTCGCCGTGGCCGCCTTCGGCGCGGTCGCTGTGTCGCCCATGGCGCCCGACGCATCGGACTTGCCGGTCACGTCCATCGCCCAGAACCTGGAAATGCCTGATCTCGCCTCGCAAATTTCCGCGATGGAACAGGTAGACCAGAATTTCACCCACGAAGAAAAAGTCCGCGCTGGCGATACCCTCGCCACCCTGCTGACCCGTCTCGGCGTGGATGATCCGGCGGCGGCCAATTTCATCAAAACCGACAAGATCGCGCGCGGCGTGATGTTGCTGAAATCAGGCAAGCGCGTGCAAGCGCAAACGACCGAAAACGGCGACCTCAACTGGATGCGCGCCACCCTCGTCGACGGCACCGACAAATCGGTCAAGAACATCCTGATCACCCGCAAGGGCGACAAGTTCGTGGCCACGGAAGTGGCAGCCCAGCTGGAACGCCGCGTTGAAATGCACGCGCGCAAGATCACTTCCACCCTGTTCGCCGCCACCGACTCCAGCCTGGACGGTACCCGCCTGCCAGACTCGATTTCCGCGCAAATCGTGGAAATGTTCTCCACCAATATCGACTTCCGTTCCGACCTGAAACGCGGCGACTCGTTTAATGTGGTCTACGAAACATTCTGGCAAGATGGCGAATTTGTCCGAGCGGGCCGCATCCTGGCCGGTGAATTCACCAACCGCGGCACGACTTACCAGTCCGTTTGGTTCGAAGACCCAGCCAGCAAGCAAGGCGGCGGTTACTACAGCTTCGACGGCAAGTCCCTCAAAAAAGCCTTCCTGAAATCCCCCCTCGAATTTTCCCGCATCTCGTCCGGCTTCTCCATGCGCGTGCACCCGATTTCCGGCAACTGGAAAGCACACAAGGGCATCGATTTCGCCGCAGCAACGGGTACCCCTATCCGCGCTTCCGGTGACGGCGTGGTCGATTCCGTCGGCAGCCAGAACGGCTACGGTAATGTTGTTGTTCTGAAACACTGGGCCAACTACAGCACCGCCTACGCCCACATGAGCCGCTTCGCTTCGGGCCTGAAAAAAGGTCAAAAAGTCAGCCAGGGCGATGTGATCGGCTACGTCGGCACCACCGGCTGGTCCACGGGCGCCCATTTGCACTATGAATTCCGTGTCGGCGGCGTGGCACAAGATCCAAGCAAGCTGAACGTACAAGCCCAGGCGCCATTGACGGCCGCCGAGCTGAGCCGCTTCCGCATGGTCTCCGCCGACATGATGCACCGCTTCACCCTGCTGCGTCCGAACGACACGGCACTGGCGTCGCGTTAAACGACATTCCAACACTGCCTTCGGGCAACCCATAAAGGCACCGCCCATGCAGATGGCCGGTGCCTTTGTTTTTTCCCGCGTGCACACGGCACAAATGCGGCACAATGCACCCCATCACTTATGCATTCAAGGACAACCCCCATGCTGTATATCGGTCTGATGTCTGGCACCAGCCTCGATGGCGTCGATGGCGCGCTGGTCGACTTTTCCGACGATGGCGGCACGCGCAGCCTGGGCGACGCCTACATTGCCTTTCCCGCCAGCCTGCGCGCCGACCTGATGGCCTTGCAAAGTGCCGGCCAAAATGAAATCGAACGCGAAGCGCTGGCGGCCAATCAGCTCGTGCGCCATTACGGCGAATGCGTCGCCCTGCTGTTGAGCGACGCGGGCATCGGCCCGGACGCCATCGCCGCCATCGGCGCGCATGGCCAGACCATCCGCCACCGCCCCGAGCTGGGCTTTACGCGCCAGTTGAACAACCCGGCCCTGCTGGCGGAACTGACGGGCATCGACGTCATCGCCGACTTGCGCAGCCGCGACGTGGCGGCCGGCGGCCAGGGCGCGCCGCTGGTGCCCGCTTTTCACCAGGCCATTTTCAATTTGCCAGGCCACACGCGCGTGCTGGCCAATATCGGCGGCATCAGCAATATCAGCGTGCTGCACGCGGACGGCACAGTAACGGGCTACGACACGGGCCCCGGCAACGCGCTGATGGATGGCTGGGTCTTGCAGCACCTGGGCCAGCCCTACGACGCCAATGGCGCCTGGGCCGCCACGGGCAAAGTCTTGCCTGCCCTGCTGGCGGATTTGCTCGACGATCCCTATTTTGACTTGCCGGCACCGAAAAGCACGGGCCGCGACCTCTTTCACGCCGACTGGCTGCAAGGCAAGCTGGCGAATCACCGTGGCGCCCAAGCCGCCGACGTGCAGGCGACCCTGACCCAGCTGACGGCCGCCAGCCTGGCGCACGCCATCGCACGCGACGGGGCGCAGGCGGAAACCGTGTATGTGTGCGGCGGCGGCGCGCAGAACGCCAGCCTGATGGCGGCGCTGGCCCGGGAATTGCCGGGCATGGCGGTGGAATCGACGGAAGCGCTGGGCGTTGCACCCAGCCAGGTCGAAGCACTGGCGTTTGCCTGGCTGGCCTGGCGCTTTACACAGCGCAAGCCGGGCAACTTGCCGGCCGTGACGGGTGCGCAGGGCTTGCGGGTGCTGGGCGCGCTCTACCCGCGCTAAGCGGGCGCAGAAACACAAATAGCGGATGGATGATCCGCTATTTTTATATTGCGCCTGTAAACCGGCGCGCCTGAAAAACGTTCAGGGCAAGGCGCATTGCCAAAGACAGTACGAAGAGTACGGCGAGGCAATGCAACGCCACCATGGACGTTTTCTCAGGTGTGCCAGCTTATACCGAGAACGACGAACCGCAACCGCAGGTGGAGGTAGCCGTCGGATTCTTGATCACGAACTGCGCGCCTTCCAGGTCATCCTTGTAGTCGATTTCCGCGCCGACCAGGTACTGGTAGCTCATGGAGTCGATCAACAGCTGGACGCCGTTCTTGACCATGGTGGTGTCATCTTCGTTGACGATTTCGTCAAAGGTGAAGCCATACTGGAAGCCGGAACAGCCGCCGCCCTGCACGAAGACGCGCAATTTCAGGTCGGGATTGCCTTCTTCTTCGATCAGCTGCGCGACTTTTTCAGCGGCGCTATCGGTAAAGATGATAGGCGAAGGGATCACATCTTGCATTTCAGCGACTGCATTCATTTCAGACTCCTCAGAAAACATAGCCTCATTATAGACTGTTGGCACAACTCGCGCTGCGGCGGCCGCAGAGGCGGTTGGCCGGTGTTGTTCCTGCTCACATTTCCGACACGGCCAGGTGCAGCACGGGGTCGGCGCTGTCGTGGCGGCTGAGCTTGCCCTGCACCAATGCGCCGCTGTGCATTTCCAGCACCTTGTAATAGACCTCTCCTACAATGCGGGCTTTGGGCTGGATTTCAAGCATTTCGGACACGTACACGGGGCCATTGATCTCGCCGCTGACGACCAGGCTGGAGCAGCGCACTTCGCCATCGATGCGCCCTGCCTCGCCCAGCACTATATGCGTGGGCTCGCCCGCCTCGCCCGTGACGTTGCCGCGCACATGGCCATCGATGCGCAAGCCGCCGCAAAACAGCAAGTCGCCTTCGATCCGCGTGGAAGCGCCAATCAGGGTGTCGATGGGGTTTTTCGCGTTGCGCTCGAACATGAACGTCATCCTGTTGGTATACGTGGCAGTCCAATTTAGCACAGGTCCGGCAAAAAGGCGCCGGACCCGCGCAAGCACGGCTGCCTATTTTTACGGCAGCAAGGCGATATGTTGCAAACCTGCTGTTTCTTTCAAGCCAAACATCAAGTTCATGCACTGCACGGCCTGGCCCGAAGCGCCCTTGACCAGGTTATCCTGCACCACCAGCACGATGACGGTATTGCCGCCCTCAGGGCGGTGCAAGGCCAGGCGCAGCATGTTCGAGCCGCGCGTGGAACGGGTTTCCGGGTGCGAGCCGAATGGCATCACGTCGACGAAAGGCTCGTCCTTGTATTGCGTTTCGAACAAGGCTTGCAATTCTTCATTGCTGACATCCTTGTTCAGCTGCGCGTACAGGGTCGAATGCATGCCGCGGATCATCGGCACCAGGTGCGGCGTGAAGGTCAGCGCCACTTTCTCATCCGTGAAACGCTGCAGTTGCGCCGTCGTTTCCGGCAGGTGGCGGTGGCCGGCCACGCCATAGGCCTTGAAGCTGTCGCTGCTTTCCGAGAACAGGATGCCGATTTCCGCCTTGCGGCCGGCGCCGGACACGCCCGACTTGCAGTCGGCGATCAAGCCGCCCGCATTGACGAGGCCCGCCTTGAGCAGCGGGTAAAAGCCCAGCTGCATGGTGGTCGGGTAGCAACCGGGGTTGGCGATCAGCTTTGCCTGCTTGATGTCTTCGCGGTTCAGTTCCGGCAAGCCATACACGGCCTCGGCTATCAGCTCGGGGGCCGTGTGGGGAATCTTGTACCACTGCTCGAACTTGGCCTGGTCTTTCAGGCGGAAGTCAGCGGCCAGGTCGATGACTTTCACGCCGGCGGCCAGCAGAGCTGGCGCTTGCGCCATCGCAACACCATGCGGGGTCGCGAAGAAGACCACGTCGCACTGCTCCAGGTTCGCCTTGTCCGGCGAGGAAAACGCCAGCTTGACGTGGCCACGCAGGGAAGGATACATGTCGGCAACGGGCAAGCCATCTTCCTTGCGCGAGGTAATCGCCGTCAACTCGACATCTGGATGGGTAGCGAGCAAGCGCAGCAACTCCACGCCCGTGTATCCAGTGCCGCCGACGATGCCAACTTTGATCATGTTCTTTCCTTGTGTATAGATTGCATAAAGATGAAGGGAAACGCTCCCCCTGCGGGTTTTCCGCGTATTTTACAGCGCAACGCAGAGTCACGCTGAAATGCAAAAAAGCCGCGGGACCGAAGTCCAGCGGCTTTTCGACCAGCACCCCGCAAGGTGCTGTAGCGTAGAAATTAACGCTTCGAGAATTGCTTTGCGCGACGTGCTTTGCGCAGACCAACTTTTTTACGCTCGACTTCACGTGCATCGCGGGTCACGAAGCCGGCTTTCGCCAGTTCCGGTTTCAGCGCTGCATCGTAGTCGATCAGAGCGCGGGTGATGCCGTGACGAACTGCACCAGCCTGGCCCGACTCACCGCCGCCATGGACGTTGACTTTGATGTCGAAACGCTCGACATTGCCGGTCAGTTCCAGTGGTTGACGGATGACCATCAGACCCGTTTCGCGCGAAAAGTATTCGTTTGCTGGTTTGCCGTTAACAACGATCAAGCCTGTGCCAACTTTGATAAAAACCCGAGCCACTGCACTTTTGCGACGGCCGGTTCCATAATTGTAATTACCGATCATGTCAGTTCCTTAGAGAACAAGTGCTTTAGGTTGCTGAGCAGCGTGCGGATGGGAACCTTCCGCGTACACTTTCAGCTTCTTGATCATTGCGTAGCCGAGTGGGCCTTTAGGCAGCATGCCTTTGACCGCTTTCTCAAGCGCGCGACCTGGAAAACGCTGTTGCATTTTCTGGAAGTTGGTTTCGTAGATGCCGCCTGGATAGCCAGAGTGACGGTAGTAAATTTTCTCAGTAGCTTTGGTACCGGTCACACGCAGTTTGCCTGCGTTGATGACGACGATAAAGTCGCCGGTATCGACGTGAGGAGTAAATTCTGGTTTGTGTTTGCCGCGCAGTCGGAGTGCCACTTCGCTGGCAACACGTCCGAGGACTTTGTCCGTCGCGTCAACCACGAACCAATCGCGCTGGACTTCATGTCCTTTAGCGGAAAATGTTTTCATGTTGACTTCCTAATAGATTACACGCTCAAATGGTGGTTCCGCCGATGTTGCTGTGCGGACTCTGCCTTATTTACTTTTCCTGAGCGAACGGAAAGCCGACAAGTATAAGCGGCTTTGCCCTGCCGCGTCAAGCCACGATGCAGACCGGCTGCGGGCTGGCGGCCGGCACATGGATGAGCATTCCTCTATTACAATACAAAACGCTTACAATTTTCGGAGAGTACGATGGAATGCAAAGTCAGCTGGAATGGCCCGTCGGGCATGAGTTTTCGGGCAGAAACCGGTTCCGGCCACCTGGTGACCATGGATGGCGCGCCCGATGGCGGCGGCCACAACCTGGCGCCACGCCCCATGGAAATGGTCTTGCTGGGCACGGGCGGCTGCACCGCCTATGACGTGGTGCTGATCCTGAAACGGGGCCGCGAAGCCGTCAACGGCTGCGAAGTGACCCTGAAGGCCGAGCGCGCCGACACCGATCCGAAAGTCTTTACCAAGATCCACTTCCACTTCACCGTGCGGGGCAAGGCCCTGAAACCGACGGCCGTGGAACGGGCCGTTTCATTGTCGCATGACAAATATTGCTCGGCATCGATCATGCTGGCGAAAACCGCAGAGATCACCCACTCGTTCGAAATCATCGAGGAGTAGGTCGGATTAGCGCGTGAGCGCGTAATCCGACGGCACCGCCGGCGCCAACAATGTTGTCGGATTACGGCCTGCGGCCTAATCCGACCTACGCCGACTGCGGAAATTACGCATTCCTTCGAAATCATCGAGGAGTAGGTCGGATTAGCGCGTGAGCGCGTAATCCGACGACACCCGTAACGCCAACAATGTGTCGGATTACGCGCGGCATTGCCGCGCTAATCCGACCTACAAGTAATACGCCGTCTTGGTCATGACCTTCCCCATCAGGCCCATCAACGCCTTCACGGGCGCCGGGGTGTCGATGGCGCCCAGTCGCTGGGCGGCGGCGCCGTGTTCCACCTCGTCGATGGCCATCTGCTTGACGATGGCGCGCGACTTGGCATCCTGCGGCGGCAATTCCTGCAGGTGGCTGGCCAGGTGCGCTTCCACCTGGCGTTCCGTTTCCACCACAAAACCCAGGCTGCGGCCGTCGCCCATGCGCGCGGCGATGGTGCCCAGCGCAAACGAACCCGCATACCACAGGGGATTGAGCAGGCTCAGACGCGAGCCCAGCTCCGTCAGGCGCTGCGCCGTCCAGGCCAGGTGGTCTTCCTCTTCGCGCCCCGCCTCGTCGAACTGGGCGCGGATGGCCGGGCTGTGCGCATAGCGCGCCTGCGAGTTGTACAAGGCTTGCGCGCACACTTCGCCCACATGGTTGACGCGCATCAAGCCGGCGCTGTGGCGCTGCTCGGCCGGGCTCAGCTCCGCATCGGGCGCATGCGCGGCCGGCGTGGGGCGCGAGGCCGAAGCCACGCCCGCGATGACGCGCAAGGCCTTGTCGGCGCCAACAATCAAACGATCCAGGGGGTCAAAGTGGCGGTTCGCGGTCATCGTGGGCTATTCATGTAAGGGAAAACATGAATTATAGGACGATCAGGGCCAGCCGTCCCCACGCCGCGCGCGGGCCGAACAGGGCTTTATTGACCTGTGCGCGCTTTTTCCTGCTCGATCCAGTCCACCACGGGGCCGACGGCATCGAGCCCGGACAGGCTTTTCGCCACGCCCAGGTTCAGTGAAACCAGGAAAGAAATACTGTCGACGGGGATGTCCGGGCAGTGCTGGGCAAACGCGGCGCGAAAACGCTCCGATTGCAGCACGCGCAAGACTTTCTCGCCGCTCATGAATTGCAGCACGCTGGCGATGCTGTGCCCGCCGCCTAGCGAGTGGTAAATAAAACGGTTGTACTTCGCGTCGATCTGCTTGAAATCGAGGGTTTGCTCCGTCATCAGGCCAGCCAGATAGTACAGCCCCAGGCTGACACGGAAGAAACCGATGGCTTCGGCACTGGTCATGCCAGCGCGCGCCACGGCCAATACCTTGTCCTGCATCGCCTGATCGATCGTTTGCATTACGCTCTCCCGCGCCGTCCGCCGGCGCCACCGGGCCAGCTTGCATGAAGATGCTGTTTTTTTCAATAGACCAAACGATATTTCCACCTTGCAAGTTACATTTTTTGCATGCTACTCTCGTTGTTCACCGTTGAATGGATGAAACACATGATAGAGGTCAAGCACCTGGCAAAACGTTTCCGCATGCCGCCCCACAAGGGCAAGGGCGTGCACGTGAGCGATCCGCGCGAACATGAGGGCTGGTTCCACGCCGTGCGCGACGTCAGTTTCAGCTGCGCCCCCGGCGAAGTGCTGGGCTTGCTGGGCCCGAATGGCGCCGGCAAGACGACCACCCTGCGCCTGCTGTCGACGGCCTTGCAGGCGGACGCGGGCAGCGCCCTCGTCAATGGCGTCGACGTGCTGCGCCAGCCGCTGGTGGCGCGCCAGAGCATCGGTTTCCTGTCCGGTTCGACGGGCTTGTACGGCCGCCTGACGGCGCGCGAAAACGTGGAATACTTTGGCCGCCTGCATGGCATGCCGGCCGACAAGCTGAAACGCCGCTGCGATGAACTGTTTTCCTTGCTGCACATGGAGGAATACGGCGGCAAGCGGGCCGATCAATTGTCGACGGGCATGAAACAGAAGTGCGCGATCGCCCGCACCGTCGTGCACGAGCCGCAAGTGGTCATCCTCGACGAGCCGACCACGGGCCTGGACGTGATGTCGGCCAAGATCCTGCTCGACTTCATCGCCAGCTACAAGGCGCTGCGCGTGCCGCTGATCTTTTCCACGCACCACCTGCACGAGGTGGAAAAGCTGTGCGACCGCGTCTGCATCATCAACTGCGGCACCACCGCCTTCCATGGCACGGTCGACGAACTGCGCCACATGGGCGGCAGTACCGATCTGTACGACGCCTTTGTCAGCGTCATCAACCAGGGAGCCTGAGCCATGTGGACCATTTATCTGAAAGAGTTGCTGGAACTCACGCGCGACCGCAAGACGCTGATTTTCACCATCCTCATCCCCATCTTTGCCATGCCGCTGATCTTTGGCGGCTTCGCTTATGTTTCCAGCAATATGTTCAAGAACGCCAAGACGGCGGAACTGCGCTACGCGCTGTTCGGCAAGGACCATTCGCCGGGCCTGAGCGCGCGGTTTGCGCAACAGCACAACCTGCGCGAAGTACCGCTGGCCAGCGAGGCGGACATCCGCCGCGCCATCGGCGACGATACCATCAAGTTTGCCGTCGTCATCCCGCCGCATTTTGAACAAGCGCTGAAGCAGCAGGCGCAAGCCAAGGTGACCCTGCACTACAACAGCGCCAGCTCGGTGGACGTGACGCACCAGCGCGTGCGCGAAATCGTCGACGCCTACAACGCCAGCCTGCGCGAAGGAGCCTTGTCCGCCCTGAACCTGAGCCCTGCCCAGCTGGCCTATGCGCTCAATCCCATCGTGCTCGACAAGCAATCGACGGCCAACGAGCGCGAACAGATGGGCGCCATCATCGGCGGCATGGTGCCGTATCTGCTGCTGATGGTGTGCCTGACGGCGGCCATGTATCCGGCCATCGACCTGGGCGCCGGCGAAAAGGAACGGGGCACGCTGGAAACCCTGCTGCTGGCGCCCGTGCCGCGCAGCGCCATCGTGCTGGCCAAGTTCCTCGTGCTGTTTACGGTGGGCATGACCTCCGCCGTGCTGATGGTGGGCAGCATGGGCGTCCTGCTGGCCATCTTCGGCAGCTCGCTGGAAGGCCACATGGCCATCCTCGTGCACAGTATCGGCTTGCCCGACCTGGCCATGGTGACCCTGATGCTGGTGCCGACGGCCGCCATCTTCGCCTCGCTGCTGCTGTCGATCTCGATCTACGCGAAGAGCTACAAGGAGGCGGCCGGCATGATCACGCCGCTGATGCTGTTTGTCATCCTGCCCACGGTGACGGCCATGCTGCCCGGCGTCGAGCTGAACTGGATGTGGGCCATGGTGCCGCTGACGAACGTGTCGCTGGCCATGAAGGAACTGGTGAAAGGCACCATGGATTACCGCATGTTCGGCGTGATCCTGGCCTCGACGACGGTGATCGCCGGCGCGCTGCTGATGCTGTGCCGCTGGTGGTTTAACCGGGAATCGGTTTTGTTCCGTAACTGACACTCTCGTGGCGCGGCCGACAAGACCAGGACCGGCCCGCCATCCGCCCTCGCCAACTGCACTCTGGGCACGCGAAAATGCCGTGTATCGCATGCAACTGCCCAGTGCGTCCTAAATTCAATACAATGCCAGCATAGAGTAGCCCTGTCGCATCGGGCAGCAACGCATGAGTTAGGAGTTGTATGGAATTGCAGATCCGCAAATTGTCGAAGACCTACGCCAATGGCGTGGTGGCGCTGGACAACGTTTCGCTGACGATACCGCCCGGGATGTTCGGCTTGCTGGGCCCGAACGGCGCCGGCAAGTCGACCCTGATGCGCACCCTAGCCACCCTGCAGGAATGCGATTCCGGCTCCATCTTCTTCGGCGACTACGACGTACTCGACGACAAGGACGAAATCCGCCGCATGCTGGGCTACCTGCCGCAAGACTTCGGCCTGTACCCGAAAGTGACGGCCTACGAGCTGCTCGACCACTTCGCCATGTTAAAAGGCTTGTCGCAGCGGGCGCGCCGGCGCGAAGTCGTCGATGGGCTATTGCAGCAAACCAATCTGTTCGACGTGCGCCACCAGCGCCTGGGCGGCTTTTCCGGCGGCATGCGCCAGCGCTTCGGCATCGCGCAAGCCCTGCTGGGCGACCCGAAACTGATCATCGTCGACGAGCCGACGGCCGGCCTCGACCCGCAGGAGAGAGTCCGCTTCCACAATCTGCTGTCCGACATCGGCGAAGACAAGACGGTGATCCTGTCGACGCATATCGTGTCCGACGTGGCCGACCTGTGCGCCAACATGGCCATCATCAACAAGGGCCATTTGCTGCTGTGCGGCAAGACCCAGGAACTGATCGATGAAGTCAGCTGCAAGATCTGGGCGCGCTTCGTCGAAAAGAAAGAACTGGCCAGCTTCCAGCAGCGCCACGCCGTCATTTCCACGCGCTTGCTGTCGGGCCGCACCCTGATCCACGTCTACAGCGACGACGACCCGGGCGACGGCTTCGAGGAAGCCATCGGCGACCTGGAAGACCTGTATTTCGCCACCATTGCCGGGCGCCACCGCGTCGCCCCGCAATGCGACTGAGGGGGCGGCCATGTTTGCCATCGCCCGCTTTGAAGCACGACAGCGGCTCAAGCTGCTGTCGACCTGGGTGTATTTCGCCATGTTCCTGGCGCTGGCCATGCTGTGGATGGCGGCCGCCGGCGGCGTCTTCAAGGAAGCGAGCATCAGTTTCGGCGGCAAGTTCCTGATCAACGCCCCCCGTTCGCTGGCGTTCACGTGCAGCCTGCTGGGCTGCTTCGGCGCCGTGGTGGTGGCCGCCATGATGGGCCGCTCGGTGCAGCAGGATTTCGAATACGGCATGCAGCATTTCTTCTTCAGCGCACCGATCAAAAAATACCAGTACGTCTTCGGCCGCTTCCTCGGCGCCTACCTGGTGCTGGCGGTGGTGTTTTCCAGCATCGTGATCGGTGCCTGGCTGGGCGCCTGGCTGCCCGGCATCGACCCGGAACGGCTGGGGCCGCAACGGGCGCTGGCCTACCTGATGCCCTACGTCTTTACCCTGCTGCCCAACCTGTTCATCTTCGGCGCCATCTTCTTCGTCATCGCGGCCCTGACGCGGCGCATGCTGCCCGTGTACATCAGCTCGGTGGTCATGCTGATCGGCTACCTGGTAGCGCCGTCGCTGGCGCGCGACCTCGACTACAAGACCCTGGCCGCCCTGATCGATCCCTTCGGCACGACGGCGCTGATACGCCTGACGGAATACTGGCCGAACGCGGAACGCAACACGCGCCTGGTGACCCTGGAAGGCGTGTACCTGCTGAACCGCGCCATCTGGTCCGGCTTCGCCCTCGTGGCCTTGCTGCTCGGCTACTGGCGCTTCCAGTTCCACGCGACGACGGACGCGGGCGCCACCCGGCGCCGCAGCGAGGGCGAGGCGCCGCAGCGCCTGTCGAACGCTTCGCTGTCCACGCAGGAAACGCCGGACTTCGCGCAGCGCAACCTGGCCGTCCTGCTCCTCAAGATGAGCTGGCTGAACCTGCGCGAGACCATCAAGAATATCTATTTCGTCGTCATCGTGCTGGCCGGCGTGCTGACCATGTATGCGGGCGCGCTGGACATGGGCTCCATCTACGGCACGAATACCTATCCCGTGACGGAAAAGGTGCTGGACATGGTCAGCGCCTCGTTCGCCCTGTTCATGCTGATCATTACCACCTTCTACGCGGGTGAGCTGGTGTGGCGCGAACGGGAAGCGGGCACGCATCTGATGCTCGACGCCCTGCCCGTGCCGAACTGGCTGCCCCTGCTGTCGAAACTGTGTGCGCTGGTCGGCCTGCAAGCCTTGCTAAGCCTGGTCATCATGCTGTGCGGCATGTCGATCCAGGTCTTCAAGGGCTATTACCGCCTCGATCCCGGCCTGTACGTGGAATCGCTGTTCCTGTCGCACCTGCCCTACTATGCGCTGGTCGCCGTGCTGGCCATCTTCGTGCAAGTGCTGATCAATCAGAAATACCTGGCGTATTTCGCCATGATTCTGTACCACATCGCCAGCATCAGCTTTTCCTCGCTGGGCCTCGGCGACCCGCTGCTGCTGTACGGCAGCACGCCGGAGGTCGTGTATTCGGCCATGAACGGCGCCGGCCACTTTGTGTTGCGCGAGCGCTGGTACTTGCTGTACTGGAGCGGCGCGGCCGTCATGCTGACGGTGCTGTCGCTGCTGTTCTGGCCCCGCGGCGCGCAGGACAGCTGGCGCATCCGCCTGCGCCTGGCGCGCCATGGCCTCACGCATGGCGTGCTGGCCAGTTTTGCCGTCGGCGCCCTGATCTTCGTCGGCGCCGGCGGCGTGCTGTTTTACGTGTTCCACGTGGCCAACGATTACCAGTCCGAATTTTCCCGCGATGCGGACCGCGCCAGCATCGAGCGCCAGTACCGCAAGTTTGCCGCCACGCCGCAGCCGAGAATCACCGACGTGAAACTCGACGTGGCCATCTACCCGGCGCAGCGCACCCTGGCCGTCACGGGCCGCTATCTGCTGCAAAACAAGACCAGCCTGCCGATCAGCCACATTTTTGTGCAACAAGACCCGACGGCCACCATGCGCCTGCGTTTCGATACGCGCGTGCATCCCGGCCTTGATGACGGCAAGCTGGGCTTTTACAGCTACCGCCTGGCCGCGCCGCTGGCGCCGGGCGCCACCCTGGGCCTCGATTTCGACATCCGCTACGCGCCGCGCGGCATCTTCGGCCTGGGCCAGGACACGCCCGTGGTGGCCAACGGCACTTTCTTCACGAATGCCGTGCTGCCGCACATCGGTTACCAGCCGCAGCTGGAATTGACGGACCCGCGCGACCGCAAGAAACACGGCTTGCCCGCGCGCGAACGGGCCTTGCCGCGCGACGATGCGAAGGGATTGGCCGACAATTACGTCAGCAACGACGCCGACCGCATCAACTTTGACGCCACCGTCAGCACCGTCGACGGCCAGACGGCCATCGCGCCGGGCATGCTGGACAACGACTGGATCGCCAAGGGCCGCCATTACTTCCATTACACGATGGACCAGCCTATCCTGAACTTCTACGCGTTCCAGTCGGCCCGCTACGCCGTCAAGCACGAGCGCTGGCAAGACGTGGCCATCGACGTGTATTACCATCCTGGCCATGAATACAACCTCGAGCGTTTCGTGCGCGGCAGCAAGGAAGCGCTCGAGTACTACACGAAGAACTTCGGCCCCTACCAGCACAAGATCCTGCGCATCGTCGAATTCCCCCGCTACGCCACGTTTGCGCAATCGTTCCCGAACACGATACCGTACTCGGAAGGCCTGGGTTTTATCGCCAAGGTGGACGACAAGAACCCGAAGGACATCGACTATCCGTTCTACATCACGGCGCATGAAGTGGCGCACCAGTGGTGGGCGCATCAGTTGGTGGGCGGCAATACGCGGGGCGCCACCGTGCTCAGCGAAACCCTGGCCGAATATTCGGCCCTGATGGTGATGAAGAAGACCGTGGGACCGGCCAAGATGCGCCGTTTCCTGCGCTATGACCTGAATCAATACCTGATGGGGCGCAGCGAGGAACGCAAGAAGGAATTGCCGCTGGCCGAGAATGAAAACCAGGCCTACATCCACTATCACAAGGGCAGCCTGGCCATGTACTTGCTGCAGGACATCATCGGCGAGGACAAGGTCAACGGCGTGCTGCGCGAGCTGCTCAAGACCTACGGCCAGAAAGGCCCGCCGTATGCGAGCGTGACGGCGCTGGTCCAGGGCTTGCGCCAGGTCACGCCGCCCGAGCAGGCTTACCTGATCAACGACCTGTTCGAGAAAATCGTGCTATTCGACAACCGCGCCCTGTCGGCCACGGCCAAGAAACGCAGCGATGGTAAATACGCCGTCACCATCAAGGTGCAGGCAAGCAAATTGACGGCCGGCGAACAGGGCGAGGAACACGACGCGCCGCTGCATGACTGGATCGAGATCGGCGTCGACGACGCGACTGGCCATCCGCTGCTGCGCGAACGCCTGCGCATGACGGCCCGTGAAGCGAGCTACACCGTCATCGTCGGCAGCCGGCCCGGCAAGGCGGGCATCGATCCGGACAACAAGCTGATCGACCGCAAGCCCGATGACAATATGGTCACCGTCGAGCTCGACGAACCATGACGAAAAATGGCCGCCCGTTGATGGGCGGCCATTTTTTTGCGTGTCACACGGGAATCAGGCTGCGTCGCAGCGCGTCACCAGGCTCAGGCTGATGCCCATTTCCGTCAGGTGCTGCATGTCGGCCAGGCTCAAGTCGAGCGGCGCGTCGACCGTGTCGTCGCCATTCAGCTCCAGTTGCAGCTCGGCCACGATGCGCGGCATGGTGAACGTCACGCCGCGCGAGCGGCATTCGGCCAGGTAGCTGCGTATGCGCGAGGGCAACACTTGCGATTTGGGCGCCTGTGCGATCAGCACATCGAAGCCGGAATCGAGATGCACGCGATTCGCGCCCTTCGCCTCGCCCTTGCGCCATTGCCGCTCCGGATCGGTAGGCAAGACTTCGAGGATGGATTTGAGCGTGGGGTCGTCCCCATGCACGCACAGCTTCGCCATATTCATATTGCAAGACTTTCTAGTCAGGACGCCGCCAGGAAGGCGGCGCGATCATCAGACCGACAAGTCTACGCATGGAAGGCAAATATGTCCATACGGCAATATTTGGCATCAAGCTCTAATAAGCTCTCATTTGTGCTGCATCAAACAGGCGGAACCAGCTTATTCCGCCTGCCACACACAATTACAGTGCCGCGGCGCGGGCCTGCAAGGCGGCCCGCACGCCGGCGCCATAGGCGGGATCGGCCTGGTCGAAGTGAGCGAGCTGACGCTGCAAGGTTTCCGGCCGCACCTGACTCAGGGGGCCGGCCAGGTTGTCGAACAGGTTTTGCCTGGCCTGGGCCGACATCAAGCGGAACAGATTGCCGGCCTGCGTGTAATCATCTTCCACGCCGCGTCCATCGTAGCGGGCCGCGCCGCCAGCCAGCGCCAGCGCCGGCTCGCCATGGCCCAGCCCTTGCGGCTGCGTGCCCGCCGCCGCCACGTTCGCGTAATTCTGCGCAGAACTGCCATTGTGGATGGCCATGCCGCCGTCGCGCTGCTGGTTATGGAAGGGGCAGCGGGCCGCATTCACGGGCAAATGCTGGTGGTTCGTGCCGACGCGGTACAGCTGGGCGTCGTGGTAGGCGAACAAGCGGCCTTGCAGCATCTTGTCCGGCGAGTACCCCATGCCGGGCACGGCGTTGGCCGGCGAAAAGGCTGCCTGCTCGACTTCCGCGTGGTAATTGTCCGGATTGCGGTTCAGCTCGAAAATACCGACGGGCAACAGCGGGAAGTCCGCGTGCGGCCACACCTTCGTCAGGTCGAACGGGTTCCAGCCCGTACGCTGCTCCCAGGCATCGAGCTGCTCCTGCGTCGCCACCTGCAGCTTGACTTCCCACTGGGGGAAATCGCCGCGCTCGATGGCGCCGAACAGGTCGCGCTGGGCGTAGTCGGGATCGGCACCGGCCAGGCGGCCCGCCTCCGCCGCAGGCAAATTCTTGATGCCCTGGCGCGTCTTGAAGTGCCATTTCACGTACACGCGCTGGCCGTCCGCATTGATCAGGCTATACGTGTGGCTGCCGAAGCCGTCCATGTGGCGGTAGCCGTCCGGCGTGCCGCGGTCCGAGAACAGCATGGTGACCTGGTGCAGGCTTTCCGGCGCATGGCTCCAGAAGTCGAACATCATCTCGGCCGATTTCAGATTGCTTTGCGGATCGCGCTTTTGCGTGTGGACGAAATCGGGGAACTTGATCGGGTCCTTGATGAAGAACATCGGCGTGTTGTTGCCGACCAGGTCCCAGTTACCCTCTTCCGTATAAAAACGCACGGCGAAGCCGCGCGGGTCGCGTTCCGTATCCGCACTGCCGCGTTCGCCGCCGACGGTGGAGAAACGGGCGAAGGTGGCCGTCTGCTTACCCACTTCACTGAACAGCCTGGCCTTGGTGTAGCGCGAGATGTCGTGCGTGACGGTAAAGGTGCCGTAGGCGCCCGAGCCTTTGGCGTGCACCACGCGCTCGGGGATGCGCTCGCGGTTGAAATGCTGGAGTTTTTCGATCAGATGGAAGTCTTGCAGCAGCAGCGGGCCACGGGGGCCGGCGCTGATGGAGTTCTGGTTGTCGGCGACGGGGATGCCCGAGGCGGTACTGAATGGCGGCTGTTGACTCATGACTGCTTTTCCTTCGTTGTTGACTGATGAAACCTAGTGTAACGAGGTCAACAACAAAGGAAAAGCTAATTGATTTTATCGAACCGATAGCTATTTACAATGCACAGCCGTGAGCGTCGCACACGCCGCCGAGTTCCGCCTGCAACTTCGCCGGCTGGCCCAGGAAGCCGCCGATATCGATCACGGACAGCTTGCCGCTGCCATCGTCGAGCACGAACGTGGGAAAGCCCTGCCCGCCCACCTGCGCCAGCAGGGCCCGGCTGGCGTCGATGTGCTGTTGCGTGGCAGCGCCCGCCTGCCGGGCATATTCCGCCCCGAATGCAGCCCCGTCCATGCCCAGCTCTTGCGCCAAGGACACCAGCACGGGCACGTCGGCGATGCGCAAGCCGTCCACGTAATGGGCGCGCTGCACGCGCTGCAGCATGTCCAGGCCCTTGCCGGCCAGCGATTCAGCCGCCAGGATGGCCGTGATCGGCGGTTCGGAATCCATCATGGCCGTCATGTCGTTCAGCAAGCCGTTGATGTAGGCGTCGCCGAAAGGCTGGCCCGACAATTGCTCGATGCGCCGGTCGTGCGGCAGCACATAGCCGCGCCAGGCGGGCGTGATCTGGCGGCGATTGCTGCCCGTCATCATGCCGCCGCCGTGGAAGGCCACCGTCAGGCCGGGCACGGCGCGCGCCGCCTCGACCAGCGGCGCCGCGCCGTAGCACCAGCCGCACAGGGGGTCGAAAATGTAGTGCAATGTGGGCATGCCGGCCTTGCCGCTTACCATTGCATTTCACCCTTTGCCACCTTGGCGCTCGTTTCTAAAGCGCCATCGAGGCCGAGTTGCGGGTAGTGCTGTTTCATCGCGGCGATCAGGGCGGCCGAATTGGCGGCCTTGGCCGTTTCCGCTTCGAACGTCACCAGGTAGTCGCGCGTAAAGCCGATGCTGTCGGGCGTCAGGGGCGAACCGACCTTGAAGTGGCCAGGCACGACGGTGACGGGCTGCAGCGCCGCGATGCCGTCCAGGGTCTTGAGCCAGTCCTGGCGCGATTGCAGGCTTTGCGTATCGGCCGTCCACACGTGCAAGTTACCAAACAGCACGACGCCGCCGACGACGGCCTTGATCGATGGAATCCACACATAGGTGCGCGCTGGCGTCGGGCCGGCGATATCGAGCGACTGGCCTTCCAGGCTGATGCGCTTGCCTTTCAAGGCTTCGGGAATGACGATGCCGTGCGGCGCATTGTCTTTCAGGATAGGGCCCCAGTAGGCGACCTTGGCGTCAGCCTTGCGGCGGATCTCGGCCACGGTTTCCGGCGTGGCGACGATCTTTGCCTTCGGGAAAGCTGCCTTGATCACGTCGAGGCCAAAGTAAAAATCGGGGTCGCTGTGGCTGATATAGACCGTCGTCAGTTTCTTGCCGCTGGCGCGGATCTTCTCCACCAGCTTTTGCGCTTCGGCGCGCGAAAACTGCGCATCGATCAGCACGGCGTCATGCTTGCCCGCCACCAGCACGGAAGCGACGGGGAAAATCGCCGCTTCGCCCGGGTTGAAGACTTCCAGGGTCAAAGGGGCGTTGGCGGCGGCCGAGGCGGCGCCGGCGGCAAACAGGGTGGAAACAAGAACGCTGCTGATGGATTTGGAGAACATGATCTGCCTTCACAAAATGATTGGGATGACGGCATCTTACGTTGCTTGATTCGGTAGAAAAACCCGTTAAATCGCAATAGTTTGTTGCTTATTTCGATGCAATCTACCGATGTCGGGCATGCGACGGTGTATTTTTCCGGCGTAGACGTACGCGAAAGCCACGCCGCTGCGGCGGTGTGGCGCCGTCACAAAACATGTCACAGCGTCATGAGGGTGTCACATTGGATTGCTATCTTGCTAGCTCTTTCAAACCTAGCCGGATGAACCACATGACACGCAGAAAAATTTCCGTCGCTGGCTGCAGCGTCGCCATCACCCTGATGCTGGCCGCCTGCGGCAGCGATGCAAAAAAAGAAGAGGTAGTGGCTGAAGCGCCGCCGAAAAACGTCATCTTCTTCCTCGGCGATGGCATGGGCCTGACCACCATGACGGCCGCGCGCATCTATTCGGTGGGCGAAGACGGTTCGCTGACCATGGACACCCTGCCGGAAACGGCCTTCGTCAAGACGTTCTCGAACGACGCGCAAGTGACCGACAGCGCGCCATCGATGGCCGCCTACATGACCGGCGTCAAGATGAACAATGAAGTCATCTCGATGTCGGCCAACACGGTCGCCATCGATCCGGGCACGGATGCGAACGGCAACAAGCTGGTCAACAAATGCGGCACCGGCAACGGCACGCCCGCCACCACCTTGCTGGAACTGGCCAAGGCCAAGGGCTTTGCCGCCGGCGTCGTCAGCACGGCGCGCGTGACGCACGCCACGCCGGCCGCGACCTACGCGCACATCTGCCACCGCGACCTGGAAAACGATATCGCCGCGGCCCTGGTGCCGGGCGGCACGGGCTACAACAGCGCGCTGGGCACCACCGGCCTGGAAGTGGTCCTCGGTGGCGGCGCGCAATTCTTTACGCCATTCAAGAGCGGCGGCAAGCGTTCCGACGACCGCGACCTGGTGGCCGAACTGAAAGCGAAGAGCTATACGGTCGCCAACAACGCCACCGACTTCAAGGCCGTCGATCCGGCCAAGACCGACCGTCTGTTCGGCGTGTTCACTTCCAGCCACATGAGTTACGACCTGGACCGCGATGCGGCCAAGGAGCCTAGCTTGGCGGAAATGACCACCAAAGCCATGGACGTGCTGGCCAAGAACAAGAAGGGTTACTTCCTGATGGTCGAAGGCGGCCGCATCGACCATGCGCTGCACGAAACGACGGCCAAGAAAGCGCTGCAAGACACAGTCGCGTTCGACAACGCCATCAAGGCCGCCATCGAAAAAGCCAAGCTCACCGATCCGACCCTGGCCAATACCCTGATCGTCGTCACGGCCGACCATGACCATACTCTGGTGCTGAACGGCTACGCCAAGCGCACGGGCAAGACGGCTGCCGGCAACCCTGGCGTGCTGGGCGTGGTGAAGAACTACGTCACCGGCGCGGTCGAGAAAGACCTGGACGGCGCACCGTATTCGATCATCGGCTTCGGCAATGGCGAAAACCGCACGCAATCGAGCCGCGCCGCCATGGCCAGCCTTGATGAAACCGTCACCAGCGCCAATACCTACCACCAGGAAGCGGTGATCCGCACCACGGCGGGCAACGAAACCCACGGCGGCACCGACGTCTTCCTGGGCGCCATCGGCAAGGGTTCGGAAACCTTCCTGGGCACCATCGACAACACCAAAGTATTCGGCCTGGTCAAGACCGCCGGCGGTCTGTAATCCCCAAGAGACAAGAATTGGACAAGCACATGAAACTCGCATTGAAACCCGCCCTGAAACTCTCCTTGCTGACCACGCTCGTGGCCGCCAGCGTCGCCAGCGCCTACGCCGCCGACGCGAAGAACGTCATCTTCTTCCTCGGCGACGGCATGGGCCCGTCCGTCGTGACGGCGTCGCGCATCTACAAATACGGCGAAGACGGCAGCCTGACCATGGACACGCTGGAACGCACGGCGCGCATCAAGACGTTCTCGAACGATGCGCAAACGACGGACAGCGCGCCATCGATGGCCGCCTACATGACCGGCGTCAAGATGAACAATGAAGTCATCTCGATGGCGCAGGACACGATCGCCAAGGAACCCGGCCGCGATGCCAACGGCAACCTGGGCGTGGACAATTGCCCGGCCGGCGGCAAGACCGTGCCGACCATCCTGGAACTGGCGAAAGCCAAGGGCAAGGCCGTGGGTGCCATCACTACCACGGAACTGACGCACGCCACGCCGGCGACGACGTTCTCGCACATCTGCAACCGCAATGCCCAATACGCGATCGCCGCGCAAACGGCGCCAGGCGGCGCCGGCTACAACGCAGCCCTCGGCGATGGCGTCGACGTGCTGATGGGTGGCGGCCGCAACCACTTCACGCCTTGGTCGACGAGCAACAAGTACGGCCGCGCCGATGGCCGCAACCTGCTGACGGAGTTTGCCGCCAAGGGCTACACCGTGGCCGCGACGAAAGCGGAAATGGCGGCAGCGCCGAGCGGCAAGAAATTCATCGGCCTGTACAGCACCCGCAGCCACCTCGAATATGAACTGGACCGTACGGCCACGCCGCCGCTGGGCGAAGGCGCGACCCAGCCTAGCCTGTCGGAAATGACGCTGAAAGCCATCGACTTGCTGTCGAAAAACACGAACGGCTACTTCCTGATGGTCGAAGGCGGCCGCATCGACCACGCCTTGCACGGCATCAATGCCAAGCGCGCGCTGACGGACACCATCGCCTTCGACGACGCCATCAAGGCGGCCATCGCCAAGATCAAGGAAACCGACCCGACCCTGGCCAATACCCTGATCGTCGTCACGGCCGACCATGACCACACGCTGGCCTTCAACGGCTACGGCAAGCGCGGCAACAATATCCTCGACATCAACCGCGGCTACAAGGATAACCAGCCAAGCAAGGATGCCGATGGCAACACCTACACCACTTTGGTATTCGGCAATGGCCCGAACCGCCCTGACTTGCGCAGCAACGTCGACAGCGCCACGGCGCTGAAAGACAACTATCTGCAAGAAACAGGCGTGCGCCTGGCCAGCGAAACCCATGGCGGCGGCGACGTCAAGCTGCTGGCCACGGGCGCCGGCGCGAAGACCTTCAAGGGCACCCTGGACAACACCAAGGTGTTTGATTTGCTGAAGGCGGCCTTCGGCTTCTGATCCACATCAACACGGCAACCCCACCGGGGCGGATGGCGTATGCCCTCCGCCCCTCTGCACGTAAAGGCACCACCATGAAATCGTCCCTGATCGCCATCCTCCTCGCCGCCGGCTTTGCCGCCAGCGCCCAGGCCGCCCCCACCGCTGCTGCTCCTGCCGACCTGGACCTGGGCATCACCTATTACAGCCGCGTCCTGACGCCGGAAGGCGTGACGCGCGAAAGCCGCTACGAAGAAAAGATGCTGCGCCGCCCCGGCCACGTGTGGGTCGAGCGCGTGCTGGCGCCGTCGACGGACCCGCATGCGGGCCACAAGCATGGCGACAACACCAAGGTGGCACTGAAAGCTACGCAGCATGAACACAAGCACTTCAATCCCGTGCTGATCCCGCGCCACGTGATGCTGGAAAAGAACACCGTGCGCGTGGAATACATCGATGCGCACGACAAGATCGTCGTCTCGATTCCCAAGGCCGAATACGAAAACGTCAATTTCGACGGCTCCTGGGAAAACAGTTTTTATCTGCTGGACCCGAAACTGGTGGCCGCCATGCCCCTGTCGAAACAGGCATCGAACGTGACGGGGGCGCGCTGGCGCGAAGTGGAAAAGAACGGCGTGTTCCAGCGCATCCTGTGGGATGAACAAAAGCAGATTCCCCTGATCATCGAAAGCGGCGACCGCGCGAATACCTTCTATCGCCGGGTCGACGTCAAGCTGCAGCCAACCGTCAGCAAGGCGCAGCCGTGGGCGAATCTGCAGAATTACGCGCAGCGCGAGTACTCCGACTACCTGGACTAAGCCAGCCTCGGGACATAAAAAAAGCCAGGGAAATCCCTGGCTTTTGTCTGGCTGGCGTCCGATTACTCGGCCGTTGCCGCCTTCTTCGCCGGCGCCTTCTTGGCGGCCGGCTTTTTCACGGCCGTGGCCTTCTTGGCCGGTGCCTTTTTGACGGCTGCCGCTTTCTTGACGGCCGTTTTCTTCGCTGGCGCCGCGCCTTCTTCGCCTTCGACCTCGGCAGCGGCAGCCTTTGTCTTCGCACCCGGCTTGGCCTTGCGCTCTTCAAACTCGAAGCTCACCTTGCCATCCTTGCCGCGCACGAGGAAAGCCTTGAACGGACGGCGCGTGCGCTGCGATACGAAGCCCGGCAGCAAGTCCGTCTTGCCATCGTTGAGCAGTTTTGCCATTTGTTCCGGCAAGATTTCCTGCTGCAAGATGATGCGACCGCTGCGGAAATCGCACGTCTTCGGCTTGGCTACGCTGTGTTCGCACACATAGGCCAGGCCCATTTCGTACACGCCGGCATTGCACTTGGGGCACGGTCCCACGGGCGTCTGGCCCGTGAAATCGACGCCTTCGCCATCTTCGCTCTCGTCGTTCTGGCCGAAATCGAATTCCAGCTTGAAATTCTTGATCTCTTCATCACGCACGATGCGCAGGATGGCGGCGAACGGACGGCCCATCTTCGAGCGGAAGCCTTGCAGCGGGCCGATGGTGCGGTCCTTCAGCAATTGCTCCACTTCGGCGATTTCGAACTGGCGCGAACCCGGCGTCTTGCTCATCGAGAATTCGCACTTGGTGCAGGCGAAACGACGGTAGTTTTCCTTCACCACGCCGCCGCAATTCGGGCACGGCGTTTCCAGGGTCGCGTAGTCGCCGGGAATCGTGTCGTTGTCGTATTCCTTGGCGCGCTTGACGATGATTTGCGTCATCTGCGCGATTTCGCGCATGAATTCTTCGCGCGAAATCTTGCCTTTTTCCATCTGCGACAGCTTGTATTCCCACTCGCCCGTCAGCTCAGGCGCCGTCAATTCATTGACGCCCAGGCCTTTGAGCAAAGTCATCAGCTGCGATGCCTTGGCCGTCGGGATCAGTTCGCGGCCTTCGCGGATCAGGTAGCGTTCCGTCAGCAAGCCCTCGATGGTGGCCGCGCGCGTGGCCGGGGTTCCAAGACCCTTGCCGGCCATCGCGTCGCGCAGCTCGTCGTCGTCGATCAGCTTGCCGGCGCCTTCCATGGCCGACAGCAAGGTCGCTTCCGTGAAACGCGCTGGCGGTTTCGTCACCAGCCCGTTGGCGCTGACGCTTTCCGTCTGCACTTTCTCGCCCTTGGCGACGGGCACCAGGTTGCCGTTGCCATTGCTTTCCTTGTCGGCGTCCGTCGATGCTTCCTTGCCGTAGATGGCCAGCCAGCCCGGATTGGTCATGACCTTGCCTTCAGTCTTGAACTGATGGCCGGACACTTCCGTGTAGCGCGTGGTGACCTGGAATTCCGCAGGCGGGAAGAACACGGCCATGAAGCGGCGCGTGACCAGGTCGTACAACTTCTGTTCCGGCTCGGACAAATTCTTTGGCGCGATCGTCGTCGGGATGATCGCGAAGTGATCCGAGATCTTCGTGTTGTCGAAGATGCGCTTGTTCGGCTTGACCCAGCCCTTGTCGATGATCTGCTTGGCGAACTGGTGGTAGTTGCTGTTTTCCTTGACCGTTTCCAGCGCCTGCAGCACGGTCGGCATGTAGTCTTCCGGCAGGTGGCGCGAATCGGTACGCGGATACGTCAAGACCTTGTGCTTTTCATACAGCGCCTGTGCCAGGCCCAGGGTGTTCTTGGCGGAGAAGCCGAAACGCGAGTTCGCTTCGCGCTGCAGGCTGGTCAGGTCGAACAGGCCCGGCGCCATCGAGGTGGTCGGTTTCGATTCTTCCGTGACGATGCCTTGGCGGCCGCGGCAGGCGGTGGCGATCGAGTCGGCAGCCGTCTTGCTCCACAGGCGCTCGGCGCGCTTCTCGGGGTCGTTCTCGTCCTTCTTGAACTTCGTGTCGAGCCAGCGGCCTTCATAGATGCCGGCCGCGCAGACGAATTCGGCGCGCACTTCCCAGAAGTCGCGCGGCACGAATTTCTTGATCTTGTCTTCGCGTTCGACGACGATGGACAGGGTCGGCGTTTGCACGCGGCCCACGGTGGTCAGGTAAAAACCGCCTTCTTTCGAATTAAACGCCGTCATGGCGCGCGTGCCATTGATGCCGATCAACCAATCGGCTTCCGAACGGCAGCGGGCCGCGTCGGCCAGCGGCAGCATTTCTTCGTCGCTGCGCAGGTGCGCAAAACCGTCGCGGATGGCGCCCGGCGTCATCGACTGCAGCCACAGGCGCTTGACCGGTTGCTTGGCCTTGGCGTTTTGCGCGATCAGGCGGAAAATCAGCTCGCCTTCGCGCCCCGCATCGCATGCGTTGATGAGGGTGGAAACGTCTTTACGTTTGATCAGCTTGTTTAATACTTTGAGGCGCGCTTCCGTCTTCGGGATGGGATTGAGCGCGAAATACGGTGGAATCATCGGCAAGTGCGCGAAACTCCATTTGCCGCGCTTCACGTCGAATTCTTCCGGTACGGCGATCTCCAGCAAGTGGCCGACCGCCGACGACAGGACGTATTCATCCGATTCAAAGTACTCATCGTGCTTGGTGAAGCCGCCAAGCGTCTTCGCGATATCGTTCGCGACAGAAGGCTTCTCGGCGATGATGAGGGTTTTTGTCATATTTTTTGGTCTCGAAAAATGCTCTAGGATAGTTTCAGCATGCGCATCATACAGTGCATTGCCAGGCGCCGACGCTTTTGTCTGCGCAAGGCCTTGTGACTTGTGGTCTTGTCAAGCGGCCAATGATAAGCGCCTATTGAAGAATTCGGCAAGTTATCTGCAAGCAAGAATGCGCAGGCGCAAACACAATGGACTGGCGTGCGCGCCGGTGCAGTGCATCTTAAAGGGGATGGCGCGGCAGCGGCGCCGGGGTGTCAGGCCAACGGCTGGAGGAGCAGCCAGCAAGCGCTCTATTATATTAGTGTAGCAGGCGGGGAGGCAGGTCTTCGTCGTCGACGAATAAATCGTCGAACATCAAGGCGTCCGGTTCCTTGCCCTGGCTCCACAACAGCATCAGCACGATGACTTTCAGCTTGCCCAGCGACACGGGCGCCTCGTCGAGCGCCAGCGCCCGTTCGATGACGATTTCGCGCTGCAGCGGCGAGAGCACCTTGGCGCTTTCCAGGAACTGGATGAAGCCGATGGCGGCCGTGCCCAGCACGTCGCTTTCCTGCTGCACGTAGAAGCGCGTGCCCGTGGAACTGGCCGTCAGGGTTTGTTCGGCGCCGGCCATGGCGTTCAAGTCCGTCAGCCACACGAGCGCTTCGGAAATCTCCACGTCGTCGAAACCGACGGCCGACAGTTTGCGCGCCAGGACTGCCGGCTCGGGGCAGGCATCGGGGCGATAGTAAGTCTCGTAGAGGTACACCAGGATATCGAACATGGCTCTACTCTAGCAGCTAAGCTCGCTAAGACACAAGGGTGCGCGCAGACAAAGCGCGCCCGTGCGGCAAGGCCGCCACACAAGTGACAAGCTGTCATTTGCAGCGTTGAAACAGTCCTCCCGGCAAGCGTTCGACCCGGCCCGCCAGCTCCAGCGCCAGCAATTGCCCCATCAGTGCGCCCATGGCCAGGCCGCTGCGCGCGGCCAGGGTATCGGCGTCGTGGGGATCGTGGCCCAGCGCGGCCAGCAGCGGCGGCTCGTCTTCCACCGCGGCCGGCACGCTGGGGACGCCGCCCAGCCACTGCAGCTCTTGCAGCACGTCATCGGCCGACTCGACCAGCTTGGCACCCTGCTTGATGAGTGCATGGCAACCCTTGGCCAAAGTCGCATGGATGGAGCCGGGCAAGGCATACACGTCGCGCCCCTGCTCGCCCGCCAGGCGCGCCGTGATCAGGGAACCCGACTGGGCCGCCGCCTCGATCACCAGCACGCCGCGCGCCAGGCCGCTGATCAGGCGGTTGCGGCGCGGAAAATTCCCGGGCATGGCAGGCAGCCCCAGCGCGTACTCGCTGACGATGCAGCCCTGTTCGGCAATTCTTTGCGCCAGATCAAGGTTACGGCGTGGATACACCAAATCGGCGCCCGTGCCGATCACGGCCACCGTGCCGCCCGCGCCGCGCAAGCCGCCCTCGTGCGCGTGCGTGTCGATGCCGAGCGCCAGCCCTGAAATGATGGTCAAGCCTGCCGCGCTCAGCGCTTGGGCGAAGGCGGCCGCGTTCTGCATGCCTTGCGCGCTGGCATTGCGGCTGCCGATGATGGCCACGCCCGGACGCGACAGCAGTTCCGCCCGTCCCCGCACATATAACAACAGCGGCGGATCGGCGATTTCCAGCAGCAGGGGCGGATACGCGGCATCGGCCAGGGTCAGCACGGTATTGCCGGGCCGCTGCAGCCATTGCAGGGTCAGCGCCAGCTGGCTGTTGGCCACCGGCTTGGGCGGCTGCACGATGGCGCGCGCCACGCTGGCCGGCACCACCTCGCGCAGGATGTCGAACGGCGTGGCAAAGATTTGCGGCGGCAAGCCGAAGCGGGCCAGCAAGGCGCGCGCCGCCACCGGCCCCACACCGGCCAGATGCTGGAGGCGCAGCCAGCCCGCCAGTTCCGTGGCCGTGTCCGCCATCGTTGCAAGTGCATGCATGACAACCTCGTTATGTACTGTGGCATCCCATGCTAGCGCCATGGCGCGCACGCGATACCGACGCGCGCAAGGATGCGTGCAATGACGCCGCAAAACGGCCCGCCGTCCACAGGGCCATGGGCGTCTGTGATAAAATTTCCCTTTGCAGCAAACGAATAGCGCACTGGCAAACGCATCTGCCGCGCCGTTGCGCCACACGCGCCCAACCGTAGCGTACTCAAAAATAAAATAGCCCTGCCATCGTTCGCATGGCCCAGGCATGAATAATCCGGCGCACCGGCGCCCACCTTAACCAGTCGAATCCGTATGTCCATATTAAATATCCTGCGTTACCCCGATCCTCGCCTGCACACGATCGCCAAGCCCGTCACCGAATTTGACGCGCGCCTGCAAACCCTGATCGACGACATGGCCGAAACCATGTACGACGCCCCGGGCGTCGGCCTGGCCGCGTCGCAAGTGGACGAGCATATCCAGATGATGGTGATCGACACCACCGAAGAAAAAAACCAGCTGCAAGTATTCATCAACCCGGAAATCACCTGGTCCAGCGAAGAAAAGCAGGTCTACGACGAAGGCTGTCTGTCCGTGCCCGGCGTGTATGACGGCGTCGAGCGTCCGGCCCGCATCAAGGTGCGCGCCCTGGACCGCCACGGCAAGCAGTACGAGCTGGAAGCCGATGGCTTGCTGGCCGTCTGCATCCAGCATGAGATGGATCACTTGCTGGGCAAGGTATTCGTCGAATACCTGTCGCCGCTCAAGCGCAACCGCATCAAGACCAAGATGATCAAGGAAATCCGCGGTCTCGAGCGCGAAGCGAGCTTGCGCGCACAGAACCGTCGTTTCTAAGCCGCTGCTGATAGACTAAGCAACAATAGTCGTAACACCACGCCAGCCTGGCGCCTCCGGCCCGGGCCTGCGCACCTCACGTCAAGGAACGCTATGAAAGTGATCTTCGCAGGCACGCCTGAATTCGCCGCCACGGCCCTGAAAGACTTGCACGAAGCGGGATTCGAGATTCCGCTGGTGCTGACCCAGCCCGACCGTCCTGCCGGACGCGGCATGCAGCTGCACGCCTCGGCCGTCAAGCAGTACGCGCAGCAGCACGGCATCGAGGTGCTGCAACCGCTGTCCTTGCGCATGGACAGCAAGGACCCGCAGCGCGCCGCCGAGGCAAAAGCGGCCCACGAGCGCCTGCTGGCCACCGATTACGATGTGATGGTGGTGGCGGCCTACGGCTTGATCTTGCCGCGCAGCACGCTCGACATCAAACCCTGCATCAATATCCACGGTTCATTGCTGCCGCGCTGGCGCGGCGCCGCGCCGATCCACCGCGCCATCGAGGCAGGCGACGATGAAACGGGCGTGACCATCATGCAGATGGAAGAAGGCCTCGATACGGGTCCCATGCTGGCCATCGAGCGCACGCCCATCGAGGCGGGCGACTCCACCGCCACCCTGCACGACAAATTGGCCAAACTGGGCGGCAAGATGATCGTCGAGACCCTGCGCAAGATGCAGCAGCAGCCGCTGGAAGCGGTGCCGCAGCCGGAAGCGGGCGTCACCTATGCGGCAAAGATCGCCAAGGAAGAAGCGGCGCTCGATTTCAGCTTGCCGGCGCTGGAACTGGGCCTGAAAATCCGCGCCTTCAATCCGTTTCCCGGCGCCTGCGGCCAGGTCGATGGCGTCACCATCAAGATATGGGCCGCCGAGGTACTCGACGCGGACAGCAAGGAAGCGCCGGGCCAGGTGCTGGCGGCCGACGCCCAGCACGGCATCGTCGTGGCCTGCGGCAATGGCTCGCTGCGCCTGACGGAACTGCAAAAACCGGGCGGCAAGCGCCTGCCCGCAGCCGAGTTCATCAAGGGCTTCCCCCTCGAAGGCAAGCGTTTCGTTTAATTAAGCCATCGATACCGGCGGCAAGCGCCCATGGACCAGCTGACCGCCCTGCGCGCCTTGCGCCGCGTCGTGGAACTGGGCAGTTTCACGGCCGCCGGCGCCGCGCTCGGCATTTCCCACTCCATCGTGTCGCGCCAGATCCGCCAGCTGGAAAGCCAGCTGGGCGCCCAATTGCTCAACCGCACCACGCGCCGCTTCGCCCTGACGGCCGCCGGCCAGGAATACTATCTGGCCAGCCGCGACATCCTCGACGCCCTCAATGCGGCCGACCGCGCCGTCGCCATGCACCAGGCGCAGCCGTCCGGCAGCCTGCGCATCAATGCGCCGATGGCCTTCGGCACCCTGGAACTGGCCGCCTGGCTGCCCGACTTTACGCGCCACTACCCGCACCTCCACATCGAT
This sequence comes from Janthinobacterium sp. GW823-FHT03B06, assembly GCF_058796955.1. NCBI lineage: Bacteria > Pseudomonadati > Pseudomonadota > Betaproteobacteria > Burkholderiales > Oxalobacteraceae > Janthinobacterium > Janthinobacterium sp. GW823-FHT03B06. The sequence goes on from NZ_JBXAJE010000009.1 coordinate 175,415, forward strand.
CTCGTCTGCAATGACCGCATCGTCGACCTGATCGACGATGGCTTCGACGTGGCGCTGCGCCTGGCGCGCGGCTTGCCCGACTCCACCCTGGTGGCGCGCCAGCTGGGCAGCAGCCGCACCTTGGCCGTCGCCTCGCCCGCCTACCTGGCCCGCCATGGCCATCCGGCCACGCCGCAAGACCTGGCACAGCACGATTGCCTGATGTACAGCTCCGGCGAGAAGCCGGCCGAGTGGTCGTTCACGGATGCGGGCGGTGCCGTGCACAAGGTGGCCGTGCGCGGCAGCCTGCAAGCCAATACCAGCGTAGCCCTGCGCGAGGCTGCCGTGGGCGGCATGGGCATTGCCGGCGCGGCCGACTTCATCGTGCGCGAGGCGCTGCGCAGCGGCCAGCTGGTGGAAGTCTTGCCCGGCTACACCTTGCGCCCACGCACCTTGTACGCGCTGTATCCGCACAGCCGCCAGCTGTCGCCGAAGGTCAGGGTCTTCGTCGATTTTGCCGTGCAACACTATCAAAATCACCGCTGGGATTGATCAGGCCGGCTGCAGCGCCTTGCGCACGGCGCGGAACTGCTGCGTCAAGCCGCCGTAGCCCCAGGCCGCCTGGCGCGCGTCGTGCACGTGGATGTAGCTGACGTCATGCAAGGCGCCGAGATGCTCATGCATGGCGGCGAACACGGCGGCGATATACGCGGCCTTTTCCGCCGCCGTATTCGTTTCATCGCTGATCAGGATATCGAGGAAAAAGCTGGCCTTGCCCTGCACCTGCAGGGATGGCCCGCCGACAAACCAGTGCGCCGCGTCAAGATGGCTGATCGCGACCGACGTCAGTTCGGGCGCCTTGTGCAGCAACTGTGCCGTCAAGGTGCTCAAGGTGGCGGCGATGGCGGCCGACTGGCGCGCATCGGGCGTGGTGGACAAACGCAGGTTCAGAATGGGCATGGGATGCTCCGCAAGTGGATGAAGTCCCATTCTAGGCAGGCGGGAGGTAAAACGGCAGCCCTCGCCAGGTACAGGATCTGTGCATATTCCACACACAAAAAAAGGGCTTGCCGCGGCAAGCCCTCGTCGCATCGAGCCCGCTGGCTTAGCGGCGCTGCACCCTCATCAGGCGTGCGCCCACGGACGACGACAGGCTGACCTCGAAACGGCCGCCGGCCGGCAAGGCGCTGACGTCGACGCTGGCTTTGCCACCCGTCAAGTCACTGGCGACCACCGTCTTGCGGCCATCGGCGGCCACGTGCAGCACGGCGGCGTAGGGTTCCGCATCGGCATTCCAGACCAGCGCCAGCTTGCCGCCACTTTGTGTCGCATCGAACGTGGCATCGTTGGCGGCGGCCCTGCTGCGGCGCGCAGAGCGCTCCAGCTTGGCTAGAGCCTTGCCATTTTGCAGCACTTGCACGTCGCTGATGTCGCCCGGGTTGGCGAAGCTGACGCGGAAATGACTCATGGCGTTGCCGCCATGATCAGCCACGGAAACGCCATCAAAAGGCAAGTCGATAGTCTGTCCCGACGCCGTCAGCACGCGCAGGGTATATGCATGGCCGCTGCCGCCGGCAGCGGGGCCGATGCGCGCAGACGAGGCAACGGCGGGACGCAGCCCCACACCGGCCGGCGTGATGCGGCCGGAAATGGTCAGATAGCCGTTCTCGGCCACGGACATGCTGGCGGCCAGCACATTGCTGCCCGTCACCTGCGTGCTGCGCCTTTCCAGGAATTGCTGTACCCGCACATAGCTGTAGTCGGAGAACCAGGCACCGCTGCAATAGCTCATCACGTCCTTCATCGGCGTAGCGCCATACACGGCCTTGCTCAACTGGCCAATGCTGCCCGCATAGTCGCTGTTGTACAGCGGTTGCGGGCCCAGTTCGCCATTCGGATACGGGTAGTCGGTGGCCGCACTGGCTGGACCGCCGCAGGCGACGTGCTGCAGCGAGTGGTTATGGCCCAGCTCATGCACAAGCGTGGTCAGCCATTCAGGCCAGCTATTGCCAAAGGGATCGACGGAGGCAATGCTGTTGAACCTGGCATCGAGGCCGATGGCCGCCGTGAAGGCATTGCTGCTGCCCGTCGGGTTGATGTAGGCCAGGCCGGCGGTGCGCGTGGAAGACATTCTCGGCACGAAACCATAATAATAGGCGCCACTATCTTCCAGTGCACGCTTGTTGTCCAGCTTGTCCAAGGCATCGCTCCACCAGCTGTCGGCCGTGCTGCTGCCTGGCATGCTCAGCGCCGTGCGCGTGGTGATGCTGATATTTTCCGCCGCATACGGATACACGCGCGTCAGTGCAGCACGGATCACCTCGGCGTCCGGCAATTGCGCCACACCATCATCGGTGCTCAGCGGTACCAGCACCAGGTGAATTTTCGCTGCGCTGCCCACCACGGGCGCCGCTTCCTGGCTCACTTGCACGCCGTCATTGCCCACTGCCGTCACGCGCACGCGCACGCCGGGCAAGATCCAGCCAGCAGGCAGGACGGCGCTGAAATTGCCGTTGAAACTGTAATCGCTTTTCACCGTCGGCAAGACCGATGGGCCGCTCATGGTGATGCTGCCCAGGTTGCCGCCATTGGCGGCCGTCGCATTCAAGATCACGGCCGGGCTGGTCTGGCCTGTTTGCGTGGCCAGCACGGAGACGCGCACGGCGGCCGGCTTGCCGCGCGTCAAGCGCAAGGCGGCATCGCTGGAATTCAAGTTCAGTACCTGCGCGAAATCAATGCTGCCCAAGGTAAAGGCCGACACCGTGCCCGCATTCACGGCGATGCGCGAAGCGGCCGACAGCATCACGTTGCCCGTTGCCGACGCTGGCGCAGACAGCAGCAGCTGGCTGCTACTGGCGCTGACGATGACGGCTGGCGTACTGCCCACCGTTGCCGAGCTGACCTGGTCCAGATTGCTGCCCTGCAGCGTCACCGACAAGGTCGCGCCGTTGACGGCCGACGTGATTGACGTCACTGCCACGCTCGCCAGGACCGTGTACGTGTCGCTGCTGATCACATCGTTGTACGGACCGCGCACCGTCAGCGCGCCTGTCGCTGCGCCCGCAGGCACCACTACCGTCACGCTGCCGGCTGTCTGGCTTTGCGGCGTTGCCGCCGCGCCACTGCCGAACTGCACCGCCGTCACGGCGCCCATGCCGCCGCCCGCGATCGTCACGCTGGAACCGACGCCGCCCGTCGCCGGCGCGACGCTGCTCACGCTCAGCGGCAAGTACACATTGACGTTATAACTGGTGGTCGCCGTGCCGCTGGCGCTGACGAGGCTCAAGGCGCCCGTCACAGGGGTGCCCGGCATGGCCAGGGTCACGCTGGTGTCGCTGCTGGCACTGGCGGCAACGTTCACGCCGCCTACTTGGAAAGCCGTCACGCGGCTCAGATTCGTGCCCGTCACCACCAGCCTGCCGCCCACGGCGACATTCGCCGCCGAGACGGCCGTTACGGCAGGAACCACGGCAGGATTGCCCGACGTGGTCGCCACCGCCGTGTCACCACCGCCGCCACCGCCGCAAGCGGACAGGCCCAGCACAAGAAACAATGCAACAAGCAGATGGTTTTTCATGGATGGCAACCATGTTGGTGCAGCGCGATGCCGGGGAGGACACGAGAGAAATGTGACATATTGGTGACTTTTGGTGAGAATGTGATTTCGAAGAACCCATATTATCGGTTAATTCGATTCCTAAAGACAACTATTAATGCTTTTGATTCAATTGGTTTTGATAATAATAAAGTATTCGTCTGGAAATATTTATCTAAGAATTATTCGCCCCCACCTACATGGCCTTGAATCAAAATTATTTTCCTTTGCAGCTATTGCCATACAATCCATTAAAAACAGGCTGCTATGGCGCCAAGAATGTGGGAATTTTTCCACAGCCTGGAGGACATATCTTCCTGGCAATTTTGGCGGAAGAATTAACACTTTGAGTAAGATTTTCAGGAATGTCATTTCAGAATCAGGCGCGGCGCAAGCCGATCTGTTGCAAGCAAGCCTGCCGCGAGGCGAACGGCCGCTTTTGCTTAAAACCAAAGCAGCCTGATGCCGTATAATTTTAGACCCGGTGATTCAGGCGATTGCCACCTTCTGCCTGCCCTACCCGGCGGGCACACTCCGTCAGCTGATCCTGCTGGCCCGCAACCGCCTCGTACTGTCTTGTCGCCGCGCCGCCGCCCGTTTGCCTATTGAAAGCATGAAATGAACGATACCGTGATCCCCGCCATGTCCCCGACCGAAGCCACCTTGCGCGCCATCCTGGCGCAGCGGATCATGATCCTCGACGGCGCCATGGGCACGATCATCCAGCAGTACAAGCTCGACGAAGAAGCGTACCGTGGCGGTCCCGCCGGCCGCTTCATCGATTTCGCCGCGCCGGCCGACAGCGGCGCGCGCGAACTGTTCGTCAAGGGCAACAATGAGCTGCTGACCCTCACGCAGCCGCACATCATCCAGGAAATCCACGAGCGCTACCTGGCGGCGGGCGCCGACCTGATCGAAACGAATACCTTCGGCGCCACGACGATCGCGCAAGACGATTACCACATGGCCCACCTGGCCTATGAAATGAACGTCCAGGCGGCGAAACTGGCGCGTGCCGCCTGCGATAAATATTCCACCCCGGACAAGCCGCGCTTCGTCGCGGGCGCCCTGGGACCGACGCCAAAGACGGCATCGATCTCGCCCGACGTCAACGACCCGGCCGCGCGCAACGTCAGTTTCGACCAGCTGGTGGCCGCCTACCTGCAGCAGACGCAGGGCCTGGTGGAAGGGGGCGCCGACGTGCTGCTGGTGGAAACCATTTTCGATACCTTGAACTGCAAGGCGGCCCTGTTCGCCATCGACCTGTTCTACGAACAGAATCCGACCGTCGTGCGCCTGCCCTTGATGATTTCGGGCACCGTCACGGACGCCTCGGGCCGCATTTTGTCGGGCCAGACCGTACCCGCCTTCTGGAATTCCGTGCGCCACGCGAAACCGCTGACCATCGGCCTGAACTGCGCGCTGGGCGCCGCCCTGATGCGCCCGTATGCGGAAGAACTGGCCAAGATCGCCGACACGTTTGTTTGCATCTACCCGAACGCGGGCTTGCCCAATCCCATGAGCGACACAGGCTTCGACGAGTTGCCAGCCGACACATCCGCCCTGCTGCGGGAATTTGCCGACGCGGGCTTTTTGAACATGGCGGGCGGCTGCTGCGGCACCACGCCCGAGCACATCGCCGCCATCGGCGAGTTGCTGTCGAAAAATACACCGCGCACCGTGCCGGCCCCGTCGCACGACTTGCGCCTGGCGGGCCTGGAACCGTTCGTCGTCAATGACGAGTCGCTGTTCGTCAACGTGGGCGAGCGCACCAACGTCACGGGTTCCAAGGCGTTCGCGCGCATGATTCTCAACGAGCAATACGACGAAGCCTTGTCCGTGGCGCGCCAGCAGGTGGAAAACGGCGCGCAAGTGATCGACATCAACATGGACGAGGCGATGCTCGATTCGCTGGCCGCCATGACGCGTTTCCTGAACCTGATCGCCTCGGAACCCGATATTTCGCGCGTGCCCATCATGGTCGACTCGTCGAAATGGTCGGTCATCGAAGCGGGCCTCAAATGCGTACAGGGCAAGGCCATCGTCAATTCCATTTCCATGAAGGAAGGCGAAGAGGAATTCCTGCGCCAGGCGAAACTGTGCCGCCGCTACGGCGCCGCCGTCATCGTCATGGCTTTCGATGAAAAAGGGCAAGCCGACACCTTCGAGCGCAAGATCGAGATTTGCGCCCGCGCCTACCACCTGCTGATCGATGCGCTGGACTTCCCGCCGGAAGACATCATTTTCGACCCGAACATCTTTGCCGTCGCCACCGGCATCGAAGAGCACAACAACTACGCCGTCGATTTCATCAACGCCACGCGCTGGATCAAGGAAAACCTGCCGTACGCGAAGATCTCGGGCGGCGTGTCGAACGTGTCGTTCAGTTTCCGCGGCAACGATCCCGCCCGCGAAGCCATCCATACCGTCTTCCTGTACCACGCCATCAAGGCCGGCATGACCATGGGCATCGTCAACGCCGGCATGGTGGGCGTGTACGACAACCTGGACCCGGAATTGCGCGAGCGCGTGGAAGACGTGGTGCTGAACCGCCGCGAAGACTCGACCGAGCGCATGATCGAATTTGCCGGTACCCTGAAGGCGGGCGGCAAGGCCGAAGCGCAAACCCTGGCCTGGCGCGAGGGAACGGTACAGGAACGCCTGTCGCACGCGCTCGTGCATGGCATCACGCAATTCATCGTGGAAGACACGGAAGAGGCGCGCCAGGAACTGCTGCACAATGGCGGGCGCCCCATCCACGTGATCGAGGGACCGCTGATGGCCGGCATGGACGTGGTCGGCGACCTGTTTGGCCAAGGCAAGATGTTCCTGCCGCAAGTGGTGAAATCGGCACGCGTGATGAAACAGGCCGTGGCCCATTTGATCCCGTTTATCGAGGAAGAAAAGCTGCTGGAAGAAAAACGCACGGGCATCGTCGCCAAGCCGAAGGGCAAGATCATCATGGCGACCGTGAAAGGCGACGTGCATGACATCGGCAAGAATATCGTCACGGTAGTCTTGCAATGCAATAACTTCGAAGTGGTCAACATGGGCGTGATGGTGCCGTGCTCGGAAATCCTGGCCCGCGCCAAGGTGGAAAACGCCGACATCATTGGTCTCTCGGGCCTGATCACGCCGTCGCTGGAAGAAATGGCGTATGTCGCCAAGGAAATGCAGCGCGACGAACACTTCCGCATGCTGAAGATTCCCCTGCTGATCGGCGGCGCCACCACCAGCCGCGCCCACACGGCCGTGAAAATCGCGCACAACTACGAAGGCCCCGTGATCTACGTGCCGGACGCTTCGCGCTCCGTTTCCGTAGCGCAATCGCTGCTGACGCCGGAACAGCGCGACAAATACGTGGAAGACATCGAACTCGACTACGCGCGCATCCGCGAGCAGCACGCCAACAAGAAGGCCCTGCCCATATTACCGCTGGCGCAGGCGCGCGCGAACAAGATGGTCGTGCCGTTCGACGGCGCCTGCACGCCCGTAAAGCCGAAATTCATCGGCCGCCGCGTGTTCAAGAACGTGGATCTGGCCACGCTGGCCAACTACATCGACTGGGGCCCATTCTTCCAGACCTGGGACCTGGCCGGTCCCTTCCCCGCCATCTTGACGGATGAAGTGGTGGGCGACGCGGCCACCAAGGTGTACGCAGAAGGCCAGGCCTTGCTGAAAAAACTCATCGACGGACGCTGGCTGACGGCCAACGGCGTCGTGTCCTTGCTGCCGGCAAACAGCGTCAATGACGACGATATCGAGGTGTACACCGATGATACGCGCAGTACGGTGGCGTTCACGTATTACGGCATGCGCCAGCAAGGCGTCAAACCCGTGGTCGACGGCGTGCAGCGTCCGAACCAGTGCCTGGCCGACTTCATTGCGCCAAAGGCGTCTGGCGTGAAGGATTACATCGGCATGTTTGCCGTCACGTCCGGCCTGGGCATCGAAAAGTATGAAAAGCGCTTCGAGGATGCGCACGACGATTACTCGTCCATCATGCTCAAATCCCTGGCGGACCGCCTGGCCGAGGCGTTTGCCGAGTACCTGCACGAACGCGTGCGCAAGGATTTGTGGGGCTACGTGCCCGATGAACACTTGGGCAACGACGACATGATCGCCGAGAAATACGTGGGCATCCGCCCGGCGCCCGGCTACCCGGCCTGCCCCGAGCACACGGTCAAGAAAGAGATGTTCGAGGTCATGCAGGCCGAGGAAATCGGCATGCAGCTGACGGAATCGTATGCCATGTTCCCAGGCGCGGCCGTCTCCGGCTTCTATTTTGCCCACCCGGAGTCGAAATACTTCGTCGTCGGCAAGATCGGCATGGACCAGGTGGAAGACATCGCCAAGCGCCGTGGCGCCAGCATCGAAGACGTGGAACGCTGGCTGGCGCCCAACTTGTCGTAAGCACCATCGCTTTGCGCTGCGGCGCGCGGAACTTTTCGCGCGCCGCAGCGCACTAACGCAGTATGCCGGCCGGCATGCTGCATGCCCGCTCCGGCCCGTTCCCCAACTGGCAAGGAGGTAATATGGCAACCAACTTCAAACTGAAACGCTGGCAGGACCAAGTGATCCTGTTGCTGGGCCTGTGGCTGCTCGTCTCGCCCTGGGCCTTTTCCTATCACGAAGGCTCGCCGCAGATGATCAACGCCTTTGTCTCGGGCCTGGTCATCGCCGTGCTGGCCGCCTTCGATCTGTACAAGACCTATTTCTGGGCCGTCGTCGTCAACCTGCTGGTGGGCGTCTGGGTCGCCGCCTCGCCGTGGGTGCTGCGGCTGGCAGATCAGCGCGTCGTCATGTGGAACGAGCTGATCGTCGGTATCGCCGTCGCCGTGCTGGCCCTGTGGGAGCTGCGCACCGACCCCGAACTGCACAAGCACTGGCCCGGCGCGGCAGCGTAGCGCAGCTACCGGCGTAAAAAAACCCTGCCACGGCATGCCGTGCAGGGTTTTTTAAAAGTGGAAATCCGGGACGTTACAGCGGGTAGGTCGGATTAGCGCTTGCGCGTAATCCGACAACACCGGTCAGTGCCAACAATGTTGTGTCGGATTACGGCCCTTTGGGCCTCGGCGGCCCTACCTAATCCAACCTACAGCGCATAACGCACTACGTTATCGCTCCATTCGTAGGCCGCCATTTCCAGTTCCACCAGGTCGTCCGGCGACATGGCCAGGTCGCGCAAGGTCGGCACGATCTCGCCTTCCATGTCTTCGATGCGTTCGATGCATTCGGCCAGGCGCAGCAGGTCGCCGTAGAAGCCTTCGCGCGACAGCAGCGCTTCGGCCACTTCGTCGATCACTTCGATCTGGCTGAGGATTTCCGACATCGGCACGCCGAACAGGGTATCCATCAGCGACATGATGCCGACCGTAAAGGCGATATCGGCCGAATGGGCATGGTTCGGGCGCAGTTTATGCGCGAGCAATTCGAGCAAACGGCCGCGCGTGGTCGCCAGCATCAGCAGCGGCGTCATGCTATGGCCACGCTTGCTTGGCTCCGCGTACAGCATGATTTGCAGCCAGCGCTGCAGCTGGCGGCGGCCCAGCACGGTCACGGCCTGGCTCAGCGAATCGATGCGCTGGCGCGCACCCACGGCCGGCGTATTGACCAGGCGCAACAGGTTCAGGGCCAGCGACACGTCACGCTTGATGGCGCGCTCGATGTCCATGTTGTCGGCATCGGAGGTCACCAGTGTCATCAGTTCCATGACGGCCAGTTGCGATGGCGACAGCTTCTTGCCCGTCATGATGGCGGGCTTGGCAAAATAATAACCCTGGAAATAATCGAAGCCCAGGTCCAGGCCCGACTTGAATTCTTCGCGCGTCTCGACCTTCTCCGCCACCAGTTTCTTGTTTTCCTGCTTGAAACGGGGCGCCAGCGCTGCCAGCACTTTCGGGTCGACCGTGCTCATGTCCATCTTGACGTATTGCACCAACGGCAACAGTTCCTGCACTTGCGCCGTATCGGAGACGACGTTTTCCAGCGCGAAAGTAAAGCCGTGGCCCACCAGTTCGCTGATGCGCGCGCGCACTTCCGGCGTGACGGGCATCGATTCGACGATTTCCAGCACGACTTTTTCGCGCGGCAGGAAAACGAAGATGTCGCTCATGATCACGTCGGCGTCGACGTTGACGAAACCGAGCGCGTCGCCGATGACTTTTTCCATGCCCAGCTGGGAAGCGTGGGCGATCACGGAGGCCGTGGCGGACAGGTCGCTGGTAATGTTGGCGGGACCGACCGGAGCGTTGCGGAATAGCAACTCATAGCCGAACAGGGCCTGGTTGCGGTCGAGGATAGGTTGTCGCCCCAGATAGAACTCGCGCACGCGCAAGGGTTTCGGGGTGATGTCGTTGCTGGAAATATCGATCATTAACTCTTCATCAATCACGTCGAGTGACACCGGCCGCGCGGCGCCCGCATCAAGGTTCACTATTGACAATACTTTAGCTGAATTTCGCCCGCGCTGTGGGTATTTTGGCAGTAATCAAGGCTATTGTCGTCAAAAATCAGGCCACTGGCGTGTCTTGCACCATCCCATCGACAAATAATTTCAATTCGCCGGGCGCAAACGCCGTCCATTGTTCATTCGTCGTCAGCGGCTGGGTAACGATCACGGCCACTCTGTCCTGGGGCGTCGTCACCTGGGAAAAGTCCACGCTCAGGTCTTCATCGGAGAGTTTAGCAGTTGGAAACGGATGTTGTCGCACCAGATAGTGCAAGCTGGTCGAGCAATGGGCAAACAGCGCCTCGCCGCTCGACAGCATCATGTTGAACGTGCCGTGGGCAGCGATGCCGGGCAACAGCTCCGCCAGCGCGGCATGCAGTTGCGGCAAGGCCGGCGGGGCGTCGCCGAAGCGCGCGTGCAGCTCCTGCAGCAGATAGCAGAAAGCCAGTTCGCTGTCCGTGCAGCCGACGGGGCGGTAACTGCCCGTCAGCACGGGGTTGAACTCCTTCAAATTGCCATTGTGGGCAAAGACCCAGTAGCGGCCCCACAGTTCGCGCACGAACGGGTGGCAGTTTTCCAGCGCCACCTGGCCTTGCGTGGCCTTGCGGATGTGCGCGATGACATTGCGCGACTTGATGGGGTAGCGCTTGATCAGTTCGGCCACGGGCGAGGCGATGGCTGCCTGGTGGTCGACGAAATGGCGCACGCCGGCGCCCTCGAAAAAGGCGATGCCCCAGCCGTCATGGTGGGTATCGGTATGGCCGCCGCGCATGGCGAAGCCGGTAAAACTAAAGACAATATCCGTGGGGACATTGCAATTCATTCCGAGAAGTTGGCACATGGTCTGTTTGCAGCGGGATAACATGCCCACCATACCACGCCGCCTTGCGGATTGGTATGGTGGCGATGGCCATCAGACAGCCAGAATCAGTGCAACAGGACCGGCTGGCTCATGAGAGAATCATAGCTGCCCAAAAATTCATCGATCTCTTCCATGCTCGGTTCGCTGGCGATCAATTCCGTGACGTCGCGGCGGAAGTTTTGCGCGAGGACTCCCGCGATGAAAGTCTCGCGTTTGCCGCCCTTGTCGACGATTTCATAGCCGCCGAAGCGCAGGGCTTCCAGGTCGCCATCGACGCCGAATTCCACGACGCTGTATTGTTCGCTGTTATAGATCAGGTTCATTTTGCATCCTTCGCTCAAGCAAGAGAAACTCTTGCGGTTTCAGGACAGAGGTGGGGTCCCCACGCCGCCATTTCAAGCGGCCGGGCCACCCTGCGGGCTACAGAGTTGTAACGAGATGCAAACTGCGACTGCGGTAATACCGTCAGAAAGCCGCGTTCAGGAAACAAGCAGGTCCGGTTCCAGCGCCAGCAGGACATCGTAGGGACTGGCCGTCAGCCAGGTGCGCAGCTGTTCGATATGCGAGGCGTCGGCCAGGCTGATGAACAGGCGCGCGGGTGGACGGCGCAGCAGACGATTTAATGTTACACGCAATACGAGATTGCCGCTGCAGCACAGGCAGCCGGGCGCAATACGCAACAGTTGCAGTGGAAACGATGGAGAAGGGGAAATTTGTTCGGCCAGGTCGGCCAGGATGGCGTTGCCGTCAGCGAGACCCTCGAGGATCACGGCGGCCGGCTGGTCAGGCTGCAAGGCTTGCGCGATGGCCGCCTCGCGCCCGGCCGCGCAAGCACCGCTGACCAGGGTCAGCGGCGTCGGACGCCGTACGGCTGACGTCACAGGCCTTTCTTGGCCAGCTTGCCCGGTTCGACGCCCAGCTGTTTCAGTTTGCGGTACAAATGGGTGCGTTCGAGGCCCGTTTTTTCTGCCACGCGGGTCATGCTGCCGCCTTCGCGGCCCAGGTGGTGTTCGAAATACATGCGCTCGAACGCATCGCGCGCCTCGCGCAGCGGCAAGTCGAACGACAGGTTGTAGCCATGGCCTTCGGCCACCGCCGGTACGGCGATGCCTGGGCGCACCATCAGCTGTTGCGGCGCGCTGCCGCCAAAGCTGGGCACGGGATGGCTGCTTTCCTCGGTCACCACGGGTGCCGCAGGACGCGGCGCCACGCTCGGCGCGCGCACGGTTTCCTGTGCCCGCGTCAAGCCTTGCTGGACCGCTTTCAGCAGTTTTTGCAAGGCAATCGGTTTTTCCAGGAAATTCATGGCGCCGATGCGCGTCGCCTCGACCGCCGTATCGATGGTGGCGTGGCCCGACATCATGATCACCGGCATGGTCAGCAAGCCATCGCGCTGCCACTCCTTGAGCAAGGTGACGCCATCGGTGTCGGGCATCCAGATATCCAGCAATACCAGATCCGGCGCACCGGCGGCACGCGCTTCGCGCGCCTGCTGCGCATTTTCGGCCAGCTGGATAGCATGTCCTTCGTCGCCCAGAATTTCCGAGAGCAACTCACGGATACCCATTTCATCATCCACTACGAGTATGTTTGCCATTCGTGTCTTGCCTTCCTCATTTCGCCGGCCGTCGCGCACAAGATGTACACGGCGGACAACTATGATTTTATTAGTGTTTTAAATACTAAACCAGACCCTCACGCCAGGAATTCCTGGGCAGGAGTGTCGGGAGCTAACTTTAACAGCAAAATGACCACCGAAGCGCCATTGCCGTCGACCCGGTTCTCGATATCGATGCGTCCGCCGTGTTCATCGATAATTTTCTTGACCATCGCCAGGCCCAATCCCGTGCCGCGGGCTTTCGAGGTCACATACGGCTCGAAGGCGCGCGCCAGGATTTTTGGCGCAAAACCGGGACCGTTGTCGGTGATGGCCAGCCGCACGGCGATATTCACGCCGCCGTCCGCACTGCGATAATGAATTGCTTCCGTCCTTACGTCAATCCGCGGATGCGGCGAATCCGGCGGCAGGTCGGCCATGGCGTCCTGCGCGTTCTGCAGCAGGTTATGGATCACCTGGCGCAACTGGGTCGGATCGCCCATCACCATCGGCAGATTCGGCGCCAGCAGCGGGTGGATGATGTCGCCATCGTCGCCGCGCAGATACAGGTTCAGTATCTCTTCGATCAGCTCGTTCAGGCGCAGGGGCACGAGCACGGCCGGCGGCGTGCGCGCATAGTCGCGGAAGTCGTCGACCATGCGCTTCATCGCATCGACCTGCTTGACGATGGTGGTGGTGGCGCGGCTGAGCAGGTCTGCATCGGGTTGCTCCAGCTTGCCTTCGAGCTTCATCTGCAGGCGCTCGGCCGACAGCTGGATCGGCGTGAGCGGATTCTTGATTTCATGCGCCAGGCGGCGCGCCACCTCGCCCCAGGCGATCGAGCGCTGCGCGGAAATGACGTCGGAAATATCATCGAACACGACGATGTAGCCGCTGCCGGACTCCAGCGGCAAGCGCGAGCCGCGCGCCAGCAAGGTGATGTCATGCTCGTCGGCACTGCTGCCCAGACGGCGCGGAATCTCGATCTGGCGCTGCCAATGCAGGCGCTGCTGGTTGCGGCCCGACGCCGATTGCGCGCTTTGCGCCGTGAAGGCGCTGATGATGGCGCCGCCAAATTCTTCCATTCCAGCAATCTGCGCCAGCGGCTGGCCCACCATGCTCATCCCGGAATGCTGGAGGATGCGCTCGACCGATTCATTGCAGGTCACCAGTTTAAAGTCGCCATCGAGCACCATCACGCCGGCCGACATATTCGCCAGTACCGATTCCAGGTGGGCCTTGGCGTTTTGCAGCGCGGCGCGGTTGCTTTCCACGGCCGTGCGCGCATCGAGCAGCTGGCGCGTCATGATGTTGAACGATTGCGTCAAGGTACCCAATTCATCCTTGGTGGCGACGATGGGGCGCGGCGACAGGTCGCCCTCGGCCACGGCGCGCGTGCCCTCGGCCAGCAGCAGCAGGGGCTGGGCCAGGTTGCCCGCGATCAGGAAAGCACTGCCGATGGCGCCAAAGATAGCCAGCAGCAAGGTCAAGGTGAGGATTTCCATGTACATCTTGCGCAGTCCCACGCGCGCGACGAAACGTTCCTTGTATTCGCTGTAGGCGGCGCGCAGCACCTCGCCATTCGTCGCCAGCTTGGGCGGCACCGATTGCAGCAGTTGCAGGTAGCGGGGCGAGACGGACGGTCCCGGCACGGCCACCAGCACGCGCAGGCGCAGGCTGGCCGCCGTTTCCAGCGACGCCGGCAAGCCCGAGCGGAAACCGCCGCCGCCCGACTCCGTGCCGTCGTCGTGCAATTCCAGTCCCCCTTCCGCGGAGGCATAGCCGGCCGGCAAGGCTGCCTGCACCAGCATGGCCGGCGTCGGCAAGTCGGCCGCGCTGTGCGGCCCGGCGCTGGCCAGCAGCACGCCGTCGCCGCTGACGAGCATGGCATTTTGCATGCCCTCTTCGCGCAGGAGGCTGGTCAGCACGGCCGGGCCGGCCACCGGGTCGGCGCCCATTTCTTCGACGGCCTTGTGGCCCCGGTGATCGAGCTCGACCAGGGCCGCATCGAGGCCGGCACGGCCCAGCTCAATCCCCGATTCCAGCGCCGCTTCGATCTTGACGTTGAACCAGGATTCGATCGAGTGGGAGACAAATTGCACAGAGACAAGGAAAATCACCAGGCCCGGCAGGATGCCGACGGCGGCGAACAGCATCACCAGGCGCGTCATCAGCTTGGAGCCGAACTTGCCGCTCTTGTAGCGCGCGTACAGGCGCCCCAGGGAAATGCCCACCAGCGCCAGCAGGGACACGGCCACGGCCGCGTTCAGGCCCAGCAGCCAGGTGTAGTAACGGTCGAAAAAGCCGGAATTATCGGAAGCCGATGCCAGCAGGAACAGCAGGATACTGACTATGCCGCCGCCCACCACCAGCAGATAGCGCAATGCTTGACTCACTACTCCGCCGTATACAAGAAGGTTTTTTTATTCGAAGCCAGGCGCCAGTCGCTGTTATTGAAGGCATTGACCTGTATCGGCTTGGGCAGGTAATCGCGGTCCATGCCCATGCGCAAGGTGACGTTATACGTCTGCCCCACTTTCAGCTCGCCGCGCCGCGCCACCAGCCAGCGGCTGGGACGGCGGATCAGGAACAGCGCATCGTCGAGCGTGGGAAAGCTTTGCTGCAAGCCGCCGCCCGACACATGGTACTGGCGTGTGAGCACGTTGTACGACAGCTTGCTGGTCTGGCGCGCCACGATGGCTTTTTCATCGAACCAGTACCAGCGGGGCCGGGTCAGTTCGATTTCCGTCGTGAAATACAGCGGCACGCCATGCTGCACGGCATCGTCGAGGTCATGATTGAGCTCGAAGGAATACGTGGCGGCCAGCTTGTAGCCCTCTTCGCTGGCCTCGATGTAGGCACGGGTGATCTCGACCATATCGGCGGCATGCGCGCGTGGCATGGTACATGCCAGCATCAGCAGCAGGGCCAGGAGTCGGAAGAGTCGTGTTGTCACAAGTGTGCCGGTAGTGTCCGTGAGAAAAGGTTCGACGAATCGCTCAAGCCGCATTTTTTTGGAATAGCGCATAGAACAAACCGTCGTGGTCCTGCTCCGCGCTGCCAGTCGGCAACAGCTGGCCAGGCGCTGTCAATCGGGTCGCATTATTGCGCACCGCAAATGCCGCCGCCTGTGCCTCGGACTCTTGCGGCCACAACGAACATGTCACGAACAGCAATTTACCATCGGGGCGCAGCATCTGCCACAGGTTGTCCAGAATTTTGGATGAAAGTGTTGCAAGTTGGAACGCGTCGCCCTTGCGGCGCAACCAGCGGATATCGGGATGGCGGCGCACGATGCCCGAGGCCGTGCACGGCACATCGGCCAGGATGCGGTCGTACTGCTGGCCGTCCCACCATGCGCTCGATTGCGCGTCCTGCGCCTTCAAGGTCGCGTCCAGGCCCAGGCGCTCGAGGTTTTCCGCGATGCGCGGCAGGCGCTTGGCGTCCGCATCGATGGCCGTCACGTGCACGTCGGCCAGTTCCAGGATATGGCACGTCTTGCCGCCCGGCGCCGCACAGGCATCGAGCACGCGCATGCCGTCCTGCAAATCCAGCAGCGGCGCGGCCAGTTGCGCGCCAGCATCCTGCACGGAGACGACACCTTGCTCGAAGCCGGGGATCAGCGCCACGCCGATCGGCTTGTCCAGTCGCACGGCGAACGGTCCCACCTGGCGCGCGGCGATACCCGCTTCCTGCAACACGGCCAGGTAGGCTTCGACCGTGCTCTTGCGGCGGTTCACGCGCAAGGTCAATGGCGGCACGGCATTGCCGGCCGTCAAAATGGCTTGCCAGTCGCGCGGGTAAGCCAGGCGCAGCGAATCGATCCACCACTGCGGATAATTCCATTGCGCCAAAGGTTGCTGCAAGGCCGCTTCCAGCAAGGACTTGCGCTCGCGCAAGAAGCGGCGCAAGACGGCGTTGACCATGCCCTTGGCGTGCGCCAGGTCAGGGTGCGAGGTGGCCACCGTGACAGCCTGGTCGACCACCGTGAATTCTTCGTACGGCTGCTCGCCCGGCTCGGCCGACATCAAGGACAGCGCGCAGCACAGCAGGGCTGCGAGCATCGGCGGCTCCGGCGCCTTCGACGTCATCAGTCCGACCAGCGTTTCGCTGCGGCCCAGCTGACGCATGGTGCGGTAGGAAATATCCTGGATGGCGCCGCGCGCCTGCGGGCTGGCGTTCGATTGCGCAAACACCTTGGCCAGCGCCTGCGGCAGGGCCGTGCCCGTGCGCACTTGCGCCACGGCATTGGCCGCGCCCAGCAGGCAAAACGCCAGCGAGTCGGCGCGCAAATCGGGTTGGAAGCCTGGCTGCAAGACCGGTTTCAGGTCGGGATGGTAGCTGGGACGCAATTTCGGTGCGGCAGGCGCCTGGCCTGGCGCCGGCTTGGTTTTCAATTTCAGCGTGGGGCGCTTGTTCATAGTTATCCGGTGTGGCTGCGCGCGGCGGGCTGCATGGAGGCAAAGTCGCGGCCGCGCGTCATCAATAAAGGGTCGATTGTAGCGTTTGTGGCGTCCTCTGACCCAAGCGATTGCAGCGATACATGTAAATTGCGGCAAAAAACTGCATATATACAAGCAGAATGCGCCATGCTGATGTTTTCGCGCACCAACATGGGCATGCTGTCCTGATAATATCGTGAAACGCGCCAGCACGGGGACACTGCCGGCTAGCGTATTGTTCCCGGCAGCAAACCAGTATAATTAACGCAGTCTGGGCGGCGATGTCATGGCCGTCCGTTTTGCTTTTCGATTCATTCTATTCATTCTTAACGCGGTTCCACCGCCATCCTGCTCATGCTCGCCCAACAGAAACAAGAAATCATCGCCCTGTTCCAGGCCGCCCTCGCTCCCGTCCTGGCCGGCACTTCGCTTGAGCCTACCGTGGTGCTCGAGCGACCACGCGATGCATCGCATGGCGACGTCGCCTGCAATATCGCCATGCAACTGGCCAAGCAGCTGAAACAGAACCCGCGCGAACTGGCGCAAACCATCGTGACGGCCGTGCTGGCCAACCCGGCCGGCAAGGGCCTGGTCGAAGCAGTGGAAATCGCCGGTCCCGGCTTCATCAACGTGCGCGTCTCCGCCGCCGCCAAGCAGGCCGTCATCAAGACCATCCTGGGCGAAAGCGATCGCTATGGCCGCAGCACGGCAGGCGCCGGCAAGCAAGTCATCCTGGAATTCGTCTCGGCCAACCCGACCGGTCCGCTGCACGTGGGCCATGGCCGCCAGGCGGCCCTGGGCGACGCCCTGTCCTCGCTGTTCGACGCGCAAGGCTACCAGGTGACGCGCGAGTTCTATTACAACGACGCGGGCGTGCAGATCCAGACCCTGGCCAACTCCGTGCAGGCGCGCGCGCGCGGCTTCAAGCCCGGCGACGCCGAATGGCCCGAGTCCGCCTACAACGGCGACTACATCGCCGACATCGCCAGCGACTTCAAGGCCGGCAAGACGGTTGCGGCCAGCGACGGCTTGCCAGCGACGGCCAACGGCAATGTGGAAGACATCGATTCGATCCGCCCGTTCGCCGTCACCTACCTGCGCAACGAGCAGGACATCGACTTGCAGGCGTTTGGCGTGAAGTTCGACAATTACTACCTGGAATCGTCGCTGTACGCGGACGGCAAGGTCAACAGCGCGGTGGAAACCTTGATCAAGGCGGGCCACACCTACGAGCAGGATGGCGCGCTGTGGCTGCGCACGACCGACTTCGGCGATGACAAGGACAGGGTCATGCGCAAGACGGACGGCACCTACACGTATTTCGTGCCCGACGTCGCGTATCACCTGGTGAAATGGCAGCGAGGCTTCGTGCAGGCCATCAATATCCAGGGCAGCGACCACCACGGCACCATCGCGCGCGTGCGCGCCGGCCTGCAGGCCGTCGACATGGGCATCCCGCAAGGCTACCCCGACTACGTGCTGCACAAGATGGTCACCGTCATGAAGGACGGCGAAGAAGTCAAGATTTCGAAACGCGCCGGCTCCTACGTGACCGTGCGCGACCTGATCGAATGGTCGGGCGGCGGCGACATCGCCAAAGGCCGCGACGCCGTGCGCTTCTTCCTGATCTCGCGCAAGGCCGACACGGAATTCGTCTTCGACGTCGACGTGGCCCTGAAAACCACCGATGAAAACCCCGTCTATTACGTGCAGTACGCGCATGCGCGCATCTGCCGCATCCTGGAAAACTGGGGCGGCGATGAAAGCACGGTTGCCGGCGTGGACTTGTCCCCGCTGACGGCGCCGACCGAAGCGACCCTGCTGGCGACTCTGGCCGCCTACCCGGAAATGCTGGCGCGCGCACAAGCCGAACTGGGACCGCACCAGGTCGCCTTCTACCTGCGCGAGCTGGCCGCCAACCTGCACAGCTTCTACTTCGCCGAAAAAGTGCTGGTCGAGGACGACGCCGTCAAGATGGCCCGCCTGGCCCTCGTCGTCGCCGCGCGCCAGGTGCTGCGCAACGGCCTGGCACTGATCGGCGTGTCCGCGCCAAACAAAATGTAATCGCGAAGGTCAAACCGTCAATGAATCATGCTTCCCGCTTCTCTTCGACCCGGCGCCAGCAGGGCAATACCCTGGTCGGCATCATCATCGGCCTGGTCATCGGCCTGGGCATCGCCGTGGTGGTCGCCCTGGTGATCACCAAGGGCGCCTCGCCCTTCACCGACAAATCGGGCAAGGCCGGCAAGTCGGCCGAACCGACGGCCGGCCAGATCGCCGACCCGAACAAGCCGATGTACGGCAACAAGGAAGCGGCCAAGGAAGCGGCGCGCGACTTCTCCAAGGAGCCGCGCGAGATCGTCACGCCGACGCAGCCAGCCGCACCGGCGCCGGCGCCCGCACCCGCGCAGCAGCCGAAGGCACCGCCGCCGGACGCGCTGCAGGAATTGATCGGTACCTTGAAGGACAAGCCGGCGCCGAAAACGCCGGCGGCCGCACCAGCGGCGCCAGCACCGCAAGCCAAGGCAGACGTGAAGGAAACCAAGGCCGATGCAGCCAGCGACAAATGGATTTATTATCTGCAGGCCGGCGCCTTCCATGACATGTCGGACGCCGAAAGCACGCGCGGCAAACTGGCGCTGCTCGGTTTCGAAGCGGCCATCAGCGACCGCAGCACCGACGCCGGCGTGCTGCACCGGGTACGCATCGGGCCGTTCAACCAGCTCGAAGCGATGAACCGCGCGCGCACCAAACTGTCTGAAAACGGCATCGATGTCGCCGTCGTCCGCAACCAAAAATAAGGAACCAGCATGCGTTTTCTGAAGAAAATCCTGTTCGCCGCCGCCCTCTGCACCATCGCCCTGGGCGCGTCCGCCTCGCCGGCCGAGCCGAAGAACGGCGTCGAGTACGAAACCCTGCCCGCGCCGCAGGCGACGGAGTCGGGCAAGAAAATCGAAGTGACGGAATTCTTCGCCTATTACTGCCCGCACTGCAACGTGCTCGAACCGCAGCTGGCGGCGTGGGTCAAGAAACAGGGCGACAATATCGTCTTCAAGCGCGTGCACGTGTCGCGCGACGAGAGCGTGGCGCCGCAGCAGCGGCTGTTCTTCACCCTACAAGCCATGGGCCTGGTCGACAAGCTGCACACCGGCGTCTTCCACGCCATGCACGTGGAACGCAACCGCCTGAACACCGACGACGCCGTCTTCGACTTCGTCGCCAAGCAGGGCGTGGACCGCCAGAAATTCATCGACACCTACCGTTCGATGGGCGTCTCGGCCCGCGTGCGCCGCGCGGACGCCATGATGCAGGGCTATAACGTGACGTTCTGGCCCATGATCGCCATCGACGGCCGCTACATCACCTCGCCTTCGCAAGCCGATCAGGGCAGCAAGTCGGCCAAGAACGAAGAGCAGCTGAACGGCCAGGCGCTCACCGTGATGGACGTGCTGGTCGCGAAAGCCAAAGCGGAAAAGAAATAAGCATGGCCACTTCCCTGGCGCGCCCGGGCATCGCCTGATGCATCGCGTTTTCATCACGGGCGCGTCGAGCGGACTGGGTGCCGCCCTGGCGCTGCAGTACGCGCGCCAGGGCGCCCAACTGGGCTTGCTGGCCCGCCGCGGCGACGCGCTGCAGCAACTGATCGCTTCCCTGCCCCACCCTGAACGCCACCGCGCCTACGCCGTCGACGTGTGCGACCACGCCGCCCTGAAAGGCGCAGCACAGGACTTCATCGCCCACGCCGGCGGCATCGACGTCGTCATCGCCAGCGCCGGCGTGTCCTACGGCACCCTGAGCGAACACGCGGAAGACCTCGACGCCTTCGCGCGCCTCATCGCCATCAACGTCACGGCCACCGTCGCCACCTTCGCGCCTTTTATCGCCGCCATGAAGAACCAGGGCCGCGGACGCCTGGTGGGCATCGGCAGCGTGGCCGGCATCCGCGGCCTGCCCGGCGCCGAAGCTTACAGTGCCTCGAAGGCGGCCGTCATCAGCTACTGCGAATCGCTGCGCCTGGAATTGAAACCGGCGGGCATCAAGGTCGTCACCATCACGCCCGGCTACATCGACACGCCGATGACGCGCCACAACGCCTACCGCATGCCCTTCCTGATGCCGGCCGAAAAATTCGCCGTGCGCGCCGCGCGCGCCATCGCCGACGGCGACAGCTACCGCGTGATCCCGTGGCAGATGGGCGTCGTCGCCAAGCTGCTGCGCGCGCTGCCCAATGCCGTCTACGACCGCGCCTTCGCGAATGCGCCGCACAAGGCGCGCAACTGAACTGACCAACATGACGAAGCACTCAGACTTGAACAGCGCGGCCATCGCCGCCCATTGCGCCACCGGCGCCTCGCACGTTGCCATCGAAGTGGTCGATGAAACGGGATCGACCAACGCCGACCTGCTGGCGCGCTGCGCCAGCCTGGCCGGCCCCACCCTGCGCATCGCCGGCCAGCAGACGGCCGGACGGGGGCGCGCCGGACGGCCGTGGGTGTCGCAGGCGGACGCCAGCCTGATGTTCTCGCTGGCCTGGCGCTTCAAGGGGCCGCTGCACCAGCTGGTCGGCCTGCCGCTGGCCGTCGGCGTGGCGCTGGCCGAAAGCATGACGGCGCTGGGCGTGCCGGTGCAACTGAAATGGCCGAACGACCTGCTCAAGGATGGCCACAAACTGGCCGGCATCCTCGTCGAAACGCAACAGGCACAGGGCGACGATAGCGGCGGCGTGTGGGCCGTCATCGGCTGCGGCATCAATCTCTTGATGCCCGATGCGCTGGAACGGCAGATCGGGCGCAGCGTCTCGGCCGTGCCCTGGCTGGCGCAGATGGAGCGCAACACCCTGGTGGCGGCGCTGCTGAGCCGCCTGGCCGGCGTGCTGGCCGAATTCGACGACACCGGCTTTGCGCCGTTTGCGGAACGCTGGAACCTGCTGCACGCCTGGCAGGGCCAGCACGTGAAAATCCTCGACAACGGCCAGCTGCTGCAGCAAGGCGTGGCGGCCGGCGTCGATCAGCTGGGCCGTTTGCTGCTGCGCACCGACGGCGGCCTGCAGGAAGTCATGTCGGGCGACGTGTCCTTGCGCCTGGCCGGGGAGTGAGCGCATGCTGCTGCTGATCGACGCCGGCAATACGCGCATCAAATGGGCGCTCGTGGCCGCCGACAGTGCCGCCGGCGGCTGGCTGGCCAGCGGCGCCGTCGCGCATGCGCAGATCGACACCCTGGCGGCGCACTGGGCACCACTGGCCATCAGCAAAGCGCTGCTGTCGAACGTGGCGGGCGCCGTCATCGGCACGCGCCTGCGCGCCATGTTGCCGGTCGTGCCGCGTGACTTTGTCTCGCTGCCGCAGCTGGCCGGACTGACGAACGGCTACCGCGCGCCGTCGCAACTGGGCTGCGACCGCTTTGCCGCCGCCATCGGCGCGCACGCGCTGGCGCCTGGCCAGGCCGTCATCGTCGCCAATTGCGGCACCGCCACCACCATCGACGCCATCACGGCCGACGGCGTTTTCCTCGGCGGGATGATCTTGCCGGGACTGGGACTGATGGCCAGTTCGCTGGCGCGCAATACGGCGCAGCTGCCACACATCGCCAGCGATGCCATGCTGCCCGCCGGCTTTGCCGACAACACGGACGACGCCATCCTCTCCGGCTGCCTGGCGGCGCAGGCGGGCGCCATCGAACGGGCCGTGCGCATGCACGGCGCCAGCGCCTGCCTGTTGTCGGGCGGCGCCGCACCGCGCATCGCACCAGCCCTGGCGCTGGCGGTGCCGCTG
The DNA here is from genome assembly GCF_058796955.1 of Janthinobacterium sp. GW823-FHT03B06. Taxonomy (NCBI): domain Bacteria; kingdom Pseudomonadati; phylum Pseudomonadota; class Betaproteobacteria; order Burkholderiales; family Oxalobacteraceae; genus Janthinobacterium; species Janthinobacterium sp. GW823-FHT03B06. The sequence goes on from NZ_JBXAJE010000009.1 coordinate 198,112, forward strand.
CACCTGGTCGACAATATCGTTATGATCGGCCTGCAGGCGGCCGCGCGCGCCGGGGCCGCAGGAACACAAGGAAACCACGTATGCTGAAATTCGTCTTCTGGCTGCTGGCCGGCGTCAACCTGCTGGTGCTGGCCATCGGCCAGGGTTATCTGGGCAGTTTTCGCAGCGAGACGCGCGAGCCGGCGCGCCTGAAAAACCAGCTGCAGGCGGGCAAGCTCACCTTGCTGACCCAGGAGCAGGCGACCGCACCGGCCGTGGCCACAGCGCCTGCGCCGGTCGCCGCAGAAACCACGGCGCCGCCGCCATCGTATGCGTGCACGGAGGTGGGCAATTTCCTGCTGGCCGATGGCCGCCGCTTCGAAGCGCAAGTGGCCGCGCTGAGCCTGGGCGACCGCCAGTCGCGCCGCAATGTCGCCGGCCAGGACATTTCCAGCTACATGGTGTACATCCCGCCGCAGGGCAGCAAGGAAGGCGCCGACCGCAAGGCCGGCGAATTGAAGCAGCTGGGCGTGACGAATTACTTCATCATGAACGAAAACAGCCCACTGCGCTGGGGCATTTCACTGGGCGTATTCAAGTCGGAAACGAGCGCGCAAAGTCAGCTGGCATCGCTCAACAAACAGGGCGTGCACAGCGCCCGCGTCGCGCCGCGCTACAGCGCCAGCAAGCAATTTGCCTACCAGTTCCGCGACCTCGACGCCGCCACGCGCGCGCGGCTGGCCGAGATCACGAAGCAGTTCGACGAGCAGGAACTGCGCTCCTGTAAATAAGCGCCGGACCAAACCTACTGCGCGTCCGGCATAGGCAACCTGCGATGCTCACTGTGCTTCAGCCAGGTAGGTCGGATTAGCGCTTGCGCGTAATCCGACAACGCCAGCGACGCCAACCATGGTGTCGGATTACGCGCTTGCACGCTAATCCGACCTACGCTCATCTCTCAATGACGATCGGTTTGACACCCGCCGACGCCGGCAGGCTGGCCGCCGCGCGCGCCGCATCGGTGCGGCTCGTGAACGGTCCGCCGTACAGGCGGAACAACGGGCCGGCCGGCACCACATCAAGATTGCCCAGCGTTTGCGCATACGGCGCCAGTTGCGCGCGGCCCGCTTCCGCATTGTCCGCACGCGAATAGGCGCCCAGCTGCAGGTAGAAGCCGGTGGCCAGCGCCGCTGGCGCGGGCGCGGCCACGGTGGCATCGACCGCTGACAGCGCGGTGATTTCAGGCTGCACCACGGCGCGCATTTCCGGTTCGCTGTCGGCCGGCGTATCGATGGAAATGGCCACCACCGACGGCACCGGCTTGGGCGCCGCGCGGGCCGCCAGGATGGCATCGATATCGGCCGGCAGCAGGCGTTCGACGACCACCTGGTGGCTGCCCTTGCCGAGGAAGCCCAGTTTCAGCGCCGCCGTGTAGGACACGTCGATCACGCGCGTGGCGTGGAACGGGCCGCGGTCATTGATGCGCACGATCACCTGCTCGCCGCTGTCGATGCTCGTCACGCGCGCATACGATGGAATCGGCAAGGTCGGATGGGCCGCCGTCATCTTGTACATATCGTAGATTTCGCCCGACGAGGTGCGCTGGCCATGGAATTTCTTGCCATACCAGGTGCCCGTGCCCTTCTGCTTGAACGGCTCGTTGTCGGTGATCGGCGTGTACGTCTTGCCGAAGACGACATACGGGCGGTTCGAGCGCGTCGAATACGGCTCGTTGCGCACTTCCGCATCGGGCACGTCGCGCAGGTTGGCAGGCGGATTGTCGCCCGGACCGTCATCCTTGTAGTAGCCGCCGCGCCCGGAGCCGGCCGCCGGCAAGACCGGCAAGGTGGGATCCTGGCGCACGGGCACCTTGACCTTGCCGCCCGACGGCAGCGGCACGTTGTTCGATGCGGGCTTGTGCGGCGCGGTGCCGCAGGCGGCCAGGGTCAGCAAGGCGACAAGGCTCAGCCCGCGCATGGCGAAGGTATCGATAGGCGCCCGCATCAGGTCTGCACCAGCTTGCGGTGGCGCTGAATGCTCATCAGGATGCCGGTGGCCACGCCCAGGGTCAGCAGCGCGGTGCCGCCATAGCTGAGGAATGGAAGGGGAACGCCGACCACCGGCACGATGCCGCTGACCATGCCCATGTTGACAAACGCATACGTAAAGAAAATCATAGTTATCGCTCCTGCCAGCAGGCGAGTGAAAAAACTGGGGGCGTTGGCGGCGATCATCATGCCCCGTCCCACCAGCAGTAAATACATCAGCATCAGAATCAGATTACCGACCAGGCCGAACTCCTCCGAATACACGGCGAAGATGAAGTCGGTGGTGCGCTCCGGAACGAATTCCAGGTGAGCCTGCGTGCCGTGCGTCCAGCCCTTGCCCGTCATGCCGCCGGAACCGATGGCGATGATGGACTGGATGATATGGAAGCCCTTGCCCAGCGGGTCCTTGGTCGGGTCGATCAGCATCATCACGCGGTCGCGCTGGTAATCATGCAGGTGCGACCAGGCGATCGGCAGGCAGGAAACAAAGGTGATCAGCAAGCCGGCCAGCACCTTCCACGACAGGCCGGCCAGGAAGATGACGGTAAAGCCGGCCGCCACCACCAGCAGCGCCGTGCCCAGGTCGGGCTGGCGCGCGATCAGGTAGACGGGCACCAGCAGCAGCACGGCCGCCATCAGGAACGATTTCCAGCGCAGGGCGCCCGCATTATGCTGGAAGAACCAGGCCAGCATCAGCGGCGTGGCGATCTTCAGGAATTCGGACGGCTGGATGTCGATCACGCCGATATGCAGCCAGCGCCGCGCACCGAGCTTGATGGTGCCGAACAGCGCCACGGCCACCAGCAAGATCACCGATACCGTGTACGCCGGCACGGCGATGCGCATCATCATCTGCGGCGTGACGTTGGCCGCCACCCACATGACGAAAAAGCACAGCATGATGTTGCGCAGATGGTCCTCGATCTTGCCGGGGATGCCGATGCTGGCCGAATACAGGGTCAGCAGGCTGGTGCACAGCAGCATCAGGATGATGATCATCAGCGGCGGATCGAACACCGCCAGGTAGGGTTTGGCGCGCCGCCACAGCGAGCGCCTCTCGTTAATGGGCATGTGCTTCCTTATTGCCTGGCAGGCGGCGCCGGGGCGGCCTGCTCGTCGGTGATTTCTTCCAGGGTACGCACTTCGTCGACATCTTCCTTGGGCACCTTGGTGGTGTCCTTTTCCTTGTCGCTCGGGCGCTTGCCCAGCAGGTAGTAGTCGAGCGCCTTGCGCGCGATCGGCGCGGCCACGCCGGCGCCGAAGCCCGCGTTTTCCACCACGATGGCGATCGCGATGCGCGGCTTGTCGGCCGGCGCGAAGGCCGTAAACAGGGCGTTGTCGCGCAGGCGCTCGGCCAGGAGCTTGGCATTGTACTTCTCGTTTTTCTTGATGCCTACCACCTGCGCCGTGCCCGTCTTGCCGCCCACCGTGTACTGCACGCCGGTGAAGATGCGCGCGGCCGTGCCGCCCTGCTCGCTGGTCACGCCCACCATGGCGCGCTTGATGATGTCGATGTTTTCCTGCTTGAGCGCGATGCGGTAGCTTTCCTTCGGTACCGTCAGGGTGCGCGCACGCGTGCTCGCGTCTTCGATGATCTTCACCAGATGCGGCTTCATCACCACGCCGTTATTGGCCAGGTTGGCCGTCGCGTGGGCGATCTGCAGCGGCGTGTAGGAGTTGTAGCCGGAGCCGTTACTCACCGAAATCGTGTCGCCGCCCACCCATTTTTTCTGCTGCGGCGTCTTGAAGCGGTTGCGCTTCCACTCCGTCGACGGCAGCACGCCCGTCTTTTCATTATTCAGGTCGATGCCGGTCAGCTGGCCGAAACCGAACGGCTTCATGAAGTCGTGGATGGCGTCGATGCCCATGTCACGGCCCAGCTGATAGTAATAGGTGTTGCACGAGACGACGATGGACTTGTGCATGTCCACCGTGCCATGGCCGCCCACCTTGTCGTCGCGGAAGGTGTGGCCGCCGAGGATGAAGAAGCCGGGATCGGAAATCGACTGGCTCGGCGTGCGCTTGCCCAGTTCCAGCGCGGCCAGCGCCATGAAGGGCTTGAAGGTCGAACCGGGCGCGTAGGTACCGGACAGGGGACGGTTGACCATCGGCCGGTCCAGCGAGGTATTGAGTTCGTTCCAGCTTTGCTGGTCGATGCCGTCGACGAACAGGTTGGGGTCATAGCCTGGCTTGGAGACGTAGGCCAGGATGTCGCCCGTGGCCGGGTCGATGGCCACGGCCGCGCCGCGCCATTCGCCGAACGCTTCCTCTACCACCTTCTGCAGTTCGATGTCGATCGACAGGATCAGGTTGTTGCCGGGGGTGGCCGCCGTGCGCGACAGGGTGCGCATGGCGCGCCCGCCGGCCGACACTTCCACTTCTTCGTAGCCGGTGGTGCCATGCAGCTGCTTTTCGTAGCTTTTTTCCAGGCCTTCCTTGCCGATATGGTCGGTGCCGTTGTAGTTGGCCGCGTCCTCGCCCTCTTCCAGCGCCTTGGCTTCATTGCGGTTGATGCGGCCGATGAAGCCCACCACGTGCGAAGCCACCTCGCCCATCGGATACTGGCGGAACAGGCGCGCCTGCACTTCCACGCCGGGGAAGCGGAAACGCTGCGCCGTGAAGCGCGCCACTTCCTCGTCCGTCAGGCGCGTGCGCAGCGGCACGCTGACGAAGTTCTTCGATTCTTCCAGCAGCTTCTTGAAGCGGCGGCGGTCCTTGATATCGATCTGCACCAGGGTCGACAGCTCGTCAATCACCGAATCGAGGCTGGCGCTCAATTTCGACGGCGTGATTTCCAGCGTGTAGGCCGAGTAATTGCGCGCCAATACCACGCCGTTGCGGTCGAGGATCAGGCCGCGCGTGGGCACGATGGGCACCACGGCGATGCGGTTGTCCTCAGCCTTGGTCGCGTAGTCCTCGTGCTTGATCACCTGCAGCCAGATGAAGCGCGCCAGCAGCAGCGAAAAGCAGACGAAGACGAGTGCGCCCAGGATGGTCAGGCGCATGCGGAAAAAATGCAGTTCGCGCTCGGTATTTTTCAGTTCGGTCATGGCAGGCGCCCGTCAGATCGGCCGGTTATGGTCGCGGTCCACGGCGCGGCGCTGCGGCGCCAGCAGGATCCACGTCACGAAAGGCCAGAGGGCGACGGCGACGAAGCTCTCGATGAAATTGAGCCAGCCGGGGAAACGGCCCGAGACGATCAGCCGCGTCAGCAATTGCAGCGCCTGCGTCAGCAGCAGCAGCGGCAGCACGTGCAGCGCCTGCGTCAGGATGGGGAACCACAGCACGCGCCGGTGCATCATGATGGCGAAATACGACAGCAAGGTATACGCCAAGGCATTCTCGCCCAGCAGGGTCGAATCGTGCACGTCCATCATCAGGCCCATGAAGAACGCGACGCCGATGCCGACCTTGCGCGGCTGGTGGATGCCCCAGAAGACCAGCACCAGCGCGACGAAATCGGGCACGCCGACAAACTGGCCCCATGGCAGCAGATTCAGCAAAAAAGCGCACAGCAGGGAAAAACCGATGAATAGGGGGCTGACCGGCAGCAGGATGTAATGCGGGCGGTTCATCGTGTCGCTTCCTTCGGTGGCACGGCGGCAGGTGCTGGCGTTGTTACAGGCGTTGCGGCAGGTCCTGCCGGCGCCGCCGGTTTCGGCGCGGCGCTGGCGGGCGGCTTCGCGGCGGGGGCTGTCGCGGCGGCGGCAGGCTCCTTGGCCGGGTCCTTGATCGGCGCCATCTTGCCGGCGATCTTGCGGCCCGTCTTGACATCTTCGGCGGGCGGGCGCGGCGGAATATCGGGCGACGTCATCAGGATGAGCAGCTGGGTGTTGCGTTCGATGCCGGCCAGCGGCTGGCACACGACGCGGCCGAACGGGCCATGCGCATTGCGCTCGACCAGGGTCACGCGCGCTACGGCCAGGCCGGCCGGGTACAGGCCGTCGAGGCCCGAGGTGATGACGATGTCGCCGATCTGGATGTCGGCGCTGGGGGCCGTGAAGCGCAGCTCCATGGTGCCCGACTTGCCGCGGCCGATGGCCACGCTGCGCACGCCGTTGCGCAGCAGCTGCACGGGAATGGCCTGCTCTTCATCGGTCAAGAGCGTTACTTCGGAGGTGAACGGGAACACGCGCGTGACCTGCCCCACCACGCCCAGGTTGTCGATCACGGGGCGGCCCAGTTCCACGCCATTCTGGATGCCGCGATCGAGCACGATCTTGCGCGAGGCCGAATCGCGCGTGTCGTACAGCACTTCGGCCATCATGGTCTTGACGGGCACGCGCTCGCGCGCTTCCATCAGCTTGCGCAGGTGGTTGTTTTCAACGATGTTGAGCTGCGCCTGCTGCAGGATCTGCGCCGAGGCGATCTGTTCGTGCTTCAGGTCGCGCACCTGTTTTTCCAGGGCCGACAGCGAAGAAAAGTAATTGCCGACGCCCAGCGCCACGTCGCGCGGCACCAGGGCCGCCATCTGCACCGGATACAGCACGGTGCCGACCGCCTGACGCACGGCCGTCAGCGCGTGCATGCGCGAATCGACCAGCAGCAGGGCGATAGAAATGCCGGCGAACACCATCATCTTGACGCGGGCGGAGGCGCCTTGTTTGAAAAGTGGCGGAGGACTGTATTCCATGACTTCCAATAATCAGGCCAGGCGCAGTGCGCCAACGTGCAGGCCCCGGTCAGACGCCGGCGCCAAAACCAAAAAAAGGCCGGAATGGTTTCCGGCCCTTCTGTCAGATTATTCGTAGGAGAAGATCGAGCCGAGCTTGTCCATACGTTCCAGTGCCATCCCGGAACCGCGCACCACGCAGGTGAGCGGGTCCTCGGCCACCAGCACCGGCAGGCCGGTTTCCTCCATCAGCAGGCGGTCCAGGTCGCGCAGCAGCGCGCCGCCACCCGTCAGCATCATGCCTTTTTCGGCGATGTCGGCGCCCAGTTCCGGCGGCGTCTGTTCCAGCGCGTTTTTCACGGCCGAGACGATGTTGTTCAGCGGGTCGGTCAGCGCTTCGAGGATCTCGTTGCTGGAAATGGTGAACGAACGCGGAATGCCTTCGGACAGGTTGCGGCCCTTGACTTCCATTTCCTTCACTTCCGAACCAGGGAAAGCCGAACCGATGGCCTTCTTGATGGCTTCGGCCGTCTGTTCGCCGATCAGCATGCCGTAGTTGCGGCGGATGTAGTTGACGATGGCTTCATCGAACTTGTCGCCGCCCACGCGCACGGAACCCTTGTAGACCATGCCGCCGAGCGAGATGATGCCCACTTCCGTCGTGCCGCCGCCGATGTCGACCACCATCGAGCCGGTCGCTTCCGACACGGGCAAGCCCGCGCCGATGGCCGCTGCCATCGGTTCCTCGATCAGGTACACCTGCGAGGCGCCGGCGCCCAGAGCCGATTCACGGATCGCGCGGCGTTCGACCTGGGTCGAACCGCACGGCACGCAAATGATGATGCGCGGCGATGGACGGAAGAATTTCGAGTCATGCACCATGCGGATGAATTGCTTGAGCATTTGTTCGGTCACGGTGAAGTCGGCGATCACGCCATCTTTCATCGGACGAATCGCTTCGATATTGCCCGGCACTTTGCCCAGCATCTGCTTGGCTTCCTTGCCGACTGCCTGAATGGTCTTCTTGCCATTCGGACCGCCTTCCTGGCGGATGGCGACGACGGATGGCTCGTCCAGGACGATACCGAGGCCGCGTACATAAATAAGGGTGTTGGCCGTGCCCAAGTCAATGGCCAGATCGGTGGAGATATACCTGCGTAAAAAACCAAACATGAGTGTCCTGTAGCGCATCGAGCTGCGCAAAAGCTGTTTATGGGGAGTTTCAAAGCGGGCGCTTTCAGGCACCCTGAAAATCCGTGGAGGCGATTTTTTCGGGTTTCGCTTGGCGCTTGCGCAATCTTTTCTATGCTGCGGCAGCGGTCCATCAGCGCCGGCAACGCATTAACCCGCCATTCTACCTTATAATTTGAATGCGATTTGCTCAAAAACCATGGAAAAGTGCGACTCTTGCAGCCGCGAGTTACGCGGCATTCCTCGATTTTTGTGAGCAAAATAGCAGTAAATACCCGCGTTTTATCAAAACGCCAACTTAATACTAATGCGCGGCACTCCGCGCCATTCGCCATGTCCCTGACACTCTCCGACGTAAAACGCATCGCCCACCTGGCCCAACTTGAAATGGCCGACGACCAGGCCGTCACGTCTTTGGCCCAATTGAACAAGATTTTCGCACTGGCAGAACAAATGCAAGCCGTCAATACCGATGGCGTGGCGCCCCTGAGCCACCCGCTGGCCGCCCACATGGACAATATCGCCCTGCGCCTGCGCGAAGACGTCGCCACGGAACAGAATCGCCGCGACGCCTACCAGGCCGTGGCGCCGAAGGTACAGGATGGCCTGTACCTGGTGCCCAAGGTTATCGAATAAACACGCCGTTGCGCCGTTCCCGCCTTCTTGCCGAATATCACAATAGAAACGCCATGCATACAAAATCCATCAAACAGCTGTCCACGCTTTTGCAGAACAAGGAAATTTCCGCCGTTGCACTGGCGACGCATTTCCTCGACCGCATCGAAGCGGACAACTCGAACGCCTTCCTGCACGTCGACCGTGCCCTGACCCTGGCGCAAGCTGCCGACGCCGACGCGCGTATCGCCGCCGGCACGGCCACGCCATTGACGGGCGTGCCGATCGCGCACAAGGACTTGTTCGTCACGAAAGGCTGGCGTACGACGGCCGGCTCGAAAATGCTGGCCAACTACGCCAGCCCGTTTGACGCCACCGTGGTGGAAAAATTCCAGGCGGCCGGCATGGTCACTTTGGGCAAGGTCAACTGCGATGAATTCGCCATGGGTTCCGGCAACGAGAACTCGGCCTTCGGCGCCGTGCAGAACCCGTGGGATAAAACAGCCGTGCCGGGCGGCTCGTCCGGCGGCTCGGCCGCCGCCGTCGCGGCCGGCCTCACGCCAGCGGCTACCGGCACCGATACGGGCGGCTCGATCCGCCAGCCGGCCGCCTTCTGCGGCATCACCGGCATCAAGCCGACCTATGGCCGCGTCTCGCGCTTCGGCATGATCGCCTTTGCCTCGTCGCTGGACCAGGGCGGCCCGATGGCCCGCTCGGCCGAAGACTGCGCCCTGCTGCTCACCGCCATGGCCGGCTTCGACGAACGCGACTCGACCAGCCTGTCGCCGGAACAGGGCGGCGTGGCGGAAGATTTTTCACGTGAACTGGGCCAGCCGTTGACGGGCTTGCGCATCGGCGTGCCGCGCGAGTACTTCGGCGAGGGCCTGGCCAAGGACGTGGAAGCGGCCGTGCGCGGCGCGCTGGCGCAGTATGAAAAGCTGGGCGCCACCCTGGTCGACATCTCGCTGCCGAATACGGCCCTGTCGATTCCCGCCTATTACATGATCGCCCCGGCCGAAGCATCGTCGAACCTGTCGCGCTACGACGGCGTGCGCTACGGCCACCGCGCCGCCGAGTACAAGGACTTGCAGGACATGTACAAGAAGTCGCGCGCCCAGGGCTTCGGTCCGGAAGTGCAGCGCCGCATCATGGTCGGCACCTACGTGCTGTGCCATGGCTACTACGACGCCTACTATCTGAAGGCGCAAAAGATCCGCCGCCTGATCGCGCAGGATTTCGACGCCGTCCTGAATGGCCCGAACGCCGTCTGCGACGTCATCATGGGCCCCGTCGCGCCGACCGTCGCCTGGGACCTGGGCGACAAGACGGACGACCCGGTGGCGAACTACCTGGCCGACATCTACACCCTGTCGACCAGCCTGGCCGGCCTGCCCGGCATGTCAATCCCTTGCGGCTTCGGCGCAGGAGAGAAGAATGGCAAGCGCCCCGTCGGCCTGCAAATCATCGGCAATTATTTTGGCGAAGCCAAACTGCTGAACGTGGCCCACCAGTTCCAGCAAGTGACGGACTGGCATACGCGCAGCCCTGACGGCATTTAAGAAAATTAAGAAAAAATTCGCGCCGCCCAGGCGGCGCCACCAAATTAAGCGAGAACACTATGCAATGGGAAGTCGTCATCGGTCTTGAGAACCACGTGCAGCTCACGACCGAATCCAAAATTTTCAGCGGTTCGCCGATCAAGTACGGCGCCGAAGCCAACACGCAGGCCAGCCCCGTCGACCTGGCGCTGCCCGGCGTGCTGCCGGTGATGAACAAGCAGGCCGTCGACCGCGCGATCCGCTTCGGCCTGGCCGTGGGCGCCACCGTCGCGCCGCACTCGGTCTTCGCGCGCAAGAACTATTTTTATCCCGATTCGCCCAAGGGCTACCAGATCAGCCAGTTCGAAGACCCTGTCGTCATCGGCGGCGCACTGACCTTCGGCTACGAAAAGGATGGCGAATTCGTCACCAAGACGGTGAACCTGACGCGCGCCCACCTGGAAGAAGACGCCGGGAAGTCCTTGCATGAAGACTATGCCGGCATGAGCGGCATCGACTTGAACCGCGCCGGCACGCCGCTGCTGGAAATCGTCTCGGAACCGGAAATCCGCAGCGCCGCCGAAGCCGTGGCCTACGCCAAGGCCCTGCACTCGCTGGTCATGTGGCTGGGCGTTTGCGACGGCAACATGCAAGAAGGCTCGTTCCGCTGCGACGTCAACGTTTCCGTGCGTCCCGTCGGCCAGAAGGAATTCGGCACGCGCTGCGAGATCAAGAACCTGAACTCCTTCCGCTTCATCGAGGAAGCCGTGCACGTCGAAGTGCGCCGCCAGATCGAACTGATCGAAGACGGCGGCAAGGTCGTGCAAGCGACGCGTTTGTACGACCCGGACCGCAAGGAAACGCGCGAAATGCGCAGCAAGGAAGACGCGCAGGATTACCGCTACTTCCCGGACCCTGACCTGCCGCCGCTGGTCATCTCGCAAGCGTGGATCGACACGGTCAAGGCCTCGATGCCGGAACTGCCGGCCGCCATGCGCGCCCGCTTCATCAGCGAATACGCACTGCCGGACTACGATGCGCTGGTGCTGACGCAATCGAAAGCCATGGCGACCTACTTCGTCGCCGTGGTCGAGAAGGCCGGCAAGGAAAACGCCAAGGCCGCCGCCAACTGGCTGATGGGCGACGTCTCGTCGACCCTGAACCGCGAAGGCGTGGACCTGGACGACGCGCCCGTCTCCGCCGCGCAGCTGGCCGCCATGCTCAAGCGCATCGCCGACGGCACGATCTCGAACAAGGCGGCAAAGGAAGTCTTCGCCGGCATGTGGGAAGCGAAGTCAAACGACGAGCACCTGGTCGACGCCATCATCGACGCCAAGGGCTTGAAGCAGATCTCGGATTCGGGCGCACTGGAGGCCATCGTCGATGAAGTACTGGCGGCCAACGCCAAGTCGGTGGAGCAGTACCGCGCCGGCAAGGAAGCGGCGATCAACGCGCTGATCGGCCAGGCCATGAAGGCATCCAAAGGCAAGGCCAACCCGGCCCAGCTGACGGAACTGCTGAAGGCCAAGCTGGCTGGATAATTTTCACTCGCCCCAAAAAAAGACGCTGCGGCGTCTTTTTTTTTGCCTGTCTGGTCTCCTTATAAACAAGCTTGTCTACGTTTTATGTCATGTCTGACAGGCGTTTATACGCTACTGAAAATTAAAGTATACATTTTTGTCTACAAGGTTTAATCTAGCCATATTGAATTTCAGGCAAGAGGAAGACCGCATGACCAAGACGCACGACATCCCGAAACCGACGGCAGCCGAGCTCGATCTGCTGCAGGCGCTGTGGCCGCTGGGTGCGGCCACGGCCAAGCAGGTGCACGAGGCGATGGCGCTGGCCAAGCCGGCCATCACCTATGGCACCGTGCTGCGCCTGATGCAGATCATGCACGGCAAGGGCTTGCTGATCCGCGACGAAAGCCAGCGCTCGCACGTGTATGCGCCAGCGCAGGCGCAGGACAGCCTGCAGACGAATCTGCTGAAGGAATTGATGCAGAAGGCCTTTGCCGGTTCGGCCAAGGCGCTGGTGCTGGCGGCGCTGCGCACGGGCGTGTCGCGCGCCGAACGCGAGGAAATCGAAAAAATGCTCAAGGACGATCAGTCATGAGCGGCTTCGTGCCGGCGCTGGGCTGGACCCTGCTGCACTTCCTGTGGCAAGGGCTGCTGATCGGCTGCGCCACGGCGCTGGCGTGGGCGGCCCTGCGCAATGCGCGTCCCGAGGCGCGCTACGCCGTCGGTTGCGGCGCCCTGCTGGCCTGCCTGGCGTGGCCGGCGGCGGGCTTGTATCTGCGCCTGGCCGGGGCCGATGCCACGGGCGCGCTGTACTCCAGCGCCTTGCTGCCCGCCGCGCTGCTGGCGCCCGACAGCCTGCCCGACCTGGACCTGCTGCTGCGCGCCGTCGTCGGCGTGTGGGCCCTGTGCGCCGCCGTGCTGGCCGTGCGCATGGCGCTGGGCATGCTGTGGATAGAGCGCAGCGCCAGGAACACGGGCACCACGCATGGACAACTGCAGACAAGGCTGTCGCGCATGGCGCACGATGCCGGCGTGGCGCGGCCGGTGCGGCTGCGCGTGCTCGACAACATCGCCAGTCCGCTCACGGCCGGCATCTGGCGCCCCATGGTGCTGGTGCCCGCGGCGCTGCTCACCGGCATGCCGCCGCACCTGCTCGATGCGCTGCTGGCGCATGAACTGGCGCACATCCGGCGCCACGATTATCTGATCAACCTGCTGCAAAACGCCATCGAGGCGCTGCTGTTCTTCCACCCCGCCGTCTGGTGGATTTCACGCAGCGTGCGCCTCGAACGCGAACATATTGCAGATGATTTCGCAGCAAGACAACTGGGCGAACCGCGGCGTCTGGCTCTTGCACTCTCGGAACTGGAACGTCTCCAGTTCTCAACCCACCACCTGGCCCAGGCGGCCAACGGAGGAGATCTTATGTCACGTATCAAACGATTGCTGCGCCCCGCACCACAAGCCCTGAACTGGAAGGCGGCCGTGCCGCTGCTGGCATTGGCCGGCGCCTGCCTCGGCATCTACGGCCAGGCCGTCGCCGCCGACAGCGCACCCGTGCTGGAGCGCCGCCCCGTCATCGACTTTGGCGTGTGCGGCAAACCGGTCTACCCGCCCGCATCGCTGCAGGCGAAGGAAACGGGCACGGTCAACCTGTCCTTTGATGTCGACGCCACCGGCAAGGTCCAAGGGTCAAGCGTGGTCAAGAGCAGCGGCCATCCTGCCCTCGACGAGGCGGCGCGCACTGGCATTGCCAAGTGCACGTTCAAGCCGGCCCTCGCTGGCGGCAAGCCGGTCAGCGCCAGCGTCAAGGTGCAATACGTCTGGAGCCTGAACTAAGATCCTATCCCAGTAGATGAATACATCTCTTGCAAGCGCCCCTCAGAAGCGGGGAGTCGTCGCGTGGCTCGCCACGCGTC
>NZ_JBXAJE010000010.1:0-167668 GCF_058796955.1 Janthinobacterium sp. GW823-FHT03B06
CGAAGGGACTCGAACCCCTACACCCGAAGGCACATGGACCTGAACCATGCGCGTCTACCAATTCCGCCACGTGGGCATTGTGCTGCGTTTTGCTGCTGCTTGCTGTCTGCTGCGTGTTCTGCAGCGACGGACAAAATAATAAGGGTTGGCGGCGATTCGGTCAATGAACATTTTGCTCTTTTCTTCAAGAAACCCTCTTTTCCACTGAAAAAAGGGTTTTCCATATGAGAAATGGCGTAAAACTGCCTGTTTTTTCAGCGTAGTCAGCGTCGTTGCTGCCATGCCAGCAGCATCAGTGCCAGACATAACAGCGGGAAGGTGCCCGGCGCCGGGATGGCGTTCGGGGCGATATCCCAGCCGATGGCGTCGAGGGCGATCAAGTCGTTCCAGCGCAGGCGCAATAATTCGCCGTATGCCACCGCCGGGTCCATGATGCCCAGGTCTAAATTGTCGCGCCAGTGGCTGGCCTGGTCGCCGTCCCCGTGAAAGCTGCCGTTGGCAAACAGCGGACCGCGCGTCGCGCCGCCATCGAGCGAGAAATACTTGTCGCGGTTGTCGGCCGTCCAGTCGATCACGCCGGCCGCGGCGCTTTCTGCCGAGTAGCGGAACAGGTCCAGTCCCGAGACGTAGGTAAATTCCGTGTCGTCATAGGGGCCGCCCAGCGGCGGCGAGTTGTAGTCGAGGATATCCACGCCGCTGAGAAAGCCCAGTGCGTGGCCGATTTCATGCATGGCCACGCCGATGAAGTCGATGCTGTGGGCGCCGATGCCATTGCCGGGATCGAAATCGAAGTTGAAATCGCTGTTGAACTGGATGAAGCCGTCGCAATTGCCGATGCAGCCGTCCAGCGATTGCGGCGGCGGCGCCAGGCCGACGGCCTTGGCTTCGGCATTGCTCAGGGATAAATACTGATTGTTGGCGTCGCCATTGTTGTCGAGATAGGGCAGGGCGCTGCCGGGTCCGTTGGGGCTGTTGGCCGTGCGGTTGATCAGCATGCCGAAGCTGTCGCCCGTTGGCAGGTGCGCCAGCGCCCGCTGGTCGATGGTGGACGTGGCGTCGGCGGCCAGGGCGCCGCGAAAGTCGCTGTAGCGGTAAAACGCTTCCGACGAGCCCGTTTGCCCCAGGATGTTGCCGCCCAGCGAATTGAAGCCCACCGTCAACTCGATGGTGACATTGTCTTTCAGGACGCGCGACCAGCGCGCGGCCGCCGCCTGGAATCCCTGCTGCGCCTGCAGCGAAGTGCCGGGTACGTATTGCAGATTGAACAGGGGCGAGGCGATAGTGCTGATGGGTAACATCAAGGCGAGGACGGCGACGAGGCTTTTCATGGCGGCGCTCCAGCAATGGCGATGCCATCGTGCAGGCAAGAAGCGTGCTCACTCGTAAAATCAAGGACTTGGCGCGTGCGCAGCCGTCAACTGTCAAGAATGCCGACAGGGTTTGCTGGGGCTGGAAATGAAAAAAGCCGCAAACTCGTGAAAGTTTGCGGCTCTTTTGCGAATTTTGGTAATGGTGCCCACGAAGGGACTCGAACCCCTACACCCGAAGGCACATGGACCTGAACCATGCGCGTCTACCAATTCCGCCACGTGGGCACTGATGCTGCTTTGCTGCTTGTCGCTGCGTGTTCTGCAGCGAGGACAAAATCATAAGGGCTGGCGCGCATTCGGTCAATCAACATTTTGTACTTTTCTTCAAGAAATACCCTTTTCACCTGAAAAAAGGCATTTCCCTAGGAGCGGAGGATGGATGCAGCTGTTTTTTTAGCAAAAAACAGGCGTTTGGCGCTTATTGGGGCAGGGTGATGGTTTGCGTGCCTATCTGCAGCAAGCGTCCGCCAGACACCGGCTGCAATGAAGTTGGCACCGATTTGCAGCCGATATCGAGCACGATCAGGAACTCTGCCGCCATGGCCGGGCTGGTCTTGACGTAGGCGGCATGCTGCTGGCTGGCTTCGAGGGGCGGATTGGGGGCGCTAAAGCCGGACAATTGCTCCTCGTCTGGCCGTAGTGATTGCAGGCAAAGTGATGCCGTGCCATTTTCTATGCTGGCTCGGCCATTCGGGTAAAGGTACAAGGTATTGAGTGCATGGATGTTCCATTCGAAAGTGCGGGCCGTCGCGGAGGTCAGCTTGTCGAGCACTACCACCACGTCATTCTGGCGCGAGTACCATACCTGGCGCCTGGCCAGGCTCAGGTCGTTGCTGTAGGCGGCGCTGGCATCGCCTTCCACATAGTCGAGGTCCGTACCGTGCGTGAAGGCCGTGATCTTGCCGTTTTTGTAGCGCGTCTCGTAATGGCCTTCGACGAGTTGGCCTTTTCCGCCATCAAATGTGATGGCGTTATGCGCGCGCGACTGGCGGTACCAGCTTTTCGAGAGCGGCGATGCATAGTAGTCCTGGTAGCCGGCTTCGATCAGCAGTGGTTTGTTGCCGCTGTTGATGACCAGGCTGTTTTGATCGCCGTGGCTGTGATTGAAGGCTCCAAACGGACTCGATTTGAAGTAGACGGAAGTGCGGGCAGCATTGCTGATGTCGCTATGCATGGCCGCCCAGCCAATGCTGGGAAAGAGCATGGCGTTGGGCGGTGCTTCGGGTGCGACCGTATCGGCGGGAAGCGGGTAGGGCGCCTGCAGCAGGGTGATGGGATTTTCTTGTGCGCCTGGCTGGTTGCTGTACCAGGCGGCCGCTGGCGTGGCTTGCCGTGCTACATATGCCTTCAGGAGTGCCGGGTCCGGTTTGCTTTCATGGACATCGCCGAAGACATGGCGCGGTGCGTTCGGTGGAATGAACTGCATGAAATAATTGGAGAATCCCGCCGTCCAGGGTTTGTTGAACAGGCTGACGCCAGTGGCTTCGGCCAGCGGCTGCCATAATTGCATTTGCATGTCGGTGGTGTACTGGCCATACGCCGAGCCGTTGGCAAAGCCGCCTTCCGGGCCACTCCAGACGTGGACGATATGCATGTACGAGCGCACGGCGAAGTTGAACCAGGCTTGCGCTTCCGGTCTGGCATCGAGCAGCAGGGTTGAGGTGGCGGCAAGGTAACCGAGCGCCTCGACGCCGTGCGAGTCCATGGGGGACTGGTCCAGACGTCCGCCGGCGATGGACAGGTCCGCATAAATCGGTGTCAGCCGCTGCGCGGCGACCGACAGCCAGTGCGCGCGGCGAGGTGCGTCCAGATCCAGCCACAGAAAATCGGCGCCCTTCGCAAGTACCAGGGCAATCATGCGCGCGACCTGATCCTGCGCCTTATAGCTGGTGGGGCCCTCCGGATTCAGCGCGGCCAACTGGTCGCCGCGCAGTATGGCTTCGTCCAGATATCTGCGTTCCTGTGTCAGGCGAAACAGGAGGGCGGCCGCTTCCATCTGCCGGATTACGGCGCCGGCGGCATTGGCAATGCGGTTGTACTGGCCGCTATCGTTGGGCTGGGTCCACAGGCCATCGTGGACGCTGGCCACGGCGGTGGTATTCAGATTGACCTCACTCACGAGGCGGTTCAGGAAGGGGCGCCGTTTGCTGTTCATGGCGGCATCCCAGGCGCTTGCTTGCGCAAAGGAGGCTGGCAACTGGCGCGGGCGCGGGTGGGCTCGCACGGTGGCCGCCAGCTCGGACGATTCGGGAACGACAAAAGTGCGTGAATTGCTGTCGATGGTAAATGGCCGCTTATTGGACCAGTCGGGGGACGTCGAGAGAGGGCTCACGCGCCATTCATAATTGCCTGGCGGCAGTGCGCTTGACGGCAGCAGGAAGTTGCGCGAAACGGTGTGGGTGCTTGCTGTGCCCTCAGCCGGCAAAATCTCCACGACATATTGCGCGGGATAGCTGGCATGGCGCGGCCAGGCAAAGGAAGGGGGATTTTGCACCTGCAAAGTCACCTGTTCGGGCGCCGGTTTGACGATTTCGGGGCTGCTGGAACGGGTGGTCACCCAGTCGGTCGCCTGGCTGGTGCCAGCGCCGAGGCTTAATACGATGAGGCTGCTGAAAAGAATCCGTTTGTGTTTGCCGGGCCTGCATGTCATGACGTCTCTCCGTAATGCTGTTGCCAGCCACGCGCGATGCGTGGCATGGGGGAGATGTCAATATACTATTAAATGGAATGCAAATATTCTTTTTTGATAATTATTTGGCGTTCGATGTGCTGCATCGGAAATGAAAAAAGCCGCAAACTCGTGAAAGTTTGCGGCTTTTTTGCGAATTAGGTAATGGTGCCCACGAAGGGACTCGAACCCCTACACCCGAAGGCACATGGACCTGAACCATGCGCGTCTACCAATTCCGCCACGTGGGCACTGATGCTGCTCTATTACTTGTTGCTTGCTACTTTTACTGCTCGAGAACTTGTTGCAAAATAACTTTACAGCAATTCTGCTATTATAGCGACTTGAAGAGTTTTGCGCCAGATGAGCTTTCGCTCCATACTGCACATCAACCCTGTACCGCTTTCCTGCAACTGCATTCCCGTGAAGGTTTGTTGCTGCAAGAGACCGAGATTATAGAGCAATATTTGCCGAAGTCAAATGCATTGCGCAGCTTTTCTCCTTTTTTTCATCGGCGGGGCACTTGTTCGGTTTCCGCTACGCTGTGCGTTAGGCAAACCAAGGCGTCCTCCGGTACACTACCGCACATCACCGTGTCAATATTGACGGTGATGTCATCGGTCTTTGTCTTCCGTTTGATCACTGTCAATAACAACTATAGAAATACTTTTGAGCCAAAATACCCACACCATCCCCAGCCGGGAGGACATTCTCGGCATATTCCGCAGCGTCAACGCGCCTCTCGACCCGCAGTCTCTCGGGAAAACGCTGCAAGTGCATGCCGATTCCATGGATGTCCTGGTCCGTCGCCTGAAGGCGATGGAGCGCGACGGCCAGCTCAAGTCTGACGCCAGCGGTGTTTTCAGCCTGGCCGACCAGAGCGCGCTTGTCGCCGGTCGCGTCATGAGCCACCGCGACGGCTTCGGCTTTGTCATTCCCGACGACGCCAGCGCCGACCTGTTCCTGCCCGAGAAAGAAATGCAGAAAGTTCTGCATGGCGACAAGGTCATGGCCCGCATCGTCGGCACGGACCGCCGCGGCCGCCCGGAAGGCACGATCGTTGAAGTCACGCAGCGCGCCAATACCCACGTCATCGGCCGCCTGATCCAGGAAAACGGCACCTGGGTCGTGGCGCCGGAAGACCAGCGCATCGGCCAGGACATTCTCGTCACCGGTTCGGTGGGCAAGGCGAAAGCCGGCCAGATCGTCAGCGTCGAGCTGACCGAGCAGCCGATGCGCTTCAAGCAGCCGGTCGGCAAGATCGTCGAAGTGCTCGGGGCGCTCGATGACCCCGGCATGGAAATCGAGATTGCCGTGCGCAAATTCAATGTGCCGCACATCTTTTCCGCCGCCGCCCTCAAGCAAGCTGAAAAACTGCCATTCGAAGTGCGCGCCGCCGATCTGAAAGACCGCGTCGACCTGCGCGACGTGCCGCTCGTCACCATCGACGGCGAAGACGCGCGCGATTTCGATGATGCCGTGTATTGCGAACCCGTCAAGGTAGGCCGCGCCAACTGCTTCCGCCTGATCGTGGCGATTGCCGACGTCAGCCATTACGTGAAACCGAACGACGCGCTCGATATCGACGCGCTCGAACGCAGCACGTCCGTCTACTTCCCGCGCCGCGTGATCCCGATGCTGCCGGAAAAGCTGTCGAACGGCCTGTGCTCGCTGAACCCGGCCGTCGACCGTTTGACCCTCGTCTGCGACGCCGTCGTCAGCGACAAGGGCGAACTGAAGGCCTACCAGTTCTACCCGGCCGTGATCCATTCGGCCGCGCGCCTCACGTACGACGAAGTCGCAGCCGTATTGGGCAACACCAAGGGACCCGAAGCGGCACGCCGCGCGGACATCCTGCCGCATCTGCAGAACCTGGAAGCCGTCTACCGCGCCTTGCTGAAAGCACGCACGGAGCGGGGCGCCATCGACTTCGAGACGACGGAAACGTATATCGTCTGCAACAGCGCGGGCAAGATCGAAAAGATCATCCCCCGCACGCGCAACGAAGCGCACAAGATCATCGAAGAGTGCATGCTAGCGGCCAACGTCTGCGCAGCCGATTTGTTGCTGCGTAACAAGCATCCAGGCACCTACCGCATCCACGCCAGCCCGACCAAGGAAAAGCTCACGCAAGTGCGTACTTTCCTGAAACAGGTTGGCTTGAACCTGACGGGCGGCGACACGCCGTCGGCATCCGATTACCAGACCCTGATGCAGCAGATCAAGCAGCGTCCCGATGCGGCTCTGCTGCAAACGATGCTGCTGCGCTCGATGCAGCAAGCCGTCTACAGCCCGGACAATATCGGTCACTTCGGCCTGGCCTACGAGGCGTATGCCCACTTCACCAGCCCGATCCGCCGCTATCCCGACCTGCTGACGCACCGCGCCATCAAGGCCATCCTGCAAGGCAAGAAATACGAGCCGAAACTGTCCGACAAGGTCGTGCTGAACACGAATGTGTCGAACGCCACGCGCAAGCAGCAGGCCAAGGACAAGGCCGACGGCAAGCCGAAGAAGACGGACCTGACCATCTGGGACGCGCTGGGCGTGCATTGCTCGGCCAACGAGCGCCGCGCCGATGAAGCGTCGCGCGACGTGGAAGCCTGGCTCAAGTGCTACTTCATGCAAGACAAATTGGGCGAGGAGTTCACCGGCACCATCACCGGCGTGACCACCTTCGGCGTGTTCGTGCAACTCGACACCCTGTTTGTCGAAGGCCTGGTGCACGTCACCGAGCTGGGCACCGACTACTTCCAGTACGACGATGCGCGCCATGAATTGCGCGGCGAACGCACGGGCAAGCGCTACCAGCTGACCGACCGTCTGACGGTGCAAGTGGCGCGTGTCGACCTGGAAACGCGCAAGATCGACCTGCGTCTGGTGACCGATGCGGAACTGGCGGGCGACGAAGCGCCGGCCAAGCAGTCTGGCGGCAAGCGCAAGGGCGAAAAGAAATCGATGGTCAAGCCCGGTCCCGCGACCGAGCAGCGCCATGAAATCAAGGCCAGCGGCAACAACGGCGGCAAATCCGGCAATGGTTCCGGCGGCCGTGCCAATGGCGCCAAACCTGCCGCCAAGGCGCAAGCCAAGGCAGCGCCGCAAGCAGCAGCCCCCAAGGCCGCCGCGCCGAAGCGCAGCAAGAAACCAGCCGCGGCACCCGCTGCGGCGGCACCACGAGCAGCAAAAACTGTATCAAAATCAAGCAAGAACAAGCGATAAAAGAAACGATAACAAATGAAGAATAAAATGATTTTCGGCTTCCACGCCGTCACTTCGCGTCTGCGTCATGAAGCGTCGTCCGTGGAAGAAATTTTCGTCGATGCCAGCCGCGTCGACGGCCGCATGAAGGACATGATCGCCGCCGCCAAGGCGGCCAACGTGCGTGTCATGCCCGTCGACTCGTCGCGTCTCGATAAAATCGTCGGCACGCGCCGCCATCAGGGCGTGATCGCGTTTGCGTCGCAGCTGTCGCTGGCGCGCAATCTCGATGAGTTGCTGGACGCCATCGATGGCCCGCCGCTGCTGTTGATTCTCGACGGCATCACCGACCCGCATAACCTGGGCGCCTGCCTGCGCGTGGCCGACGGCGTCGGCGCACATGCCGTCATCGTGCCGAAGGACCGCGCCGTGGGCCTCAACGCCACGGCCGCCAAGGTTGCCAGCGGCGCCGCCGAAACCGTCCCGTACATCACCGTGACGAACCTGGCGCGCACCATGCGCGAACTGAAGGACCGCGGTATCTGGCTGATCGGTACCTCGGACGATGGCGAAAAAGGCTTGTACGAAGCCGATTTCACGGGCCCGACGGCCCTCGTCATGGGTTCCGAAGGCGAAGGCATGCGCCGCTTGACGCGCGACACCTGCGACATCCTCGTCAGCATCCCGATGTTCGGCTCCGTCGAGAGCCTGAACGTGTCCGTGGCTTCCGGTGTGTGCCTCTACGAAGCCCGCCGCCAGCGCATTGCGCTGGAAGCCTAAAAAACGTCCATGGCTGCGGTGCATTGCCTCGCCGTACATTCGTACTGTCTTCGGCAATGCGCCTTGCCCTGAACGTTTTGTAGCGCTTCCAGAAAATCAGCCGCCGCCCTTGAGGCGGCGGTTGTTTATCTGCCTCTCCGGCAGCACGCCGCCGAATACGCTACCATTTGCGTTCCACCTTATCCATTTTCATTATGTTCCACCACCTGCGCGAAGACATCAACAGCATCATTGAACGTGACCCCGCCGCCCGCAATGGCTGGGAGGTGTTGACCTGTTATCCGGGCCTGCACGCCATCGTCATGCACGGCTGGGCGCACTGGTGCTGGACGCGGCGCATGAAATGGGTGGGGCGCTTCATTTCGTATATCGCCCGCATCATCACGGGCATCGAGATCCATCCGGGCGCCGTCATCGGCCGGCGCGTCTTCATCGACCATGGTTTCGGCGTGGTGATCGGCGAGACGGCCGTCGTCGGCGACGATTGCACCATCTACCAGGGGGTTACCTTGGGCGGCACCTCGCTGCACAGCGGCGCCAAGCGTCATCCGACCCTGGAGCGCGGCGTCATCGTCGGCGCCGGCGCGCAGGTGCTGGGGAGCTTCACGGTGGGCGAATACGCCAAGGTGGGCTCGAACGCGGTGCTATTGAAACCCGTGCCATCCGGCGCGACGGCCGTCGGCAACCCCGCGCACATCGTGCAAAAGGATGTCAGCGCCCTGCGCGAAGGCAGTACGGCGCATTTGTTTGCCGCGTACGGCGTCACGCCCAACGGCGACGATCCGCTGTCGAAAGCCCTGCAAGGCCTGATCACGCACGCCGTGGCGCAGGAGCAGCGCATCGAAACCATCCTCGCCACCCTGAAGGCGGCGGGCATCTGCTGCCAGGGCGTGCCCGAGTGTGATAAATTCGATTCCGAGCAAATGAACAAGCTGGTTGATTAAGGATACAGGCATGAATACTGATGTGACGGCAGGCGAAAAAAGCAATGACAATCCGAATCTGCTCGACCCCTTCGAGATACGCGTGCTGGCTGTGCTGGCTGAAAAGGAAGCGCTGACGCCGGACAGCTACCCGCTCTCGCTCAACGCGCTGACGAACGGCTGCAATCAATTGTCCAGCCGCGACCCCGTCATGGCCCTCTCCGAGGAAACCGTCTACGACGTGCTGCAGCGCCTGATGCAGCGCAAATTCGTCAATGGCATCACGCAGGCCGGCGCGCGGGTCGCCAAGTACGAACACCGCATGCGCATCAAGTGGTCGCTGGAACAGGACAAGCTGGCCATCCTGACGATCCTGATGCTGCGCGGCTTGCAGACGGCGGGCGAAATCCGCAGCCGCAGCGGCCGTGTGCATGAATTCAAGTCCGTGGCGGAAGTGGAGTCGGGCCTGCAGTTTTTGATCGACAAATATCCGCCGCTGGTGGCCAAGCTGGCCGTCGCGCCCGGCGCCAAGGAACCGCGCTACGGCCATTTGCTGGGCGGCGAGGAAGCGCTGGCGCAGATCGAGACGGCGGCAGGTTACGCTGGTGCCGTCAGCGCGCCGCAGCAGGGCAGCAGGGTGGCCCAGCTGGAACAGGAAGTGCTGCAATTGCGCAGCGACTTCGATGGCCTGGCGGCGCAGTTCGAGGCGTTCCGCAAGCAATTCGAATAAGCAGCCTTCACGCATGAGTTTTTCCTTCCTGTGCCGCGCCTGCGGCGAGACTCACACGGGCATGCCCAGCTTCGGCGCCGACGCGCCGTGGCTGGTTGAGCAGATGACGCCCGCCGAGCGCGAAACGCGCTGCCAGCTCGACAGCGACGCCTGCATCGTCGATGAAGAACACTGCTTCGTGCGCGCCATCATCGACATCCCCGTGCATGACTCGGATGAACCATTCAGCTGGGGCGTGTGGGTGTCGCTGAGCAGCGAGAGCTTCGATGCGTGGGATGCCTGTTTCAATGACGCCAGGCGCACGCACATCGGCCCCTTCTTCGGCTGGCTCAGCACGCAGCTGCCCGTGTATCCGGCTACCCTGAACCTGAAAACCCGTGTACACCTGCGCGACGACGGCATGCGTCCGTACCTCGAGCTGGAGCCGACCGGCCATCCGCTGGCGGTGGAACAGCGCGACGGCATCACGGCCGAGAGGGTGGCCGAGCTGTATGTGCGGCTCGTGCATGACGCGTGACAGGAGCCGCTCCCTGTCAGTCCGCCTGCGTTTCCGGTATCATTCGGCATGAATAATATTTCCTTCCAACCGTTTGTTATTGGTGTCGCTGGCGGAAGCGGCAGTGGCAAGTCAACCGTATCACAGCAGGTGCTGGCGTCGTTCGGTGCCGACATGGTCTCGGTCGTGATGCAGGACGACTATTACTGCGACCAAACCCATCTCTCCCCTGAAGTCCGGCGCCAGCAGAATTACGACCATCCGCAGGCGTTCGAGTGGCCATTGCTGGTGCAGCACATCCAGGCCTTGCGCAATGGCGAAGCGATCGAGATGCCGGAGTACGACTTCACGCTGCACAACCGCTCCAACAGGACCATTCCCGTCAAGCCGGCGCCGGTGATCGTGATCGAAGGCCTGTTTGCCCTGTATGACGAAGACTTGCGCGACATGATGTCACTGAAGATCTTTGTCGACACGGCTTCCGACGTGCGCTTCATCCGCCGCATGCAACGCGATATCACCGAACGCGGCCGTTCCGTGGAAAGCGTCATCGAGCAGTACCTGGAAACGGTACGCCCGATGCACAAGCAATTCATCGAACCGACCAAGCGCAATGCCGATGTGATCTTGCCGCACGGCGCCAACGGCCCCGCGGTCGACATGATCACGGCCAAGGTGGCCAGCGTGATCGGCCGGTTGACGCGGGCCTGATCCCCGCCGGTCCGCTGCGCGTATGCCGGGCCGGCATACGCGTTACGCGTGCAGGGCGCTGCCCAAATCCTCCCATCATGGAAGAGGGGACTCAGCCTTCCTCGCGCCAGCGGCGCAGGCGGATGGCGGCGTAAATCAGCGCCGCGCCTGCCGCCGCACCCAGCCACACGGCTGGCAAGGCCAGGCTGGACCAAGAATTGCTGAACACATCGATGCGCGTCGCGTGCGATCCCCCCTCTGCCAGCGCGTGCATCTGCGGCAGCAGGTCCGGCTCGAACAGATACCAGCTGCCGGGGAGGGTGCCCAGCAGGGCGCGCCCGATGACGTTCATCTGTATCCAGTCGATACCGCTTTCCGTCTGCGTCAGCTTGCCGGCCCACACGGCCAGGATGAGCAAGAGCAGCGGCACGCCGACGGCCCACAGGAAGACTTTCGACTTGGCCCAGCTCGATACCATCAGCAGCCAGCCGACCGTCGGCAAGGCCCACAGGCAATACACGGGCAGCAAGCCGAACACGCGCAGCGGTCCCAGGTACAGACCGGGGGTGGCGAGCAGTTCGGCAAACACGTGGATGCCGTTGGCCGCCAGCACGCCGCTCAGGATCAGGACCAGAAGCAGCGAAGTCACGCTGGCGGCGGCAGCCACGATCAGCGGCGCGACCAGCAGGGCGATGGCCGCTTTCGACAGCACCGTCTGCGCATCCGAGATGGGCAGCGATTTCCAGAACAGCACGCTGCGGTCGCGGCGGTCGTCATGCAGGGCGCTCAGGCAATAAAAGAACACGAGAAAGCCCAGCGCCAGGAACAGGGGCGCGGCCGCATAGATATAGTTGTTGGCGACGGCGTCGATGATTTCCGTGCGGCGCGGACCGAAGGTGCGGGTGTTGAAGACCGTGCTCCAGGACACTTCTTCGCCATTGACGATCAGCGCCGTGCGCATCTTGGTCTTGGCGATGGTGGCTATCGTCATCAGGGCGCCCAGTACCGTCATGACGATGCCGATCAGGGCGGGCGTCCATACCAGCATGCCCTTGTGTTCCCACAATTCACGCCGGATCAGCCATTGCATCTTGTTTGCAGGGGAAATACTCATTGGTACGATCCTTTCATGGTCGCGACAAACAGGTCAGCCAGGCTGGGCGTGCGGACTTCGCCCAGGGCGGCCAGCTGGGTGCGGGCGACGCCGTCGAACAGCATCACCGACTTGCCGAACACGCTGCGTTCGCTGATCGGCTGCAGCGCGCGCGCCGGATTGACGTGCTGCGGTCCCACCATCACCTCGATGTAGCGCTCGCCCACCTCTTCCATGGTCGATGCCAGTACGATCTTGCCGTCGCGAATAAACATCAGGTCGCTCAGGATGTGTTCCACTTCCTCGATCTGGTGCGTGGTGATGACGATGGTCTTGTTTTCATCGAAATAGTCTTGCAGCAGGTTCTGGTAGAACTGCTTGCGGTACAGAATGTCCAGCCCCAGGGTCGGCTCGTCGAGCACCAGCAGTTTGGCGTCGATGGCCATCACCAGCGCCAGGTGCAGCTGCACCACCATGCCTTTCGACATGGACTTGACCTTCATCTTCGGCGCCAGCTTGGTGTGGGCCAGATAGCGCTCGGCCTTGCTGCGGTCGAAACGTGGATGCACGCCGGCAACGAAATCGATGGCGTCGGCCACGCGCAGCCAGCCCGGCAGGATGGCCACGTCGGCGATGAAGCATACGTCGTCCATCAGCGCGTCGCGCTGCAGGCGCGGATCGCGTCCCAGCACCGACAGCTGGCCTTCGAAGCCCGTCAGGCCCAGGATGGCTTTCAGCGTGGTGGTCTTGCCCGAACCGTTCGGCCCGATCAAGCCGACGATGCGCCCCGGCGCGATATCGAAGCTGATGCCGTCGATGGCGACTTGCTTGCCATACTGCTTGCGCAGGCCGCGGGCGCTGATGACGCTGTCCTTGTTCAATGCATTCATGCGCTCTCTCCGTGTGCGCCACTGTCGCGGCTCGCCTGCAGTAGTTGCTCGAGGTTAAGGTCCAGTTGCGTGATGCGTTCCAGCATCGCCGGCCATTCTTCGCGCATGAAGCGCTCGCGTTCACTGGCCAGCAATTTGTCGCGGGCGCCTTCCAAGACATACATACCGAGTCCTCTGCGTTTTTCCACCAGGGCATCGTCGACCAGTTCCTGATAGGCGCGCGAAACCGTGATGGGGTTCAATTGATAATCGGCCGCCACCTGGCGTACCGACGGCAGGGCGTCGCCGGACTGCAGCACGCCATCGAGCATCATGCCCACCACCCTGGCCTTGAGCTGGCGGTAGATGGGGCTATTGTCATTCCATTCCGTGCTCATGGGATGCGCTCCGACAAGGGCGGGGCCGTGCGGCGCGTGAAAAATGCTGTAGGCATCGAAGCTCCGTGATGTAGTTGATCGGTGTTGTAGTTAACTATAACACTAAGTCTCAAAAAATCAACACGTATTTTCAGGCCAGCCGCGCATGCAGGTCCAGCGCATTGAACAGGGCTGCGCCGGCCGCCGTGTTGTCGAAGATGCACCAGCTGCCCGCCTGCGCCGATGTGTGCAAGTCGGCGGCCAGCGCCGCCAGGTAGTCGGCCGGGTAGTCCGAGTAATAAATCTTTGGGCTGCCGTGCAGGCGCAGGTAGGCCACGCTGGTCGTCGGTATGTGCGGCCCCGGCTGTCCCGCAGGCGGATCGGCCCGCACGCGCGTGATGCCTTGCAGCGTCAATAGTTCGGTCGCGCCCGCCTCGAACCAGCTGGGGTGGCGCGCTTCGCAAGCGAGCATGCCGTCGAAGCGCTGGCGCAGCGCATGGAAAAATGCGGCGGCCACGTCGGCCTCGAAACGCAGGCTGGGCGGCAGCTGCACCAGCACGCAGCCCAGTTTATTCCCCAGTTGCATGACCTCTCCCGCGAAGCGATCCAGTTCGGCCGCACAGTCGCGCAAGCGCCGTTCGTGCGTGATGCTTCGCGGTAATTTCACGCTGAAGCGGAAATGCTCGGGCACGCTGGCGGCCCAGCGCGCGTACGTGGAGGGCTGGTGCGGGCGGTAGAACGAGCTGTTGATTTCCACGCAGTCCAGTACCTGGGCATAGCGCTGCAGGTGGCTGCCATCGAGAGGAAAGTGGCTGGCGGCGGCGCTGGAGATGCTCCAGCCGGCCGTGCCGATGTAAACGGTATGCATGTCGCCATTACAGCAAGGCCAGGCGGGCGCGGCTATCGGACAAACACCCGTGCGGCCGTCGGCGCAGGCCTAGTCGACGATCTCGCCGTTCAGGTCGTGGCGCGTGATGTTGCCGCGCGTATCGATGGCGATCCAGCCGCCGCGCGGCGGCTCCACGTCGCATTCCCAGTCGGGCAGGACATAGCGCAAGGTATTGTCGACCTGGTGCAGGGCGGGGCGGTGCGTATGGCCGTGGATCATGACGGTGCTCGCATGTTCGGCAAACACTTGCGCGACAGCATCCGGCGTGACATCCATGATCTCCATGGATTTTTCGCCATTGTGCTCGCGGCTGCTCTGGCGCAAACCATCGATGATGGCCTTGCGCTGCGCCAGCGGCATGGACAGGAACTGTTTTTGCCAGGCAGGCTGGCGCACCATGGCGCGAAACTCCATGTACTTGACGTCTTTCGTGCATTCGGCGTCGCCATGCAGCAAGACGATGCGCCGGCCGGCAATCGTGGCCACGTGCGGTTCGCTGAGCAGGGTGGCGCCGGCGGCGGCGGCAAAGCCGGAGCCGACAAGAAAGTCGCGGTTGCCGGCGATCCAGTAGACGTGCACGCCAGCATCGCTGACGGCGCGGATGGCGGCCGTCATGCGCGCATTGAACGGGTCTTCCAGGTCATCGTCGCCGGCCCAGTATTCGAACAGGTCGCCTAATAGATACAGCGCTTGCGCATATTGCGCATGGTGTTCCAGGAAAGAAAGAAACGCCGCGCTGGTGCGCGGGTGCGAACTCTGCAGATGCAGGTCGGAAATAAAGAGGGCGGCAGGCATTGTCATCGTTCAACGCTCCCCAAAAGTGATGTAGATGGAGAGGCGCCAACGCGGCAATGCCTGTGATTCATGATGCCAGAGCCGAATTACGCGGCTTCTACCTTCTCGATGATGACGTCGGTCACTGGCACGTCGGCAAACATGCCGGCGCGCGAGGTTTTCACGGCGCGGATGGCGTCGACGACTTCCTTGCCGTCGGTAACTTTACCGAACACGGCGTAACCCCAGCCGTCCTGGCCTGGGTAGTCGAGGAAGCTGTTGTTCTTGATGTTGATGAAGAACTGGGCCGATGCCGAGTGCGGGTCCGACGTGCGGGCCATGGCCAGGGTGTAGGTATCGTTTTTCAGGCCGTTCTTGGCTTCGTTTTCCACGGTGGTGTCGGCAGGCTTCTGTTTCATGCCTGGCTCGAAACCGCCGCCCTGGATCATGAAGCCGTCGATGACGCGGTGGAAGATCGTGTTGTCGTAGTGGCCGGCTTTCATGTAGGCCAGGAAGTTGGCAACCGTTTTCGGCGCTTTCTCGGCGTCCAGTTCAGCGGTGATCTTGCCCAGATTGGTGGTGATGATGACGGAGGTCATGATGATCCTTAATAAATTGGATGAATAATTGATTCAGCGGCGCCAGGCAGGCCGGCGCCGCAAAAACGCTATTTTACAGTTTTGCGGGCGCGGACTTGAGTAAAGTCGCCGATTCGATCACCACGGGGGTGACGGGCACGTTCTGGTGCGGTCCCTTGTCTGCCACGGGCACGGCCTTGATCTTGTCGACCACGTCCATGCCTTTGATGACTTTGCCGAACACCGTGTAGCCGAAGCCGTCGCGGCCAGGGTAGTCGAGCGCGCCGTTGTCGTTGACGTTGATAAAGAATTGCGCGGTGGCCGAATGCGGATCGCCCGTGCGCGCCATGGCGATGCTGTAGGTGACGTTTTGCAAGCCGTTCTGCGCTTCATTCTTGATCGGCGCCTTGGTGGCTTTCTGCTTCATGTTCTTGTCGAAGCCGCCGCCCTGTATCATGAAGCCGTCGATGACGCGGTGAAACACCGTGCCCTTGTAATAACCGCTTTTGACATACTGCAAGAAATTGGCCACGCTTTGCGGCGCTTTTTCCTGATTCAGTTCCAGCACGATTTCGCCCATGCTGGTTTTCAGGGCCACATGGGGCGTGGGGTCGAGGGCGGTCGCCGGAGCGGCCGCCACGACGGCGCTGCCCAGCGTCAGGCCGGCAAACAGGGTGCAAAAGCGGGCCAGGAAAGACAGGCGTTTCGATTTGGTTTCTTGCATGAAGGCGTCCTTGATCGTTATTTTTCTCTAAACTTGCTTTAATTGTAAAGAGCTGAAAATTCGGTTGAACATCGTAAAAACCTGATTCATATCGGGCCAGTATGGTTTTTATCAATGTTATACTTGACCGCTAACGCCCCAATTCTAACAAACAAGAACAACAATATAGCGGGTCGACAGTTTTCGGCGCACACGGCAGTTCAGTGGCGCGGCACCCCCGGTGTCCGCGCCTGTCTGTCGTTTTGCCAGGCTGGCGGCCGCTTCACTTGCAAAGTACGATGAGCAATCTAAAGATTTACAACACCCTGGCTCGCGAGAAGCAGGTATTCGTCCCGATGGAAGCGGGCAAGGTACGCATGTACGTGTGCGGCATGACCATCTACGATTATTGCCATATCGGCCATGCGCGCATGATGATGGCGTTCGACGTCATCTACCGCTGGCTGAAGGCGTCCGGTTTCGATGTCACCTATGTGCGCAACATTACGGACATCGACGACAAGATCATCCGCCGCGCCGTGAAAAACGGTGAGACGATTTCCCAGCTGACGACGCGTTTCACCCAGTACATGGATGAAGACACGGCCGCGCTGGGCATTTTGACGCCCGACCACACGCCGCGCGCCACCGAATACGTGCCGCAGATGCTGCGCCTGATCGAGCAGCTCGAAGCGAAGGACCTGGCTTACCAGGGCGCGGACGGCGACGTCAATTACGCCGTGCGCAATTTCCCCCACTACGGCAAGCTGTCGGGCAAGTCGCTCGACGACCTGCGCGCGGGCGAGCGTGTCGACGTCAACACGGGCAAGCGCGATCCGCTCGACTTCGTGCTGTGGAAGTCGTCGAAGGAGTCCGAGCCGGAAGAAGTCAAATGGGATTCGAAGTGGGGCAAGGGCCGCCCGGGCTGGCATATCGAGTGCTCGGCCATGTCTTGCGCCTTGCTTGGCGAACAGTTCGACATCCATGGCGGCGGCGCGGACTTGCAATTCCCGCACCACGAAAACGAGATCGCCCAATCCGAAGGCGCGTTCGGCCACACCAGCGTCAATTACTGGATCCATAACGGCTTCGTGCGCCTGGACAATGAAAAAATGTCCAAGTCGCTCGGCAATTTCTTCACCATCCGCGAAGTGCTGCAAAAGTTCGATGCCGAAGTGATCCGCTTCTTCATCCTGCGCGCGCACTACCGCAGCCCCCTGAATTACTCGGACGTGCACCTCGATGATGCGCGCCTGTCGCTGACGCGCCTGTACACGGCGCTGGCCGACGTGGCGGTGGAAGAGGGCGCCATTGACTGGAGCGAAGCGCATGCCGTGCGCGTGCGCGAAGCGATGGACGACGATTTCAATACGCCGCTGGCCGTGGCTGCCCTGTTCGACCTGGCAACGGAAGTCAACAAGAGCAAGTCGCCCGCCCTGGCGCGTCAATTGAAGGGCCTGGCGGGCGTGTTCGGCTTGCTGGAACGCACGCCGCAGCAATTCCTGCAGGCGACCGTCGGCGCCGCCGGCGGCCAGGACGAGGCGGCCGGCATCGAAGCGGCGATTGCGGCGCGCAGCGCGGCGAAAAAGGCGCGCGACTTTGCCCAGTCCGACAAAATCCGCGCCGACTTGCTGGCCGCAGGCATCATTCTTGAAGACAAGCCTGACGGCTCGACCAACTGGCGTCGCGCATGATGGCGACGTCCAGGGAAAACGGGGAAGCGCCAGTAATCGCTGCGCAGGTGATCCAGGTGCCGCATTACTGGGAAGAGGCGAAGATCGAGCTGATGAAGCGCGACCGCATCATGAAAAAGCTCATCCCGCAATTTGGCGACCTGCACCTTGTCGGCCACAGCGACCCGTTTACCACCCTGGCCCGTTCGCTGGTGGGCCAGCAGATCACGCCCAAGGCGGCCGATGCCGCCTGGAAAAAGCTGCTGCTGGCTTGCCCGAAATGCACGCCTTCGCAAGTATTGAAGGCGGGCGCCGAGCAATTGTCCGCCTGCGGTTTGTCCAAACGCAAGACCGAATACATCCTCGACCTGGCCGACCATTTCAAGGCCAAGCGCGTGCACGCGAGCCAGTGGGACCAGATGGATGACGAAGCCGTCATCGCCGAACTGGTGCAGATCCGCGGCATCGGCCGCTGGACAGCCGAGATGTTTCTGATATTTAATCTGCTCCGGCCGAATGTCTTGCCGCTCGACGACCCTGGTTTGATCCAGGGCATCAGCGTCAATTACTTCTCCGGCGAACCCGTTTCCCGCAGCGATGCGCGCGAAGTTTCCGCCAATTGGGAACCGTGGCGCACCGTGGCGACGTGGTATTTGTGGCGCAGTCTCGACCCTGCAGCCGCCCCTGCCGCACCCGATGCAGCCCCCGGCGCACCAGCCGGTACGGTAAAATAAACATAGATGACGCCGCGCGCCCTGGCGCCGTGGCCGGTAAAACCTGGAGGTACAATGACTAAAACGACTTTCCTCAATTTTGAACAGCCGATCGCGGAACTCGATTCCAAGATCGAAGAGTTGCGCTTCGTGCAAGACGATTCGGCCGTCGACATCTCGGAAGAGATCGACCGCCTGGCCAAGAAGAGCCAGCAGCTGACCAAGGATATCTACGCCAAGCTGACCCCTTGGCAAGTGGCGCAGATCGCGCGCCACCCGCAACGCCCCTACACCATGGATTACGTGAATGAAATCTTTACCGATTTCCACGAATTGCATGGCGACCGCAGCTACGCGGACGATCTGTCCGTCGTCGGCGGCCTGGCCCGCTTCAACGGCCAGCCGTGCATGGTCATCGGCCACCAGAAGGGCCGCGACACGAAAGAGCGCGCCATGCGCAATTTCGGCATGCCGAAACCGGAAGGCTACCGCAAGGCCATGCGCCTGATGAAAGTGGCGGAAAAGTTCAACCTGCCCATCTTCACCTTCGTCGACACGCCAGGCGCCTTCCCCGGCATCGACGCGGAAGAGCGTGGCCAGTCGGAAGCGATCGGCCACAACCTGTACGTGATGGCCGAACTGAAAGTGCCGCTGATCGCCACCATCATCGGTGAAGGCGGTTCCGGCGGCGCGCTGGCCATCGCCGTGGGCGATGCCGTGCTGATGCTGCAATACTCGACCTACGCCGTGATCTCGCCGGAAGGCTGCGCCTCGATCCTGTGGAAGAGCGCCGAGCGCGCCTCCGACGCGGCCGAAGCGCTGGGTCTGACTGCCCACCGCCTGAAAGCCATGGGCCTGATCGACAAGATCATCAACGAACCGCTGGGCGGCGCCCACCGCGATCCGAAACAGATGGCCACCTTGCTCAAACGCGCACTGGCCGACACCCTGCGCCAGTTCCAGGGCATGAAAACCAAGGACCTGCTGGCCGCGCGCCACGAGAAACTGCTGAGCTACGGCAAGTTCAAGGAAACCACGCCGAGCGAGTAAGCCAGCGCAAGTCGGCTCCGGTCGAGGTAGGTCGGCGTAGGTCGGCGTAGGTCGGCTTAGCGCAGCGTAAGCCGACAAGACGTAAGCCGACAAGACGTAATCCGACAAGACGTAATCCGACAAAATATCAAGAGTTACCAGGGACAGTCCGCTAAACGACACCATCCGTTTAGCCGCCTGTCCCTCTTTGCATTCCCGGAGTCCGAATGAAAAAGCAACAAACCGCCACCGTGCCCGACATCTTCGCCCGCGCGCTGGACGCCTGCGCACCTGCACCCGGCAGCACCGTCGGCATCGCCCTGAGCGGCGGCCTCGATTCCGCGGCCCTGCTGCACCTGGCGCATGCCTGGGCGCAAGAGCAGGGTGTGTTTCTTTACGCGTTTCACGTGCACCACGGCCTGAGCCTGAACGCGGATGCCTGGCTGGCCCACTGCGCGCAGTTGTGCGCCGGCATGGGTATCGCCTTCGAGGCGCGCAAGGTCACCCTGGAAAAGAATGCGAAGACGGGCACGGAAGAGGCGGCCCGCAAGCGCCGCTACGCGGCCCTGGGCGAGCTGTGCGCCGCGCACGGCGTGCGCCTGCTGCTGACGGCCCACCACCAGGACGACCAGGCGGAAACGGTGCTGCTGCAATTGCTGCGCGGCTCGGGCACGGCGGGCCTGTCCGGCATGGATGGCGCCAACAGTGCGCCCGAGCTGCTGGGAAACCCGGACCTGGTGATGGCGCGCCCGCTGCTTTCCGTGTCGCGCAAACAGCTCGAAGCGTATGTGGCGAAGCATGCGATCGCGCACATCCATGACGAGTCGAACGACGATCCCCGCTTTGCCCGCAATGCCCTGCGGCATCAGGTGATGCCCGTGCTGGCGCAGGCGTTTCCCGGTTTCCAGGAACGCTTCGCCCGCAGCGCCCAGCACGCGCAATCGGCGCAGCGCCTGCTGACGGAACTGGCGACGCAGGATTTGGCAATGTGCCTCGATGGCGACTGCATCGAACTGGCGAAATTGCGCGCGCTGAGCGCGGACCGTTGCTACAACCTGCTGCGCCACTGGTTCGGCACGCGCGGCTTGCGCATGCCGTCGACGGCATGGCTGGCGGAAATGCTGGCGCAACTGCTGGAAGCGCGGCCCGATGCGCAACTGCTGGTCACGCACCCCGAATGCCACGTGCGGCGCCACCGCGACCGTTTATATCTGACGCCGAAGCTCGATGATCTGGCCGGCATGCGCGAGCGTGACGATGCCGGTATTCCCGGCCTGGAAAAGGCCGGCCAGCAATTTACGTGGCAGGGCGAAGCGAGTCTGGCCTTTCCCGCGTATGGCGGCGTGCTGCATTTCGACGCGGTGGAAGAGGGCGGGCAAGGTATTGATATTGCCTGGCTGCAAGCACAGACACTGACCATCGATTTTCGCCAGGGGGGCGAGCGCCTGAAGCTGGCCCTGAACCGTCCCACCAAGAGCTTGAAATACCATTACCAGGCGTTCGACGTGCCCGCCTGGGAGCGCGAACGCCTGCCGCTTGTCTGTGCGGCGCAACAATTGCTGTACGCGGCCGGTATCGGCCTCGACTGCCATTGTCTGAGTCTGCTGGACCGTCCTCGCGTGACCTTGCGCTGGCTCTCCTGCTGAGCGCAGGGGCAGCCTCCACGGCCACTCCCGGGGCGGTCGCCAAGTGGCTGCTCCAGCCAGCTGGACTGCATGGATTGGTTATTTCCATATGTACAATCGGTATGAGCTAATGCGCTTTTTAGCTTGTTATTTTGCATTGCGGCATGTAGAGTAAAGCCCTCCTTTTTTATTCTTCTTGAGCGGAAACTTCACTCTTATGGCTTTAATCGTCCACAAATATGGCGGTACGTCGATGGGCTCGACTGACCGTATCAAGAATGTCGCCAAGCGCGTTGCCAAGTGGCACGACGCCGGGCATCAAATCGTGGTGGTGCCATCCGCCATGTCGGGCGAAACCAACCGCCTGATTGGACTGGCCAAGGAAATCATGGATCAACCCGATCCCCGTGAACTTGACATGATCGCCTCGACAGGCGAACAGGTGTCCGTCGGCCTATTGTCGATGGCACTGCTGGCGATCGGCAAACAAGCCGTATCCTATGCTGGCTGGCAAGTCGCGATCAAGACCGATTCCGCCTTTACCAAGGCACGCATCCAGTCGATCGATGACGAAAAAGTCAAACGCGACCTCGATGCGGGCAAGATCGTCATCATTACCGGTTTCCAGGGCGTCGACGAACACGATAACATCGCGACCCTGGGCCGCGGCGGTTCCGATACCTCTGCCGTGGCGATCGCCGCCGCCATGAAGGCGTCCGAATGCCTGATCTTCACGGACGTCGACGGCGTCTACACGACCGACCCGCGCGTGGTTTCCGAGGCGCGCCGCCTGAAGACCATCACCTTTGAAGAAATGCTGGAACTGGCTTCGCTGGGCTCCAAAGTGCTGCAAACGCGTTCGGTGGAATTCGCCGGCAACTACCGCGTCCCCACGCGCGTGCTGTCGTCGCTGACCGACCCGATGTTGCCGCTGGAAATAGAAGCCAATTCAGGCACCCTGATTTCGTTTGAGGAAGATACAAACATGGAACAAGCAGTCATCTCCGGCATCGCCTTCAACCGCGATGAAGCCAAAATCACCGTGCTCGGCGTGCCGGACCGTCCAGGCGTGGCCTACCACATCCTGGGACCGGTGGCGGACGCGAATATCGAAGTCGACATGATCATACAGAATCAGTCGGTCGACGGTAAAACGGACTTCACCTTCACCGTCTCGCGCGGCGAATACACGCGCGCGCTGGCCGTGCTGGAAGCGAACCGCGAAGCACTGGGCGCGGCCAGCATCACGGGCGACGCGAAAGTGTCGAAACTGTCCGTCGTCGGCGTGGGCATGCGCAGCCATGTGGGCGTCGCATCGCAGATGTTCCGTACCTTGTCGGAAGAGGGCATCAACATCATGATGATCTCCACTTCCGAGATCAAGATCTCTGTGCTGATCGATGAAAAGTACATGGAACTGGCCGTGCGCGCGCTGCATAAAGCGTTCGAGCTGGAAAAAGCTTAAATATCCAAAAATATTGCCCCACGCCCTTGACCAAAGGGGGGGCAATCGATATTATGACGTTCGTCGCTGCAGCGCAGTTAGCTACAGAGACATAGTTGAGTAATCAGCTAGGAGACGTGGCCGAGTGGCCGAAGGCACATCCCTGCTAAGGATGCATACGGCTTATACCTGTATCGTGGGTTCGAATCCCACCGTCTCCGCCAGAATCAAATAAAAAAGCCTCCCCTGCGGGAGGCTTTTTTATTTGTCTGGACGGAACGGTGGGATTCGAAGACGGAGCGCCCTGAAGGGCGCGCAGGCTCTCCGAATCGCCCATCTGCCGCGCCCGCGCGGCCCCGTTGGCCGCTGCGCGGCCAACGCCGTCCCCTCATCTCAGGCAGAAGCGGCCAGCGCCTGCGCCGGCCTCTGCGGGCGCCTGCGCCAGCCTTTGCTCAGCAAGAGATTCTTTTTCACCGCATTCAGCCCAGTCCCCTTAAAAAGTTGCATAATCCACAAATGCCGCGCAGAAATTTCATACTGGCCAGCGCGGCCTATGCCGGCGGCATTGAGGCATGGTCCGGATAAACGAGGGGGTACGCACATGCAGCTGCTTCGCCAAGTCAAACTGTCGCGCCGGCTGGCCTTGTTGGTCGCCATCTTTTCGCTGGGCCTGATCGTGTATGGCGGCTGGTCGCTGCGCGTGCTGCACGAACTGAAGGTCAACGGCCCCGTATATCACCGCATCGTACAGGGCAAGGACCTGGTGGCCGACGTGCTGCCGCCGCCGGAATACATCCTCGAATCGTATCTGGTCGCCTTCCAGCTGATGGCGTCCGAAGACAGAAGCGCGCAAGACAAGCTGGTCGAACGCCTGAAAACCTTGAAGGCCGAGTACGACACGCGCCATCAGTTCTGGCGTACCCAGGATCTCGATCACGATATCGCCGAAGCCTTGCTGACGCAGGCGCATGCCCCTGCCGTGGCATTCTATGAGACGGCATTCACGCGCTTCATCCCGGCGCTGCAGGGGCAGGACAAGGCGGGCGTGGCCACTGCCATGGCGGCCATGGCCGCCAGCTACGACAGCCATCTGGCGGCCATCAACCGCGTGGTCGACATGACCAGCAAGCGCTCGGCCGCGTTCGAGACCGAATCGGCCGACAAGGCACGCTCGGCAACCGTGCTGCTGGCGGGCTTGCTGCTGGCATCACTGGGCGTCAGCATCGCCGGCGCCGTGCTGATCAGCCGCAGCATTACCGGCCCCTTGCAGGAGGCGTTGCTGGCCGCGCAGAGGGTGGCGGCCGGCGACTTGAGCAATCGTGTCGACAAGCGTTTTTCCGACGAGCCTGGTCAATTGCTGCAGGCCCTCGAAGCGATGAATGGCAGCCTGTCGCACACCGTGGGCCAGGTGCGCAGCAGCACGCAAAGCATCACTATTGCTTCGCGCGAAATCGCGGCCGGCAATTTCGATCTGTCGTCGCGCACGGAGGCGCAAGCCAGTTCGCTGGAAGAAACGGCGTCCGCGATGAAGGAGCTGACTAGCACGGTAAAGCAGAATGCCGACAATGCGCGGCAGGCGAACCAGCTGGTGGTGTCGGCGTCGGAATTTGCCGTGCAGGGTGGACAGGTGGTCGGGCGCGTGGTCGATACCATGGGCGCCATCAATGCCAGCTCGCGCAAGATCGTCGATATCGTCGACGTGATCGACAGCATCGCTTTCCAGACGAATATCCTGGCCTTGAACGCAGCGGTAGAGGCTGCCAGGGCGGGCGAGCAGGGACGCGGCTTCGCCGTCGTCGCCAGCGAAGTGCGCAGCCTGGCGCAACGTTCGGCCAGTGCCGCGCGCGAAATCAAGGCCATGATCGGCGATTCGGTCGAGCGCGTCGACGCGGGCAGCAAGCTGGTGGACGAGGCGGGCGCCACGATGGACAAGATCGTGGCATCCGTGAAGCAGGTGGTCGACTTGATGAGCGAAATCGCCGCCGCCAGCCAGGAGCAGAGCCTGGGCATCGAACAGGTCAACCAGGCCATCACGCAGATGGATGAGGTCACGCAACAGAATGCCGCCCTGGTCGAGGAAGCGGCGGCCGCTGCCGGCAGCCTGGAAGAGCAGGCGGCCAGTCTGGTGCGGGAAGTGGGCGTGTTCAAGCTCGATGCGGGCGCTGCCAGCGCGCTGGCGGCGCCCGCGCATCCGGGCCGCTGACAGGCTGGCTGGCGGTCAGGACGCCGTTCGGCTTGGCGTTTCCTGGGCGTTGCTGCGCTATGGTGCGCGCGCTGCAGCCGTGGCTTGCTTGTCGCACGTTGCCAAGGTACCTGTGCATGTGGAAAACGTTTCCAGATAGGTGATGGTTTTCTCGTACTCGTCGATCAGGTAGCGCAGCTGATATGCCATCTCGACAGATTCGCCCGTGCCTTTGTCCCGCAGCCTGTACATATCTTTCAAGAAGCGTTTTCTTCGCGCCAGTTCCGCAGCCAGGCGCGCCTTGCGCTCGGCGGCCGGTGGCAGCGGATACGGCTTGCCATTGATGGATCTGACGCCCTCGGGCGTCAGATCCAGGTCCTTGCCGGGGGCGCGAAATTCCACGCCCATTGTTCCATCCGCCTGCACCAGTATCAGCAGTTCGTCGGCGTCGCTGTTGGCTGGCAAGGTCACGGCCAGCACTTCAGGCTTGCCCTTGGGCAGCCAGCGATATTCGAGCTCGACCTGCAACGGCGCCGCGGCCTGCGCCGACAGGTAGAAGCAGCAGCTGGCGGCGCTGCTCATGTAAGGACTCAGTGGATCGGTATCGACAGCGTTGTCGGGATCGGCGACGGAACTGATACCCACCTGTATCATGCGCGGACTGTAGTTCAAGGTACTGACCGATACCTTGCGCTCACCGGCGCCGGGCGTGTACGCGTGCAAGCCCCGCTCACCGCGCTCGTTGCCGCCCGCAAGCAGGGGCCGGTGGAACAGGGGGGTAATGCCGAAGCTCGCGATACTGCTGATATAGCCGGTATCGGACGGGCCGACGCGTGAGTCGCTGTTGCCCGGCGTGTGGTAGAGGTAGCCGATCTCGTCCAGCGATAGCGCGCTGACCATGCGGTCTTGCTGAAACAGTGGCGGTGACGCGTAGCTGTCGCCGTTGCCCATGACTTTGGCGTAGATGGGGCCCGTCCATGGACCATGGCCGCCAAAGCGCGCGAGTACCACGTACTCGCCCAGCAGCGATTTTACTTTCAGGACATCCTTGGTCTCGCCAGTGACGGGGTCGATGATGGAATAAATGCCCGGAAAGGGATTGGTGGCGACACGCCACAGCGTGGGCATGGCAAAGCAGAGTCCGGCAACGATGGCGATGCCGGTGGCGATGGCAGTGCTGGTTTTCATGCTTCGTCCAGTCGTTGTTGCTGCGTGTCCAGCGTTGCCGCAGTGGCGCCGGGGGCGATCCCGTTCATCCGGCAGAACGCCACGAGGTCGGCCGGATAGAAGGGCGCGCCGCGATAGCCGCTGTCATCGATATCGAGCACGCAGGTGATGGCGGCCGCTTCCCAGGACCAGTAGCCCCAGAACGAGGTGTCGCGCTGGTGGCTGTCGTAATAGGGCTCGCGGCGGCTGGCTGCATACCATTGCTGCAGATAAGCGTGCATCAGCGCAGGACGGGCATCTTTTTCTGCCGCGAATATCTTGAGTGTATTGACGTAGGGCAGATGGCGCGTGCACTTTGGCCAGGCGGCATCCCTGCCGGCGACGAAGCATGCCAGCAGCCGCTCCAGCA
The DNA here is from genome assembly GCF_058796955.1 of Janthinobacterium sp. GW823-FHT03B06. NCBI lineage: Bacteria > Pseudomonadati > Pseudomonadota > Betaproteobacteria > Burkholderiales > Oxalobacteraceae > Janthinobacterium > Janthinobacterium sp. GW823-FHT03B06. Next base: position 26,381 of record NZ_JBXAJE010000010.1, read on the forward strand.
AGCCATCCTTTTCATGGTTATTGAAATCGATGACGGGCGCCAGTCGGGGCAGCAAACTGCCGCAGCCCAGCAAAATGCCTAGGCAGACCATGCGGTTGACCTGCTCGTAGCCGTCGCCGGGCAGGGCGAAGTGGGGAAATCCCTGTTCGGCTTCGTCGGCCTGAGCGTCAAATGCCATGTCATAGCGGGCAAACGCCAGCCAGTAAGCGAGTATCGTGGAGTACGCGGCGCGCAACTCATCCAGCGCGTGACCGGCGCTGTAGGCGAGGGCTAGCTGGTCGACGCCATCCCAGGCCCGCTGGCGCGTGGCCGTCATGAAATTTTCTGGTGGAATATGTTGCAGCACGTGCGCCGGCTGTTGCAAGCTGGCTGCCACCATGTCGTAGCACTCATCCTGGCTTTCCTTGCTTTCAAGGTAGATGGCATAGGACAGCCGCGCTTCCCTGCGCCGGGCCAAAAAATCCCGCTCGTTCAGCGTCTGCATCCTTGCCCCTTGCTGATTATGGTTGCGGCCATGTAACTTCGCTGGTGTAGCGGCCTTCCTTGCGTAGCCGTCGCGCATAGTCGACCAGATCCCTGGGGTACACCAGATGCGCGGCCTGGCTATCGTCCAGGTCGAGCAGGAAAACCGTCGCTCCCGCTTCGAATGCCCAGTAGCCGTAGTAGCCGGCATAGCCTTCCTCGCTGATATTGAGATGCTCGTTGTACCAGCGCGGATGATGTCGCATGGCCGGATACCACTGTTTCAGGTATTTCTGGAGCAGGGCCAAGGTCGCTTCCTCATCCTCCTCATAGAACACTTGCAGCAGGGTGTCATAGGGCCTGGCGATGATGCAGGCGTCGAGTGCTTGTCCATCCTCCACATATCCGTCGATCAATTGCTCGAACAGGCCATCGCGGCCACGGTGGCTGCGCAGCACGTGGATGATGCGCAGCACCGAACGGTGATCGCGCAGCAGGATGGCAATGCTGAGCAGTTGCAAGGTGTCCTCATAGTCGGACAGGACGTAAAACTCTGGTGCTCCCTCATATTCGTAGGGCCCAAACTCTGGAAACTCAAGCGCCGCATCCTGCTGATAGAGTTGATCGACCGCATTCCATTCTTCAAACTTATCCACGATGCCCGCGATGCGCGGCGCCAAGGCCTCGATGGACTCGCCCGCCGTATAGTCGAGCATCCAGATCCAGAGTTCTTCTAAATACAAAAAATGATGGACGGAAGCATTTTCCTGCGCTGAGTCGGCGACCTTTTTGTTTTCCAGTCCTCCTGCAATCAGCGCAAATTGATTGCTGCGCGTTTTGACATACAGTTCTTCATCCAGAAATTGCTGGCGGCGCCGCTCAGTGAATGGACGATTGTTCATCTTGTCTGGCTGCCGTCGTGATCGACGCGTAAGGAAGATGCGTTTACATGGAAAAATGCGGACATTGCCTGGGACTCCGTGTGATGAGGGAAACGTACTGGTAGTTGATGTAATGACTTGTTTGCAAGATTACATACTAGAAATAGTGATTCAACAAGCGCGATTCAATTGAATCTTGTGCCAGAAAGAAATATTCAAAATAGCTACCATGAGCGGCTCGATGGCATGCCGCAGGTATTTTTCGGCCGTCATCGTCTTTTACGTGAACCGGAGCAAGCATGAGCAAGATCAAATACGCGGCCGCAGCGGCCTTATGGGCCAGCCTGTCGCCCGCCATGGCGGCGTCCACCCCGGCCGCACCACCATTCCTCGATGTGCTCGCCTATCAGTACGCCAATTGCGTCAAACCTGCCTACCATCAGGCCGACCTGCTGGTACAGGACGGGGCGGGGCGCTACCAGATCGACGTCAAGGGGGAGGCCTACACGGTCGAACTGCAGGAGCGCATGGGCTTTTCGCTGCAGGCGGGCACAGGCGGTCCCGTGGCGGCCGTCGTCAAGCTGGACCGGCCGCCACAGGGACAGTTCGCGGAGCAGGCGCGCTGGCGCGAGCGCTGGCTGCGCGACGTGGCCGAGCGCAGCGGCGTGGCGCTGGACGAGCGGGCGCTTGCCGGCGGCGTGCGCCTGCTGGCCGTCAACAAGGGTGAGATCAAGGGGAACTATGTGGGGCAGTCGCTGCTGATCGATCCGGCACGGCAGTTGTTCATCGATATCGCGTGGCCGAACACGCTGGATATCTATCGCGGCCCCGATGCCCTGCGGCAGGTGCGGCAAGTGCAGGACGATGTCTGGAAACGCATGCTGTCATGCCCGCCGGCCGCGTGAAGCCGGTCGCCTTCGCATATCCCTGCTGCGTGCACGTGCATACACAAATAATAATGATTCTCATTTATAATTCAGCGCTATGGGGATGCAATGGGCTGGCGCCATGGCGCCACGGGTGGTGAAGGAGGGCATGATGGGCAGTGTGTATGGCAACGAGGACGCGATCGCGCACGAGCATCGCGTACTGATGGGCGAATATGGGCGGGCGCAGGCGCGTTGCAGTGCGCAGCTGGCGGCGCAGGTGGCCCGCATCACGCAGCTGGAGTCGGAATTGATGCGCGCGCGGGCGCAGGTGGTGATCCGCGATTCCAGGCTGGCGCTGGCGCGCGATGAACTGGCCGAACTGGCGGCCAGCGTGCCGGGCTTGCCGACGCGAGCCCGGCTGGCCCGCCGGGTCGAGTGGCTCAGCGAGCGCGTGCAGGACCTGATGCGCGAGCTGCTGCGCCTGCAGTGGCTGCCGGCGCCATCCTTGCAGGCCGACGTGCGCGAAAAAGCCGTGCTGTATGTGGGCACTTATTCAAGTCTGGCGCCGGGACAGCACGCGGCTGGCGCCAACGTGGCGCAGCTGGCCATCGAGCAGGCCGGCGGGCGCTTCCTGCATCACGCTGGCGGCGATGACGGCGCCGACGACGCGGCGGCGCTGGAAGCCGGTCTGGTGGCGGCCGACCTGGTGATTTGCCAGACGGGCTGTGTCAGCCACGATGCCTACTGGCGCGTGCATGACCATTGCAAGCGCACGGGCAAGCAGTGCGTGCTGGTGGACCAGCCGCAAGCCATGCATTTCGTGCGCAAGGAAGCGCTGGCCGATTTTTGATGCCGGATTAACGCCTGCTTAATCCGCATGGGGCAGAATGGCCATCCATTCGATGTCATAGCGAGCGCCCATGCTGTCCCTGCAAATCGGTCCCCTGGCCCTGCCCACGGGCCTGGTCCTGTTGTTCGTTTCCCTGTGCGTCGCCTACGGCGCGGCGTGGTGGCTGCGGAAGCACCGCCGGCTGCCGGACGCCGGCCCCCTCGTTTCCGACATGCTGATCGCCGGCCTGCTGGGGGCGCGCGTGGCGTTCGTGCTGCGCTGGCACGAACAGTATCTGGCCGCGCCCGCGTCCATCCTCAATATCCGCGACGGCGGCTTCCTGGCGCCGGCTGGCATCGCGGCCGCGCTGGCCATCGCCGCGTGGCGCTGCCGGCGTCCCGCCATGGCGCTCATGCGCCGGCCGCTGGCCATCAGCGTGGCCTGCGGTGCGCTGGCCTGGGGCGTGTTGAGCGCAGGGCTGGGGCTGGCGTACGACAAGCCGGCGGCCTTGCCGGCCGTGGCCCTGCATGCGCTCGACGGCACCTCCACCAGCCTGGCGGCGCTGGCCGGTGGCAAGCCCATGGTGGTCAACTTGTGGGCCAGCTGGTGCCCGCCATGCCGGCGCGAGATGCCCGTGCTGGCCGCCGCACAGCAGGCGCGCGCCGATATCGTCTTCGTGTACGCGAACCAGCGCGAGGATGCGACCGCCGCCATCGCTTTCCTGGACAGGAGCGGCGCGACCCTGCGCAATGTGGTGCTCGACGACGAGGCGGCGCTGGGCAAGGCGGCCGGTTCCTCGGCCCTGCCCACCACCCTGTTTTATGACGCGCAGGGGCGGCTGGCCGATACGCACCTGGGCGAATTGTCCGACGCTTCGCTGGCCAGCAAGCTGCAGAAGATCGCGCCCGTTCCCTGAGGCGGGTATGCTTTGTTGACGTAGTCGTGGCGTTCTCTGATAGTATACCCCCCTATAGTATTTATCGGAGTGAATTATGGGCCACACGGCACACAACAAGACCAGGCTGCTCAATCGCGTCAAGCGCATCAAGGGACAGGTGGAAGGCCTGGAGCGGGGACTGGAAGAGGGCCGCGACTGCGGCGAAGTGCTGCAGCTGATCGCCGCCGTGCGCGGCGCCGTCAATGGCCTGATGGCCGAAGTGATCGAGGAGCACTTGCGCGAGCACGTGGCCAGTCCCGATATCTCCGGAGAGGAGCGGGCCAGGGGCGCCGACGACATCGCGGGCATCCTGCGCACCTACCTCAAATAAGGAGAACGTCATGAAAACGCAATCCCTCAATGAAGACCTCTCCGCCTGGCAGCACGAACACGTCTTCGGTGCCGCCAGCGACAAGGCGGAACGCCGCGCGCGCATCGTCATGTGGATCACCTTGGCCACCATGGTGCTGGAAATCGTCGCCGGCTGGTGGTACAACTCCATGGCCCTGCTGGCCGATGGATGGCATATGAGTTCGCACGCGCTGGCCATCGGCCTGGCCGCGTTTGCGTATGCGGCCGCGCGCCGCTATGCGCGCGACCCCCGCTTTGCCTTCGGCACGTGGAAGATCGAGGTACTGGCCGGCTACACGAGCGCCATCCTGCTGCTGGGCGTGGCCGTGCTGATGGTGGCCGCTTCCGTCGAGCGCCTGTTCTCGCCGCAGCCCATCCACTATCCGCAGGCGATGGCGGTGGCGGCCTTCGGCCTGGCGGTCAACCTCGTGTGCGCGCTGATCCTCGGCGGCCACCACGACCACGACCACCACCATGGCCACGACCATCATGACCATCACGGGCACCATGACCACCACGACCACCATGGCCATGGCGAAGACCTGAACATGAAGGCCGCCTACATCCACGTGCTGGCCGACGCGGCCACGTCCGTGCTGGCCATCGTGGCGCTGGCCGGCGCGTGGGCTTACGGCTGGCAGTGGCTCGATCCCGTGATGGGTATCGCGGGCGCCGTGCTGGTGGCGCTGTGGGCGAAAAAGCTGATGCTGGACACGGGCAAGGTCTTGCTGGACCGCGAGATGGACCACCCCGTGGTGGATGAAATCCGCGAAGCGGTGGAAGTGGAAAGCGCCGGCGACACGCCGCGCATCGTCGACCTGCACGTGTGGCGAGTCGGCAAGCAGCTGTATTCGTGCGCCTTGTCCGTCGTCAGCCGCGATGCTGCATTGACGGCCGCCGAACTGCGCGCGCGCATCGGCATCCACGAGGAAATCGTCCACAGCACCATCGAGATTATTCGCCGGCCTTGATAATGATGGGGAAAAAAGCCCGTTGATGCGGGGCGTAGGCCGTATAATGTCGGCTTTTACAGCACGCGCTGTTCACCAGACAGAGAAGAAAATGAGCACATTACCACCATGCCCGCAATGCCAATCCGAATTCACGTACGAAGACGGCAGCCAGTTGATCTGCCCTGAGTGCGCGCATGAATGGTCGGCCACGGCTGGCGAAGCCGTGGAAGAGGGCGCCCGTGTGTACCGCGATTCGGCCGGCAATATCCTGCAGGACGGCGACACGGTCAGCGTCATCAAGGACTTGAAATTGAAGGGCGGCGGCGGTGTCGTCAAGATGGGCACGAAGGTCAAGAACATCCGCCTGGTCGACAGTGACCACGACATCGATTGCAAGATCGACGGCTTCGGTTCCATGAGCTTGAAGACGGAATTCGTCAAGAAAGTGTAAGACTTTTCCTTGCCATTCGCGGCGCGCCTCGCATTGTTGCCGGCGCGCCGTTTTTTATTTCAGATCCCATGCAAATCGACCATCTCCGCCAGCGCCTGCGCGCCCTGGGCGCCAAGCCTCTGCACGAACAGCGCGTGTTGCGCGACTGGATACAGGGCCAGCCGCACGACCAGGGCCGGCGCCGCGCCGAAGACTTTTTGCCGCTGCCCGTGCGCGACGCCTTGCCTGCGCTCGACCTCGAACTGCAGGGCATGCTGAAACTGCTCAGCACCCATCCGGGTGCCGACGGTTCGGCGCGCCTGCTGGTGGGGCTGCACGACGGCCAGACGGTGGAAAGCGTGCTGCTGCCGCGCGACGGCCTGTGCGTGTCGAGCCAGGTGGGCTGCGCCGTCGGCTGCCAGTTCTGCATGACGGGCCGTGACGGCTTGATCCGGCAAGTGACCAGCGGCGAGATCGTGGCGCAGGTGGTGCTGGCGCGCACCTTGCGTCCCGTCAAAAAAGTCGTCTTCATGGGCATGGGCGAACCGGCGCATAACCTGAACAATGTGATGGAAGCGATCGAGCTGCTGGGCACGGAGGGCAATATCGGCCACAAGAACCTCGTGTTCTCCACCGTGGGCGACCCGCGTGCCTTCGAACGCCTGCCGCAGGGGCGGGTCAAGCCGGCGCTGGCCCTGTCGCTGCACACGACGAAGCCGGCGCTGCGCGAACAGCTGCTGCCGCGCGCGCCCAGGCTCACCCCGCGCGAGCTGGTGGACTTCGGCGAAGCGTATGCGCGCCTGACCGGCTATCCGGTGCAGTATCAATGGACGCTGATGGAGGGCGTCAACGATGGCGACGACGAGATGGACGGCATCGTCGCGCTCTTGCAGGGCAAGTACGCGGTGCTCAACATGATCCCGTATAACACCATCGATGACTTGCCGTTCAGGCGTCCCAGCTGGGACAAGGCGCGGGCCATCGCCGCCGCCCTGCACGCGCGCGGCGTGCTGACCAAATTGCGCGATTCGGCCGGGCAGGACGTGGAGGGCGGCTGCGGGCAGTTGCGGGCGCGCGAAGCGAAGGGCAAGGTCATTCCCATTCGTGCCAGCGTGACGGCGTAGGTCGGATTAGCGGAGCGTAATCCGACATTCGCCCATACGCCAACAATGATGTCGGATTACGCGGTGCCCGCTAATCCGACCTACTCGGCCCGCATCCCACCGAGCAAATCATTTTCATTCAATATCGCAAACGCGATCTCGGGATGCGCGGCCAGGCAGCGGCGCACGGCGGCGGGAATGGCGGCGCGCGTCTTGCGGCACAGGCCGGGCCGCTCCAGCAGGCGGATCTGGAAGCCGCGCACGGTGCGCACTTCGCCGCTGCCCGGCGCGATCTGCAATTCCACGCCCAGATTGCTCTTCAACAGCCGCTGCAGTTTCTGCAGTTGCGCATATGTGGCGATACCCTCGATGTGCGCCAGCAGGCGCTTTTCTTCCGTCAGGCTCAGGCGCAGGATGGACAGGTCCGCCTGCGGATCGTCGAGCAGCCGCTCGCGTTCGCAGTCGCACAGCTGCGGCGGGCACTCCTTGCGGACTTCAAAATCGACGATGCGCATGCTGGTGTTCCAGTGACGTTCCAATGGCGATCCGGGATCAATCAAGTATCGTCCGCCGCCTGGCGCATGTCAATCAGCGCGGGCTGACGATCAGGCGCCAGCGGATGGGGCCCTGTTCGCTGCTGTGCTGGTGGTGGTTTTGCGGCGGCATGACGTGGCCTTCCGTCGAGACGATCTCGTGCGCGCAGCCGTCGCAGCGGTAGATGCCCGAATACGGCACGGCTTCGCCGGGCGAGGTCAGTTCATCGAAACGCGGGTGCATGGAGCGGGCCACGTAGCTGGGGTTCTTGTAGTCGGCCATGGATTCCTCTGGATGTGGGCAGGTCCCCATTCTGGCACACAATCGTGCGCGGCCTTGACCGCGTGTCTTGGCGCGCGCGCCGCCCTGTGTTGTAATGTTGATCATCCCGACGGAGTACGCAAGGCCATGAGAACCCGCATCAAGATCTGCTGCATCGCTTCCATCGACGAAGCGCAACTGGCCATTGCCGCCGGCGCCGACGCGCTGGGCCTGGTGGCCGCCATGCCGTCCGGCCCCGGCCCGATTCCCGACGCGCGCATCGCGCAGATCGCCGCCTGGACGCCGCCTCCCGTGGCCACCTTCCTGCTGACGTCCGAGACGACGGCGGCAGCCATCGCCGAACACGTGCGCGCCACGCAGCCGTCCACCGTGCAGATCGTCGGCCATATCGACCCCGGCGAAGTGGCGCAGCTGGCGCGCTTGCTGCCGCACGTGCGGCGCGTGCAGGTGATCCACGTGGAGGGACCGGAGGCGTTGGCGCTGATCCCCGCCTACGCGCCCCATGTCCACGCTTTTTTGCTCGATTCGGGACGCCCCGGCGCGGCTGTGCCGGAGCTGGGCGGCACGGGCCGCACGCACGACTGGTCCGTCAGTGCGCGCTTCGTGCGCGCCAGCCCCCGTCCCGTCTTCCTGGCCGGCGGCCTCGATGCGAACAATGTGATGGAGGCGCTGCGCCAGGTACGCCCCTACGGCATCGACCTGTGCTCGCGCGTGCGCACGGACGGCCAGCTCGATGTCATGAAGCTGGCCTTGCTGATGGCGGCCGTGCGCGACGTGGATGCGGCGCTGTATGCGGAAGGCTAAGCCGTAGTTGCCGACGCGTTCATCTCGCGCACGAACGCTTCCGTAAACGCGGCCACCATGCCGCTGGCCGCGCGCGGCGAGATCAGGCCCACGACGGAGTGCGATTCCTCGTCCGGCAGGGCGATAAAACGCACGCCGGGCGGCGCCACCAGGCGCATGCTGTCGGGGACGATGGCGATGCCCATATTGGCTTCGATCAGGTTCAGTTGCGACGTCTTGCGCGACAGGGCGCGCGCCGCCTTCGGGAAGAAGCCCTGTGCCAGGCACAGGCCCGCCACCAGGTAGCTCAGGCCACCCCGGTCCTTGTGCGGGATAGAGACGAACGCTTCGTCGCGCAGGGCGGCGATCGTCGTGCGCTCCAGCGCCGCCAGCGGCGACATCGCCGACACGGCCACCACCAGTTTTTCCGCAAACAGTTCGCGCACGACGATGTTGGCGTGCTTGCGCAGGGTGGGCAGGCGCACGAGGCCCAGGTCGGCGCGGCCTTCTTCGATATCAAACGCCTGGTTTTCCGACGAGCCTTTCGACACGTCGAGCGAAACGCCGGGGAATTGCGCCAGCAGCCGGTTCAGCACGGCGCCGATGGCGGGCGTGAGGGTGACGGAACTCGAATGCAGCAGGCGGATGATGCCTTGCGCGCCTTGTCCCACGTGGCGCGTCTGGCGCACGGTTTCGTCGATGTCGTCGAGGATGCGCTTTGCCCGCTCATAAAAGACCTGTCCGGCGGGCGTGAGCTCGATATGGCGCGCGTCGCGCGTGAGCAGCAGGGCTTGCACCTCGCCCTCGAGCTCCTTGATTTGCCGGCTCAGGGCCGACTGCGCGATGTACAGCTTTTCCGCCGCGCGCGAGTAGCTGCCCGCATCGACGACTTCGACAAAGTAGCGGAACTGTCTGATGGAAATCAATCGTATGCCTTTTCGAGATCGGAGACTGCCTGATTTGATATTGGCCTGGCCCCGGCGTTCGCGCTACAGTGGCCTGGTCTGCTGTCACTGCAAAGGAAAGACCATGCTGGAATTGATCGGGGTGCTGGGAGTACTTATCAGTATCATCGTAAAACTGATTTTCGTCCAGATCGGCGCGGCTGATGACGGTAAAGAGGATTGATAGGGAATTAACCCAACAGCGTGAAGCTGGGGTCAGACCCGTCGGGTCTGACCCCGGATTGTCGCTAACATTGCCACGAAATTTTGCGGAGTCTCCACGGCTTGCAAATGACAATTCAATGCCACCCCATCCCACTCCGCCAACTGCTTGCCCGCGCACTTGAGCGCCGCCTCGCGCGCCGTCCATGCCTGCGCCAGGCGCCGCGGGCGCTGATCGGCAGGGCAGTCGGCCAGCTTAGCTGCCACTTGCGGCCCCAGATAGTCGCGTGCCAGAATGAACCAGTCGGCAATGTCCTGCACCCGCATCACGTCGATGCCGACGAGATCATGCAGGCCGATGGCGGCCAGCGACAGTCCTTCGTCATGGCTGAACGACAGGCTGGCCGCGCGGCCGGCCAGCAGCAAACGGGGAGGGGCGCCCGGCGTCGATTCCACTGTAATCGCCCCGATGTCCAGGTTTTGCCACTGCGCCGCCGCTTCGCGCACGGCCTGGCGCAGGTGCGCGCGCGCTTCCACGCGGGATGGCGGCGGCACGATGCCGATCGCCAGCACGCCGTCGCCCGCCCAAAGCACCGTAAAATCCATCAGCTGCAATCAGCTACGCAAAGGCGCGGCCGGACATCCCGCCCAGTTGCTGCCGGCGGGGATGTGCTCGCCCTTCATCACCAGGGTCAGCGGTCCCAGGCGCGCATTGTCGCCCACCTTGGCGCTGTACAGCACGGAGCTGCGCGGCCCCATGTAGACGCGCTGGCCGATCTCCACGTGGTCGATCTTCATCACGCGGTCTTCGAACAGATGCGTTTGCGGGCAGGTGAGCGCATTCAATTCGCTGTAGTCGCCGATGTGCACGCAGTCGAACTCCGTGATGTCCGTCGTGTCCATGTAGACGCCGCGGCCGATCTTGCAGCCGAACAGGCGGAAGGCCAGCGGCAGCCACGGCGTGCCGCGCAGGTAGCGCATGAAGTTGGGCACGGCGATGCCTTCATACAGGTTGGTCACGCCTTCCGAAATCCACACGAACGGCGTCCACATGGGCGCCGCGTGTTTGCGGTAGCGTCCCAGCAGCAGCCACTTGAACAGCACGACCACCAAAAAATTGCCGATGCCGTAGGCGATGCCGGCGATCGCCAGGTCGCTCACCACTTCGCCCCAGCGCCCGGCGCCCGCGATGGGCATCACGTCCAGCACCAGCGTATAGCCGACGGCGATCACCACGGCGTGCGGCGCGACGATGCGGAACGCTTCGATCAGGCTGCGGCCCAGGCGGCGCAGCAGCGACGGCTTGAACGTCAGGTGCTCGGCAAAGCCGCTGACCTGTTCGCGCGCGGGCAAATGCATGGGCGGGGAACCGAGCCAGGTATCGCCGCTGTGCATCTGCTCATTGCGCGGCGCGTGCGTGTGCACGCCGATCAGCACATGTTCGGGCAGCACGGTGCCGTCCGGGATATAGCTGCCGTTGCCGACGAAGCTGCGGTGCGAGACGACGGTGGGGCGCATGGTCATCCAGCCGCCGTCGATCTGCTCGTCGCCCAGCATGACGGCGTCGGCGATGAAGGTGTCGTCGCCCAGTGTCAGCATGTCGGGAACCACGCCCAGCGCCGTGGAAATCTCGGCGCCCTTGCCAACCTTGGCGCCCAGCAGGCGGTACCAGTACGGCGCGTACACGGTGGCGTAGATGCCGTGCAGGACGTTCAGGCTCGATTCCTGGATATGGCTGACCAGCCACTTGGCGCAATAGATATTGCTGTGCACGGGCGAGCTGCCCGGCTTCAGGCGCGGCAGCGCGCCCCAGCGGATGGCGGCCGACAGCAGGGCCGTGAGCACGATCAGCACGGCGCTGGCGGGAAAGGCCAGCAGGAAGTAGCGGGCCAGCTGGGTCGTCACGTCGCGCCCTTGCAGCCACGGCATCATTTCGCGCTCGTCGAACCAGTCGATCAGCACGAAGCTGGGGAAGACGGGCATGAAGAACAGCACGGCGATGAGGACCATGCCGAAGCAGAAGAACACGGTTTCGCCCGTCAGGCGCAGGCGCGAGACGGCGGGGCGCGGCGGCTGGCTGGCCCGGTCATAGGGGCCGATGTCGCGCGCGGGCGACCCCGTCCAGACGCGCCCGGCCGGCACCGAAGCGCCGTCGGCCAGTGCCGACTGGCCCTCGAGGTGACCGAAGGCGCCTACTTGCGTATTGCCTTCCAGGATAGCGTAAGAGCTGATGCAGGCATCGTCGCCGATGCTGATCTGCCCCAGCAGCAAACGGCCCCGTTCCACGCGGGCGTTTTCAAAGTTGACGGCATTGCCCACGCTGACGTTGTCGCCGATGGACAGCAAGTCGGGCGCGCGCAGGGTCATCGAGCCGATGACGACTTCCTTGCCCACTTTCGCGCCCAGCGCGCGCAGCCACCAGCTGTTCAGGGACGAGCCGCTGAGCAGGTAGGCGGGCGCCGATTCGACCAGGCGGTCGGCCAGCCACCAGCGGTAATAGGTGACGCCCCACAGCGGATAGCTGCCCGGTTTCAGACGCCCGGCGATCAGCCACTTGCCGGCAATCGCAATGGCAAATTCGGCCAGGGTCGCGAGCAAGAACACGCCGATCGAGGCGGCGATGGCGCGCGGCACGGTGTCGCCCGTGTCGCCCGTGAAGAAGTGATAGGTGAAGAACGGCGCCATCCACTGCGCCATGCGCAGGGTGACGAGGCCCGGCACGGCCGCCGCCTGCGCCGCGCCGCAGACCCAGCGCTTCCAGGCCGACGGCGGCGTCCAATCCGCTTCCGGCGTGGCCAGCGCGGGCGCCTCGCTCAAGACGGCGGCGATCTTGCCGATCTGCCGGTTCTGGTAAATGTCGCGTACCGTCATGTGGGCGTAGGCCGGATCGGCGCGCAGGCTCGACGCCAGGCGGGCGGCCAGGAAGGAGTGGCCGCCGAGGTCGCTGAAGAAGTCCAGCTGGCGCAAGATGGCCTGACCGGGGAACAGCTTGGCCAGGGCCGCGAACAGGGCCGCTTCGGCCGGCGTTTCCGGCACGTCCGAGATCCCCGCCTCGCCGGCCGGCGGGGCAGACAGGGGCATGGCTTTCAAGGCTTTTCTGTCGATCTTGCCCGAGGTCAGGCGCGGCATCAGCGGCAGCAATTCAAAGCGGCCCGGCACCATGTAGGGCGGCAGGTGCAGGTTCAGGGCCGCGCGCAGGGTTTTTGCCGCCAGGGCGTCGCCGGGCGCCTCGTCGCTGCCGACGATGTAGGCCACCAGCTGGTCGATGCCGTCATCCTTGCGCAACAGGACGGCCACCGTGCCCACGCCCGGCTGCTGCGCCAGCACGGCTTCGATCTCGCCCAGTTCCACGCGGAAGCCGCGTATCTTGACCTGGTCATCGGCGCGGCCCAGGCACAGCACCTGGCCGTCCGCATCGATGCGGGCCAGGTCGCCCGTGCGGTACAGGCGCGCGTCATCGTCGCTGCTCGCCCACGGGTTGGGCAGGAATTTTTCCACCGTCAGATCGGGCCGGCCCAGGTAGCCCTCGGCCAGGCCGGGGCCGATGATGCACAGTTCCCCCGTTTCGCCGCGCGCCAGCAATGTCAATGGGCGGTTTTCACCCGGCTCGGCCACCTGCAGCACCAGCAAGCCGTAGTTGGGCAGCGGCGTGCCGATGGTGACGGGTTCGCCGGGGCGCAGCCGCGCCAGGCTGCACGAAACGGTCGCTTCCGTGGGACCGTAGGTGTTGAACATGGCGCGGCCCGGGCGCGACCAGCGCTCGACCAGGGACTCGGGGCACATCTCGCCGCCCAGGTTGATCAGGCGCAGGCTCGGTACTTCCTCGGCGAACAGGGCCAGCAGGGTCGGCACGGCATGGAGCACGGTGACGTGGTTGGCGGCCAGCGCGCGCGGCAAGGCTTCCGGGTCGCCCGAAATCTCCTTGGGCCCCAGCCACAGGGTGGCGCCCACCAGGTAGGCGATCCAGATTTCCTCGAACGACATGTCGAAGGCGACGGAAAATCCCTGGTAGACGGTGTCGCTTTGCGTCACTTCCAGCACGGCGTTTTCGCTGCGCAGGAAGTGGCAGATGCTGCGCTGATTGATCAATATGCCCTTGGGCTTGCCCGTGGAGCCGGACGTGTAGATCACGTATGCCGGGTGTTCGGGCAAGACTGTGCCGCGCGCGGGCAGCAGTTCGCCCGGCGCGGCGGGGGCCAGCAGGCTTTCCGCGGTCCACACGGGACGCTGGACGCCAGCCTGCTCCAGGCGCGGCGCGAACTGCGCGCAGCTGACGACGCCAGCGCCATTGGCGTCGTCGAGGCACACCTGCAGGCGTTCGACGGGCGTGTCTTCATCGACGGGCAGCCAGGCGGCTCCCGCCTTGGCGATGGCCGCCTGCATCAGCAGCAGATGCGCGCCGCGCGGCAGCCACAGGCCCACGATGTCGCCGGGCTTGACGCCGGCCGCCATCAGGCGCGACGCCGCCAGGCCCGCCTGCGCATCGAGTTCGGCATACGTGATGCGGCGCGCGCCGTCGATCAGGGCGATTTGTTCGGGACAGCGGCGCGCCGTCGCTTCCAGCAGGTCGGCCAGCACTTCCTCGCGCAGCAGATCCGGTCGCGGCGGGCCGTACAGGATGTCGGCGTGGGTGGAAGGGATGCCTGGGCTGACTGCGGTGAAATCGTTCATGGATGACGCTTATCTGTAATGCGGTGTGAGGAATCTGACGGGCTGCGCATGGTGCGCGGCACAGTTGATACATTACAGCACGCAAGACATTTCAGCGTTGCAGAACGGGGAATTTTGCGGGACTTTCAATAATTATGTGGCTGCACGATCAACTGCCATGATTACGGAATGTAAAACGGGGAAACATGGCGCCGATTTGCGCCACAGTAGCCGCCGCCGGATAGCCGTGCAGGGGGCGGCCGGACAGCGCCGCGTCCGCGCAGCCTTCGGCGCGGAACTGCTGCAGCACGTAGTTATCGACGCCTTTCGCGGCCAGGGCGGCGGCCAGGGACAGCAGCTGTGCGTCCGGCAGCAAGTCCGGATGGGTGGTGGTGCGGCATTCGTAGGCGACGCCGCTGGCGAGGATGGCGTCCAGGCAGGCGCGCGCCGGGTCGCCGCTGCCGGCCACGCGGGTCACATGACGATAGTCGGCAAACGGCGCCTTGATGTCGAAGCCGACCCAGTCGACCAGGGGCAGCACTTCCTGCAGGCGCTGCGGATAGATGCAGGCCGTGTGCAGGCCGATGCCGAAACCCAGCGCCCTGACGTCCAGCATGGCGCGCGCCAGCGCCGGGTCCATGCATGCCTCGCCGCCGCTGAAGACGACGGCGTCGACGAGGCCCACGCGGCGCCGCAGCCAGGTCAGTACGTCCTGCCACGGCATGGCGCCTTCGGGCGTGCGCGCCTGCAAATGCGGATTGTGGCAATAGCCGCAACGCCAGGGGCAGCCCTGCACGAACACCACGGCAGCCAGCTTGCCCGGGTAGTCGGTGGCGGAAAAGGGCGTCAGGCCGCCCACTTTCAACTCAGCCATGGCAGGCCGGCTGGCCAACCCGGGCGCTCGCTTCCGTAAAATACTGGCGCTCGTGGAATTCGCCCTGCTTGCCGATGTTGAACGAGGCGACGGGGCGGTGATAGCCCATCACGCGCGTCCAGATTTCGCAGCGCTGGCGTTCGCTGTCGAGCAGGGTGATGGCGGGAGTGAAGTCGGGACGTGCATTCATGGCGTTTCCTCAAGTGATGGAGCAATGTGGGCCTGCTTGCGGGCGATCAGCTCCGCGTCGCAGGTGGGGCAGAATTCATGTTTCCCGGCCAGGTAGCCGTGGCGCGGGCAGATGGAAAACGTGGGCGTGACGGTGATGTAGGGCAGCGAGAAGCGGCTCAGGGCGCGTTTGACCAGCTCGCGGCAGGCGTTCGCGTCCGACAGCGCTTCCGTCATGTACAAATGCAGCACCGTGCCGCCCGTGTATTTGCGCTGCAGCGCGTCCTGCAATTCCAGCGCTTCGAACGGGTCGTCCGTGTGGCCGACGGGCAGCTGCGACGAGTTCGTGTAATACGGATTGTCGACGGTGCCGGCCTGCAGGATGGCGGGATAGCGCTTGCGGTCTTCGCGGGCGAAGCGGTACGTCGTGCCTTCGGCCGGCGTCGCTTCCAGGTTGTACATATGGCCCGTCTCTTCCTGGAAGGCCACCATGCGGGCGCGCACGTGGTCGAGCAGGCGGATCGCCAGCGCATGGCCCTCGGCGGACGTGATGTCCCAGGCGTCGCCGCTGAAATTGCGGATCATCTCGTTGATGCCGTTCACGCCCAGGGTGGAAAAGTGGTTGCGCAGGGTGCCCAGGTAGCGCTTCGTGTACGGGAACAGGCCCTGCTGCATCAGTTCCTCGATGGTGCGGCGCTTGATTTCCAGGCTGGTCTTGCCCAGTTCCAGCAGGCGGTCCAGGTCCGCCATCAAGGCCGCTTCGTCGCCGCGCCACAGGTGGCCCAGGCGTGCGCAGTTGATCGTCACCACGCCCAGGGAGCCCGTCTGCTCGGCGGAGCCGAACAGGCCATTGCCCCTTTTCAGCAGTTCGCGCAAGTCCAGCTGCAAGCGGCAGCACATGGAGCGGATCATGTTCGGCTTGAGTTCCGAATTGATGAAGTTCTGGAAGTAGGGCAGGCCGTAGCGGGCCGTCATTTCGAACAGGCGTTCCGCGTTTTCGCTATGCCAGTCGAAATCCTCGGTGATGTTATAGGTGGGGATGGGGAAGGTGAAGACCCTGCCCTTGGCGTCGCCCGCCATCATGATCTCGATGTAGGCGCGGTTGATCATGTCCATCTCCGCCTGCAGCTCGCCATAGCTGAAGTCCATTTCCCGGCCGGCGATGACGGGAATCTGCTCGCGCAGGTCGTCCGGGCAGACCCAGTCGAAAGTGAGGTTGGTGAACGGCGTCTGCGTGCCCCAGCGCGATGGCACGTTGAGGTTGAAGATCAGCTCCTGCATGTACTGGCGCACGTCTTCATAGCGCAGGCTGTCCTTGCGGATGTAGGGCGCCATATAGGTATCGAAGGAGCTGAACGCCTGCGCGCCGGCCCACTCGTTTTGCAGGGTGCCGAGAAAATTGACGATCTGGCCGATGGCGCTCGACATGTGCTTGGGCGGGCCCGATTCGATCTTGCCCGGCACGCCGTTCAAGCCTTCATGCAGCAGGGTGCGCAGCGACCAGCCGGCGCAATAGCCGGCCAGCATGTCGAGGTCGTGGATGTGCAGCGCCGCTTCGCGGTGCGCCGCGCCCACTTCCGGCGGATACACCTGGTCCAGCCAGTAGTTGGCGATGACCTTGCCCGATACATTGAGTATCAGGCCGCCCAGCGAGTAACCCTGGTTGGCGTTGGCGTTGACACGCCAGTCGCGCCGGTCCAGGTATTCATTGATGGATGCGGCGACATCGACCTGGCCGCGTGTGGGGGAAACTGCATTTGTCGTCATGAAACCTCCAATAAACACAACATGCGGTGTTTTTATGGAGATTAATCACTAAATATAGTGGCGTCAAAGGGCGCGTGCAGTTGCGTGACGAATCCTTGATGCAGGTGAAAAATCCACGTCAGCCGCTTTTGTTCCAGCGCGTTTCGCGCAGGATCAGCCAGCTCGCGCAAAAGAACGCGGCGCCGCAGGCGGCCACGCTGGCGACGGAGGCGGGCAGCACGTGCATCCAGATTTCCAGCGGCGTGTAGGTGCTCCAGCTGGCCACGCGCGCGTCGAAGGTGACGTAGTTCGCCAGCAGCCAGTAGACGGCCAGCAGGCCCGTGCAGATGGCGGCCTGACGCAGCAGCGGCATCTTGCGGCGCGCGAACACGGCCAGCAGGAACAGCAGCAGCACGCCCGGATACGCGCCCAGCACTTCCGGCGACAGCACGGAGATGGTCCCTGCGTCATAGCCATCGGGCGGGCCGGCCCACTGCACCTGCAGCGCGGTGAGGAACAGGGTGAGCAGGAAAATCAGCAGCGGTTTGCGGGTCATGGCGGGCAATCGGATAGGGAAAAAGTGGGGCATTTTACAGCCAGGTCAAGCAAGTTGAACGCGCGCCAGCCATGCATGCATTCCTTCACCTGTGTCAAGGACTGGGCGGTATGGGCGGGGCTATAGTCTGCACCCTGAGCCGATACAGGACTGTGAATATCATGATGCTTGAATCAACTACCGCCACCCGCGTGGCCGGACCGCTGGAACTGGTCTGCCCCGCCGGCAGCCTGCCCGCCTTGAAAGCGGCCGTCGACAATGGCGCCGACACCGTGTACCTGGGTTTTCGCGATGCCACCAATGCACGCAATTTCGCCGGCCTCAATTTCGACGAAAAGGCCATCGCCGAGGGCGTGCGCTACGCCCACCAATATGGACGCAAGGTGCTGCTGGCGCTGAATACCTATCCGCAGCCGCACAACTGGGCCGTGTGGCGCAGCGCCATCGACCGCGCCGCGCAAGCCGGCATCGACGCCATGATCGTCGCCGATCCGGGCTTGATGGCGTATGCAAGCGAGCATCACCCGCAGCTGCGCCTGCACCTGTCCGTGCAAGGCTCGGCCACCAACTACGAAGCGATCAATTTTTACCAGGAACACTTCGGCATCGCCCGCGCCGTGCTGCCGCGCGTGCTGTCGATGGCGCAGGTCGAGCAACTGATCGCCAAGACGGACGTCGAGATCGAGGTCTTCGGCTTCGGCAGCCTGTGCGTGATGGTCGAAGGGCGCTGCGCGCTGTCGTCGTATGCGACGGGCGAGGCGCCGAACACGCACGGCGTGTGCTCGCCGGCGAAATCCGTGCGCTGGCTGGAAACGCCGAACGGCCTCGAATCGCGCCTGAACGGCGTGCTGATCGACCGCTACGCACCGGGCGAAAACGCCAGCTATCCGACCCTGTGCAAGGGGCGTTTCGAAGTCAACGACGAAGAGTATTACGCCATCGAGGAGCCGGCCAGCCTGAACACGCTGGCGCTGCTGCCGCAGCTGATCGCCATGGGCGTGCGCGCCGTGAAGATCGAAGGGCGCCAGCGCAGCCCCGCGTATGTGGCGCAGGTGACGCGCGTGTGGCGCGAAGCGATCGACGCCTGCCGCGAAGGCAATGCGCGCTACGCCGTCAAGCCGGGCTGGATGGCGGCCATGGACAAGCTGGCCGAAGGCCAGCAGCACACCTTGGGCGCGTATCACCGCTCCTGGAAATAGCAAAACCTGCTGCGCTTCTCGGCCCCGCCGCGAGCCGCTCGCTACGGTTTTGTCACTTAAAAAAATATTGGAAAAGGCATGCTAAAACTCTCTTTGGGTCCCTTGCTGTACTACTGGCCGCGCGCCACCGTCTTCGAGTTTTACCAGCAGATCGCCGGCACCGCCGTCGATATCGTGTACCTGGGCGAAACCGTCTGCTCGCGCCGGCATGAGCTGCGCCTGGCCGACTGGCTCGATATCGCCGACATGCTGGCCGCCGCCGGCAAGGAAGTGGTGCTGTCGACGCAGGCGCTGATCGAGGCGGGCGCCGAACTGGCGACCCTGCGCCGCATCACGGGCAATGGGCGCTACGGCGTCGAGGCCAACGACATGGGCGCCGTGCATTGCATGGAAAAGGGCGCATCCTTCGTCGCCGGCCCCCATTTGAACCTGTTCAATGGCCCCAGCCTGCAACTGATGGCGCGCCTCGGTGCGCGGCGCTGGGTGATGCCGCTGGAAATGGGACAGACGGCGCTGGCCGAGATGCAGCGCCAGAAACCGGAAGGGCTGGAGACGGAAGTGTTTGCCTACGGACGCATGCCGCTGGCGTTTTCCGCGCGCTGCTTCACGGCGCGCAACCGCAACCTGCCGAAGGACGACTGCGGCTACAGCTGCCTGGAAGAGCCGGACGGGCTGCTGCTGCGCACGCGCGACGAAGTGCCCTTCCTCGTACTCAATGGCACGCAGACGCAGTCGGCGCTCGTCTACAACCTGGTGCGCGAACTCGACGCCATGCGCGACATGGGCGTGTCGGTGGCGCGCATCAGTCCGCAAGCCATGCACACGGAACAGGTGATCGCCATCTTCGACCGCGCCCGCCGGGGGCAGGTCAGCGGCATCGGCGCCCAGGCCCAACTGGCGGCCTGCCAGCCGGCCGGCGCCTGCGACGGCTATTGGCACGGCCAGCCCGGCATGGAACAGCACGCCGCCCATTGAACGCATCGAAAGGAAGAACATGCAAGATCAACTGGAAAGATTGCCCGTCCCGGTCCCGGTCCCGGCCAAGCCTGCCATGAGCAAGCCCGCCGTGTCGTACCGGCTGCCCGAACCGCTGGCCGAATTGCTGTCCAAGCTGCCGCCGTATCCCGCCTCCTGGCTGTTCGTGCAAGGCTTGAACCGCCTGCTGGCGCCGCAATTGCCCGACGACGTGCGCTGCAGCCTGGAGGGGCGCAGCCTGCGCTTGCGCTTGCTGGACGCCGGTATCGCCTTCGATTTTGAGTGGCAGGGCACGGTGTTCGTGGCCGAACGCTATGTCGACGTGCCGGACCTGTGCATCGCCGCCAGCGTGCATGACTTGATGCTGCTGGCGCGGCGCCAGGAAGATCCGGACACCTTGTTCTTCAGCCGCCGTTTGAGCCTGGAAGGCGATACGGAGCTGGGCTTGCTGTTCAAGAATACGCTCGATGCCATCGAATTGCCGCCGTTCGACCTGCAGTCGCTGGGACCGCGTCGCGTGCTGGCGCATTTGCGCGACCGGGGCGCGCGGGGAGGCTGAGCGGAAAAGGGGAGGCGGGCGCTCAGTGGCGGCAGTGGCCGCAGGCGCCGCTGCACGATGGCAATTGTTCTTCATCGGACGCCTCGCCCATGAAGCCGGCGTCGTTGACGGCGGTCAGCAAACGTTCCTGCGTGGCCAGGCGTTCGTCGAATTGCACCGTGGCGCCGTGGCGCGCCAGCGAGACGCAGACGGTGGCCACGCCTGTGACGGCCTCAAGTGCGCCCGTCAATCTGTCGGCGCAGCCTTCGTGATCCATTCCAATAATATTCAAGCGCGCTGTCTGCATGTGGTCCTCTTGTTTTTCAGATAAAAAAACAGCGTAGGCGAGGGGCGCGCATGCCGTCCAGAGCAGCACGCAAGATTTATTTTCTATTTACGGTTTTATTGATCTGGATTAATTTGCACCGCTCCACTCCCGCCTGAATTGCTGTTGTTTTGTACACAGTTTCCATAATCCAGTCGACAAGCGTGCCCCGCTGCGCGATACTGTCATTCTGATAAGAACGCTGATGAAAGCGCTGGAAAGGAGGGGCCATGCAGCGCCGCCCCCTGCTCATGCTTGCCGCCCTGTGGCCGTTGGGCGCTGCCGCCGCCGGCACGTCGCCGCCGCTGCAGCTCGTGTATCCGCGCCATCAGGCGCTCGATGATCCGCAGCAAGGTTATGTGACGGCCTTGCTGCAAATGGCGCTGTCGCGGTCGGGCCATGCCTATGCCTTGCGCCGCTCCGCACTGCGCATGGTGCAGACGCGCGCCATGCAGGAAATCGCCATGGCGTCAGGCAGCGTCGATGTCGTCTGGGCCATGACGAGCCGGGCGCGCGAAACGCAATTGCTGCCGGTGCGCATACCGATCGACCGCGGCCTGATCGGCTGGCGCGTGGCCCTGATCCATGCCCGCCAGACGCAGCTGCTGCGCGGCGTGCGCAGCGTCGCCGCCCTGGCGCGGCTGTCTGCCGGCCAGATGCGCGACTGGCCCGACTGCGCCATCCTGCAGGCGAACGGCTTGCGCCTCGATACCTCGAGCACCTACGAAGGCCTGTTCCAGCAGCTGGCGGCGGGGCGCATCGACTACTTTCCCCGCTCCGTGATCGAGGCCCAAAGCGAGCTGGCCAGCCACGCGCAATTGCCGCTCGCGCTAGACACCCATCTGGTCTTCCGCTACCCGGCCGTACTGTACTTTTTTGTCGGCAAGCACAGGCCGGAACTGGCGCGCCACATTGAACTGGGACTGGAAACCATGCTGGCCGATGGCAGCTTTGCGCAGCTGTTCCAGCGCCATTTCGGCCGTCTCGCGCAGGGCCTGAATCTGTCCCGGCGTTACGTGCTGGAGCTCGTCAATCCTGACCTGCCGGAGGAGACGCCGCTGGCGCGCAAGGCACTTTGGTATCGTCCAAATCATTACTAATGGTTTAGTTGAGCTATGTCAAATGACTGCTTCAATCGTGCGCAGGATGTTTGAGGAAACGCAAAGCGAGTTCAACAGAACACCTGTTGACACTTATAAAATTTTCGCCGAACATCATTCCATCTTGCAACACTTTGCAATACTTTCCCAGCGATAGCCGCCATGGCGGCTGTCGTGCGGACCCGTGCGCCCGTTCAACGGCAAGCCGCCGCCAGCCACCGAACGCTGTGCTCCCTTGTAACCATCCGTTATCTTTTCGAAGGTTTGCCCATGCTCGATTCGATCGCGTCGGTATTGCACCAGGTGCCGGAATTGGCCCTGTTCCTGGCGCTGGCGCTGGGCTACGCGGTAGGGCAGATACGCTTCGGCCCGATCCAGCTCGGCGGCGTGTGCGGCACCCTGATCGCCGCGCTGCTGATCGGCCAGCTTGGCATTACCCTGGACGCCAGCGTGAAAAACGTTTTCTTCATGCTGTTTATCTTTGCCCTCGGCTACGCGGGCGGTCCCCAGTTCTTTGCCAACCTCAATGCCAAGGGCTTGCGCCTGGGAATACTGTGCCTGATCGAAGTGGTGGTGGTGCTGGCGCTGGTGCTGCTGGCCACGCGTTTCCTGGGCCTGGACCAGGGGACGGCGGCCGGCATGATGGCGGGCGCGGCGACGGAATCGGCCGTCGTCGGCACAGCCACGGACGCGATCTCGAAGCTGGCGCTGCCGACGGCCCGCATCGCCGAGCTGCAAGCCAATGTGGTCACCGCGTATTCCATCACGTATATCTTCGGCCTGATCGCCATCGTCATCGTCACCAGCCAGATTTTTCCGCTGTTGTTGCGCGTCAATCTGCGCGAGGAAGCGGACAAATTATGGGAAAAAATGGGCGGCGCGCAGGCGGGCGCCGACGATTTGCAGGCGACGCCGGAAATGGTCGGCCGCGCTTACCGCATCAGCCGGGGCGCGGGACGCCGCCTTGATGCCTTGCAGCATATTTTTGCGGGCCGCGCCAGCATCACGCGCGTGCGCCGGCATGGCAAGGTCTTGCCGTTGGAGCCGGCACTGCGCCTGCGCAATAACGACGAAGTGCTGGTGATCGGCCACCGTCCCGCGCTGGTGGCGGCCGAAGCCATCCTGGGCGAGGAATTTGCCGACACGACGGGCTTGAACATGGCCGTCTCCGCCGTCGAAGTGGTGCTGCAGCAAGCCGCGCTGGTCGGCCAGCCCTTGCGCCAGCTGGCCTTGCCCACCGGCGTGCATGTGGCGGCCGTCATCCGCGGCGAGCACAGCATGCCGCCCTTGCCCGACCTGGCCCTGCAGCGCGACGACGTGCTGCGCCTGTACGGCACGACGGAAGGACGCGAACTGAACACGGCGCTGTCGGCCATCGGCAAGCGCGTGCCCACGGGCGACCGCAGCAATATCGTCTACGCCAGCATTGGCATCGTGCTCGGTGTGTATATCGGCGGCTTTACCGCCAGGCTGGGCGGCATTCCGTTTTCGCTGGGCACGGGCGGCGGGGCCTTGCTGACGGGGCTCGTATTCGGCTGGTACCAGGCGCGAAAACCTGGCATGCCGGGCATCCACCCCAGCGCGCTCGACATGATGAAGGATATCGGCCTGGCCACCTTCATCGCCTGCGTGGGCCTGGCGTCGGGACCGCAGGCAATCGAGCTGGTGCGCCAGTACGGCTTGTCGCTGCCGCTGATGGGCGTCTTGATCGCCGTCATCCCCGCCTCGCTGTCGTTGTTGGTGGGCCACTTTTTCCTCAAGCTGGAAGCGCCCGTGCTGCTGGGCGCCATCGCCGGCCAGCAGTGCAGCACGCCAGCCTTGTCGGCCGTGCAGAACGCGGCCGGCAATTCCACGCCCTTGCTGGGCTACACGATTACCTATGCCATCTCGAACGTGGTGCTGCCTCTGCTGGGGCCGCTCATCGTGGCCCTGGCCGGGTCCGTTCATGCATGAGCAGCTTGCAAGAGCACAGGCAGTAAAGAATTCCTTCAACACGAAAGGCGGTCCGCATGGAATGGTTGCATGAGTTATTCAAGAAGTCGCCCGAAATTGCCTTGTTTCTCTCCCTGGCAGTGGGCTACTACATCGGCAAGATCAAGTTCGGCTCGTTTCAGCTGGGCGGGGTCGCCGGTTCACTGCTGGTGGCGGTCCTCGTCAGCCAGGTAGGCGTGGCCATCGATCCCGGCGTCAAGTCGGTACTGTTCGCCCTGTTCATTTACGCGGTCGGTTATGAAAGCGGACCGCAATTCTTCAATTCCCTGGGGCGCCAGTCCGTGCGCGAAATCATCCTGGCCGTCGTGCTGGCCGTGACGGCGCTGCTGACGGTGGTCATCATGGCCAAGGTGTTCGGCCTGGACAAGGGCCTGGCGGCCGGCGTGGCGGCGGGCGGCTTGACGCAGTCGGCCATCATCGGCACGGCCGGCGACGCGATCACCAAGCTGGGCCTGGCGGCCGACGAGGTGGCGCGCCTGCAGGGCAACGTGGCCGTCGGCTATGCCGTCACCTATGTGTTCGGCTCGTTTGGCGCCATCATCGTCTGCGTCAATATCTTGCCGAAACTCATGGGTCGCACCATCCGCGAAGATGCGATCAAGGCGGAAACGGCGCTGCAGGCGGGCGTGCAGGTGCTGGGACCTGGCCAGACGCCGGCCGCGCCCGACTTGATCGGCCGCATCTACGACGTGGGTCCCGGTGCCGGCCGCACCGTGGAAGAGATCGAAAGCGCTCATCCGAATACGGCCATCACCATCGAGCGCGTGAAACGCAATGGCCAGATCATCGACGTCAGCCCGGACCTGGTGCTGGC
This sequence comes from Janthinobacterium sp. GW823-FHT03B06, assembly GCF_058796955.1. Classification (NCBI taxonomy): domain Bacteria; kingdom Pseudomonadati; phylum Pseudomonadota; class Betaproteobacteria; order Burkholderiales; family Oxalobacteraceae; genus Janthinobacterium; species Janthinobacterium sp. GW823-FHT03B06. The sequence goes on from NZ_JBXAJE010000010.1 coordinate 50,838, forward strand.
CGCCGACGATATCGTGCTGTTGGTGGGCCGCCGCGAAGCCATGCTCAGCGTGTCTTCCCAGCTGGGCAAGGAATTGCTGGCCGTCGAAGGCATGGAACTGGTGATGCAGCGCCGCGACATGGTGCTGACCAACAAGGCTTACCACAACAAGACGGTGGGCGAAATCCGCAGCGCGACGGCGCCGGGCGTGCGTCACGGCATCTTTGTCGTGCAGCTGAGCCGCATGGGCAAGATCCTGCCCATGCAGCCGGAAACCGTCGTGCAGACGGGCGACGTGGTGACCATCTATGGCGCCGAGCAGGACGTCAAGCGCGTGGCGGCCGAAGTGGGCTACATGATCGTGCCGAGCGCCAAGACGGATTTCGTCTACATGGGCGCCGGCCTCGTCGTCGGCCTGCTGGTGGGCTTGCTGGTGGCGCGCATCGGTTCGATTCCGCTGACACTGGGCAGCGGCGGCGGCGTGCTGCTGTCGGGTCTCGTGTTCGGCTGGTTCCGCGCCAAGCGCCAGACCTTCGGTTACATGCCCAGCGGCGCCGTGCAAATCCTCAAGGATCTGGGCCTGGCCGGCTTCGTTGCCGTCGTCGGCCTCACGTCCGGCCTGCAAGCCGTGCAAACCGTGCGCGAACACGGCCTGACGCTGTTCGGCGTGGGCGTCGTGGTGACCATCCTGCCGATGATACTGACCATGCTGATCGGCCGTTACATCTTGCGCTATGACAACGTGGCCGTGTTTGCGGGCGCCTTGTCCGGCTCGCGCAGCGCCAATCCCGCGTTCGGCGAAGTGCTGAACGCGGCGCAAAACTCGATTCCCACCGTACCGTTTGCCATCACGTATGCCCTGGCCAACGTTTTCCTGACCTTGCTGGGGCCGCTGATTGTGGCCTTCGTCTGAGTCTGCATGTATGTGCAAGCACCTTTGCAAGAACCCTCAAAATTATCAGTCTGATAAGGAGTAGCAAAAATGGATTTCAGTAACCCAAGCAAACTCGCCCTGTTGAGCCCCTTCGAATTGAAGGATGCGCTGATCCAGACGGCCAAGCAAAGCAACCGCCTGATGCTCAATGCGGGCCGCGGCAACCCGAATTTCCTGGCGACCACGCCACGCCACGGCTTCTTCCAGTTCGGCCAGTTCGCCATGACGGAAGCGGAGCGCTCGTATGTGTACATGGATGACGTGGGCGGCTTTCCCACGCGCGAGGGCATCGAGGCGCGCTTTGAAATCTTCGTGCGCAAGCACGAAGGCAACCCGGGCGCGCATTTCATCGAGGCGGCCGTGTCGTACGTGCGCGACCAGCTGGGCCTGAGTGCGGGCGACTTCATCTATGAGATGTGCGAAGCCATCCTCGGCTGCAACTATCCCGTGCCGGACCGCATGCTGCGCCTGTCCGAGAAAATCGTCGGCCAGTATATCCACCGCGAAATGATCGGCGACCATCCATTCGTCGGCAACTTCGACATGTACGCGGTCGAAGGCGGCACGGCGGCCATGACCTATCTGTTCGCCAGCCTGAAATCGAACCACATCATCCAGGAAGGCGACACGATCGCCCTGGGCATGCCGATCTTCACGCCCTACATCGAGATTCCGCAGCTGAACGATTACAAGCTGAACACCGTGCACATCGATGCGCCGCAATCGAACAACTGGCAATTTACCAAGAAGGAGCTGGACAAGCTGCTGGACCCGAAAGTGAAGGCTTTCTTCCTCGTCAACCCCAGCAATCCGCCATCCGTCAAGATCGACGACGAGACCCTGGAATACATCGCCAAGATCATCAAGAAGCGCCCGGACCTGATCATTTTGACCGATGACGTGTACGGCACGTTCGCCGACAATTTCGTCTCGCTGTTCGCCATCTGCCCGTTCAACACCATCCTCGTATATTCGTTCTCGAAATACTTCGGCGCGACGGGCTGGCGCATGGGCGTGGTGGCCACGCATGAAAACAATGTGCTCGACGACAAGATTGCGAAGTTGCCTGAAACCATCAAGAAGCAGCTCGATGCGCGCTATCACTCCATCACGACGGAACCGCGCCAGCTGAAATTCATCGACCGCCTGGTGGCCGACAGCCGCACGGTGGCGCTGAACCACACGGCCGGCCTGTCCACGCCCGTGCAGGCGCAGATGACCCTGTTCTCCTTGTTCTCGCTGATGGATGAAGAGCAAAAGTACAAGCAATCGATGAAACGCATCGTGCTGCGCCGCAAGGAAGCGCTGTACCGCGAACTGGGCTTGCCGATGGTGCACGACGCCAATTCCGTGCGCTACTACCATCTGCTGGACATGGAATCCTTGGCCGCGCAGATGCATGGCGTGGAGTTTTCGCAGTGGCTGCTGAAAAAACTCAAGCCGAACGAAGCGCTGTTCCGCCTGGCCGAGGAAACGGGCGTCATCCTGCTGCCGGGCCGCGGCTTCGGCACCACGCATCCGTCCGGCCGCGTCTCGCTGGCCAACCTGAACGAATACGACTACGCCAATATCGGCCGCGCCATCCGCAGCATGGCGTCCGAGTTCTTTGCCGTGTTTGAAAAGGAAAAGGAAAAGGGCGGCAAGAAGGCGAAGAAGTAAGCCGCTAGCCGTGTAGTCTGACAAAAACGGGCGCCCCGCATGAGGCGCCCGTTTTTGTCTGTCAGCTTGCGTAACCAATAGTGCAGGCTGGAATGGACATCCGTGGATATAATTGCTATTGTGAAAGTATAAACATGGCAACCCCGTGCTTTCCCCTCATTCATTGACTGGACGCTACATGGGCAGATTGCAAGGACATTTATCATTATTGCTGGCGAGCGCGCTGGGCGCGGCCATGCCGGCCCTGGCGGAACCTCTGACATTCAGCGAAGCGCTGCAGCAAGCGGCAGCCGCTTCGGGCGCCGTGCAGGGCGCCGCGCTCGACGTGCGCGCAAAAACCCTCAAGGCGGAGGCGCTGTCGAATATCGACGGCCCTTCCGTGGACTTGACGGCGTTTCGTGGCCGCCTGTCGACGGACTTGAACATCGATACGAGCGGCTTGTCCGGCGTGGTGGGCGGCATCGAGTCCGTGCTGCCATCGATTCCCGGCTTGCCCAAGCCACAGATTCCCAATTCCCTGAGCCGCGAAGTGGTGACGGACCTGACCTCGTTCGGCTTGCTGGGCATGTGGCCCATCTACACGGGCGGGCGCCTGGACGCCGTCAAGGGCCTCGCTTCGAGCCTGACCCTGGCCGCGCAGGCGGAGCGCACGGAAGCGGAAGAACAGCTGGCGACCCTGGTGGCGCAGCGCTATTTTCAATTATTGCTGGCGAAGCGGGTGGTGGCCGTGCGGGCCGAAGTGACGGCCGGCGTGACGCAGCATCAGCGCGACGCGGCCAAGCTGGAAAAGGGCGGCCTGATTTCGCGCGCGGAACGCCTGCGTGCCGACGTGGCCCTCGACAGCGCCCGCAGCGACGAGGCGCAGGCGCGCAGCGATGAGGAAATCGCCCAGGTGGCGCTCGACCGTTTGCTCGCCGTCAACACGCAAGTGCGGCCCAGCACTCCCCTGTTCGTCAACAGCCTGCCGGTGGGTACCTTGCAATCGTTCATCAGCACGGGCATGCGCGAAAATGCGAACTGGAAAAAGATCGACAGCAAGCGCGTGCAGGCCGAGCAAGCCTTGAAGCTGCATGGCAAGGAGTACGCGCCCACCGTGTTTGCCATCGGTAACTACAACTTGAATCGCGGCAACGAAAAACTCGTGCGGTCGAACTGGGCCATCGGCCTCGTCGTGGCCGTGCCGCTCGTGCACCGCATCAACACGGGCAAGATGATCGCCGCCGCCAAGCTGGACCAGGAGCGCGTGGAAGTGGTGGCGCGCCAGGCCGAGCGCGACATTCCCACCCTGATCGAAAAGAACTGGCGCGCGCTGGAAAACGCCCGCATCCAGTACCTGTCCACGGCGTCGTCGGTGGAGCTGGCGCGCGAAAATATCCGTTTGCAAACGGTCGCTTTCCAGCAAGGACAAGTGACGTCGCTGGAAGTGGTCGACGCGCGCCTGAACCTGGCCAAGGTCGAGACCCAGCGCGCGCAGACTGCCTATAACTATGTGATGGGCCTGGCGCAATTGCTGGAAGCGACGGGCGAGACGCAGCGCCTGGGCAGCCTGGCCGCTGCGGCCGATATCCAATTACCTGTGGACAAATAATAATGAGCACCTCCAAAAAACCATTGGCCATAGTCGCCGCCATCATCGTCCTCGGCTTCGTGGGCTGGGGCTTGTACCAGGCGTTCCAGCCGCAGCGCCTGCCTTTGCAGGGACAGATGGATGCGCAGGAAGTCAATGTCTCGTCGAAAGTGCCGGGCAGGGTGGGCGAGCTGTACGTTAAGCTTGGCCAGACGGTGCCGAAAGGGGAATTGCTGTTCCAGCTGACGAGTCCGGAAGTGGACGCGAAGATCGCGCAAGCGACGGCCGCCACGCAGGCAGCCGATGCCGTGGCGCAAAAGGCGCAAGCGGGTGCGCGTCCTGAAGAAATCGCCGCCGCGAAAGCCAACTGGGAGCGGGCGCAAACGGGCGCCACCATCGCCAGGACCACGTACACCCGCGTCAACAATATGTACGAGCAAGGCGTGATCGCGCAGCAGAAACGTGACGAGGCGCAAGCGCAATGGCGTGCCGCCGACCAGCTGGCGCAAGCGGCCCGCGCGCAATATGACATGGCGCAAAAGGGCGCCCGTCCGGAAGACAAGACGGCCGCCGCCGCCCAGGCGCGCCAGGTGGGCGCCGTGCTGACGGAAGCGCAGGTCGCCCTGGCGGAGACGAAGATTGCCGCCCCGGTGGCCGGGCAAGTCAGCAAGATCCAGATACAGCCCGGTGAACTGGCGCCGCAAGGCTTCCCCGTGATCACCCTGGTGAACCTCGATGACGCCTGGGCCGTGCTGCAGGTGCGCGAAGATGAAATGGCCGCGTTTGCCATGGGCAGCACGCATACGGCCAATGTGCCGGCGCTGAAACAGCAAGTGAGCTTCAAGGTCAGCTCAGTCGCCGTGCTGCCCGATTTCGCCACGTGGCGCGCGGCGCGCCCGGGCGGCACGGACTTGCGCACGTTTGAAATCCGGCTGCGCCCCGCCATCAAGGTCGAGGGCTTGCGTCCGGGCATGTCGGTTGTGTTTCCACCGCTCTGATACGCGATGAACGAAGCGGATAAGGGGCCGGTTTCTGCGCTGGAGCGCGAGTGGGCGCGGCTGCGCGGCGATTTCTGGGACTTCGGCATGCTCAGCTGGATTCCCATCGCGCTGTGCGGCATGCTGTGGCTGGTGTTTTCCGCCGGCATCGCGCGCGACTTGCCCATCGTCGTCATCGATAACGACAACTCGACCTTGTCGCGCCAGCTCACGCGCTGGCTCGACGCTTCGCCCGGCATCGCCGTGGCGGCCAAGGTGGCGTCCAGCGACGAAGCCCTGCATCGCTTGCGCGAACGCACGGCGTTCGGCTACCTGCTGATTCCGAACGATTTCGAACAAAAACTGCTGGGCGGCCGGCAAGCCACCGTGCAATGGCTGTACAACGCGCAGTTTTCCTCGCACGCGGGCGCCTTGCTGCGCGACGTGCGCACGGTCAGCACGACCTTGTCGGCCGGCATCGAAATGACGGCGCGCGTGAAGAAGGGCATGTCGGGCGTGCAGGCGGCGGCCCAGTTCGAACCGATACGCACGACACTGAACAGCCTATACAATGAAAACACCAGCTATGAAGCGTTTCTGACCCTGGCCCTGATGCCGGCCATGCTGCAGATTTTCATCGTCGTCGCCGTCGTCACGTCCGTCGGACGCGAGTTGCGCGACGGCACGGTGCCGCAATGGCTGGCCTCGGCCCATGGCAGTTGGCTGCGCGCCGTGCTTGCCAAGCTGCTGTTTCCCGTGATCGCCTACTGCGCGCTGGCGCTGCTGTACTTGCTGTTCTTCAGCCTGGCGCGTGGCTGGGCCGTGGCGGGCAGCTTGCCGGCCCTGTTGCTGAGCATGCTGCTGCTGGTGCTCGCGTATTGCGGCCTGGCCACCTTGCTGATCGCCGCCACCCTGTCCCTGCGCCTGGCCCTGTCGGGCGCGGCATTTATTACCGCACCGGCCTTCGCGTTCGCGGGACAGGCCTTTCCCCTGATGGCCATGCCGGCGCCGGCGCGCGCTTGGGCGGAAGCCTTGCCGCTCACGCACTATCTGCAATTGCAAACGAAATACTGGCTGGCCGGCGCACCGTGGCGTTATGGCGTGCAGGAAATGCTGATCTTGGCCGGCTTTGCCGTCGGCTGCGGCGTCGTGGGCGTATTCCTGCTGGCGCGCCGCGCGAATATGCCGGCGGCCTGGGGGCGCGCATGATCTGGCCGGCTTTTATCGCCACCTGGCGCGCCATGCTGACGGACAAGGGCGCGCTGACCTTGCTGTTTATCGGCGGCATCATCTATTCCTTCTTCTATCCCTTGCCATACTCGACGGAAATCGTCCAGCGCGTGCCCGTGGCCGTCGTCGACCAGGACCGCAGCGCCATGTCGCGCCAGCTCACGCGCTTCGCCATGGCCCATCCCTCATTGCAAGTCGTGGCCGTCACGCCGGACTTGCCCGTCGCGCAGGATTTATTGTGGCGCGACCAGGTCATGGGCGTGCTGATCATTCCCGACGGTTTGCAGACGGACGTGCTGGCCGGCCGCGCCGCCCATGCGCAGGTGGCGGGCAATGGCTTGTATTTGATGCTGAACAAGGTGGCCTTGAATGGCCTGGCGGAAGTGGTGGGCACGGTGTCGGCCGGTATCGAACTCAAACGCCTGGGCGCGGGCACGCCATCGACCGTGCAGGCCAACCAGCAGCGCTCGCCCATTGCCTTCGATGCCGTGCCCCTGTTTAACGTCAAGGAAGGCTATGGCGCGTATGTCGTGCCGGGCGTGGCGACCTTGATCGTGCAGCAGACCTTGCTGATCGGCATGACCATGCTGTTCGGCACCTGGTACCAGCGCAAGAGCTTCCCTGTGGCCGGCCGGCGCACGGCGGGCGGCTATGCGGGCATGCTGCTGGCGTTTGCCTGCGTCGCTTTCCTCAACTGCTGCTATTTCTTCGGTTTCGTCTTCTGGTTCCAGGATTACCCCCGTGGCGGCAACTTCGGCGGCATGCTGTTGCTGCTGGCGCTGTTCTCGCTGGCGGAGGCGGCGTTCGGCATGCTGCTGGGCATGCTGTTCCGCACGCGCGAACGGGGCACGCAGCTGATGATCGCCACCTCGATGCCGGTGCTGTTCCTCGCGGGCCTGACCTGGCCCGTGTCGTCCATGCCCGTCGTGCTGCAATGGCTGCGCTGGCTGCTGCCGTCCACGGCCGGCATCCAGGGCTTTGTCGCGCTCAACCAGATGGGCGCGTCGCTGTATGAAATCCGCCATGAAGTGGCGGGCTTGCTGGCCTTGCTGCTGGCCAGCGTGGCGCTGGGCTGGTGGCGCTGGCGCAAGCTGGAGGAAACCGTTGTCGATTTGAACAAGGCCGAAGGCACTTGATATGCAATAATTTCATTTCCGTAACCCCAGCGAAATGCTGGGGTCGGACCCTGAGGGTCCGACCCCGGTCCTTGGCTTTAGGGGTTGATTCGATGCCTTTTTGATGATTTCTATGTCTGCATTCAATTTGTTCCAGCGCTTGTCGCAAGCCCCCACCAAGCCCAAGGCCGCGCCCGCCGTGCGGCAGTTCGATGTGGCGGACCTGTACCAGGGCCCCATCGCGCTGGGAGCGGAAGGCGAGGCGCAAGCGCGGCCTTTCGATGAAAAGCTGCGCCAGGCGTATTTCTGGATCGTCAACCATGCCATCATCAGCCCCCACTACGACATCGAGTACAACGACGGCCCGTCGCAGACGTATTCCGTGGGCGACAGCCGCCGTACATTGAATTTGCCGTCGGCGCAAAGCTATTCGAGTTTTATTTTGCTGCCCCTGCTGACGTTCGCCACGCGCCGCAAATGCCTGTTTGTGGGCGGGCCGGGGCGGGGCAAGACGGCCAGCGCCCTGCTGATGGGCGTGCTGGCCGGTTCCACCGTCAAGGAGGTGAAACGCGCGATGCAGCATGGCCACCCGCAGATGACGGTGGCCGATTTGCTCGGCAATCCCTTACCGGCCGACCTGGTGAATGCGCAAAGCATGGACGATATCCGCATCGCCTGGCGCGCCTGGCTGGGCATGCGCGTGAAGATCGTCGATGAATACAACCGCATCCCCACGCGCACGCAAAGCGCGCTGCTCACCGTGATGGGCGACAATTACGCGGAAGTGCTGAACCATATTTACGAGTGCCCGGAAGCGGCCTGGTACCTGACGGCCAACGACGACCAGGGCGGCGGCACGTACCAGGTGATCGAGGCGCTGCGCGACCGGGTCGACGTGACGGTGCAGGCGCTGGCCTTCAACCCGCGCTTCCTGAACGAATTGCTGCTGCGCGTGGAAGAAAACGTGCGTCCCGAAGAGCTGGTGCCGCCCGATATCATCTTCACGGAAGGGGAGGTCGACCAGATCGGCGAGGCGATCCGCCAAGTGGGCATACCCGACGCCGTGCGCCGCCGCCTGGAATTTTTTGCCAGCCAGTTCGAGCTGTTCGAGACGGCCGGCGGCCAGTTCGAATACATGACCAAGGATACGGCCCGTTTGGCGGGCGCCGACCGGGGCGCCGCGCAGGCTGCCGACAATGGGCGCGACCGCCTGAAGGACCTCGGTTGCCAGACCTTGAACGGCATCTCCGTGCGCACCCTGATGGCGCTCATGATCTACGCCAAGGCCATGGCGTATTTCCGCGGCAATGGCGAGGTGGCGCTGGAAGACTTGCGCCAGGTGCTGCCCTTCGTCCTGCATAACAAGCTGCAGCCGGACCCGGACGCGCCGTTTTTCGCGCTGCCCGAAAACGCCGCCTACCGCAGCGACAGGCTGGGCTGGCTGCGCCGCCTGTTCGATTTGTCGAACGATGAATTCAACCGCCTGGACCTGGACCGCGACGATCCGGTGGGCGTGCTGTCGGCCGAATTCGACCTGGGCCTCGACGGCGTCAGCGAGCGCGAGACCCTGGCGCGCCTGAACCGCATCGAAAAGCTGATCGGCGAACGCACGAAGGGGCGCAAGCTGTACGGCCCCCTGTACGACGACCTGCTGAAGCTCAAATACCTGCATCAGCGCTATACCAACTACCGCAGCTGGCTGCGTTCGCAATGAGCGTGCCGCACTGTCAAGGCTTCCTGGAAGCGCTGGCCATGCTCAATGGCGAAGCGAGCGACCTGTGCGCGAGCTACGAATTATCACGCCTGCCCGACGCGCCCGATCTTGCCACGGCGCTGGGCCTGCGCGTGGAAGACCATGCCTTGCACGTCATCGAACCGGCACGCCACTTGCCTGCGCCCTTGTGGCATATCAATGCGGCGCCGTGCGGGCGCGCGCAGCTGGAGCAGGTGTGCCAGCGCTGGTTTTTCTCGTCGCGGCACATGCAGGCGGCGCCACCGGGACGCTTCCGCGCGCAGCTGGTGGCCGCCTTCCTCGCATCGCTCGACGAGGCGCTGGGCGGTTTTTCCACGTATGCCGTGACGATGACGCCGCCCGCCGGTTTCTGGTACGCCATCCACTGGGACGAGATCGCGTTCGAACTGGGCGATGAACGCTATCTGCTGCACTTTTCGCACAGCGACTGAGGGGCCGCGATGATCTCTCCTGCCTTTGCCTCGCTACTTGCCAGCGGCCGCGCCCAGTTCAATGCGCGCGCGGCGGAAGCACGCCGGCGCTTTCCCTCGCTCGACATGGCCGCCTTCGGCGCCTTCTTGCTCGACGGCGTCGATCCGCTGATAGTCGCCGTGGTCGCCGCCGCGCCTGAACGGGCGGGCGGCGTGACCCTGGCCGCCTACGACATGGCCCTGGAACTGGTGGGCCATGGGCTGGCCGGTCCGGCGGCGAAAAATCCGTTCTTGAATACCGTCTGGCGCGAGCTGGCGCCGCAGTTTGCGCCGCTGCTGGCGATGGCGCCGGTCGACGTGCTGGGCATGCTCAGCAACGCCGCCGTCCACATCGCCTCCGTGGCGGGGGCGCGTCCCGCGCAGTGGCAGCGCGAGCTGGCCGCCCTGGCGCCGCAGGTCGCCACGCTGGCGCAGCTGCGTGCCGTGGGCCAGGTGCTGGCGTGGCGCGCGGGCGTCGCGCATTTTCGCCAGGGCGCGCTGGCCGCCGCCGATACCTTGCCGCCGGACTTGGCGCTGGCCGCCTTTGGCGAACCCGGTGCGCCATGGCCGCAGGTGCATGCGCAGCTGATGGAGTATCCGTGGCGCGGCAATGCGGAGGGCCGCGAGTTCGGCAGCTTCACAGGCCTCGGTGGCGACTTCGGCGCGCCGCCGCAAGTGCGCGCTGCGGCGGATGGTTTTATCGTGCGCAGCGGCGAGCGCCATTACCTGCTGGTGGCCGACGCCTTTGGCGCCGTGCTGCACAGCGCCACGGCGCAGGAGTTCGAGCAGGCGCAAACAAGCATGCCGGCGTCCGTGCGGCTCGATGGGACGACCCTGCAGATCGGCGCGCGCCGCATCGAACTCGATGTGCCGGCCGGCGACATCGCCATCGCCGCCAATGCGCATACGGTCGCCGTCACGTCGCCATGGACGCACGCGATCCGCCTGCTGCCACTCGCATGAAGAAGATCACCGACACGGCGCTGATCGAGGCCTGGCGCGCCGCCTGGCCCGAGGCCCTGGCCGTGTGGAGCAAATTTACACGCTTGCGTGACCCCAGCCTGTGCGCCAGCCGCGTCGAGGCCAGCAAGCAGGGCCTGTCCGGCAGCTTCGCCATGATCCGTTTGCTGGACCAGAGCGTGGTGGTGGACTTGCCGCTGGTGACGGAACTGGGGCTGGACGACTATGCGCTGGAAATCCTCGCCCATGAAATCGGCCACCATATCCTCGCGCCGGGCAGCGCCGGCGACCAGTTCCGTTTGCTGGCGCGCATGCGCCGCGCCTTGCCCACACTGGAGCAGCACGCGCCCATGGTGGCCAATCTGTACACGGACCTGTTCATCAACGACCGCTTGCAGCGCCAGGCAAATCTGCGCATGGCCGACATCTACCGCAAGCTGCAGCAGGGGCGCACGGTGGACGCGCGCGCCAAGGGCAGCGGCGGCGTATGGACCTTGTACATGCGCATCTATGAAAACCTGTGGCAGCTGGAAAAGGGAGAGCTGGGCGGAGCAGGGGCTGAGAACGAGGCGGACGAACGCCTGGACACGGACGCCTGGCTGGGCGCGCGCCTGATACGCGTGTATGCGAACGACTGGATGCTGGCGGCGGGCCGTTTCGCCACCTTGCTGCTGCCCTACCTGGTCGACGATACGGACGCCCTGGGCCCGAGCCGCTATCTGCAGGACACGCGCGACGCGGCCCGTGGCTGCCAGACGTATGGCGCGCAGCAGATCGAGGATGACGAGGAGGGCGGCGCCATCCACCCCGTGCACGACAAGCGCATCTCGGGCCTCGATGGCGAGGAACCGCAGGGCGAGGCGCCGGCCAGGCCGGGCGGCGGCCAGCTGCGCGAACCGTTCGAGCTGGGCGACATTCTGAAGGCCTCGGGCATCGACCTGAGCGACCATGAAATCGCCATCCGCTACTACCGCGAGCGGGCCTTGCCGCACCTGGTAGCGTTTCCCAGCCGCCCCGCGCCCGAGTCGCAGGAGCCGCAGATGGAAGGGCTGGAAGCGTGGGAAATCGGCGATCCGCTCGAGGAAATCGACTGGCTGCAATCCGTGATGCAGTCGCCGCGCCCCGTGCCCGGCGTGACGACCGTGCGCCGCGTGTATGGCCGCGAACCGGCGCGCGCCATCGACGCCGTGCCCGTCGACCTGGACATGTACGTGGACAGTTCCGGCTCCATGCCGAACCCGCAGGCGCACACCTCGTTTTTGACACTGGCCGGCGCCGTCATCGCCTTGTCCGCCCTGCGCGCCGGCGCGAAAGTGCAGGTGACCCTGTGGAGCGGCAAGAACGAGGTGATGCAGACGCCCGGCTTCGTGCGCGATGAAGACCTGATCCTGGGCGTGCTGACGGAGTTTTTTGGCGGCGGCACCTGTTTCCCCATCCACTGTCTGCGCAAGACCTATGCGGGCAAGCGCGAACGGCCCGCGCACATCCTGATGATTTCCGACGATGGCATCACCACCATGTTCGACAAGGATGAACTGGGCAACAGCGGCTGGGATATTTCCGCCAAGGCGCTGGCCCAGGGCGGCGCGGGCGGCACCATGGCCCTGAACCTGGCGCGCGACTGGGATGGCGCGGCGAGCCACAAGTGGCTGCAGCAGACCTATGACGATTTAAAACGCGCGCGCCGCGAGCAGGGCTGGGATATCCACGCCGTCGAGCGCTACGAGGACTTGCTGGACTTTGCGCGGGCGTTCAGCCGGCGCCACTATGTTTAAATCCGGGGTCAGACCCGCCGGGTCTGACCCCAGCCTTTGCTTTTCGGGCTAAATTTGCACATCACTGTATAAGAAAAGGCCCATGAATATCTCTGGTCCCCACCTCGAAACCTTAACCCACCGCCTGGCCGACACGCCCGTCGAATTCTTCGCCGAGCCCCGTATCGCCGGTGTCGCCAATGCGCAGGCGGTGGCGGTGGCCGCGCTGGTCAACGACATTGTGCTGCTGCATGGCGCGCGTGCGCCTGCCGCGTCCCTGCAGGGTTTTATCGGCGCGCAGGTGAAGGCGGACCGCAACCGGCTGGCGCTGGCCATGATCCTGTGCTGGCTGCTGGCTGACGAGTGGTTCATCGCACAGCGGTTGCCGCAGCATGATCTGCTGCAGGTGCTGGGCGAGGCGGCGCGCGAACTGGCCGCCAGTACGCCGGCCCACCAGTTCACGCAAGACTCCGAGCGGCGCGAGGAACTGGCGCGCATCGTGCTGGCGCGCCTGGGCTTTCGGCCCCGCGATGAAAGCGTGGCGCAGGCGACGGACAGATTGTCCGCCATCAGCGGCACGGAGCGCCGCCGCCTGCTCGAAGCGAGCCGGCTGGCCGAACAGCGCGCGCGGGAAATCCGCGAGGCGCTGGCGAAGAAGGCGGCCGAGGAATCTGCCGACAAGTGGTCGCGCGAATGACGCTCGCTGGTAAACCTGACGTCAACCTGCCGGGCGGTGCCTGGGAATCGGACCGCGACTATTGTCCCACCCTGACGCCGGCGGGCGCGCGCATGCTGGAAAAGCTGCGCAGCCATCCTTGCGCGCCCCGCTACCGCAACCGCAGCGGCAACAAGCTGCTGGCCGAGGAAGTGGCGGCCTTGCACGCCTACGAGCAGAAAGTCATGCAGGCGGCGATCGGCTGGAGCGCCGCCGAGCCGCCACCCTGGCTGGCGGAGTTTCTCAGGGCGACCTACGCCACGGTGCCGCATTACCGCGCCTGCGGCTCGCCCCCCGCGCGCCTTGCGGACGTCGCGCCCATCAGCCGAGCCGAACTGGCGCACGATATCGCCGCCTTCGTGCCCGACGATGCGGACCTGGCGCGCATGATCAACTTCCAGACGACGGGAACCACGGGCCACCCGCTGCTGATCGCCTCGCACCCGCTGGTGGCGGGGCGCTATCTGGCCTTCCACAAGCGCGCGCTGCGCCGCTTTGGCGTGACCCTGCGCCATGGCGTGGGCCAGGTGGGCGTGATGCTGCTGGGGCACCAGCGCCGCTGCTTCACCTATGTCTCCGTCACACCCACGATGGGTGAATCGGGCCTGGCGAAGATCAACCTGCACCCGGATGACTGGCACCAGCCTGAAGACCGCGCGCGCTACCTCGATGCCATGGCGCCCGAGCTGATCGCGGGCGACCCCATCTCGTTTGCGGAGCTGCTGACCTTGCCCATGACGCACAAGCCGGCCGCGCTGCTGTCCGTCTCGATGATGTTGTTGCCCGGCATGCGCGCGCGGCTGGAAGCGCGTTTCGGCTGCCCCGTGCTCGATATCTATTCGCTCAATGAAGTGGGACCCGTGGCCGTCTACGACGAGCGGGCGGGCGGCCATGTGCTGCTGCAGCACCGCTTGTACGTGGAAATCCTCGATGCTGCGGGACAGCCCGTGCCCGATGGCGCGCGCGGCGAAATCACCGTGACGGGCGGTTTTAACTTTTGCCTGCCCCTCGTGCGCTACCGCACGGGCGATTACGCGTCGCTGCTGCATGGCCCGCATGGCCCCGTGCTGATGGGCCTGGCTGGCCGCAGCCCCTTGCGCTACAGGACGGTCAACGGCGACTGGATCAACAATATCGACATCACGCATGCCCTGAAACCGCTGGCCATCGCCCTGTTCGGCGTGCATCAGCATGGCGACGGCGCCGTCGCGCTGCGCCTGGCGCCGAACGCCATGCCGCAGGCTGACCGTGCGCGTGCCTTGCTCGCGCCTTTTTTCGGCGCCATCACGGTCGAGACCTTGCTGGCGGAAGACAAGATCATTCAATACACCTCGGATTTGCGGGAAGCGGCAGCATGAAGCTCCATAAACGCGGCCTCGTGGTCGGCAAATTCTGTCCGCTGCACCTGGGCCATGAACTGTTGATACAACGCGCCATGGACGGGTGCGAGGAACTGCTGGTGGTCAGCTATACCAAGCCGGAATTTCCCGGCCTGGAACCGGTGCGCCGGGAAACCTGGCTGCGCGCGCAGTTCCCGTGGGCGCACATCGTGGTGTTGGACGATGCGCGCCTGGCCGCCCTGTGCGCGGCGCGCGGCGTGCCGGCGCGGACCTTGCCGCACAACGACGACGATGGCGAGCTGCATCGCCACTTCATGGGCTGGCTGTGCTGGACGGTGCTGGACTTGCCCGTCGATGCCGTCTTCACCAGCGAAGAGTATGGTCCCGGCTTCGCGCGGGTGCTGGAACGGCATTATGCAAGCGGGCCGGTGGCGCACGTGAGCGTGGACCAGGCGAGGAGCCTGGTACCCGTGTCCGGCACCCTCGTGCGGCAAGACCCGCATGCGCGCAGCGCCTTCCTGTCGCCCGTTGTGCGCGCCGATTTCGTCACGCGCGTGTGCGTGCTCGGCGGCGAGTCGAGCGGCAAGACGACTTTGACGCAAGCGCTGGCGCGGCATTTCGAGACGGCCTGGGTGGCCGAATACGGCCGCGAACTGTGGGAAAGCCAGGACGGCGTGCTGGCCTATGATGATTTGCTGAAGATCGGCCGGGAACAGCTGCGCCGCGAAGCGCAGGCGCTGTTGGCTGCGCGGCGCTGGCTGTTTTGCGATACCTCGCCCATGACCACGTATTTTTACTGCGTCGAGATGTTCGGCAAGGCCGAGCAGGAACTGGCGCAGCTGGCCGAACACCGCTATGACCTTATGCTGCTGTGCGCCCCTGATTTCCCCTTCATCCAGGACGGCACCCGCCGCGACGAGGATTTCCGCGCGCGCCAGCATGCGTGGTATCAGGCCGAGCTGGCGCGGCGGGGGATCGCCTATGTCAATGTGTCAGGTTCCGTGGATGACAGGGTCAGGCAGGTGGCGCAGGTGCTGACGGGATCTTAATGGCGGATGCGTGGCGTACGCGGCGGTGTCGGATTACGCTGCGCTAATCCGACCTACGCTGTTGCTACGGCGGCGCACGCGGATACCGCAGGGTAGGTCGGATTCGCGGCGCATGCCGCGTAATCCGACGAGATTGTTACAGCGGCCGCACGGGGATGCAGATCTCGCAAGAGAATTCGCCGGTGGCCGGGTCCATCGCCGTGGCGGCGGCAAAGCGCTCGAAGCAGGGGCGCTCGTCCCACTGCAGGCCGCTGGCCGGCAGCCATTCGCGCGCCATGCGCGTCCACGCGTCGGGGATGGCGCTGGACGGTCCCTTGAATTGCGCCACCGCGTAACGCCCGCCTGGCAGGGTGGCGAGGCTGGCGCGTCCGGCTGACTGGAAGCCGTCGGGCACGGCGACGCAGGCGTCGTAGCGGCATTTTTCCGGCGGCGTGATGCTTGGATCGTCAAGGCCGATGCCGTAGCAGGTGGCGTCGCCCAGGCCGTGCGACTGCATCCACGGTGATACGGTGTCGCGCCAGAAGGCGCTGATGGCGGGGCCGTAGGGGCCGATATGGCGCTGGCACGCGACGGTGACGGGCGGCAGGTCGAGGATGGTGACTTGCATGGGACTCTCTCTATCAAGTGGATTGGAGTGCCCATGGTGCGGGAAGTTCGGCCCGTATTCCTGATCGGTATTGCGCATGGCCTGATCCGGATTGCTATCTTGCCGGCGCAGGCGCATGGCCGCGAGCATGGCGGCGTTTTTCGCGGCAATGCCGGCGCGCCAGGCTGTCGGCGTGCAGCCGAATTTCAGCTTGAAGGCGCGCGCAAACGCTTCGCCGGAACCGAAGCCCGTCGCCAGCGCGATGTCGAGTATCGACTCGCCGGGACGGCAGGCCAGCCGCAAGGCGGCCGATTCCAGGCGCCGGCGGCGCGCATAATCGCCCAAGGTTTCACCCATCCAGGCGGCGAACACGCGGTGAAAGTGGAAACGCGAAAAATGCGCGACATCGGCCAGTTGGGCCAGGTCCAGCGGCGTGTCCAGGTGGCGGTCGATATGGTCGAGCACGGCATTCATGCGGCGCGCGTATTCGGCGCGGAACAGCCCGGACGCCCGCTGTTCAGGGGGAATAGGAGGGGAAGACATGCCGCCGATTATGGCATGAACTCCCCTGGGAACGGCGCGAAAAAAAGTCTTACGCCGCGTTCAAGGCCTGTTCCAGGTCTTCGCGCAAGTCGTCGATATGCTCGATGCCCACGGACAGGCGCAGCATGTCTTCGGACACGCCCGCCTTGGCCAGTTCCTCGGGATTGAGCTGGCGGTGCGTGGTCGATGCCGGGTGGGTGGCCAGCGACTTGGCGTCGCCGATGTTGACCAGGCGCGTAAACAGCTGCAGGGCGTCGAGCACGCGGGCGCCGGCAGCGCGCGGGTCTTCGCTTGCCGCCAGTTTCAGGCCGAAGGACAGGATGCCCGAGGCGCGGCCGTGCATGTATTTTTTCACCAGCGCGTGGTCCGGGTGGTCTTCCAGGCCCGCGTAATTGACCCACGCGACTTTCGGATGCTGCTTCAGGTGCTTGGCCAGGGCCAGCGTATTGTCGCAGATGCGGTCCATGCGCAGGGCCAGCGTCTCGATGCCCTGGATCAGCTGGAAGGCGGAGAGCGGCGAAATGGCCGCGCCCATGTTGCGCAGCGGGACGACGCGCGCGCGGCCGATGAAGGCGGCGGGGCCGAACGCTTCCGTGTAGACGACGCCGTGGTAGGAAACGTCCGGTTCGTTCAGGCGCTTGAAACGCTCCTTGTGTTCGGCCCACGGAAATTTGCCGCTGTCGACGATGGCGCCGCCCACGGTGGTGCCGTGGCCGCCCAGGTATTTGGTCAGCGAATGGACGACGATGTCGGCGCCATGCTCGATGGGGCGGAACAGATAGGGGCTCGGTACGGTGTTATCGACGATCAGCGGGATGCCGTGCGCATGCGCGATTTCGGCCAGTTTCGCCACGTCCGTCACGTTGCCCAGCGGGTTGCCGATCGATTCGCAGAAGATGGCCTTGGTGCGCGCGTCGATCAGGGCGGCGAAGGTCTCGGGCTGGCGCGCGTCGGCGAAGCGCACTTCGATGCCGATCTGCGGCAGGGTGTGGGCAAACAGGTTGTAGGTGCCGCCGTACAGCTGGCTGGCGGAGATGAAATTGTCGCCCGCTTCGGCGATGGTCTGGATCGCGTAGGTGATCGCCGCCATGCCGGAAGCGACGGCCAGCGCGGCCACGCCGCCTTCCAGTGCAGCGACCCGCTTTTCCAGCACGTCCTGCGTGGGATTCATGATGCGCGTGTAGATGTTCCCGGCGACCTTGAGGTCGAACAGGTCGGCGCCATGCTGGGCATTGTCGAAGGCGTAGGCCACCGTCTGGTAGATGGGGACGGCGGCGGCCTTGGTGGTCGGGTCGGGGGTGTAGCCGGCGTGCACGGCCAGGGTTTCGATTCTCATGTGGTCTCCGGTTCGAATGGTCTGCGATGGTGAAGCGTTTGAAATTCGCAGCCATTGTGCCATGCCCCCGTTAACTGCTTGCTACGCTTGATAGAATATTAAGTTATAAGCTAATTGCTTCCTCAAATTTTGCGCGCGCAGCAAGCGCGTCAACGTCCTGGGTACGCTGCAGTATCCACACGCTGCACTGGCGAACACAACACCGGCCGGCAGTGCGCAGCGACGTTATTAATTTCGTTTGACTAATTGGCCATGTCGCGCCGCTTTCAGATGGCAGTGGCTTTGCGCGTACTTCAAGACAACCATGGCAGTACGCTTGCCGTCCATCCCCTCCTTTTTGGGAGCACGCAATCAGATTGCGCCGGCGCCGCATACCCGCCGTCAGCAGGTGCTAGACTACTTGATCAACTGACCCAACGGCAGGAGGAAAATGTGACTGTTCCTAACGAAACATGGTCCGAGCGCTTCGAGCGCGAATTCGAAGCTGGTTTAGCACTCCTTCGGCGCCGTCCGCTACTTGCCATTATTTTTGCAGGTGGATTGATTTTTTTTGCATGGCATCAGTTTTTCAAAACAAAAGATTTGTCGCCCGCCGCACCGCCTGCTGCGCCACCAACAGCGACGCAGAAAATGCTCCCACCCACAAGCGTGGGCGACGTGGCGTCGGCTACGAGTGAGTCCATGGCCCAGCCGGTTGCGCAAGCAATTACACCGACACCATCGCAGTCTCCAGTATCGGACACGCCTCCCGCCATATCTGCTACGACCGAAACGGCGACGCCCCCAATGACCGTTCGCCGGCTAGCCACAGTTGCGTTGACTGATTATTTTGATAAGCCGATTCTGATTGGCGATACGAGAAAGGACGTGCTAGAAAAAATCCCCAATGCAACTTTTGGCCAAAGGGGCCCAGGGATATTCGCCAGCATATCAACGAAATTTCTCGACCAATTCCCAGGCGTTGCAACTTTATTTTTTTCAAATGACGGGGTGACTCAAGTTAATTTTCTTTATGGATTTTCAGGTTCAACGATGCGAAATTATCGGCTGCATGGCACTGACGATGATTGGGAAGAAAAAATAACGACTAATGGCGAGGATATGACATACGTCGAGGCGACTGCAAAATGCGCATCTTTTCAGCATCTACGAGCGGAATTGACCCGGAAATTTGGAGCCGCAAAATCGATACGTGATATTCCTTTTATCGCCCCGGAAAATGATTCACGGACCAGAAGTTATAGGCAGCCAGTGGAAGATCGATTCGATGCGACCTATACTAATGCGGAAGTAAACTTGCACATCGTGGCTTATGATTTTGCATTCATACGTGAACAGACTCACACAATCATGGCAAAAGATAAACTGTCGCACAGATCTTGCTCCATTCGTGCGGAGTTCACTAAAAACGTCAAGACGATTGAGTGACTTGCAATCTCGCCCTTAGGCGGCTCACGTCCCCCCCAGGCTTACCAAGGCGGGTTTGCTTGGGAAACAGCGTCGTATTGCTGCAGCTCTGCCTGGCCGATGAACCGTTCATGCGTGCCATGCTGGGCGCAGGCAAACGCGCCGCCGATGGCGCCGCGGCGCATGGCTTCGTCGAGCGGCAATCCTGCCAGCCAGGCGTGCAAAAACGCGGCGACGAACGAGTCGCCCGCGCCATTCGTGTCCACCACGGGCAGCTTCAATCCCGCCGTCGGAGTGTGGCGCACGGACGCGCTGCCCCGTTCCAGCAGGTAGGCGCCGTGCGCGCCGGCCATGGCGATCACGGCCTGCGCGCGGCCTTGCCAAATAATTTCGCGCATGACGTCGTCCCGACGCTCGCCCAGCGCCGCCGTGCTGAGAAACACCAGGTCGGCGCGCAGGGCAAAGACCTTGTGGTGCGGGTTGACGCCATCCCAGTCGTGCAGATCGGTCGATACCGTCGTGCCGCACGCTTGCGCGTCGTCAAACAGTGCGGCCACCCAGCCCATGATGGAAAAGTGCGCGTGGCGCGCCGGTCCCAGGTAGGGAAGATAGAAAGCGGCCGGCATGCGCAGGTCTTCCGGGTGGCGGCCGTCGTACAGCGACAGTCTGCGCCCCTGTGGGTCGACCAGGTTGACGCTGCGCCGCGTGCCCGACGGTTCGACGATGTGCGAAAAATCGAGTTTGGCTTCCTTGTAACGCTGCAGGATGGCCGCGCCTTGCGCATCGTCGCCGATGAAATCGATGAACTTGCAGCGCAGGCCCAGCGCGTGGCAACCGAGCGCCACGCCATTGCCCGTGTGCGCCACGTAGTCGCGGATGGGGGGCACGTGCAGCGAATCGGCCACGGGCAATTGCAGGTCGGGGACGCGCACGATCGTGTCGATGCCGGCGCCGCCGACCACCAGGATGTCATAGGTACTCATGGTGCAGCCTTTTCTAACAGGACGGTGCCGGCCGCGTGTACCGCGACGGTGCCATCTTTGACGATACAGGTTTGATTGGTGTAGGCGTCGCGCAGCAGGGTGCCATCGGCGAACACGCCGTGCACCTTCAGTGAGAGCGCGCCTTGCGCCTCGGGCACGGCGATGACGGCGTCACCATCCATCACGCGGGCGAATGCGTACGGCTTGTCGTTGATGAACCGGTGTTCACCGCGCGCCAGGGCAGGGTGGCGCAGGCGGAACTGGCCCAGCTTGCGCGCATGCGCGAGGGTGGCGGCATCGAGCGAGCCCCAGTTCATGCTTGACCGCGTGGCCTGCTGTTCGTCGCCGATGGGCGCCGTGCCAGGCTGGCGCGCGCTTTCATCGCCATAGAACAGCTGCACGCCGCCCGGCGCCAGCAGCAGGGCGGACAAGCCGTGCTTCAATTGATCGCGCGGGAACAGGCTGGTGTCGTGCGAGGAGATGTACGACAGGATGTCGTGGCGTGGCTCTTTCGCCAGTAAGCCCGCGTACTGGCGATACACGCCGTCGATGCTTTTCCAGTCGCCGCCCGCGCGGTGTTGAAAGTCGAAATTGATCATCGAGTCGAAGCCGGCATCAAACCAGCTGCTGCGCTCGGGGCCATGGCCCCACGCTTCGCCCGTCATCCAGAATGGCGCATCGTCGATCTTCTGTTCGGGATGGCGCGTCTTCCAGTCGGCCAGGGCCTCGGTGGCGGCCGCGCGCATGGCCAGCCAGCTGGCCGGCTCCACGTGCTTGACGGTGTCGGCCCTGAAACCGTCGACGCCGAATTCGCGCACCCAGTCGGCCAGCCAGTGCACCAGATAACCGCGCACCGTGGTGCCGGGCAGGGCCACGGCGCGCGTGTCCGTCTTGCGCTGCAAAATCGGCGGCAAACCCACGGCCTTGCCGCTTTCCGTGCGGAAGTCGGGCAGGTAGGCCAGCTGCATCGTGTAATCGTCCTTGCCGCCATCGGAATAGCCGGGCAGGCCGGCGCGTACCCAGTCCGGCCCCCACCATTGCTTGAATTCGAAGTTGTTGTAGTCGATGAAGCTGTGATAGTCGCGCAGCGCGGCCTTGTCATGGCCGGCCCACAGCACGGGCACCTTGTATTCGGCCAGGGTGCGCAAGTCCGCATAGCCGGGGTGGTTCAGCACCACGTCGAACAGCACGCGGATGCCTTGCGCGTGCGCCGTGGCGATCATCTCGCGCAATTCGTCGCGCGTGCCCATGTTGGCGTCCATGGTCGTGTAGTCGAGCGCCCAGTAGCCGTGGTAGGCATAGTGCTGGAATTGCTGCTTGCCGCCCACCACCCAGCCGTGGATCTGTTCATACGGCGCCGTGATCCACAGCGCGTTGATGCCCAGTTCCTTGAAATAGCCGGCTTTGAGCTGCTGCGTGATGCCGGCGATGTCGCCGCCGTGAAAGCTGCCCACGTCGCCGCCTTGCGGGTCGGCGGCGCGGCCGTAACTGTGGTCGTTGCCGGGATTGCCGTTGGCGAAACGGTCCGTCACGGCAAAGTAGACGATGGGGTTCTCTGCAAAGCTGCCCGCCTGCGCCGGCAGGCTGACGAGCAAAGCGGCGAGGGCGGTCAGCACGGTCTTCATGTCAGCCCTTCACGCCGCCGGCCGTCAGGCCGGAGATCATCCATTTTTGCGCCAGCAGGAACACGGCCGTGATCGGCAAGCCGGACAAAATGGCCGCCGCGGCGAAGTCGCCCCACAGGTATTTTTGCTCGTACAGGAACAGTTTCGAGCCGACGGCCAGGGTCAGGTTGTTCTGCTCATGCAGCAGCACGGAAGCGATCGGGTATTCGATGATGGCGCCGATGAACGACAGCAAAAACACCACCATCAGGATGGGCACCGTCATCGGCAGCAGCACGTAGACGAAGGCCTGCCACTGCGTGGCGCCGTCGACCTTGGCCGCTTCCTCGATCTCGACGGGGATGGTTTGATAGTAGCCCTTGATGGTCCAGATATGCAGGGCGATGCCGCCCGTGTAGGCCAGCACCAGGCTGCCGTGGTGGTCGATGCCCAGCCATGGCACGTAGCTGCCCAGCACGTCGAAGATGGCGTAGATGGCCACCAGGGCCAGCACGGCGGGGAACATCTGCAGCAGCATCAGCGCGGAGAGCGTCTGCGACTTGAAGCGGAATTGCATGCGCGCAAACGCATACGCGCAGGTGGTCGACAGCAGTACGGTGACGGTGGCGCTCATGCTGGCCACCTTGATGGAATTCCACAGCCACAGCAGCACGGGGAAGTCCGGCTCGACGAGGGCGCCGTTGGGCGCCTGGTAAGACATGCCCAGCGCCAATCGCCAGTGCTCGAAACTGATCTCGGGCGGTATCAAACTGCCCGAGGCGAAGTTGCCTGGTCGCAAAGAAATCGACAAGATCATCAGGAAGGGGAACATCACCAGCGCGATCAGCGCGATCACGGCGATATGGGCCGCCAGGATGCGCCAGCGGTTGGAACGGTCGACAACGATAGCCATATGCTGTCCTTTATGCTTTGTTCATGCGCGTCAGGCGCATGTTGACCAGCGAAATCGCGGCCACGAGGAAGAAGATCAGGGTCGAGATGGCGGCGGCCAGGCCAAAGTTCTGGCCGGAATCCTCGAACGCGATGCGGTAGGTGTAGGACACGAGCAAGTCCGTCGTGCCGGCCGGTAACGTTGTGTCGAGGAAATCGGGACGCCCGCCCGTCAGCAAGCTGATCAGCACGAAATTATTGAAATTAAAACCCAGGCTGGCCACCATCAGCGGCGTCAGCGGCTTGATGATCAACGGCAGGGTGATCTTGAAGAAATTCGTCAGCGGTCCCGCGCCGGCCAGGGCCGACGCTTCGTACAGGTCCGACGGGATCGCCTTGATGAGACCCATGCACACCACCATCATGTAGGGGTAGCCGAGCCAGGTGTTGACGATCAGGATCATGGCCTTGGCCAGCGTGGTGTCCGAGAACCAGGCGGGCTTGATGCCGAACAGGGCGTCGAGCACGAGGTTGATTTCGCCGAAGTTGTTATTGAACAACCCCTTGAAGACGAGGATGGAAATGAAACCGGGCACAGCGTATGGCAGGAACAGCAGGGTGCGGTACAGGCCGCGGAAGCGCAGCGCATCCCAGTTCAGCAGAACGGCCAGCACCATGCCCAGGCCCGTCGTGGTGGCCACGCTGATCAGGGCGAAGACGATGGTCCAGACGAAAATACGCAGGAAGGGGCCGCGGAACGCTTCATCGGAGAAGATTTTCACGAAGTTGGCAAAGCCCACATTGACCTTGAAGCCCGGTTCCAGTTTCGTGCCGTCCGGCATTTCATAAAAGCCCGTCTTGAAGTTCGGCGTCACGAGTTCGCCCGTGGCGACTTTTTTGAGGGTCTTGTCCGGCAATTGTTTGTAGACATGCGCGACGGGGCCGAATTCGCGCAAGCCCACCATGCGCAGCTCGATCCTGTTCGGCAGGACCAGGGTGAGCAGCTTCAAGTCCTTTTGCAGGGCGATGATGTCCTTGATGGGCAGGGCAGGGGCCAGCACGGGCGCCTGCACGGGGTCAGCCGGCGCCACGTCCACCTTCAGCGGGACGGCGCGCTTCAGGGCCAGCGGCGGCGTCAGCAGCACTTCGCCCGTGTCCGGGCTTTCCAGGCGCAAGCGGTATTCCTTGTTGTCGGCATGCACGGTCATGGCATAGCCGGCGCTTTCCACGCGCTGCGTCTCGTCGAGCAGGTATTGCGTGGCCCTGTCATAGGTGAGCAGGTTGCGCGAACTGAAATTGGTAAAGCCGATCGACACCGTGTACACCATCGGCAGCAGCACGAAGACGATTACCGCCGTGATGCCGGGAAACAGATAACGGTAGGCATAGGCGCGCGGCGACGTGAAGACAAACGTCGTCAGGGTCAGCAAGCCGAGGAAAACGGCGGCCAGCATGGTCTGGCCGGAAATGTACAACATGAAGAGCAGATACAGACCCAGCGCCATGCTGATGGTCAATACCGTAGGGCCGATAAACTTGCGCACGATGGGATACCTGTGAAGATGGATGCTGGATGTCAAGCGTGGTGGCGTAGGTCGGATTAGCGGCTGCGCCGCGTAATCCGACATCAGCCGCCAACAATGTTTGTCGGATTACGGCCCTTCGGGCCTAATCCGACCTACCTAAAGCTAATTAGTTGGCGGTCGTAATCCGCTTCGCCGCCGCATCCAGGCCATCCTTGGTCGTCTGGCGGCCCTGGGTGATGTTTTCCAGCGCCGATTGCATCGACGACCAGAAGCGGCCCATTTCCGGATTGTTCGGCATCGGGCGGCCCGCTTGGGCGCTTTCCATCGTCGCCTGGATGTTCGGATTGGCTTTCAATTCCGCGAACAGCACCTTGTTCGCTGGCGTGCCCAGCGGGACGTCGGCGTTGATGGTTTTCAGGCCATTGAGCTGCAGCATCTGGTTTTCCAGAAATTCCGTCGCCAGGTCCTTGTTCGGACTGGCTTTCGAAATCATCGCACCCAGCACGCCCACGAATGGGGTGGCCGTCTTGCCTGCCACGGTAGGAATCGTTGCCACGCCGTAATTGATCTTCGATTTGCGCGCATTGTCCCACGACCATGGGCCGTTGATCATCATGGCGATCTTGCCCTGGTTGAAGCCCGCTTCCATCTCCGCGTAGCCCGCGCCCTTCGGCATGGCGCCGCTGTTGATCAGGCTCATCAGCGCATTCACGCCGGCTTGCGAACCGGCATTGTTCACGCCGGTTTTCGCTGCATCGTAGCGGCCGTCGGACTTGACTTCAAACGGGAAACCGCCGCCCGCGCCCAGCAGCGGCCACGTGAAATAGGTATTCGTGTAATCCCACAGGATGGCTTTCTTGCCTTGTGCGGAGAGTTTCTTGTCCAGCGCGGCGATTTCCTCGAAGGTCTTGGGCGGGGTCGGCACCAGGTCCTTGTTGTAGACGAGGGCGACGGCTTCGATCGAGATCGGGTAGCCCCAGGTCTTGCCGCCCACGGTAAAGGCATTCCAGGCCAGCGGCAGGATGGCGGCGCGCGCTTCCTTGCTTGGCGTTACTGGTTGCAGCAAGCCTGCGTCGATCCAGCCGCCGATGCGGTCATGCGGCCAGATCCAGATGTCCGGGCCCTTGCCGGCGGCGGCCGCCTGCTGGAATTTGTTCGGCGCATCTTCCGGATGCTCGACGACGACCTTGATGCCCGTCTTCTTGGTGAATTCTTCGCCGACCTTGGCCAGGCCCTTGTAGCCTTTGTCTCCATTGATCCAGATCAACAGGGTGCCTGCTTCGGCCGCGTTCGCCATGCTGACGGCGGCCAGGTTGCCGATGCCGGCCAGGGCGGCGGCGATCAGGGTGGTTTTGATGAAGCTGCGTTTCGGGTGCGTGAAGGACATGTCAATCTCCAGTATCTTTTTTTATGCTAAGTTTATGTTGAGTATCAAGGCTGAAACGATGCAACCAGGCCAGGCGGCGCCTGTAGCGCCTGGCCCCTAAAGCGGATAGATCAGGTGCGGGTCTGGCCGTGCTCGTCGAACACGTGGACGCGGGCGGGCGCCACCTGCAGCGATACGGACTGGCCAATCGCCCAGTCCGTATCCGCATCGGCGCGCACCACCAGCGGCTCGTCGCCGCCCGGGACGTGCACATACAGATAGCTGATGTCGCCCAGTTTTTCCACCGCCTGCACGGTGGCCGTGATGGCGGCAGCGGCACCGGGCGCGCATGCCTGCACGTGCTCGGGGCGCGCGCCGACGGTGACGGGCATACCGCTGGCCAGCGGCTGCGTCAACGCCGCCTGCAGCATGCCGCCCGCGTTGGTGGCGATGGTGGCCACGCCGTCGATATAGCTGTGGATCTTGCCTTTGAGGAAGTTCATGCGGGGCGAACCGAGGAAGCCGGCCACGAACAGGTTGGCGGGATGGTGGTACAGCTCGAGCGGTGCGCCCACCTGTTCGATGCGTCCCGCGTTGAGCACGACGATGCGGTCGGCCAGGGTCATCGCCTCGACCTGGTCATGCGTGACGTAAATCATGGTCGAGCGCAATTCGCGGTGCAGATTCGCCAGTTCGATGCGCATCTGCACGCGCAAGGAGGCGTCCAGGTTCGACAGCGGTTCGTCGAACAGGAAGACGTCGGGCTTGCGCACGATGGCGCGGCCGATGGCGACGCGCTGGCGCTGGCCGCCCGACAAGTCTTTCGGCTTGCGTTCGAGCAAAGGTTCGATGCGCAGGATTTGCGCGGCGCGCTGCACGGCGTCGGCGATCTGTACTTTACTCATGCCGGCCAGTTTCAGGCCGAAGGCCATGTTCTGCGCCACGCTCATGTGCGGGTACAGAGCGTAGCTCTGGAAGACCATGGCGATGCCGCGCTTGGCGGGCGGGACGTCGTTCATGCGCGTCTTGCCGATGAACAAGTCGCCGCCGCTGATTTCTTCCAGGCCGCAGATGCTGCGCAGCAAGGTCGATTTGCCGCAACCCGACGGGCCCACGAAGACCATGAATTCGCCATCGGCGATTTCCAGGTCGATGCCGTGCAGGGTTTGCACGTCGCCATATGCCTTCTTCAGGCCTGTTAACTTCAGTCCAGCCATGTCGTCCTCGTTCTCTCAATTTGGCCCCGCTGATGCGCGGGGCTCGTTATTGTAATTGGCGGCATGGCCGCCAAAGGGTACTGTTTAAGCGTGCGTGCCGAACCAGCCGCCATGCGGGGGCAGGCTGATCTGCTGTCCATCTTTACTGCCTGGCAAGCCGTGACCGGCCAGGCCGGCTGCTGGCCCCGCGTCAGGCCAGGCGAAGGTGACCGCCTCCGTGCCCAGGTTGAAGGCAGCCAGCACGGACGGTTGGCCGGGCAAGTCGCGGCGCAGGGCCAGCACGGGTTCCGGCGCATCGAAGAAGACGATGTCGCCGCGCAACAACTGCGGCAAGGTACGGCGCCAGGCGAGGATGTTTTGCGCAAAGCGCAGCGGCGAGCCGGCATCGTTTTCTTCCACATCCACCGCGCGCGCCAGATGCTCGGGCGGCACGGGCAACCAGGGTTTTGCCGAACTGAAGCCGCCATGCGGCGCGTCAGATACCCATGGCATCGGCGTGCGGCAGCCGTCGCGGCCCTTGAACTGGGGCCAGAACGGGATGCCGTACGGGTCTTGCAGCGCCTCGAAAGGAATGTCCGCTTCCGTCAGGGCCAGTTCATCGCCCTGGTACAGGCAGGGCGTGCCTTTCAAGGCCGCCTGCACGGCCAGCACCACCTTGGCCAACGACGGCGACGGGTTCTGGCCACCCCAGCGCGTCATGACGCGCACGCTGTCGTGGTTGCCCACGGACCAGGAAGCCCAGCCGTCGGCCACTTGCGCCTCGAATTCTTCCACCTGCTTGCGGATATGCGCGGCGGAAAACTCGGCCGTCAGCAGGTTGAAACTGTAAGCCATGTGCAGCTTGTCGGCGCCCGTGTAGGCGGCCATCGTGGCCAGCGCATTGTCGTCACCCACTTCGCCGATGGAAATGGCCTGGTATTCATCAAGGATGGCGCGCACGCGCTGCAGGTAGGCGATGTTTTCCGGCTGCGTCTTGTCGTACATGTGCGCCTGCATGCCGTACGGGTTGATGGCCGACACGCTGCTCGCATCGCGCTGCGCGGCGGGCGGATTGTCGCGCAGCAACTGGTCGTGGTAGGGGAAATTGCAGGAATCGAAGCGGAAACCGTCGACGCCGCGCTCGAGCCAGAAACGCAGATTGTCCAGCTGCGCTTGCTGCACGGCCGGGTTGTGGAAGTTCAGGTCGGGCTGGCTGACGAGAAAATCGTGCAGGTAGTACTGGCCGCGGCGCGGCTCCCATTGCCAGGCGGAACCGCCGAACACGGACAGCCAGTTGTTCGGCGGCGTGCCGTCCGGTTTCTGGTCGGCCCACACATACCAGTCGGCCTTGGGATTGTCGCGGCTGGAGCGGCTTTCCACGAACCACGGGTGGACGTCGGACGAGTGCGACAGCACTTGGTCGATCATCACTTTCAGGCCCAGTTCATGGGCGCGCGCCACCAGGCGGTCGAAATCGGCCAGGGTGCCGAACATGGGATCGACGTCGCAGAAGTCGGCCACGTCGTAGCCGAAGTCTTTCATCGGCGACGTGAAGAAGGGCGAGATCCAGACGATGTCGGCGCCCAGGGCGGCGATGTAATCGAGCTTGGAGGTGATGCCGGGCAAGTCGCCGATGCCGTCGCCATTGCTGTCGAGGAAGCTGCGTGGATAGACCTGGTAGATGACGGCGCTGCGCCACCAGTCGGCGGGCAGGTGGGCGAGATTGTTCTGAATGGTCGGCATGAATGTTTTCTTAAAAGTGCCTGTAGCCTTGGCTATCAGGGCGGCGCTGCTGGTTGGTAGGCGAACGTCTTATTTTAAAATTCAAAGCGCTTTGGGTATGAAATGAGTATAGTTCAAAGCGCTTTGAAAAGTAAAGCGATACACGCGCCAGACATACGATTTTTTTATGAGGATGATTCAGGACAACAAGACGGGAGAGCCGGGGTCAGACCCGCCGGGGGAATGCGTCCCGGTGGGGCGCATTCCGATCACGCAGTGACTGACCCCGGTATTTCGCGGATTGCGCGGTGCGAGGGGAAATCAGGCGCGGACTACTGGTCCCGCCGATTCCCCTGGCAGCAGTTCGCATGGCCACAGTTCCTGCAGGTCGGTGACGGGCGTGCCGTCCATCAGGGCCAGCAGCATGTGGATCATCTTCGCGCCGGCGCCGCGCGGGTCGGGCTGGACGACGGTGGTGACGTTATGGCCGGCCAGGGAATCTTCCATCACGCCCCAGACGATCAGCGACATTTCGCGGCCGATGGCGATGCCCGCGTCGAGCAGGGCGCGCACGGCGCCCACGCCCGACATGTGGTTATCGACGATGACGGCGGTGGGGCGGGGCGAGCGGGCCAGCAGGCGCTGCATGGCCTGGTAGCCGGCGCGGCGGTCGTGCGCATTGTCGACCAGATTGTCGGGATCGACGGCCAGGCCGCCCGCCTGCATGGCGTGCTGGAAACTCTCGACGCGCTGGCGCACGAAGTTCAGGTCTGGCGTGGCGCTGATCAGGCCGATGCGCTGGTGGCCCAGCTGCGCCAGGCGCTCGACGGCCAGGCGCATGCCCGCTTCGTTGTCGTAGTCGAACCACGCATGTGGCTGGTTCAGCTGCGTGCGGCCATGCGCGACGAACGGCATGCCCTGCTGCGCCAGGTAGGCGATGCGCTCGTCGAACGGTTTCGTGCGCCCGACGATCAAGCCATCGATGCGGCGGCCCTTGACCATGCGTTCATACGTGTGGAATTCGTTGGTGGCCGAGGCGGGCGCGATCATCATGTCCATCTGCTGCGCTTCCAGCGCTTCGGACATGCCGCCCACGATGTCGATGAACATGGGGTCGGCCAGGTCGTTCGGCATCAGCGGGTAGATGATGCCGACGATGTTCGTACGCCCCACGGCCAGGCTGCGCGCCATGGGATTGGGGCGGTAGCCGGCCGCCTGCGCGGCGGCCAGCACCCGCTCGCGCGTGCGTTCGCTCACTTCTGGATAGCCATTCAAGGCGCGGCTGACGGTGGTTTCGGATATTCCTAGCGTTCTGGCGAGATTTTTGAGGTTCATGAATGCTGCGTATGGGGTGGGTCGGGAGCGATGCGGTGCGATGAAGGGTAGTTTATCTGATAAATGCCGGAATGATCAGGGGTATGACCTGCGGCGGCGGCGCCCAAAAAAATACGCGGGCAAACCCAGGGGCGCCCGCGCTAAAAGAGGATACTGCTGAATCACTACATTGAAGCTGCCGGCCATCGCGTGCAGCGGCGAAATGGTGGGTCCGGTTACTGCCTGCCCCGAAATGCGGGCGGTGTTGCTGCCACCGGCAAGCGTCCGGGGACGCTTGCCGACGTTCTAGATGCCGGCGATTACCACCAGCTTTCCACCTGGAAGCCCATCGAGCTGCCATTGGTCTTGCCACCGAACACGCCCGTCGACGACAGCGCCGATTCCGCCGCGGCGGCCGACTGGGCTGCCTTGTTCCATTTGGCGTAGGTGTAGAAGGCGCGCAGCACGGGGCGCGACCAGAAGCTGTTGCCGGCCGACAGTTGCGGCGCGAAGGTCAGCTTGGTCAGGTTGCGGCTTTCGCCGCCTTCCGGCTTGACGATGTCGTGGCCCAGTTCCACGGCCAGGCTGTAGTTGTCCGTGAAGTGGTAGACGGGGCGCGCGCCGATCGACGTCCACTTGCTGCTCACGCCTGCCGTTTCCTTGTCTTCGTAGACGAAGGTACCCATGCCCGACCAGGAACCTTTGGGCTGGATCATGATTTGTTCCGTCAGGCGCACGACCTTGTCATCCTTGCTGGCGCCCAGGCTGAAGCCGCCCGTGTTGGCCGCGCTGCCTTTGCCGTACTGCAGTGCCACCTTGTTGAAGCCGCCCAGCAGATTGCCTTGCGTATGCATGATGGTCAGCAAGTGGCCGCTGGCGATGGGGGCTGCGCCTTGCGCGTTGCGTTTCTGGTTGAATTGCAGGCCCAAGGTCAGTTCGCCGTCCGGATTGACCTTGATGCCGGAGAAGCGCAAGTCGTGGGACAGGCCCATGCGCTTGCTGTCGCCGTCGTCGGCCGTGCGCACGATGGCGTAGGCCAGCTTGGCCGCGCCCAGGTCGATGTTTTCCAGGCCGGCGCCAGGGCCGCTGTTATTCCAGAAGTAGTAATCGGTGATGTGCACGTCCTGGCGGTCGTAGTAGCGCTTGCCGACCCAGGCGCGCGCTTCGGCGAAGGCGCCCGTGCCGATCTTGTCCGCCACCACGTTCATTTCGCGCCACGACGGGTCCGATTGTTCCCAGTCCTGGTTCTGGTTCACGGAAAACGCCACCAGGGTATTGATGCGGAAAGTGGTGCCGTTGGCGGCCTTGAAGGCCTCGCCGCCGAATTTCAGCTCGCCGTAGGTTTCGCACTCATTGCCCAGACGATATTTGGACGAGGCGCCGGCCAGGCCGAAACACGCTTCCTTGCCGCCTTCGCTGCTGGTACCGATGCCCGAGCGGATGTAACCGCCGAAGTCGATCGGCAGGGCCGCCTGGGCCGACGCGCTCAAGGCCATGAGCACTGCCGCTGGCAACGCTTTCAAGAAAAATTTGTTCATTGTGTCTCCAGTGTTTTTATAGATGTGGGATCGGCGCGCATGACTTTGCACAACCAAAGCGCTTTAACTATTTTTCAAAGCGCTTTGAGTATAGTTCAAAGCGCTTTGATAAGTAAACTCGTTTTGTTCTTGGCGTTGTTCGGAAACTTTGTGGGTGTTGCGGAGAAACATCAAAGGCGGGCGACGGCGCGTGGGCGCCGCCGTGTATGGCAGGAGGAGATCAGGAGGGAGTGTCGCAGGCGGGCAGGGTGGTCGAGTCCGTTGCGGCAAGGGCAGGATGCCGCAGGAAGACCAGAATCAGCAGGGCCGAGGTCGTCGTAATGCTGGCCAGCACATACAGCAAGTGGCGGAAGGCCGTGCCGTACGCTTGCGCCAGTTCGGCGGCGCCAGCCTGCGGCAGCAGGGTGGCCGCATGGCGCAGCTCGCCCAGCGCCAGGAAGGAGCCCGCGTGCGCCGCCTGTTCCGCGCCGATGCCGGCAAGGTCGGCGTGGCCCAGCGCCGCGACAGTAAACGTGCCCAGCAGCGCGCTGACGATGGCCAGCGCCAGGCCTTCGCCCGCCACCCTCGTCGTGTTAAAGATGCCGGCCGCCATGCCGGCCCGCTCGACGGGCACGACGCTGATGGCCAGGCCATCCATCAAGCCCCAGGGCAGGCTGATGCCGCAGCCGATCAGCAGCAGTGGCCCCAGCAAGCTGGTGGGCGACTGGCCTGGCGCGCAGGTCGACAGCCACAGCAAGCCGCCCGCCGCCAGCAGCAGGCCGCTGGCGCAGATGTGCGCGGCGGCAAGGCGTTGCGCCGCCAGGCCGGCCAGGACCGGCAGCACCAGCATGGGCGCGGACAGGGCGATCATCATGCGTCCCGCCTCCAGCGGGCTGTAGCCTTCGATGCCGATGAAGCGGGCCGGCAGCAATACGAGCAGCACGACGAAGGAAAACGCGGGCGCGGCGGCCAGCAATTGCACGCCGGCAAAGGCGGGCAGGCGGAACAGGGTCAAGTCCAGCATGGGCCGCGCGGCGCGCCGCTCCACGCGGATGAACGCGGCCAGCAGCAAGGCCGCGCCACCGAGCAGCGCCAGGCTGGCGGCGCTGGCCCAGCCTTTGTGCGGCGCCTGCAGCAAGCCATAGGTAAACAGGGAGAGCGCACCCGTAAACGTCAGGGCGCCGGGCCAATCGACGCCTTGCGCCTGCGGGTCGCGCGATTCGCGCATGGCGCGCGCGGCGGCCAGCAGGGCGGCCAGGCCGGCCACGGCCGTGACGATGAAGATGGCGCGCCAGCCCGTGTGCGTGATCAAGGTGCCGGCCAGGAAGGGGCCGAAGGCCAGGCCCGCGCCGAAGGCCGTGCCGATCAGGCTGAAGGCGCGCGCGCGGGCCGGGCCGTCGAATTCCTGAGCCAGGGCCGCCAGTCCACTCGACAGGGCCATGGCGCAGCCCAGGCCCTGGACGGCGCGCAGCACGTCGAGCCACAGGATGGCGGGCGCGGCCGCCAAGGCCAGCGCGGCGGCGGAAAACACAGCCATGCCCAGCAAGAACACGCGCTTGCGGCCATAACGGTCGGCCAGCGCGCCGGCCACCATCAGGCAGCCGCCAAAGCTGAGCATGAAGGCATTTGTGATCCAGGCCAGCGCCAGCGGCGTGCCGCGCAGGTCGGCGGCGATGGCGGGAATGGCGATAGCCGGCCCCGTAAAACTGAGCGGCATGCACAGCGCAGCGAGGCAGACGGCGGCCAGCACGAAGGCGCGCCGGGACGCGGAGGCAGGCTGCATGCGGTGATTCGTATCCATGGGAATGATTCCAGAAAGAGGGAATTCGATGATAATATGGATGCAATCCATGAGAAAGTGGCTGAAAATCCACTCATAACGGACAAATATTCCCTAATTGAGGTCGCATGGATAATTTGAACGGCATTGCCGCCTTCGTGCGCGCGGCGGAAACTTCCAGTTATGTGGCGGCCGGGCGGCTGCTCGGCGTGTCGGCTTCGGCCGTGGGCAAGAGCGTGGCGCGGCTGGAAGAAAAGCTGGGCGTGCGCCTGCTCAACCGCAGCACGCGGCGCATCAGCCTGAGCAACGAGGGCGCGCTGTTTTACGAGCGCTGCCAGCGCATCCTGGCCGACCTCGGCGATGCCGAGGCGGAACTGTCGCACCTGGCCGAGGCGCCGCGCGGCAAGCTGCGCGTCAGCCTGCCCGTGATCGGCTACCGCATCATCCTGCCCCTGCTGGCCGACTTTACGCGCCAGTACCCGGAGATCGAGCTCGACCTCGATTTCAACGACCGCCTGGTCGACGTGGTGGCCGAGGGCGTCGACGTGGCCGTGCGCAGCGGAACGCTCACGGATTCGCGGCTGATGGCGCGCGAACTGGGGCCGTTTGCCTTTGCCATCGTCGGTTCTCCCGCGTACTTCGCCCGCCATGGCGTGCCGGCCACGCCGCGTGCGCTGGAAGGGCACGCCTGCGTGCGCTATAAATTCCCCACCACGGGCAAGTTGCAGGAATGGGCGCTGCAGCGCGCCGAGGGCGACAGCGGCGGCGAGCTGCGCTTGCCGACCGCCTTGACCTGCAACAATATCGAAGCCTTGATCGGCGCCGCCACGCAGGGCGTGGGCCTCGCCTATTTACCCGACTTTATCGTGCGCGACGCCATCGCACGCGGTGAACTGCAAGCCGTGCTGGCCGACAGCTTGCTGTACTCGAGCAAGTTCTGGGTGCTGTGGCCGTCGAGCCGCCACCTGTCGCCCAAAATCCGTGTCTTTGTTGACCATCTGTGTACCCACCTGCATTTTTCCGCGTCCCCTCCCGACCCTGCATCCATCGCCTGATACCCCTGGCCCCCGCGCTGGCGGCGGGTTGGGGAATATTCCTACCCCAAAGCGATTAATCCTAATCCGCTAAATTTATATTTGCTGCGCCGCATCAAGCAATGCCGCACAACATCAGCTTATGCCCTTCCTGAATACCAGTCATACGTTATTGAAATTGCCATAAGGAATTTATTTATGTTAATTTCATATCTGTTTCTGCAACATTGCATCGCTTCGGCGGTTGCCGGGACATGTGCAGGATTAGGCGCCATAAGCGTGTAGTAACCAACAATTAAGGGGTGACTGCCCCGTTCCGTTCAGGGAGTGTGCATGAAGACAGTGATGACGACGCCGCCGGATCCGGCGCCAGCCGCGACCGCGAAACCGGCCCGCAAAACGGGTTTGCTGCTGGGTGGCGGTGCACCAAATTCCACCCTGATCGCCGGCGCGCTGGCCGCTTTCCTCGATGAGGGCATCGAGTTCGACGTCATTTCCGCGTCCGGCGCGGGAGTGCTGATGGGTTTGCTTTACACGACGCCGCACGAGGCCACGCCGCGCCAGGCCTTGCAAAGCTGGGCCGACACGGGCGTGGCCGACAGCATCTACAAGATGATCCCGATCAACTACAAGGTATTCCAGAAGCCGGGCATGCACGCGAGCACCTTCCGCGACGCTTTCCAGCCGCCGGCCAACAATCCTTTTTTTCAGGCGTTCCAGCAAACGTTTGCGGGCGTGCCCACGGCCTGGTCGGACTGGGGCAAGCTGATGGTGTCGTCGCTGTCGCCATCGGACCTGTCCGCGAAAAGCCTGGGCCTGTGCGCGCATTTGCCCTTCCTCGAAAAAGCCGTCGATTTCTCGGGCGTGGCGCGCATGCGCCCCGATTTCTACATCAATGCCTACAACCTCAGCGAGCACCGCATGCAAATCTGGGGCAAGCACGAGATCGAGCCCATCCACGTGCGCGCCGCGCTGTCGTTTCCCTTCCTGTATGCGCCGACGACCATCGACGGCGACGATTACATCGAAGGCGCGGCCCTCGACACGCTCAATTTCGACCCGTTTATCGAAGGCAAGGGCGAGCACCATGACGCCGACACCCTGGTCATCCTCGACATCCTCGGCGACGAGCGCCTGTTGCGCAAGCCGCGCAACCTGTACGACGCCTGGGTGCGCTCCATCATCACGCCGCTGGTGAAAATTTCCAAGAGCGAGCTGCGCCTGTTTGAGCTCGAGCACAACACGGATGCGCGCACGGGCCAGCCCAAGCGGCGTCTGCTGAAGCTCGACTTGATGGGCGGCATCCCGGAACAGCACTGGCCCGACACCCTGGACTGGTCCAGCTCGAACATGCAGCTGCTGTTCGACGTGGGCCACAAGGCGGGCCTGGCGTTTTGCCGCCAGCACGGCGACTTGCTGCGCCGCACGCCTGACGCAGCTCCGCTGGCGGCCTAAGCCCGCGCCGTCTGCCACCGGTCCCGGCCACCTGATCGGCAGCTACTCATCCCGCCTGGCCTTGCCAGGCCACCTTTTTACTGTGAAACACCATGAATATCACCAAGCAACTCATTCTGACCCTCACCATCGCCTTGCTGGCCCTGCTATTGCTGGGCGCCGGCGGCGCCATCCAGCTGCAGCGCGCCCAGGAACGTTTCGACACCGTGCAAAACCGCATCATTCCCAGCATTCAGGGCTTGAATGCGGCCAAGGGTTTCCTGGCCGATTCGCGCCTGGCCGGCTATCGCCTGTCCGTGTTCTCGAATCTGGCCGACAAGACGGCGCTGGACAAGGCCGTGGCCGACGCCAACACGAATTTCGACAAGGTCATCGCCACCTACCGCGCCGAGCGCCTGTACGATGCGACGGACAGCAAGATGCTCGACGCCGACCAGGCCGCCATGGAAGCGTACCGCCGCGCGCTCGTGCCATTCTTTGCCGCCGCCTACGCGGGCGACATGGATGGCGTGCGCGCCACCTTGCTGGCCGGCACGCCGCTGGCCATCACGGCCGCCGCCGCGAAAAAGAGCATGGATGACCATATCGCCTACAACAACAAGCTGGTCGACG
This sequence comes from Janthinobacterium sp. GW823-FHT03B06, assembly GCF_058796955.1. NCBI lineage: Bacteria > Pseudomonadati > Pseudomonadota > Betaproteobacteria > Burkholderiales > Oxalobacteraceae > Janthinobacterium > Janthinobacterium sp. GW823-FHT03B06. The sequence goes on from NZ_JBXAJE010000010.1 coordinate 87,191, forward strand.
ATGTCAAAGCGGAAAGCCTGGCCGCCTACGACACGGCGTTCAACACCATGCTGGCCGTGCTGGGCGTAGCCGTGCTGCTGACGGGCGCGCTGGCCTGGCATATCTACCGCACCATCAGTGGCGGCCTGGGCAATATCGAACATACGCTGGAGCGGGTCAGCGCCTCGCTGGACCTGTCCGCGGCCATGCCCGTCGAGCGCATGGATGAAGTGGGCCGCACGGCCACCGCCTTCAACAAGTTTCTGGAGCGTATCGTCGGCGTGATCGCCACCGTGCGCGCCTCGGCCGATACGGTCAGCGTGGCGGCCGCGCAGATTTCCGCCGGCAATGCGGACTTGTCCGTGCGCACGGAGCAGCAGGCGTCGTCGCTGGAAGAAACGGCCTCCAGCCTGGAAGAGCTGACCTCGGCCGTGCGCCAGAATACGGACAATGCGCGCCAGGCGAACTCGCTGGCCGTGTCCGCCTCGGACGTGGCCCGCAAGGGCGGCGCCGTGGTGGCGCAAGTGGTCGGTACGATGGGCTCGATCAATGAATCGGCGAAGAAGATCGCCGACATTATCGGCGTGATCGACGGCATTGCCTTCCAAACCAATATTTTGGCGCTGAATGCGGCCGTCGAGGCGGCCCGCGCGGGCGAGCAGGGCCGTGGCTTCGCCGTGGTGGCAACGGAAGTGCGCAACCTGGCGCAGCGTTCGGCAGCGGCCGCCAAGGAAATCAAGGGCTTGATCGAGGATTCCGTGGATAAAGTCAACACGGGCAGCGCGCTGGTCGACCAGGCGGGCGCGACAATGGAAGAAATCGTCGCCAGCATCCGCCGCGTGACGGACATCATGGGCGACATCGCCAACGCCAGCCACGAGCAAAGCGCCGGCATCGAGCAAGTGAACCAGGCCATTTCGCAAATGGACCAGGTCACCCAGCAAAACGCGGCCCTGGTGGAAGAGGCGGCCGCCGCCGCATCCTCGCTGCAGGACCGCGCCGTCGAACTGGTCGATGTGGTGGCCGTATTCCGCCTGCGCGGCGATGCCAAGGAAAAATCATTGAAGGTGGCGGGCGGCTTGCCGGCTCCCGCAACGGCCCCGCGCCGCGCTGCGCAACCGGCGCGCCGCATGCTGGGATGAACTCGGGCATGCCGTATGTCAAAGCAGGTGCTGGAAGGCTTCCACACCTGCTTTGACGCATCGACGCCATATTCCCAAGTAAACGTTTTTTCTATTTATTAATCAATAATATAAATGGGATTTTGAAAAAGCTGGAAATGGCCTCGCCAAACGGTTTGGAGGGAAATTCAACGATGTTCCTCCCTGTTTTTTGACGAATCTGGTTCGCCAAATCGTGAATATCGCTGGCCTCATTTCCATGCAGGCGTCTGCCGTTTACTCCCCCCATCATGCCCGCAGAATGGATGGTTTCGAGGTCGTCTATATATGCCTGTCGTTGGACGTTGTTCATGTAGAGCGTCTGCTTATAGATTGATGACTTTGCAGCTTGTTCGTTTTCCGCATCCCAATCGAAGTCAACAAAGGCCAGAGCGGAGCAGAAGGTCAGATAAATAAGGAAAGCAGTTGATATTCTTTTCATTGAGAGGATGGTTTTAATCAGATTCAATCTGAAGATAAGGAAGGAATGCCATCAACGATAGCAAATTTTCCACATGGAAACATCACACATTGTCACATTCGCGTAAGCGCCAGGGTGCAAGCTTGGGTTATTCAAGCTGATGTGGAAATAAATATGGTGCCATGCCAAAGTTTCAGATATCGGTATCGCATTACGGTTGGCGGACCATTTTTTGAAAAACAGCTAACAGGCATGTTATATTATATAAGTTGCCTCTTGGAAATTTTATCCTCGGCCACGTTATATCAATTAACCACTTTTCTTTTCGGCCGCCGATGACCTGCCCAGTGTGTAATGCCCAAAATTCAGCCATGAGTGCACGTTGCCTCGAATGTGGAACCATCCTTATACAGGAAGCAATTGCCCGTCCTGAAGCGTTGCAACAAACCGTGGACAATCTGGATCGGCGCATGTACATCGGCTACGGCGGCTTGGCAGGTTTCGTCGTTGGCATGGGCAGTTGGATGGTTATTTCTCAGGATGAGGCAGAGGTCAAAGGCTGGCTTTTGATCTCGGTCATGACGGGCGCCGCACTGGGCCGTTTTATTGCATGGCGCAGGCGCAATACGCTTGAGTAAATTCGAGCGAACTACCTGCGGCTGTTCTTGACGGGTAGCGGCGATGTCGTGAAACGTAATAAGCAAACGTAATAAGCAAACGTAAGAAGCAAACGGCTTGTCGGCAATTTCTAAGTAATCCTCGGGAAATTAGTGTGAATTTATGACGAACAGAACCGGATGCTATGCAAGGCGCTCGCTGCGACGCAGTGCGGGCACTGCTAGCAGTGAGCAACGCCGCAGAGCGCCGGTTATGGCAGTCAGAAATCACAATAATTTATTGGGGGTTACTTAGCGCGTCGGCATGGCCTTCCTGATCAGACACGGCGTTCGCTGTTCATGCGGACGACGCTGCGCCATTCGCTGCCCCAAGTCAATTCCTCGCAAACTGCCGCGTCAAATTAACGTGCCCTTCCTGTCATGATGGAATACAATTCCTGCGTGGCAGCCAGCTTGCCTGGCAAGGCCGGGCACGGCGCCTTTGACCTCGGAAAGATGTTGGCTTATGACTCTGCAGTTCCCCCAGCGAACGGCGCCGTGTGCGCCATCCACGCTCCGTATTTCACGCAAGCCCCTTGTTTCCCTGTTCGCCCTGACGCTGTCGTCTCTGCTGGGCACGGCGCCCGTCATGGCGGCCGCGCCTGCCAGCAGCAGCGTCATGCTGGAAGAACTGACCAGCACGGAGTTGCGCAGCCGTATCGACCACGGCGCCACCACCGTGCTCGTGCCGATCGGCGGCGTCGAGCAGAGCGGGCCGTATATTGCGCTGGGCAAGCACAATGTGCGCGCCGGCTTGCTGGCGCGCCAGATCGCACAGCAGCTGGGTAACACCGTCGTCGCCCCCGTCGTTTCCTACGTGCCGGAAGGCGCGATTTCGCCGCCGGCCGGCCATATGCGCTTTGCCGGCACGATTTCGATACCGCCGGCCGCCTTCGAGGCCGTTCTGGAAGGGGCCGCCGCCAGCCTGCGTCAGCATGGCTTCCGCGACATCATTTTCCTTGGCGATCACGGTGGTTACCAGAAGAACGAGCAAAACGTGGCGAATAAACTCAACCGCGCCTGGGGCAAGACACCTGCGGGCAAGGAAGCGCGCGCCTACGCCTTGCTCGATTACTATGACATCACGCAATCGGCCTATATTGCCGAACTGCAGAAGCGCGGCCACAGCAGCGCCGAGATCGGCCTGCATGCGGGCTTGGCGGACGCGGCCTTGATGCTGGCGACGGACCCGTCGCTCGTGCGCAGCGAGGCCATGGCGCACGGACCGAAGCCCGGCGTGGCGGACGGCGTGCGCGGCGACGCGACGCGGGCAACAAAGGAGCTGGGCCAGATCGGTATCAAGCTGCAGGTGGACACCTCGGTGGCCGCCATCAAGCAATTGCTGCAACGAAATAAGTAAATCTTCCGCTGGAAGTGCTGAACTTCCGGCTTTTGCAACGAAACGACGCGAAAAAACATGAAAAAATCTCAACGACGCACCATCGTCACCTTGTCCGCCCTGGCTGCCGCACTGGCCGGCCTGGGCGTGGCCAGCCAGGTCATCGGCGCCAGCACGCCGGCCCCGGCCGCTGTCGCCGCGGCGCCGGCGGCAACCTATTCGCCGCTGCCGGGCATGCCGCCGCTGGTGGACCCGAAAAACGTGTACGGCAGCATCGCCAGCAGCAATATGAGCCCCGTCGTCAAGGATCACTTGCGCCGCGTCTATGTGCCGAACCTGCGCTCGAACGACGTCTACGTGATCGACCAGGACAGCCTGAAAGTGGTCGACAAGTTCAAGGTCGGCAGCGGCCCGCAGCACGTGGTGCCGTCGTGGGACTTGCGCACACTGTGGGTGGCGAACAATGCCGAGCGCACGGACAAGGGCAGCCTGACGCCGGTTGACCCCTTGACGGGCAAGCCGGGCAAGGAAGTGCCCGTCGATGATCCCTACAATATGTATTTCACGCCGGACGGCAAGTCGGCCATCGTCGTGGCCGAAGCGCGCCACCGTCTCGATTTCCGCGATCCGAAAACCATGGCGGTGCAGTATTCGATCGATACGCCCCAGTGCGGCGGCATCAACCATGCGGATTTTTCGAACGATGGCCGCTACGCCATGTTCACCTGCGAATTCGACGGCACCATCGCCAAGATCGACCTGGTGGGCCGCAAGGTCGACGGTTACCTGAAATTGCAGATGCCGGCCAAGCGCTTTGCCGAGTCCGGCCCCGTGGGCGGCCCCGCGAATGAAATCTGCAGCGTCAAGAAAGGCATGCCGCAAGACATACGCATCTCGCCGGACGGCAAGAAATTCTTTATCGCCGACATGGACGCCGACGGCGTGCACATCGTCGATGGCGCCACCCTGAAGGAAATCGGCTTCATCCAGACGGGCGTGGGTGCGCACGGCCTGTACCCGAGCCGCGATGGTAAAAAGCTGTACGTGGCCAACCGCGGCACGCACCGCATCCACGGCAAGCCGAAGGGTAAGGGCAGCGTCAGCGTGATCGATTTCGCCACGGAAAAAGTCGTGTCGAACTGGCCGATTCCCGGCGGCGGCAGCCCCGACATGGGCAATGTGAGCGCCGACGGCAAGTATCTGTGGCTGTCCGGCCGTTTCGACGACGTGGTGTACCGCATCGATACGAACAGCGGCGACGTGTCCAAAGTGAAAGTCGGCCAGGAACCGCACGGTCTGACCGTCTGGCCGCAGCCGGGCCGCTATTCGCTGGGCCATACGGGCAATCTGCGCTAAGCGGGGGGCGCATGGAAATCGATTCGCTGGAGCAACTGCGCGCGCATTATCCGCCCGCGCAGGGGCGGGCGCTGAGCAAGCAGCTCGACCACCTCGACCCGCATTGCATCGCCTTCATCGGGCTGTCGCCGTTCGCCGTGCTGGCCACGGGCGGGGCTGGCGGCCAGCTCGACGCCTCGCCGCGCGGCGGCGCGCCCGGTTTCGTGCACGTGCTCGATGCCCATACTCTGCTGCTGCCCGATGCCAAGGGCAATAACCGCCTGGACAGTTTCAGCAATATTGCCGAGACGGGCAGGGCGGGACTGCTGTTCATGATTCCCGGCGTCGATGAAACCTTGCGCGTGAATGGCGAGGCCAGCCTCAGCGACGATGCGGCGCTGCTGGCATATTTTGCCGGCGAGCGCAACCCGCCGCGCCTGCTCATGCGCCTGCGCGTGGCCGAAGCTTATCTGCACTGCGCCAAGGCCCTGATGCGTGCGCGCCTGTGGGATAGCACGGCCCAGGTCGAACGCTCCGTCTTGCCGACGATGGGCCGGATGATCGGGGACCAGACGGGAAGTATTGGCCCGCTGGAAACACAGGAGCAGATGCTTGCCCGCTACGCGCAGGATTTGTAGCTTTGCTTGCTTAAAAGGCAATGCTGGCGCATACTGCGCTTCCTTTTCCACTACCTGCAAGGAGCGCCATCATGATTCTTGATCACATTGGTTTGACTGTCAGCGATGCACAGGCCAGCAAGGCTTTCTTTTCCGCCGCCCTGGCGCCTCTGGGCGTCTCGGTGGTGATGGAAGAGCAGGGCTGGGTTGGCATGGGCAAGGATGGCAAGCCCGATTTCTGGTTCGGCGTGGGCGGCGCGGCGCATGCCGGCATGCATCTCGCCTTCGCGGCCGACAACCGCGCCCAGGTGGACGCGTTCTACAAGGCCGCGCTGGACGCGGGCGGCAAAGATAATGGCGCGCCCGGCATCCGCGCCATCTATCACCCGAATTACTATGGCGCTTTCGTGCTGGGGCCCGATGGCCACAATGTCGAAGCCGTCTGCCACCGTCCCGAGCCTTGATGCCGGGCATTCCCTGAAGAGAGCAGCATGAAGCACAGCGCCACCTTGTTTGCCGATGATGCCGGCCGCTATGCCTACGTCAAAGCGGGTTTCTCCTGGCCGGCCCTGTTCCTGGGCTCGTTCTGGGCCGTCGCCAAGCGCCGCTGGTGGCTGGTGCTGCTCATGTTGGCAATGGATGCGTGCCTGTGGTTTGGCAGCCATCTCGCCACCGAAATGCGCATCGGCCCGATGATGCTGCTGATGGCCGGCGCGGAACTCAGTTACCTGCTGGCGCGCGGCTGGTACGGCAACCGCTGGCTGGAAGCGTCGCTGCGCAGCCATGGCTACAAGCCCGTCGTGCCGGGCACGGGCGCCGCTGGCTGAGCTTGCCTGACACAGATTTCCCTTTCCGTTACTGACGTTTGCCAAGAGCAAGCCGTCCAGCCCAAACTTTTTGCGCAGCCTAGCGCACCTTTGATCCAGATCATGCCTCACCTGCGGTGCTCACGTAGCCTTGGGACTCGCGTTGCAAAGCATCTTCCCACCAATCGGATATGTTTTTTCGCGTTCGTGGCGTAGCCCGGCTGTCTGTCTCACCGTTCGACAGCCGGTGGTATCGCCATCTGTTTATGTCCACCCAACCGCTATTAATGAGGAACTCCATGTATCCATATTCCCGTAGTGTTACCCCCGCCGCCAAAAATCACCTGGAAGCGCAGCTGGCTTTCTTCAATGGCCTGTCGAAGTCGCTGTTTCAATCGATGCAGCATTTCAGTGACCTGAACATGCAACTGGCGCAAGGCTTGCTGGAAGAAAGCACGGTCACCAGCCAGAACCTGTTGACGGTCGAGCGCGCCGAAGATGTATTCCAGGTGGCCGCCGCCTCGGGCCAGCCAGCCGCCGAGCAACTGCGCAAGTATCAGCAACAGGTGTCGCGCCTGGCTGCCGATACGCAGGTCGAACTGGCCAATGTGGCAGAGCGTCATGTGAATGAAACGAGCCGTACCGCCAAGGCACTGGCTGAAGAAGTGGCCCGCACCGCTTCGGAAGAAACGGAGAAAAACGTGCGCAAGCAGCAGGAAGCGATGCAGCGCATGGCCGAACCGTTCCAGGCCTATCAGCAAAACGGCGCTAACCGCGACCAGCAGCGCGGTGCGCAAAGCCGTGACGGTCAAAGCCTGCAAAGCGCCAGCCACCAGGGCAGCCAGCAGTCGTCAGGCAGCGAAAGCTCGGCCAGCGGCAGCGCATCGCAAGCGGGCTCCGCTCAAAGCAAGAGCAGCAGCGCCAGCCGTAAAGAGTAAGTACGAAGCTGCTTGCAGCTGAGCCGCATCGCGAGGGCCGAGCCTTGCTATGCGGCCAGCCGGCACGCGGCATTGTGCGTATTGGTTTGGGCAGAGCGCCCGTCCTTCACGGGGCGGGCGTTTTGTCGTATGCGTGCAGCTCCGGGGCTGACGTGCCTGAGCCAGGTGAGCGGGGCGGCAAGGCTGGCCCTGCCGGCGAGCCGGTATCTGACGCGACTGCGGGCAAGACCGCTGACGAGACCGCGTTGCCGGCGCCACTGTTCGCATCGATGAAGGCGCTGACGGCGTCCAGCGTGGGCGCCAGCCTGCGCAACGGGGCGGCCAGCGTGGCGACCAGGGTGGCGTGGCCCACATGGTCGAAATAGGTTTCCGTCACGGACCGGTGCAGCGCGCGCAAGGCGTTGGCCAGGCCGCCTGTGTTGCGTTGTGGATCGACCAGCTTGTCCTTGCCGGGCTTTGGAGCGATCAGCAGGGCGGGCGGGGCGTCGGCCGTCACGTGATGGATGGGCTGCGAAGCGGCGGGCGTGTCCGGGTAAAAGAACACGGGCCGGGTGATGGTGTTTTCGATCGGCAAGAAATCATAAGGGCCGGCCAGGCCTATCCAGCCCCGCAAGTCGTGCGGACGCATGCCATGGCGCGCCAGCAGGCTGGCGTCGAGCGCCAGCATGGCCGCATTGTAGGCGCCGGCGCTATGGCCCATGACAAACAAACGCGTCGGGTCGCCGCCATGGCGGCTCGATTCCATCGCGGCCCAGGCCACGGCGCGGGCCGCATCCTGCAATATCTCGGGGTAGTGCACGTCCGGATACAGCCGGTAGTCGGCGATCACGGCCAGGTAGCCGCGCGCCGCGAGCGCGTGGCCGACGAAGGCATAGTCGGCGCGCTCGCCCGTCGTCCAGTTGCCGCCATAAAAGAACACGACCACGGGCACGGGTCCCGTGCGGGTCTTGGGCGCGTACACATCGAGTTTCTGCCGTGGCAGGGGGCCGTAGGCCAGGCCGCGCGTCACGCGCGACGTGCTGCCGGATGACAAGGCATTGATGGCGGTCAAGGGCGAGCAGGCAGCCAGGCCGGCAGCGAGCGGGATGGCCGCCAGCAAACCGAGCAGGGTGGTGCGCAGGATCGTCATGCGGGCTCCCGATGGTGATGGTGGATGCTTGCAGTGTAGGCCAGGCTGGGCAGGGTGCACACGGGGAAGTTGCTGTTTGGTATAGATAAATGTTGCATGCGTCAATCAATCCTGTAACAGCCATTTGCGCGCCGTGGCGATGACGGCGTCCGACAGGGTGCGCGTGAGGGGGGTCTGGATATCCCAGGCATGCCAGGTCAGGGGCACGTCGAGCGCCTGCCCGGCCGCCACGTCGACCAGCCTGCCGGCGGCCAGCGCCGTTTCCGCCTGCAGCAAGGGCACCATGCCATAAGCATAGCCCGCTTCGATGAAGCGTACGAAGTCGCGCGCCGAACCGAGCACATGGTGCGGATAGCGGCCCGTGTAGCCGAGGCGGTGCTGCAGGTAGCGCTCGTGCAGCGCATCCTTGCTGCCAAAGGTGATGGCGGGCGCCTGGCTGACGGCTTCCACCGTAAAACCATGGGGAAACCACTGCTGCGCGAATGCGGGGGACGCCACGCACAGATAGCGCATGCCGCCCAGCGGCGTGGCCGTGGTGCCCGCCACCAGGTCGTTGGCGCTGGTGACGCAGGCAAACACGCGTCCTTCGCGCAGCTGGCTCAAGGTATGGTCCTGGTCGTCGAGGCGGATATCGAGCAGGCAGGACGGCGGCGACAGCAGCGGCCCCAGCGCTTCCGGTATCCACGTGGCGGCGCTGTCGGCATTGACGGCGATGGCCAACGCCGGCAATTGCGTCGTGGGGCCGGGCTGGGCGTCGAGCGCCGCTTCGAGCAGCTTGACTTGCCGGTAGTGGGCGATCAGGCGCTGGCCCGCTTCCGTCGGCAGGGGCGGGTGGCTGCGGATGATCAATAACGTGCCTTCCAGGTTTTCCAGGGTGCGGATGCGCTGCGACACGGCCGGCTGGCTGATCGCCAGCGCCTGCGCGGCCTTTTCAAAGCTGCCCAGGCCGATCACGGCGTCGAGGGCTGCCAATCCACGGTAATCGACGACGCGCATAAGTTTCTCTTATATATGGTTAGAATCATTCATTATACTTATATTTACTTTTTCTTTACACTGTTGAAATAGGGTAACAACTCCACTCTCCCGCGCGGTCCCCCAGGTTCCGCACCACCCTCCACCTACCTCTGATGACTTTGCCGTTGCCGGCAGAGCGTGGGCGGCCGTGCGCGTGATGGAAAGCAATGGAAAGGAATCGATATGGACAGCGCAATTTTCTTGAAAGGCATGGGGCTCGGCGCGAGCCTGATCGTGGCCATCGGCACGCAAAACGCCTTCTTGCTCAAGCAGGGCTTGAAGCGTCACTACGTGCTCACCTGCATTCTTGTATGTTTGCTGTGCGACGCCATCCTGATCACGGCCGGCGTGGCGGGCATGGGCACCTTCATTGCCGACAACCCTAATTTCCTGCTGTGGGCCAAGGCGGGCGGCGCCACCTTCCTGATCGCCTACGGCTTGCGCGCGGCCAAGTCGGCCTGGCGCCCGACGGCCATGACGGTATCGGCCGCCAAGGCGCCCGAAGGCTATTGGGCCGTGATCGGCGCGGCGCTGGCGTTCAGCCTGCTGAACCCGCACGCCTTCCTCGATACGGTGATCCTGCTTGGCTCGATCGGCGGCCAGCATGAAGGCGTGGGACGCTTTTACTTCGCCGGCGGCGCCATCATGGCTTCGGCCCTGTGGTTCTTCCTGCTGGGCTTTGGCGCCCGCTACCTGGCGCCCGTGTTTGCCAAGCCCATGGCATGGCGCGTGCTCGACGGCATCATCGCCCTCGTCATGTGGGCCATCGCCGCCTCGCTGTTCCTGTAATCAGCGGGTCAGGAAGTTCAATACACGGCTGGCCAGCTTGCCGTAAGGCGGCCGCAGCAGCGTCAAAGGGCTGTAGCGCGCCTGGTAGAACACGGGCCGCAGCTTGCTGAAAGTGTGAAAACCTTCGACGCCGTGGTAGTGGCCCATGCCGGACTCGCCCACGCCGCCGAAGGGCAGATCATGCTGGCCCACGTGGAACAGCGCGTCGTTGACGGACACGCCGCCCGACATTACCGTGTCGATCAGCATCTGCACGGTCTGCTTGTCGTTGCTGAACGGATAGATGGCCAGCGGGCGCGGCCCGCCGTTGATGCTGGCGACTACGGTCTCCAGCTTCGCATAGCCGCGCAGGGGCAGGATGGGGCCGAAGATTTCCCGCGTCAGCAGCAGGCAATCTGCGGGCGCGTCGAGCACGATGTGCGGCGCGATCTTGCGCGTGGCCCGGTCGTACGCTGGCCCCGGCAGCAGCGAAATCACTTGCGCGCCCCGTTCCCGCGCTTCATCCAGGGCCTGCAGCAGGCGCTCAAAGGCGGCCTCGTCGATGATGGAGGTGTAGTCGGGCGTATCGAGCCGCGGGTAGCGCGTGGGCACGATCCGGCGCGCATGCTCGACGAAGGCGGCGATGCTGGCTTCGGGCAGCCAGGCGTGGTCGACGCTGGTGCAGATTTGCCCCGCATTCAGGTACTTGACGAACAGGATGCGTTCGGCAGCCGTGCGCACGTCGAAATCGGCGCAGACGATGGCCGGCGCCTTGCCGCCCAACTCCAGCGTGACGGGGCACAGATTGCGTGCGGCCGCCGCCATGACGGCCCGGCCCGTCTGGCCGGAACCCGTAAATAGCAGATGGTCGAACGGCAGTTGCGAAAACGCCATGCCCACGCCGCCCGTTTCGTCAACAAACTGCAGCTTTTCCGGCGGGAAATAGGCGGGCATGGTCTCCATCAGCAGCCGCGCCAGGTGGCGCGAGTTCTCGCTCATCTTGACCATGGCGCGGTTGCCGGCGGCAAAGATGTAGGTCAGGGGCACCAGACTCAGGTTGACGGGGAAATTCCACGGCACGATGACGCCTACCACGCCCAAGGGCTGGGGCAGCACGCGGTTGCGGGCGCCCGGAAAATTGCGCCAGTCCACGCTGCGGCGCTGCGGTGTCATCCACTTTTTCAACTTTTTCAGTACGTGATCGATGCCGTCGATGGCGGGGAATATCTCCGCCAGCAAGGTTTCGTGGTGGGAGCGGTTGCCATAATCGGCGCTGATCGCCGCGCACAGCGCTTGTTTGTGGTCGCGCAGGTAGCGCTGCAGGGTTTGCAGGTCGCGCTTGCGCTCGGCCAGGGTCGGCGCGGGGTGGGCCAGACAGGCGGCGCGCTGCAAGGCCAGGGCGGCAGCGAGTTCGGCGTGCTTCAGTTCCATGTTGTTTGCGACATCAGGCATGTTGCTCCTTGGCCGGCCGGGCAATACGCGCGCCGTTCCAGCGCACTATAGGCGAGTATTGGCAAATGTGCCGCCAGCGAGCCGACGCTGCCGCACGATACCCCGTAAAATGTCCGTCAACTTGACGCTACGCTTTCCAGGAATGCCATGACATCGACCACGCCAGACTCCCTGCACATCGTGTGCCCCCATTGCGACGCCGTCAACCGCCTGCCGGCGGCCCGGCTCACGGAACAGCCCACGTGCGGCAAGTGCCAGAAGGAGCTATTCACGGGCCAGCCCGTGGACCTGGCCAGCGCCCGTTTCCTCAAGCATATCGAACGCAGCGACATTCCCGTGCTGGTGGACTTCTGGGCGCCATGGTGCGGCCCGTGCCGCAGCATGGCGCCATTCTATGTGCAAGCCGCCAGGACCCTGGAACCGGCGTTTCGCGTCGTCAAGGTGAATACGGAAGCGTCGCCGGACCTGGGCAGCCGTTTCAATATCCGCAGCATTCCCACCCTGGCCCTGTTTTTGCGCGGCGTGGAAGTGGCGCGCCAGCCCGGTGCCATCGATGCCAACGCCATCATCGCGTGGGCGAGGGACAAGGCGCGTTTCTAGGCACGAGGGAAAGCCGTTCAGGTTTCCATTTGACATTTAGTATGGCGCCATATTATATTGCGCCATATGATAAAACTCGAACAGAAATACACGGCCTTGCTCGGTGACGTGCAGCGCCGCACGCTTGGCCCCGACATGCCGGCATCCGTCGGACGCCTGCGCCTGTGTTTTGAAGTGCTGGGCCTGGCGTCCGCCATCGATGGCGATTGCGCCACGCGCCTGGGCCGGTATAGCCTGTCGGAAGGCAAGTTTGTGCTGCTGGCCCTGCTGCGCGACGTGCCCGAGGGGCTCTCGCCGCACGCACTGGCCGAGCGGGCCGGCGTGACGCGCGGCACCATCACGGGCTTGCTCGACGGCCTGGAGCGCGACGGTTTCCTGGCGCGCCACGCGGACCAGGTCGACCGGCGCAAGCTGCTGGTGCGCCTCAGTGCCAAGGGAGCAGCGGCGGCTGCCACCCTGGTCGATGAGCACGCGCAATGGATCGCCAGCCTGTTTGCCGATTTCACGCCGGAAGAAATGCAATTATTGAGTGGACTATTGGAAAAAGCCTGGCGCAAGACGGATAAGGGTGAAATGCAGGGTGCTGCATGAGCCGTGGCGTCGCCGACATCGCGCCCGCGCGCCTGGCCCTGCTGAACCAGGGAACGGTGGCCAGCGCCACCCTGACGGAAGGGCTGGCCATCGATTTTGCCCAGCTGCTGGCTGCAGCCGTGCCCGCTATCGGTGTGGCCCGCCTGGAGCGGATGCGCGCGCAGGCCGCCGCCGGCATCACCGGGCGCATGGCGCTGGCGGCGCAATTGCTGCTCGATGCCGGCACCGACCTGGCGATGCTGCAAGCGCACCCGTCCGACACGGTGCGGGGCTGGGCCTGCTTTGCCATCGCCGCCCAAGCGGGCTTGACCTTGCCGCAGCAGCTGGCCGCCATGCGGCCGCTGGCCGACGATGGCCATTTCGGCGTGCGCGAATGGGCCTGGCTGGCGCTGCGGCCCCGGCTGGCCGCGCATTTGCTGGATGCCATCGCACTGCTGGCGCCGTGGACGGCGGACCCGTCGGAAAGAGTGCGCCGCTTTGCCTGCGAAGCGCTGCGCCCGCGCGGTGTGTGGTGCACGCATATCGCCCGGCTAAAGGAAGAGCCGCAGCTGGCCTTGCCCCTGCTGCAAGCCTTGCGCGCCGACCCGGCCGTCTACGTGCAGGATTCCGTGGCCAACTGGCTCAACGATGCGGCCAAGAGCCAGCCGGACTGGGTGCGCAGCCTGTGTGCGCAATGGCTGCTGGACAGCCCCGCTGCCGCCACGGCACGCATCTGCAAGCGGGCACAGCGTTCACTTACTTGATTCTTTGGGGGACAAACATGCATTACCTGTTAGAACTGTATAGCCCGAAACCGGCCTGGCTGGCCCTCGACGGCGCCGCGCGCCAGGCGTATTTCGCCACAGTGGGCGCTGGCATGGCCGCCTTGTCGGGCAGCGGCGCCGAAGCGCTGGCCATGGGCGCCATCGACGGCGGCAAGCTGCATGCGGCTGCCCAGCAATTCTATGCCGTCTGGCGCTTCCCGGACGAGGCGGCGCTCGATGCCTTGCTGGCCGGCATCGCCGCCACGGGCTGGCATGATTATTTCGACACCGTCAATGCGGCGGGTCCGGCCGTGGATTTTCCTGGCCACCTGGCGCAGCTGGCCGCCTAGCGTCCGCCATTTTCCTTGCCGCTGCGGTAAAGTTGGCATTTCCATCTGATCACCGACGTTGATGCCAATCAAAGTGTTCTCCCTCCTGATGCTTGCCCTGGCGCCCATGCTGGCGTCGGCAGCCCCTGCCACCCCGCAAGCGCTCGTCGCCGCCGCCCGCAGCCAGGTGGGCGTGACCGTGCAGTACGACCCGCGCTACGAACGCCTCGCCTATCCGGGCGGCGACGTGCCGCTCGAGCGGGGCGTGTGCACGGACGTGGTCGTGCGTGCCTACCGTAAACTTGGGCAGGATTTGCAGGTGCTCGTGCACGAAGACATGCGCAAGGCGTGGCAGGTGTACCAGCAGCAGGGACGCTGGCAGATGAAGGGGCCGGACCGCAATATCGATCACCGGCGCGTGCCGAACCTGGGGACCTACTTTGCCCGCCACGGCACCAGCCTGCCGCCAAGCAAAGAAGCGAACGCTTACCGCGCGGGCGACATCGTCACCTGGCGCCTGCCGCGCAACCTGACCCACATCGGCATCGTCAGCGACAAGCAGTCGTGGGGCGGCGTGCCGCTGATCATCCACAACATCGGCGAGGGCGCGCGCGAGGAAAATATTTTATTCAGCTATCCGATTACGGGGCACTATCGTTGGCAACCCCGCTGAGGGGCAGGGGCACCATCTCTTGCAGGATCGCCAGCACCCTGGCCAGCGCCGTGTCGATATCGAGCTTGTCGATGGCGCCATAGCCGAGAAACAGGCCTTCATGGCGGGCGGGGCCGTGATAAAAGCTGTCCAGCGCATACAGGCTGACATCGGCCAGGCGCGCGCGGCGCAGCAATTCGGCGATATCGAGCGGCGCCTGCGCCAGCGCCGCCACGTGGAAGCCGGCGCTGGCCGGCACCAAGCGGAACCATGGGGCCAAGGGGCCGTTGAACCAGTGCTGCAGCCGCTCGCGCCGCCCCGCATAGATGTCGTGGCAGCGGCGGATATGGCGCAGCAAATGGCCATCGCCGATGAACTTGGCCAGCGCATGCTGGCCCAGGCTGGCCGTATGGCAATCGCTCAGGTATTTCACCGTCTGCATGGCGGCCACGATGGCTTGCGGCAGCACGACATAGCCCAGGCGCAATTCCGGCAGCATGATCTTGGAAAAGCTGCCCACGTGGGCGACGATGCCGTAGCGGTCCATGCTTTGCAGCGCATCCTCGGGCCGGCCCTCGTAGCGGAAAGCGCTGTCGTAATCGTCCTCAATGATGATGGCGCCCAGCTGCTGCGCCCGTTCCAGCAAGGCATGGCGGCGCGCCATGCTCATCGGCATGCCGAGCGGAAATTGATGGGCGGGCGTGACATAGATCAGCCGCGTGCCGTCCGGGATTTGCGCGACGATGATCCCATCCTCGTCCACTTCGACGCCCACCACGCGCGCGCCCTGGCTGGCGAACACGGCGCGCGCCACAGGGTAGCCGGGTTCTTCCACGGCAACCGTGTCGCCCGGCTCGAGCAGGGTCAGCGCGAGCAGGTGCAAGGCTTGCTGCGCGCCGCTGGTGACGAGCACTTGCTCCTCGGTGCAATGGATGCCGCGGCTGAAGGCGGCATGGCCGGCGATCGCCGCGCGCAAGGCGGGCAAGCCTTCCACTGGGCCATAGCGGCCGCGCGCCTGGCCGCCCTGGCGCAGTGCATGCAGCATGCAGGCGCGCCATTCATCCTGCGGGAAATGCGCGGGCGTGGCACGTCCGCCGATGAAGGCGTAGCGTGCCGGCGTTTCCTGGCTGGCGCGGCGCAGGGGCGTGGGTGTCGCTTCCCAGCGGGCGATGCGCTGCGCGCTGGCCAGCGGCGCGCTCGCATGGCGGCGCTGCGGCGAGGCATGCGGCGTCTGCACGAAGCTGCCCACGCCCACTTTGCCGACCAGCAGCTTTTCATAGCCGAGCTTTTCATATACGTCGGACACCGTCTTGCGCGACAGGCCCAGCTGGCTGGCCAGCAGGCGCGAGGGCGGCAATTGCTGCCCATCCGTCAGCCGGCCCGAGCGGATCGCTTCGCTGAGCTGGCGGTACAGCTGGCCGCCCAGGTCGCGCGTGCCGTCGATCAGGATATGTAATTCCATGGAGTATCTGTTGGTGGTCTGCTGTTTTTCGGGGGGATTGGCCTGCCGCGCGTACTTCCTGCGCTTCTACAATGATGCATCTCTCATTATCAAGGAATGCATCATGACACAGCAACGACTCGATTTCACGCAAGCCTCGCCCGACGCCGTCAAGGCCATGTATGCGCTGGAAGCGGCCATCGCCAAACTGGGCGTGGAACATTCGCTGCTCGAGCTGATCCGCCTGCGCGCGTCGCAAATCAATGGCTGCGCCTTTTGCGTGGACATGCACACGAGCGACGCGCGCAAGGCGGGCGAAACGGAGCGCCGCCTGTATGCCGTCTCCGTCTGGCGCGAAACGCCGTTTTTCACGCCGCGCGAGCGGGCCGTGCTGGCCTGGACGGAGGCGCTGACCCTGCTGCCGCAAAATCATGCGTCCGACGAAGACTATGCGGCGCTGGCGCAGCAATTGACGTCGGCGGAAATGGTCAACGTGACCCTGGCCATCGGCTCCATCAATACCTGGAACCGCCTGGCCGTGGGCTTTCGCAAGATGCCTGAATAAGCTCTTTGTTCGTTCGCGAACAGACGATAGGCTGGTCCCTGTGTAGGCTGGCAGGACGATTGATCAGCCAGGGAGCAGCCATGCAAGTACATATCGGGGAAGGCGCCGAAAAGACGCCGCAGCAGGAGGAAGAGGCGCGCCGCGAATTCATCGCCGAACTGTGGCGGCGCTTCGAAGCCTTGCAGGAATGGGCCGTCAGCCACTGGCCCGACCAGCAGCACCCCTTGAGTTCCGCCGACTTCGTCGAGACGCGCAAGGAAATCTTGAGCTTGCGTTCGTCGGCTGGTTCCTTGAACCAGCCATCGCTGAACAATGAAGCGGAACCGGAGCAGGGCGGGGCGCAATATGTTGACGTCACCCCTGCGCCGTGGCCGTAACCGTGGCTGTATCTTGGCCGTAGGTCGGATTAGCGCTTGCGCGTAATCCGACGTCACTCGCCAACAATGTTGTCGGATTACGCGCTTTGCGCTAATCCGACCTACGCTTCTGCCTTCCCTTGCGCAAACACCCAGCAAACCAAACTCACCAGCAGTCCCGCCATCACGCCATACGCCAGGTTCAGGGCGCTGTCGAATAGCAGCGGCGCCACCAGTCCCGACACCAGCGCGAACAGGCCGTAGGTCGGCTTCGGTCGTAGGTCGGATTAGCGCTTGCGCGTAATCCGACGTCACCCGCCAACAATGTTGTCGGATTACGGCCCTCAGTGCCTAATCCGACCTACGCTTCTGCTTTACCCTGCGCAAACACCCAGCAAACCAAACTCACCAGCAGCCCCGCCATCACGCCATACGCCAGGTTCAGCGCGCTGTCGAACAGCAGCGGCGCCACCAGGCCAGACACCAGCGCGAACAGCAGCATCTGGATGAACGATTGCATCGACGACGCCAGGCCGCTGTTGTTGGGGAAGTGGTTCAGGGCGATCAGGGTCATCGGCGGCATGGCGATCGACAGGGCGAACGAGTAGAAGAACAGCGGCAGCACGGCCCACGGCACTTCGGCGGCAAAGAAGTAGTTATAGCCGATGTTGGCCAGCGCGGCGATCAGCATCAAGATGAAGCCGGCCCAGATCATCTGGCGCTGGCTGTAGCGGTGGGCGATTTTCGCCGACAGGGCCGAACCGAACACCATGCCGCTGATCAGGGGAATGAACAGCCAGGCGAAGGCCGTTTCCGGCAAATGCAGGATGTTGATGATGAAGTAGGCGGCCGAACCGATGTACAGGGCGAAGCCGCCAAAGGCGGCGCCGATGGCCGTCGACAGCAGCAGGAACTGGCGGTGGCACAGCACTTTCCAGTAATTGACGGCGATGTCGCCCAGGTGGAAGGCGTGGCGCTGCTCCTTCGGCAGGCTTTCCGGCAGCGCGCGCCAGACGACGACGAACATCAGCACGCCGAAGGCCGTGAGGAACCAGAAAATCGCCCGCCAGCCCAGGCTGACCTGCAGCCAGCCGCCCAGCACGGGCGCGATGGCCGGCGCCAGTGCGAACACCATCATGATGTGCGAGAGGATTTTCTGCGCGGCGGCGCCGGAATAGCGGTCTTGCACGATGGCGCGGCCGATCACGGAACCGGCGCCCGCCGAGAGGCCCTGCAGCACGCGCCAGGCCAGCAGCCAGCCCAGCGACGGCGCCAGCGCGGCGCCCACGGAAGCGATCACATACAGCACCAGCGAGACGAGGATCACGGGACGGCGGCCGAAGGAATCGGACAGGGTGCCGTAAAACAGCATCATGAAGGCGAACGTGAACAGGAAAAAGCTCAGGGTCTGCTGCACCAGCAGGGGGCTGGCATTGAAATCTTGCGTGATGGCGGGGAACGACGGCAGATAGGTGTCAATTGCAAGCGGTCCGACCATCGCCAGGCCCGCCAAAATCCAGGTTAATAATTTAGTCATGTGGAAGAGTGTTTTTGTTAGTCCGTCATTTTACGCTAGCGGCGGGAATCGGGTCCGGCGCCGCGGCGGTTTGCCATCCATATGCGTTTTTCGCATATGAAACCTTGGAATTCTTCGTTTGCACCGCTTGCCGTCACCGTTAAGCTGGGGCGACCCGGCTTGTTGGCCGCTTTTTGGAAGTGATACGCCATGCACAGTATTTATCCCGCGGCGCCCGCCGACGACACGGCCCAGTGGAACCTGGGACCCGTGATCCAGGCCCTGCGCAGCTCGCGCGAAGACAAGCACAAGATCCGCCATAACGGCAGGGTGCGTGAACTGCCGTCGCGCGAAGCGCTCACCACCATCGTCAACGGCCTGTCGGCGGCCCTGTTCCCCACGCATTACGGGCGGCCCAACCTGACCGATGAAAGCATCGACTATTTTGTCGGCGACACGCTGAACACCACCCTGAACCGGCTCAGCGAGCAGGTGCGGCGCGGCTTGCTATTTTCCATACCAGCTGGCGATGAACAGAACGGCGCCAGCGACGACGCAGCGCTGGCGCAGCAGGCGCGCGACATCACGCGCGCGTTCGCCGCCAGCCTGCCCGACATCCGCGCCCTGCTGGTGTCGGACGTGCAGGCCGCCTACGCGGGCGACCCGGCCGCCACCTCGGTGGCCGAGATCATGCTGTGCTATCCGGGCACCATCGCCATTCTGTACCACCGCCTGGCCCACCAGCTGCACGCGCTCGGCGCGCCTTTCCTGGCGCGCCTGATCGCCGACATCGCGCACACCTTGACGGGCATCGACATCCACCCGGGCGCGCGCATCGGCGCATCGTTCTTCATCGACCATGGCACGGGCGTGGTGATCGGCGAGACGGCCATCATCGGCCAGCGCGTGCGCCTGTACCAGGCCGTCACCCTGGGCGCCAAGCGTTTTCCCGCCGATGCTTCCGGCGCGCTGATCAAGGGAACGCCGCGTCACCCCATCGTCGAGGACGACGTGGTCATCTACGCGGGCGCGACCGTGCTGGGGCGCATCACCATCGGCGCGGGATCGACTATCGGGGGGAATGTGTGGCTGACGCAGAGCGTGCCGCCTGAGAGTAACGTATCGCAGGCGCAGATGCGCAACGATTGAAGAGTGGCCGAGAAAACGTCCATGGCGGCGTTACAGCGCCTGGCCGTACTAGCGTACTGCCTGCGGCGCTGCGCCTTGCCCTGAACGTTTTTCGGGCACTCTTCAAGCCGGGCGTGGCGCCTGGCTTTGCAAAAACCTTACTTCACCGTCAGCGCTTCATAGCGGGCCACGGGCACGCCATCCTTCAGCAGCAGCAATTCCTGGTCCGCGTAACGGTAGCCATTGACTTCGCCCAGGGTGGTCAGGAGTTCGCGTTCGAGGTCCATGTCCTGCGGCTGGCACATCATCATGGTGCCGGCCAGCTGCCCGAAGGACAGGGTGCTGACGCCATCGCTGGTGTAGCCGCCCATCATCTGGTTGCAGCCGCTATGGCCGCTGGCGCGGCCTTCGGCCAACTGCAGGGTCACTTCGCGCTGTTCAGGCGCCTTGCGCACCACTTGCTTGCCCTTCAATTCCTTCAGCTTCCACTGCGTGCCCGTCAGCTTCGGCGCCGGCTTGGCGGGCGAGGTGGCGCCTGGCGCGGCGGCGGCCGCATCGCTGCGCACGGGCGTTTGGGCGCAGCCGGCCGTGATGGCGACGATGGCGGCGAGGGGAATCAGTCTGGCGATCTTGAACATGGCATTTCCTTCTTCAAATGAATGACGCCAGATTAGCAGATACGCGCCGCGCCGGCGTGCACGGTTGACAAGCCTATCGCTCCTGCTCCAGCCGCGCCTCGAGCAGGGTGCGCGCCGCCGCCACGTAGGCGCGGCAGGCCTGCGGGTCGACGAAGGCCTCGCTGCCGGCCGTGGCGCTCGCTTCCAGGCGTTCCCATAGCTGCGACGCTTCCGGGTGGGCCGAGATCAGCACGTCGCAAGGCAGCTTTTCCAGGGTCTCGAAGCTGTGGTGCAGGTCCGCCACCGCGTTCGGATATTCGCTGCTGGCGCTGAACTTGAAACCGGGGCGCGAGACGGCGTTGAGGCTGTCCGCGTAGACCATGTTCAGGCAGCGGGGGCCGTCGCACGATTGCCACGTCCAGCTCAGGCCTCCGGGCGTGTGGCCCGGCGTGGCGTGCGCCGTCAGTTTGATGGGGCCGACATTGAACTGGCCGCCGTCGCGCGCCAGACGCATGTCCTTGACGGGCGGGTACTTGGGCAGCGCGTGGTATTGCGGGTCGTCCGGTCCCACTTCGCCCGACGCCAGGTCCAGCGCGGCCGACGGGCTGGCGGCCACCAGCGCATTGCTGCGCCGCTGCAGCTCGGCCAGGCCGCCCGCGTGGTCGATATGGCCGTGCGAATTGAGGATCAGCTTGACGTCCTCGATGCGAAAACCCAGCGCGCCGATATTGGCGATGATCTTCGGCGCCGATTCCGGCAAGCCGCCGTCGATCAGCACATGGCCCTGCGGCGAGGTGATGAGCACGGAACTGAGGCCTTTCACGCCCACATAATAAGTATTGCCGAAGATGCGGAACGGCGTCTGGTCGGCATTCCAGGCGGCGCAGACTTCGCAATCCGGCGTCGGCGGCGTGGCTGGGGCAGGTGTTTGCGCCTGGGCGGCGAAGCTGGCCAGCAGCAGGGCCAGAACCAGCGCGCGTGGTGGTGTGAGGGGCATTGCGATCCTTATCCGTGTTGCCAGGGTGGCATATGCTGACACGGAACGGGGCGCGATGCAAACGCTGGCAGTCATGCCGGTCAGGGTAGCTGCGGATAGCGTGCCCTCAGGCGGCGGCCAGCGTGGCGCCGGGCGGGGCCGAAGGCGCGATGCTGACCTGGCGGCCCGCGTGATCGGCCCGCAGGCGCGGGCCCTGGCCGAAGACCTTGTGGCGCAGGCTGCCTTGCTCGTAGCGGGTGCGGTAGCGGCCGCGCCGCTGCAGTTCCGGCACGATGTGTTCCACCACGTCGGCCATGCTGTCATGGGCCACGGCGAAGGCGAGATTGAAGCCGTCGATGCCCGTCTCGTCCAGCCAGCTTTCCAGCTGGTCGGCCACCTGGCGCGCGTCGCCCACGAGCACGGGGCCGCGCCCCCCGAGGCCGATGTATTCGGCGGCCTCGCGCACCGTCCACGTGCGATCCGGGTCGGCCTGGCTGAACGAGGCCAGCGCCGAGCGGCCGGCCGGGGAATCGATGTAGTCGATGGTGGCGTCGAGCGGATAGCGGCTGAAATCGACGCCCGTCCAGCCCGACAGCAGCACCAGCGCCGCCTCGATGTTGACGTGGCGCAGATAGTCGGCGTGTTTGGCGCGCGCTTCTGCCTCCGTGGCGCCCGTGATGACCAGCGCCTGGGCGTAGATCAGCAGCGCCTCGCCATCGCGGCCGCTTTGCCGCACGGCGGCGCGCAAGTCGTCGGCGTAGCGCTTGACGACCGTCTTGCTGGGGCCACTGACAAACGTCGCTTCCGCATGGCGCGCCGCGAAGCGCGTGCCGCGCGGCGAGGTGCCCGCCTGGTACAGCAGCGGCGTGCGCTGCGGCGACGGCTCGCACAAATGGATGCCGGGCACCTGGTAGTGGCGCCCGGCATGGTTGATCGGATGGACCTTGGCCGGATCGGCGTAGATGCCGCGCGCCTTGTCGTTGACGACGGCGTCGTCGTCCCAGCTTTTTTCCCACAGCTTGTAGACGACGTCGAGGTACTCGTCGGCCAGATCGTAGCGCTCGTCGTGGCCCAGCTGCTGGTTCAAGCCCAGGTTGCGCGCCGCGCTGTCGAGGTAGCCGGTGACGATATTCCAGCCGATGCGCCCGCCGGTCAGGTGGTCGAGGGTGGAAATGCGCCGCGCGAACGTGTACGGATGTTCGTAGGTCAGGGCGCAGGTGACGCCGAAACCCAGGTGCGTGGTGGCCTGCGCCATGATGGGCACGAGGGCCAGCGGGTCGTTCAGCGGCACCTGCACGCCGTGTTCCAGGGCCGCATCGAGGCTGCCCCGGTAGACGTCATACACGCCCAGCACGTCGGCGAGAAAAACCGCGTCGAACAGGCCCGCTTCCAGCAGCCGCGCCAGTTCCGTCCAGTGCGCAGGATCGGTATAGCGGTGGCTGCGGTCGCGCGCATGCGTCCACAGTCCCGGCGACTGGTGGCCGACAGTATTCATCTGGAAGGCGTTGAAGCGTATCGTCTTGGCCATGGCTTATTTGGCCGCCGTCTGCAAGGCTTGCTGGTAGTCGGGTTTCGAGTAGCCGGCAAAGTGCTTGTTCGTGATGTCGAGGAATTCGCGCGAGCGGTAGGCGGCCGCCAGGTCCTTGGCGAACTGCTTGTCCTTGTCGGCCGTGCGGATGGCCACCAGGTTGATGTAGCTGGGCGAGATTTTCTCGGCCACCAGCGCCTCCGTCAATTTCAGCCCCGAGGCCAGCGCGTAATTGCCGTTGATGAAGGAGTAGTCGGTGTCGCCCAGCGAGCGTGGCAGCTGCGCCGCTTCCAGCGGCAGCAGCCTGATTTTCTTCGTGTTGACGGCGATATCCTTTTCCGACGCGCGCACGGGGTCGAAGCTGGCGCGCAGCTTGATCCATCCCAGCTGGTCGAGCAGCACCAGCGCGCGCGCCTGGTTGGTCGGATCGTTCGGCAAGCCCACCGTCGTGCCTTCCTTCACGTCGTCCAGCGTCTTGTGCTTCTTGCTGTAGATGGCGATCGGCGCCGTGGGGATCGTGATCAGGTCCGTCAGGGCCAGCTTGTGCTCGAGCGCGAATTTTTTCAGGTAGACGATGTGCTGGAACACGTTGGCGTCGAGTGAACCTTCCGCCAGCGCGAAGTTTGGCTGGATGTAATCGTTGAACTCGACCAGCTTGACCTTGTAGCCCTGTTTTTCCAGGATAGGCTTGATGCCCAGCTTGATCTGGTCCGCATACGGCCCGGCGCTGGTGCCGATGGTGATCTCTTTCGGGTCCTTGGCGTGGGCGAAGCTGGCCGTCAAGGCCAGGGTCAGGGCGGTGAGGACGATGCTGCGGCGCGCGATGGTCATGTTAACTCCTGCTTAGTGAAGAACTGGGGTCAGACCCGCCGGGTCTGACCCCGGAAGTCCGTTAAATTGCCTGCGGCGCAAATGTATCGATTCGCCCAGGCCGTGGTTTTACGAATATGCCGTCGGCTCGGGCACCGTGCCGGTCAAGGCAAAGCGTCCCAGGTCGCGCAGCTTGTAGTCGATGGGGTCATGCAGGGTATGCACGCGCACGTTGCGCCAGTAGCGGTCGAAGCCATATTGGGCCGAGGTGGAGCGGGCGCCCGTCAGTTCGAACATCTGGCTGCTGATTTCCAGTCCCGCCTTGTGTGCCAGGCACTTGGCCTCGGCCACGGCCACGGCCAGCAAGCCCCGTTCGCGCGCCGTCACCAGCGCGCCCTTGCGGAAGACCTTTTCCAGTTCCTGCGCCGCCGCGTCGGCCAGCACTTGCGCGGGGCGCAGCAAGAGCCACAGCTGGCCGTAGCGGTGCTGTATCAAAGGGTCATCCGTGGCTTGCGCCACGCCCGAGGCAAACCAGGCTTTCGCCTGCTCGCCCGTGTAGCGGCGCGCCGCCTCGAACGCGCCTTCGGCGATGCCCAGGTATAGGTTCGCCATGATCAGTTGCGCGATCTGCGAGCGCACGGTGGCTTGCGGCGTGGCGGCCTGCGCGGGCGCCTGCAGCACCAGCTCATGCGGTAGATGAACTTGTTGAAAATGCACGTTGCCGCTGTCCGTCTGGCGCTGGCCGAAGGCGTCCCAGTCCGCCTGCACGGCCACGCCATCCTGGCGCGTGGGCAGGGCGGCGATCAGCGCCGTCTGCGTGGGCGCGTGCCAGGCGGAGATGGTCAGCCAGTCGGAACCGACGGAACCGGAAGAAAAGCTCTTGATGCCGTCGAGGACGTAGCCGTCGCCGCTGTCGCTGGCTGTGACGCGCTTGTCTAGCGGGTTGAGGGCATTGCCCCAGAACAGGCGCTCGTCGACGGTCAGGGTGAGCAGGCGGCGCTGCTGCTGTGCGCTGCCATACAGCTGCAGGCCCGCCAGTTGCAGATGGTGGAAGGCGAAGACATGCGCCAGCGCGCTGTCGGCCCGCGCCAGGATGCGGATCACCTGGTACACGAGGGGCCACGACGCGCCCTGGCCGCCGAATTCCACGGGAATCGACAGGGTCAGCAAGCCTGAATCGCGCAGCCATTCGCGTTCCTGCGCCGCATGGCCGCCGGCCTGGTCGCGGGCATTGGCCGTTTCGGCCAGGCGCGCGGCCAGCAACGTGGCGATGCTGATGGCGTCCTGCAGGGGTTCCGGTACAGGCGGCTGAGGACGGGCGGCATGGAGAAAAACGCTAGACATGGGTGACATTCCAGAAAGACGATGAGGCCGATATTGCACCGCCGGGGGCGCGCCGTACACGAAGAAAACCGCACATGGATATGCGAAAAAAGCCATGCGGGGAGGAGCGTCTTCGCTTGCGGGGCGTCAGGCCCGGATAGACAAAAAACGCATATCGAAGCGCGAAAGCATTCGTTTTATCGGGCCGCTGATGGCGATAGGCTGCAAGCATCCAAGTAGCCAAATCAAACCATCACGTACAGGGACGGGCATCACATGAGCATCTTGTTATTGGGCGGCAGCCCGCAACTCCCATCGAGTTCCAGCCGTTTGCTGCTGCATATCGGCGAACAGCTGGCGCTGCAGGGCCACAGCTACGCCAAGCTGCACGTGCGCGACCTGCCGGCGCGCGCCCTGCTGCTGGCCGACTACGACGACGCGGCGATCGCCCGCGCCGTGCGCACCGTGGCCGATGCCGACGCCATCGTGATCGCCACGCCCATCTACAAGGCGTCGTATACAGGCTTGCTGAAAGCCTTCCTCGACCTGCTGCCGCAAGATGGCCTGGCCGGCAAGCTGGTGCTGCCGCTGGCCACGGGCGGCGGCCACGCCCACACCCTGGCGCTCGACTATGCGCTGCGCCCCGTGCTGCATGCGCTGGGCGCCAAGCAGGTCTTCACCAGCATCTATGCCAATGCGCAGCAGCTGGCGTGGCACGAAGAGGGGGGCTTGAGCCTGGACGCGCCGATTGCCGCGCGCGTGCAGGCCGGTATCGAGGAGCTGTCCACCGGCCTGTTCGTGCTGCAGGGCCGGCGTCCGCCCGCGCCAGTCGATATCTCGTTACCCGTGCGTTCGCTGCAAGACCAGCCTTACGCCCCTCAGTATCAAGCCGCCTGATTATTCACCGACCAAGGAACCGCCATGACACACCGCCACGCACAACGCCTCTCGCGCCGTACCACTCTGGGCTTGCTGTTTGCCGCCGCTGCCGGCGTGATGGCGGCCGGCATGCCGGCCACGGCGCAGGCGCAGGCCAAGGGGGAGGTCCGCATCGGTTATCAGAAATACGGCACCCTGACCTTGTTGAAGGGGCGCGGCACCCTGGAAAAACGCCTGGCCGAGCAGGGCGTGGGCGTGAAATGGACGGAGTTCCCGGCCGGCCCCGTGCTGCTGGAAGGCTTGAACGTCGGCAGCATCGATTTCGGTACCGTGGGCGAGGCGCCGCCGATCTTTGCCCAGGCGGCCGGCGCCAACCTGGTGTATGTCGGCAATGAGCCGGCGTCGCCCGCCAGCGAAGCCATCGTCGTGCCCAAGGGTTCGGGCTTGCGCACCCTGGCCGACTTGAAGGGCAAGAAAATCGCCCTGAACAAGGGCTCGAACGTGCATTACCTGCTGTTGAAGGCATTGGAAAAGGCAGGCGTCGCGTACGCCGACATCCAGCCCGTGTTCCTGCCGCCGGCCGATGCGCGCGCCGCTTTCGAGCGGGGCAGCGTGGACGCCTGGGCCATCTGGGACCCGTTCCTGGCCGCCGCCGAAAAGCAGCTGGGCGCCCGCGTGCTGGCCGACGGCAAGGGCCTGGTGGCGAATTACCAGTTTTATCTCGCCTCGCGCACGTATGCGGAAAAAAATCCCGAGATCCTGCGCATCGTGCTCGATGAAGTGGCCAAGGTCGATGACTGGGGCCGCAACAATCCGGACGAGGTGGCGACGATCCTGTCGGCGCAGACGGGGCTGGGCAAGGATGTGGTGGCGCTGGCCGCCTCGCGCTATGCGTATGGCGTCAAACCCGTGTCGCCCGACGTCATCGCCTCGCAGCAAAGGGTGGCCGACGCCTTTTCCAGCCTGAAGCTGATCCCGAAACCCATCCTTGTCAAGGATGCGCTGCTGCCGGCGCGTCAGCTGGCCACCAGCGCAAAATAAGGAACAAATATCATGTCATTGAATGTCTTCTGGTTTATTCCGACCCACGGCGACAGCCGCTACCTGGGTACGTCGCAGGGCGCGCGCCCCGTCGATGCCGATTATCTGCGCCAGGTGGCGGTGGCCGCCGACACGCTGGGCTACGACGGCGTGCTGCTGCCGACGGGCCGCTCCTGCGAAGACGCGTGGGTGGTGGCGTCGTCGCTGATCAGCGTGACGCAAAAGCTCAAGTTCCTCGTGGCCGTGCGCCCCGGCCTGTCCACGCCCGGCCTGGCCGTGCGCATGGCGTCCACGTTCGACCGCCTGTCGAACGGGCGCCTGCTGATCAACGTCGTCACGGGCGGCGACCAGGGCGAGCTGGAAGCGGACGGCCTGTTTGCCGACCACGCCAAGCGCTATGAAATTTCCGATGAATTCATCAAGGTGTGGCGCGCCACCCTGGAGGGCGAGGGCGGCGCGGCCGGCTACGACTTCGAGGGCAAGCATATCCAGGTGAAGGGCGCGAAAACCCTGTATCCGCCCGTGCAGAAACCGTATCCGCCCCTGTATTTCGGCGGCTCGTCGGAGCCGGCGCACGAACTGGCGGCCGGGCAGATGGACGTGTACCTGACGTGGGGCGAGCCGCCCGCCGCAGTCGCCGAGAAAATCGCCGACATCCGCGCGCGTGCCGCAAAAAAAGGCCGCACGGTACGGTTTGGCATCCGATTGCACGTGATCGTGCGCGAGACGAACGAGGCGGCCTGGCGCGCGGCCGATGAATTGATCAGCCACCTGGACGACGACATCATCGCCAAGGCGCAGGCGGCGTTCGGCAAGATGGATTCCGTGGGCCAGCAACGGATGGCGGCCCTGCATGGCGGGCGGCGCGACAAGCTCGAAGTGTCTCCGAACCTGTGGGCCGGCGTGGGCCTGGTGCGTGGCGGCGCGGGCACGGCCCTGGTTGGCGACGGTCCGACCGTGGTGGCGCGCATGCAGGAATACGCGGACCTGGGCATCGACACCTTCATTTTCTCGGGCTACCCGCACCTGGAAGAGTCGTACCGTTTCGCCGAACTGGTGTTCCCGCTGCTGGGCAAGGGCAAGGCCGTGGGCGAGCAATCCTTGAGCGGCCCCTTCGGCGAAGTCATGGCCAGCAATATCGTGCCGGTCGCGCCGCAGAAAAAGGCGGCCTGAGATGGCGACGGCCGCCGTCAAGAGGTTGCCCGGCACGCCATGGCGGAATGTCTTGGCGCCATGGGCCTTGCCCGTGGCGCTGCTGCTGGCCTGGCAGCTGGCGGCGCAGTGGGGCTGGCTGTCGAGCCGCATCCTGCCCGAGCCGTGGGCCGTGGCGAAAGCCTTCTGGCATCTGGCCGTGTCGGGCGAATTGTGGCTGCACCTGAAGACGAGCTTGTGGCGCGCGACGGTCGGTTTCGCCGTCGGCGCGGGACTGGGCTTGCTGCTGGGCCTATTGACGGGCAGCTTCCGCCACGCGGAAACCCTGCTCGACACGACATTGCAAATGGTGCGCAACATCCCGGCATTGGCCCTGATTCCGCTGGTGATCCTGTGGTTCGGCATCGACGAGACGGCGAAACTCTTTCTGCTGGCCGTCGGCGTGTTTTTTCCCGTCTACCTGAATACCTTCCACGGCATCCGCTCGGCCGACCAGGGCTTGATCGAAATGGCGAAAAGCTATGGCTTGTCCGGCTGGCCTTTGTACCGCGACGTCATCCTGCCGGCCGCCATGCCCTCCATCCTGGTCGGCGTGCGCTTTTCGCTGGGGCTCGTGTGGGTGCTGCTGATCGTCGCCGAAACCATCTCGGCGCAGGCCGGCATCGGCTACATGACCATGAATGCGCGCGAATTCTTGCAAACGGACGTGGTGCTGGTGGGGATTTTGCTGTACGCCTTGCTGGGCAAGCTGGCCGATATGTTCTCGCGCCGGCTGGAGCGCCACTGCCTGCGCTGGAATCCCGCTTACCGCTAATGATTGAAGAGGACACCATGCTGCTTGCCCCCATCCAGATCGAAACGGATTTTTTGTCGCACTTCGTGCAATACGACCCGGCCAGTGCGCCGCCGCAGGCGAAGACGGCGCCATCCACCCCTTTGCAACGGCGCGGCGTTCCCCTGGAACTGACGAAGCTGAGCAAATCCTACACCACCCGCCCCGTGCTGAAAAACATCGGCCTGCAGCTGGAAGCGGGCGAATTTGTCGCCATCGTGGGGCGCAGCGGCTGCGGCAAGAGCACCTTGCTGCGTGCGATCGCGGGCCTGGAAAGCATCGATGAAGGCACGCTCGCCATCGGTTCCGGCCTGGGCGCGCCCGACATCCGCATCATGTTCCAGGAGTCGCGCCTGCTGCCATGGAAGACGGTGCTCGACAACGTGGCCCTGGGCTTGCCCCGTTCCGTCGGCGCGGCCGCCGCCTCGCTGTGGACGGTGGGCCTGGCCGAGCGGGCGGACGACTGGCCGTCGGCCCTGTCAGGCGGGCAGAAGCAGCGCGTGGCGCTGGCGCGCGCGCTCGTGCACGAGCCGCAACTGCTGCTGCTCGACGAACCATTGGGCGCGCTCGACGCCTTGACGCGCATCGAGATGCAGCAGCTGATCGAGTCGCTGTGGCTGGCGCGGGGCTTTACGGCCGTGCTGGTGACGCACGACGTGGCCGAAGCGGTGGCGCTGGCCGACCGCGTGCTGCTGATCGAGGATGGCCAGATCACCCTGGATGTGCGGGTGGACTTGCCGCGCCCGCGTCAGCGCGGCCATGCGGCCTTCGCCGCGCTGGAGCAGGCTATCTTGTCGCGGGTGCTGCAGCCGCAGGGTCAGATGACTGCGCCAGCACGATGAAGCCATCGCCATCGACGGTCGCCACGATGCCTTCATAGCTGGCGATGGCCGGGTGGCGCGTGGCCAGCGGGTGCGCATGCGTGGCAGTGACGACGATGACCTTCGCGCCGGCCGCTTCTCCCGCCTCGATGCCGACCGAGGCATCCTCGAACACCAGGCAATCCACTGGCGCCACGCCCAGTTTTTCCGCTGCCAGCAGGTAGCAATCGGGTTTTGGTTTACCGGCCTTGACGTCTTCCGCCGTCACCATGATGGCGGGTATCGGCATGCCGGCCGCCTTCAGGCGCGCCGTGGCCAGCGCGCGCGGCGCCGAAGTGACGATGGCCCATTGCGCGGGCGGCAGCGACGTCAAAAAACGCAGCGCGCCCGCGATTTCAATAATCCCTTCCACATCGATGATTTCCGCATCCGTGATGCCCTGCGATTCGCGCTGCGCATCGACGCCGGGCAAGCGCAGCTTGGCGATGGTGTCGACCGAGCGCGCGCCATGGATGGTGGGCAGAAAGGCAGCCACGTCGAGGCCCTGGCGCTGCGCCCAGGTGCCCCAGATGCGTTCGGCGGCGGCGATGGAATTGATGACGGTGCCGTCCATGTCAAAAAGAAAAGCCCGGTAGCGGCCGGCGGCCGATGGTGTTGGGGATGACGACGGCGAGGGCAGTGCGGACATGGCTTCCTTCCAATTGATGGGCTGGAAGCCATTGTAACGGCAGCCGGTTTTTATTTCACAGGTAGACCGATTCAAAGCGGGCCACGGGCGCGCCATCCTTGAGCAAAATCAGGTATTCGCCATCGAAACGGTAGCCCGTCACGCTGTTCAAATTGGCCAGCACGGCGCTTTCCAGCTGCATCAGCGGCGGCGGGCAGGCCATGCGCGTGCCCGCCAGCTGCGTGAAGCGCAGGGCCGTGCCGGCCAGCGTGTAGCCGCCCATGACCTGGTTGCAGCCCGTAAAACCATGGACCTTGCCATCGTCGGTGAGCGTGATGCGCACTTCGCGCTCCTGCCCGGGCGCCATCGTCACGGGGGCGCCATCGAGTTCCGTCAGCTTCCAGTAGGTATTCGTCAGGCTGTACGTGGGCGCCAGGCCCGTGTCCGGCCTGGCGCTGTCGGAGGTGGCGGCGCAGCCGCCGGCCATGGCGATGGCGGCGGCGAGGGAAAGGTATTTGAGGTGATGCAGCATGGAAGTCTCCTGTGAGGGGGGGAATGCCCGCAGACTAGCAGGTTTTCCGTGCCGTTCAGCGCACGGCAGCGGCAATTGTTTCCATTTTGCCAGTCCTGGCATTAAACTCATGCTTTCCATTGTTTTAACCTTGATCGGGGAGCCGGGCCGATGCTGGAAGCGCAAGCGCTGGATAACCGACTGGTCGCCACCACTGGCGACGACGTGCTGGTCGACCGCATCGTGCCCGGCGCGCCGCTGGTCATCGCCTTCGGCTTCGTCTCGTGGACCACGCGTCCCGCCTTCGATTTTTACGGGCGCCTGAGAAAGCTCGAGCAGGCCAGCGGCCAGCATCTGAACAAGATACTCGTGCGCGATTCGGGCAACGCCTGGTACCACCGCCGCATCGCGGGGCTGGGCAGCCACGTGGATGAATCGGCGCAAGCCTTGCGCGAGCTCGTGCGCCGCATCGCGCCAAGTACCGTCACCACCCTCGGCCAGTCCATGGGCGCGTACGCGGCCGTCATGTATGGCTTGCTGCTCGAGGCGCAGCAAATCGTCGCCTTCGGGCCGCTGTCTTTTCTCGACGTGCAGCAGGCGCGTTTGTACCACGAACTGCGCTGGCTGCCCGTGATGGAATCGCTGGCGCAAGACCCGCCGCTCTCTGGTTACTATGACCTGGCGGCCCTGTGCCGCGCCAGGGCCACCGAATATACGCGGATGCACCTGCTGTTCGGCACCCGGCCTGACGCGGCCAACGCGGGAGGCAGTGCCAGCGAATCGGTCAACCTCGACGCCATGCACGCACAGCGCCTGGCGCCATTTGGCCGCTGCACCCTGCATCCGTTCCCCCACTCGGGCCACGCGGTGGTGCAGCACCTGATCGACACGAAGCGCATCAACGGCTTGCTGGCCAGCTGCATACTCGGTCTGACCTTGGACGATGAACCGATGCCGGACATCAGCCGCGAGTGGCAGGACTGGGTGGCGGAAAACCTGCGCCTGGGCTGCGCCGGCGAACAGCTGGTGGCGGTGCTGCAGCAGCACGGCTTTTCGCTGGCCAGCAGCATGGCGGCCGTGGATGCGGCGCGCGCCAAGGCCATATGACGCCGCAGTTCGAACTCGACACCCTGAAAATCCGCCTCGCCGCTCCCGGACTGTCGGCGCTCGACCTGCGCGTGCGCGTGCAGCGCGCGCTACGCCAGCTGATACTCGACGGCGTGCTGGCGCCCGGCGTGCGCCTGCCGGCCACGCGCACGCTGGCGCAATCGCTGGGCGTGTCGCGCGACACGGTGGAAATGGCGTATGCGCAGCTGCGTCTCGATGGCTATCTGCGGCGGCAGGCGGGATCGGGCAGTTTCGTCTCGCCGACGATAGGCGCGAGCTTGCTGGGCAAGCCTGCGACGACGCTGCCGTCCTTGTCCGCGCAGCCGGTGGCGCTCAGCGCGCGCGGCGCGCAGATACTCGCCAGCGGCGGCGTGGCCGACCAGCAAAGCGTGAAGGAGTTTGCCACGGGCTTGCCGGAAACGCGGGCCTTTCCGCTCGACGTGTGGGAGCGCTTGCGGCGCCAGGCGGCCGGCGAACACCATGCGGGCATGCTGCTGCACGGCGACCCGCAAGGCGCGGAGCCGCTGCGCCAGGCCATCGCCGACTATGTGAACCTGGAGCGGGGCGCGCGGGCCACGGCCGGCCAGGTGCTGGTGCTGAGCAGCACGCGCCAGGCGCTGTACCTGTGCGCGCAGGTGCTGGCCGATGCGCATGGCCCCATCCTGATGGAAGATCCCGGCTATTTCGGCGCGCGCAAGGCCTTCGAGATGGCGCAATTGCAGATCGTGCCCGTGCCCGTCGATGCGCATGGCTTGTCCATCGACCACCTGCGCGCGGACCGCAGCGGGGCCAGCACGATTTACGTCACGCCGTCGCATCAATACCCGACGGGCGCCACCCTGGCGCTCGAGCGCCGCCTGGCCCTGACCGCCTGGGCCGCCGAGCGTCAGGGCTGGATCATCGAAGACGATTACGACAGCCAGTTTCACTACGCGGGCTTGCCGACGGCCTGCGTGCAGGGGCTCGATACGCAGCAGCGCACGATTTACCTGGGCACCTTCGCCAAGTCGCTGTATCCCGGTCTGCGCATCGGCTACATGGTGCTGCCGCCCGCGCTGGTGAAACCGATGACGTATGCGCGCAGCATTCTCGATGGTCATACGCCGCAGCTGGACCAGCTGACACTGGCCCGTTTCATCGCCGATGGCCATTTCGCTGCCCATGTGCGCGCCATGCGCAAGGTCTACGCCGTGCGCCGCGATGCGATGGCGCAGGCCGTGCAGCGGCATTTGCCGCACGTCGTCACGGCGCAGCTGCCGCCGGGCGGCTTGCAGATGCCATGTCTGCTGCACGACGGCAGGGACGAGCTGGACACGCTGCGCCTGGCGGCGCAGGCGGGCATCGTGCTGCCGGGCCTGAGCCGCTTGTACGCGACGCCACCGGAACGCGGTGGCTGGCTGCTGGGCTTTGCGGCCTTGACCCCGCATGAGATCGACAGCGGCATCGTCCGCCTGGCCCGCGCGCTGGGTTGATTGTTCAAGTGGTCTGTTGGATGTGAATAAATTGGCATGCCTGGGCAGTCCATGCGACCATTAAGATGCTCCCTTTCAATGGCAGGGGCATACACATGACAGCAACCACCATCACCACCACCACCACCACCACCGCCGCGATGGCCGACCGGGCGCGCTGGCGCGACCTGGCGTCCCCCGCCATGGCCGCCTTCATCTCCGTCCTCGTAAACTATGGCGGCACCTTCGTGCTGGTGTTCCAGGCGGCCCAGCTGGCCCAGCTGAGCGCCGCGCAGACGGCGTCCTGGGTCTGGTCGCTGAGCATCGGCGTGGGCGTGACGGGCATCTGGCTCAGCTACCGCTACCGCGCTCCCATCATCACGGCCTGGTCCACGCCCGGCGTGGCTTTCCTGGCCACCGTCATGCCGCATACGCCGTATGCCGAGGTGATCGGCGCGTATATCATTTCCGCCATCGCCTTCATTGTGCTGGGCATGTCCGGCGCCTTCGAGCGCCTGGTGCGGCTGATTCCTGGCGGCATCGCCGCCGGTTTGCTGGCCGGCATCCTGCTGCAGTTTGGCGTCAACGCGTTTGGCGGCGCCAGCGCCGATCCCGTGCTGGTCGTCGTATTGCTGCTGTCGTACGCCGTGCTGCGTCGTTTTACGGCACGTTTTGCCGTGGTGGGCATCATGCTGATCGGTCTGGCCCTGCTGCTGGCGCAGGGGCGCATCGATGCGCAAGGCATCGAACTGGCCCTGGCCGCACCCGTGTTCGAGATGCCGCGCTTTTCCGTGGCGTCGCTGCTGGGCGTGGCGCTGCCCCTGTTCCTGATTACGCTGACGGGGCAATACATGCCCGGCATGCTGGTGCTGCGCAATGACGGCTACGCCGTCAGCGCCAATCCGATTTTGACGGTGACGGGCCTCGGTTCGCTGCTCATGGCGCCGTTCGGCGCGCACGCCTTCAATGTGGCCGCCATCACGGCCGCCATCTGCACGGGCAAGGATGCCCATGCGGACCCGTCGAAGCGCTATGTGGCGGGCCTGGTGTGCGGCGTGCTGTACATCCTCGTGGGCATCTTTGGCGTGACCCTGGCCAGCCTGTTCATGGTCTTGCCGCGCCCCTTCATCACGGCGCTGGCGGGCCTGGCCCTGCTGGGCGCCATCGGCAACAGCCTGGCGCAGGCGATGGCGGACGCGCGCATGCGCGAAACGGCCCTGATTACTTTCCTGGCCACGGCCGCGAACGTGACCCTGCTGGGCGTGGGCGGCGCCCTGTGGGGACTGGCGGCGGGGCTGGCTGCGCATGGGCTGATGCATGGCTGGCGCAAGGCGGCATAGCAAGACAGGTTGCCCATGTTGCCAGGCGGCGCATACAATTGCTGCGCCCGTGCCCGTTGGCACCGTACTTTCTCCGATGTGAGCGATGGACGACCTGACTTCCCTGGCGCAGTATCTGCTGGCGATCACGCCTGCCTTCCTCGTCTGCGCCGCCATGCTGCTGGCTATTCCCCGGACGGTACCGCTGCTGCGCGTGCTCGTGCATATCCTGTTTTTCGTGCTGGCGCGCGACGCGATGACGGCGCACGGCTACTGGCAAGTGGCGGCGGGCGGCTTGCGCTTCACGGCGCCGCCGCCGGTCTTGCTGGCGCTGGGCGCCATGTCGCTGGGGCTGGTGGCAAGCACGTGTTGGCTGGAAAGCGAGGCGCGCGGCCAGATCCGCTGGCTGGGCATGCGGCCAGCCCTGTCCGTGCTGCTCGGCGTGGCGGGCGCGTGCGTGATCGTTGCGCTGGCGGCGGGCTTGAAAGCGCTGTTCGGCTTGCCGTCCTTGCCGCCCGTCGCGTCATCCACGCTGCCCTTGCTGCTGGGTTTTGCGCTGGCGGCCAACTGTTATGAGGAATTGCTGTTCCGCGGCTTGCTGCAGCAGCAATTGCGCGCCTGGCTGCCCGCCTGGCGCGCGGCGCTGGTGTCGGGCCTGCTGTTCGGCCTGTGCCACGCCTTTCTCGCCACCACCGTCACGCAGGTGGGCGCGCCCATCCTCGTGTTCACCGTGATCGAAGGCGTGGTGGCGGGACTGGTATATTGCCGTGCCGGCTTGTTGGGCGCATCGCTGGCCCATGGCCTGGCGATTTTTGCGCTGGCGTCCGGCTGGGTGTGAATGTCTACTAATTAATGAAAAGCGAGAAAGCGATGCCTGTCAGTTCCTACCTGAATACCCGTCCCGTGCTGGGCGAAAGAGTCTACCTGCATGACACGGCGCAAGTGATTGGCGATGTGCAGATCGGCGACGACTGTTCCATCTGGTGCAACAGCGTGCTGCGCGGCGACGTCAACCGCATCGTCATCGGCGAGGGCAGCAATATCCAGGACTTTTCCATGGGCCATGTGTCGCACAGGAATGCGGCCAAGCCCGATGGCTCGCCCTTGACCATCGGTAACTACGTGACCATCGGCCATTCCGTGATCTTGCACGGCTGCACGATTGGCGACGAATGCCTGATCGGCATGGGCAGCATCGTCATGGATGACGTCGTGGTGGAAAAGCACGTGATGCTGGGCGCGGGCAGCCTGGTATCGCCGGGCAAGGTGCTGGAAAGCGGCCATCTGTACGTGGGCCGGCCCGCCGCCAAGGTGCGCGCACTGACCGAGGCGGAGATCGCCTACCTGCGCTATTCGGCCGAGCATTATGTGCGCGTCAAGAACAATTATCTGGCCGGCGGCGACGACGCCTGACCGCCAGCGCCATCAAGGCGGCGCAGTTCCGGCCGCGGCGCCAGGTCGTGCGGCAGGCGCAGGCCTGACACGAGGCCCAGGCGCCGCAAGAGCAGCAGCATCCACCAGCCCGGGTCCCATTCGCCCGGCAGCAGGCCCAGCCTGGCCGAGCCCGGATACGCATGATGGTTGTTGTGCCAGCATTCGCCCATGGTCAGCAGCGACGTCAGGCGGATATTCCTGCCTTGTACGGCGGCGCCATGGACCTCGAAGTGCATCTGCCCATGGTTGTGGGCGAAGTAGCCGATCAGCCAGTGACCGAGCACGCCGGCGCTGACCCGCGCGCAGACGCCCCAGCAGACGAAGCCCCAGCCGCCCCAGGCATAGAACAGCACGGCCCATGGCAATTGCTGCAGCATCCAGGTTCTTTCCAGGAAACGGTAAAAGCGGTCGAGCGCGATGCGCGGCTCGATGGCGATGTGGGGCGGGTGGTCGAGATCGAGGCGGCAGAATAATTGCCACCATGCATCGCGCCAGAAGCCGGCGCCGTGGCGCAGATAGGGATGGCAAGCGGGCAGGCGCTGCGCATAGTCGCGCAGCTCGTGCTGGCGCAGCAGGCCCAGCGGGCCGCTGAGGCCCACCAGCACGCCCAGGTAGACGAGTACATATTCCAGCCATGGCGGGCATGCAAAGCTGTCGTGGATCAGCTTGCGGTGGCTGCCCAGCGAGTGGCCGAACAGCAGGACGACGGCCGTGCCGGCCGCAAACAGCAGCAGGCCCATCCAGCTGAAGAAGAGCAGGGCGCCCGTCACGGCGCCGGCCAGCATGGCTAGCAGCCACAGCGATTGCAGCGGCGCGTAACGCACCGTGCCGTCGAGGACGCTGCCGGCATGGGTGGCGCGGGCGCGGTGGCCGTCCAGGCTGGCTGCGGACATCAGCCCTTGGGGGCCGACGACGGTTGCGTGTACTTGTCGAAGTTGGTGATGTAGTCGTTGAAGTTGTCGGTCAGCATGCGCTTGTACTGTTCCGTGAAGAAGGCCACGGCGCCTTCCTTCTCTTCCTGCATCTTGGCCACGTCGTTGCTCTTGCTGGCGACGAGGAAGGCGTTGAAGCGGGCGGCCGCGTACAGCAGCGAGGTGGCCACTTCATTGCCGCCGCTGTGCATGCATTGTTCATTGGCCAGGGCGATGACCTGGTCGGCGCGTTCCCAGAATTCCGGGCCCGGTGCTGGTTTTGTCGTTGGTGTGCTCATAGAAATCCCTCATGAAAGTGCGCGCCAGTCTACACAGGGGGGCGCGGGCTGTCCAGCCGCGCGGCTGCCTGTCAGGGCGCTTGCAGGATCTGTGCGACCAGCACGGCCAGCGGCTGGCGGATGTCGAGCACCATGCCGGCTTCGTCCGGCAGCAGCGGCTGCAGGGTGGCCAGCTGGCTGTCGAGCAGGCTGGCCGGCATGAAATGGCCGGGGCGCTGCAAACGGCTTTCCAGCACGGCGCGCGGGCCGTCCAGGTGGGCAAAGCGCAGGGCCGGATCGCTTGCGCGCAGCACGTCGCGGTAGGCGCGCTTCAGGGCCGAGCAGGAGACGACGAGGCCGCTGCCTTGCGCGCGGGCCGTGGCGATCCGGTCGCGCAGGGCGGCCAGCCAGCCGGCCCGGTCGGCATCGTCGAGCGCGATGCCGGCGGCCATCTTGGCCACGTTTTCCGGGGAATGCACGTCGTCGCCTTCCACGTAGGGCACGTGCAAGGCGTCGGCCAGCAAGCTGCCGACGGCGCTCTTGCCGCAGCCGGACACACCCATCACGACCCAGCGCACGGCGGGCACGCCCATGGTCAAGGGGCCGAGACGATGACGGTGACGCGGCGGTTTTCCGCCTTGCCCGTCTTGCTGGCATTCGAGGCCACCGGTTTGCTCATGCCCAGCCCCTTGACGCTGATGTTATCGCGTGGAATGCCCGATGCGCTCATGGCGTCGGCCACCACGTTGGCGCGCGCCAGCGACAGCTTGTTGTTGTAGGCTTCCGTGCCTTCGTTATCGGTGTGGCCTTCCACGCGCATGTGCGTGATGCCCACTTTCAGCAGGGCGGCGCTGATTTTCTGGATGGCCATGCGGCTCGGCGGCGTCAGCTTGGCGGCGTCGAATTCGAACAGCAGCTTGTCGGTAAAGCTCAGTTCCCAGCCTTCGTCGGTCTGGTTGAAGCCTTGCTCCTTCAGGGTGGCGACTTGCTCGGGGCTGAACAGCGGTTTGGTCTCGGGCGTGCTTTGGCAGGCGGCCAGCAGGCCCAGCATGAACAGGCCGAGTAAGCCGCGGCGTAATTGCTTGTAGATGAATTGCATGGTGTTGCTCCTTGGTTCAGGGGTGAATATGGGGTTGCGGCAGGCGCGCCACCTGGCGCGTGCCGCGCTGCGCCTGCTTCGCGCGGTACATGGCTTCGTCGGCCGCGCCGACCAGCGAGATGGCGTCGATGGCGTGATCGGGGAAGACGGCCACGCCGATCGTCAGCGAGCTGACGATGCTGTTGCCGGTGGGCAGTTCAATGGCTTGCGCCATGGCGGCGATGATGTTGTCGGCGATGTGCATGGCGTCGCTGCTGTTGCGCAGCGGCTTGAGCACGATGGCGAATTCGTCGCCGCCCAGGCGCGCCACCAGGTCGCCCTCGCGCAATTGCTGCTTGATGCGCGCGGCGATCGTCACCAGCACGCGGTCGCCCGAGGCATGGCCGAAGGTGTCGTTGATGTACTTGAACCGGTCGCTGTCGAGGAACAGCACGGCCACCTTGCCATTGCCGACCCGCGCTTCGAGGATGGCGCGTTCCAGTTCCGCTTCCATGAAGGCGCGGTTCGACAGGCCCGTCAGGCTGTCGTGGTTGGCGCGGTGCGACAGCGAGGCGTGTTCCTTCTGCAGGTGGCTTTGCCACGCTTCCAGTTCGTCGAGCAGAGCGTTGAAGTCGTCATTGATCTGGTTCAGCTCGGCAATATTGGCGGGCGGCACGCGCAGTTCGAACGAGCGGTCGCGCCGCACGCGGTGGGCCGTTTCCGCCAGGTGGCGCAGCGGCGACGTGATCTCTGTTTCCATGCTGCGCGACAGGCGCACGGCGACGACCAGGCTCAGCACCAGGCAAGCGAGCAGGCAGGTCAGGCCGCTGAGCAGGAAGGGCAGCAGGCTGCGGCTGTGCGGTACCAGCCTGATGCTGCCGATCGCCTGTTCGTTGCGCGTGATGGGGAAGGTCAGCGAATCGGGCAGCATCCAGCCCGTCAGCGCGCGTTCGATGTAGTAGCGCGTGCCGTGCTCGCCCCGTTCCCAGCGGGCCAGCACCTTGCCGGCCTGGTCGCTCACCTGCGCCTGGTCGATATCTTCATTGACGCCGATCAGGGCCAGCGCTTCCCTGGCGGCCAGGGAGTCGCCAAAGACGACGGCCCCTTCCACCGTGTAGCTCATCGAACGGGCCACCAGGCGCAGGTTCTGGTCCGAATACACGCGCAGGGCGAGCAGCGCCACGGCCGTCAGGGTCAGGCCGGCCGCCAGCACGGCGATCAGCGACACGCTCAGGTGGGCGCGCCGCAGCACGCTGTCGAGCGTGGGGCGGGGCTTGCGGGCAGGCTTGTTGCTCATGCGGGCGCTCATGGCGGCGGTCCCTTGCGACGTGCAATTTGCAAGGCGTTCGGATGCACGCGCAGGCCGCTGCGGGCGATGGCGTCGAGGTTGACGTCAAAGCCGATCTGCCCCTCGGCCAGGCGCAGGCAGAACATGGTGCCCACGGTGCAGGCCGTGCCCGGTTCGGCGACCGACAGGATGGGTTTGCCGATGATCTGCGTCAGCAGATGCTCGCGTTCGCCCTCGGGCAGGCTGCCCAGGTAGACGACGTCACATTCGCTCGCGGCGCTTGCCAGCGCGGGGATTTTCACGCGGATGCGCTGGCCCAGGCTGGAGGCGGGCGTGTCGACGATGGCCGCGCCGTAGTGGGGCGTACCGAGCATGCACACGCGCACTTCCTGGCGCGCCACGGGCCAGCGCACATAACTGATGATGCCAAACAGGACCTGGGCCACTTCGGCCGGACGCCTGGCGTCGGCCGCCGCGCCCGCTTGCGCCCACGCCGCGCACGGCGCCAGCGCAGCGCAGGCGAGCAGCGCGGCCAGCAGCACGACAGCGGGCAGGACGGACGGCGTGGAGCGCTGCCGGTGGCGGGGGGAGGAGGGCACGGCGTCGGTGTCTTTATGCAGGTCGGTGGCTATTCAAATAGTTACTCAGCAACACAGACTGTACGGAAGTCCGTGTTGAAAGTAAATCACGGCATGACGCCATAAACCTTGCATTATAAACACGAATGTGAAAACTTGCATTCTTTACCATGAGAATTACTTATCAACACTGCCGTGGCGCGCTAAAGTGTTGCTATTCTTCCAGTGTCGCTTCCAGCAAGTCGATTTCGCGCAGCAGGCGCAAATGGATGGTGTCGTCCAGTTCGCCCGAGATGCGGCGGCGGAACAGCTCGTCGCGCTCGGCATTGAGCGCTTCCAGGCGCAGCGCCCGTTCGGCCTTGGCCAGTTCCTGCAAGCGCATCGCCTCGTCGTTGCTGCTTTCGCCATAGGCCAGGCGGCGCCGGTAGGCTTCGATCAGACGGTTGGCCGCCTCCGTGACGACTTGCTGCTTGTCATTCTTGTCGATGCCTTCGCACACTTTTTCCAGCCGCGCGATGGCCGCTTCGGCGGCAGCGGCGCGGGCATTGCGCTCCTCCGTCGAACGGCGCGCGGGCGGCGCGAATACGAGGCCCTTGGTCAGCAGGGGCAGGGTGACGCTGGCCAGCAGCAGCGACAGCAAAATCACGCCCATGGCCAGGAAGATGACGAGGTCGCGCGCGGGGAAACGATTGCCGTCGGGCAAGAACAGCGGCAAGGTCAGTATGCCGGCCAGGGTCAGCGCGCCGCGCACGCCCGCGAACGACGCCACCAGCAGCAATCGCAGGCTGGGGCGCGCCAGCAGCGCCGCGTCCTTCGGCTCGCCCGCCACCTTCTTGTGGTGCTTGAACAGGGTCAGTTTCATCGAGATGAAGACCCAGAGGAAGCGCATGAAGGTCAGCCCTACCGTGATGGCGATGACGAACAGCGGCAGTTTCCAGGCGCTGCCGGCGCCGATTTCGGCCGATGCGGCCGGCAAGCCGGCCACGGTGGCGGGCAGTTGCGCGCCCAGCATGACGAAGATCACGCCATTCAAGACCAGTTGCACGGTATCCCAGACGGCCTTGCGCTGGGTGCGCGTGGCGGCCAGCGGACGGCCGATCAGGTCGGCATAATGCATGGACACGCCCGCCGTGGCGGCGGCCAGGATGCCGGAGCCGTGGATTTGCTCGGCGCCCAGGTAGGCGGCGAACGGGATCAGGATGCTGATGAGGATTTGCAGGCCAGGCTCTTCGCCAACCTTGCTCACCAGCCATTTATTCGCCAGGCCCACGCCCCAAGAGATGCCCAGGCCGATGACGATGCCGCCGCCCGCTTCCTGCAGGAAACTCAGCGAGGCGGCGCCGATGGAAAAGCCGCCCGTCATCATGGCGCCCACGGCAAACGTGAAGCAGACCAGGCCCGAAGCGTCATTGAGCAAGGATTCGCCTTCGAGGATGTGCATCAGGCGCGGCGGAATGGGATTGCCTGCCGCGATGGCCGAGACGGCCACGGGGTCCGTCGGCGAGAGGATGGCACCGAGCGCGAAGGCGACGGCCAGCGGCACGCTGGGGATCAGCCAGTCGATGAAGAAACCCATGCCCAGCACGGTAAACAGCACCAGGCCGATGGCCAGCATCAGGATCGAGCGCGCGTCGGAAAAGAAGGCGCCCTTGGGAATGCGCCAGCCATCAAGAAACAGCAGCGGCGGAATGAAGAGCAGGAAGAAAATGTCGGGATCGAGCGGCACTTGCACGCCAAACACGGCCAATCCCGTGCCGCCGGCGATCTGGATCAGGGGCAGCGGCAGCTTGACCCAGCGCGAGCGGGCGAGAAAGCCGCACAGGACGACGGTCAACACGAGAATGAGGATGATGGTAACGGTATGCATGAAGGAGCGGCGGCGTGCTGAAACGCTGATTATAAGGCGCAGCCCGCCTGCGGCACGACCTCCGTGTCATTGCGTACATACAACAAGTCACAATCGCGGTAAGATTGTCACTGTGGCCTTGTTGCGGCCGCCATAGGCTGGCGGTCCGTGCGCCTTGCTTTTACCCTGGCCTTTACTTTTCATTGGTTCCTGTTTTGCTCAAGAAAATCCTCACCGGCCTGCTGCTGTCGCTGGCATTGCTCATCGTCGCGGCGCTGGCCGCCTACCTGTATTACTGGCGCCCCGCGCTGGCGCCCATCGACCCGCCCGCCGCCACGGCCTTTTCGCCGCAAGTGGTGGAGCGGGGCCGCATCCTGGCCGGCATGGGCAATTGCGCCGCCTGCCATACGGCCCAGGGCGGCGCCGAGTACGCGGGCGGCCACGGCCTGGCTACGCCGTTCGGCACGATCTATGCGACGAATATCACGCCCGACAGGCAGACGGGCATCGGCCGCTGGTCGCTGGCCGCTTTCCAGCGCGCCATGCGCGAAGGCGTGGGCCGCGATGGCGCGCATTTGTATCCCGTCTTTCCGTACACCCATTTCAACCTGGTCTCGGACGCCGACCTGACGGCCCTGTACGCGTATTTCATGACGCGCCCGCCCGTGTACGCGGCCGCGCCCGCCAACAGCGTGCCGTTCCCTTTGAACCTGCGTCCCTTGCAGGCGGGCTGGAAGCTGCTGTTTTTCAAGCCGGCCGGCTTTCAGCTTGATCCCGCGCAAGGGCTGGACTGGAACCGGGGCCGCTATCTGGCCGAGGGTCTCGCCCATTGCGCCGCCTGTCACACGCCGCGCAATGCGCTGGGTGCCGAGCTTGCCGGTTCAGCCTATCTGGGCGCGTCCATCGACCACTGGTATGCGCCGGCCTTGACCAGCGCCAACACGGCGCCCTTGCCGTGGACGCAGGACGAGCTGTACGCCTTTTTGCGCACGGGGGCGACGGCCTTGCACGGCGTGGCGGCAGGTCCCATGTCGGCCGTCGTGCACGAAGGCATGGGCGCGTCGCCCGACAGCGATATCCGTGCCTTGTCCGTGTATTTTGCCGGCGTGGCCGGGGCCGAGCAGCGCAAGGTGGATGCGGATGCCGTGGTGAAAGCCAGCATCGAACGCTCGCAGCGCGTCAGCCTGGTCGACAACGACCGTGGCGCCAGCCTGTACGTGGCCGCCTGCGCGTCGTGCCATTCGAACAGCGATGGAAAACCCGCGGCCTTGCGCCCGGAACTGAGCCTGAACAGCGCCGTCAGCGCGCCCGATCCCGCCAACCTGATCCAGGTGATATTGCATGGCATCGGCAAGGACGAAGCCATGTCCGGCGTGCTGATGCCGGGCTTTGCCGCCTCGCTGACGGACAACGACGTGGCCAACCTGGCCGCCTATCTGCGCCGCAGCCGCAGCCACCAGCCGGCCTGGACGAACCTGGAAGCGGCCGTGGCACGCGCGCGCGCCGGCAAGTGATACTTGAAAGTGTCTTAAATATTTATGTATAACATTACCGTCAATGGCCAGCCCTTCGGCACCGAGGCCGACGCCGAAACACCGCTGCTGTGGGTACTGCGCGACGAAGCCCATTTAAAAGGCACCAAGTTTGGCTGCGGCATCGGCATGTGCGGCGCCTGCACCGTGCACGTCGATGGGCGCGCCATGCGCTCGTGCATCACGCCGATTGCCGCCGTGGCCGGTTGTGCCATCACCACCATCGAAGGCCTTTCGCCGGACGGCACGCATCCGCTGCAGCGGGCGTGGCTTGCCACGCAGGCGCCCCAGTGCGGCTATTGCCAGTCGGGCCAGATCATGCAGGCGGCTACCTTGTTGAAAGACTATCCGCAGCCGACCGATGCGAATATCGATGCCGTCATGAGCGGCAACCTGTGCCGCTGCATGGCGTATGTGCGCATCCGCAAGGCGATCAAGCTGGCGGCCGGCATGCAGGAGGCGCCCGGTGTTTAAGTTGCCGAAAGAAAATTCAGGGGCCCGTGCTCCTTCGCCGGGCCGACGCGGCTTCCTGATCGCCGCCGCCGGCACGGGGTTTACCCTGGCCTTCCTGCGCGCGGACAGCTCATCGGCCGCAGGCAAGGCGGCGCCCGCGCCGTCGACAAAGTCCACCGCGCCCGAATTCGATCCCAGCATCTGGTTCCAGATCGGCAGGGACGGCATCGTCACCGTCAATATCGCCAAGGCGGAAATGGGCCAGCACATCGGCACGGCCCTGGCGCGCATCGTTGCCGAAGAACTGGAAGCGGACTGGAGCAAGGTACGCCTGCATTACGTGGACACGGACCCGAAATGGGGCTTGATGGTGACGGGCGGCAGCTGGTCTGTCTGGCAGAACTTCGATCCGCTCAGCCGAGCCGGCGCGGCCGGGCGCCTCGCGCTGGTCGAGGAGGGCGCGCGCCTGCTGCGCGTGCCCGTGTCCGCCTGCCACGCCCGGCTGGGCGTCGTGCATGGCCGGGGGCGCTCGATCAGCTATGGCGACATCGTGCGCCGTGGCAAGCTGGCGCGCCAGTACACGCCCGAGCAACTGAAAGCCATCGTGCTGAAAACGCCGCAGCAGCGCAGGCTGATCGGCCAGCAGGTGCAGGCGCTCGATATCCCCGCGAAAATCAATGGCACGGCCGTGTACGGCATCGATGCGCAGGTGGAGGGCATGCTGTATGCGCGTCCGAAGATCCCGCCCACGCGCTACGGTGCCAGGGTGGTCTCCATCGACGACTCGGCGGCAAAGAAAGTGAACG
The DNA here is from genome assembly GCF_058796955.1 of Janthinobacterium sp. GW823-FHT03B06. Taxonomy (NCBI): domain Bacteria; kingdom Pseudomonadati; phylum Pseudomonadota; class Betaproteobacteria; order Burkholderiales; family Oxalobacteraceae; genus Janthinobacterium; species Janthinobacterium sp. GW823-FHT03B06. The sequence continues at coordinate 131,967 of NZ_JBXAJE010000010.1, forward strand.
GCTATCTGCGCAGCGTGGTGCTGCAGGACCCCAGCGGCACGGTGCCCGGCTGGGTCATGGTGGTGGCCGAAACGTATGCGGCCGCCATGCGCGCGGCCGATCTGGTGCAGGTGAAATGGCGGGCCGGCGCGGCCGCCCACGTGTCGGAGCAGGATATCGTCAGCTATGCGGGCAAGCAGCTGGCCGACGCGAGCCTGGGCGCCCGCGTGGTCGACGATGATGGTGTGGAGCAAGCCTTCAAGGATGCCAGCTTGCAGCTGGAACGCCATTACACGACCAGCACCGTGCTGCATTTCCAGCTGGAGCCCGTGAATGCGCTGGCCCAGGAAGTCGACGGCGTCTGGCATATCCATGCGGGCAACCAGTGGCAATCGTTGATCCTGCCCGTGCTGGCGCAGGCGTTGAAGGTGCCGGAGAGCAAGGTCATGCTGCATACCTATTTGCTCGGCGGCGGCTTCGGTCGGCGCCTGAACGGCGATTATTGCGTGCCGGCCGCGCTGGCGGCGCAAGCCGTGGGGCGCCCCGTCAAGATGATCTGCACGCGGGCCGACGACGCCCGTTTCGATTCGCCCCGTTCGCCGTCCGTGCAGCATGTGCGCATGGCGTTCGACGACGCCGGCAAGGTGTCGGCGATGGTGCACGAGGCCAGCGCGGGCTGGCCCACGCAAGCGATGATCCCCGCCTTGCTGGCCAAGGATAAGCAGGGCCATCCATACGACCCGTTCGCCATCGCCGGCGCCGACCACTGGTATGCGGTGGGCGCGCAGCGCGTGCGGGCCGTGTCGAACGACCTGGCCAACAGCAGTTTCCGCCCCGGCTGGTTGCGCTCCGTGGGGCCGGGCTGGACGAATTGGGCAGTGGAAAGCTTCATGGACGAGGCGGCGCAGGCGGCCAAGGTCGACCCGCTGGCGTTTCGTTTGTCCTTGCTGCAGGCCACGGGGCGCAATGCGGGCAGCGCGCCGAATGCCGTCGGCGGCGCCGCGCGCCTGGCCCACGTGCTGCGGCGGGTGGCGGACAAGGCGGGCTGGGGCACGGCCATGCCGCCCGACACGGGCCTGGGCATCGCCGCCACGTTCGGCCAGGAACGCGACATGCCCACCTGGACGGCCTGCGTTGCCCGGGTGAAAGTGGACCGCAGCACTTGCATGGTGAAAGTCGAAAAGCTGTTCATGGTGATCGACGCGGGCAGCATCGTCGATCCCGATGGCGCGCTGGCGCAGGCGGAAGGGGGCGCTTTGTGGGGCGTGAGCATGGCCTTGCACGAAGGCACGGCTTTCCTCAATGGCGAAGTGAAGGATACCAACCTGAACACTTACACGCCGTTGCGCATGGCCGACGTGCCCGAGCTCGACATTGAATTCGTGGCCAGCACGGCAACGTCGACGGGCATGGGCGAGCCGCCCACGACGGCTGTGGCGCCCGCGATCGGCAACGCCATCTTCGCCGCCGTGGCCTCGCGCGTGCGGCATTTGCCGATCCGTCCGGAAGCCGTGCTGAAGGGGCTGGACCGGTACGGCGCCGTCTGATGCGGAGGCGTGGCGAATTTGACGTGCGCCGCGCGCGAACGGACGCAGGCTGGTACACTGAGGCTTGCCGCTCAGGGCGCGCAGGCGGTGCCCGTTCCGGCAAGATCAGCGCAAAATCTGTGCAATAGCAGCTTGATTTCAGCTCGATAGCGGAGGCAGCCATGCAAGAACAATTTGTCAGCATCACGGCCGATGAACTTCAAATGGACGGCGTGCTTGAAATGCCCGAGCGGCCCGTGGGCATCGTCCTGTTTGCCCACGGCGCGGGCGCCGATAGCGACTATCTGGGCGCCTCCAGCCACGCCACTTCCCAGGATTTTTTGCGAGCGGGCATCGCCACCTTGCGCTTCGATCAGGGCGGTATCGAGCCTGGCGGCGGCAGCAATGGCCACGCCTACTTCGTGCGCAGCGATATCGTGCTGCTGGCGCGCCAGCTGGAAAAAGCCCTGAGCTGGCTGCAAATCGACCCGTCCACCCGACGCTTGCCCTGCGGCCTGTATGGCTATGGCACCAGCGCGGCCGTCGTGATGCAGCTGGCGGCCTGGCGCAGCGCGGAGATCGCCGCGCTGGCCGTGTGCGATGGCCAGGTGGAAATGGCGGGCAAGGCGGCGCTGGAAAACGTGCGCGTGCCATCGCTGCTGATCGTGGGCGGGCGCGACCCCGACGTGGCCGGCCTGAACCGCATGGCGTTTGCCACCTTGCGCTGCGACAAGCAGCTGGAACAGATCGCCGCGCCTGGCGGCCCCGACACGCGCCACCAGGCGGCCCTGCTGGCCACGGACTGGTACACGCGCCATTTCAACGGGCATACCAGCACGGCGCAGTAATTCAATCGGCAAGTGCGTCAGGCAAATGCGTCAGGCAAGTGCTTCAGCCAAGGGCGCGCAGATTCCGCGCATGGAAGCGCACGTGCTCTTCCATGAAGCTGGCGATGAAATAATAGCCGTGGTCGTAGCCGGCATGGCGGCGCAGCCGCAAGGGCTGGCCGGCGTCGCGGCACGCCGCTTCGAACACCTCGGGGTACAGTTGCTCGGGCAGGAATTTGTCGGCCAGGCCCTGGTCGATCAAGATGCCTTCGGGGAACAGTGTCGGCTGGCCCTGCAGCCCGCGCATCAGCGCGCTGGCGTCGTACGGCTGCCAGCGGGCCTCGTCGCCGCCCAGGTAGCCCGTGAATGCCTTTTTGCCCCAAGGACACTGGCTCGGCGCGGCGATGGGGGCGAAGGCGGAGACGGAGCGGAACAGCGCCGGATTGCGCAAAGCCAGCACCAGCGCGCCGTGGCCGCCCATCGAATGGCCGAAAATGCCCGTGCGTTGCGCATCGATCGCCAGTTCCTGTTCCAGCAGCGCGCGCAGTTCCAGGATATAGCTGTACATGCGGTAGTGGCCGCTCCAGGGCGCCTCGGTGGCATCCACGTAAAAGCCGGCGCCCGCGCCGAAATCCCAGGCATCCGTCTCGCCCGCGATGTTGGCGCCACGGGGGCTGGTGTCGGGGGCGATCAGGATCAAGCCTTCCTCGGCCGCCACGCGCTGCGCGCCGCCCTTGATCATGAACGTTTCTTCCGTGCAAGTCAGGCCCGCCAGGTAAAACAGGGCGGGGCGTTTGGTGCTGACGGCGCTGCCCGGCGCCATGTCGGGAATGAAGGCCGAGAAACGCATGGGCAAGCCGATGGCTTGCGCGTCGTGGCGATAAAAGCGTTGTACGCCGCCAAAACAGGCGTGTTCACTCAACAGTTCCAGCATGAATTCTCCTCGTTAATTGCACAGTATAGCCAGAGCGGCGCGGGGCCGGCACGGGATCAGCCCAGCATGGCCGCTAATGCAGGCAGGATGTCTTGTGCCGGGGCATCGGTCTTGAATGCCAGCAAATGGTCGGCGCGCGTCTTGCCCATGTTGATGGCGGCCACGGGCTTGCCCGTTTCGGCCGCCATGCGGCACAGGCGAAAGCTCGAATACACCATGACGGACGAGCCCACCACCAGCAGGGCGCTGGCCGCGTGCATCTTGCTTTCGGCTTCGGCCGTGCAGGCGGCGGGTACGCCATCGCCGAAAAACACCACGTCGGGCTGCAGGGTGCCGCCGCAGCGGGGGCACACCGGCACGTGGAAGGTGGCCAACTGGGACGGCTCCAGCAAGGCGTCGCCGTCGGGCGCCGGCGTGGCCGTTGCGCCCAGCATCCGGGGATTGTCGCGTTCGAGCTGATCCTGGATCAGGCGGCGCGTATGGCGGGTCCGGCAATCGAGGCAGATCACGCCATGTATGCTGCCGTGCAACTCCGTGACGGCGGCGCTGCCTGCCTGCTGATGCAGGCCATCCACGTTTTGCGTGACGAGGCCGCCGATGCACTGGCGCTGCGCCAGTTGCGCGATGGCCAGGTGGCCCGGGTTCGGCATGGCGCGCGCCAGGGTCGGCCAGCCCACCATGCTGCGCGCCCAGTAGCGGCGGCGCACGGCTTCCTGGCGGCGAAAATCGGGGCCTTGTACGGGGGCATTGCCGCGCCGCACGCCTTCCGTGTCGCGGTAAGCGGGTATGCCGGACGCCGTGCTGATGCCGGCGCCCGTCAGCAGCAGCACGTCCGGATGGCGCTGCAGGAACTGCGCCAGCTGCTCGAGGGCGGGATCGTCGCTGGCGGGCTGCTGGCTGGATGAAGGAAAGTTGTGCATGATGCGCCATGCTAACCGAAAAGCGCGGCGCCGTTGCGAGGGCGAGGTTTACTCGAGCTTCATGCCGAAACGTTGCAGCCGTGGCTGCCAATGCTCCTCGATATTGGCCGAGACGAGGATGCGCTCGGCCTTGCCGATCAGCAATGCGCGGGGCACGAAGCCGAAATAGCGCGAGTCGGCGCTGTTGTCGCGGTTATCGCCCAGCATGAGGAAATGGTCGGGCGGCACCGTCACGGGAGCAAAGCTGCGCGCCGCCCCTGCGATTTGCGGCAAGACCTGGATGCGGTGCTGCTCCGTCGCGTTGCGCTCGCTGATGCGCTGCGCCGTCAGCTGGCCCACGTGGGCGATGGTTTCGGGCGCCGTGTCGAGCGCCGTGTACTGGGCCGGCTGGCCATTGATGACCAGCTGCTCATTGCGCATTTCCACCGTGTCGCCGGGCAGGGCGATGATGCGCTTGATCAAGCGCGTGCCGTCTTTCGGCGAGGAAAACGTAACGATGTCGCCCCGCTGCGGTTCACCGAGGCGCTGCAGCACGATGTCGGTGAGCGGCACTTTCAGGTTGAAGGCGAGGCGGTTGACGAAGACCACGTCGCCCTCGAGCAGATTGGGGCGCATGGACGCCGACGGGATGGGATTCCAGTCCGCCACGGCCGTGCGGAACACGCCGAACAGCAGGAGAAACATCAAAAAACCTTTGTTGGCGCGCATCCATGTGCTCATGTCGGCTCTTTCGCTGGGCTGTGCCCGTGATGGTGTAGGGAGGCGCCATTGCTGCTGGCGTCCTATGCACGATGCACGGCGAGGCTGAAGCCAGTCTTAAATCCAGCGCATGCGGGGCCGATGGCGTGACCGCTGTTGCGTGCACGCATCACCGTGTCAGCCATCAGGGATGGCGGCACGGCGCTTGCGTGTCGTCGTTGCCGTTCGGCAGGCGCTTGCCATGCATTTCATCCCACAGTTCGCCCAGCGCCACCAGCAGGCCGCCGGCCACGAGGGGGATCGCCACCAGCCATGGAATGCTGTCGAGCCAGGGACCCAGCACGATGGCCGAGGCCACGGCGATGACGAGGGCGCTGCACCAGAAACGGCGCGGATGCCGGAGCGTGAACAGGTAATGAAGGTGCTTCATACATCCTCCTTGGTGAGCATGCGGAACAGCCGGGCGGCCAGGATGCTGCTGACGGCGATGACGATGCAACCGTCCAGGAAAAACAGCACCTTGCCCACCAGGTGCATGCCCTGTATCAGGTAGGCGGGCAATTCCTGCGCTTCCGCCCATTGCGTCATGCGTGCCAGCACGATGGCGGCGGCAAAGATGACGAGGGCCAAGGCCAGCACCAGCAGCACATGTTCGAACAGGCGTAGCCGCAGTTTCATGTTGGACTTGGCAAGGTAGGGAAGATTCCCGGACCTTGACGTTATCAGTCCGATATCGCCGTGCTTTGCGCTGTCACAAAGGCGCGCCCGATAGGATGAAAACGACGTTGGCGCGGGAAAATGGGCTTATGTGAAGGCCTTGATGACGGCATCGAGCTTGACCTTCAGCGACTTGTCGTGCGCGTGGATGGCCGGCACGTCGCGCTGCACGCCGAGCAGCTGGTAGACGGCCGTCTGCGCCGCGCGCACCGAGTATTCCACGGTAAACACGACATCGTCGGCGATTTCCACGAACTGGCTCACGAAGGCCAGGTTGACGGAGCCGGCCGGCACGGGCAGCGGGCGGTCGCTTTTTGCGCGGGGCATGAACATGCTGGTGATGTAGGGCATGCGGCAGGGAATGCAGTTGGCCGTGGCCATCATGTCGAGGTCGAAATTCAGATGGCCGCACAGCTCGCGCAGGATTTCCTCGCCGCTGCAGTCGGACATGGGCTTGGCGACGAAGTTGCCGATGCGGTCGGGGTGCAGCGCATAGCCCCAGAACACTTGCACGCCCTCGGGCTGGCCCGCGAAATGCGGCTGGTGCGCCAGCACGATGGACATGAACCAGTTGCTGTCCTTGAAGGTGACGAGGCCGCCCGTGCCCGCGCTGTTGCCCGTGAATTGTTCCATCCTGTCGAAGAAGGCGCTGTCTTTCAGGGTGACCGTGTACGAGGCCCAGTACGATTCGGGAATGCTGCTGTTGAAGGCGGCGGGGCGACCCAGTTGCGGGCGGCCCTCGGCCAGCTTTTCCCACAGGCGCCAGCCGTGGCTGTCGTTCTTCGTGCGCTTGGCCGGCGCGCTGTGCATGCTGCCATAGCTCGATGCATCCGTCATCGAGGCATTCTGGAAAAAGACCAGGTCGCCGGCAGCGACAGGAATCACGTCGGCCATGCCGCGGCGCTGGCAGGCAATGGCGGTGGCGCTCAGGCGGCCTTCGGATTCCTGCACTTCGATATCGGTTACCGCGCAATCCATGATGACGTTCACGCCTTGCTCCTGCAGCCACGCGACCAGCGGACGCACCAGCGAATCGTACTGGTTGTAGACGGTGCGCTTGACGCCGGCCAGCGTCTCGATGCGCGAAAACTCCATCATGAAACGGTGCAGATAGCGCTTGAACTCGACGGCGCTGTGCCAAGGCTGGAAGGCGAACGTGGTGGCCCACATGGTCCAGAACTTGGTGTCGAAAAATGCGGGCGAGAGCCAGTCCGTGATGGCGCTGCTGCCCAGGACGTCTTCATCGGCTTCCGTCAGCTTCAGCAGTTCCAGCCTGTCCTGCATGGAAAAGCCCATGCTGCTGACGTCGACCTTGAAACGGTTGCGGTCAACGAGGCGCGCGCGCGAGTGGGGAATATGCCGTTCGTTGAAGGCGATGGTTTCGTCGTAGACGCTCTGGCCCGCATGCTCGAGCGAGGGGATGCTCTTGAACAAGTCCCACGTGCATTCGTAATTGTCGGTGGTCAGCATGCGCCCGCCGCGCAAGGTGTAGCCATCCTCGGCATTGCCGCCGCCATCGAGGCTGCCGCCCGTCACGGGCGCCGCTTCGAAGATGGTGATGTTGCTGCCTTGCATGCCGCCGTCGCGTATCATGAAGGCGGCCGCGGCCAGCGAGCCGATGCCGCCGCCGACGAGGTAGGCTTTTTTATCTGTATTGTGCATATTGTTCCCTGAGTGTGATATTTGCCTATTTTATAACATCAGGGCAGAAGCGGCCTCACAATAGAGCAACTGCTCGGTTTTATTCCATGCCGGCGTGCTCGTTGCGCCGTTCAAAATACAGCAAGTCCGACCAGGCGCCCTGGAAATGCATGGCTTTTTCCGAGCGCCCATACTGGTGAAAGCCGTTGCGCTGCATGACCGCGACCGAGCCCAGGTTTTGCGGCCGCGCCGTCGCTTCCAGGCGCCACAGTTCCAGTGGACCGAACGCTTCTTCCAGCAGCAGGGCCACGACGCGCGTGGCATAGCCGCGTCCGCCGAATCGTTCGCCGATGCGGTAACCGAGCGCCGCCTTGTTGAAATACGGGCGCGTGACGGCCGTCAGGTTGACCCTGCCGATGATTTGTCCGTCCAGCCTGGCCAGATACTGGTAGGCGCGGTCCTGCTCGCGCTCGCGCTGCGCCTGCTCGATGGCGGCGGCGATGGCTTCCTCGCTATAGTAGGACGGCGCCCGGGCCGTGACCCAGGATTCAAAATAGGCGCGGTTGTCCAGCTCGAAGGCGAGCAAGGCGCAGAGGTCGGCGCTGGTCGGAGGGGACAATTGGAGGCGGTCGATGTCTGACATGGGATCTGGTCCGAAAGAGATGCGCCATTATAATCAGCTGGCGCATTCCGCCGCACACCCGTTTCTAACCATGAAGGAGCAGCATGCTGTCCCATCTCTGCCTCGGCACCAACGACTTTCCCCGCGCCTACGCCTTCTATACGGCCTTGCTGGGAGAACTCGACCTGATCGAAAAATTTCATGATCCGGCCAAGCCTTGGGCGGGCTGGATGGCGCGGCAGGCGCCGCGTCCCCTGTTCGTGCTGACGGCGCCGCACGACGGCTTGCCGGCTACGTCCGGCAATGGCCAGATGACGGCCTTGCTGGCGTCCAGCCGCGCGCAGGTGGACCGCTGCCACCAGGCCGTGCTGGCGCTGGGGGCCGTGTGCGAGGGGCCGCCTGGCTTGCGCCCCCATTACCACGATAATTACTATGGCGCCTACTTCCGCGACCTCGACGGCAACAAGCTGTGCGTCTGCTGTCACGGCGAGGAGTAACTCAGCGTTCTGCCCACACCTCGTCTTCCGTCCAGCCCAGTTCCAGGAAATCCTGCGCCCGCTCGTCCGCTTCGCCGGCGCAATAGAATTCGTCGAGCTGCGGCGGCGCGATGCGCGTGCCGGCCAGCATGGCGTGCACTTGCCCCCGGTGGTGGATCTGGTGCTGGAACACATGCGCCAGCAGGCGTTGGCGCGTGTCGACTTGCGGCGTGTCGCGCAAGATCGTCACGGACCGCGCCAGGTCAAGGTCGCACAGACTGCGGCAATGGGCGATCAGGCGCAGGTCCGATGCGCGCTGCGCCGCGTGCAGGGCCGCGCAATCGGTGAACGGTTCATCCTGTGCAAAAAAGACGTAGCAGTCGGCATGGGGCGCTTCGCCGCGCAGCTCGCGCTCGAGCGCGTCGAGATAAAACCAGTCGCATGTGAGGATGTGGTTCAAGGTGAACTGGATGGTGGGAAAAAAACTGACGCGCGTGGCCTGGAACTCGGCCCGGGTCAGCTGCCCGCAAGCTTTCAGCAGGCGGTGGTTGGTCCAGGCGTTGTTGTACGCCTGGCTGGTGATGTAGTGCGCAAGTGGATTGTTCATGATGGATCGCTTGTTAGGCAGGACAGGGGGCATGTCATGCTACTTTAGCATGTTGCGGCAGGTGGACAAAGCGCTCACGCCCGCCGCACCGGCGCCGCTGTCATCAAGTAAAATCGCGGGGCGGATTTCGCGATAGTGATGCACATAGGGCTGGAAGAATAAAATGGGTTGGATAGGAAAATTACTGAGCGGCGGCGGCGACAAGGCTGCGCACCTCACGGCAGCGGCGGCGCCCGAGGCGGCACGGCAGCCGGCGACCATCACCGAAATCGATGCCATTTACTACCGCTGGCTGGCGGCCGCCGGTTCGGCGCAGGCGCCGGCGGAGGCGGAACAGCAGATTCTGGACGAATTGGCGCGCCTGGTCCGTGAACCGGTCGCTGGCGCTGCGCTGATACCGCGCATTCCGGCCATCATTCCCCAGTTGATGCGTACCTTGCAAGATGAAAACATGAGCGCGGCCAAGCTGTCGGCCCAGCTGGCCCAGGACGTACTGCTGGTCGCCGAGGTCTACCGCGAAGCGAACCGGCCCCGCTACCATTCGCGCTACAACGCCAGCCCGTCGATCAACAACATGGAAGGCGCCATCATGCTGCTGGGGCAAAACGGCATGCGCATGCTGCTCGCCCGCGTCGCCTTCCGTCCCATCGTCAGCATGCAAAGCGGCGGCCTGACCATACGCACGGCGCCGCTGATCTGGCGCCAGTCCGAGAAATGTGCGCTGGCGGCCAACCTGGTCGCACCGGCCATGCAGGCCAACGCCTTCGACGCGTATCTGGCGGGACTGATGGCCAATGTCGGCCTGGTGGTGGCCTTCCGGCTGATCGACCAGATGCATGCGCCCGATGCCTTTCCGCAATCGGACGCCTTCATTGCCCAGGTGTTTGCGCAAGCGCGCATCTTGTCGGTACGGATCGCTGAATTATGGGAGTTTCCCGTGTCCGTCACCCGCGCGATCGCTCAGGTGGGGCAAGCCGATGCCGATCCGCAGGCGCTGGCGCTGGCGCTGGGCGAGCGCTTGAGCAAGCTGCGCATGCTGGTCGATACCGGCCGCTTTCCTGCCGATGATCCCTTCGTGATGACGGGACTGAGCAAGGCCGAGCTGCAGGTGTTTGACAAGCTGGCCGATGACGAGGACGACGACGAGGAGTGATGGCCGCAGGCCGCTCAACCTCGGCGGCGGCCATGCCGCTCAGCGCGCAAAATACAGCGCATGCAGATGTTCGAGGTCGACATCAACCGCCGCCTGCGACAGCGCCACCTTACCGCTTTGCATCAGGTAGACGTGATCGGCCACGCCGACGGCGCGCGCCGTGTTCTGCTCCACTAAAATGATGGTGCGCTTGCCGTCGTTCAGGCGCGCGAGGATCTCGAACAGCTCGTTGACCACCAGCGGCGCCAGGCCCAGCGACGGCTCGTCGATGATCAATAACGACGGATCCGACATCAGGCCCCGCGCCATCGCCAGCATCTGCGCCTCGCCGCCGGAGAGCGAGCCGGCCAGCTGGCGGCGCCTCTCGTGCAGGCGCGGGAACATGGCGTAGGCTTCGGCCAGGCGCGCCGGCATGTGGCTGCGGTGCTCCTTCGGAAACGCGCCCATGATCAGGTTTTCTTCCACGCTCATGTCGCGAAACGTCATGCGCCCCTCGGGGATCATCGTCACGCGTGCGTCGCTCATCTTCCAGGTGGGCGTGCCGTTGATGGGCGTGCCGTCGAGCGCGATGCTGCCCGCGCCCACGGGCAGCAAACCCATGATGGCGCGCAGCAGGGTCGTCTTGCCGGCCCCGTTCGGGCCGATGATGGTGGTCAGCTTGCCCTTCTGGATCGAGAGCGACACATCCCACAGCACATTGATGGCGCCATAGCCGGCGCGCAGATTATTTACTTCAAGCATCGTTTCAAGCATCGTTTCAGGCATGAGCGGCTCCCGTATAGCTTTCGATGACGGCCGGATCGCGGAAGACGCAATCGGGCGTGCTGTCGGCGATCAGCTGGCCAAAATTGAGCACGGCCACGCGCTGGCACAGATTGCTGATGGTTTCGATATCGTGCTCGATCATGACGATGCCCACGCCAAAGGCGGCGTGCAAGTCCTTCAGCATGCCCATGAAGCGACGCTTGCCGTTCGTTTCCAGGCCCGCCAGCACTTCGTCTAACAGCAGCAGTTTCGGATTGGTGGCCAGCGCCTTGGCCACTTCCAGCGCTTTCAATTCCGTCAGCGCCAGTTCGCTGGCCGCGTCGCGCTGCGCCTTGTCCGCCAGGCTCGTGAAATCGAGGATTTCATCGATCTTGCGCATGTCCACCTTGCCCGTGCCGAAGCGCTGCGCCACGACGAGGTTTTCGCGCACCGTCAATTCATGCATCGGCTGCGGGATCTGGAAGGTGCGGCCCAGCCCCAGGCGGGCGCGCTGGTACATGGGCGTGGCCATGATGTCGCGTCCCTCGAAGCGGATGCTGCCGCCGGTGGGGCGCACCAGGCCGGAAATGGCGTTGAACAGGGTGGTCTTGCCGGCGCCGTTCGCGCCCACCAGGCCGATCACGTCGTGGCTGCCCACTTTTAACGTGACAGAATCGACGGCCGTCAGGCCGCCAAAGCGCACGGACACATTATCGAGTTCAAGCATGTTGTTTCTCCTTCGCTTTGAAGGTGTTTTTCAGCCATTTTTGCAGCAGCGGCAGCAAGCCGTTCGGGCTGAAGACGATCATCGCCACCAGCAGCACGCCCAGCACCAGCTGGTGGCCCGTGGGGATCAGCGACTTGAAAATGAGCTGGTCGACCAAGTAGACCACGACGGCGCCCAGCACGGGGCCGAGTATCGTGCGGTAGCCGCCGAAGATGGCCGCCACGATTGGTAACGTGACCCACAGGCTGTTGAAGGCGTAGTCGGGCTCGAGGAAGTTGATGTAATGGGCGTTGAAGGCGCCGAACAGGCCGGCCATGAAGGCCGACACGAGCAGCATCGCGCCTTTCAGCAAGGTGCTGTTGACGCCGACGACGCGCGTGGCGTCCTCGCTGTCGTGCATGGCACGCAAGGCGATGCCGTAGTGGCTGGCGCGGATGCGGCTGTAGGCAAAGGCGCACGCCACCACCAGGGTCAGCACCACCAGGTAGGCGCCCGTCTTGCTGGCCAGGTCGAAGCCGAAAACGGTGGGTAAAGCCGGGATATTGTTGATGCCGCCGGCACCGCCCGTCACGGCACTCCATTCCGTGGCCAGGATGCGGAAGATGTGGGCGTAGGCGAGGATGGCCAGCGCAAAATACGGCCCGCGCAGCCGCAGCACGGGCAGCATGATGACGGCGGCGATGGCCGCGCCCGCGCCGCCCAGCAGCATGGCGGCAAACACGGGCAAGCCCAGTTTCACGGTGGCCAGCGCGGAGACATACGCGCCCACGCCGAAGAACGCCGCATGGCCGAAGCTGACCATGCCGCCCAGGTTACCCAGCAGGGCCCAGGACATGGCCACGCCGCCGATGATCAGTGCCGCCACCACCATGCTCATCACATACTGGTTGGCGCCCAGGGCCAGCGGCACGGCGACATACGCGGCCAGCAGCAGGATTGCCGTGGAAATCAGTGTCGAGCGCTTCATCCGCGCCTCCGTTGTGCGCCGAACAGGCCGTTCGGCATGATGAACAGCACCAGCAGGAACAGCACCATGCCCGACAATTCCTGCAGCGCGGAGCTGGCCAGGGTGACGGTCAAGGCTTCGGCCACGCCCAGCAGCACGGCGGCCAGCAGCACGCCCGGTATCGAGCCGATGCCGGCCAGTACCGTGATGATGAAGGCTTTCACCGTCAGCGCGCCGCCGTAGGCAGGCTGGATCACGCCATAGCTGAACAAGGCGACGCCGGCGAAGGCGGCCAGGATGCCGGCGACCAGAAACGACACCAGTTCCGTGCGGCCCGGATCGATGCCCATCAGCTTGGCCGCGTCGCGGTTGCTGGACACGGCGCGCACGGCGCGGCCATACCAGCTGGTCGACAGCCAGCGCCACAGGGCCGCCATCAGCACCAGGCTGACGCCGAAGAAAATCACTTCACTGCGCATGCTGAAAAACGGGCCGATCTCGAAGCCTTCCTGCAGCCAGCTCGACGAGGTCGAGCGGATGTCGGCCTTCCATACCAGCAAAATGAAGTTGGTGAGGATCACGCCGATGCCGTAGGTGAGGATCAGCGAATTGATTTCGCGGTCCTTCTTGATGCGGCTGACGATCAGGTAGACGCCCACGGACGTCAGGCTGACGATCACCAGCGCGATGGGAATGGCGAACATCGGCCCCAGGCCCAGGCCCGATTCGACGCTGTAGGCGATGTAGGCGGCCAGCAGCACCAGTTCGCCGTGCGCCAGGTTGATCACTTTCATGGTGCCGAAGACCAGCGCCAGTCCCAGTGCGATCAGGGCGTAGGAGCCGCCCTGCAGCAAGCCCGAATACAGGGCTTGCAAGATTAATTCTGTCATATCGTCATCCCGTCAGGCGGCCCAGGCGCATCGCGAAGAGGCACCAGGACCGCCGTTCATCGGTGCACGCCCGGCGGGCGCGCGCGTGTGCAGCGGGAGGCTGCTTACCAGGGCAGGGCAGGATAGTTCAGCTTGCCCGTCGCGTGTTCCTTCGGCCAGACAATCACCACTTTCTTGTCCTGGTGCTGCGCCATGCGGTGCACGAAGTTCTGGTTGTCGCCGTTGGCGGCGAACTGCACGCGGCCGATCAGGGTTTCGCGGTCCGTCTTGCGCATCTCGTCGGACACGCCGCCTTTCTTGAGCGTGCCCTTGTCGGCCGCGCGCGCGATCGCTTCGAACAGCAGCATCGACTGCACGTAGCCGAACTGGCCCAGGTAGTCCGGCTCCTTCTTGTACAGCTGCTTGTAGGCGTCGCTGAAAGCCTTGCCGTCGGCCGTCTTGAATTCCGTCGGGAAGGGCAGCAGGGCCGTGCCGAAGACGTTCGGCATCAGGTCGGGGAAGTCGGCCGCCATCTTCGGCGTGGCCAGCGACCACACGCCCACCATGGCCTTGATCTTCGGTTTCAGCACGCGGGCGGCGCGGATGATGCCCACGTAGTCGTTTTCGTAGCCGACCATGGCCACCACTTCCGATTTGTCCTGCAGCTTGATCTTGTTGATGATGGGCTTGAAGTCGGTAATGGCCGGGTCGAACGAGTGCGTCGTCACCTTCACGCCCTTGGCCGCCAGGGCCTTCTCCACGTCCTTGGCCAGGCCCGTGGTGGCATCCTTGGTCGAATACACGATGGAGACGGACTTGGCGCCCACATCCTGCAGCAGTCCCAGCATGGCTTTTTCGTAGCCGGCCGTGTTATTGATGCGGAAAAAATTCTTGCGTCCGCTGGCCACCAGGCTGTCGTCCACGCCGCCCGAGGTGATGTAGACCAGGCCCAGTTTATTGGCCGTGTCCGAGGCGGGCGAAATATTGTTCGAGCCATAGCCGCCCGTGATGGCCACCACGCCCTGACTGGCCAGCTTTTCCACGGCGGCGATGGCTTTGGCGGGCGCCGATTCGTCGTCGACGGTGATGATCTTGATGGTGTGCTTGCCGTTGGTCTTGTTGAATACCTCGGCCGCGACCATGATCCCTTCCTGCATGCCGGCGCCGACCCGCGCCAGGTTGCCCGTCAGCGGGATTTCCGCGCCGACCAGGAATTCGTCGGCGCTGGCCTGTGCCATCCAGGCGCTGGCAACCAGCGCTGCCATGGCGATGCGTGTGTAGGTGCGTTTCATCGTGTCTCCTCCGGTGATGTGGCTTGGTTTTATTGTCGGGTCTGCTACTACATGGTCAACTTATCGTGCATTCTGCGCCATTTGCCGCAGCTGCCCCTTTAAAATCTTGCCCGTGGCGGCTGCCGGCAGCGCTTCCATGACGATGATGGCGGACGGGCACTTGTACGGCGACAGGGTCTGCGCCAGCCAGGCTTGCAATTCTGCCACGCTCGCGGGCTGGCGCGGGTCCAGTTCCACGTAGGCGATGACGTCCTCGTTGCCATCGGCCAGGGTGCGCCCGACCACGGCCGACTGCACCACGGAAGCGTGGGCGTTCAGGGCCGTTTCCACTTCCAGCGGATACACATTGAAGCCGGAGCGGATGATCAATTCCTTGGTGCGGCCCACGATGAACAGGGCGCCGTCCGTGTCCTGGCGCGCCATGTCGCCCGTATTGAGCCAGCCGCCGTCGCGCATGGTGGCCGCCGTCATGGCCGGTTCGCGGTAATAGCCGGCCATGATGTTCGGCCCGCGTATCCATAATTCCCCCGGCTGGCCCGGCGTCACGTCCTGGCCGGCCACGTCGACCACGCGCACTTCCACGCCGGGGATCGGCATGCCCACGGAATCGTCGCGGCGCGGCGTTTCCAGGCGCGTCTGGCTGATGGTGGGGGCGCTTTCCGTCATGCCGTAGCCATTGTGCAGCGCGGTGCCGAGCAGCTTTTCCACCTCGTGCTTGAGCGACGGCGCCAGCGGCGAGCCGCCCGCATACGCAAAGCGCAGCCGCGTGGGCAGCGGCGTATCGGCGCCGCCCAGGGTTTGCAGCAGCTTGGCGTACATGGCGGGCACGCCCTGCACGATGGTCAGACCGTCGTCCTTCAGTGCCGAGAGCAGGCCGTCGACGGAAAAGCGCGGCACCAGGTACAGTGCGGCGCCCGCATACAGGGTGCCCAGGGCCACCGAGGCCAGGCCGTACACGTGCGAAATCGGCAGCACGCCATAGGCGCGGTCGCTGCTGGTCAGGCCGCGCAGGGTGCTGGAGACGGCGGCGATGAACAGCAGGTTGCGGTGCGTGAGCATCACGCCCTTCGACTGCCCGGTGGTGCCCGTCGTGTAGATCAGCGCGGCAACCTGTTCGTTGCCGGGCACCGTGTCTTCCGCGATGGCCGCCTCGTTCAAGTCGCCCGCCAGCAGCTCGCCCATGCCGTCGACCGCGGCGCTGGCCGCGCCCAGACGCGCCGCATGCGCGGCCGCTTCCGGCGAGGCGCCGGCCAGGAACAGCATCCTCCGCGCCGAACTGTGCGCAGCGATGGTGTCGATCTCGCGCGCCGACAGGCGCGCATTGACGTTGACGATCCACGCGTCGATGCTGGCGGCAGCAAAAATCAGCGCCACCTGCAGCGCGCAGTTCTCGCCCACCACCATCAGGCGGTCGCCGGCGCGCACGTTCAGCTGGCGCAGCAGCTGCGCGGCGCTGTCCACACTGTGCTGCAGCTGGGCGTAGGTCCAGCTGCGCCCACCTTCATGCAGCGCGGGCGCGTCGGGCGCGCGCGTCGCCCAATAGATGGAGATGGCCGACAGGCGCGCCGGCAAGTGGGCCAGCAGGGCGGGAATATCCATCGCGGCCTCCTTCACTTTTGTGCTGCCTTGATCATGTTGCGGGCGATGACGATCTGCTGGATCTGCGTCGTGCCTTCGTAGATGCGGAACAGGCGCACGTCGCGGTAGAAGCGCTCGGCCGCGTATTCGCTGATGTAGCCGGCGCCGCCGTGGATCTGCACGGAGCGGTCAGCCACGCGGCCGCACATTTCGGAGGCGAACAGCTTGCAGCACGACGCTTCCGTCGAAATGTCTTCCTTGTTGTCGCGCCGCCGCGCGGCGTCCAGCACCATGCTGCGCGCCGCGTAAATCTCGGCCTTGCTGTCGGCCAGCATGGCCTGGATCAGCTGGAACTCGGCGATGGGCTGGCCGAACTGCTGGCGTTCCATCGCGTAGGCGAGGGCGTCGGCCAGCATGCGTTCGGCCGCGCCCACGCAGACGGCGGCGATGTGCAGCCGGCCCTTGTCGAGCACCTTCATGGCTGTCTTGAAACCCACGCCCTCCTTGCCGCCGATGACGTTCGCGGCCGGCACGCGGCAATTTTCGAAGATCACGTCGCAGGTATGCGCGCCTTGCTGGCCCATCTTTTTATCGATTTTTCCCAGCGAGAGGCCCGGCGTGTCCTTTTCCACGATGAAGGCGGAAATGGCCGAGGCGCCCCGCTTGACGGGATCCGTGCGGGCCATGACGGTAAAGATGCTCGCTTCGGGCGCGTTGGTGATGTAGCGCTTGCTGCCGTTGAGGATATAGAAGTCGCCATCGCGCACGGCCGAGGTGCGCAGCGAGGCGGCATCGGACCCCGATCCCGCTTCGGTCAGCGCGAAGGAGCCGATGATCTCGCCGGCCGCCAGCTTGGGCAGATAGTATTGTTTTTGCGCTTCCGTGCCGTCGATCACGATGCCTTGCGAACCGATGCCGTTGTTCGTGCCGATCAGCGAGCGGAAGGCGGGCGAGGTGCGGGCGATTTCAAAGGCGACGCGCACTTCCTCTTCCATGCTCAGTTCCAGGCCGCCGTAGGCTTCCGGAATGGACAGGCCGAACAGGCCCAGTTCGCGCATCTGCGCCACGATGGCGGGCGGGATCGTGTCCGTTTCAGCCACCAGCGCCTCGTTCGGCACCAGCACTTCGCGCACGAAACGGGCGATGCTGTCGAGCAGGATGTTCAGGGTTTCTTCGTCGCGTATCATCGGGTTCCTCGGCGCTGTGATTTGATCTGTTGTTGAGAGGGGGCGCGCAGTCTAACCGCGGCCCAGGTTTTTTTCCACTGTCTTGACCAGGGCCACCAGACGCGGACCCAGGTCCGATTCGAGTTTTTCGCGCGACAGCAAAAAGGCGGGGCCGCCGCAATTGAAGGCCATCACCTGTTCGCCGTCGGCACCCAGCATGGGCACGCCCACGGCATGCACGTCGTTCTGCCATTCGCCGGCCGAGATGCAAAAGCCCCGGTCCTGGTAATCCTTGAAGCCTTGCTCGATGCCGGCCTTGATGCGCGGCCAGCGCTCCGTCTCGTGCACGCGCGCATGGTCCATCAGATAGTCGCGCTCGGCCTGCGGCAGGATGCACAGCAGGGCCTTGCCCATGGCCGTCGTCATCAGGGGAATGCGCGAACCGACGTCGAGGCGCAGCGTGACGTTGGCGCTGCTGCGGCAGGTTTCCACGTACACCATGCTGAGGCGGTCGCGCGTGCCCAGCGACACGGACGCCTGCGCATGTTCGGCCAGTTCTTCCATCAGCGGACGCGCCATCTTGCGCACGTCCAGGTTCGACAGCATGCGGTAGCCGAGGGCCAGCACGCCGGCGCCCAGCTGGTACTTGCCCAGGTTGTCCGAGTAATTGAGGTAGCCGAGTTTGGTGAGGGTGTAGGTGAGGCGCGAAATGGTGGGCTTGGGGATGCCCGTGCGCTTGGCCATGTCCGCGTTCGACAGGAAGACTTCGCCGGGACGAAAGCACCGCAGCACTTCGAGGCCGCGCGCCAGCGCGTTGACGAACTGGCGGTCCTTGCCTTCCTCGTCATCGCTGAAGACGATGATTTCCGGATCTGCTGCGGCCTGAATATTTGTCATATTTGCATTCATTTGCTGGCTCCCTGGAAATCAGTTTGCCTAGCCGAATCTCGCATGTCAACCGTTTTGTGAAACATTCGTTCGCACAGCGAAATGGTGCGGTGCATGAAAAATCGCCGGGAAATTGACTTGCGCGCCCGTTTTGCCTCTCCCCGCTTGAGCATCGCTATATACGTCTGTATATTGCGCTGTTGGATGACGGTCGCCGCACAAGTGGCCGCTTTTTTGCATATCGCTATATAAAATGATATATAACGGAAGAGAACAAGATGACGATGGTGAAACCGGTAATGGCAGGCGCCGTGATGCTGGCGCTGGCGCAGACGGTGCAGGCGCAGCAGACAGCAGGCAAAGATGAGGCTGCGCCGTTCGTGCTGGGCACGGTGACGGTGATCGGCCAGCGCGAGCAGGCCGGCCAGCTGGAACAGCAGGTGGGCACGCAGGTGAGCCGCGCCGGGATGCGCCGCTTTAACCGCGACAACGTGGGCGACGCCCTCAATCTGCTGTCCGGCGTGTCGCTGTCGACCAATGCGCGCAACGAGAAAACCGTCGCCATCCGCGGCTTCGATGCGCGCCAGGTGCCGCTGTACATCGACGGCATTCCCGTCTACGTGCCGTATGACGGCTATGTCGATTTCAACCGATTTACGACGGCCGACCTGGCCGCCATACAAGTGGCCAAGGGATTCAGCTCCGTGGCCTACGGCGCCAATACCCTGGGCGGCGCCATCAACCTGGTGTCGCGCAAGCCGACGGCTTTGATGGAAGGCGATACGTCAGTAGGATTCGGTTCGGGCAGCGAGCGCCAGGTGTCGGCCAACGTGGGCACGAACCAGGGCCTGTGGTATCTGCAGGCGGGCGTGTCGTACATCAATGGCGACGGCTTTCCCCTGTCGTCCGATTTCCGCCCCACGGCCACGGAAGACGGCGGCATGCGCAATAACGCCTATCGCAAGGACCATAAGGTGTCGTTCAAGGTGGGTCTGACGCCCGATGGCGCGCATGCGGGCGATGAATATGCGCTCAGCTACTACAAGCAGCATGGCGAAAAGGGCCAGCCGCCATCGACCAATCCCGTCGGCGCGCGCTACTGGCAGTGGCCGTACTGGAACAAGGAAAGCGTGTATCTCGTCTCGCAGACGCGTCTGGGCCAGCAGGAACGCCTGAAACTGCGCCTGTACCACGACAGCTACGACAATGAAATCACGTCCTATACAAACGGCAGCTACGCGACCCTGAAGACCAGCGGCCAGGGCAGCGTCAGCGGCGGGCGCAGCATCTATAACGACCGCACGAACGGCGGCGCGGTGGAACTCGAATCGTTCCGCCTGGCCGCGCATAGCCTGCGTTTTGTGGCCAGCTACAAGGCCGACGAGCACCAGGAACTCGACGCCAGGGGTGTGCGCACCACCTGGTACAAGGATGCCCTGTGGACGCTGGGCGCGGAAGACAGCATCGCCCTCAATGCGGCGACGGAACTGTCGCTGGGCGTGTCGCGCAATGCACTGCGCCCGGACACCGTCTACAGCGCCGGCAATGCGTATACCTTGCCCGAGAATCAATCGGCCACCGACCTGCAGGCGGGCCTGTTCCACAAGACCGGTCTTGCATCGCGCGTGTACGCCACCGTGGCGCGCAAGTCGCGCCTGCCGACTCTGAAGGACCGCTACTCGCAGCGCCTGGGCACATATATTGAAAACCCGGCCTTGCGCGCGGAAGAGGCAATGAATTATGAGCTGGGCTACCAGGCAACCGTGCGCGGGCTGGCGCTCGATGCCGCCCTGTTCTACAGCGACGTGAAGGACAAGATCCAGAGCGTGGCGAATGTGGCGGGCGTGCGTGCGCAGATGCGCAACGCGGGCAGGGCGCACATCAGCGGCGTGGAACTGGGCTTGCGCGGCCGCGCCGGCGCATGGCTCGATTTCGGCGGCAACTACACGTACACGGACATGAAGAACGTCAGCGACCGTGCCATCCGCCTGACGGACGTGCCGCGCCACAAGCTGACGGCGCACGCCGTATTGCACGCGGCGCGCCAGGTCGACGTGGTGGCCATCGCGGAAGCGAATAGCGGGCGCTGGGTCTCGAACACGCTGGAGCTTGGCGGTTTTACGACAGTGAACCTGAAGGCCGTGTACCGCCCCTTGCCGGCCTTGACCCTGGAAGCGGGCGTGAGCAATCTGGCTGACCGCAACTATGCGCTGGCCGACGGTTTTCCCGGCGCTGGCCGCACCTGGCTGGCCAATGCGCAATACCAGTTCTGAGTTTTCACTGTCATGAAAGGACACAGCATGTTGAAGAAAATATTCCTTGGTTTTGCTTCGGTCGCACTGCTGGCGGCGGCCCCCGCATGGGCCGACCCGGCGCCGGCGCGCGAGAACATGAGCCGCGCGCTCGCCGTCACGGGCAAGGTGGCAACGCCGTTGACCCTGACGGTAGCCGACCTGCGCAAGCTGCCGCAAGCCAATGGCGGGGATATCGCCGTCACGCGCCACAACGGCGACAAGGCCGAAACCATCACCAGTTACAAGGGCGTGCGCCTGCGCGACATCCTCGACAAGGCGGCGCTCGATGCGCCCGGCCACAACGACGTCAAGAAGCTCGCCATCATCGCCACGGCCACCGATGGCTATGCGGTGGTGTTTTCCTGGGGCGAGCTGTATAACTCGCCGGCCGGCGAGGGCGTGATCGTTTACTACGAAAAGAACGGCAAGGCGCTCGACGACAGCGATGGCGAGATCGCCCTCATCTCGGCGAAGGATATCCGCACGGGTCCGCGCCATGTGAAGTGGCTGAACGGCGTCGAGGTGCGCAAATTGGTGGAATAGAGGCATGCTGGGGTCTGACCCGCCGGGTCAGACCCCAGCATTTTTCTAGTGGACTATTTACGCAAACATGGCACTGTTCATTGCTTGGCCCGCCACGTCGAACAATCCCCGCGCCTTTGGTGCCAAGCCCAGCATGTGTATCGATGCATGGATCATGCCGTCGAGCTGCACGCATTGCGCCGCCACGCCGTCGTCGCGCAAATACCGCGCATAGGCTTCGCCCTCGTCATGCAGCGGGTCGTACTCGCATACCAGCACCGTCGCCGGCGGCAAGTCCTTGAGCGACGTTGCCCGCAGGGGCGCCGCGTAGGCGTTCGCGCCGTCGGCCGGCTCGTTCAGGTAGGCCGACCAGCAAAAGCGCATCGCCTCCCGCGTCAGCGAATGGCCCTCCGCATAGCGCTGGTAGGACGGCGTGTCGAAGGCAAAATCGAGCGCCGGGTACAGCAGCAGCTGATGCGCCAGCGCGGGACCTGCCTGGTCGCGCGCCATCAGGGCGGCGGCCGCCGCCAGGTTGCCGCCCGCGCTGTCGCCGCCCACGGCCAGCCGTTTCGCATCGATGCCCAGCGCCGCCGCATGTTCGGCGACCCAGCATAACGCGCGGTAAAAGTCGTTCAATGGCACGGGGAACTTGTGCTCGGGTGCCAGCCGGTAGTCGACGGAAAAGATCACGCAGCCGGTGGCGTTGGCCAGCGCGCGGCAGGGATTGTCGTACAGGTCCAGCGAGCACAGACACCATCCTCCGCCATGCGCAAAGACGATGGCCGGCAGGGGCTGGCCCGTGTCCGCGCCGGCGGGCACGTAGGCGCGCACGGTCAGCGCATGCTCGCCCGGCAGCACGTAATCGGTGATGGATGCGACGTCTTCCAGGGGGCCATGCAGCTGGCGCAACCCCGTTTCCGTGGCCGCGCGCAGGTCCGCCAGCGAGGCGGGCGGCGGCGCATCTTTTATCTCTTCCAGCCAGGCGGCAATCAGCGGATCGAGGCTCATGCTGATTTTTCTCCGGCCAGGAAGGGCAGCAGGTGGGCGATGAACGCTTCCGGCTGTTCTTCCATGATGAAGTGGCCGCATTCGGCAACGATGGCGCCTTTCAAATTGTCCGCCTTGCCCTGCATGGTCAGCAGCGGCGCGTCGTTGGTCGCATGGTCGGCGCCGATGGCCAGTACCGGCATGGTCAGGCTGCGTTTTGCCCGTTCCAGATTTTGACGGATGGTTTCGGGTATGGCGCGGTAGTAGGCAAAACCGGCGCGCAGGGCGCCCGGCGTGGCATAGGCATCCGCATACACGTCGACGGCGACCTTGTCGCGGCGGTACGACCAGCGGTCGAAAATGAAGCGGATGTACTCGCGCTCCTTGCCCGCCGTGAGCATTTCCGGCAAATCGAGCACCTGGTTGAACATGAAATGCCACAG
Source organism: Janthinobacterium sp. GW823-FHT03B06 (assembly GCF_058796955.1). NCBI lineage: Bacteria > Pseudomonadati > Pseudomonadota > Betaproteobacteria > Burkholderiales > Oxalobacteraceae > Janthinobacterium > Janthinobacterium sp. GW823-FHT03B06. The sequence goes on from NZ_JBXAJE010000010.1 coordinate 154,524, forward strand.
GAAGATGTTGTCGGACGGCGCGACGAAAATCGGCGGCGCGGGCGCCAGACCGGGAATCACGGCTTCCGTCAGCGCCAGTTTCGTCACGGCCTGCGGGAAATCGCTGGCCAGCGCATAGCCGACCCACATGCCGATGTCGTGACCGGCCACGTCGTATTGCGCGTGGCCCAGGGCCAGCATGGCGCGGTGCAGGGTGGCGGCAACGGCGCCCGTGTCATAGCCGCCGGCCGGGCGGTCCGAGTGGCCGCTGCCCGGTGGATCGATGGCGATGGCCTGGTAGCCGCTGGCGGCCAGCGCCGCCATCACGTGGCGCCACGCATACCAGGTTTGCGGCCAGCCGGGGATCAGCAGCACGGGTTTGCCGGTGCCGGGACCGGCGATGACGCAATGCAGGCGCTGGCCGTCGATGCGGACGTAGTCGTGAATGAAGTCGTTCATATGTTTCCTTGATTAGTGATGCTCGATGCCGAGCAGGGTATTGATCTGTTGTGCGCTGACGGGGGCGCCGGCGAAGTCGTCGAAGATCTTGTCGGTGACGGGAATGATGTGGGCATTAATGAAGGCCACGCCTTCGCGCGCGCCCACCTCCTGATCCTTCAGGCAGCATTCCCATTCCAGCGTCGCCCAGCCCGCGTAATCGTTTTGCGCCATCTTCGAGAAGATGGCCTTGAAATCGACCTGGCCGTCGCCCAGCGAGCGGAAGCGCCCGGCGCGGTTTTCCCACGACTGGTAGCCGCCGTAAATGCCTTGCCGCCCCGTCGGATTGAACTCCGCATCCTTCACATGGAACATGCGGATATGGTCCTTGTAGATATCGATGAATTCCAGGTAGTTCAACTGCTGCAGCACGAAGTGGCTGGGGTCGAACAGCATCTTGCAGCGCGGGTGGCGGCCTACGCGCTCGTAAAACATCTCGAAGCTGATGCCGTCATGCAGGTCTTCGCTGGGGTGGATTTCGTAGCACAGGTTGACGCCCTGTTCCTCGCACACGTCGAGGATGGGCAGCCAGCGGCGTGCCAGTTCGTCGAAGGCCGTTTCGATCAGGCCGGGCGGGCGCTGCGGGAAAGGGAACAGGTAGGGCCAGGCGAACGAGCCGGAAAACGTGCCCATGTCGGTCAGGCCCAGGCGTTTCGACGCCATGGCCGCCAGTTTCACTTGCTCGATGGCCCACTCGGTGCGCGCCGCCGGCTGGCCGTGCAGGTGTGCCGGGGCGAAGCTGTCGCACAGCGCGTCGTAGGCCGGATGCACGGCCACCAGCTGGCCGAGGATGTGCGTCGTCAGTTCGCTGATGACGAGGCCATGGCTGGCCAGCACGGCAACGAGGTCGTCGCAGTATTGCTGGCTGTGCGCCGCCTGCGCCACGTCGAACAGGCGCGCATCCCAGGCGGGAATCTGCAGGGCCTTGAAGCCCATGCCGGCCGCCCACTCGGCGATGGCGGGCAGGGTGTTGAAGGGCGCCGTGTCGGCGGCGAATTGTGCCAGGTGCAGGCTTGGTCCTTGGATGGTTTTCATATCGGCTCCTATTGTTTGTCGATCGACAAAGAATAGGCGAAATTGTTGGCGCGGTCAAGCCCGTGATGCAAAATAAATGGCGAACGCGGCGCGGGCGCCAGGCGTTATACTGGCCGCCATTTCGCAAGCAGAGGATCAAGATGGCAGGAAGACCGAGGGAATTCGACCGCGCGCTGGCGCTGGCAAAAGCGCGCGACGCGTTCTGGACGCGTGGCTACGAGGGGGTGTCGATGGCGGACCTGGTGGCGGCGCTGGGCATCGCCTCGGCGCGCATCTATGCGGCGTTCGGCTCGAAGGAGCAGCTGTTCCGCGAAGCCGTGGAGCTGTATGAAACGGGAGAGGGCGCGTTTGCCGTGCACGCGCTGGCGGCCAGCCTGAACGTGCGCGATGCGGTGGCGCGCATGCTGGAAGAAGCCGTGCTGCTGTATACGCGCAGCGGCCAGCCGCAAGGCTGCATGGTGGTCACGGCCGCCACGAACACGAGCGCGGAAAACGCGGGCATCGCCGACTGGCTGGCGCAGCACCGCCGCGCGCGCACGCAAGCCGTCATCGAGCGCCTGCGCGCGGCGCAGCTGGCGGGGGAATTAAAGGCGGAGGCGGACGTGCAGGCGCTGGGCGACTACTATGCGGCCTTGCTGCATGGCTTGTCGGTGCAGGCGCGCGACGGCATTCCGGCCGAACGGCTGCTGGCGCTGATTGCGCCGGCGATGGCGCCATTGGCGCTGGAAATGCAAAAGCAAGCTATCTAAGCGCTAGTGACTGTGCTTAAGTCTTGACGTCGATCAGGCTGCCCAGGGCCTGGTCGGCCGCCTTGACGACGTTCGCCGACAGGTTGAAACCGGCCTTGTAGACGAGGTTATCGGTCAGTTCGGAAGCGAGGCCCACGCCGTTCGGCCGGCTTTCGGACGCCTTGGCCGCATTGGCATTGGCGCCGCTGACGCTTTCGCTGGCGGCCAGCTTGCGCCCCTCGACGGAGAGGGTGACGCCCGTGCCGGCCGGGCTGGCTTCCTGGAATTCGGCTTGCTGCGGCTGGAAGCCCGGCGTATTCGCATTGGCGATATTGTTGGCGGCCACATCCAGCGCGCGCTGGTTGGCGGTCAGCCCCGAGGTACCGGTGGTGAGGGCGGATATGGACATGGCGACTCCTTCAGAATACGCCCAGTTTACTCCCGTCAGCGGAAAAAGTGTGGTGGCGCAAGGCAACAATTTTTCCCGCAGGTGCTTGCCGCAAAAAATATGTGCGTCACGTAATTTTTTTATATTGTTCTGTGGCATTTCACTGCCTAGACTGGCAGGGAAGTCATCCACGGAGTCCGTCATTTTCCATCTGTTACGCCCCATTTTTCTGGGTTTGCTGCTCAGCCTGCCTTGCCTGCCCCTGAAAGCCCAGCTTGTTCCCTCCCAGCTACCGCTCGATGCGCGCCTGAACGAGCAAGTCATCATGGTGCCGGCCGGCGACGGCTTGCGCGAGACGCTGGAGACGACGGTGTTCCGTCCCCCCGGCTCCGGCCCGTTTCCCTTGCTGCTGATGAACCACGGCAAGCAGGCCGGCCCGGCCCGGCTGCAGCAGCGCGAGCGCTTCATCTATATGGCGACCGAGTTCGTGCGCCGCGGCTATGCCGTGATGCTGCCGATGCGCGCCGGCTTTGCGCGCTCCACGGGCGCCTACCGCGATTTCGGCTGCGACATGCTGGGCAACGCCCAGGGCCAGGCGCGCGACATGCTCGCCGCACTCGCGTATGCGCGCCGCCAGAGCTGGGTCGACCCGCAGCGCATCGTCGTCGCGGGGCAGTCGTACGGCGGCATGGCGGCGCTGGCGCTGGCCACACGGATGGTGCCCGGCGTGCGCGGCGTGCTCAATTTTGCGGGCGGCTTGCGCGTCGACATGCCCGGCTGCGACTGGCAAGGGGCGCTGACCAAGACCTTCGCCACCCTGGGCGCCTACAACCACATTCCCAGCCTGTGGCTGTATGGCGCGAATGACGCGTACTTTTCGCCGGCGCTGGCGCAGCGGCTGTTCAATTCCTTTACCGGTTCAGGCGGCCGGGCGCAGCTGCTGGCCTATGGCCCGTTCAAGCGCGACGCCCACCTGACCCTGGGCAGCCGCGACGGGGTGGCCGTGTGGCTGCCCGCCACCGAGCGCTTCTTGCAGAAAATCGGCATGCCGGTGCGCCAGGTCTACCGCGTGGCCGATGCGCCGTCGCCGCCCGCCACGCATTTCGCGCCGCAGGACGATATCGCCGCCGTGCCCTACCTGGAAGAGCAGGGCCGCGCCGCCTACCGCGTCTTCCTGGAAAAAACCGCGCCACGCGCCTTTGCCTTGTCGGCCAGCGGCGCCTGGGGCTGGGCCGAGGAGGGCGAAAGCCCCGATGTGCGCGCGCTCGCTTCGTGCCAGCGCCGCAGCAGCCTGCCATGCCAGCTGTATTCGGTCGATGAAAGCGTTGTTTGGCCCGTCGCTGGCGCCAGCGCGAGCGCCGCCGGCGGCGCGCAATAGGCCGCCGCGCACGATAGTTGTCGCCGAAACGGGGGATGGGCGAATATACTAGTCGAAAAGGGAGGCGTTGCGCTTCCCGTCCGCCCTTATCATCAGCGAGAATTCACCCTTATGGCGTCATCCCCAGAAAACCTCAGCATGGCCGTGTTTTGCGACTTCGAGAACGTCGCGCTCGGCGTGCGAGATGCAAATTACGAAAAATTCGATATCAAGCCCATCCTCGAACGCTTGCTGCTCAAGGGCAGCATCGTTGTCAAGAAGGCATATTGCGACTGGGACCGTTATAAAAGTTTCAAGGGCACCATGCATGAGGCGAACTTCGAACTGATCGAAATTCCCCACGTGCGCCAGTCCGGCAAGAATTCGGCCGACATCCGCCTCGTCGTCGATGCACTGGACCTGTGCTACACCAAGGCCCACGTGAACACCTTCGTCATCATCAGCGGCGATTCCGATTTTTCGCCGCTGGTGTCGAAACTGCGCGAAAACGCCAAGCAGGTGATCGGCGTGGGCGTCAAGCAGTCGACGTCGGACCTGCTGGTGGCCAACTGCGACGAATTCATTTTCTACGATGACCTGGTGCGCGAGAGCCGCCGCACGGCCGCCAAGCGCGACGCGCGCGAAACTCCGGCGGCCAAGCGCTCGCCCGACGAGGAAGTGCGCCGCAAGGAAAAATACGAGTCGCGCAAGACGGAAGCGATCGAAATGGCCGTCGCCACCTTCGACGCGCTGGTCTCGGAGCGCGGCGACAGCGGCAAGATCTGGGCCTCGATGCTGAAGGAAGCGATCAAGCGCCGCAAGCCGGACTTCAGCGAATCGTATTACGGTTTCCGCACCTTCGGCAACCTGCTGGAAGAAGCGCAGACGCGCGGCTTGCTGGAATTCGGCCGCGACGAGAAATCGGGCGCCTATGTCTACCGCAGCAGCGGCCTGGTGCCTGTCGCTGCGCCCGTGAACGGGGAAGTCGCCAGTGACGTCATCGCCAGCGGCGAAGCCGGCGCGACGGCGGAAGAGGGCAATCACCGCGATGGCGGCAGCCGCCGCGATTCGCGCCGCAATGGCCGTGGCGGCCGCAAGCAGAACGAGCAGCGCCGCGGCGAGTCCGCGCCACAGGCTTTTGTGCCGGTGGCCGACGTGGAAACGGCCGTCGAGCAGTATGCGCCCGCGCCGCAGCCGGAGATCGTGCATGAAGTGGCCGAAGCCGCAGTCGAGGTCGTAGCGGAAGAGGGCAACGCCAAGCGCGGTTCGCGCCGCAATGGCCGTGGCGGCCGCAAGAACGGCGATGGCGGCCGTGAAGCGCGCGTCGAGGTGGTCGAGGTGGTGGTGGCGGAAGCCATGCCTGCGCCCGTGCCTGAACCGGTAGCCGAAGCGATCGTGGAAGCGGCCGCCGAAGCGAAGCCGAAGGCCAAGCCGCGCACGCCGGCGCGCAAGACGGCAGCGGCGAAGAAGCCGGCCAAAAAGGCGGCTGAAGCCGTGGCGGAAGCGGCGCCGGTGATTGAGCTGGCGCCGGTGGACGTGGCTGTCGTGGCGGAAGACAAGCCGGCCAAGGCGCCGCGCAAGACCCCGGCGCGCCGTCCCGCGCGCAAGAAGGCGGAAGCGGCTTGATTGACCGCTCGCAGCGGAAGGCTGGGGTCAGACGGGGACGCCGAGTCCCGACGGGTCTGACCCCGGGTGTCTGTTGCGTCTTAGCAAAGCGGTGTTAAGCATGTACCACGGTGAACGGTTCAACAGCATTTCCCATACGGTGGGCGCCGCGCTGGCGGCCATCGGCGGCGTCATCCTGATCGTCGCGGCGGCCCGCACGGGCGACCCCTGGAAAATCGTCAGCTGCAGCGTGTATGCGGCCATGCTGCTGACCCTGTACCTCACTTCCACCCTGTACCACAGCGTGCGCGGCAAGGCCAAGGCCGTGCTGCAGCGGCTCGACCATTGCGCCATCTACCTGCTCATCGCGGGCACCTACACGCCCTTCATGCTGGTGACCCTGCGCGGTCCCTGGGGCTGGTCGCTGTTCGGTGTCGTCTGGGGCTTGGCGCTGTTTGGCATCGTGCAGGAATATGTGTATGCGAAAGGCGCGCGCATCCTGTCGCTGGTGATTTACGTGGCCATGGGCTGGCTGATCGTCATCGGCATCAAGCCGCTGCTGGCGGCGCTCGAGTGGAACGGTTTCCTGTGGCTGGTGGCGGGCGGGCTGTGCTACACGGGCGGTATCGCTTTCTATGCCACCGATCACAAGCTGCGCCATGGCCACGGCATCTGGCACCTGTTCGTGCTGGCTGGCAGCAGTTGCCACTTTATCGCCATTTTGTTCTACGTTGCCTGACGTAGCGCGCAGCCGGGCCACCCTCGCTGACTATTGCCTGCAATCCATTATAATGCCCTGATCTGTGAAACAAGGGCAAGAATGGACATCAACTCGGACGACCTGAAAATCTTCGTCACCGTCATCGACAGCGGCACCCTGAGCGCGGCCGCCGTGCACCTGGGACAAACCACCTCCGGCGTCAGCCGCGCGCTGTCGCGGCTCGAAGACAAGCTGGCCACCTCGCTGCTGACGCGCACCACGCGGCGCATGGAGCTGACGGAAGAGGGACAGCTGTTCCTCGACAAGGCGCGCGCCATCCTCGCCTCGATGGAAGACGTGGAAGAGTCGATCCGCATCCGCCGCCAGAAGCCGGCCGGCCGGCTGTCCGTCGATGCCGCCTCGCCCTTCATGCTCCACTGCGTGGTGCCCCACGTGGCCGAATTTCGCGCCATGTATCCGGAGATCCGCCTGGAGCTGACCAGCAACGACCAGATCGCCGACCTGCTCGAGCACCGCACCGATATCGCCATCCGCATCGGCGCCCTGGTCGACTCGACCCTGCATGCGCGCGCCCTGACTGCCAGTCCGCTGCACGTGCTGGCCACGCCCGCCTATCTGGCGCGCCACGGCGAACCGGCCACGCCGGAAGCGCTGGCCGGCCATGCGCTGCTGGGCTTTGCCCAGTACGACCTGGGGAATAACTGGCCGCTGCGCCACGCAGCGGGCAACAGCCTGCAGATCGTGCCCGCGCTGGCCGCCTCCAGCGGCGAAACCCTGCGCCAGCTGGCCCTGCACGACCAGGGCATCGTCTGCCTGTCCGACTTCATGACGAAGGACGATATCGCCGCCGGCCGCCTGGTGAAAGTGCTGCAGCCGTTCTACACGGGCTACCGCCAGCAGATCCATGCCGTCTACTACCGCAACACGCAGCTGGCGCAGCGCATCAGCTGCTTTCTCGAATTCCTGCAGCACAAGCTGTAGGCCGGGCATGAAGGATACGGGCATGCAGTGTCCCACCTGCGGCGAATACGGCGACCTGATCCTTGCGAAAGTCAGAAAGACGGGGCAGGAGGTGGTCGTTTGCACCGAATGCGACAACCTGTGGGCCGAGCCGGGCAGCGCGCCCGACATCGACGCCAGCGAGGGCGTGGCGGAGTTTCTGGCGGCAGCCGGTCTTGCTGACGACTGGGAGGAACTGGCGCTGCTCGCCAGGCTGCCGGCCGGCTAGCCTGCGCGCACGCGCGTCAGGCCGCGGCGTTCGCTTCCTTCGTTTCGGCCCGCAGCAGCAGTTCCACCTCGTGCGCAGGCAGCGGGTGACTGAAGTAATAGCCTTGCGCCTCGTCGCAGCCGTGCTGACGCAGGTAGTCCAGCTGCTCGGCCGTTTCCACGCCTTCGGCCACCACGCGCAGTTTCAGATTGTGCGCCAGGGCGATGATGGAGACGACGATGGCTGCGTCGTCCGCGTCGCGCGCCACGTCGCCGACGAAACTGCGGTCGATCTTCAGCACGTCGATGGGGAAGGTGCGCAGGTAGGCGAAGCTGGAATAGCCGGTGCCGAAGTCGTCGATCGACAGCTGCACTCCCAGCGCCTTCATGTCGTGCAGCTGGCTGACGGCCAGCGCCACGTCGTGCATGAACAGGCTTTCCGTCAGTTCCAGTTCCAGGCAGGCGGGCGGCAGGCCCGTTTCCAGCAGCACTTCGGCGATCGAGGCGACCAGGTTCGGCTCGTTGAACTGGCGCGCCGACAGGTTCACGGCCAGGCGCAGCGGGTCCAGCCCCGCCGCATGCCAGCGTTTCACCTGCGCGCACGCCTCGCGCATGACCCAGGCGCCGATCGGCACGATCAGGCCCGTATCTTCCGCCAGCGCGATGAAGCGCTGCGGCGCCACCATGCCCAGGTCCGGATGCTGCCAGCGCAGCAGCGCTTCCACGCCGACGATGCGCCCGCTGGCCAGGTCCAGCTGCGGCTGGTAATGCAGCACGAACTGTTCGCGCTCCAGGGCGTTGCGCAGCGCCGTCTCGATGCGCAGGCGCTCCAGGGTGGCCTGGTTCATGGCCGTCGTGTAGAACTTGATGTTGTTGCGGCCCTGTTTCTTGGCGCAGTACATGGCGATGTCGGCCTGCTCGATCAGGTTCTGCGTCTCGCCATTCAGGGTCACGTCGCCGGGAGCGTCGTGGCGCGACATGTCGTAGACGGCTACGCCGATGCTGCAGGTGACGAAGAATTCCTTGCCATCCAGCAATACCGGCTGGGCCACGGCATCCATCACGCGCTGCACGATGGCGGCGCTGAGCGCTTCGTCGGCCTGTTCGCACAGGATGGCGACGAATTCGTCGCCCGACAGGCGCGCCACCGTATCGGTTTCGCGCAGGCTGGCCTGCAGGCGCGTGGCGATGGTTTTCAGCAGCAGGTCGCCGGCCTTGTGACCGAGGCTGTCGTTGACGAACTTGAAGCGGTCGAGGTCGATCAACAGCACCCACAGCGCGCGGTTCTTGCGGCGCGACAGGGCCATCGCTTGCGCCAGGCGGTCGCGCAGCAGGGCGCGGTTGGGCAAGCCCGTCAGCACGTCGTGGTGGGCGATGTGCTGGATTTGCTGCTCGGCCAGCTTGCGTTCCGTAATTTCGGAACCCGTGCCCCGGTAGCCGCGAAATTCGCCGAACTCGTTGAACAGCGGTTCGCCATTGACGCTGAACCAGCGCAGCTGGCCATTGCGGTCGTGCATCGCATATTCGAGGTTGGAAAAGGGCAGGTGGGCTTCCAGATTGGCGATATGCTGCTTGCCCCAGCGCGAATTGCGCATCTCCGGGTTGTTGTCCCAGCGCGTCATGCCGATGAAGCGTTCCAGCGGCATGTTCGACTTGTCCGTGAAGCCGCTGGTGATGTGGGTGAAGCAGAAGTTGGCGTCCTGCTCCCAGTACCAGTCCGAGGACAAGGCCAGCAGGCGGCGGAAGCGCTTTTCGCTTTCCTGCAGGGCGCGCTCCGTGCGCTGGCGCGCGCGCACGTCGGCGCTGAGCAGCTCGTTGCTGCGCTTGAGGTCGGCAGTGCGCTGCTCCACCAGCAGCTGCACGCGGCGCGAGCGCTGCGTCAGCGATTGCACGAAGGCGGCCGTCAGCAAGCTGAACAGCAAGCCCATGATCACGGTGAACAGCGAGCCCAGGTGGTCGGCCAGGAAGGGCCGCGGATGGGCCACCACGCGCACGTGCCAGGGCCGGCCGGCGGAAAAAAAGGCACGGTCATAATGGCTGTGGTAGGCAAAGTGCAGCCAGCGCGGCAGCACCTCCCAGGTGACGCCCGCTTCGTCGGCAGGCGCCTGGCCGTGCCGGAAGATCAACTGGCGCGGGTCGGCGCCGGCGTCGGCATAGACGCTCAGTTCGAGCTGCGGGTCGCCCAGCAGGTCGGCGCCGGCGAGGATTTTCTGCACCAGTTCGCCAGCGCGCACGATGGCCGCCGTATCGCCGATCAGCGCCGCGCGCCGCTGCTGCACCGTTTGCAGGGGCACGCCGTGGCGGTACACGGGCCGTACGATGACGAAGCCCTGCTGCGGTCCCTGCGCCAGGGTCAGCAGGCCTGTGGCGGTGGTCTGGCCGCTGATGATCGATTGTTCCAGCGCGCGCGCCAGCATGCCGCTCGGGCTGACGTTCAGGCCGAAGGCGGGGCGGTTGCCCTGCAAGGGTTCGAGATAGTCGACCACCATGTAGCTGGCCCGCGTCGTCGCGGGCACGATGACGCCGTCGCGCATTTCCATCATGGCGTAGTCGGGCACGATGCGCCGCAGCTCGGCTTCGAATGCCGCGCGCTGCGCATGCGGCACGATGCGGTGGAAATTGAAGGCCTGGATGAACGGGTGGCGCTGCAGCAGCGGCGTGGTGAAGTCGTGGAACTGTTCGCGCGTGACGGGCACGACGGCGGCAAACAGCTGGTTCGTCGTGGTCAGCACCTCGACCGCGTCGTCGAGTCCCTGCTCGATGGCGGCCACCCTGGCGCCGGCGCGTTGCTGCAGGCTCAGGCTCATCTTGTCGTATTCGAGCTGGCTGATGGCGGCGAACAGCACGGCCGTCACGCTGACGCCGCAGGCGAAGGTCAGCGCGGCCGCGGCGGAAATCGACAATGGCAGGCGGCCACGCAGCATGGTTTTTCCTATCTCACTTCATGGACACAATTGCTCGGCAGCACCTGCCGGCCCGCGCAGGCCGTAGTTTGTCATAAACCACATCCATCATGCGAATTTTGTACCAGATCGCTGCTAATAAGCAACAATATAGATGGCCATGGCGGACGACTATCAGTTGTCGCGTGCGCCTGATTGCCGGCGCAAACGCCACAGTTGCCATGCCGGCAGCAGCCGGTTCAGGAAAGCCAGGCCGCATACGCGGCGCCAGCGCACCAGGCGCACGACGCGCACGGCGCGGCCGTCGGCGCCTTGGCCTTGCTCAGGCTTGGCGGCGAAGATGATGCGGTTGTTGCCGGCGATGCCGTCGAAGTGACAGACGGCGCCGCGGAAGGTGAGCATCAGGCGCGCCAGCATGGCGGGATAGTGCTCGTCGTAACTGAACAGGTTGGCCGCCAGCACGCCGCCGGGCAACAGGGCGCGCAGGCAGTCCGCATAGAAGCGCGCGCTGCCGAGGGCGGGCGGCAAGCCCGTTTCGTCGTAGCCGTCGAGCAGCAGCACATCGGCGCAGCCCGGATGCTGGCGGATATAGCTGACGGCATCCGTCTCGATGATGCGCAGGCGCGCGTCGTCGGGCGGCAGCATGAACTGCTCGCGCAGGGCGATCACGTCGGCGCGCAATTCCAGTACCGTGATGCGCGTGTCGGGCAGGTGGCGGTGGCAGAATTTCAGCAGCGAACCGCCGCCCAGGCCCACCATCAGGATGTGCCGCGGGCGCGGCACGAACAGGGTAAAGCACATCATGGCGCGCGCATAGCGCAGCAGCAGATGGTCGGGGCGCGACAGCAGCATTTCGCTCTGGATCATGCCGGGCTGGAATTCCAGGCGGCGCCGGTCGCCACAGGTATGCACCTGCGGGGCAAGTGGGGTGGTGCTTCTGTGTTCCGGCATGGGACGACTTCGCTGAGTGGACTGGGGAAGATGCTTTGTTGCATTCAGAGAAATCTGATAAGCTCCCGTGAGCATACCCGATTAATCCGCGCCGAGCATGCGTATATGCAGATATACGGCGCGCGGCGGCACGGCCGCGCAGTCGGGCACCATGGAGACAAGCATGTTTTTGGATCACCCCATCATTACGGCGACGAACAGTTTTACGGAGCCTGACCGCATCGAGCGGCTGACGCGCGTGTACGGCTACGCGGCGGCGCTGGCGGACCAGGCCGGCAATGTCGGCTTCATTGAAAAAGTGGCGCAGATCCACGACCACAAGGGCACCCTCATCGTGTTCTGGCACGAAGCGCCCAGCGACGTGGAAAAGCAGTATTTCGTGCAGGCGTGGGCCAGCAAGATCGGCGACGGCAGCACCAATGTCGAACACGAAATCTGACACAGCGTGCCGCGGATTCGCGGCGATGGCGTAGCCCATGGATATCAAGACCCTGGTACTGGCCCTGGCGCTCGGCAACCTGAGCCTGTGCGCGGCCCTGTTTTTCTTCGAATACGAGCGCAAAAAGTCGCTCAGCATGTCCACCTGGGCGGTGGCCAAGCAATGCCAGGCCATCGCCTGGTGCCTGCTGTATTTCCGCGGCGTGCTGCCCGATTTCCTCTCCATCCTGCTCGGCAACAGCCTGCTGTTTGCCGGCATGGCGCTCGATGCGGGCGCGCTGTGGCAGGCGGCCGGGCGCGGCGGCTGGCGACGTTATGTCTTGCCGGCGCTGGGCCTGTCGGTGGCCCTGTTTGCCGCCTGCTACCTGTTCGACGTGGCGCCGCTGCTGCGCAGCGCCGGCGGCTCGCTCATCGTGGCCGGCTTTTTCCTCGCAGGCGTGGCCGCCCTGTGCCTGAAATGGCGCGAGGCGAGCATGCTGCGCCGCTTCCTCGTCGTCAGCATGGGCGTGCTGTCCTTGCTGATCGCCGCGCGCGGCGTGCTTGCCGCCACCGTTCCCGGTTTCGATGCGGAGCTGATGCAGCTGGCCGGCTTCGGCGCCCTGTACCTGATGATGCTGACGAACGCCTTCGGCTATCTGCTGCTGTCGCGTGAAAAACTGGGCGGCGAGCTGGCGCGCCTGGAAGTGCTCGACGCGGCCACGGGCGTGCCGAACCGGCGCGGCTTTTACCAGGCGCTGGCGCCGTGGATGGCGCTGGCGCGCCGGCCCGGCTTGCCGACGGCGCTGGTGGTGCTCAATATCGACCATTTTAAAAGAGTCAACGACAGCTACGGCCATCCGGTCGGTGATGCGGTGCTCAAAACCATCGTCGACACCTGCCGCCAGCAGCTGCGCGACAGCGACCTGATGGGCCGCCTGGGCGGCGCCGAATTCGCCATCCAGCTGCCGCGCACGACCCTGGCCGATGCGCTGATGGTGGCCGAACGCATCCGCGCCGCCGTCGAAGCGCTGCCCGTCAAGACGGAGCGTGCCGTGCTGCAACTGACGGCCAGCCTGGGCGTGACCACCATCCGCGCCGAAGACAGCGCCGTCAGCCTGTTCAAGCGGGCCGACGAGGCGCTGCAGGCGGCCAAGCAGGCGGGCCGCAACAGGGTGGTGGAGGCGCAGGGCGCCAGCACCCTCGATATCTAAGGCTCTGTTCCCGCTAAGTAGGGGAAGTTCAGGAATCTTTCCCAGCCCCGGCTGTCTGACTGTACATATCAGACAAACGGGAGCCATCCATGCAGCCAGCCGAATGGAAAACCTTCATCGCCCAGTTCGCCGCACTGAGCCGTCGC
>NZ_JBXAJE010000011.1:0-162018 GCF_058796955.1 Janthinobacterium sp. GW823-FHT03B06
TGCCGAATTACCTGGGCTGGCGCTGGATACTGGACGCCGGGCGCATCCGCTCCCCAGAAACATTATTGAAGGCAACACTGGGAGAGTTCCCACATTTGACGGTGACATAGCCAATCCGTAAGATGCTGCTGTCGCCATCTACTTCCGGAGTTTCCTTGATAAAAACCGCCGCCCGGCTGATCAGCTATGCCCTGCTGGGCAAATCCGGCAAGCAGCCCCTCGATATCGCCAAGGTGCGCAAGGTACTGATTTTGCGCAACGACAAGATCGGCGACATGATCGTCACCTCGGCCCTGCTGCGCGAGCTGAAGAAAAACTATCCGCACTGGCAGATCGACGTGGCCGCCAGCAGCGCCAACCGCGATGTCATCGCCGACAACCCGCATGTGAACGAGATCCTGATCTGGGACAAGCAGCCGCTGCTGCGCGACTTGCGCAGCACCATCGCCGAGCTGCGCCGGCGCCGCTACGACGTCATCTTCAATCCCTACAACCGCTTTTCGATTCCCTTGCTGCTGCGTATCAAATGGCTCGGTGCGCGCTATCTGACGGGCTTTGCCATTCCCAAGTACGGCACCTCGACGGCAAAGCTGGGCATGTTCGACCATACCGTGCCTTGCGACCGCAGCCGCCACATCCTGCACAGCTTTTTCGCCACCTTCGAACAATTTGGCTTGCGCGACATCGATATACGCTATGAACTGTTCGGCGTGGACGCGCACGCGGCACGGGTCGACGCCGCCTGCGACACCTTGCTGCGTACACATGAAGGCTTGTTCTGCCTCAATTTCCAGGGCAGCAATGCGCAGCGCACGGTCAGCGTGGCCGACGCCCAGCGCTGCTGCGCGGCCCTGGCGGCACGCTATCCGCGCCATGCGCTGCTGGTGATCGCCGCGCCGGGCACCGAGGCGCGCGCCGCCGAAATCGTGCGCGGCGCCGGCCATGCCAACGTGATGAGCGCGCCACCCACCGGCCACATCCTGGAGCTGGCGGCCCTGATCCGCCGCTGCGAACTGGTGCTGTCGCCCGACACGTCGGTGATCCACATCGCCTCGGCATACGACAAGAAAATCGTCGGCTACTACATCCGCACCGACAACTACCGCTGGTTCTATCCGGCCAGCCGCCATTACCGCGTCATTCTGGCACCGGGCCTGACGCTGGCCTCGGTCAGCGCCGCCGAGACGCTGGCCGCCGTGGAAGAGCTGATGGAAGGCGCCGGGCAGGCGCAGGAAACGCTTCAGGCCGCCGGCTGAGACGCCAGCAGGCGGTCCATCTGTCCCGCCGGCAACGCGCGCGAAAAAAAGTACCCTTGTGCATAGTCGCACCCGGCGGCGCGCAGCAGGTCGCGCTGCGACGCCGTCTCCACGCCTTCGGCCACGACTTTCAGCCCCAGCCGCTGCGCCAGCGCGATGATCGCCTCGCACAGGCCCTGCCCGTCGCCATCGCGCCCCAGCTCGCCAACCAGGGAACGGCCGATCTTGAGAAAATCGATGTCGGCCTTCTTGATGCACGCAAGCGACACCTGGCCGCTGCCGAAATCATCGAGCGCCAGGGCCAGGCCCATGGCGCGGAACTGGCGCAGCCGGTCGACCACCTGGCGCCCCTCGTCGAGCAGCACCGCTTCCCTCGTCTCGATGACGATGGCGCCCGGCGCCAGCCCCTGGCGCGCCAGATGCCCGCCCCAGTCCTGGTACAGCGCGGCGTCGCAGCGAAATTCCATGGCCGACTTGTTGATGCTGATCTGGAACGGAGCGCCATGCTCGTCCTGCCACTTGCGCGCCTGGCGCACGACCTGGCGAAACACCCACTCGCCGATATCGATGATCAGACCGTTCGCCTCGGCAAAGGCGATGAAATCGGCAGGCACCAGCAAGCCGCGCAGCGGATGTCGCCAGCGCAACAGCGCCTCGGCCCGCTCGATGGCGCCATCGCGCAGGCGGATGATGGGCTGGTAATGCACTTCGAACTGGTCCTGCGCCAGCGCCAGGCGCATCTCGCGCACCGTGCTGCGGCGTAATTCGGCCGCCTGCTGCAAGGCCGGCGTGAAATAGCTGTAGCCGTTGCGCCCCGCACTCTTGGCCGCATACATGGCCTGGTCCGCATGCCGCAGCAAGGTGTCCGGCGCCTCGGCGTCGGCCGGATACAGGGCCACGCCCACGCTGGCCGACACTTGCGCCGTGTCGCCGTCGAGCATGAACGGCAGGGCCAGCGCGGCCGTCAGCTCCTGCAGCACGCGCTCGATGCCGCCCAGCTGCCCCACGCCGGCCAGGATGACGGTGAATTCGTCGCCGCCCAGGCGTGCCACCGTATCGGTGGCGCGCACGCGCTCGCTGATGCGGTGCGCCGCCTGGCGCAGCAGCATGTCGCCCTTCTCGTGACCGAGGCGGTCATTCACCTGCTTGAAATGGTCGAGGTCGATGAACAGCAGGGCCAGGCAAGCGCCTTCGCGTTTGGCATGAGCCGCCTCGTGCTGCAAGCGGTCGAGAAACATGTGGCGGTTCGGCAAGCCTGTCAGCTGGTCGAAATTGGCTTGCCGCCAGATGCGCTCGGACGCCGCGCGCTGCGCCGTGATGTCGCTGACCAGCGCCAGCGCGCCCAGGTAGGTGCCGGCGGAGTCGAAGATGGGATTGGTGGCCAGGGTGGCCCACAGGGTGCTGCCGTCACGCCGCAGGAACTTGAATTCGTGGCGCTCGACGATGCCGTCCTGCCGCCGCGCAATATTGCGCTCCAGGATGGCGCGCCCCTCTTCATCCATGAAGGCGGCCAGCGGCTGGCCCAGCATATCCTCGATCTGGCAATCGAGCATCTGCGCCATCTTCGGATTGACAAAGCTCGTCAGCGCCTGCGCATCGATTTCCCAGATGCCCTCCTCGGCGCTGTGCACGATGCGCCGGAAGCGCTCTTCGCTGCGTTCGAGCGCGGCCAGCTTGCCTTCGGCCTGCTCCAGCACCAGGCGCAGCGCCTGGCCGTTCGGATCGGCGCTGCCCAGCAGGCTGACGGGCAAGCCGGCCTCGCGCGCGCCGGGACGCGGCGGCGGCAGCTGTACCTGCAGCTGGATGCGCTCGGGCTCGCTACTGTTGAGCACGCGCTGCACGAACTGGTCGTAATCGTGGCGGAACGCCTCGTGCACATAGGAGCGGAACAGCGCGTGGCCGGGATGTCCGCGCGCCAGGCCGAACAGTTCGGCCGCCACCAGGTTGACCTGCAGGATCACGCCATCGAGACCGAGCACGAAATAGGCGACGGGCGCCAGCAGGTATAAATCGTTGAAATAAGCTTGTTCGCGTTCGGCCTTCATCCGTTCCGGACTGAAGACGCCATCGTCAAGCAGGGGCGCGACATGGCGCGGCACGCCGTCGCGGCCGAGCGGGGAGGAATCCAGAGCAGGTACCGCTTGCGGTGCTGTATCCATGGCTGTCCTTTGCACGGCCGCCCTGGCAAACAGGTGGGTGCAGTAGCGAGACTAGCACGCGTCACGCGCAGTGTCGAGCCATGCCTGCCGCAGATAACGTTTCCGCAACAAGGCCGATCAGCGGCCCATGCGGTG
The DNA here is from genome assembly GCF_058796955.1 of Janthinobacterium sp. GW823-FHT03B06. NCBI lineage: Bacteria > Pseudomonadati > Pseudomonadota > Betaproteobacteria > Burkholderiales > Oxalobacteraceae > Janthinobacterium > Janthinobacterium sp. GW823-FHT03B06. The sequence continues at coordinate 3,551 of NZ_JBXAJE010000011.1, forward strand.
CCGGCGCAGGCCGAAATCGTGGCCCACCACCAGCAGGGTGCTGGCCACCAGGCTCGATAGCCCCACGATCAGCTGGATCAGCTTATCGTCAGGCAAGATCCACAGCGACGAGTCCGGCGTCTCGCAGCCCGTGGCCGCGCTGATCAGGGGAGCAACCCAGGCCGCGTCCGGCGTCACGTCGAGCACGACGGCGCCGTCGGCGCTCGTCTGCATATAGATATCGCCCCCTTCGGCCAGGGTAAAGCAGATGCCCACGCCCGTTTCCGTGGCGCGGATATTGTCCTGCATGCTGCGGTTATGTTCCTCGATCCACACTTCCACGTCGTATGGCGTTTCCAGGTGCTCCCACGGACGGGGACGGAAACGGGGACGTTCGTCCGCGCTGGCGGGGGAATCCGGGATATCGGGAATGTTGCTGTCTGCTGCGCCTTGCATGCTCGTTGACCTTTTCTGCGGTGATGTACTGCGGTGATGTGCTGCCGTGATGCAGGGGAGCGTTTGCCCACAGCCTCCATTATCCCTCGTTCGCGGCAAGCATGGTAATTCCACGTCACATCCATCAGAAAAACTGATAGCCATCAACTTTTAGCATCAGCATGACTGACTTAAAATACGCGTCATCTCTTCTTTACAGGTTTTACATGCAAGGCATCAAACGCAAAATCGTCTACGTCACCGCCTTTGAAATCATCGGCATGGCCATTTCCACGGCCTGGCTGACCCTGCTTTCAGGCGAGTCGCCCACCAGCACGGGTCCGCTGGCCATCATGATCACCACCATCGCCGTGATCTGGAACCTGCTCTACAACACGGCGTTCGAATACTGGGAAATCCGGCAAGTATCGCGCACGCGCACCGTCTGGCGCCGCATCCTGCATGCGATCGGCTTCCAGATCACGCTTGTCATCTACCTGATCCCGCTGATCGCCTGGTGGCTCGACATCAGCCTGTGGCAAGCGTTCGTGCTGGACTTCGCGCTGATGCTGATCATCCCCTGCTACAGCTTCATCTTCAATTACTTCTTCGACGGCCTGTTCGGCGTGCCCCTGTCGGCGCAACAGCCGAAGGAAGAGCCCAATGATGCTCAGGCCGCTTCGCTGAGCAACTGAAGAAAGGACCGCGCCGCCATGCCCAGCGGCCGGTCCTTCATCCACACGAGGTGGATGGGCACGACCAGGCCATTGCCCGTATTCTTGAACGCCACGCAGCGCACGCGCCCTGCCGCCAGCGATTCCTTGATGGCCGAGGCGGCAAAGTTGCCCCAGCCCAGTCCCGCCTCCACCATCGCCAGCGCCATCGGCAAGCTGTCGGTGCGCCAGTAGGACAGCCCCACCACGGGGCGCGCATCGGCCAGGTCGAGTTCGCGGCTGGCCACGATAATCTGGCGCAAATTCACCAATTCCTCGATATACAGGGGCCGGCCCGCCACGTCGGGTGGATGCTGGGTGGAAATAATCGCCAGCAAGGCATCGCTGCCCACCAGCTGGAACTGTTCCTCGTGATTGATGCGCCCGCCGGCAAAGGCCATGCAGGCGCTGATGCGGCCCCGGTGCAGCATGTCGAGCACATCGTCCTGCGGCGCCGTCAGCACTTCGATGTCGAGCAGCGGATGGCGCTGCGACAGCGCGCGCACGGCGGCGAGAAAAGGCGCATGGTCGAGTTCGGCCGCGATACCGAGCGAAATGCGGCTTTCCAGTCCCTGCGACAATTCCTGCACGTGCAGGTGCAACTGCTTCAGCTGCTCGGCGATCAGGCGCGCGTGGGGCAGCAGCGCCATCGCGGCCGGCGTGGGCACGGCTTCGCGCGCGCCCCGGTCGAACAGGGCGATACCCAGTTCCGCCTCGATGTTGGCCATCGCCATGCTGACGGCCGACGGCGCCCGGCGCAAGGCGCGCGCGGCGGCCGAGAACGAGCCGCCGTCAACGACGGCCAGGAACAGTTCGATGTTATGGCTGGAGAGTTTCATGGAAGAGAGCGCGGCACTTTTGCGTGCGCCAGAGGTCAAAAGCCAGGCCAGGCAAGAAAGGAGCAGCCATGCCGCATCGACTTCCCTACCGCCGCAGCGGTTACGTATCGGACTTTACCCGTTTCATCGACGGCTATCTGCAGGCGCACCCTGAGGTGCGGGCCAGCCAGCGCCTGGGCTGGCGCATTTTCTGGGAGCGCCCCGTGAATTTCGACGAATGGCGGCGCGCCGGCACCGATAGCGTGCCGGAGCCGCCGTATCACTATGACTGATCAAACAAACGCCTGACAAAACCGTAGCGAGCGACAGTGATTTGTGGTCGAGACGCGCAGCCGTACCAAGGTACGGCGAGCATCACAGGCCGCAAAGCGCGCCAAGCGAAGTTTGGTCAGGTGTTTAACCTTTCCAGACGCGCTGCAATCCCGTATCCGCATGGATCCAGCCGCCACGGGGGCCGGAGCGGTAATAGAAGCCCACGCCGCCCTGCTTGAAGCTGCGCACGAGCGAACCGAGCACTTCCGCGTTCAGATTCGCCACGCGGATATCGGCGGCGCGGCCCGAGATGTGCAGCGACTGGCGCGCGGCCGGCACGCCCGCTTCGCGCAGCTTGCCGTTCGACTCGGCCGTGCGGTAGCCCGACAGGATTTCCAGCGGCTGCTCGATGCCATAGCGGGCCACGAACGCTTGCGTGCCCCACAGGGTTTCCAGCAGTTTCGGGTCGATGGGCGCCGTCTTCTTGCCGTTCACGTCGCGCAGCAAGTGGCACAGTTCCTGGTAGGCCGAATCGATGACTTCGCCATCTTTCCAGTACAGCAGTTTCGCCTTTTCATTGCTGGCCGGGCGCACCACTTCCAGAGTGCGGGGCTTGAGCCAGAATTCCAGGTCCAGCGCCTGCGCGTCGAAGATGTCGGGAGGCGGCTCCATCTCCGTGATCGCCTGGCGCGACTGCGAGGTGATCGAGCGGTCGACGCTGGCCAGTTGCGTCGGCTGGGGCGGCACGCCCGTGCGCGGCGCACGCGGCTTGGCGCTGGCCGAAGCCGACGCGGGAGCGGCCGTGCGCGAAGCGCAGCCGATGAGTGGGGTGGCTACCAGGCCCAGCGCGGCCAGGCCCATACCGTGATGTAGAAAATTTCTGCGCGATGCCATAGTCAGTCCAATGTAACGATGGGAATACTATAGCGTATTGTGCTGCGAAGAAAAACCCTCAATGCCTATCGTGCCGCCCTCATTTCAGGATTCGGCATCCTACACGGCGGCCGCACTGGCCGCGACGTCGCGGTTTGCCAGCGCCAGCGCCGTCAGGGGCTTGTCCAATAAATAGCCCTGGGCCACGATGGGCAAGCCCGTGATGGCGGCAACGCGCTGCAGCGCGGCCAGCGCCGCAGGCGTGTCGAGGCGCTTGAAAATGACGCGGATCTTCGCCGCATGGCACACGGTGACGAAGCTGGCGACGGCTTGCTCGTCGCTGAGGTTGCCCGCGTCCAGCTTGAACGCATGCGGGTGCAAGCGCTCCAGCATGCCCGTTGCCTCGTGCACGCTGGCCACGTTGATGGCCAGGCGGAAACCGTTGCGCCGGTAATTGTCGGCCACGTAGTTGAGCAGCCAGCCCTGGTTCGGCGTCACCGCCGGCAATTGCAGCACGATGCGCTCGATGGGCAAGCCCAGCGCGTCGAGGATGCGCTGGAAGGCGTGGCCATGGTTGCTGCTGACGGCGCTCAGCAAGCGGTCATGCACGTTCAGGTACAGGTCCGACTGCTCCGCTTCGCCCTGGCGGAAAAAATTAATGGCGTGCAGCATGCGGCACAGCCGGTCCAGCTCCACGGATTCGTCGTCGCTGGCCGCGTGGTCCAGCAAGCGCCACAGCGACAAGCCCTCGTCCGCCTTCGACACGCTGCGCGCCAGTCCCTCGAACGCCACCAGCTTGCCGCTGTCGAGTTCGCGCAGCGGCTGGAAGGCGCTGGTCATGGTGCAATTGAAGAAGCGCCCCAGCGCCCTGCCTTCGCCGTCGAGCCAGACGCTGGTGCCGGCCTGGGTTTGATGCGACAGACGGGCCAGGTAGTTCTTCAGGACGGGAAATGGCATACGTGCTCCTTCATCGGACTGCGCCGGCGTCCCGCATGGGGACGACGGCGCCAAAGTGTGCAGAGTAAGGCCGTGTCAACCAAAGGAGAACGAATGGTTTCGCCATTTGATATGCGCGCAACAAATATGGACGACACAACGGACGGCGCATATCGATAGTCGGAAACATTCGTTCCAGCGCCCTGCCCCGGCCTTTACTGTGGGCGTGTACCGATACCACCAGGAAGGGCCGCCATGTGCCAGTTACTCGCAATGAACAGCAGCAAGCCGGCCGCGCTGGGATTTTCCTTTGCCGGCTTTGCCGAGCGGGGCGGCCGCACGGACGAGCACCGCGACGGCTGGGGCATTGCCTATCATTCTAGTAGCGGCTGCACCTTGCTGACCGATCACCTGGCGGCCATCGATTCACCGCTGGCCGCCCAGGTGCAGCAACATCCCGTGAAGGCGAGAAACATCGTCGCGCACATCCGCAAGGCCACGCAGGGCCGCATCGCGCCGGAAAACACCCACCCGTTCGCCCGCGAACTGTGGGGCAAGACCTGGTCCTTCGCCCACAATGGCGACCTCAAAACGTGGCGCGCGCCCGCCAATGCGCATTACCAGGCCAGCGGCGACACGGACAGCGAACAGGCGTTCTGCCACCTGCTGGCCCGCTTGCGCGCGCAGTTTCCCGCCGGTGAGCCCGCGCGCGCCGCCCTGCGCGCCGCCATCGCCGAGGTCGCCAAGGACATCGCCGCGCACGGCACCTTCAATTTCATCCTGTCGGACGGCGAACTGCTGTTTGCCCACTGTTCCACGCATCTGCACTATGTGATCCGCGAATACCCGTTTTCCGTGGCGCAGCTGATCGACTGCGAGCGCAGCATCGATTTTCGCCAGCACAACCATCTGGACGACCGCATCGCCGTCATCGCCACGCATCCGCTGACGCAAAACGAGGACTGGCTGGCGTTCGCGCCCGGCGAACTGAAACTGTTTGCGAACGGTACCTTGCTGCCGGCAAACGATGCCGTACCGCACGGCGTGTATATCCAGATCAGTTACTGAACGGAAACTAAAGGGAAAGATTCAAAGGGAGGGAAAGGCCCGCCGCCGGATGGGCGGGCTGAAATGCTGGCGGGCCGTCAGGCCGAATTGCAGTTGCAGAAGCGCTTGCGCTTGGGGTCGCCGCTGGCGATGCCTGCGGGGTCAATCTGTTTCCAGCAAAAAATCGTTTCCACGCCATACGGCGAACGCACATTGCCCGCCTCGATGTAGCCCTGCTTGACGAAAAAGGCCTGGCTGCTGGCCGTGCTGTGCAGTTGCAGGGCCTTGATGCCCCACTCGCGCGCCTGCGCTTCCAGCTGCTCCACCAGCGCCTTGCCGGCGCCGCGGCCTTGCGCCTCGGGCAGCAGATAGCACAGGGCCAGCTTGCCGGCGCGCGTCAGCAGGCCGACGCCGACGACGGCGCCCTGCTCGACTGCGACCAGCGAAAAATTGGTGGGCGACGCAAACCAGCACGCCACCATCTGCGGTGTTTTATTGCCCAGCCAGGCTTCCAGGATGGCCGGATCGTCCCGATGATCGAGGCTGCAGCATTCGACGATGGAGCGTCGTAATACGTTGCACGCCTCGAAAGCGTCGGTCGATGTTGCAATACGAATTTCAAGACTCATGTACGCTCACAAAATATTCCAGTTGCCGATGCAGACGGTTTTACCCCTGTATCGTGCGATTCGACTATACACCAAGCGGCGCAATCGGGTTTTTTGCCGCACGCCACGCGCTGGTTTTGCCTATGGCGCCATGCCTGCAGACTAAGTGCTGATGCGCGCCTTGCCCACGAATGTTTCCAAAAATCGATATCTGTTTTTTAGCGCAAACGGGAATCGTATCTAAGCATATTACGAAAAATTCGTTTCTTTTCCGGCCGGAATTTTAGACTATGTCTGTCTATTCTCACAACAAGAGTTCAACATGACCCATTCCAACGCCGTATCGACTGCCGCAGCGACACTCACCCAACGCTCGCGCCGCTGGTTCCTGGCCAGCGCCCTGGCCGCTTCCGCTGCCGCCATGAGCCTGCCGCTGGCAGCCAGCGCTGCCGAACCCGTGGTCTTGCTGAATGCCTCGTACGACGTGATGCGCGAACTGTTCAAGGATGTGAATCCCGCATTTATTGCTGATTGGAAAGCCAAAACGGGCGAAACCATCACCATCAAGCAATCGCACGGCGGCTCGAGCAAGCAGGCGCGCTCCGTGGCCGACGGCCTGGAAGCGTCCGTCGTGACGATGAACCAGGCCAATGACATCGATATCCTCGTCGACCGCGGCCTCGTGGTGGCCGACTGGGCCAAGAAATTCCCGAACAATGCGGCGCCGTTCTATTCCACCATGGTATATCTGGTGCGCAAAGGCAACCCGAAACACATCAAGGATTGGGACGATCTGGCCAAGCCCGGCATCAAGGTCATCGTGCCGAACCCGAAAACCTCGGGCAACGGCCGCTACACCTACCTGGCAGCCTGGGGCTATGCCGTGAAAAAAGGCGGCAGCGAAGCGCAGGCGCGCGACCTGGTGGCCAAGCTGTTCAAGAACGTGCCCGTGCTCGACGGCGGCGGCCGCGGCGCCACGACCACCTTCACGCAGCGCGAAATCGGCGACGTGCTGGTGACGTTTGAAAATGAAGTACAACTGGTGCGCGCCGAATTCGGCGACAACTTCGAAGTGGTGTATCCAAGCATCTCCATCCTGGCCGAGTCGCCGGTGGCCGTCGTCGACAAGGTCGTCGACCGCCGCGGCATCCGCAAGGAAGCCACGGCCTACCTGCAATACCTGTACTCGGAGCCGGGCCAGGAACTGGTCGCCAAGCACTACCTGCGCCCCCGTTCGGCCGCAGTAGCAAAGAAATACGCGGCCAGCTTCAAGCCGATCACCCTGTTCACCATCGATGAGGTGTTTGGCGGCTGGAAACAGGCACAAAAGAAACACTTTGACGATGGCGGCGAGTTCGACAAGATTTATCAGAAGTAATCTGATCTGCATCAACGAGAAACCGGGACATGTCCCGGTTTTTTCATGTCCGCAGCTGTTTGCGCATATCGATATGCGCATCGATTCGTGGTCAAAAGCGTGCGCGCGCCGTACTCTGGCCATGTCGCGCCGCACGGCGTATTACGGGCATAAAGGAAACAGCATGGCTATCTCGGAAGTGAATGTACGCAACCAGTTTCGCGGCAAGATCAAGGAAATCATCTTTGGCCCCGTGGTATCCGAAGTGGATGTGGAAACACCGCACGGCATCGTCACCTCGGTGATCACCTCGCGCTCGATCAAGGACCTGGACCTGAAAGTGGGCAGCGAAGTCATTGCGCTGGTCAAATCGACTGAAGTGTCGATCGCCAAGATCCAGTAAGCGTTGCCCCCCTTTCACGCCGCGCCCTTGCCGTCCGGCAGCGGCGCGTGCGTCAGGGCTGGATATACGCATGGCCTTGCTGCCACTGCAAGCGGCTCAGCTCGGCCACGCCCGAGGGCACGATGACGGCTTCGGGCAGCACGCGCTGGCGGTCGATATTGCGTCCTTGCAAGGTGTTATTGCAGACGCGAAAGCCCACGCCGCGCTGGGCCAGTTCGCGTACCGGCACCTGCATGCGCCCCGAGGTCGATGCTACGGTACCAGGCCGTATATTTTTTAGCACGATGCGTTCTCTGCAGTCCGCGATGCAAGCATGAACGCATGCCTACGGCGCCCCGCTTGCGGGGCCCAGCGCGGGGCAACGAAGCGCGAAGGAACAGGCATCAACGGCGAAGCGTGCGGCGCCTTCCGGATCAAGACTACCAATATTGCTTAATACATACGAAGTTTCCAAGATGAAATCAATAAGTGCGGAACAATTTTCACTACGGCAAGAATAGTCCCATTTATTTGCCAAATTGCCCGCAAAGCCGCCTGTCGCGGGCTTGTACCGTAGACATCGCTTGATCTTTAATGGTATTGTTTAAGCTTGGCAAATATTGCCTCCGAGATACACGCCGCGTCCCCGCGCGGCCCTGTTCCGGATTTGCGCGCAGCGCCCACGATGGCGCCCCAAAACTGCTTTCCCACATACAATCCCATGCTCAAAAAAATGTTCGCCGCGGTGCTGATGACGCTTTCGACAGCGGCCATCGCCGTGCCCTTCGGTTCCCAGTCGATACTGGTGGTCGAAGACGGCACAGGCAAAGTCTTGCTTGAAAAAAATTCCAACGTGGTGGTGCCGATCGCCTCGCTGACCAAACTCATGACAGCCATGGTCGTGCTCGACTCCAAGGCGAATATGCAGGAAGAGATCAGCATCGACCGCGAAGACGTCGACACCTTGAAACACAGCACTTCGCGCGTGCCCGTGGGCGCCACCCTGAGCCGCCACGACGTGCTGCAACTGGCGCTGATGTCGTCCGACAACCGCGCCGCCGCCTCGCTGGCGCGCACCTTCCCCGGCGGCCCGACGGCGTTTGCCGTGGCCGTCAACGCCAAGATCAAGGCCCTGGGCATGCGCCAGACCGTGATCGAGGAACCGACGGGCTTGTCGCCGAATAACCAGTCGACGGCGGCCGATCTCGTCAAGATGGCCGTGGCCGCCTCGCGCTACCCGGAAATCAGCCGCATCACCACCGATTCGAAGGACGTGATCCAGATCAAGGGCCGCGACGTGGAATACCACAACACGAACCGCCTGGTGGGCGCCAAGGGCTGGGATATCGGTCTGTCGAAGACGGGCTACACGAATGAAGCGGGCCGCTGCCTGATCATGCGCATCAAGTCGGCCGGCAAGTTCGCCACCATGATCCTGCTCAACGCGCGCGCCAATTCCGTGCGCGCCATGGACGCCGTTAACATCCGCCGCATGCTTGCGGCCGAGAACGGCATCGAAGAGCCGAAGGTGATGCGCGCTTCCGTCAGCCGGCACAAGAAGGCGCCGGCCAAGCCATCGAAGCGCCGCCGCGCCCGCTAAGCACGGCTGAATGCCGGGGTCAGACCCGACGGGTCTGACCCCATAACTATTTCCCCTGGCGGTTGGTCATCACCACGCCGGCAATCGTCACCGCACCGCCCAGCAGCATCGAGGCGAGCACCGGCTCGCCCAGCAGCGCCGCCGCCAGCACGATGCCGAACACGGGCACGAGGTTGTTGAACACAGCCGTGCGCGACGGGCCCAGCGCCTTGACGCCCTCGTAATACCAGACAAAGCCGATCACCGTGCCGAACACGCCCAGGTAGCCGATGGCGGCCCACACTTGCCAGCCGAAGCTGTGCCATGGCACGGTGGGGAATTCGACGGCCGCCCCCACCAGCAGAAAAGCCAGGCCCCACATCGCCGCATACGTGGTGGCGGCGATGGGCGACAAGCCCTTCAGCGCGACCCGGCCGATCAGCGTATAGGCGGCCCAGCTGGAAATGCCGCAGAACATGAAGATTTCGCCGGCGCCGATGCCGCCGCCCGTGCCGTGCAGCACGCCGGCCAGGTCGCCGCGCGTGATGACGATGGCCGTGCCGCAGAATGCCAGCATGATGCCCAGCCATTTGAACGATCCGAGCCGCTCGCGGAACAGCATGGCCGAGGCCAGCGCCGTGACGATGGGATTCAAGGCTACGAACAGGGCAGTGCGCCCCGCCGGCATGCGCGACAGGGCCGCCAGGAAGCACAGATTGTATAAAAAGATGCCCGTCAGGCCCAGCGCCGCCGTCGTCATCAGCTGCTTGCGGTCCAAGCGCGGCAAGCCCCCTTCCAGTTTCCATGCCAGCACGACGAGCAGCAGCACGGCCACGCCGAAGCGCCCGCTGGCGGCCGTCATGGGCGGCATCTGCTGCGCCAGCACGCGGCCCGCGATGAAGGTGCCGCCCCAGAACAGGGCGACGCAGATCAGTTTCAGATAGACGAGCGGCGATTGCGCGGCAGGCAAGGCGGCTGAAGGTACGGCGGAAGAAGACATGGGAGTTCCTGTAAAGCCGCTTGCGCGGCGGGTGGCGTACATGCTGTACACTTATATATTAATACTAATATCAACTCATGAAATAATGAGCAAATACTCATACAACAGGAAAACCACAGCATGACCTTCACGCAACTGGAAATCTTTACCCTGGTGGCCGAACTGCACGGTTTTTCCGCCGCCGCCGCGCAACTGGGCATCAGCCAGTCGGCCGTCTCGCATGCGTTAAAAGCGCTGGAAAAGGAAATGGGCGTGGACCTCATCGTGCGCCACCAGGCATCGGCCGAGCTGACGGACGTGGGCCGCCAGCTGCTGGTGCGCGCGCGCGAAATCCTCGGTTTGTCGGAAGCCATGCGCCAGGAAGCGGCCGACGTGCTGGGCCAGCGCCAGGGCAGCCTGCGCATCGGCTCCTTCGGCCCTACTTCGTCCCTCAACCTGCTGCCGGCCATCACGGCGCAATTCCGCCTGCGCTATCCGGGCATCGCCCTGCGCATCGACGAAGGGGCCGACCATGAAGTGGTGCAGTGGATACGCGAACGCAGGGTCGACGTGGGTTTCGTCGTGCTGCCCGACGAGCGTTTCGATACGGCGCCGCTGGTGGAAGACCAAATGATGGCGCTGGTGCCGCGCAGCCACCCGCTGGCCAGCGAAACGGCCATCACCCTGGCGCAGCTGTGCGAAGGGCCGTTCATCATGTCCGAGGCGGGCTGCGCCTGCCTGATCGAGCCCCTGTTCGCCAACGCGGGGCTGCAGCCACATGTCCCCTACCGCATCAGCCAGGTCATCACCATCCTCGACATGGTCAGCCGCGGCGACGGCGTCTCCATCGTGGCCGAACTGGCCCTGCCGCAGCGGCTGCGCGAACAGTATCCGGAGCTGGTCGCCCTGCCCTTGAACCCGCCCGTCAGCCGCAAGGTGGGCCTGGCCGTGCGCGACCGGCGCCAGAACACGCCGGCCACCAACGCTTTTTTTGAAGTCGCAAAGCAGATGGCGCCGACCCTGGCGCCCCGGCGTACTTAAAGTTTAAAACGTCTCCCACTCGTCGCTGCGCTCCTGCTTGGCGACGGGCGCTTTTGTGGCGGGGCGGCTGGCGATGCGCGGCGCGACGGGCACGCGCGCCACGGGCCTTGCGGCATGCGGCACGGCCGCCGGCGCCTGCCCGTCATCGAGCTTGAACACGCCCACCACCTGCGCCAGGGTGCTGGCCTGGTCCTGCAGGCTTTCTGCGGCGGCCGCCGCCTCTTCCACCAGCGCCGCATTCTGCTGCGTCACCTGGTCCATCTGCGCAATGGCCTGGTTCACCTGTTCGATGCCCGAGCTTTGCTCGACGCTGGCGGCCGTGATTTCGCCCATGATGTCGGTGACGCGGCGCACGCTGTCGACAATTTCCTGCATCGTCGCCCCCGCCTCGTCGACCAGGCGCGCGCCCGAATCGACCTTGCCCACCGAATCGTCGATCAGCAGCTTGATTTCCTTCGCTGCGCCAGCGGAGCGTTGCGCCAGGCTGCGCACTTCCGTCGCCACCACGGCAAAGCCGCGTCCCTGCTCGCCCGCGCGCGCCGCTTCGACTGCCGCATTCAGGGCCAGGATGTTCGTCTGGAAGGCGATGCCGTCGATGACGCTGATGATGTCGACGATCTTCTTCGATGAATCATTGATCGAGGCCATGGTGTCGACCACCTGCGCCACCACTTGCCCGCCCTTGCTGGCCACGCCGGACGCCGATTGTGCCATCTGGTTGGCCTGGCGCGCATTATCGGCATTTTGTTTGACGGTGGAAGTCAGCTCCTCCATCGAGGCGGCCGTTTCTTCCAGCGAGCTCGCCTGCTGTTCCGTGCGCGACGACAGGTCCTGGTTGCCGGCGGCGATTTCCGACGACGATACCTTGACCGATTCGCTGGCCGTGCGGATCTTCACCAGCACGGCGGCGATCTTGTCGATGAAGCGGTTGAAGGCGCCCGCGATCTGCGCCAGTTCATCCACGCCGGAAGCGTCGAGGCGGCGCGTCAAATCGCCCTCGCCCGAGGCGATGTCGTCGAGCGCGTCGCGCACCAGTTCCAGGCGCTTGAGCATTTTGAACACCAGCAGCGACAGCAGCAGCGCGGCCAGCCCGGTCAGCAGCGCGGCGGTGACAGTGGCCGTCGTCAGCATCGTCTGCAAGGCTTGCATGGCTTCCTGCTGGTCGAGCACCACGGCCAGCAGCCAGTCGGTGCCCGCCACGCGCGTCACGTACAGCTTGCCGTCGCGCTCATTGAGGCGCACGGCCTCGCTCGCGCGCGAGCTTTCCAGGCGGTTCACCTGTGCGGCCGACAGCGCGGCATCGAGTTTCGTCACCGGCTGCAGGCTCAGTTCCTTGTCCGCGTGGGCGATGATGGTGCCGCTCTGGTCGACGAGGAAGGCAAAGCTGTGCGGCGTCGGCTTGATCGCCACCACGTTGGCAATCACCGTATCGAGCAGCACGTCCGCGCCCGCCACGCCCAGCAGCGCCTCTTTCGGGCCGACGGGCGCCGTGAACGACACCACCAGCTTGTGGCTGGCCGCGTCCACATATGGCGGCGTGAGCATCGGCACGCCCGCCTTGACGGTGTCCGTGTACCAGGCGCGCGCCGTCGGATCGAAATCGGCCGGGCGGCCCGGATGGGTAAACACGGAACGCTTGTCCGCGTAGCCGATGAACACTTCCGCAAAATCGCCGGCCTTTTCCGCGATCTGGAAGGCGCGCAGCGGATCGGGCGTCTCGGCCGACATGACGACGGAGGCCATGACTTTCTTCTTGCCATCGACCCATTGCGCCAGCACGGCGGACTGGCTTTGCAGCAGCTGCTGCATCTGCTGGTCCGACGACGCCAGCATGCTGCTGCGCGTGGTGACGTAATTGGCGACCGACAAGGCCAGCATGGACAGGACGACGATGGCCACGCAAATGAGCACCAGGCGCGTGCGAAGGGAAGACAACATGATGGACTCCTCGTTTCGATTTGATTGGCGTGAAACAGTGCTTTTGCACTACTTCACCTACGCAAGCATTCTCACACAAAAAACGGAACAATTATCGTCAATATTCGGAATACAACACATATATTTCCACAAGGAAACGCACCCCCTCCCATCAAGCCCTCAGGCGATCAACCCTCTCAGCCCGCTGGCGCGCTGCGTGCGGCGCAAAATCGCGTCGAACAGTACGGCCTGCGTGGGCGAGACGAGGGTAAAGAAGTCGCGCGCGCGCGTGATGCCCGTGTAGACCAGCTCGCGCGCCAGCATGGCGCCGCCTTCCTGCGGCAGCACCAGCACCGTGTGGCGAAATTCCGAGCCCTGCGATTTATGCACGGTCATGGCAAACGCCGTCTCCACGTGGCGCAAACGCGTGGCCAGCACGCTGCGCACATTGTCCCCTTCCAGGAAGTACACGCGCAGGGAGCCGGGCCGCGCAGGGTCGCGCAGGGTCAGGCCGATGTCGCCATTGAACACGCCCGTACCGTAATCGTTGCGCGTGACCATCACGGGCCGGCCCACATACCATTCGCTGCGGCGTATCAGCCCGTCCTTTTCCAGCCGCAGCTCGATGGCCGTGTTCAAGCCCGCCACGCCCCATTCTCCCTCGCGCACGGCGCACAGGATGCGGAACGCTTCAAAAGCATGCAGCACGGCGCGCACCCAGTCGTCATGCTGCGCGTACGCCGCCTCGCCCGCGTTCACCAGCGCCAGGTAAGGCTGATAGCCGCCCGGCGCGTCCACCCGCCCGCGCAAGGCCAGGCGCAGCACGTCTTCCTGCTGCGCCGGCACGCTCCACGCCAGCTGGCCGCCGCTGTCGGCGGCGAAGCACGCCCTGGCCAGGTCGGGCCTGCCGGCATTCACGGCCAGCGCCAGCTCGCCGATCGGGCCGCTGAAGCGGTGGCTGTGGCGCAGCATCACCGTCTGCTGGGCCAGCGCGCCGGCCGCTCCCGCGAAGGCGGCAGGTATGGCCACGCCGCTGGCCGCCTGCGCATAGGCGATGGTGGCGTCCGTGTAGCCGCCCGCCTGCGCATCGTGGCACAAGTCGCCCAGCACGGCGCCCGCTTCCACGGACGCCAATTGATCCTTGTCGCCCAGCAGAATCAGGATGGCGGTGGAAGGCAAGGCGTCGAGCACGGAGGCCATCATTTCCAGGTGCACCATCGACGCTTCATCGACGATCAGCACGTCGACGTCGAGCGGATTGCCCGCGTGGTGGGCAAAGGCGCGCGTATCGGGCCGCGCGCCCAGCAAGCTATGCAGGGTGCGCGCCGCGCCCATGCGCCGCGCCAGTTCCAGCAGAGGCAGCGCGTCGCCGGCCTTCGCCGCCAGCCCTTCGAGCGCCTTGTCGATCGACTGTTTTAATCGCGCGGCCGCCTTGCCCGTCGGCGCGGCCAGCGCGATGCGCAGCTGCTCCAGCTGCGGCGAGACGGCAAACAGCAAGGTCAGCAAACTGGCCACCGTGTACGTCTTGCCCGTGCCCGGGCCGCCCGTGATGATGGCCACCTTGCCGCGCAATGCGACGGCGCAGGCCACCTTTTGCCAGTCCGGGCCACCGTCCTGCGTGGGCTGGTCGAACAGGATGTCGAGCCATTGCCGCACCTGCGCCAGCGGCGGCTCGCTCAAGTCCTGCGCGCGGAGGGCGATTTTCTCGCTCACCAGGGTCTCGTCACGCCAGTAGCGGCGCAGGTACAAACGGTCGCCCTCGAGCACCAGCGGCTGTTTCACATCGGGCGCACCCACCTGCCACACCTGCGGCGCGCCGGCCAGCAGCGCGCGCCAGCCGACGGCGCTGTCCGGCAGCGGGCCGGCAACGGCCAGCACCCCATGCCACAGCTCCTCGCTCCAGCCCAGCAGCTGCGACGGTTCGCTGGCCAGGTCCGCCAGCATCAAACAGCTGTGGCCCCGCCCTTCCAGTTCGGACAGCACCACGCAGGCCACGGCCACTGCGGGCGCATGCGGCACATGCCCGTCCAGACTGGCGATGAAGCGGGCAAAGGCGGCGCTCAGGCGGCGCAGATGGCCATCCCCGGCGACGCCGTCGACATGGGTAAACAATGCGTCCATCTGCGCGTCATGCTGCATGGTGTTCCGTTTCTTCTAACAGTTGATCGAGGCCGTCCAGCAATTCCAGCTGCGGCGCCAGCCAGTAGCAGCCATGCGTATCCGTATTCGCTATGCCGCGCAGGAACAGGAAGATGGCGCCGCCCAGATGTTCGGCCGGGTCGTAGGCGCCGCCGAGCCGGCTTTTCAGCAGCCGGTGCAGGGCCAGCATGTAGATGGCGCCCTGGATGTCGTAGCGGTGCTGCGCCATGCCGGCCGCCAGCGCCTGCGTGTGGTAGGCGGCGTCGTTGGCGCCGAGCGCGTTCGACTTGTAGTCGAGCACCCAGTAGCGCCCCTCCCGTTCGATGACCAGGTCGGCAAAGCCTTTCAGCATGCCGTGCAGCTGGCGCCGCGGCAGCGCGGGACGCGGCGCGCCGTCGAGCAGCAAGCGCGTGCACAGTTTATCCAGCGCTTCGGTGGACAAATGCTCGCTGGGGAACCAGAACTCCATCTCGGACAGGGTGCTGTCCAGCTGCGACAGCGAGGCATCGAGCAGCGGCAGCGGCGTGACGGCGATTTCCCGGAGCCAGGCGATGGCGTCTTCCTGGCGGTGGCCCCAGCCCGCCCGTTCGCAGCGCGCGGCCAGGCGCGCATCGAAATTGGCATCGTGGACGCCGTCAAAGCCTTCGCCGCCCATCCACTCGAGCTGCTCATGCAGGAAATTGCCGGGCACGGAACCGCGCGGGAAGCGGTGCCATGGCGCGTCGCCCATAGTCGTCGGCGCGGCCACGGCCACGGCCGTGCCATCTTCCAGCAAGGTCTCTTCCAGCGCCCGCTGCGGCACGTGCGCGGCCGCCACGGCGCCGATCTGGCGCGTCAGCGACGTAAAGCTGCCCACCGACCAGTCGCGCTCGAATTCGCCCACGAACACGGGTGCGGGCCGCAATTCGGGACGGCGCTCGATGCGATCGAGCACCGTGCAGGCGTCGGGCTGCGCCAGAGAACTCACATAGATGGCGTCGCAGCTGCCCGCGACCTGCTGCCAGCGCAGCAGCAGCTGCTCCGCCGGCAGCTTGTCGCCGCCCGTCAGCAGGTAGCCCAGCGCCGATTCGTGCAAGGTGTTCTCGCCCGCCTTGCGCGCCGCCTGGGCGGCCACGCCCAGCCACAGGAAGTGGCGCGCGCGCGTCAGGGCCACGTACAGCAGGCGCAAGTCTTCCTCGATGCGCGCCTCTTCCACAAACGCCATGGCTTCGTCGGACAAGGACAGGTCGAGGCGGCGTTCGCCATCGTCGCCCGCATAGTCGAAGAAGCTGCGGTTGCGTTTATCCACCTTGCGCGCCGTGACGGCGAACGGCAGATACACGAGCGGATATTCGAGCCCCTTGGATTTGTGCACGGTGATGACTTTCACCAGTTCCGCATCGCTTTCCAGGCGCAGCACGCGCTCGTCGCCGTTGTCGCCCTCGCCGGCGATCTGCTCGGCCAGCCAGCGTATCAGCGCCTGCTCGCCATCGAGCTGGCGGCTGGCCGATTGCAGCAGTTCGGCCAGGTGCAGCAGATTCGTCAGGCGCCGCTCGCCGCCCGTCTGCTGCAACAGCATGGCGGGCAATTGCAGTTCGTGGATGAAGCGGCGCAGCATGGCCAGCACGCCCTGGCGCTGCCAGATCAGGTGCAGGGCCTTCAGCTGCTCGACCCGGCGTTCCCATTCCAGTTCGTCGCTCGACAGGCGCGCCAGCTCGCCCAGCGACAGGCCGATCGTGCGCGTGGCGAGCGCGGCGCGCGCCAGGCCCCCGTCGAGCGGGTTGGCCAGCGCCGCCAGCCAGCGCAGCACGTCTTGCGCCTCCTCGCTGTCGATGACGGAATCCTTGTCGGACAGGTAGACGCTGGCGACCCGGCGGCGCGCCAGCGCGCGACGGATGGCCGCCGCTTCCTTGCGGTCGCGCACCAGCACGGCCACGTCGGCCGGCTGCAGGCGCGTGAAACCGTCGGGGCCATCGAAACCCGCTTGCACATCGCCCAGCATGGCGACGATGTGCTCCGCGCAATGCTGGGCGAAATACTCGCGGTAGCCGTCGCCGCGCAATCCTTCATCGCTGGCGCAAGCGGCCAGCAGGGCCGGCAGCGGGCCGCCCGCATTCACCAGGTACTCGTCGCGGCCCTTGGCGTCGACGGCCTCGAACGGCAGCGGATTCTCGCCGTTTTTGCGGTAGCGGAAGGCGCCGGCCGGCACCTCGTCGCGCTCGGCGTGCAGGAACAGCTGGTTGACGGCCGCCACCAGGGGCGCCGTCGAGCGGTAGTTGGTGCCCAGCTGGTAGTGGCGCCCTGCCGTGGCGCGCCGCGCCGCCAGGTAGCTCTGGATGTCGGCGCCGCGAAAGCCGTAGATCGACTGTTTCGGGTCGCCGATCAGGAACAATCCTTGCGCGGGATCATTGTCCGCAATGCGGTACAGCAAATTGAAGATCTGGTACTGCGCGGGCGCCGTATCCTGGAATTCATCGACCATGGCCAGCGGGTACTGGTCGATGATGCGCTGGCGCAGGGCCGGACCATTCTCGCCGGCCAGCGCGTCGTGCAGGCGCTGCAGCATGTCGGCAAAGCCGAACTGGCGCGACTGGCGTTTTAGCTGATCCATGCGCCGCGCGATGGCCGCCGCCGCATGCAGGTGCAGCTTGTGCGCCAGCGGCGTGATGGCCGCCAGGGCGCTCCACAGCGCCTCCGTATGCGCGAAGCACTCGGGCACCTGGGCCGTGAAACTCTTGGCAAACGCATCCTCGATGCCGAACGGCGTCAATCGTTCCCACGCCTTGGCCGTGATGGCGGGCAGCAGCAACAGCGGGTCCTGTGCCCAACGGCGCAAGCCGTCGAACCACTTCGCCAGGTTCTCCGGCTTCATCTTGACGCCGTTAAAACACTTGGGATTGATGGCGCGGTGGTCGTTAATCCAGGCGGCCATTAGGTCCACGCGCTCGACCCAGCCCGCCTTCAGGGTGGCCAGCTGCGCGGCCAGCGCCCGCTGTTCGCGCGCGATCAGGGTGGACAACGGTTCCTCGTCCGCCATGCCCATGATGTCGGCGCGGCGCGCCAGCTCGCGCGCGCCCTTCTTCAACGCGCCGACGTCGGGCCAGCATGCCAGCAGCACGTCGAGCGCCTGCGGCGGCAAGGGATAAACTTGCTGGCGCCAATAATCGTGGGCCGCATCCTCGAACAGCGCTTGCTCGTCGCTGACCAGTTCTTCGTCGAACAGGCTGCCGCTGTCGAACGCGTGCTCGCGCAGCATGCGCTGGCACCAGGCGTCGATGGTGAAAATGGCCGCTTCATCCATCGTCTCGGCGGCCAGCATCAGCCGGTGCGCGGCCTTTTGCCGCTCGCTCTCGTCAGGATAGGATTCGAGCAAGGCGTCGAGAAACGGGTCGCCGCCGCCGGATTCAATGCCAGATTCGTGGCGAAAATACGCGGCCGCCTCGATCAGGCGTTCGCGCACGCGGTTCGACAATTCGCGCGTGGCGGCGCGCGTAAACGTCATCACCAAAATGTCGGCCGGCAGCAGCGGACGCGTAAAGCGGCTGTCATCGTCGCCGTGGCCCAGTACGAGGCGCACGTACAGCGCGGCGATGGTCCAGGTCTTGCCGGTGCCGGCGGACGCCTCGATCAGGCGCGAGCCGTGCAGCGGAAACGCCAGGGGCTTGAGCAGGTGGCTCGTCATGGTTCTTCTCCCGCGCCATCATCGGGCGCGCTGATCGGGTCGATCGTGATGTGTTGTTGCAGCCAGTCGGCCAGCGGGCCATACAGCTCGCGCGTGCAGTCCTGCCACGCTTCCTCGGCGGCCAGGGCGGAAAACTCGGGCCACAGGCGCGCCAGGCACAGTTCTTCGCGCTCGCCCGAGATGTCGAAGCCGCCGTCATACACGGCGCGCGGGTCGCCCTGCTGCACCAGCGCCAGGCCCGTCTTGCAGGCCGTGGGCAGCGGATGGTTCATGCCTTCGCGCCACAGCGCCAGCAGGGTCGCCAGCGCGTCGCGCGAACTGGCCGGATCGAGCGGCGCCATGCTGACGATGGCGTCGCGCGCCACCAGGTAGCCGGTGACGGGGAAACCGAGGGCGGCGGCGGCCAGCTGGCGCAGCCACATCAGCATCAGCTTGTCGCCGCGCGCCTGGCCGCCCTTGTCCGTCACCTTCGAGGAAATCTGCATCAGCCAGGCCGTCTCCTGCCCGTTGCTGCACAATCTGTCGAGCCAGTCGTCGATCTGCACTTCGCCGTAGGGCAGGTTGATGGCGCGCTTGTCGGCCGCGAGCGGGAACGAAGCGCGCAAGGACAGCCACGCGCTGCGCACGGGCACGAGCGCCTCGACCAGCTGCGCCTGCACCTGCCGGCCGATCAGGCCGATGGGCAGCACGCCTTCGCGCGCCAGGCGTGCCGCGCGCGCTTCCAGGCTGGCGCGCACGTCATCGATATCTTCCACGGCGCCGCCGTCATCGAGCATGGTGTCTTCCAGCAGATAGCGTTCGAGCGCATTCAGGCCGAACGGCTCCTCATCCTCGCCCAGCATGGCGGCGTCGGCGAAATACACGCTGAGGCGGCGGCGGAAGAAGTACTTGACGGGCTGGCGCAAAAAGCTGGCCAGCTCGCCCAGCTTCAGACGCGTGCCGGGATCGAGTTCGTAAGGCCCCAGCGGCAGCGCGGCGGCCTGCGCATCGGCATCGGCCGCATCGGCATTGGTATGGACCACGCGCCATTCGCGCGCATAGGTCAGCAAGCCATCGGCCTCGAAATAGCGGCGGCTGAACGGCTGCAGCGCGTGCTCGGTGGTCAGCGACACCAGGTGCCGGTCCAGCGACCAGCCGGCGGCCAGGTAGTCGCGCAGCTGCGACACCAGCACGGACGGCGGCTGCTCGGAATTGTCGCGCACATTGCGCCCCACCCAGCTCACGTACAGCTTGTCGCGCGCGGCCAGCAAGGCTTCGAGCATCAGGTAGCGGTCGTCGTCGCGGCGTGAGCGGTCGCCCGGGCGCGCCATGCCGGGCAGCGCCAGCAGGTCGAAATCGGCCTTCTGCGCGCGGCGCGGGAAATCGCCATCGTTCATGCCCAGCAGGCAGACGACGCGAAACGGCACGGCGCGCATCGGCATCAGGGTACAGAAGGTGACGCCGCCGGAGACGAACTGGTGGTTCAGGGTCGGTTCGTCCAGCGCGCCCAGCCACGCCACGCGCAGCACGGACAGCGGCACCGGCTCGACAAAGCCCGCATGCTCGCAGGTTTCCAGCCAGCCCTGCAAGGCGCCCTCGAGCTGCGCCAGGGTCAGGCGGTCGCCCTCGTCGTCGGCATCAAAGAAGGCGGCCAGCAGCGCGCGCGCCTGCGCGCCCCACTCGGCGGGGGTGCAGGCGCCGGCCAGCACGGTGCGCCAGTGCAGCAGCGCCTCGACCAGCTGCGCCAGCGAACCCGCCAGCGCCGCATCGAGGCCGCCCACTTCCGCATACGGCTCGATGCCGCCGAAGCTGGCGCCACTGCCGCTGGCGTAACCGAGCAGCATGCGCCGCACGCCGAAGATCCACGCATTCTGTTCCCCGGCCGCGCCCAGCCCCAGGCCGGCGCGGTGTTCCTGGTCCAGGCCCCAGCGTACGCCCGCCCCTTCGATCCAGGCGCCCAGGGTGGCCAGGTCGTCCGGCTGCAGGCCAAAACGTGCCGCCAGCGCCGGCACGTCGAGCAGGTCGCGCACTTCGCTCTGGCGGCAGCGCTGCTGCGGCAGCTGCAGCAGCCACTCGAGCGCGACGAGCAGCGGATTGACGCTGCGGTCCTTCACGTCGCCGATCTCGAACGGAATGAAACGCTCGTCGTTGCGCCGGTACTGGCCGAAAACGGCGTGGATGGCGGCCGTAAACGTGTCGATATCGGGCACCATCACGACCACGTCGCGCGGACGCAAGAGCGTCTCGGCGCTGTGCGCGAACATGGCCAGCAGCTGGTCGTGCAGCACTTCCACTTCGCGCTGCACGCTGTGCGCCACGTGAAATTCGATCGAGCGGTCGCCTGCCTCGGGCGGCACCTGCTCATGCTCGGCCAGCGGGCGCAGTTCGCGGATGGCCACCTGCACCTGCTGCAGCAGGGTTTCGCCCGTCTCCTCGCCGAACAGGTCGATGCGCAGGCTGTCGTCACGCCCTTCGGCTTGCGCGTGTTCGTCGAATTCGTCAAGCATGCGGATGAAATCGCGCCCTTGCCTGCCCCAGCTGGCCAGCAGCGGATGGCTGTGCGCATGCAATTCTTCCAGCGGAATGTGCGCCAGGTCGGTGCCGTTGCGCTGCCGCTGGCGCTTGTTTTCCGCGCGCAGCAAGTCGCGCCCGTCGATGATGTCGCCCCAGTAGAACTGGCATGGATTGGGCACGGCCAGCACCACCTGCGTGTGGCGCGCCAGCGCAGCGAGCGCCTGCAAGGTCTGGTACGGCAAGGCCGACACGCCGAACAGCACCACCCTGCGCGGCAGCTTGCCAAGCGGCGCATCGCCGGCGGCGATCGCCGCCAGGAAGGCCTCATGGATGTCGGCGCGGCCCGTATCGCGCTCCAAGGCCTCGACGTCCTGGCCCACGGCGCGCCACAACTGTGCCTGCCAGCGCTGGTCTTCCTTCAAGACGATGGACTCGCCGCGCGCCGTGCGCAACTGGTCGCGCCCGGCCGCCCAGTCGGCCAGCCAGTCGGCGCGGTAGACCTGGTACTGGTCGAACAAGTCGGCCAGGCGCTCGGCCAGCTGCAGCCGGCGTTCGCAATCGCCATCGGCCAGGAAGTAGCGCAGCGGCGCAAACACCGGGTCGGCCAGCAGCGACGGCAACAGGCGCATCAGACGCCAGGTCAGCGGGGATTTATCGAAAGGCGACACGCGCGGGACGCGCTCGCGGCCCAGCATGCCCCGGTAGCTTTCCCACAGCAGGCGCGCCGGCAGCGCGATGCGCGTGGCGGCGCACACTTTCATCTCCTCGGCCAGGGCGATCTTCAGCCATTCGGCCACGCCGTTCGACTGTACCAGGAAGATGTCCGTTTCCAGCGGCGCCAGCGGATGCTGGCGCAGCCACTGGAAGACGGCGGCGCGCAGCTGTTCCAGCTGGTTGCCATGCAGGATGAGAAGGCCGGGCGTGACGGGTGTATGCATGCTGATCCGATGGGTTGCCGCGTCTGCGGCCGGGTGACCGGAGACGTCAAACGCCTATTATCGCCGCTGCCTGCCTCAAGGGGCGTCGCTGGCGGCAAATTCCACGGAAATTTGTTCCGCCACCTGCGCCAGCGCCGGCCCGAGCGCCGCCAGCAAGGCGCGCGCCTGCTGCATGTCGCCGCCCAGGCGCAAGCCTTCGATCGACAGGCACAGGGCGGCGAAAGCGTGCGCGCCCACGGCCAGCGCCGACGATTTGCTGCGGTGGCCCAGGTCGGCCAGGCGCCCCAGGTCTTCCAGCGCCATGGCTTGCTCCATTTCGGCGATGCCGTCGCGCGCCGTGTCGAGAAACAGCTGGGTGTACTTGCGCATCTTCACGGCGTCATTGCTGAACGTGAGCGCCAGGGTGGCCAGATCGAGGATGGCCGTGTCGCGCGATTCCGGCGCGGCGTCCGATGGCGGCGCTGTCGGCGGTGTCGGTGCCGCCGCCAGCCTGTCGCGGCCGATGCCGCCAATGCCGCCACGCAGGCGAAACCATTTCGCCAGCAGGTGAAACAGCAGATTCGGGGCGATCGGCTTGGTCACGAATTCATCCATGCCCGCCTCCAGGCAGCGGGCGCGGTCTTCGCTGCCCGCGTTGGCCGTCATGGCGATCACCAGCAGGCCGGCAAGTTTCGGGTCGGCGCGGATGCGGCGCGTCGCCTCGAAGCCGTCCATCTCCGGCATCTGCACGTCCATCAGCACGCAGTCGTAGCGCTGGCGGGCCAGCAATTCCAGCGCCTCGCGGCCATTGCAGGCGACGCAAACGGTGGCGCCCGCGTCTTCCAGCAGCTCGCAGCCCACCTGCTGGCTGAAGATGTTGTCTTCCACCAGCAGGATGGAAGCGCCGCGTATCACCCCCAGCACTTCCGGCTCCACTTCGGCGATGCGCTCGTCGGCCCCCTGCGCGCTCTTCTCCAGGCGCGCCGTGAACCAGAAGGTGCTGCCCAGGCCCGGCTGGCTGTACACGCCCACCTTGCCGCCCATGAGCTCCACCAGCTGCTTGCTGATCACCAGCCCCAGGCCGCTGCCGCCATACTTGCGCGTGGTCGACGGGTCGGCCTGGTGGAAGGAGCGGAACAGCTGCGCCACCTCTTCCTGGTTCATGCCGATGCCCCGGTCCTGCACCTCGAAGCGCAGCATGGCATGGCTGGCGCGCTCCTCGGACTGGCGCACGCGCACGAAGATGCTGCCATTGTCGGAAAACTTGATGGCGTTGCTGGTCAGGTTCAGCAAGACCTGCTCCAGGCGCAGCGGGTCGCCGCGCCAGCGCTGCGGCAGCTCGGACGCGATATCGAACTGCAGCGCCAGGCCCTTGACGGCGGCCGCGTCGCCCAGCTGGCTGGCGATGTTCGCCAGCAGGGTGTCGAGACGGAAGTCCAGCACCTCCAGTTCCAGCTTGCCCGCCTCGATCTTGGAAAAATCGAGGATGTCGTTGATCAGGCCCAGCAAATGCTGGCCCGAATGGAAGATTTTCTGCAGATAGTCGCGCTGGCGCGCATCGGCCACCGATTTCAGCGCCAGGTGCGCCATGCCGATAATGCTGTTCATCGGCGTGCGGATTTCATGGCTCATGTTCGACAGGAAGTCGCTCTTGGCCTGGCTGGCCGCGTCGGCCTGCTCTTTCAGGCGGTGCAGTTCCGTCACGTCGGTGGACAGGCCGATCAGGCCCGTGACGGGACCGGGCAAGCCCAGCGGCACCTTCACGCTCCACAGGTGATGCACCTGGCCCTGCGCATCGACGAAGCGCTCCTCGCCGACGAACTTGGCGCCGCTGTCGAAGACCTGGCGCTCCGTCAACTGCGCGGCGGCCGCCGCATCGCCGAGCATCAACTCGCCATCCTGGCGGCCGATCAGCTGCTCCGCGGGACGGCCGAGGATGGTTGCCGTGCGCGCATTGACGTAGCGGTAGCGCAGGTCGGCATCCTTCATGTAGACGTAGGCGTCGACGCTGTCGAGCACCGTATCGAGCAGGGTGCGCTGCGCCACCGCGCTGCGGCGCGACCGGTACAAGGTAAAGATATAGCCGTAAATGAGCAGGGTGCCGGCCACGCCGACGCCCAGCGCCAGCCATGGAAAATAGCGGTCGAAGGGGCTGTACAGCTCCGCCTTGCGCACGCGGAAATGGGCTTTCCACAGGCCGCCCTGGTAAGCGACGGGCAGCACCTGGTCGAAATAGTCGGCATCGCTGCCCGGTTGCGCCGGCGCCGCCGCCAGGTCGCCGTCATCGTTGAACAGCAGGCGGTCCTGCGGCGTGATGGACAGGGACCCGCTGGCCGTCAAAGGGTCGGCCGCGCTGTACAGGGTCAGGTGCAGCGGTTCCAGGGCGCTGCGTTCGAGCGCGCTGTGCACCAGCTGCGCCACGCCAAAGCCGATGCCGACGGAGCCCTGGTAGGCGGCGCGGCGCTCGGCCACGCTGCCCTGCGGCATGCCATTGCGGTACACGGGCAGGCGCATGCCCAGGCCGATATGCGCGGGCGGCCCCTTGATCATGATCACCTGCCCCGATGCGCTGACCTGGCCGCTGTCGCGGGCCTGCGCCAGCGACTGCGCCACCAGCGGGTTGGCGCCGATATCGACGCCCATGCGTTCGGCCAGCAGGGAATCGGGCTCCAGGTAGGTGAGCACCGTGTATTCAGGCCGCTCGCCCGCAGGCCGGATGGTGAAAGCGGGATAGCCGCGCGGCGCCAGGCTGGTGTCACGGCGCACGGCCTCGATGAAGGCGGGGCGCTGTACTGACGGGACGGCCGCCGCGTAGTTGACCGATTCAATGGCCGGGAACTGGCGCACGATATCGAGGCCGGCCACGTAATCGTGGAACTGGCGGCGCGTCAGGTGCTCGCTGGTGCGGAACAGGGCCTCGAGGCCGCGCAACAGGTCGGAATAGCTTTTTACGCGCGTGATCAGGCTATGCTGGGCGCCATGCGTGAGATTGTCGAAACGCTGTTCGGCGTCATCATTGACCGTGCGCGCCGCGCCCGCATACAGGGCACCGCCCACCGCCAGGGCCAGCAGCAGGCCGCCCGCCCATATCCTGAAGCCCGATACCGCCCCGCCCTTGCTCAAAGTGTGCATTGTCGATCGCTTATTCCGGTTTCCTCGAATGTGCGGCGCTCCGGCCGCCCAGCAAGTACGAGGATACTATCAAAGCTCATGCCCGACGCGCTTGCGCAAGAAAAAAAGCGCGCAGGATGGTTGCACTGGAAAACACCGGGTGCCTAGCCCCCCTGCAGCGCCCCGGCCAGGAAGTCGCAAAAGGCGCGCACCTTTTCCTGCACGTGGCGTCCGTCGGGCGTCAAGGCATACACGCCGCGCCTGGCCATGCCGTGCGACGGCAGTACGCGCACCAGGGCGCCGCTGGCCAGCAGCGGCGCGGCGACGAACGACGGCAGCGCCCCCACACCGATGCCCGCCACCAGCATATCGGCCAGCAGCAGGCTGCTGTCGGCGGAAAAGCGCACGGGCAGCACGATGCTGCTCGGCCCCTCCGGGCCGGCCAGCTGCCAGACGCCGGGACTGTCGGCCAGGCGGTAAGCGAGGCAGTCGTGGCCGTGCAAGTCCTGCGCCTGGCGCGGCGTGCCGCGCCGCGCCAGGTAGGCCGGCGCTGCGCAAATCATCTGCTCGACGTCGCCCAGGCGGCGCGCCACCAGGGACGAATCGGCCAGCGCGGCGCGGATGCGCAGCGACACGTCATAGCCCTCGCCCACCACGTCGCGCAGGCGGTCATCCAGGGTCATCTCGATCTTGACGTCCGGATAGCGGGCCATGAAGTCCGGCAGCAAGGGCGACAGCACCTTCAGGCCGAACGACAGCGGCGCATTCACGCGCAGCCGCCCGGCCACCTTGCCGGTACAGCCGCGCGTGGCCAGTTCCAGCGCATCGACCTCGTCGAGCAGGCGGCAGCATTCGAGATAGTAGGCACGCCCGCCGTCCGACAAGCTCATGCGCCGCGTCGTGCGCACCAGCAGCAGTGTGCCCAGGCGCGCTTCGAGCTGGCGCACCTGCTTGCTGATGGCCGCCGCCGACTGATTCAAATCCAGCGCCGCCTTGCTGAAGCTGTCGCGCTCGACCACTTTGCGAAACACGCGCATGTGCGCCAGGACATCCATCATTATTTCTCTACAGTTGAATATCTTATTATTTTATCGCTAATTATCATTGAAATAAAAAACAATATGATGGCGGCTTCTTTATTCATGTCACACAAGGAGTACCCCATGTTCAACCCATCCGCCACCCTGACTGCCCTGCTGCTGGCCCTGCTCGGAGGGACAGTGCAGGCCGCCCTGCCCGAAGTGGGCATCAGCCCCTGGGGCCCGAAAGACGAGATCGGCCGCCTGAACCTGATGACGCCGGCCTCGCGTGCCGCTATCCTGGCGCGCATCGACGGCGGCAAGAGCTATGATCTGGCCGTCGATTTCTATATCGGCATGCCCAGCTGGCAGGCGGCCGGCGACCCGCCCTACCAGATGTGGATGACGCACACACCGAAAGGCAACGTGGTGGCCGATTCGATGCAGGTGGGCGAACAGATGAACCGCCACGTCAGCTACACGGGCTCGGCCGTGTCCATGTATGCGCACATGGGCACGCATATCGATGCCCTGAACCACTTCGGCCTGAACGGCAAGATATGGAATGGCTTTACGGAGGAACACTACCTGGGTGACCGGGGCTGGACCGTGACGGGCGCGGAGAAATTGCCGCCGATCGTGGCGCGCGGCGTGCTGATCGACGTGGCCGTGGCCAAGGGTCTCAAACAACTGCCCGATAATTACCGGGTGACGCGGCAAGACTTGCGCGCGGCGCTGGCGCAACAGAAGGTCACGCTGGAAAAGGGCGACGTGGTGCTGATACGCACGGGCCGCATGCAGCATTATGAGCAGGCGCACACCTACATGGCCAATCCGCCAGGCCTGTCGCTCGATGCGGCGAAATTCCTCGTGGAAGATGGCGGCGCCATGGTGGTGGGCGCGGACAACCTCAGTTTCGAGGCGTTTCCGTCCGAAGTGGCGAACAATTACCTGCCTGTGCACACCTATCTGCTGGCGCAGCAGGGCACGCCCATCCTGGAACTGGTCGACCTGGAAGCGCTGTCGCGCGACAAGGTGTACCAGTTCGCCTTCATCGGCGCTTCCTTGAAATTCCGTGGCGGCGACGCGGCGCCCATCCGTCCCGTGGCCCTGCCGATCCGCTAGGCGCGGACAGGCTCAGACGCAGGCGGCGTGCAAGCCCTGTGCGCCATGCTCATCCCAGGCATCGGCGCAGCGCACCACGTCGCCCACGACGATGATGCTGGGGCTGCCCAGGCCGCTGGCCTGCAAGTCGTCGGGCAGCTCCTGCAAAGTGCTCAGCAACTGGCGCTGGGCCGGCAGGCTGGCCGATTGCACCACGGCCACGGGCGTGCCGGGCGCCATGCCGCCGGCCAGCAAGCCGGCCTGGATGGCCGTCACCCTGGCCACGCCCATGTAGATGACGAGGGTGAGCTTGCTATGCGCCAGGGCCGCCCAGTTCGGCTCCGAGGCGCTATCCTTGCCGTGGCCCGTGACGAAGATGGCGCCCTGGCTCCAGGCGCGATGCGTGAGCGGCACGCCGATGCCGGACGGCGCGGCCAGGCCGCTGCTGATGCCGGGGATCACCTCGACGGCCACGCCATGACTGCGCAAATAAGCGCGCTCTTCGCCGCCGCGCCCGAACAGATACGGGTCGCCCCCTTTCAGCCGCACCACGTGCAGGCCGGCGCGCGCTTCGGCCAGCATCAGCCGTTCGATAAACGCTTGCGGCGTGGAAGCGCAGCCGCCCCGCTTGCCCACCTCGACCACGCGCACGCCTTGTGCCGCATGGGCAAGGACGGCCGGATTGACGAGGTCGTCGATCAGCACCACGTCTGCCCGCGCGATGGCCTTTACTGCCTTGATCGTCAGCAGGTCCGGGTCGCCGGGACCGGCGCCGACCAGTGTCACACTTCCACATTGCGCCATGATGCACTCTCCAGTCAGAAAAAATGGCCGATGGCAAACGATGCCGCGTACGCTTCCGGCGCGCTGCCGTCCCACACGACGCCGTCGCACAGGGTCGAGCTGCGCATGGGGGCTTTTGGTACGGTCGTGGCCGTCATCTCCGCCGCCTGGCGGTACAGGTCGATGCGGTTGACTTGCCTTGCCACCGCCAGATAATCGGGTTCATCGCGCAGCAAGCCCCAGCGCCGGTGCTGGGTCATGAACCACATGCCGTCGGACAGATACGGAAAATTCACGGTACCATCGCCGTAGAACTGCAAGCCGTGCGCCTCGTCCCAGATCTTGCCCAGCCCATCCTGGTAATGGCCGAGAATGCGCGGCGCCAGCGTTTCCTGCGGCGTGTTCAGGTAAGCGGGCTCGGCCAGAGTGGCCGCCATGGCCAGCCGGTTGGTATCGCTGGCATCGATCCAGCGTCCCGCCTCGAGCACGGCGGCGATCAGGGCGCGGCAGCTGTTCGGATGCTGCTGCGCAAACGCGGCGCTGGTGCCCAGCACCTTGCCCGGATGGTCGGGCCAGATGGCGCCGCTGGCGGCTGCCGTCACGCCCACGCCATCGACGATGGCCTTGTAGCCCCACGGTTCGCCCGCGCAAAAGCCGTCCATCTGGCCGGCGCGCAAGGCGGCCACCATCTGCGACGGCGGCACCGTCATCACGCGCGCGTCGCGCAGCGGATCAATGCCATGCGCGGCCAGCCAGTATTGCAGCAGCATCGCGTGGTTGCCGGTCGGAAAAGTATGCGCGAACGCAAACGGCCGCGCCGTGGCGCGCATATGCCGCGCCAGGGTGGGACCATCGTGGGCGCCCTCGCGCGCCAGCGCCGCCGACACGGTGACAGCCTGGCCGCTGTGGTTGAGATTCATCAATACAGCCATGTCGCGCTGCTGCCCGCCGATGCCCATCTGCACGCCATACACGAGGCCATACAGCACATGGGCCGCGTCGAGTTCGCCATTGTTCAGCTTGTCGCGCACACCGGCCCACGACATCTCGCGGCTCAGTTCAATCTTGATGCCGTATTTTTCATCGAGACCCAGCTTCGACGCCATCACCAGCGAGGCGCAATCGGTCAGCGGCAGGTAGCCGATGCGTATCGTCTGTCTTTCCGGCTGCAGGGTCCGCATCACCTGGGCGCTGTCTGCCATTTTCTCTGTCATACCATTCCTTGCCGATAAATACTGTTTTGCCGTGCCACCGTGGGCAAGGCTCTCACCTTCCAGCAGCAAGGAGCGTGCCCGTACCTGCCCGCTTCATGGCGGCAGGAAACGCACCGCAATGGTGCGCTGCACCAGCATGTGTCAGGAAATGGACGATTCATCCCAACAAGTCCTCCACGTCGAGGATGCGCTGGGCAATCTCTGCCAGCTTGAGTTTCTTGTTCATGGCCATGCTGCGCAAGCGCTGGTAAGCCTGGTCTTCCGTCAAGCCGTGATGCGTCATCAGCAGGCCTTTGGCCCGCTCGATCACCTTGCGCTCCAGCAACTTGTGCCGCGTGTCGAGCAATTCGGCGCGCAATTTTTCTTCCTGGCGAAAGCGCGCGAGCGCCACGTTCAGCACGGGCAAGATGCGCTCGGCATGCAAGCCGGCCACGATGTAGGCGGAGACGCCGGCCGCCATGGCCGCGTCGATGCTGGCCGTGGCGCCGTCTTCCGTAAATAATACGATGGGGCGGCGCTCGTCGCGCGTGGCGATGACGATGTGCTCGAGCACGTCGCGCGCATCCGATTCCGCGTCAATGATGATGAGATCAGGCTGCAGTTGGGCGATGCGTTCAGGAAGGTAGAGGTCGGCTGGCAGGGAAGCGACGATGTCGTAGCCCGATTCCAGCAAGCCGATGCGCAAGGCATTGCCGCGCTGCACTTGGGCAGCCAAGGCCGCATTCTCGTGCACGCCGTGCTCGACAATAGTGTTGACGACGACGATGCGCAAAGGCTGGGTACGGCTGGACGTCATGGGAGCGATCTGCAATGGCTAAACACAACCATTGCAGTAAGCAAGAAGCGAACCAGCCGGTTTTACAGCGGAATTACTTCAGGGTCGGCATGGCAAACTCGGCCCCGGCCGCCGTCGAGGCCGGCCAGCGCTGCGTCACCGCCTTCTGCTTCGTATAGAAACGCACCGATTCCGGGCCGTGCGCATGGTGGTCGCCGAACAGGCTGCGCTTCCAGCCGCCGAAGCTGTGGAAGGCCATCGGCACGGGGATCGGCACGTTCACCCCGACCATGCCCACCTGCACGCGGTGCGTGTATTCGCGCGCCGTGTTGCCGTCGCGCGTGTAGATGGCCGTGCCGTTGCCGTATTCATGCGCATTGACCAGGTCCAGCGCCGCCGTGAAATCGGGCACGCGCACGATGCACAGCACGGGGCCGAAGATTTCTTCCTTGTAGATCGTCATCTCGGGCGTGACGTGGTCGAACAGGCTGCCGCCGAGGAAAAAGCCGCGCTCATGGCCGGGCAGGACAAAACCGCGCCCGTCGCAGATGAGCTTGGCGCCCTCTTCCACACCTTGCGCGATATAGCCGGCGATCTTCTCCTTGTGCACTTGCGTCACCACCGGCCCCATCTCGGCCGACAGATCCATGCCCTGCGTAATCTTGAGTGCCGCAATGCGCGGCACCAGGGCTTCCACCAGCTGGTCCGCCACATTGCCCACCGCCACGACGACGGAAATGGCCATGCAGCGCTCGCCGGCCGAACCGAAGGCGGCGCCCATCAGGGCATCGACCGTCTGCGGGATATCCGCGTCTGGCATGACGACCATATGGTTTTTCGCCCCGCCCAGGGCCTGGACGCGCTTGCCCTGCGCGCAGCCCGTCGCATAGATGTATTCGGCGATCGGCGTGGAACCGACGAAGCTGACGGCGCGCACGTCCGGGTGGTGCAGCAAGCCGTCGACGGCTTCTTTATCTCCCTGCAGCACGTTGAAGACGCCGTCGGGCAAGCCCGCGTCCGTCAGCAGCTGCGCCAAGAGCAGGCTGGCCGACGGGTCGCGTTCCGACGGTTTCAGTACAAACGTGTTGCCGCAGGCAATGGCCATCGGGAACATCCACATCGGCACCATCACGGGAAAGTTGAACGGCGTGATGCCGACACAGACACCGAGCGCCTGGCGGATCGACCAGGCGTCAATGCCGCCGGCCACCTGTTCCGAATACTCGCCCTTCATCATCTGCGGGATGCCGCAGGCAAATTCCACCACTTCGATGCCGCGCGTCACTTCCCCTTTCGCATCCGTGAAGACCTTGCCGTGTTCGGCCGTAATCAGGGCGGCCAGCTTGTCGGCGTTTTGCTCCAGCAACTCCTTGAATTTGAACATGACCCGTGCGCGGCGCAGGGGCGACGTTTGCGACCAGGCGGGAAACGCTGCATGGGCGGCAGCCACGGCCGCGTTCAGTTCGGCAGGCGTGGCCAGCGCCACCTTGGCCGTCACGGCGCCCGTGGCGGGGTTGAACACGTCGCTCGTGCGCTCGGTGCGCGAAGCCATCGGGTTGCCACCAATAAAGTGGCCGATCATCGGGGTCGTCATTGTCTTGTCCTTGGTTATTTCGTCATCAGCCAGTCATGGGCCGGGTCGTTTTTAAAATGCCAGACCCGCTTGGGGCCCGCCATCACGTTCAGGTAATAGCCGTCGTAGCCATACGGCACGGTCACGGGGTGGTAGCCGCGCGGCACCATCACCACGTCGTGGTTTTCCACGGCCATGGCTTCATCGATGCTGCGGTCATCCGTGTAGACGCGCTGGTAGGCAAAGCCCTGCTCGGGATGGAGCCGGTGGTAATAGGTTTCTTCCAGCGAACTTTCGGTTGGAATATTGTCGCTGTCGTGCTTGTGCGGCGGATAGCTCGACGAATGGCCGGACGGCGTGACGACTTCCACCACCAGCAAGCCGTCCGCTTCTTCCGTCTGCGGCAGGATGTCGCACACATAGCGCGTGTTGGCGCCCTTGCCGCGCACGGAGCGCGTCATGCTCGATGGCTCGATCAGACGCGCCGGGCGGTGGGTCGTGGCCGGTGCGCTGCACAGGGCGACCTCGGCGGCGCTCACGGCCGTGATACGCACCGTGGTGTCCAGCGGTACATACACGGCGTAGGGCGAGACGTCCTCGAAGACGCTGGCGCGCTTGCCGATGGATTCCCAGATCTGCCCGCCCGCCTGCACCGTGACCGTGCCCGTCAGCACGACGAGACACAGTTCGCGGCTGCCCGTCTCCAGCGTCAAGACCTCGCCCGCCGCCAGGCGGTGGGCGGCAAAGCCCACGTGCGTCCAGCCGGCCGATTCCGGCGTGACTTCGACGATGGTCTGTCCCTGCCCCGCTTTCACCAGCAGCGGGCTCATGCCGCCTCCCGACCCAGGCGCGGAATCGCATCGACCAGGCGTGCCAGGTAATCGTGGCCCATCTTCGCGTATTGATAGCTGGGAGCGACGGCCGGGTCTTGCTCCGCCTCCACCACCAGCCAGCCCGCGTAGCCATGCAGATACAGCCGCGTCAGGATGGCCGGAAAGTCGATGCAGCCGTCGCCCGGCACGCTGAAAGCGCCATTGATGACGGCCTGCAAAAAACTCCAGTGGCCGTTGCGGGCCAGTTTCACCACGTTCGGGCGCACATCCTTGCAATGCACGTGGCAAATCCTGTCGATATGTTTATTGAGCACCGCCAGCGCGTCGCCGCCGGCAAAGGTGATATGACCCGTATCAAACAACAAGCCCACTTCCGGCCCCGTCAGGGCCATCAGTTGATCCACGTCGGCCGGGGTTTCCACGTAGGCGCCCATGTGGTGGTGATAGGCCAGGCGCACGCCGTGCGCCAGCAAATGCTTGGCAAACGCCGTCAATTTATCGGCGTAGTCCTGCCATTGCTGGGCGGACTGGAAACGCGGGCGTTTGTACAGGGGGCGCGCTTCGCCCTGGATGGCGTCGGCCACTTCGCCATACACCATGACGGTGGCGCCGCTGTCGGCAAGTAAACGTAAATGCGGGCCAACAGAAGCGATCTCTTCTTCCACCGAGCGGTGCGCCAGGCGGCCCGAATACCAGCCCGAGACGCACGCCAGACCATATTTGCCCAGCACGGCGTTCAGGGCCGGAGCATCCTTGGGAAACTTGTTGCCCAGTTCAAACCCCACGTAGCCGATCTCGGCGCCTTCCTTCAAGGCCGTTTCCAGCGGCGTTTCGCCGCCCAGGCTCGGTAAATCGTCGTTCATCCACGAGATCGGGTTGATGCCGATACGTACATTCCAGGTAGTCATTTCAATTCCTTTGTTTCAGGCGATCGTTTTCATAACGGGCACGCGCAGCTTGCACGCCGGGCTGGGTCGACACTTCCGGTACGGCCACTTCCCACCAGCAGCCGCCCTCCTGCGTCGTGCGCGTGTCGTCCGTGTCGATGCAGATCAGATACGTGCGGGAAGCTGCCCGGGCGCGCAGCATCGCTTGCTCGAGTTCGCCAATGTCGGCAACGTGTTCGGACAGCGCGCCCAGGGATTGCGCATGCAGGGCGAAGTCGATGCGGGGGGCGCTGTCGGGCAACATATTGTTGAACGAGGCATTGCCGCAGGCCTGCTGCAGGCGGTTGATGCAGCCGTAACCCCGGTTGTCGAGCACGACGATGATGAGTTTTTTGTCGAGCATGACGGAGGTGGCGATTTCCGAATTCATCATCAGATAGCTGCCGTCGCCCACCATGACGATGACTTCGGCTTCCGGCTTGGCCATCTTGACGCCGAGGCCGCCGGCGATTTCATAGCCCATGCACGAATAGCCGTATTCCATGTGGTAGCCGCCCGGCGTCGATGTTCTCCACATTTTATGCAGCTCGGCCGGCAGAGTCCCGGCCGCGCAGACGACGATGTCGCGCACAGTAGAATCCGGTGCGGAACGCTGCACGGCGCCGATGACTTCGCCGTCGTACGGCAAGCCGGCCACCTCGCGTTTGCCGGTGATGGCCAGCACGGTATCGCGCCACGCGCTCCCCGCCTGCTGCGCGCGGTCCAGCCACTGGCCTGCGCTGTTCCAGTTAGGCAAGTACCGCGACAGTCCCTGCAAGCCAAGTGTCGCGTCCGCCTGCAAGCCCAGGCCGCGGCGTTTCAGCGCATCAAAACTGTTGACGTTCAGGCTCACCAGTTGCGCCTGCGCAAACAGGGAGTTCGATCCTGTCGTGAAATCCTGCAGGCGCGTGCCGACGGCCAGCACCACGTCCGCGTCCGCCGCCAGCGCGTTGGCGGCGGGCGAACCGGTGACGCCGATGGCGCCCAGCTGCAACGGGTGGTCCCACGGTAAAGAACTCTTGCCGGCCTGGGTTTCCGCCACGGGAATGCCGTGGCGCTCGGCAAACGCCTGCAGCGCGGCGCCGGCCTGGCCGTACAGCACGCCGCCGCCGGCGACGATCAGCGGCTGCTTCGCCGCTTGCAGCAAGACGGCCGCCTCTTCCAGTTCCTGCTCGACGGGCGGCACGGCGCGGAAACGCACGACTCTCGGTTCAAAGAAATCCACGGGATAGTCATGCGCCATCGTCTGCACGTCCTGCGGCAGGGACAAGGTCACGGGGCCGCAAGCGGCCGCGTCCGTCAAGGCGGCGATCGCGCGCGGCAAGGCGGTGAGCAATTGTTCCGGATAGACGATGCGGTCGAAATAGCGCGACAGCGGTTTGAAGGCATCGTTGACCGAGACGCTGCCGTCCGTGCCATCTTCCAGCTGCTGCAAGACGGGGTCCGGCGCGCGCGAGACGAACACGTCGCCGGGCAACAGCAAGACCGGCAGGCGGTTCACGTGCGCCAGCGCGGCGGCCGTGAGCAGGTTGGTGGCGCCGGGACCGATGGAACTGGTCACGGCCATCATGCGCCGGCGCATGTGGGCTTTCGCATAGGCAATGGCCGAGTGCGCCATCGCCTGCTCGTTGTGGGAACGGTAGGTGGGAAATTGTTCGCGGTACTGGTACAGCGCCTCGCCCATGCCGGCGACGTTGCCGTGGCCAAAGATGGCGAAGGCGCCGCCGAACAAAGGTTCGCCGTCCTCGGTGCGCAGCACGGACAGGTAGCGGATCAAGGCCTGCGCCATGGTCAATCTGATCGTGGCGCTCATGCCGCACGCTCCAGGCGGTTGCGCGTGCGTTGCCACAAGCTGATCAGCTGCTCGAAATTGGCGCGCACGGCGGCGATCAGGCCAGCATCGTCGAGTTCGCCGGCCAGCCAGCGGCGGCTCGGTTCCTGGAAGATGGTGCGGCCCACCATGAAACCCTTGCAGGTGGTGCTGGCACTGGCTTGCTCAAAACTGTCGGCCAGGGCGGCGATGGGCGCGTTCAGGCCCAGTAATACCACGCCACGGCAATACGGATCGCGCTCGTGCACGAGGGCATCGATGGCTTGCCATTGCGCAGCTGACATGCTTTCCAGTTTCCACCATTCGGGGTAGATGCCCAGATTGTACAGGCGCTTGACGGCGCGCAAGACGGTATCATCACCGTGCGGCAAGGCTTCCGACGGTATGACTTCGAGCAACAGTTCGTGACCGCTCACTTGCGCCGCGTCATACAGGGCCTTGATCTGCGCTTCCTGCTCCAGGCGGTTTTCCACGGCGTCGTCCGGATGCAGCGGCACCAGGCACTTGATCACGTGTTCCTTCGGCCAGCTGAGCAGGTGCGAGCCGATGGAGCGGCCCCAGTCGAATTGCAGCGGGTTCGATCCTGGCAATTCCACGGGACGGCCTATCCACCAGCCGCGTCCGGTCGCATCGTTGAGCGCGTCGACGCCATAGCGGCCATCGATCAGCACGCCAGTCTTGCCGGCCAGTTGCAAGGCCGTTTCCGTTTGCGCCACGGCTTGCACCATCAATTGCTTCAAGGCCGCAATGGCCGCTTCGGGCGCGCCGGTTTGTTGCGCCAGCTCAAAAAATTGCGTGCGGTGGTCGAACGCAAACACGCACAGCTCATTCCACTCCTTGCGCGCGACCGTCGTGCGGTGCAGGCGCGACAAGGTCGCGTCCTGGTCCGGCTGCGTCAGCTTGGCCGCATTGGCCAGGAAATAGTCGAGCTCGACGGGCGACGGCATGGCCGGCGCGCAGCCGTGGCGCGACACGACGAGGGCGCCGCAGCCGTTCGCATAGCGGCAGCACGCCTCGTAATCCTCGCCGCGCAGCCAGCCTTTCAGGAAACCGGAAAGAAAGGCGTCGCCGGCGCCGAGCACATTGAGCACTTCGACGCGCACGCCGCGGTAGTTATACGCGTCATCGAGGCTGGCCGGCACCACATTGTCGATGACGGCGCTGCCCAGCGGCCCACGCTTGACGACGAGGGTGGCCAGGGTGGCGGCCCGCACGGCGCGCAGGGACGCCATGATGTTGGCACCGCCGCCGGCGATCATGAATTCCTCTTCCGTGCCGACGATCAGGTCGAACTGCGGCAGGATGGCCTGCAAGTGGCGGGTCACGCCTTCGTTCGAGACGAAACGCGTTTCGCCGTCCGCCTTGCCGGACAAGCCCCACAGCACGGGCCGGTAATCGATGTCGAGCACGGTGCGCACGTTATTGGCGCGCGCCAGCTGCAATGCCTGCGTGCTGACGGCGTGCATGGCGCTAGTCGAGAAATGCGTGCCGGTGATTAATAACGCTTTGCTCGATGCAATGAAAGCCGCATCCACCGACGATGCGTCGATGGCCATGTCGGCGCAATTTTCGCGATAAAAGATCAGCGGGAAGGTGTTCTTGTCCTTGATGCCCAGCATGACGAGGGCCGTGAGCCGTTCGCGGTCGATGCCGACATGGCTGACGTCGCAGCCCTCCTGCGCCAAGGTGTCGGTGAGGAAACGGCCCATGTGGTCGTCGCCCACTTTCGACAGCATGGCCGATTTCAAGCCCAGCCGGGCCGTGCCGAAGGCGATATTCGCCGACGAGCCGCCCAGGTATTTGGCAAAGCTCGTCGCGTCTTCCAGGGTGCTGCCGATCTGCTGCGCGTACAGGTCCACCGCCAGGCGGCCCAGGCAGATCACGTCGAGCGCGCGGCCCTGGGCAAATTGTGTGGAATTATTCATGGCTATCCTTAAATCGTGACACCGTCGAGTTCACTCATCAGCGTTTGCATTTCCGCACCGCCCGCCATCATGTCCAGCAAGGCATCCTTGCTTACCGTATCCTTGGTAAAGGTGCCCAGCGACTTGCCCCGGTTCAACAACGTGAACGAGTCGCCGACCGGATACGCATGGTGCACATTATGCGTAATAAAGATCACGGAAATGCCCCGCTCGCGCGCCTTGTAAATCAGTTTCAGCACATTGAACGATTGTTTCACGCCCAGGGCGGCCGTCGGTTCATCGAGGATCAGCACGCGGGCGCCGAAGTGGATGGCGCGGGCGATGGCCAGGCACTGCTTTTCGCCGCCCGACATGGTGCCGATGGCCTGGTGCGGGTCGCGCACCATGATGCCCATCTCGGCCAGCTTGTCGCGCGCCGTCTCGGCCGCATAGTCGATATCCATCACGGGCACCAGGCCCAGCAGCTTTTTCATCGGCTCGCGGCCCATGAAGAAATTGCGCGCCACGGACAACAGCGGCACCAGCGCCAGATCCTGATAGACGGTGGCCACGCCCATGTCCAGCGCTTCGCTGGGCGAATTGAAGACGACGGGCTTGCCATCGACCAGGTATTGGCCGTCGGTGGGCTTGTGCACGCCGGCCAGGGTCTTGATCAGGGTGGACTTGCCGGCGCCGTTGTCGCCCAGCAAACAATGAACCTCCCCCTCGCGCAACCGCATGGTGATGTTTTGCAAGGCCAGCACGGAGCCGAAGCGCTTGCTGACATTTTCCAGGGCAAGAATATATTCGCTCATGATTTATCTCGCTTCCGTGACGCGTGAGCGTACAAAGTTATTGAACAGCACCGCGATCAGCAGCATCACGCCGAGGAATACGCGGAACCAGTCCGAATTGATGTTGGTATAAGTGATGCCGATCTGCACTACGCCGAAGATCAGCGCGCCGAAGCAGGCGCCGACGACGGAACCGTAGCCGCCCGTCAGCAAGGCGCCGCCGATGACGGCCGCGATGATGGCTTCGAATTCCTTTTGCATGCCGCGGTCGGCGGCGGCCGAACCCACGTCGCAGACTTGCAAGGTGGCAAACAGGCAGGCGCAGAAGGCCGTGAAGACGAACAGGGAAATCTTGACCTTGCGCACCGGCACGCCCACATTCTTGGCCGCATTGGCGTCGCCGCCGACGGCAAACATCCAGTTGCCGAAACGGGTACGCGACAAGACGAATGCGGCGCCGGCGGCCAGCACCAGCCACCAGGCGATGACTTTCGGCACGCCTTTCACCAGCGGCGAGCCGTCGTCGAGCACGGCGATCCAGCCATGCGCGCCCATCCACTGGAACAGGCCGGTGGCGACGTTGCCGTGGAACAGCAGGCTGGCCAGCCAGTCTTGCGCCGCCAGGTCGCCCACGCCGCTGACGATGGTGCGGTTGGCGAACATGATCGACAGGGCCAGGGTCAGGCCGCGCAGGATGAACAGGAATGCCAGGGTCACGATGAACGATGGCAAGCGCGTCTTGATGACGATATAGCCGTTAAGCCAGCCCAGCGCCATGGAACCGGCGAAGGCGAACAGGATCGCGGCCCACAATGGCCAGTGGAAATAAATCGTCGGGATGGCGATCATCATGCCGGCAAAGCCGATCATGGAGCCGATCGACAGGTCGAATTCACCGGCGATCATCAACAGGCAGGCGCCGATGGCGATGATGCCCAGGTAGGACGCCACTTGCATCCAGTTGACGACGCCATCGAGGTTGAACATGCCGGAATCGCCGGCCGTGATGACGAAGAAGGCAAACACGAGCACCGCGCCGGAAATCGAGGCGAACTCGGGGCGGCCGAAAAACCGTTTGACCCAGCTGGTCGTGCCCACGCGCTCGTCGGCGGCGGCAACTGGCTTGCTGGAGGCGCCGGGAGGCGGAGGAGGATTCATGCCGGGGCTAGCCAGGCTGGATTTGAGCGCAGTCATACGAATTCCTTTCAGTGATACTTGTTACCAATTCCGATTACTTTCCTGCCAGCATCGCTGGCGCCAGGCGTGTTCCTCCCATGCGCCGCCCGCGGAGGCGGTGCGGCGCTGGGCAACTCCTGGTGGCGACTGTGTGGATTAGCGGTATTGACCGGCGTATTTTTCGACCTTGGCGATGTTTTCCTTGGTCACGAAACCGGGGCCGGAGCTGATGTGGCGCGGGCCGTAGATGGGCGTCAGGCCGTATTCGGCCAGGCGCGCCTGGTATTTCGGATTGGCGATCAGGATTTCCTTGACCTTGGCCAGGCCAGTGATTTTTTGCTGTTTCATGATGGCCATCACGGCAACGGGAATGTAGCCTTGCAGGTAGGGCTGCTGGTCGATGGCGAACTGGATGCTGCCATCCTTGATGCCCTTGGCGATTTCTTCCGACAAATCGAAGCTGGCGAAGTACATCTTGCCTTTCAGACCCAGCTTTTCGACGGCGCGCATGGCGGCCGGCGCCGAATCCGGTCCCAGCGCCAGCACGGCCTGGGTCTTCGGATTGCTGCGCAGATAGGCGCTGACCTTGCTTTCGATCACGCCTGGGTCGACGCCATTGGTGTCGAGCGTGGACGATTTGAAATCGACGCCGAGCGCATCGGCAAAACCGCGGCAG
Organism: Janthinobacterium sp. GW823-FHT03B06; assembly: GCF_058796955.1. Classification (NCBI taxonomy): domain Bacteria; kingdom Pseudomonadati; phylum Pseudomonadota; class Betaproteobacteria; order Burkholderiales; family Oxalobacteraceae; genus Janthinobacterium; species Janthinobacterium sp. GW823-FHT03B06. Next base: position 43,417 of record NZ_JBXAJE010000011.1, read on the forward strand.
CGTTCGAACGACGACGCATTCATCGCATAGTGATTCACGCACACGAACGATTTGATGCCCGCTTCCTTGGCGCGCTTGCCGGCGCCCAGGCCCGCGTCATACTCGGGCTGGCCCACGTGCATGATGGCTTTCAACTGTTCGCTTTGCGCGATGGTCCCCGAATTGATGGTCACGAGCATGATTTTCTTCGCCACGACCGTGCCCAGCGGCTTTTGCAGCACGCTGAAGTCGGCGATGTCGGCGATCAAGCCATCATAGTTGCGCGCGGCCGACTGCTCGATCAGGCGCGCCATGTCGGCCAGGTCGCCATTCGGCGGATTGCGGTAGTCGACGGACACGTTGAAATCTTCACCGGCTTGCTTGATGGCGTTCTTGATGGTATTCCACCAGGAATCGGAGTCCGGCGCATGGCTGACCATGACGAATTTCTCGCCGGCAGCATGGCTGGCGCCCGTGCTCAAACCCAGGCTCAGGCCCAGGCTGGCGATGGCCAGGCACTTCATCAAACCCTTGCTTTTATTGCTATGCATGAATGTCTCCTAGACGGATTAATTTTTATAGTTGCGAGCTTTTATGAAGGGTGTCACCGGCCTGGCCTTGCGGCACACGAACCGATGCACTGCGCACAGCTTAGGCCACAAAAAAGACAAATGCAATAAAATTTTCAAAATAAATTTAAATAGAAATTCGTTTCTATTTTCAAGATTCCCTCCTATAATTCTCGCCAGAACCAGCCGCACGGAATTGATACGTCATCGCGGCCCAGCAAGCATACCGAGGAAAAAAACCATGGCAGCCACCGCCCCCATCGAACAGCTGATGCAGCACATTGCCGCCGAGTACGACAACCTGTCGCGCCAGTTGAAAGTCATCGCGCAATACATCGAAAAGCACCGCGCCAGCCTGATGCTCGAGCGCATCAGCGACATCGCTGCCGCCTGTGACGTGCAGCCGTCGGCCATCGTGCGTTTCGCGCAGCGCTTCGGCTACACGGGCTTTTCCGAAATGCAGGATGTGTTCCGCCAGGCGTACACGGACCAGGCCGGCGCCACGCCCGACTACCAGCAGCGCATCCGCAAGCTCATCTCCACGCGCGACGCGGCCCTCAGCGCGGGCGACTTGACGCGCGAATTCGTCGGCGCCAGCCGTGCCGGCCTCGACGATCTGGCCGCCGGGCTCGACGACGTGCAACTGGAAGCGGCCGTCAACCTGCTGCTCAAGGCTGAAAACATCTATGTGATCGGCGTGCGCCGGTCGTTTCCGATCGCCTCCTACATCGCCTACGCGCTCGAACACACGGACAAGCGCGTGCACCTGATCAGCGGACTGGGCGGCATGCACCGCGAACAGATGCGCAGCGTGCGCGAACGCGATGTGGCGATCGCCATCAGTTTCTCGCCTTACGGCAAGGAAACCCAGCAGTGCATCAAGGCGGCGCAAGACAAGGGTGCCAAGGTCCTCGTGATTACCGACAGCAAACTGGCGCCGCTCGCGCGGGCCGCCGACGCGTTGTTGACCGTCACCGAGGGCAGCGCCTTCGCCTTCCGCTCGCTGACCAGCACCATCTGCCTGTGCCAGGCGCTGTTCATCGCGCTGGCATACAAATTAGAGCTCGACATCGAAGAAATCCACACCCCAGGAGAACATGATGATTGAAGTAGCGTTGTTCGGCGCCGGACGCATCGGCAAAATCCACGCGGCCAACCTGGCTGCCCAGCCCGGCGTACAGTTCAAGTACGTGGTCGACGTCAACCAGGAAGCGGCGGCCGCGCTGGCCGGCTTGCATGGCGGCAGCAGCGCCACGGTGGAAGCGGCATTGGCCGACCCTGCCGTCAAGGCCGTCGTCATCGCCTCCAGCACGGACACGCACGCGGACCTGATCCTGCGCTCGGCCGCTGCCGGCAAGGCCATCTTTTGCGAAAAGCCCGTCGATCTGACGCTGGACCGGGCACGCGCCTGCGCCGCTGCCGTCAAGGAAGCCAAGGTGCTGTGCATGCTGGGCTTCCAGCGCCGTTACGACCCCACCTTCCATGCCGTCAAGACACGGATTGAAGCGGGAGAAATCGGTACGCCGGAATTGCTGGTCGTCACCAGCCGCGATCCCGGTCCGCCGCCCGTGAGCTACATCAAGGTGTCGGGCGGCATCTTCAAGGATATGCTGATCCACGATTTCGACATCTTCCGCTGGATACTCGACGATGAAGCCGTCAGTGTGCACGCCACGGGCAGCTGCCTGGTCGATCCGGCCATCGGCGAGGCGGGCGACCTCGATACGGCCGTCGTCACCATCCGCACGGCCAAGGGCCGCTTGTGCCAGATCAATGCCTCGCGCCGCGCCGCCTACGGCTACGACCAGCGCTTCGAAGTGCTGGGCAGCGCCGGCATGCTGCAGGCGGGCAACCACAAGCCGACGGAAGTGACAGCCTATGGCTCGGTGAACGTCAGCGTGGACAAGCCGGAAGATTTCTTCCTGGAACGCTACCGCGTGGCTTACGCGCAGGAAATGGCGCACTTCTTTGACGCCCTCACCCACGGCACGCCGCTGCGCACCACCGTGCACGATGGCTTGAAGGCGCTGGAACTGGCCGAGGCGGCAACGCTGTCGTGGCGCGAACAGCGCGTCGTCACTGTATAAACCAATAATAAAGCTATCTGGAGACCACATGTCATCCCCAACATTAAAAGTCGGCATCGTCGGCCTGGGAAGGCTGGGCCAGCGCCACGCCATCAACCTGGCGCAGCGCGTGCCCAACGCCGAAGTAGTCGCCGCCTGCAGTCCCGTGCCGGCTGAACTGGACTGGGCCGCCAGCCAGCTCGGTATCACCACCGGCTATGCCGACTACGATGCGCTGCTGGCCCACCCGGGCCTGGACGCCGTCTTCCTCGTCACGCCCACCTCGCTGCATGCGGACCAGATCATCGCCGCCTTGCGCGCCGGCAAGCACGTGTTTTGCGAAAAACCGCTATCGCTGGACCTGGCCGACTGCCTGAAGGTGGAAGCGGAAGCGGCGCGCCACCCGCAACTGACCATCATGATCGGCTTCGTGCGGCGTTTCGACACCAGCTATCATGACGCACAGCAAAAGATCGCACTAGGGCTCATCGGCAAGCCGTATCTCGTGCGTTCGCAAACCTGCGACCAGAACGACCCCAGCGGCGCCTTCATGCGCTTCGCCCCCACCAGCGGCGGCATCTTCCTCGATTGCAGCGTGCACGATATCGACCTGGCGCGCTGGCTGCTGGGCAATCCCGTGCCCAAACGCGTGTATGCGAGCGGCACCAACGCCATCCACACGGGCTTGCAGGCGTTCGGCGACGTCGACAACGGCCTGGCCACAGTCGAATTTTCCGATGGCAGCATGGCCAGCTTCATGGCTTCGCGCACCATGGCGCACGGCCATGAAACCCTGACGGAAGTGTTCGGCACAAGCGGCCGCCTGGCCGTGGGCAGCAATCCGCGCCTGAACCGGGTAGAAATTTCCGATGCGCACGGTGTGCGCAACGAATGCACGCCGGACTTCTATGCCCGCTTCGCCGACGCCTTTTTGATCGAGGCGCAGGAGTTCACGGATGCGGCGCTGGGCCGGCGCACCTTGTCACTGACTTTGCACGACGCGACGGAAGCGACGCGCATCGGCCTGGCCATGACGCAAGCGATGCGCGAGGCACGGCCCGTCGAGTTTTAAACCAAAGGCGGGGACTCAGGCGGCCGGCGCGGGAAATGGACGTTCGGGCTGCCTGGGCTCCACGGCCAGCCGCAAGCCCATGGCATCGAGGATGGCCGTCAAGGTGCTCAGCGAGGGATTGCCCTCGGGCGACAAAGTACGGTACAGCTGGGTAGGATTGAGCTTGGCCGCCTGCGCCACGGCGGGCACGCCGCCAAAGGCGCGCGTCAGCTGGCGCAGCACGGCCAGCAGTTCGCCATGGTCGCCATCGACGAGGATATTGTTGATCAGTTCAAGGGCCAGAGCGGGATCGTCGCGGTACAGTTCGGCCATCGCATCGTCATGCGAGCGGTCTCTCGGTGGTTTGCTTGGTTCCTCTTTCATGTCCTCTCTCCTTCCAGTCGTGCCAGCAGGCACAGGCGTATTCGATATCTTTCGGCTGCGTGCGCTTGTCGCCGCCGCACAGCAATAAAATGATCTGTTCGCCGGCGATGGCGTAATACACGCGGTAACCGGCCCCCACGTCGATGCGCAATTCCCACACGCCATCGTGGCAGAACTTGTGGTCGCCAAAATTGCCGGGAATCATACGCAACACGCGCCGGGCTATGGCCACCCTGGCCGTAGTATCGCGCTGGCGTTTCAGCCATTCCGTATATAAATCCCTGCCCGATGATGTCAGATAGTGCCGGATCTCGTACATCATATTCGTCCATAAACGAAGAAAGATCAAGGAAAAAATCACGTGGTTGCATAAAAAAGAAGACCACGCCATCTTGCGGCGAAACCGCATGACGCAGGTGCCGAATGCCGGGATCACTGATGTATATCAAGATGCGTTTCCCCAGTTACTGTAGAGAAATGATGTGGCGCGTACACGCCTCACGCGCATGCTATTGCGCTATACAATAAGCGCTGCCCAACCGCGAAAAACCCTGCCGCCATGACGAATAACGATAGCAACTCCCCTCCCCTTGCCGACGTGGCCGAACGCTACGTCAAGCTGGTCCTGGCCATGGGCCAGCACGATGCCTCGTACGTGGACGCCTATTACGGCCCGCCCGCATGGCAACAGGAAGCGGTAGAACAGCAATTGAGTTTGAGCGACATCAAAGCCGCGACTGACAAGGCGCTGGCCCTGCTGGCCGACGAACCTTGCCTGCGCGCCCTTAACCTGCGCAAGCAGTTGCACGCCGTGCTGGCGCGCGCGGACATGCTGCAAGGCGCACGCCTCGATTTCGATACGGAAAGCGCGCGCCTGTACGACGCCGTCTCGCCCCATCACAGCCGTGCGTACTACGAAGACCTGGTGGCGCAGATCGACGCCCTGCTGCCCGGTCCCGGCACCGTCAGCGCGCGTGTCAACGCCTTGCGCGCGCAACTCGTCATTCCCGCCGACAAGCTGCGTGCCGTCATGGACGCGGCCATCCGCATGGGCCGCGAGCGCACCCTGCGCTACATCGCGCTGCCCGACGGTGAAGATTTCGTATTGGAATTCGTCACCGACAAGCCCTGGAGCGGCTACAACTGGTACAAGGGCAACTACCAGAGCGTGATCCAGATCAATACGGACTTGCCCGTGTACATCGATCGCGCCGTCGACCTCGGTTGCCACGAAGCGTATCCGGGCCACCACGTCTACAACGTGCTGCTGGAACGCGACCTGGTGCGCGGCAAGGGCTGGATGGAATACTGCATCTACCCGCTGTATTCGCCGCAATCGTTGATCGCCGAAGGTACGGCCAATTACGGCATCGAACTGAGTTTCACGGATGCGGAAAGGCTGGACTTCGAACAGCAGGTGTTGTACCCGCTGGCCGGCCTGGACCCGGCGCTGGCGCCCCGCTATGCGCAACTCAATGCCTTGCTGGCCAAACTGAGCTACGCCGACAACGACATCGCGCGCCAGTACCTCGAAGGCACCATCACGCGCGAAGAAGCGCTGGAATGGCTGATCAACGTGCGCCTGTATCCGGCCGAGAAATCCGCGCAACGCCTGCAGTTCTACGATGCCATGGGTGCGTACGTCATCAATTACAACCTGGGCCAGGACATGGCGAAAGCCTATGTCGAGCGCCAGGGCGCGACGCGTGCCGCGCATTGGGGCGCCTTCCGCGACCTGATGTCCTCGCCGCGCGTGCCCAGCGCGCTGCTGGCCTGACGCTGCCGCCGGCGCCTTACTGCGCCGGCAGGCGGATGGTCGCTTCCAGGCCGCCCTCGCGGTGGTTGGCCAGGCTCAGCTCGCCGCCGTGGGCCTGCACGATGCTGCGCGCAATACCGAGCCCCAGCCCCATGCCGTGCGCATTCTGCTCGCGGCCATGTTCCAGGCGCACATAGGGCTGGAACAGGCTGGCGAACGCCTCTTCGGCCACGCCGGGGCCGTCGTCGCGGATGCGGATGACGATGTGCTCGCCTTCGCGGCGCGCGGACAGGTGCGCCGTCTTGCCGTAAAACAAGGCATTGTCGAGCAAGTTGCCGATGGCGCGCTTGAGCGCCAGGGGCTTGGCCGTCACGCTCAGGCCCGTCTCCACGTAATGCACTTCGTGGCCGGCCAGCTGGGCGCCGCGCACCATGCGCTGCAGCAAGGCGTCGAGCCGCACCTCGGTGGCGTTTTCATGGATGTCGCTATCCTTCACGCATTGCAGCGCCCCCTTGACCATCATGTCCAGCTCGTCGAGGTCGTCGTGGAATTCATTGCGCTGCACATCGTCGTCGAGCAGTTCCGTGCGCAGTTTCAAACGCGTGATGGGCGTGCGCAAGTCGTGCGAAATCGACACGAACAGGCGTTCGCGGTCTTCCAGATAACGCTGGATGCGCTCGCGCATGGCGCCAAAGGCGCGCGCCGTCTGCACGAACTCGCGGCTGCCCGTCTGCGGCAGGGGCGGCGGCGTCTCGCCGCGGCCAAAGGCCTCGGCCGCATCCGACAGGGCCGCCAGCGGCCGCGTGGTCCAGCGCACGACGAGGATGGACAGCAGCAGCACGGCCGCCAGCGACAGCGCCTGCAGCAGTACCCGGTCCAAGGTCCAAGGGTTGCTGCTTTGCAAGAAATATGGATTCGGCATCAGCGCCGCCAGGTACAGCCAGTTGCCTGGTTCCAGTTCGGCCTGGATCACCAGCACGGGGGCCGGATTCGGTTTCAGCAGCAAGATATGCTGGACCCAGTTTTCCGGCAAGTCGCCGATGCGCGCGCCGCTGTCGGCCACCACCAGGTCGGCCGGCCAGGCGAAGCCCACGCGGTAGCCGGCCAGCTGCGGCAAGTCGCTCTTCAGCGCCGCACCCACGGTCGCCACCACCGTGTCGGCCAGTGCGTGCGGTGCGATTTCGCGGATGGCCAGCGGGCCCTGGTTGACGTTGACAAAGAAGCGCGTGCCGCCCATCTCGCGGAATTGCTGGATCAGGATGGGCCGGTAATTGGCGGGCAGGCTGAGAAAGAAGCGGATGGTGCTGCTGGCGCTGCGGGCCAGGTGCTGCGAAGCCATGCGCGCTTCCACGGCCGAGTCGCGGCGCAGTTGCGCGGCCCAGATCAGGTTACCCACCAGTTGCGTGGCCAGCACGCCGGCCACCATCACGACGGACAGGCGGCCCAGCAGCGATGGCGGCAGCAGGCGCTCGAGCAGGCGGCGCGCGCCCCGCTCAGGCATGCGCACTGCTGACGTCGGCCGAAAACACATAGCCGGCGCCGCGCACCGTCTTGATCAGCACGGGTTGCTTGCCATCATCCTTCAGGCGCAGCCGCAGCCGGCTCACCTGCACGTCGAGCGAGCGGTCGAGCGGCCCCGCGTCGCGCCCCCGCGTCTGTTCGCACAGCACGCTGCGGTCGAGGATATCGCCCGGATGCTCGACAAAATAGCGCAGCAGCTGGAAATCGAGGCCCGTCAGTTGCAGCGCTTCGCCGTCCGCGTCCGTGACCGTGCGCTCCAGCGTATCGAGCGTAAAGCCCACGAAGCGGTAGTAGCGGGGCGGCGGCGCCGCGTCGATGCCCGTGCGGCGGTGGATGGCCTTGATGCGCGCCAGCAATTCACGCGGACTGTAGGGCTTGGCGATGTAGTCGTCGGCGCCCAGCTCCAGGCCCACCACCCGGTCCGTCTCGTCGGAGCTGGCCGTCAGCATGATGATGGGCACGTTCGAGCGGGCGCGCACCACCTTGCACAGGGCAAAGCCGTCCGTGTCAGGCAGCATCACGTCGAGGATCACCAGCGACAGGCTGTCGACATGGCGGTGGAATTCGGCCAGGAAGGTGGCGCCATCGTGCGCCAGGCTGACCTCATATTGATTCTTTTCTAAATATGCCTTCAACAGCATGCGGGTCTTTTGATCGTCGTCAACGACCAGGATTTTGCGTGACATGGTCTCGTCCTTTTTTATTCAGCACCTGCAACATGCTGCCGATGCGGCGCTGGGCGTCGGCCGTGCTGATCGTCTCGTCCAGGAAATAGCGGTGCACCTCGGCGATGATGGCGTCCTTGCTGGTTTCATCGGTGGCCATGCGGTGCACGAGGCTGGGCGCCTGGAAGGCGGCGCCGCGCGCGAACGCCTGCGCCGAAGCGCGCCCACAGCTGTCCAGGCGCGACAGGTCGGTCTGGCGCAAGGCGGGAATCGAACCCTTTACCTGGCTGTACTCGAGCTGCACGGACGGCGAAGCGACCACCTGCGCCAGCTTTTCCTGCGCGCCCTGGTGCGTGTAGTCGGAAGCGAACATGGCCAGCGTATCGATGCTGTACAGGTGATATTCGCCCGTGTCGGGCGCGGCGGCGCAGCCGAAGACCTCGTCCGTGGCGCGGCCCCAGGCGTTCAGCTCGCCCTTCGCCCAGTCGCCCATGATGTACATGGCCGCCTCGCCATCACCGACCTGGCGCGCCATCTCGGGCCAGCTCTGTTCGCGCAGCGGCGCCGCCATCCATTGCTTGAGCGACCTCAAGCGCTGCAAGGCGTGCCGCAGGCGGGGGTCCGCATACGCCTCGGCTTTCTTGTCGACAAACAGGGCGCGGTAGTAGGCAGGCCCCGATTCGGCCAGCACCAGCGTCTCGAACAGGGTGGCCACTTGCCACGCCTCGCTGCTTTGCGCCAGCGGCGTGATGCCGGCCTGACGCAGCGTGGCGGCCACGCGCTCGAAGTCGCTCCAGCTGCGCGGCACGGCCAGGCCCAGGCGCTGGAAAATCTTGCGGTTGTAAAACAGCGTATTGATGCGGTGGATGCCGGCCGGCACGCCCATCGTATGGCCGCGGTTCTGCAGCAGGCCCCACACGGTCGGATACATGGTTGCGCGCCAGTTGTTGCTGGCGGCGACGCTGTCGAGCTGCAGCAGCAGGCCCAGGTCGCTCCACTCGCCCAGCGTGTAGCCGATCAGCTGCATGACTTCCGGCGAATTGCCGGCCAGCACGCGGCTCTTCAGCACCTTGCCCGCGCCGACGCCGGCGCCGCCCGCGATACCCGCGTCGCGCCACTCGACGCCTTCCTGCGCCAGGCGCGCCACCAGCACGTCGGCCGCGCGGCGCTCGCCGGTCGAGGTCCACCAGTGCAGCACTTGCAGCGGCTCGGCCCGCACGGGCACGCCGGTCCACATCAGTGAGAGCAGTGCCAGTGCCGCCACGCCGCGACGGCGGGCGGCCCCGGCATGGCGGTCGGCGGTGCTGCGCGGTGGCGTCTTCAATGCTGTCCCCTTGTTCTTGTCGCGACAAACTATAGCCCAACTACAAAACAGCAGGTTGGTAATTTAGTCACCTGATTTGTAAAGAAACGTGAGCTTTTGTTGCGCCATCTTGCACGGCGCCCGGGGCGTCCCGCCCGCCCGACGCCCCGCACGGCGCGCCACGGCAGCGGCCAATGGTAAGGAAAGGTAAGCAAGCGCACCTGCGCATTTCAATATTATCCTTTTAAATCAACAAGATAAGAAATGATCGTCAGCGCAATGCCGGGAGCTGGCGTCACATTTCCCCCGATGCTACTGTCCGCCAACTGCAGCGTATCAGGCAGCCAAACAAGACCAACACCAACAAGGAGACATCATGCGATTGCATGCACAAGGCGGCGTGGCCGCGCGCAACACATTGCTGGCCCTGCTGCTGGCCAGCGGCACGGCGCAAGCGGGCACGCTCACCATCGAAAGCTGGCGCGTGGACGACAAGACCCTGTGGGAAACGGTGCTCATCCCCGCCTTCCAGAAAAAGCATCCTGGCATCGAAATCAAGTTTTCGCCCACGGCCCCCACCGAATACGATTCCACGCTGAACGCGCGCCTGAGCGGCGGCACGGCAGGCGACTTGCTCGCTTGCCGCCCGTTCGACGTCTCGCTGGCCCTGTACAAACGGGGCCAGCTGGAAAAGCTCGACGGCAAGGCCGGCATGGAGAATTTTCCCGCCTCGGCCAAGGTGGCGTGGCAGACGGACGATGGCAAGGACACCTTCTGCATGCCGATCGCCTCCGTCATACATGGTTTCCTGTACAACAAGAAAATCTTCCGCGAACTGAAACTGCAGCCGCCCGCCACGGAAGAGGAATTCTTCAAGGTGCTCGAAACGGTCAAGAAGAGCGGCAAGTATGCGCCGCTGGCGCTGGGCACGGCCGACCAGTGGGAAGCGAACCAGGTGGTGTTTACCAGCATCGGCGCCAATTACTGGAAGGGCGAGGATGGCCGCAAGGCGCTGATCGCCGGCAAGGCCAAGTTTACCGATCAGCAATTCGTCGGCGCCTGGGAATATGAAGCCCGGCTGGGCAGCTATCTGTCCAAGGGCGCCAGCGCGCAAACCTATGGCGACAGCCAGAACCAGTTCGCGCTGGGCAAGGCCGCCATCTATCCGTCCGGCTCCTGGGACATCGCCTACTTCAAGCAGGACCCGGAGCTGGAACTGGGCGCCTTCAACCCGCCCGTGCGCAAGGCCGGCGACAAGTGCTATATCTCGGACCACACGGACATCGGCATGAGCGTCAACAAGAAGTCGAAGAACAAGGAAGATGCCTACAAATTCCTCGCCTGGCTCGGTTCGCAGGAATTCGCCGACATCTACACCAACAAGGTGACGGGCTTCTTCTCGCTGTCGAACCATTTGATTTCCATCAAGGATCCGCTGGCCAAGCAGATGAACGGCTGGCGCGCCAGTTGCGCCTCGACCATCCGCCTGAACGCGCAAATCCTCAACCGGGGCGAACCGAGCATGGAAAACGAGCTGTGGAACGTCAACGCCCAAGTCCTGAACGGCAAGCTGGCGCCGAAGGACGCGGCGCGCCAGATCCAGGCCGGCTTTGCCAAGTGGTACAAGCCGCAGCAGTAATCCCCCCATCCTCCCCCCGCAACCGGCCTGAGCAATGCGATGCAGCGGCCCGGTGGCGCGGTTTTGCCGGCGGCCCCGCCGCCGGTGCTTTTATTCGTCTGGAGTTTCGCCGTGAAGAAAGCTTTCCCGTGGCACGTGGCCGTGTTCCTGGCGCCGGCGCTGCTCATCTACTCGCTGTTCAGCGCCCTGCCCCTGGCCGATACCCTGCGCCTGGGCCTGTACACGACCGATGAGGGCGGCCGCCATCATTTTGCCGGTCTGGCCAATTACGCCACCATCCTGTTCGACCCGCAATGGTCGCAAAGTTTCTGGAATGCAATGTGGAACAACTGCAAGTTTTTCCTCATCCACATGCTGCTGCAAAATCCCATCGGCCTGCTGCTGGCCACCCTCTTCAGCCTCAAGGGATTGAAGGGCGAGCGCAGCTACCGCACCCTGATCTTCCTGCCCACCTTATTGTCCGTGGTGATCATCGGCTTCATCTGGCAGCTGATCCTGTCGCCGCTGTGGGGCGTGGGCCAGTCGCTGATGGATGGCGTGGGCATCGGCAGCTATTTCGCGCCATGGCTGGGCCAGGAATCGACGGCCCTGCTGACCATCGCGCTCATTTCTGTTTGGCAATACATCGGCATTCCCATGATGCTGATCTATGCGGCCCTGCTGGCCGTGCCCGAGGAAATCATCGAGGCGGCCCACGCGGAAGGCGCCAGCGCCATGCGCATCTTCTGGCAAATCAAGCTGCCGCTGATCTGGCCCACCCTGGGACTGGTGACCATCCTGACGTTTGTCGCCAACTTCAATGCCTTCGACCTCGTGTACTCCGTGAAAGGTGCGCTGGCGGGGCCGAACTACGCCACCGACATCCTCGGCACCTTCTTCTACCGCACCTTCTTCGGTTACCAGGCCCAGCTGGGCAGCCCCACCATGGGCGCTGCCGTGGCCACCATGATGTTCCTCGTCATCCTCGCGGGCGTCGGCGTGTATTTCTTTTTCGTGCAGCGCAAGCTGACACGCTACGAACTGTAAGGGCCGCCATGCGCAACGTTTCCACCCGCCCCCTGGGCCGCGCCGCCGTGCACGTGATCCTGGCCGGCTACACCCTGATCGCGCTGTTCCCCATCGTCTTGATCCTGATCAACTCAGTCAAGACGCGGGCCGCCATCTTCGACAATCCGCTGGCCCTGCCCACGCCCGCCACCTTTTCCCTCGTGGGCTTTCACAAGGTGCTGGCCAATTCGGACTTCCTGCTGTATTTCGGCAACAGCCTGTTCGTCACCCTGCTGTCGCTGCTGCTGATCGTGCTGTTCGGCGCCATGGCGGCCTGGGCACTGTCCGAATACACGTTCACGGGCAACCGCCTGCTGACCCTGTACCTGGCGCTGGGCATCATGATCCCCATTCGCCTGGGCACGGTGTCCATCCTGGAACTGGTGGTGCGGCTCGACCTGATCAACACCCTGACGGCGCTGGTGCTCGTGTACACGGCGCAGGGCTTGCCGCTGGCCGTGATGATCCTGTCCGAATTCGTGCGCCAGGTGCCGCGCGAACTGAAGGATGCGGCGCGCTGCGACGGCGTGGGCGAATTCGCCATCTTCTTCCAGGTGATCCTGCCCCTGATCCGCCCCGCCATCGCCACGGTGGCCGTGTTCACCATGATTCCCGCCTGGAACGACCTGTGGTTCCCGCTGATCCTGGCGCCGTCGGACCGCACCAAGACCGTCACCCTGGGCGTACAGCAATTCATCGGGCAATACGTAACGGACTGGAACTCCGTGCTGGCGGCGCTGTCGCTGGCCGTCATTCCCGTGCTCGTCATGTACGTCATTTTCTCTCGTCAACTGATCCGCGGCCTGACATCCGGCGCGGTCAAATAATAGGTGCACCATGGCCCATGTAAGCCTGCAACAACTGAGCAAATCCTACGACGGCCGCACGAACGTGCTGGCCGGCATCGACCTCGACATCCGCGACGGTGAATTCGTCGTGCTGGTGGGCCCTTCAGGCTGCGGCAAATCGACCTTGCTGCGCATGCTGTGCGGTCTGGAAAGCATTTCGCACGGCACGCTATCCATCGGTGGCAAGGTCGTCAACGACTTGCCGCCCGCCGAGCGGGGCATCGCCATGGTCTTCCAGAGCTATGCGCTGTATCCGCACATGAGCGTATTCCGCAACATGGCGTTCGGCCTGAAGATCGCCGGCGCCGGCAAGGATGACATCGCCCTGCGCGTGCGCCACGCGGCCGCCATCCTGAAGATCGACCATCTGCTCGAGCGCCTGCCGCGCGAACTGTCGGGCGGCCAGCGCCAGAGGGTGGCCATCGGCCGCGCCATCGTGCGCGAGCCGCAGCTGTTCCTGTTCGACGAGCCGCTGTCGAACCTCGACGCGGCCCTGCGCGTGCAGACGCGGCTGGAAATCGCCAAGCTGCACCGCCAGCTGAACGCCACCATCGTCTACGTCACGCACGATCAGGTCGAGGCGATGACCCTGGGCGACAAGATCGTCGTCATGCATGGCGGCCATATCCAGCAGGCGGGCACGCCGCTGGAGCTGTACCAGCAGCCGGCGAACCGCTTCGTGGCCGGCTTCATCGGCGCGCCCATGATGAATTTCTTCGAGGGCACAGTCATTGCGGCCGAGGAAGATGGCGTGCGCGTGGCCCTGGCCAGCGGCCAGGAAATCACGGCCCTCGTCGATCCGGCCGGCCTGCAGGCGGGCGACGCCGTCACGGCGGGCCTGCGGGCCGAACATATCCTGGAAAACGGCGGCGGCAGCGCCCGCTTCCAGGGCGTCGTCAGCCTGGTGGAACACCTGGGCGAAGCCAATTTCATCTACCTGAGCCTGGACAACGGCCAGGAACTGGTGATACGCGGCGACGGCAACAACCGCGTGCCGCTGGGCCAGCCGTTCACCGTCTCGGCCGCCAGCAGCGCCTTCCACCTGTTCGATGCGCAGGGCGTGGCGCGCACGCGGCGCCAGCCCGGCAACCTGATTTCCTCGAAACAGAATCTGGCCGCCTGAGCCTTCCCGCCCAGGCAGCCCCCCGATTGGATCGGCAGCGATCCCGTACGACGTGCCCAAGCACGCATTTTAATAACGACAAGGAGATTGTATGCAACACCCGATCAAGACCTCGCTGGCCCTCGCCTGCACCATGCTGCTGGCCTGCGGCGCCGCCCACGCCAGCGATGCCGAAGGCGAATACCACGGCTACTTCCGCGCCGGCCTCGGCTCGAGCACGGACAGCCGCGGCCCGCAAAGCTGCTACGGCCTGGGCGGCAACACCATGCGCTACCGGCTCGGCAACGAATGCGACACGTATGGCGAATTCGAATACCAGAAGGAAATGGCCAAGTCGCCCAACGGCGTCAGCTTCGTCGGCCATATCATGGTGGCAGCCTACACGCCCAGCTCCGCCGTCAGCGATGCGGACCTGAGCATGTCGAAGATGTACGTGGAAGCGAAAAACATACCCACGCTCAACGGCGGCACGGCCTGGATCGGCAAGCGCTACTACATGCGTCCCGACATTCACATGCTGGACTTGCAATATATCAATATGAACGGCACGGGCGGCGGCATCGACCAGTACAAGCTGGGACCGGGCCGCATCAGCTATGGCTTCTTCAAGGATAACGACAAGCCCGGCAACTCGGCCATCCGGCAAAACCTCGTCTACCAGGGCATCCCCGTCAACCAGGATGGCACGCTGGAAGTGCTGACCACCCTCATCACGCCCGACAAGAAGGACAGCACCTCGCACAGCGGCTGGCAGGCCACCGTGCTGCACAAGCAGGATAAAGTATGGGGCGGCGCCAACACCTTCGGCATCCAGTACGGCGTGGGGCCAGGCACGGGCGCCGGCGGCCAGTGCTGCGACCGCATGGGCACCACGGGCTCGATCCGCAACGGCAGCGACGTGACGCGCCTGCGCATCTTCAATTCGCTGTGGATACAGCCGACGCCCGAGTGGAGCGCGGAAATGGTGGCCATCGTGCAGCGCGACAAGTCCAACGTCTCGGGCGGCAGCTCAACCTGGACCACCGTGGGCGTGCGCCCCGTGTATGCCGTCAACGACAACTTCAAGCTGCAGTTCGAGCTGGGCACGGACCGCGTGACCTCGCCCACGGGCGGCGCCGCGCAGCGCCTGACCAAGCTGACCTTCGCGCCCACCCTGACGGCGGGCAAGGGTTATTGGGCGCGTCCCGAGTTGCGCGCCTTCGTCACCTACGGCAAATGGAACGACGCCGCCACGGCCGCCGTCAACAAGGCCAACGAGTCCGGTCCCGTATACGGCAACGCCACCAGCGGCACCTCGTTCGGCCTGCAAGTGGAGACGTGGTTTTAAGAAACTGGCTTGATCTGGCGCAGTGCATGCGCCTGTCGGACTGTGCGAAATCGCGTGCCGCGCTATGCTGCACGCCATACCGCTCACTTCGGAGGTCGCATGCACGCCGCATTCCCCCGGGCCGCCGCCGCGCTGGCCCTGTCTTTCGCCAGCATGGCATGGTCCCGCGATGCCGCCGTCGCGCCCGCCCTCAGCGCGCGCCAGCAGGCGCTGATGTCCACCGTGGCGGGCAGCGCCGCCCATCCGCGCATCCTGCAGGTGCGCCTCGATGAATTGCATCCGACCCAGCCGGCCATCGGCTACGACCAGGTGTACTACAAGCTGGGGCGCTATGCGGCCGAAGAAAAGCACATCGCCGACATCGCAAAGCCCAGGAAATTCGCCGACCTGTGCGAAGCCAATGGCCAAGGCGACGTCTTGCCCAACACGGCCAACGTGGCCGGCGCCACCCTGGCCGCGCCGCCGGCCGGCTACCGCTGCAAGGCGGCCGTGGGCAGCCGCCCGGACGACATGAAGACCGTCGTCATCGGCCCGCGCGGCCTCGTGTACCTGACCGATGGCCACCACACGTTTTCCGCCTTCCGGGAAGCCGATGGCGGACGCAATCAGCAATTGCAGGTCTGGGTCAAGGTCAGCGACAATTTCAGCGCGCTGGACGACGCGGCCTTCTGGACCCGCATGCGCGCGGAAAACAAGGTCTGGCTGAAGAACGGCCGCAACCAGGCCATCACGCCGCAGCAGCTGCCGCCCGCCATCGGTCTCGCATCGCTGGGCGATGACCCGTACCGCTCGCTCGTCTATTTTACGCGCGGGATTGGCTACGAGCCGCCAGAGCACGCCACGGAATTTCTCGAGTTTTACTGGGCCGACTGGCTGCGCCGCATGCCGGCGCTGGACCTGGCGCGTGTCGACCTGCGCGATCCGGTCGCGTATGCCAATGCGATCCTGCTGGCCGCGCAGGCAATGGCGGCGCTGCGGCCCGGCGACAGCGTCAGCGGCGGCAAGAGCGCGCGCGAACTGGGCGCCCTGCGGGAAGTCAACCGGGAAGCGTTCGATGAGCTGATCGGCGACAAGGGCAAGCTGCGCCACGCCATCGCCTATAAAAAATCGCTGGCGCAATAAGCGCGGCGGCGTAAACGACAACGGCCCGCCTGTCACCTGGACAAGCGGGCCGTTTTTCATGGCAGGTGGCGCTTACGCGATACGCTCGCCGTTGGCCGGGTCGAACAGGGCCGCTTTCGACAGGTTGAACGACAGCTGCATGGTCTGCCCCGGCAGCACCGCTTCGCGCGGGTGCGTGCGGCAAGTCACGGCGGCGCCGTTCAGGCGCGTCGTCAGCAAGGTATCGGGGCCGGTCGGCTCGACGAGGTCGATCAGGCAACCGAGTTCCTGGCCCACGTCGCCGTGCGCGCTGCTCATGTCCGTGATCTGCTCCGGACGCACGCCCAGGATCACGTCGCGGCCCGCATAGCTGCGCAGCTTGTCGGCGGCGAACGGCAAGGCCAGGCGCATGCTCTTGCCCGCATTCTCGATGGCGACAAACACGTCGTTGCCCTCGATGACAGGCTTGACGGTGATGAAGTTCATCGACGGCGAGCCGATGAAGCCGGCCACGAACAGATTCGCCGGGTTGTCGTAGATTTCCTGCGGCGTGCCCAGTTGCTGCACCACCCCATCCTTCATGACGGCGATCAGATCGCCCATCGTCATCGCCTCGATCTGGTCATGCGTGACGTAGACGATGGTAGCCTTCAGGCGCTGGTGCAGCAGCTTGATCTCGGCGCGCATTTCCACGCGCAGCTTGGCGTCCAGGTTCGACAGCGGTTCGTCGAACAGGAACAGCGAGGGCTTGCGCGAGATGGCGCGGCCCATGGCCACGCGCTGGCGCTGCCCGCCGGACAATTGCGCCGGGCGGCGGTCCAGCAAGTGCGTGATCTGCAGCGTTTCGGCCACGCGCGAGACGATTTCTTCCTGCTCCGCCTTCGGCACCTTTTTCACGTTCAAGCCAAACGCGATGTTTTCGCGCACCGTCATCGACGGGTACAGCGCATAGGACTGGAACACCATGGCGATGTCGCGGTCCTTCGGCGGCAAGTCGTTGACCACCTTGCCGTCGATGAGGATTTCGCCCGAGGTGACGCTTTCCAGGCCGGCCACCATGTTGAGCAGGGTCGACTTGCCGGAGCCGGAGCCGCCGACGAGGATCAGGAACTGGCCATCCTTGATCTCGATGTCGATGCCTTTCAGGACTTCGACGCCATTCGTGTACACCTTGCGGATGCTGCGTATCGATAAACTGGACATATTCTTTCCTTAACCTTTGACTGCGCCTGCGGTCAGACCGCGCACAAAATAACGGCCTGCGACCAGATAGACCAGCAGGGTCGGCAGCGCGGCAATCACCGCGGCGGCCATGTTGACGTTGTATTCCTTCACGCCCGTGGACGTGTTGACCAGGTTGTTCAAGCCCACCGTGATCGGCTGCGAATCGCCGCTGGCGAAGACGATGCCGAACAGGAAGTCGTTCCAGATCTGCGTGAATTGCCAGATGATGCAGACGACGAAAATCGGACCCGAAATCGGCAGCACGATCTTGCGGAAGATCAGGAAGAAGCCGGCGCCGTCGATGCGCGCCGCCTTGATCAGTTCTTCCGGCACGCCGATATAGTAGTTGCGGAAGAACAGGGTCGTGAAGGCCGTGCCGTACACCACGTGGACGAAGACGAGACCCGTGGTGGTATTGGCCAGGCCGAATTCACCGAGCAGACGCGCCATCGGCAGGATCACGACCTGGAACGGGATGAAGCAGCCCACCAGCAAGGCGGCGAACAGGATTTCCGAACCGCGGAAGCGCCAGTGCGCGAACACATAGCCGTTGAAGGCGCCCAGGAAGGTCGAGATCAGCACGGCGGGAATCACCATCTTGATCGAGTTCCAGAAGAACGGCTGCATGCCGTCGCAGGTGACGCCCGTGCAGGCCGACGACCAGGCCTTGGACCAGGAATCGAACTGCCACACGTGCGGCAGTGCCAGCAGGTTGCCGCTGCGGATCTCGTCGAGCGACTTGAACGACGTCGACAGGGTCACGTACAGAGGCACGATGTAGTACACCGCGAACAAAATCAGCAGCAGGTATACCACCACCCGTCCGAGGGTGAGTCGATTATTGCGGGTAGGTGTCATCTCATCGCCTTTGCGCTGCGCGTTTCCAGGTACATCAGCGGCACGAGCACGGCCACGATGGTGGCCAGCATCATCATTGCCGATGCCGAGCCCAGGCCCAGCTGGCCGCGGGTGAAGGAAAACTGGTACATGAAGATGGCCGGCACGGACGACGAATTGCCAGGTCCGCCAGCCGTCAGTGCGATGACCAGGTCGAAGCTCTTGATGGCGATATGCGCCAGGATCAGCAGCACGCTGAAGAACACGGGACGCATGGCGGGAATCACGATGCGCCAGTAGATCGTCGGCAAGGACGCGCCGTCGACTTGCGCCGCCTTGATGATTTCATCGTCGATGCCGCGCAGGCCGGCCAGGAACAGGGCCATGACAAAGCCCGACGACTGCCATACGCCGGCGATCACCACCGTGTAGATGGCCATGTCGGAGTTCACCAGCCAGTCGAAGGTAAACGACGTCCAGCCCCAGTCGTGCATGACCTTTTCCAGGCCCAGGCTGGGATTGAGCATCCATTTCCAGGCCGTGCCGGTGACGATGAAGGACAGCGCCATCGGATACAGATAGATGGCGCGCAGCGCGCCTTCGGCGCGGATTTTCTGGTCCAGCAGGATGGCCAGGAACAGGCCGATGGCGATGCTGCAACCGATGAACAGGACACCGAAGATGCCGAGGTTCTTGAGCGAGGTCCACCAGCGCTCGTTGTCGAACAGCTCGTAATATTGCACCAGGCCGGCGAACTCGTAGTTCGGCATCAGCCGCGATTCGGTCAGCGACAGCCAACCGGTCAAAAAGATAAAACCATAGACGAATACCAAGCTGGCGATGAGCGTGGGGCCCAGCACCATCTGCGGTATCCATCGGTCGAATTGCTTGCGTATGGACATAGGACAGCCGTAGAAGTAGAACTGCGTGTGGCGCCGGCCTGGCCGAAGCCAGGGCGGACGCCTGCGATGCATGCGATGCAGCGGGCGCCGGCGAGAGTGCCGGCGCCGTCGTGATTACTTCACTTTTGCCGCTTTGGCCAGCGCTGCGACCGCGTCTTTCGAGCTCATGTTGGTGTTCATGAACTTGGCGATGACGTCGGTCACGGCGCCTTGCGTGGCCGATGGCAGCGCCATGCCGTGGGCGAACGATGGCACCAGGCCGCCGGTCTTGTTGGTGGCGTCCATGTCTTCCATCGATTTCAGGGCGCAAGCGTCAAACTTGTCCTTCGATACGCCGGAACGCACGGGGATGGAGCCCTTGTTCAAGTTGAAGATCGACTGGAACTTCGGATTCATGATGGCGTTGGCCAGGGCGATCTGCCCTTTCTTCGCATTCGCATCCTTTTGCGTGAACATGGCAAACGAATCGATGTTGAAGGTGTAGGCCTTGTCCGTGCCAGGCGCTGCCACGCACAGATAGTCCTTGCCCGGCACCTTGCCGGCGGCCGTGAACTCGCCCTTGGCCCAGTCGCCCATGAACTGGAAGCCGGCCTTGTTGTTGATGACCATGGCGGTCGCCAGGTTCCAGTCGCGGCCTGCCGCATCCTTGTCGATGTAGGTCTTCACCTTGCCCAGGGTGTCGAACACCTTGAGCATGGTCGGACCGGTCAATTCCTTCTGGTCCAGCTTGAGGATGGCTTTCTTGTAGAACTCCGTGCCGCCCACGCCCAGCGCGACCGATTCAAACACGGTGGCGTCCTGCCAAGGCTGGCCGCCGTGGGCGATCGCGATGCCGCCCGATTTCTTGATCTTCTCGGCCGCGTCGAAGAACGCATCCCAGGTGGTCGGGGTGGTGGCCACGCCGGCTTTTTTCAGCACTTCCGGATTGACCCACATCCAGTTGACACGGTGGACGTTGACGGGAGCGGCAACATAATGGCCCTTGTATTTCATGATGTCGGCAACGACTTTCGGCAGCACGGCATCCCATTTGCCTGGAATGGCGGCATCATCGATATTGGCCAGCACGCCTTCGGCGCCCCATTCCTGGATCGACGGGCCCTTGATCTGGGCAGCCGTCGGCGGGTTGCCGGAAATGACGCGGGTTTTCAGCGCGGTCGCGGCGTTTTCGCCAGCGCCGCCAGCCACGGCGAAATCTTTCCAGCCGAAGCCGCTTTCCTTCACGATTTGCTGCAACTGGCCCACGGACTTCGCTTCGCCGCCGGAGGTCCAGTAGTGCAACACTTCCACGTCGGTTGCAAAGGCGCTGCCGGCGCATGCCAGGGTGGTCAATGCGGCCAGTTGGGTAATCTTGAATTTCAGTTTCATCTCCACATTCCTTTTTTGATCAAGCTTTTAGGGGGCTTCGGCATACGGGGCCGAAAAAGGTGAAATCTGCGCCTGTACCGGCGCTCTTGTGCTCAGACCCGCTTGCAAACGGGCATCATCTTGGTGTAAAGACGGCGCCGCGATCCATGACATGACGACATTGCATTTATATCACGGGACGGCGCCAAAAACGCATCCGCGAAGGATGCGCCAGGTTGATCTGCATTACAAACGTCAACACTGAACAAAACCGTCGCGAGCGGCAGTGATTTGTGGCTAAGAAGCGCAGCCGGGCTAAAGCCCGGTGAGCATCGCAGGCCGCAAAGCGCGCCGCGCAGCAGGTTTGGTTCGGTGTTTAGAACCAGGTTTCCACCTGGAAACCGTAGGAAGTACCGCTGGTATTGTTGTTGTAGATCGGGCCGCCGTTGTTCGACGCATTGACCGAGGCGGTGGCCGCATCGTTCCATTTGCCGTAGGTCACGAAAGCGCGCAGTTCAGGACGCGACCACAGGCCGGGACCGGCCGAGATCGTCGGGGCGATGGTCAGCTTGGTCAGGCGCTTGGCCGGCAGGCCGCCCGCTTGCGTCACGCGGTCCGTGCCCAGTTCGCCCACCAGCTTGAAGTTGTTGGTGAACGCGTACACGGGACGCACGCCGACCGAGGTCCAGGTCGACGAACCGTTGGCGTTCGATTCGTCTTTTTGCCACAGGGCGACGAATTCCATGCCGAAGTTGGCCATCGGCTGGATTGCCATGTCATTGAAGATGCGCGTGCGTTTCACGTCCGAACCGAAATTGGTGTCGCCCGACGCGCCGAACTGCGCGCCCTTGCCGGTGCCAGGACCGACGCCGTACTGCACGCCGAAGGTATTGCCGCCGCCGAACACTTTCGCTTGACGGTGGAAGGCCGACAATTGCCAGCCATTGTGCTTCTGGCCGTAAGCGTCGTTGTCCTTGCCTTCGCCGATGATGTAGGTCGCGGCCAGGTCCAGGGTGCCGTTTTCATTGACGGGAATCTCGCCGTAGATGAAGTTCTGGCGCACGGCCGATTTGGTGCTGACGACGCCGGTCTTCGACACGGTGTTGATGTCGTTGTCCTTGAAGAAGGCGTACGAGAATTTACCGGGGCCCGCAGGAATGCGGTCCAGGCCGGCGCCCGTGCCGTTCATGTTGATGTACTGCAAGTCCAGCATGTGGATGTCAGGACGGTAGTAGAAGCGCTTGCCGATCCAGGCCGTGCCGCCGTTCAGGAAATCGAGTCCCTGTGCTTCGACATAGGCCTTGACGATGCCCAGTTTGTTGTCGCCGAAATCCGAGTTCGGCGCGTAAGCGTTGACCCAGATGGTGGCCAGGTAGTTCACGCCGCCGGACTGGGCGACGGACTTGGTGTAGCCGAATTCCGTGTAGGCGTCGCACTCATTGCCCAGACGATATTTCATGGTATTGCCGCCCAGACCGAAGCAGCCTTGCGAACCGCCGCCGCCCGAGGTATTGCTGCCGGCGCCGGCGCGCAGGTAGCCATGGAAGCCTTCGGAATCGGATGGGTACATGGGGTCGGCGGCAGCGGAACCGCTGGCGATGGCCAAAACGATGGCAGCTGGCAGTGTCTTCAACACGGCCTTCAACATGTTGCGATGCAGCATGGTAAGTCTCCTCAGTAGTTATTTTTTATCTAGTCATTCGTGGCCGAATGTACTGGCCAGAATTCTTTCCAGCAGGGACATAGTAACTATACTACGAACAAATATCAACATATTATGTTGTAATCCTACGACTACTCTGCGACACTTTATTTGCGTACCGACAGCCGAGTTGACTGCCCTGTTTTTTTCCGCTGGCGCCACCGCATCTGGCACCTTGGACAGGCATTTGCGCAGGCATCCCGCATTTTTCGGCACGCGGCACGTATACGAATTAAAATCCTTGGTTTTTGCCCATAACGACAGTGCGCGGCCACGACCACGCACGCAGACGAGACAAAGCACCGCCATGAAAATTGATGAAAAAATGGAAGTAGCAGGCAGCGATCCAGCGGAGCGTTTCAGTGAAGGCCCGCGCCTGCTGGCAGACATCGGCGGCACCAATGCCCGCTTCGTGCTGGAAACGCGCCAGGGCCACCTGGAAGCGGTCGCCGTGCTGCCCTGCGACGACTACGCGTCGCTGCTCGACGCCATCACCGCCTATATGGATAGCAGCGAGGCGCGCGCCGCCGGTTCGGCACGCGTGCGCCATGCAGCCATCGCCATCGCCAATCCCATCGACGACGACAATATCCGCATGATGAACCATCACTGGTTCTTCTCGATCGAGGCGATGCGCGCCGCGCTGGGCCTCGACACCTTGCTGGTGGTGAACGACTTCACGGCGCTGGCCATGGCCCTGCCCTACCTGCGGCCCGACCAGCGCCAGCAGATCGGCGGCGGCATGGCGCGCGCCGACAGCGTCATCGGTTTGCTTGGTTCGGGCACAGGCCTGGGCGTGTCGGGCATGATCCCCGCGGAAGACCGCTGGATCGCGCTGGGCAGCGAAGGCGGCCACGTCAGCTTCGCCCCCTGCGACCAGCGCGAGATGGACGTGCTGTCCTTCGCCTGGCGCGAACTGTCGCACGTCTCGGCCGAGCGCCTCGCCTCCGGGCGCGGGCTGGAACTGATCTACCGCGCCCTGTCCGACCGGGCTGGCCGGCATGACGTCCCGCCGCTGCTGGCGGCCGACATCACCAGCCGCGCCCTGAACAATGAATGCGACGTGTGCCTGGAAGCGGTCGACTGCTTCTGCGCCATCCTCGGCTCCATCGCCGGCAACGTGGCCATGACCCTGGGCGCCCTGGGCGGCATCTATATAGGCGGGGGCATCGTGCCGCGCCTGGGGCCTTTGTTCGAACGGTCGCAGTTCCGCGCCCGCTTCGAGCAAAAGGGCCGCCTGAACGAATACCTGGCGCAGATCCCCACGTTTCTGATCACGGCCGAACTGCCTACTTTTCTGGGCATCGCCGCCATCCTGGCGCAAAAGCTCAAGCGCGCCCATACCGGCGCGCCCGTGCTCGAATCCGTGCGCCAGGCGCGCGGGCGCATGAGTCCATCGGAATGCAAGGTGGCCGACTGGGTATTGAAAGAGCCGAACGCCATGCTGACCCTGCCGATCGCCGAAATCGCCCAGCGGGTCGGCGTGAGCCAGCCGACCGTGATGCGCTTTTGCCGCTCGATCGGTGTGCAGGGCCTGGCCGATTTCAAATTAAAACTCGCTTCCGGCCTGACGGGCGGCGCCATCACGGTGGCGCACTGCCACGTGGAGATTTCGGACTCCGACGCGGAACTGGCGCGCAAGGTGCTGGGCAATAATGCCTCGGCAGCGCTGGCCATGCGCGACATGCTCGACGTGAAGGCGCTGACGGCGGCCATCGAACTGCTGCGCGGCGCGCAGCGCGTGGAATTGCTGGCCGTGGGCAGCGCCCGCGTGGTGGCCGACGACATGCAGCACAAGCTGCTCAATCTGGGCATCGTCAGCAGCTTCTTTGCCGATCCGCAGGCGCAGGAAATGAGCGCCGCCATGCTCAAGCCGGGCGACGTGGCGCTGGTCATTTCCCGTTCGGGCGCCCTGCCCGACCTGCTGCGTACCGTCAAGGTGGCGCAGGGCTGCGGCGCCCGCGTGCTGGCGATCACGGCCAGCGGTTCGCCATTGGCCAAGCTGGCCGACGTGCTGCTGACCCTGAACCACCCGGAAGGCAACCTCAATTTCGTGCCCATGATCGTGCGCCTGCTGCAGCTGATGATGCTCGATATCCTGTCGGTGGGACTGGCGCGGCGCGACACGGCGCAGCGCACCAGCGCCGCCGAACTGGAAGAAGGCCAATTGCACGGCATGCGCATCAGCGGCAAGCTGAAATTCGGTGGCCACCTCGAATAAGGCGGCGCATGCCGCCCACGCCGCCGCCGACACGGCCAGCGGCGCCACCGTGCATGACGTGGCGCGCCTGGCCGGCGTCTCGGCCATGACGGTATCGCGCGTCATCAACGGGCGCGCCAGCGTCAGCGCGGCCACGCGCGACAAGGTCGAGGCGGCCATCGCCAGCCTGCGTTACCAGCCCAACCTGGCGGCCCGTGCCGCCCGCACGGGCACCCTGCGCATCGGCTTGCTATACAGCAACCCCAGCGCGGCCTTCCTCAGTGAATTTCTCGTCGGCGCCATGGACCAGTGCCGCCAGGGCGGCGGCCAGCTGCTGCTCGAACGCTGCGAAGACCTCGATAGCCAGCGCGCCGGCATCGATTGCCTGGTGGCGGCCGGCGTGGATGGCATCCTCGTGCCGCCGCCCCTGTGCGATTCACCGGAAGTGCTGGCGCAGCTCAATACCATGGGCATCCCCGCCATCGCCGTGGCCACGGCGCGCCCCTCGCCCGGCGTCTCGGCCGTGCGCATCGACGACTACGAAGGCGCGCTGGCCATGACGCGCCATCTGCTCGCGCTGGGCCACCGCGACATCGGCTTCATCGAAGGCGATCCGGCGCACACGCCCGCCCTGCTGCGCCGCCAGGCCTTCGAGGACGCCATGCGGGAAGCGGGCTTGCAGGTGCCGCCGCACAGGGTGGCGCAAGGCTATTTTACCTACCGTTCGGGGCTCGACGCGGCGCGCCGGCTGCTGGCGCACGAACCGCACCCCAGCGCCATCTTCGCCAGCAATGACGACATGGCCGCCGCCACCCTGGCCGTGGCGCACGGCATGGGCTTGCAGGTGCCGGCGCAATTGAGCGTGTGCGGCTTCGACGACACGCCCGTCGCCAGCACCGTCTGGCCCGAGCTGACCACCATCCACCAGCCCATCGCCGACATGGCGCGCGCCGCCGTCAAGCTCGTCATCGACGAGATACGCCAGCGCCGCGCCGGGGAAACGGCGCCCGCCACGCATCACTTGATGGAATTTACCCTGGTAGAGCGCGCATCGTCGGGCAGCTATGCGCCGCCGACGGCACAGGGCCAGCGCAGGCCTTGACGCTGCCGGAACAGGCGATGCCACCACCCGCCATTCCGGCGCACCCGGCCCTACAACGCCTCGGTCAAGGCGGGGCTGCCGATGGAAGTGACGGCATAACCGTTGCGGCCAGCGCTTTTTGCCTTGTAGAGCGCCGTATCGGCCGCCGTCAAGAATGCCCCCGCCGTCGTATCGCCGCGGGTGCAGAACGCCAAGCCGACACTGGTGGTGACATGCAGACCGATACCGCCGCAATCAAAGTGCACGGCCATCCCTTGCACGATTTTCTTGCCCAGTACCGCGAGCTCGGACTGCTCCGTCAGTTGTTCAAAAATAATGACAAACTCGTCGCCGGCAAGGCGCGCCACCGTGTCGGAGGCCCGGACGCAAGCTTTGAGCCGTTTGGCAAATTCAATCAATACCAGATCGCCGATACCATGCCCATATGTGTCATTTATTTTTTTGAAATAGTCGATATCCAGATACGCCAGCGCCAGGCCCGTGCCAGCGCGCCGCGCACGCGTCAATGCCGCGGCCAGCGCCTCGTCAAACATGCGCCTGTTGTGCAGGCCCGTCAGCATGTCAGTACGCGCCAGAGCGGCGAGGTTGTTTTCCGCCGCTTCCCTCTGCAGCGACAGCGCATAGAATGCACGGCTCAGCTTTCCAAACTCGTCTTTACGGGCGATATCAAACACCGCAATATCGGCATTGCCTGAGCGTATGCTCGCCACATGCCGGCCCAGATCGCCCAAGGGACGCAAGAGCAGCATCACCGCGATCCAGCCGGCACAACTGGCCAGGAAGGCCACGCCTGACGAAGCAATGATGACTTTGGCATACATATCGGTGACCGGCGTGAATGCCTCGCTTTCAGGATAGACGGCGCCGATGATCCAATCTGCCGCGCGCAAATGCTTGTACGTCATAATTGCCTGCACGCCCAGCTTGGTTTTACCTTGCGTCCAACCGTCGAATCCCCGCAATGCGGCCAAGGTGGAAGGGGTTGCGCCGCCCGTTTCATCATGCACCCGCTTCAGGACGCGCGCCGGGTCCGGATGGTGGAGTATCGTGCCGTCGTCGGTCAACATGAACAGATAACCGCTCTTGCCCGGCTTGAGCTGCTCCCACTGGCCAAAAAATGTCGGGCTTTGCAAATTCAGACCGCCAGCGATTACATACAGCAATTTTCCTGCTTTGTCATAGATCGGTTCGGTTACCAGCACAACGGGCTTGCCCGACAGCTGGCTCTTGAATGGACGCGATATCACGCCTTCCCTGAGCTTCACGGTATCGATAAAATATTCGCGCGCAGCGAAATTGAGCTTGCCAGCCACGCGCCGGTCATTCATGCTGGCAATCAGTTTCCCGGTAGCATCAAAGGCGACGAGATTAAAAAATTCCTCGCGCAGGGTTGGATGATTTTCTATAAATGCCTGCATCCGCTGCGGATGTTCATACACATCCGCAGGCAGCCCTTCCGCCAGCACCTTGAGCAGCGCTTTCTTGGCATTCAAGTCTTCGTCGATATATGCCGCGGCACTGGTCAGCAAGGCATATTGCTGATTGCCGATGACGGATACCATCTGCCCTTGCGCGACAGACAGCGATGTGAGCGCAACAGAACCCGTTGCGCACAGCACCAGTACGCCCACGAGCACAGTCATCTTGAATTTGAAGCTCCGGGGATTGAAAAACTTCCAGATCTTATGCATGCGGACTTCCTTCTCAGCGCCCGTGCTCTGTAAAGCACACGGACCCGGCCAAGTGGCGCCATGCATGGCAATGGGAAGCACGGCATATTGGTCAGCGCATGACTTCGAACCTATCCCCGGATGAATACACTTCCAGAACAGGCTCTTGACATGGCAAGAGAGCAAATCTTACGCCTATTCTCGCAAAAAGGGCGCCCTGGCGCCGCTGAATAGACACGCCATCCCCACATCATCGCCATATCGTACGCTCCAGCAACGATTCCACCACTTGCACCGCTGGCGGTGAACCGCCTGCCGCCAGCAGGCGCCCGCCACGCATCCTCTGATGGCGCTTACCTTGATGTAACGGGCGTCGACAGGGCCAGCGCGCTAGTCACACGCGGCCAGGCAGGCTCAGGGCTGCATCCCGGGCACTTGCATTTCCGCCTTGCGCGCCGCGATCTGGCCGCCCATGGCCAGCAGATCGAGTTGCGCCTCGCGCGCGCGCGGAAAAATCTCGCCCTCCTCTTCCTGTACGTGCTGCTCGATCTGCCTGGACAAGACCTTGACCTTGGCGTCGTACAAGTCTTCGCCGGGCGCCATGGCGACGATTTGCGCGATCAATTCCTTGGCCGAGGCGTGCTCGACGATGGCTTCGTCGATCAAGTCTTCGTTCAGGCGGCTGGCCTCGCGCACGGCCGGATAAAAGATTTCCTCTTCCGCCATCGCATGCTTGCTCAATTCCTCGCAGATTTTCAGCGCCAGCTTGCGTTTGCTGGCGAGCGACCTGTCGCTGAGCCCCTCGTACTGTTCGAACAAGTCCTTCACCGTCTGATGATCTTGCGTCAGCAGTTCGATCGCATCCATGTCTTGCATACCGGCATTTTGCTGGGAAACGGACGCTGCCTGATGGGATTGGGTGGCCATGATGTGTTCTCCAGGTGTGCAATGAAGTCCCCATTCTAGACAGGGCCATGCGGCGTGCATGTAGGAGGATTGCCAACGTCAAGGTAGGCCTGGCGGGAAGGTCAACGCGTTTCGATGCAGATCAAGCTGACCATGATAAATTTTTGCATTGCGTAAAAAATATGCGTGGTGCGCCTGCCTGCCGGCGCACCGCGCCATACGACTTAACGCAGCTGCGTGCGCTGCGCCAGCGATTCCACCAGGTCCACCGAAGGCGGCGAGCCGCCGGCCGCCAGGCAGGCGCCTGCTCCGGCCGCGACGGCAAAGCGCAAGTGCTGGCCGCCGTCCGCATAGGGCCGGTACATCAGGCTGTACAGCAAGCCGCCGATGCTGGCGTCGCCCGCGCCCACCGAGTCGACCACCTCGATGGCGGGCGGGGCCGCCTGCCATGTCTGTTCGCCCCGGTACAGCGCCGCACCTTGCGCGCCACGCGTATACAAATACGTGGCCTGCGGATTCCAGCCGCGCAGCACGGCAAACGCGCCATCGATATCGTCGTGGCGGAACAGGCCCGCCAGGTCTTCGTCCGACACCTTGATCACGTCGGCCAGCTCCGTCATGCGGCGCAGGGTGGCGTCGTAGCGCGCATCCATCATGATGCGGAAATTCGGGTCATAGCTGATTTTCACGCCAGCCGCCTTGAGCTCCTGCGCCAGCGCCACCAGCTTGCCCGCCAGCGGTTCGCGCGCCAGGCTGATGCCGCCGAAATGCACCCATTGCGCGCCCTGCATCCAGCCGGCCGGCAGCTGCGCCGCGTCGAAATGCAGGTCGGCGCTGTCGTCGCCGATGAAGTAATACGTGGGAGGATGCAGTTCATGCACGATGGCCAGCAGCGGCGATTTCGCGCGGCGCTGCAAGAAGCGCATGTCCAGGCCTGCCGCGTCGGTCGCTTGCGCCAGCGCGTCGCCGAAGACGTCGAGGCTGACGGCGCCGGCAAAGGCGCTGGGCACGCCCAGGCGCGCCATCACGCGCGCCACGTTCCAGGTCGAGCCGCCCACCTGGCTGCTCCAGGCGTCCGGCCCCGTGCGCAGCATGTCCGTCAGCGCTTCGCCGGCCGACACGAATTGTGGAAATTCGCGCGGGAAGGCGGCGCTCATACGGCACCGCCGATCACGCTCAACACTTCATAGCAGGCGCCCATGGTGTGGTAATCGGTCTTGCCGGCCGGGCTTTTCTCGTTGCTGATTTTCTGGTTTTCCGGCGTCAGGATGCGGTACCAGGCGCCGTGTTCGTGGTCGACGAAATGCTTCCAGCTGTAGTCCCATATCTTGTCGTAGCTTTGCCAGTAGGCGTCGTCGCCCGTGCGTGCGGCCAGCACGGCGGCGGCGGCGAAGCTTTCCGCCTGCACCCAGAAGTATTTGTCGCCGTCGCAGATTTCATCGTGCGGGCCGAAACCGTAGTGGATGCCACCATGCGCGCCATCCCAGGCCTTGGCCAGCGCCGTGTCGTACAGTTCGCGCGCGCGCGGCAGCAGCCACTCCGATGGTCCGGCCATGAACCTGGCGTGGCGCTCCATGATCAGGAGCAGCTTGGCCCATTCCGTGAAGTGGCCGGGCTGGTAGCCCCAGGGACGGAAGATATTGCTCTTGTCGTGCAGGTTGTAATCCCAGTCGATAGCCCAGTCGCTCTTGTAGTGTTCCCAGATCATGCCGTTGGCCAGGCCCGCCTGGCGCACCGTGATGTTGTGCGCCAGGGTTTCGGCGCGGTGCAGGTAGCGCGCCTCGCCCGTCGCCTCGAACGCGGCCAGCATGGCTTCGCACGCATGCATGTTCGCGTTCTGGCCACGGTAGCCATCGAGCGTGACCCAGTCGGCGCTGGCCACGTCCGCATACAGGCCGTGCTCGGGCAGCCAGAAGCGCTGCTCCATCAGTTCGAAGGTCTCGTCCAGGTAGGCGCGCGCTTCCGTCACGCCGGCCTGCAAGGCATGCGCATAGGCGAGCAGCACGAAGGCCAGGCCATAGCAGTGGTTGGCGCCGTCTTCGACCGTCTTGACGCCGTCTTTCCACGACAGTTGCCAGGCGTAGCCGCCCGTGTCCGGATCGCGGTGCACGTCGCGCAGGAAGGCCACGCCATGGCGCAGCGCTGCCTGGTAATCGTCGCCGCCGAAATGGCGGTAAGCCATGGCGTAATTGAAGATGAAGCGCGTGCTGCTGACCAGGTGACGCGTGGCAGCGTCGTAGACGGTGCCGTCGTCGAGGAAGAAGTGGTAAAAGCCGCCGCTCGGGTCAAACGCGCGCGGGTGGTAGAAGTGCATCGTGTGCAGGATGTGCTTTTCAAGCATGGCCCTGGAGCGGAAATCGGGATTCATGGGTCTCTCATGATATTGTTATCGATAACAATGATGATAGCATGCCGTTTCCGCCCCGTCTCGTCCACTTAGGGAGTCCTGGCCAGCCTGAGCTTTTCGCGCCACAGTGCCGCTTGCGCCGGGTCGGCCGCCTGTCCCAGCTCGCCCTTATCGTACACCTTGACCAGCCGTTCGATGGCTTCCGCGTCGCCCTGCTTCGCCGCCAGCAGGTACAACTCGAAGGGCTGGGGCGCCGGCCCTTGCCGGGTAGGGCCGCCGCGGCCCTGCTCCAGCAGCCGCGCGAAGCCCGTCTGGCCCGGGGGACTCTTGGCGATGGCCGCCATTTCATACCAGCCCAGCGCCGCCTCGTCACTCTGCGGCACGCCCTGCCCCACTTCATACGAGTAGGCCACATTGTTCAAGCCCGGCGGATCGAGCGCCTTGGCCGCCTGCATGTACCAGCCGAACGCTTCCTTGCGCTGCGTCTCGTCCTTGGCCGTCATCATCAGCCGGTAGCCGATTTCATTGTAGGCGGGAATAAAACCGTTTTCGGCATAGAACTTCAGCCAGTGCAGCGCGTGCGCCTGTTCTGCCGGACTGCTGTGGATGTTTTCAAAGTGCTGGGCCACCATGAAGTTGGCCAGTTCCACGCCTTGCGCGGCGCCCTTGCGCGACCAGTATTCGCCCAGCTTGCGGTCCACCGCCATGCCCTGCCCCAGCGTATAGGCGACGCCCAGGAATGCCTGCGCCGGGCCATAGCCGCCTTCGGCCGATTTCCGCATCCACGCCAGGCCGGCGTCAACGTCGCGCGGTGTGCCCTCGCCTTCGTGCAGCATCTGCGCCAGCTCCAGCTGGGCGGCCGCATCGCCCCCTTCGGCGGTACGGCGCGTCTTGTCGTAGGCGGTGATTTTTTCCGGCGACAGGTCGGCCGGGCGGTTGACCACGGCTTGCACCTTCGCGCGCATGTCGTCGAGGCCGGACATATCGAATTCGGCCAGCGCCGGATGCTGGCGCGGTTCTTTGGAGGGCGCAGGCTGCGCCAGCACGGGCTGCGCCAGCGCCAGGGTCAATAACAATACGATGGTCTTCATTTCTTCTCGCTTTCCGCCAGCCTGGCGCGCCATTCGGCGGCGTCTTCGGCATTCGCCTGTTGTCCCAGTTCACCCTTCACGTACACGTCGAGCATGCGCCGCATGGCGGGCAAGTCGCCGCTCCATCCCGCCCGCTCGTACCAGACCAGGGCCAGCTTGTCCGACTGCGCCACGCCCAGACCCAGCTCGTGCGCGCGGGCCAGGTTACGCATGCCGGCCGGTTCCTTTTCACGCGCCGATCTGTCATACCAGCGGAAGGCCTCGCCGCGCTCCTGCTCATCGGCGGCTGCGCGCATCAGGTGCTCGCCCAGCGCATTATAGGCAGGAATAAAGTGTTCTTCGAGCGCGGCCTTCTTCAGCCAGGTGATGGCCAGCGCCTGTTCTTCGGCAGGGCTGCTGCCATCGATGAATTCCAGCGCCAGCATGGTTTGCGCCAGCGCGTCGCCCTGCGCCACGCCCTTGCGCAGCCAGTACTCTCCCTGCACGCGGTCGATGGGCACCTTGCCGCCCACCGTGTAGGCCAGCCCCAAAGCTGCCTGCGCCGGCGCATAGCCGCCTTCGGCCGACTTGCGTATCCAGGCCATCGAGTGCGCCGTGTCTTGCGGCGCGCCGACGCCCAGCTGCAGCATGCGCGCCAGTTCCAGCTGCGCCTCCACGTCGCCCGTTTCGGCCACGCGCCGGGTTTCGGCAAATTCGGCGATGCTTTCCGGACTATGGCTGGCCGCATCGGCCCGCGCCTTGATGGCGATCAGCTGCAGATCGAGCAAGGTAGGCGAGGTTTGCGCCAGTACAGGCAGCGGCAATAGCAAAGGGAGCAGCAATAGTAATTTCCTGGTCATGCGGCGGTGTCGACAAGAAGAAAACACGCATGGTAGCCGATGCCATGCGGGACAGGTGCGCACGGTAGGCGAAGTTTGACAGGGGGCGTTGGCAGGCTTACATTGCACGGGCTCACCACTGACACAGGAATGCCATGAACCTTCTATCGAAAACCGCCCTGACCCTGCTGCTCGCCGCCGCCTGCGTGGGTGCCAGCGCCGCAGACACCCAGCTGGCCGGCTGCGCCGCCAAGCGCGAAAGCATCCGCAGCGAATTGCAGCAGGCGCAGGAACAGGGCCTGTCCGACAAGGTCGCGGGCCTGACGCGCGCGCTCGACGAAGTCAACGCCCACTGCCGCGACAACGCGCTGGTCGAACGCCACAACAAGAAGGTGCTGAAGGCGCAGGCCAAGGTGAACCAGACGGAGCGTTCGCTGCGCCTGGCCCAGGAAGCGAATAAACAGTCAAAGAAAATCGCCAAGCTGGAAGGCAAGCTGGAAAAAGCCAGGGCCGAATTGGCGGCCCTGCAGGCGCAACAGCCTTAAGCTTTCTCGCCCAGCAGCTGATAAATGCTGGAGAAATCCAGCGCGCCCGCCCCCGCCTTGCTGTGCAAGCTATATAGATTGCGCGACAGGGCGCCCAGCGGCACGCTCGCCCCGCTGGCCAGCGCGCTTTCCACGGCCAGGCCCAGGTCTTTCAGCATCAGGTCGACGCCAAAGCCGCCCGTGTAGCCGCGCGACGCGGGCACGTTCTCGGCCACGCCGGGACACGGGTTGTACACCTCCAGGGTCCAGTTGCGGCCCGAGCTTTTCGCCATCACGTCCGACACCACTTTCGGATCGAGGCCATTGGCCACGCCCAGGCGTATCGCCTCGCTGGTGCCGATCATCAAAATCCCCAGCAGCATGTTGTTGCAGATCTTGACCGTCTGGCCGCAGCCGGAGCCGCCCGCGTGGAAGATCGCCTTGCCCATGACGTCGAGGTAGGGGCGCGCCGCCGCCAGCGCGGATTCTTCACCGCCCACCATGAACGTCAAGGTGCCGTTGGTGGCGCCCGCCGTACCGCCCGAGACGGGCGCGTCCAGCATGGGCATGCCCTTTTCCTCGGCCGCGCGGCCCACCTGGCGCGCCGCCTCGGTGGAAATCGTCGAACAGTCGATCAGCAAGGTGCCGGGCCGCGCCTGCGCCAGGATGCCCGCGTCGCCCAAAGGGTTACCCAAATAAGCGCCCAGCACGTGGCGGCTGGCCGGCAGCATGGTGATGACGATGTCGGCCTGGCCTATCGCCGCGCCCTGATCGTCCGACACGAGGCCGCCGCCGTCGGCAAACTGCTGCACGCTGGCTGGCAGCAAGTCGAAACCCGTCACCGCATGGCCGGCCCGCACCAGGTTTTGCGCCATGGGTAAGCCCATGTTGCCCAGGCCGATGAAAACGATATTGGTGCTCATCGCCGCCTCCTTATTTCATCGCAATGGTGGTATTGACGCCGCTGCCGCCATCGTCCGGGGCGAACCAGCGCGCCGTGACGGTCTTGGTCTGCGTCCAGAAGTACAGCGCCTGCTTGCCGTTCGGGCCCAGGTCGCCCAGTTTCGACGCGCGCGAGCCCGTGAAGCTGAAATACGCGACGGGTACGGGGATGGCCACGTTGATGCCCACCTGCCCCACGTCGATCTCGTTCTGGAACTTGCGCCCCGCCCAGCCGGACGAGGTGAAGATCGAGGTGCCGTTGCCGTTCGGGTTGGCGTTGATGAAGGCGATCGCTTCGTCGAGCGTCTCCGTTTCGACCACGCACATGGCGGGGCCGAAGATTTCCTGCGTGTAGACGGCGTTCGACGCTGCCACCTTCGAGAAAATCGTCGGCCCCATGAAGTTGCCGCCCTCGTAGCCGGCCACCTTGTGGCCGCGGCCGTCGAGCAGCAGCTGCGCGCCCTCGTCCACGCCCGCCTGGATCAGCTTTTCCGCCCGCTGCATGGCCGCCTTGGAGACCATCGGGCCCAGGTCGGCCGTGCGGTCGCTGCCCGGCCCCACTTTCAGCGCTTGCGAGCGGGCAACGATTTCCGGCAGCCAGGAGCGGGCCTCACCCACCAGCACGACGACGGAATTGGCCATGCAGCGCTGGCCGGCCGCGCCGAACGCGGCGCCGATCAGGTTATTGATCGCCTGTTCCTTGTTGGCGTCGGCCAGCACCACGCAATGGTTTTTCGCGCCCATCATCGATTGTGCGCGCTTGCCCGATTCGCTGGCGCGGCGGTAGACATGCGTGCCCACATGGGTGGAGCCGATGAAGGACACGGCCTTGATGTCGGGATGGTCGCACAGCATGTTGACGACGTCGGCGCCGCCATGCACGACGTTCAGCACGCCCGCCGGCAAGCCGGCCTGGTACATCAGTTCGACCAGGTACATGGTCGATGACGGGTCCTGCTCCGACGGTTTCAGGACAAACGTATTGCCGCAGGCGATAGCGATGGGGAACATGAAACACGGCAGCATGACGGGGAAATTGAAGGCCGTGATGCCGGCGCCCACGCCCAGCGGCTGGTAGATATTGTAGACATCGACGCCCGTGGCCGCGTTTTCCGCGATTTCTCCCAACTGCAGGGTGGCGATCGAGCACGCGTGCTCCACCACTTCCAGACCGCGCATCACTTCGCCTTCCGCGTCGGGCAGGGTCTTGCCATGTTCACGCGTGATCAGTTCGGCCAGGGCGCCGATGTTTTCGCGGATCAGGTGCTGGTACTTGAGCATGATGCGCATGCGCGCCGCCAGCGGGGTATTTCGCCACGTTTTAAATGCTTCCTTGGCCGTGGCGACGGCCAGATTGACTTCGTCGGGCGTGGAAAACGGCACCCTGGCAACGATTTCCTGCGTGGCCGGGTTGACGACGTCGCGCCATTCCGTGCTGGCCGAGGCGTGATGCTTGCCGGCGATGTGCAGGGGGATGGAGGGGACAGAGGTGAGGGCTTGGTTCATGATTGAGGCTCCGGGTGTGCGATGTTTGTTCAGCTAAACCCAACGGCGTAAAGCTGGGGTCAGACCCGACGGGTCTGACCCCGGAATTATTTTTTAACGAGATTGCATGCCGCCCCATCCATCGGCTTGAACGCCTGGTCGGCGGGGATGGTGGACAGCACTTTCAGGTAATCCCACGCGCCTTTCGATTCGGCCGGGGTTTTGACCTGCACCAGGTACATGTCGTGGATGACGCGGCCGTCGGGGCGGATCGAGGCGTTGTTCATCACAAAGTCCTTGATCGGCAGCTCGCGCATTTTCTGGGCGACGATCTTCGAGTCGTCGCTTTTCGCGGCCGCCACCGATTTCAGGTAGTGGTAGACGCTCGAATACACGCCCGCCTGCACCATGGTCGGCTTGGCGCCCTTGTTGAGCGCCTCGAAACGCTTGGCAAACGAGCGGCTGCGGTCATCGAAATCCCAGTAAAAGCCGTCCGCGTAGACGAGGCCCTGAGCCGTTTCCAGCCCCAGCGCGTGCACGTCGGAGAGGAACACGAGCAAGGCGGCCAGGCGCTGGTCCTTGCCGCTGCCGATGCGGAACTCGCGCGCCTGCTTGATGGCGGAGACGGTGTCCGCGCCGCCGTTGGCCAGGCCGATCACCTGTGCTTTCGACCCTTGCGCCTGCACCAGGAAGGACGAGAAATCGGACGCGTTCAGCGGATGGCGCACGGCGCCCAGCACCGTGCCGCCATTGCGCTTGACGACTTCGCTGGCATCCTTTTCCAGCGAATGGCCGAACGCATAATCAACGGTGACGAAATACCAGGATTTCTGTCCCAGCTTGGTCAGCGCCGCCGCCGTGCCGGCCGCCTGCGAATACGTGTCGAACATCCAGTGGAAGCCGTTCGGCGAGCAATCCTCGTTCGTCAGGCGTCCCGTGGCCGGGCCGCTGAACATGGCGATGCCGCCCTTCTCTTTCATCAGTTTTTGCACGGACAGGGCCACCGAGGAATTGGTCAGATCGGCGATGGCGTCGACCTTGTCGCGGTCGATCCATTCGCGCGCCTTGGAGGCGGCGATGTCGGCCTTGTTCAGGTGATCGGCCGAGAGGATCTCGATCTTCATGCCCTTGCATTCGGCCTTCAGACAATCCTCGACGGCCATCTGGCTGGCGACGACGGAGCCGCGCCCGCCCATGGCCGAATACGGGCCGGACATGTCGGTCAGGATGCCGACCTTGACGACGCCATCGGAAATCTGCGCGTGCGCGCCGGTGAAAGACAGGGAAAGCGCCAGCGCGCCCATGGCCAGAACGGTTTTTTTCATGCGTGTCTCCAGGTGAACGGGTTTTCTTATATGTTTAGATGCATTCTGCATGTGTAAAAATATGCGTTCAAGTGGAATTAATGCATAATTCCTTTGCAAAAATGCACAAGGAGAACAAAGTGCTCGATTGGGACAATGTACGGGTCTTCCTGGAACTGACGCGCAGCGCGGGACTCGTCGACGCGGCGAAAAAGCTGGGCATCGACCATTCCACCGTGTCGCGACGCATGCGCAAGTTCGAGGAGCAGGTGGGCACGCAGCTGTTCGACCGCAATTACGTGGGCTACCAGCTGACGCCCGAGGGCCACCGCCTGATGGAATACGCGGAAACCATGGAAAGCACGGTGTTTGCCGCCACCGAGGAATTGGGCGAACACAACCGATTGCTGTCGGGCCAGGTGCGCCTGGGCGCTACAGAGGGCTTCGGCGCCATCGTGCTGGCGCCCCACCTGGCGCAGTTTTGCGGCAGATACCCGCACATCAGCGTGGACCTGATCGCCGTGCCCCGCTTCGTCAGCCTGTCCAAGCGCGAGGCGGACGTGGCTATTTCCATCGAGCGCCCGCTGTCCGGCCCGTATGTCGTGACGAAATTGTCCGACTACCGCCTGAAACTGTACGCCACGCCGGCCTACCTGGCGCGCCACGCCCCGATCACCAGCGTGGCGCAGCTGGCGCAGCACCCGATCATCGGCTATGTGGACGACCTGGTCTTCAGTTCGGAGCTGCGCTACATGGACAACGTGGCGCCCGATTCCCTGCGTGCGTTTCGCAGCACCAGCGTGATCGCCCAGTACCACGCGGCGCGCGCGGGCCAGGCACTGGCGATCCTGCCCTGCTTCGTGGCCCAGCAGTCGAACGAACTGGTGCCCGTGCTCGACGGCGAGATCGACCTGCTGCGCGCCTTCTGGATGATCTCGCCCAGCGAACGGCGCAACATCGCCCGCGTCAGCGCCCTGTGGAACTACCTGCGCGGCGCCATCGAGCTCAATCACGCCTATCTGATGGGCGAAACGGCCACGCCCAGCTGGCCAACTTGAGCACACTGCGGCGCGCTACACTGGCGCCACATATTAATTACTAACAACGCCTGATAAAACCGTAGCGAGCGGAAGGGAGTTGTGGTCGAGACGCGCAACTGTACGAAGGTACAGTGAGCATCGCAGGCCGCGACTACCGACGCGCAGTAGGTTTTGGCAGGTGTTTCAGGAGATCGCCATGCTGATAGATGCAAACCAGGCCGTACTGGTCATTGTCGACCTGCAAGGCCGCTTGATGCCGGCCATCCACGAGGCCGGCCTGGTGCTGGCGCAAAACCTGCGCCTGGCAAAGATCGCCCGCCTGCTCGACGTGCCCGTGCTGGGCACGGAACAGAACCGCCAGGGACTGGGGCCGAATGTGGAAGAGATCGCCACCCTGTGCGAACGGACCTTGCACAAGACGCATTTCGGCGCCTGCTTTGATGGCTTGCAGGACATGCTGCCCGCCGGGCGCAAACAGATCGTCGTCACGGGTTGCGAAGCCCATGTGTGCATGCTGCAGACGGCCATCGGCCTGCTCGGGCTCGGGTATGACGTCATCATCGCCATCGACGCCGTCGGTTCGCGCCAGGCCGCCAGCCGCGACGCGGCGCTGGCGCGCCTGGGCAAGCTGGGCGCGCAGCTGGTGACGGTGGAAATGCTGGCCTTTGAATGGCTACGCGACTGCAAGCACCCGCGTTTCCGCGAGGTATTGGCGCTGATCAAATAGGCACTCCTTTACGCAGGATCAAACCCATCGGCTGCCCGTTTGCTAGCTTGGTAACAGCGTCGCCATCTTGAACGGCGCAACTGTCCAACCGAGCTGGAGAACCATCATGGCCTATATCCTGCGGGGCAAGCTGTGCGGCTTGATCTGTGCCGAATGTCCGGAACCGTTGTCGCACGTCATCGTGCGCCTGTACCGGCCGCGCGACACGCAAAACGTCACGGCCCTGGCCGTGGCCAGCGCCAAGGAAACCTTCGCCATCCTCTCTGACGAGGAAGTGCAGGCGAAAGCCCCCTTCCTGCTGGCCGAAGCGCGCACCGATGACGACGGCAACTACAGTTTCACCCTGGAAGGCGATTACCAGGGCGAGGCTGTGGAGGTCGATATCCTGTGCCCCACCGTGCCGCATTTGAAACCGGGAACGAAAGACCCCGTGCCGCTGCAATTTTCCATCACCACCCTCCAGCCCCGCTGGCGCCAGGTCGACAACGATTTCGTCGCTGTCTGGGACTATTGCCTGCCGCAACGCTTCTGGTGCCTGGTGCGCGCCCGCTTCGGCGCCTGGACCATCTGCGGCCGCCTGCGCACCTGCGACGCGCCGCACACGCCGATCGCGGGCGCCACCGTGCGGGCGTTCGACGCGGACTGGCTGCAGGACGATGCGCTGGGCGTTGCGGTGACGGACACCAGCGGGCGCTTCCGCATCGACTACCTGACGTCGGACTTCACGCTGACGCCATTCTCGCCGTTCATCAACGTGGAATTTGCCAGCGGACCCGACGTGTACTTCACGGCGCAGCTGGGCAGCGTGACCATCCTGTCGGAAACGCAGGCCAACGGGCGCCAGCCGGGCCGCGAAAACGTGGGCCACTGTTTCTGCGTGGAATTGTGCTCGAAAGAAGTGCTACCGCCCGATGTGGAAGGCGTGCCCCACTGGCAGCAGGTGGAAGTGTTCGACATCCACCCCTTCCCTTCGCTGGCGGGCTTTTCCGCGCAAGGCTATGCGGGCGGCCCCGGCGCCTCGTACGTGTTCGCCGGCGGCGTCACGTTGAAAGGCAATTGTCCGCTGCGCAACAGCGCCATTCCCGCCAATCCGCTCGAATACCGCTTCCTCATCGGCGAATGGTCCTGGCCGGGCGGCAGCGACGACCCGACAGCCATCCCGACGGTGCCGCCCGCCAGCCTGGCGCCGCTCACGCAAGTGCTCGGCACGCTCGTCGGCTATGTGTTCTATACAAACGGACTGGGCCTGGCCGACTCGGCGCAGGTGATCGTCGATGCGGGCGACTTGAAACCGGGCGGCTGGATACGCGTGGACGGCAAGCCCGTCACCGTGGACATGCGCGACGGCACGACGGCCGTCGTCAACGTGGCGCCCAACATCTTCCTGCGCACCTTCGATTTGCTCACCGTGAATACGCCCGCCATCACCAGCCTGCATCCGGCCAAGCTGCCGGGCGGCTTGCCCATCCTCGACGCGGGCCGCAGCCTGACGGCGGCCGAAAGCGAACCGATACGCCGCTACCGCCTGGGTTTCGAAGTGCGTGACGGAAATACCCTGGCGCTCGTGGCCACGGACGGGCTCGACTCCATCGTCTTCGACAACTCGCCCGTCATCGTGGCGCTGGACCTGGAAGAATTGCGCAGCAATGCCTGCAATCCCATCGCGGGCGGCCTCGTGCATATCCTGTACACGATAGACCACCCGCATTTGCGCTTTTTCACTATCACGATTTCCAACAACAACGGCATCCAGCATCCGCCGCCACCGCTGCCGGCCGCCAGTTTCACGCCGCCTCCACCGCCCAGCAATTATCTGTTCCGCGGCGGCGCAGGCGGGCCTCACCTGTCGGGCAACAATGGCGGCTTCCCCGTCAACGTGGCGCTGGATCCGCCGTGCGCCTACAGGGTGGCCATCGGTTGGCAAACGCGGCATTACCTGGCGTCCAGCCACAGCATTGACAGGCTGTACTGCAAATAGAATAGGCTTGACTCAGAAGTAACGCACCCACGCCTGCTGCGACGTGCGCTTGTAATTGGCAAACGCGCGGCAGGGGAAGTACAGCACGGGCATCAGCAGCAAGGCCAGCAGCCAGACTTGCCAGATATGCTCGACGCCGTAGCGGGTGCCGTGATTGGCGCCCAGCACGGCCGTCAAGGTCAGGCCGATGGCCAGCAGCAGATACAGATGCAGCAAGTAGTAAAACATGGGCGCGCCGCCAAAGGTGGCGCAAGCCCGCGTGAACCCGTTATCGACGCTTTCCAGCCAGGCCAGGCCCAGCAGGCCCAGGCCCAGGGTGAACAGCAAAAAGTCCAGCGACGGCGGATATTTCGTGAAGTTCACCACGCTCATGGCCGTGCGCAAGGCCGTGTCGCCCGCCACCCACGGCAGGGTTTCGCCATACAGATTGAAGCCGCGCAGCAGGCCCAGCAGAAGCAAGCTGCCCGCGCCCAGCGCCAGCAGCCAGCGCCGCCGTCCTTCCGGTGAGCGGCTGCGCGCATACAGGGGGCCGGCAGCATAGCCGAGCACGATCACGCCTATCCACAGCAGCAGCGGATAGCTGACCTTGATCTTCATCGCACCGTCGGCCACCAGATAACCGCGTTGCAGCAGCACCGTCAGAGCGTAATAGCCAAGGCTGCCCTCTTCCGCGCGCAAGCCAGTCATCAAATGCTGGCCCGCGATCATCGCCACACCGAGCACGAGCAGCACTTTCAAGGGCAGCTTGTGCAGCACGGCCAGCGCCATCATGGCCAGGCCGATGACCCAGATCACCTGCAGGTACAGCACGGCGGGCGGAAACGCCCCGCTCCACGCGAAATTGACGAACACCAGTTCCAGCACGACCAGCAGCAAGCCCCGCTTGAACAAAAATCCCGTGGCGCTACGGGGA
Organism: Janthinobacterium sp. GW823-FHT03B06; assembly: GCF_058796955.1. Lineage (NCBI taxonomy): Bacteria > Pseudomonadati > Pseudomonadota > Betaproteobacteria > Burkholderiales > Oxalobacteraceae > Janthinobacterium > Janthinobacterium sp. GW823-FHT03B06. Next base: position 84,855 of record NZ_JBXAJE010000011.1, read on the forward strand.
CCGGCGGCCGGATGCGCGTACAACCAGGCGGACAGTCCCGTCAGGAAAACGAACATGGGCGCGCACACGTGGGCGGCCAGGCGCGTGAAGAACAGGGCCGGATCGACGTGGGCCGCATCCATGGGGTCGCTGACCTGGTGATGTAAAAAGACGGTCTCGCGCACATGGTCGAACAGCATGATCAGCATGACGAGGCCGCGCAGCACGTCGATGACGGCGATGCGGGTGCGCAGGGTGGCGGGAGAAGTCAGGGGAGCAGTCATTGGTTGATGTATAAAAACTTTAGTGAGTCGGCAGTGTTATTTCACCCCACCAGCAAAATCTGGGGTCAGACCCGCCGGGTCTGACCCCGGCTCTATGCTGCTGGGTTCGAACAATGATGTGGCATGTACAGAGCCCCACAGTTAAAACCGGTAATGCGCATTCAGGGTCACCGTGCGCTCCGCCCCCGGCGCCACCCACAGCTGGCTGTAGGAACTCGCATAGTAGCTGCGGTTGAACAGGTTTTCCACGCTCAGCGCGAATCGCAGTCTGGCGTTGGGCGAATACGACGCCAGCAATCTGGCCGTCGTGTAGGCCGGCAGGGTAAATTGGCTGCTGACGGCCACGTCGCCCAGGCGCTCGCCCACATACTGAAAACCGCCGCCCACGCTGGCCGTGCCCGTGCCCAGCGCGAACTGCTGCGTGGCCAGCAGGTTGGCGCTGTGGCGCGGCACGTTGGCGAAGCGGCTGCCCGTCACGATCGTATTGTCGCCGCGCGTGACGGTGGCGTTGGTGTACGCATACGCGCCCGAGACGCGCAAGCCGCGCGCCAGTTCGCCCGACACATCGAGCTCCAGGCCCCGGCTGCCCACCTCGCCCGCCGCGATGGCGAAGTCCGTGTTGGCGGGATTGGTCGTCAGCACATTGCTCTTGCGAATGTCATACACGGCCACCGTCCCCGTCAGCTTGCCCGTTTCCAGCTTGGCGCCCAGTTCATACGAGCGGCTGCGCTCGGCCGGGAAAGCCTGGTTATCGATGCTGATGCCGCTGTTGGGCCGGAAGCCCTTCGCCGCGCTCGCGTACAGCGACCACATTGTCGACGGCTGGTAGACGAGGCCCGCGCGCGGGCTGGTGGCCGACAGCGACTGGCGGTTGCTCACGTTCAGGCGATGGTTCGCCACATCCTGCGTGTAGCTGTCGCGGCGCACGCCAACGAGCGCCTTCCATTGGGCGCCCAGGTCGATCTGGTCCTGCGCGTACAGGCCGCGCGCCCGTTGCCCTTCCTGCGTGTCGATGGACAGGGCCAGCGGCGCGGCCTTGCCGCCATACACGGGATTGAAAATGTCGATGGCATAGGCATTCGCGGCGCTGGGGTTGCGCCGCAGCTGTACCCGGTGGTCGTCGAAATGATAGGCATCCACGCCGGCCAGCACCTCGTGCGCCAGCGCGCCCGTTTTGAACTTGCCCAGCACTTCAAGGCGGGCGGAGACGTCGGTGGCCGAGAAATCGCGGTGGCGGCGCTGCCGGTTCAGGGTGCGGCCATCGGCCAGCAGCTTGTTCGCCTCGGTCGAATAACCGCGCAATTCGCTGTCGCGCCAGGAAGCGCCCGCCTGCACAGTCCAGTCGTCGGACAGCGCGTGGTGGATGAACAGCTGCTGCCCCAGCGACTTGACCGTCATGGGGCCGTCGCCCGGCTCGCCCAGAAAACGCGACACGGGCACGGCGCCCAGCTTGCCGTTCACGGCCACCACGCCCCGGTCGAACGGCGCGCGCTGGCGCACCGCTTCGATTTCATACGACACGGTCGTGTGCTCGCCCGCAAGCCAGATAAACGAGGGAGAAAACAGGCTGCGCTCGACTTTCACCGTATCGCGGAAGCTGTGCCCCTCCTCATGCGCGGCGTTCAGGCGGTAGGCGAAGGTGTCGCTCAACGGTCCCGTCAAATCCAGGGCGGCGCGGCGCGTCTGGAAGCTGCCCAGCGATACGTCGGCGCTGTATTCCGGCGCGAACTTCGGCTTTTTCGTCGTGATGTTCACCGTGCCGCCCGGCTCGCCCCGGCCGTACAGGGCCGACGCGGGGCCTTTGAGCACTTCCACATTCTGCGTATTGCCGCCGTCGCGCATGCCGTTGTAGCCGCGGCTGGAACTGAAGCCGTTGACCATGTAGTCGGAACCGAAATTCGGGTCGCCCGTGAAGCCGCGCATGGCATAGCTGTCCCACAGGCCGCCCAGCGGACTTTGTTTTGAAATACCGCTGGCCAGGTCCAGCGCGCCGGCCAAAGTCGTCACGCCCGCGTCGCGCAGCAGGTCGCCGGTCAGCACGCGCACGCTTTGCGGCAAGTCCATCAATAAAGCGTCCGTCTTGGTGGCGCCCGTGGCCGACAGGCTGTGGTAGTGCTGGCGCTCGGCCTTGACGGTGACGACATCGTCGGCCTGCACATCATCGATTGCCAGTGACCAGGGGCTGGCGGCGGCAAGTAACAGCGCCACGGGGCGGCGTAAAAACACGGGCATGGAATTCCTGACGAAGGCGCAAATCAATGCAATAGGCTTGCATTATAATTGATAATCAATTCTCATTAAAGCCTTCATGAACAATCTGCGCCAAAAACTCCACGAACACCTGCACCTTGGCGGCGCGCAGCTGGCGCGGGTGGAACAGCGCCCACAAGTCCGGTCCCCGCGTGCGGAACGGCTGCAGCACGGGCACCAGGGTCCCCTCGCGCAAAGGCTGCAAGACGGAAACGGATAGCGCCTGCACGATGCCGCAACCGGCCTGGGCAGCGGCGATCATCGATTCGATATGGTCGAAAGACAAGGCGGCAGCGGGCGTGTGGGCGTACGGCTCGCCTGCTTCCCCATCCTGGAACAGCCAGGGTCGCACCTGGCGCGCTTTCGGATACAGGAAATGCAGGCAGGCAAACTGGTCCAGTTCCTGCGGCGTGCGCGGCATGCCATGCCGGGCGATGAAGGCGGGCGAGGCGCAGCACAGGTAATCCATGGTCAGCAGGCTGCGCGCCACCAGCGACGAATCCTGCGGTTCGCCGATGCGCAGCATCACGTCGATGCCCTCTTCCACCATGTCGACCAGGCGGTCGCTGACCGTCAGGCGCAGGGAAATATCGGGATAGGCGGCGGTAAAGCGGGGCAAGGCGGGCGCCATCAGATTGCGGCTCATGCTGCTGGGCATATCCACGCGCAGGCTGCCCGAGGGTTTCCCGGCCGCCTGTTCCAGACTGGATTCCAGCGCCGCCATGCCGGCCAGCACCTGGCGCGCCTGCGCGTGGCACTGCTGGCCTTCGGCCGTGAGCGACATGCTGCGCGTCGTGCGCTGCAAGAGGCGCACGCCGAAATGCTTTTCCAGCGCCGCCACCTGGTTCGTCACGGACGAGGTGGAAATGCCCAGGCGCTGCGCCGCCTTGCTGAAGCCGCCCGCCTCGACCACGGCGCAAAACACCTGCATCGCTTCCAGCCTGTCCATGCTTTTCCTTGCTGTTTTTCAGAGGATTATCCACGATTCCGCAATAGTGCATCGAGCCGCGCCCCGTTTTTCTTTGCACGCCGTGCGCCTAGACTGGGGCATCAACCCAATGGAGAACCCCATGCAAGCCCTCGTCCTCACCAGCTTCGCCACCCGCATGACCATCGAGCAGCTGCCCGTGCCGCAGCCCGGCCCCGGGCAAGTCCTCGTGCGCATCGCCGCCAGCGGCGTCAATCCGCTCGACACGAAAATCGCTGCCGGCGCCGCACCGCACGCCCGGCCCAGCCTGCCCGCCATCCTCGGCATCGACGTGGCCGGCACGGTGGCGGCCGTCGGCGATGGCGTGACGACTTTTCACGTTGGCGCAACAGTGTATGGCATGGCGGGCGGCATCGCCGGCATCCAGGGTTCGCTGGCCGAGTACGGCGTCTTCGATTCCGCCCTGCTGGCGCCCGTGCCGCCCGCGCTGAGCATGCGCGAAGCGGCCGCCCTGCCCCTCGTCTTCATCACGGCCTGGGAAGGGCTGGTCGACCGCGCCCACGTGAAGGCGGGCGACAGCGTGCTCGTGCATGGAGGCGCGGGCGGCGTGGGCCACATGGCCGTGCAGCTCGCCGTCGCCCTGGGCGCGAAGGTGTCTGCCACGGGCAGCGCCGCCAGCCGCGCCGCCATCGAAGCGCTGGGCGCGCGCTTCATCGATTACCACACCAGCACGGTCGATGACTACGTGGCCGAGCATACGGGCGGCGCCGGCTTCGACATCGTCTACGACACGGTGGGCGGCGCCACCCTGGACGCCAGTTTCAAGGCGGCACGCATGTATGGCGGCCACGTCGTCAGCTGCCTGGGCTGGGGCACGTTCGCCCTGAGCCCGCTGACGGCGCGCGCGGCGACTTACTCGGGCGTGTTCACCCTGCTGCCCCTGTTGAGCGGTGAGCATCACGCGCGCCATGGCGCGATTCTGCGCGAAGCCAACAAGTTAATAGAGGCGGGCAAGCTGCAGGTGCGGCTCGATCCACGCCGCTTTAGCTTGCGCACGGCACACGAGGCGCATGTGGCGCAGATGGACGGCAGCGCGCGCGGCAAGCTGGTGGTGAATGTGGCGGATTGAAGGCAGGCTTGTTTCTCAAGCGCGCAAGCGCTAATATGCAAGAATTAACTTGCATATTGAGGTGAGGCGAAAATGCTGCGTGAACAACTGGAAAAACTGCTGGCGCAGGGCCGCGACAGCGCGCTGCTGCGCTTGGGCCTGGGCGACGCCTGCCTGAAAGACAATGACGCCGAGCAAGCCGTCATTCACCTGGCGCAGGCGACGCAACAGCAAACAAGCTATTCCGCCGCCTGGAAGCTGCTGGGCAAGGCCTTGCTCCAGCTGGGCAGGCTGGATGAAGCGCAGGCTGCCTGGACCACGGGCGTCACAGTCGCCCAGCAGCAAGGCGACCTGCAAGCCGTCAAGGAAATGACGGTGTTCCTGAAACGCCTGCAAAAACAGCGGCAGGCGGCACAGTAAAAACGGCTTAGTGCGCGTGCGCGGCGGCCTTGGCATCAAGAGGCACTGCCTCGCCCCGTTCCTTCGCCAGGCGCTTGGCCAGCAAGCCGCCCGCTTCGGCCGCATAGGCGCGGCAGGCGTTGGCGTCGATCAGGGGATTGTCCGTGCCGCTGCGCTTGGTCGCCTTGCCCAGCACGTCCGTCGTGCCCGGATGCACGGGGATGATGATGTCGCATGGCAAGGCGGCCACCTTGGCGATGCTCGCTTCGAACGAGGCCGAAATGTCGGGCGTGCCGCCTTTGCCTGTATAAGTGAAATCGCCGCTGGCATACGGGTTCAGGCTGTCCGCATACACCACATTCAGGCAGCGTGCATCTTCGCATGAGGTCCAGGTCCACGTCGTGCCGCCGGGCGTGTGGCCCGGCGTCATATGGGCCGTGAGCACCAAGGGGCCCACCTTGACGGTATCGCCCTCGCCCACCACCTTGACCTTGGCCACCTTGGTCACATGCACGACGGGATTGGCCTGGTATTGCGGGTCATCCTTGCCATTCGTGCCGCTTTGCAGGCCCAGGGCGCCCGAGGCGCTGGCCATGACGGTGGCGCCGCTCGCCCGCTGCAGCGCGGCAATGCCGCCCGCATGGTCCCAATGGGCGTGCGAATTGAGGATGACTTTCACATCCTCGATGCGAAAGCCCAGCGCCTGGATGTTCGCGATGATCAGGGGCGCCGATTGCGGCAGCGCGCCGTCGAGCAGGATGTGGCCCTGCGGGCTTGTCACCAGCACGGCGGACAGGCCCGCCGTGCCCACATACCAGCTATTGCCATAGATATTGAACGGCTTGACGGGCGCATTCCATTCCTTGCAATTGTCGCAATTAACAGGTTTATCCTGCACCGGGGCCGGCGTCTTTGCCTGCACCGTGCCCGCCGCCATGGTCGCAACCGTAGCCAGCATCAACTTCGCCAATAGTGTCATTGTCATCTCCAGAGTGTAAAAAGAAAGGCGGCCGCACGCGCGGCGCGCCCGGGGGGGGGGGTATCAATGCATGCGGCCTGGGCTCCCGGCCAGGGTGTCGCGGATGTGTCCGGCGTCTAGCGAACGCCGCTGCGCGCCGTCGGCGTCGAGCAGCACCACGGTGACGTGCTTGCCGCCGCTGCGCATGCGCATGGTCAGGCAGCTGCCCGCCTCGTGGCTGCTGCCCGTCTTGGACAATAAAATGTCCCAGCCCTTGCCGCCGACGAGCGGGTTGGTGTTGCGCAGGGTGCGGACCTTGCCATTGACGGCCACGCTCGCTTGCGGGTGGCTGGTGATGCGCGCAATGTCCGGATAGCGCGCGGCCGCCGCGACGATCCTGGCCACCTCGCTGGCCGTCGACGTATTCGCCGGCGAACTGCCGACGGGGTCCGTCAGGTTGGTGCGGCGCAAGCCCAGCTGGCGGATCTTCGCCTGCAAGGCTTGCTGAAACGCCGCGTTGCCGCCGGGATAGGTACGCGCCAGCGCAGCGGCGGCGCGGTTTTCGGACGGCAGCAGCGCCAGTTGCAACAGCGCGCCGCGCGACACGGCCACGCCATCGGCCAGCAGGCTGTGGCGCTGCAAGGACGCATCGCCATCGGCGCGCACGATGCGCAACTGTTCGTCGGGGGCCAGGCCCGCATCGAGCACCACCATGGCCGTCATCAGCTTGGTGATCGAGGCGATGGGCACGACGGCGTCCGCATCTTTCGCCATCAGCACCTGGCCCGTGCTGTCGTCAAATACCAGCATGTGTTTCGCGCTGACAGGCAAGTCCAGCATCGCGGCGGCGGCATCGGCCAGCATCGTTCCGTTGACGGCAGGCTTGCCCTGCACCTGCAGCAGCAAGGTGGCGCAGGCCAGCAGCAAGGCGGGCACGGCCAGTTTCCAGCCGGCCGTGTCGGCGCCCGGCGCCATCAGCCGTTCGATGCGCGTCAGCAGCGCCCCGCCCCGGGCCGACATCAGCAAGCCGTGCTGGCCCGGCGCGGCAGCGTGCAGGGATAAGGCATGCAGCGCCGTGGCCAGCTGCTGCGGGTCTTGCAGCGCCTGCGCAGCCAAGGCATCGGCCACCTGTTCCCGCTCGGCCCGCATACGCGCCGACAGCCACCAGACGACGGGGTGAAAAAACAGCAGCGCCTCGGCCACGCTTTGCAGCAGGTTGACCAGGTAATCCCAGCGCCGCACGTGCGCCAGTTCATGCGCCAGCAGCGCTTCGAGCAAGGCGACGGGCATGCCGCTCAGCAAGGCGGCCGGCAGCAGGATGACGGGGCGCCAGAATCCCACGGTCACGGGGCTGGACAATCCTCCATGCAGCTTCAGCGGCACTTTCCGACTGCCGTGCAAGTCCATGCGCAAGGCCAGCGCATCGAGGCGCGCCTGCCAGATGGCCGGGGCAGCGACCGCCTGGCGGCGCAGCTTGCCGACCCAGGCCAGGCCCAGGCACAGGCGCAAACTCATCAGGGCGACACCGGCGCTCCAGGCCAGCACCAGGGCCGGCATCCACGCTTGCAGCGCGGCGCGCCAGGCGGGCGGAGCGTCCACCGTCAGCCGGGCCGGCGATGCGCCCGACAGCAGGGACAGCAGGTGCACAAAAGGAATACAAACGCACAGCAGCAGCGCCAGCGCGCAGACGGCATAGCGCCAGCGCGCGCTGGCCTGACGCAGCAGCCAGAGCAGGACGGCGGACACGGCGCCCACGATCAAGCCCTGCCAGACGAAATACAGCAAGACCCAGCCCAGCGCAGGGACCAGCTTGCCCAACTCGATGCCCAAGCGCATGTCCACATTCATGGCTGTTTGCCATCCTTGCTGCGCAGAATTTTTTCAATTTCCAGGCGTTCCGCGTCGCTCACGTGCTCGCGCAGCGCCGTCAGCACCAGCGCCTTGCCGGAGCCGGAAAACACCTTGCCGATCAAGTCCTTGAGCAGACTCGTTTGCAGCTTTTCCTGCGCATCGACGGCCGCATACAGCTGCGGCCGCTGGCTTTCGTCGCGGCTCAGCAAGCCCTTGCCATGCATCAGCTGCAACTGGCGCAGCACGGTGGCGTAACTGGCGTCGGCACGCTCTTCGGCCAGGGCGTCGTACACGGCGCGCGCGTCGGACGGACCGCGCCGCCACAGGATGCGCAGCAGATCCAGTTCGGCGGCCGTGGGATGGGGAGTGGAGGTATTTTTTAACATGACGCTAGAATACCGATTCTAGAACGCCATGTCTAGAACTTTTTTTCTAGGACATGCAAAGACTAAAATTCGCGCAAGCGGTCGAACAAGTCAAGCAAGGCCGCCACATCGGGCAGCGGCACTTGCGCCAGCACCTGCTCCAGCGCCACATAGATTTCATCGCGCTCCACCGTTTCGATGACGCTGGAACGCCGCTCGATCTGGTTGAACACGCCGACATAGGCGGTGACCATCTCCTGTGCCACGGCTTGCGCCGTCCCGGCATCGTTCGCGCCGTCGAGCGTGCGCGCCGTGGCCAGCAGCTTTTTATACGCCTGCGCGGCTTTTTTGGCATACGCCGCCGCAATGTGCGCGCGGCCATCCCAGTCGCGGAACGGATTGTCCAGGTTTTCCGCCAGCCATTCCGGCTTGCGCGGCCGCGTCACCGACAGGTCCAGACCCAGCACCGCCGCCTTTTTATAACTGGCCTTGATGGCCTTGGCGGCGTCGGCCGGCAGGCTGGTCAGGCACAGGCTGGACAAGGCCGGCAACTGCGCCGGCACGGGGAAGTCGTCGGCACCGTAGCCGAACAGTTCATACGCGGTGAAGGAGCGCAAACGGTCCAGTCTGGCGATGCTGGCCACGTTTGACGCCAGCCCCGGCTTGCCCCACACGGTCAGGTCCGTCAGCAAGGGGAAACGCTGCGCCACCATGTCGAAATCCACGGCCGGCATGGCGCTCAGCGACAGGCGCGCCAGCTGGTCGAGGCCGTGGAATGGCGTCAGGGCGCCGGAACACTGCAGGCGCAGGAAGCGCCCTGCATGCGGGTCGTCGATGCGCAGCGCGGACGACGGCGCGCCATTCAGTATCAGGGTGCTCAAACCCTCGTTCAGGCGCAGCGAGCGCAAGCCTGCGCCATGCACGACGAGACGGCTGACATTGCTGTTGCGCAAGTCGAGTTCGCTCTCCGTCGAGGATTGCCAGTGCACTTCGTTGATGATGGGGTTGCCGTTGATGTAGGCGGCCAGCGCCGCGCTGCCGTGGCGCGTCTCGATGGTCGTCAGGCAAGGCAGCTGGTCCAGTTCGGACAGGTCGCCGAGCGCCTGCAGGATATCGTCGCCGATGCGGCTCGTCTTCTGGCGCACGGCCTGGCCGCCGACCATCACTTCCTCGCTCGATGCCGCCTTGAAGCGCTGGCGCCGGGCAGGGTCGACCTGCTCCCAGCGGCGCTGGCGCCAAACGCTGTCGCCCAAGTGCCAGCCGCCGCTGTAGCTTTTCACTGCCGTCTCGACCAGCGGCGCCACATTGGCCACCAGGGTGTAATGGCGCGGCACCGTCGCGCTGGCAAAGCTGTGGTCGTGGCGCTTGTTCCAGAAATAGTAATCGCACACCAGGGGACGCATCGCCTGCACGGCGTGCGCATCGGGCAAGGTGTCGCCCGTCCAGTCCAGCTGCAAAATGGCGGCCAGCGGGGCGCTGCCGGACGCGGCATCGTCGATGGCCGTGACCTGGCAAGCCACATACTGCTGCAGCCTGTGCGAAAACACACTGTAGATATCTCCAACCTTGGCAAGCACGCTGATTTCCTTGTAGCAAACAATGAGGCCAGCACGATAGCAAAGATTGGCGGCGCGCGGCGTACGCACCGCCTGAGTGCCTGCCCTGGTCAGTCCGCGTGCAGCTTGTGATGCATGCGGCGCAAGCCCAGCCAGACGGCGGCCGCCACGAACGGCACCAGGGCGCCGACGAGGATTTCCGGATTCACGGGCAGCCCCATCACCTTGGCCGCCTTGCCCGTGTAGCTGAACAGGCCGATCACGTAGTAGGAAATGGCCGCCACGGACAAGCCTTCCACCGCCTGCTGCAAGCGCAGCTGCTGGGCCGCGCGGGCGTTCATCGATTGCAGGATTTGCCGGTTTTGCAATTCCTGCACGATGCCCACGCGCGTGCGCAGCAAGTCGTTGGTGTTGGCAATGCGCTGCGCCATCGCTTCCTGGCGGCTGGACATCGCTTCGCACGTATTCATGGCGGGCGTCAAACGGCGGTCCATGAATTCCTCGACCGTGGGGATGCCCTCGATGCGCACTTCGCGCAACTCGTCGATGCGCGCCTTGACGAGACCCATATAGGCTTTCGAGGCGGAAAAACGGTAGCTATTGTCGAGCGACAGCTTTTCTATGCGGGCCGCCAGGCGCGTGATGCGGTCGAGCAAGGCTTGCTCGGAGACGCCCTCATCGCCGGCTCCTGGGGCGTCGTCCGTATCGACCATGGCGGCGGCCAGGGTCGCCAGTTCGTTCTCGATGGCATTCAACGATGGCGCCGCCTGCATGGCATAGGGCAAGCCCAACAAGGCCATCATGCGGTAGGTTTCGATTTCCAGCACGCGCTGCACCAATCGGCCCGACTGCTGCGAGCGCATGCCCGCATCGCGGATGACGAAACGGCTGAAGCCGTCGGACTGGATGGTGAAATCCGTCCACAATTCGCCGCCCTGCAGCACCTTGCTGCCGGCCAGGGTATTGCCCTCGAACACGCGCGACAAACCTTGCATGAAGATCTCGGCCGGCTCCGTCGCCTGCTCGAGCACCACGTGGGCCGCCACCATCAGCTTGCCCTTCAAGCCCACCAGCCATTGTTGCGGCAACTGTTCCAGGGGCATGCGCTCGAACGCCTGCTCCAGTGGCAAGGCGGCGCCCGGATGTTCGGCGAAGGTAAACGTGGCAAATTCCGTATGGCATTCCCATTTCAGGCGGAAGCGGCCAAAGTCGTAATAAAAATACTTGGCTTCGGCAGCGGGCGGCGTGACGCCGAAATGCGTGCACAGGGCCGCCAGCGTGGCGTGCTGGGCCGCCATATTCGACGCACCGGGCGCCGCGCTGTCATCTTTATACACGGCAAGATGGGTGATCAGCTCGGGGGCGTCGAGCTGCAAGAACGGCCGCGAGTGGATTTCCGCAGCCAGCGGCACGCGCAAGGCGTGGTTCAAACTGGAGTTAATCAAGTGCATGATAGCCAAAGGTAAAGTTGCAAAACTGCTTAGACCCGCGCGCGTGCTGTGCTGTCCGCAGCGGGGGTCTGATTGTCACAGTGTAACAAAGCAGAATGCATGCCATCCTTTTCCAGGGCCCGTCATATTGTTTTAACAACCCCTGCCACGCCCTGCCCCGCCCCTTGCCGGCTGCCCAGCCACCAGAATGCGGCGGCCAGCACGACGGCCGAAGCCTGTCCCAGCGCCAGTTTGAATGCGCTGTCGAACAGCAACGGTGCGACAAAACCGGACACCAGCGCAAACACCAGCATTTGCACGAAGTTTTGCAGGGACGCGGCCAAGCCCCGCATCTGCGGGAAAATGTCGAGCGTCGACATGGTCATGCCCGGCAAGGCCAGCGACATGCCGAACGCGTACAGCATCACGGGCACGACGGCGAACGGGATGCTGGCCGAAAACCAGTGGTTGTAAGCAATATTGATCGCCCCCGTGGCCGCCATGGCCAGCAAGCCCCAGCGCACCAGCACGGTGCTTTTCACCACGTGGGCCAGCTTGCCCGACAACGCCGAGCCCAGCACCAAACCGGCCACCATGGGAATGAACATCCAGCCAAACGCCGTTTCCGGCAGATGCAGCAATTCCAAAATAAAATGCGGGGCCGAGGCGATGTACAGGGCAAAGCCGCCAAAGGAGAAGGCCACGGCCAGCGAACGCAAGAGGAAAGCCCGGTGGCGCAAGGCCAGCCAGTAATTGCGCGCGATATTGCCTGGATGGAAAGGCTGACGTTGCTCGACGGCTAAACTTTCCGGCAAGCCTTTCAGGCAGGCGAGCGCCAGCAGCACGGTGACGGCAAAGGTGAACACGAACGTCGATTGCCAGCCGTAGGCCACGTGCAGCCAGCCGCCGATGATGGGGGCGATGGCCGGCGCGATGCCGAACACCATCATGATGTTGGCCAGCATCTTTTGCGCGGCCGCGCCAGCTAGACTGTCGCGCACGATGGCTTGGCCGATCACCCTGCCCGCGCCGGCCGAGGCACCCTGCATGCCGCGGAAGAACAGCAGCCAGCCAAAGCTGGGGGCGAAGGCGGCGCCGATGGAGCCCACGGCAAAGATCAGCAAGGATGCCAGGATCACGGGACGGCGGCCGAACGAGTCGGACAAGGTGCCGTAGAACAAGGTCATGAAGGCATAGGCGGCCAGGTAGACGCTCAGGGTTTGCTGCACCAGCACGCTGCTGACGTCGAAATGCGTGCCGATCGCGGGAAACGATGGCAGGAAGGTATCGGTGGCGAACGGGCCCAGCATGGCCAGACCGGCCAGCACCAGGGTCAGGTTTCTGGTTTTCATGCGCCCGCCTGCACAGCATATTGGCGGCGCAAGCCGTCGAGGGCCGCCAGCGAGAACGCAGCGACATGCTGCGCAATGCTGGCGGTGCCAGTCTCGTCATAGGTAATTTCCGGCGCCACCAGTTCATGCACGATTCGCGAACGGGCATAGAACACAGCCTGGCCAATCACGCTGAACACGCATTTCTGCACCACGTCCGCCGGCATGGCCTCGCCCACCACGCCACGGATCAAGCCTGTAAACAGGGCGTGGTGCGCGCGCACATCGCGGTCTGCCAGCATGTGGATGGCGGACGTGGGTTCGATCAATTCACGCGCCACCAGGCGGCTGAACAGCGAAGCCGCTCCCGGGCGCAGCATGTCGAAGACCATCGATTCTATCGCCAGGCGCAACTGTTCCACGGGCGGCAGCTGCGCCTGCGCGCTGGCGGCGGCCACGTCCGCAGCCGAGGCGCGCGCCAGTTCGCGCGCATGGTCAAAGGCGGCCAGATACAGCTCTTCCTTGCCATGAAAATAATAGTTAACCATCGCCACGTTGACGTGGGCCGCCTCGCAGATCCTGCGCACGGACGCGAGCTTGTAGCCTTCGTCGGCAAACAGCTGGACCGCCGCCTGCAGGATGCGCGTGCGCGCCGTTTCGACTTCTTCTGTCATGCCATTCCCATCATTTAAACATCTGTTTAATATTATCCGGCATTGTATCAAACAGCTGTTTAATTTTCAAATGGACGCAAAAAAGCCCGGCGAACCGGGCTTTGCAAGGGCATTGCCGTAGCTTAGTGCTTCATCGCCGGCATCGCAGTTGACGTCGAGGTGGCGCCCAGCGGACGCGCCACGGCATTGACTTCGATGGTTTCGCGGCGCTTGTCCTCGCCTTCGACGACCAGGGTCAGCGGGATCTTGTCGCCCGCCTTCACCTGCCCTTTCAGGTCCAGCAGCATCACGTGGTAGCCGCCCGGCTTCAGTTCCACGACTTTACCGGCTGGCAAGGCGATTTCCTTGACCTGGCGCATGCGCATCATATTGTCCGCCATGCTCATTTCATGGATTTCCGCCACGCCCGCCACGGGCGAGCGCACTTCCAGCAGCCGCATGGCTTTTGGCGCCGTGATCTGCATGAAGGCACCCGTGGCTTTTTGCTGCGGCACGGTGGCGCGCACCCACGGGTCGCTAATCTGCACGGACGTCTGGGCAGCGGCGGAGAAGGACAGCACGGTCAGGGCCGTGGCCAGCAGGTTTTTCAGATGGGTCATGATTATTTCCTCGGTAGTTATAAGGTGTATTTCGATTTCATCAGGGTCTTGATGTCCTGCACGCACTCATCGCCCGTCAACTGGTGCTTCAGGCCCAGGCGCATGCGCCCCTCGGTGTCGAGCACGTAGCTGATGGCCGTGTGGTCCATCGTGTACGAACTGCCGCTCGGCACGCGGCGGTAGAAGACCTTGTAGTTGAAGGCCGTCTGCGCCGTGTCCTTCGGATCCGTGCGCAAGCCCAGGAAGCTGGGGTCGAAGGCGCGCATGTATTCGCCCAGCAGCTCGGGCGTATCGCGCTCGGGGTCGATGCTGATGAAGATCACTTGCAGTTTATCGCCATCGGCGCCCAGTTTCTGGCGGATTTCCAGCGCGCGCGACAGGGCTGTCGGGCACACGTCCGGGCATTGCGTGAAGCCAAAGAAGACCATCACATACTTGCCCTTGAAGTCGGCCAGGGTGTAGACCTTGCCGTCGGGGCCGCTCAACTTGAAGTCGGGCTTGTAATCGCCTCCCGTCAGGTCGAGGCCGTTGTAATGGGGTTTCGGCGCTTGTTCGCAAGCGGCAAGCGTGAGCAATCCCGCCGTGCCGGCGAGAAGGAAAAGACGACGTTTCATGGCATTCTGGCCCGATGGGCGTAGTGGAGACGGTTAAGACGTGGAAGGTATGACTGCTGCGTTCAGGCAGCCGAAGGCGGGCCGCGCGGGCTGGCGGCCAGCCACGCGAACGGCGCTTTGGGCGCCTGGTAAAACAATGGCGGATAGTGGTCGTGGCCCGTGATGACGGCCAGCGGCGAGGATGAGGACGGCGGCAAACCCACGCCGCCCGCATGGCTCATGCAGAACGGGCAATGCTCGATGTGGTGCAGCACGGAATCGGTGGTGGATCTGGCGGCTGGCGCCAGGTCCGCCTGCGTATAGACGGCGCCGCTGGCCGAACAGATTTCGACGGCGGCATTGTTCGCGTTCGCGTGCAGCGAGGCAAACGCATACGACAGGGACGGCGACAGCGCATTGAGCAGTATCGCCAGGCAGGCGAACCACATATGCCACTGTTTGCGTTTCAATAAAGATCCCATGGCCCCGATTATAACGGAGTCTGGCTATCCGGGCGCCTGTCCCCGCAGGAACAGGCTGGGACGCACGCCGGCCACGTCCACGCAGGCATCGCAAAATGCGGGGATCGAGGCAAAGCCGGAGCCGGCCGCCACTTGGGCCAGGTCGCGCTCGCCGTCTTCCCCATCGGCGCCCGCTTGCGCCGCCGTGTGCAACGCGTGCGCCAAACGCTGTTCGCGCACCAGGCTGAGCAATGCCTCGCCCTCGGCAAACAGGCGCGCGCGCGCCTTGTGCGGCGTCACTTGCCACAGGGTCGCCAGACGCGCCGCCGTCCATTTGCCTTGCGGCGTATCAAAGATGTGCTGCGCCAGCGCCTGGCTCCAGCGCTTGCCGCCGCCGTGGCCGCCATCGGGTTCATCGCCTTCCAGCGCCAGTGTAAACACGGCAGGCTTGCCCCGCCCCGGCATCACGTCGCAGGCAAAGCGCAAGAAGGCAGGCACGACGAAGCTGTCGCCGCTGCCCAGCTTCTTGGTGGCGATTTCATTATGCAAGGTGACAAAACCCTGGCGCACGGTAACGCGCAGCCGGAGCGGAAAGCGCAATCCCAGCAAGTGCAGAGGATGATCGGAAACGAGTGCCATGCGTCAATTCAATGTCATAAGCCAGCCGCCAGCATGCCACACATCGCGCGCCCAGTCTGTCATCACAGCGACGCTACGCCATAACGGCGCAAGCCATCGAGGTCGACGACCCGGATCGACTGGTAGGCGATGCTGATCAGCTTAAGTTCGGCCAGATGGCCCAGCGCCTGGTTCACGCGCTGGCGCGAAATGCCGGTCAGCAAGCCGATTTCTTCCTGCGACAGCTCAAGCACGCTGGAGGTGCGCGGGTATAACATGGGGTGGAACAGTTGCGCGATCGCTTGCGCCACCTGCGCGTCGACGGCCAGCAGGCGCTGGTTCTGGATGGTGGCGATGAATTGCCCCATGCGCTCGTTCAGCTGGCGGATGACGAAGGCATTGAAGGAAAGGCTCTCGGCCAGCAGCAGATGAAACAGATCCACGGGCACGAGGATGATGCTCGATGCGCGCACGGCCACCACGTCGTAGCGGCGCAGTTCGCGCTTGAGCACGCTGCCCTCGCCGCTCCAGCCGCCGGCCGGCACGCCGGAAAACGTGGCGCCGCGCCCATCGGCATTGTAGACGGCCAGCTTGATCAAGCCCGTGTGTACGCCGATCCAGTGCGCCGACGGTTCGCCGCGCCGCGTGATGAAGGCGCCCGCCTCGAAATGCCGGAGCACGCTGCCGGTGCGCAACAGGGTCTGATGCCGCGCGTCGAGGGCCGCGAACCAGTCGTGGCTGTCAAGTTCCAGCATTGCAAGGTCTACACTATCGTTGCTATCCATTCCATCCTTCAGACCTGTCACTAAGATGACAGTGATTTTCCAGCGCCGGTGCTATGCTAACCGGTATCAATCCCGAAACAGGGAGCTACAGAATTTTATTTAACAGGAGACAAGCATGACTGCTGATTTCAACACCGGCCTCGGCAAAAACAGCGCCAACTACGCCGCCCTCACCCCGCTCGACTATATCGCCAGGGCAGCCGCAGTATATGGCAATCGCCTGGCAATTGCACATGGCAGCCTGCGCCAGACGTGGCGCGAGACCTATGCGCGCACGCGCCGCCTGGCCTCCGGCCTGATCAAGCTGGGCGTGGGCACGGGCGATACGGTGGCCGTGATGCTGCCGAACACGCCCGCCATGGTGGAAGCGAGCTTTGGCGTCCCCATGGCCGGCGCCGTCCTCAATGCGCTGAACATCCGCCTCGACCTGGCCTCCTTGACCTTCATGCTGCGCCACGGCCAGGCGAAAGTCTTGCTGGCCGACACGGAATTTGCCGAGCTGGCGCGCCAGATGGCGGCGCAGATTCCCGGCTTGCGCGTGATCCAGGTCAACGACGTGCTGGGACCGGAAGTGGATGCGTTTTCCGACCTCGACTACGAAGCCTTGCTGGCCAGCGGCGACCCCGATTACGACTGGCAGCCGCCTGCCGACGAGTGGGATGCCATCGCACTGAATTACACGTCCGGCACCACGGGCGACCCGAAAGGCGTCGTCTACCACCACCGCGGCGCGGCCTTGAATGCCCTGTCGAACATCCTGGAATGGGACATGCCCAAGCATGCCGTCTACCTGTGGACCTTGCCGATGTTCCACTGCAATGGCTGGTGCTTTCCGTGGACCGTGGCCGCGCGCGCGGGCGTGAACGTGTGCCTGCGCAAGTTCGAACCGAAACTCGTGTTCGACCTGATGCGCGAATTGCGCATCACCCACTATTGCGCAGCGCCCATCGTGCATGCGGCGCTGGCCAACGCGCCCGCCAACTGGCGCGAAGGAATCGACTGGACCGTGCGCGGCATGGTGGCCGGCGCGCCGCCGCCGGCGGCCATGGTGGCGAAGATCGAAGCCATGGGTTTTGATTTGATCCACTCGTATGGCTTGACGGAAGTCTACGGCCCCGCCGCCATCTGCGCCGAGCAGGACGAGTGGGCGGCCTTGAGCCAGGAAGAGCGGGCCGTATTGAAATCGCGCCAGGGCGTGCGCTACCACTTGCAAAGCGCCGTGGCCGTGCTGGACCCGGAAACCATGGAACCGGTGGCGGCCGATGGCGAACAGATCGGCGAGATCATGTTCCGTGGCAACATCTGCATGAAGGGTTATTTAAAGAATGAAAAGGCGACTCAGGAAGCGTTCGCGGGCGGCTGGTTCCACACGGGCGACCTCGGCGTGATGTATCCGGACGGTTACATCAAGCTGAAGGACCGCAGCAAGGACATCATCATCTCGGGCGGAGAAAACATTTCCAGCGTGGAAGTGGAAGACGCGCTGTACCACCACCCGCAAGTGCTGGCCGCCGCCGTCATCGCCCAGCCCGACGAGAAATGGGGCGAAACGCCGTGCGCCTTCGTCGAACTGCGCGAAGGGGCGACGGTGACGGAAGCAGAATTGATCGCCTTCTGCAAGAACAACCTGGCGGGCTTCAAGGTGCCGAAAGCCATTTATTTCGGCCCCCTGCCCCGTACGTCGACGGGCAAGATCCAGAAGTTCGAATTGCGCAAGCGCATGCATTCGGACAAGGCAATCGACGTCTAGGCTTAGCTGCCTTTACCTGTCAGCCACGCCGGCTGCGCCACCGCCAGGCGCGCAAAGCTGGCGATGCTGGCCACGGCGGCGAACCCTGCCGCCAGGCACAGCGCGTACGTCGTGCCCCGGCTGGCGGAAACAGTAAAACAATACGCGACCAGCGCCGCGCCCGTCGCCTGGCCGATCAGGCGCGACGTGGCCACCACGCCGCTGGCGCCGCCTGCCCGCTCGGGCGGCGCGCTGCCCATGATGGCTTTCAGATTGGGCGCCTGGAAAAAGCCGAAGCCGATGCCGCACAAGGCCATGCGCCAGCCGATGTCGAACGCGCTCGGGTGCGCCGGTATCCACACGAGGGTCAGCAAGCCGCCCGCCAGCGCCGCCAGACCAATGCCGCCCAGCACGCCCGGCGAGTACCGGTCGCTCAGGCGCCCCGCCACGGGCGCCATCACGGCCACCAGCACGGCCCACGGCGTCATCAAGAATCCCGTTTCCACGGGAGAGCGGCCCAGGGTGACTTCAAAATAGAATGGCAGCGAAACGAAGGCCAGGCCTTGCGCGGCAAACGTGCAGATGGCCGTCAGCGACGACAGCAAGAACAGGGGACGACGGAACAGGTCGATCGGCAGCATCGGTGCCGCATGCCCCGCCTGTCGGCGCAGCAGCAACATAAAAAAGACCACTACGGCCACCAGTTCCGCCAGCAGGACGGCGCTGGACGCGTGATGGGCCGCATCGCCGAACAGCAAGATGAGCAAGCCGAAGGCGCCCACGTTGTACAGCGCCGTGCGCGCATCGAGCGTGTGGCCAGACAGTTTTGTCGCCGGCAGCATGCGGCTGGCCAGGAAAAAGCCGGCCACGCCCAGCGGCACGTTGATGGCGAACAGCCATGGCCACGACGCCGTCGCCAGGATCAGCGAGGCGGCCGTGGGCCCGATGGCGAACGCGACGGCCACCACCAGCGCATTGTTGCCGAACGCGCGGCCCAGCAAATGTTTAGGGTACAGGGCGCGCAGCAGCGCCGTGTTGACGCTCATCATGGCACTGGCGCCGACGCCCTGGAACAGGCGCGCCACCACCAGCGAGGGCAAGGACCAGGCCAGCGCGCAGGCGAGCGACGCCAAAGTAAACAGGAACATGCCGGAGATAAACACCCGCCGGTAGCCGGCGATTTCGCCGAGGGCGGAAAACGGCAGCAAGGTCGCCACCATGGCCAGCTGGTACACATTCACGATCCAGACGGAGGCGGCCGGTGTCGTGTGCAGCTCGCTGGCGATGGCCGGCAAGGCCGTGTTGGCGATCGCCGTGTCGAGCGAGGCCATGCCCACGCCGATGGCCAGCGCCAGCATGGCCCATAAACGGGCGCCGGGCGGCAAGCCGTCCTCGCCCACGAGGAAAGGCTCCGCCTTGTTTTTCTGCTTCATCATGTTGCCTGTTCGTCTAGCCCGTCCGGGGCGGCATACGGTACCGCAGGCAAGACACTAGCATGGATGGACGGACTCTGCCGGGCAGGCCCGCCGATTTCACCCTACATCACTTCTGGCAGTCGATCACTTTAAAATCTTTCGAATAACAGATGCGCAGCTCGCCCGAGTGCTTTTCATAGCCGAGCCAGCGGCCTTTCAGCTGCGGGTTGTGCTGCTTCATCCACTGGAACAACTCGTTTTTCGGCATGGTGGAATCCGGCAACTTCAAGGCTTGGAACAGTTCGCGTTCCTTCTCGAAATACTGCTTGGCCGTATCGAAATCGCAGGCGCCATGCTTTTCCCATTCACCCTGCAGCAAGGCTTCGCCGGGCTGCATGCACATGTACGGCAGGATGTCCGACGGCGCCAGCTTCGGCAAATTGCCCTTGCAATAACGCGGATGCAGCTCCGTCTTGCGCGGCGGCGTCACGGAAATGTCTTCGCACGTGCCCGGGTTATTCGACTGTGCCCACAGGCCATGCACGATCCAGCCGAAGTGATTGCTCTCGGCACACTGAAAAGCGGCCTTCTTCGACACTGCACCGCGGCGGCGCTGGCTGTCGCAGAAGCCTGGCGACCACGACAGCGCCAGCATGAAGTAATCGGTGGGCACGTTCGTGCTTTGCTTGTAGCAGGTGTTTTTCTCGTCCGACGGCTTGACGTCATAGTCGTAATAACTGACGTTGCGCGGAATGGCGCAGGCGGCGTCGGCCGCGTGGACGGCGCCGGCCGACAGGCTGAGGAAAACGGCGGCCAAGGCAGGCAGGATAGAGCGAATTTTCATCGTATTTCCTTCAAGATATAAAAACGCCGGCAACTGGGTGCCGGCGCGGTAGTGAAATTACACCATCAACTTAGCAGACGGTATGCATCCAGCCATGCGTATCCGGTGCCGTGCCATGCTGCAAGCCCAGCAGCGCTTCGCGCAGGGCCAGGGTGACGGCGCCGTTTTCATTGTTGTTGATGGTCATTTCAAAGCCATTGGCCTTGGCCACGCCCACGGGCGTGATGACGGCGGCCGTGCCGCAGGCGAACACTTCGGTCATGCGGCCCGAGGCGATGTCGTCGCGCCATTGCTGGACGGACAATTTACGCTCTTCCGTCGCATAGCCGAGGTCTTTTGCCATTTCCAGCAGGCTGCGGCGGGTGATGCCTGGCAACAAGGTACCCGTCAATTCCGGCGTCACGACGGTGACTTTCTCGCCATCCTTGTAGACGAAGAACAGATTCATGCCGCCCATTTCCTCGATGAACTCGCGGTGCACGGCGTCGAGCCACACGACCTGGTCGCAGCCCTTCTCTTGCGCTTGCGACTGGGCCATAAGGCTGGCCGCGTAATTGCCCGCGCACTTGGCTTCACCCGTGCCGCCTGGCGCTGCGCGCACGAAGTCTTCGCTGATCCACACGGTGACGGGTTTCACGCCTTTCGGGAAGTAGGCGCCGGCGGGCGAGGCGAACAGCACGAACAGGTATTCTTCCGATGGACGCACGCCCAGGTAGGGGTCGGTGGCGATCATCAGCGGACGCATGTACAGGCTCTCGCCCGTGTTCTTCGGCACCCAGTTACGGTCTTGCGCGATCAGCGCATCGCCCGCTTCCAGGAACAGCTCGACGGGAATGGCCGGCATGGCCAGGCGCGCGGCGCTGCGGTTGAAGCGCTCGGCATTTTGTTCCGGACGGAAGGTCTTGATGCTGCCATCGGGCTGGGCAAACGCCTTGTAACCTTCAAAGATGGCCTGGCCGTAGTGCAGCGACGAGGCGGACGGGTCCAGCGTCAAAGGACCGTAAGCCTTCAGTTCGCCCTGCTGCCACTTGCCGTCGCGGTAAGGAATCACCACCATGTGGTCCGTGAAGATGCGGCCAAACGCCGGGTTGACCATGCGCGCGGCGCGCTCGGCGTCGGACAGGGGGTGGGCGGATGGGGTGACGACAAGATTCGGTGTGGAAGTGGTCATGGCAGCAATGGGAACTAGTGAACAGTATCCCTATTGTAGCGCCTCCAGCGCCCGATCAGGCAAACGAGAATGGCCACCACCCCGCGAAAACAGGGAGTCATCATTTGCGAATGATTCTCGTTTGCGTTACTATGTCAATCCTCCTTCTTCCCCGCCATGCCTGACGCCCCGCATGGCGGCGCTATCGAAAGCCGCTTCATGACGACCTCCTCCCTTCCACACTCCCTGCCGCGCGCCGGCGCCGATGAGGCGACGCAGACTCGTCAGCTTGCCGTCCCGCAACAACGGCGCTGGCACTGGAACTGGAAGCAGGTGTGGTTTCAATTGCACTGGTTCATCGGCATCACGGCCGGCACGGTGCTGGTGATCATCGGACTGAGCGGCGCCACCCTGGCCTTCAAGGATGAATTGCTCGACGTTATGAACCCCGGCGTGCGCCATGTCCCCGTGGAAACGCGCGCACCGCTGACGCCGGCACAGCTGAGCAGCATTGCCGCAGCCGAACACGGCCAGCGCGTGGCATCGGTCACCATGTATGCGCAGGCGGGCGCGGCGCCACGCCTGTTTTTCGCGCCAAAGAACGGCCAGCGGCGCGGCGAGTCCGTTTATCTGCACCCGTACACGGGCGCGACCCAGCCCGCGCTGACGGGCGCGGCATTTTTCGAATGGACGGAGTCCTTGCACCGCTGGCTGCTGCTGCCGCGCGACCCGGGCCGGCAAGTGGCGGGCGCGCTGGCCCTGTGCCTGCTGGGCCTGGCACTGTCCGGCCTGTACCTGCGCTGGCCCCGCCGTCCGCTGGACTGGCGCACCTGGCTGACCTTCGACCCTGCATTAAAAGGCCGCTCCTTTTTGTGGAATCTGCACGCCGTGGCCGGCACCTGGTGCCTGGTCGTCTATGTGGCGCTGACCCTGACGGGCATCTACTGGAGCTATGACGTGGTGCGCGACAATATCGACGCCTGGGCCGGCAAGCCCCCGCGCACGGCGCAGGCGCCCGCGAAAAAGGATTCAGCGAAGAAAGATGCGCCTCCCGTCGACATCGGCCTGGCCTGGAGCGTTTTCCAGCAGCACGCCCCCGGCTGGACCCTGGCTACGGTGCGTCTGCCCGTGCGCCCCGGCGAAGCCGTGCAATTCACGTGGCTGGCCGGCGATGCGCCGCACGAACGGGCGCGCAGCCGCATGAGCATTGCACCGGCCGACGGCACGCTCACGGAAAACGAACCGTACAGCCAGCAGGCGCTGGGGCAGCGCCTCGTCAACATCATTTATCCGCTGCACATGGGCACGTATTTTGGCTTGCCCGGCCGCATCATCGTCACCCTGGCCAGCCTGGGCCTGCCCCTGTTCGCCATCACGGGCTGGATGCTGTACCTGGGCCGCCGCAAGGCCAAGCGGGCTGTGCAAGCGCAGCGCGCTCTGCTGGGCGCCGACGCGCCGGGCAAGACGGACACAGGTTTACCGACCCTGGTGGCCTACGCCAGCCAGTCGGGACAGGCCGAGCGCCTGGCGTTGGAAAGCGCGCGCGCCCTGCAGCAGGCGGGCGTGGCCGTCGATGTGCAGTCGCTGGACCGTTTCGATCCCGCGCAATTGCGCCAGTACGAACGGGCCCTGATCGTCGCCAGCACCTTTGGCGAAGGCGAGGCGCCGGACGGCACGCGCCGCTTCGCGCGCCTGCTGCAACAAACGGCGGGCACGCCGCTGGCCGGCCTGGAATTCGGCATGCTGGCCCTGGGCGACCGCCATTACGGCGCCTTCTGCGGCTTTGGCCATGCGCTGGCGCAACAATTGCAAGCGCTGGGCGCCACGCCCTTGTTCCCGCTGATCGAAGTGGACAAGCATGACCCCGCCGCCCTGGCCGCCTGGTCGCAAGCGCTGGTCCGCTGCAGCGGCAGCGCCATCGACGCCATCGGCGTACAGGAAGAAGCGTCGTACGCCGAATGGCGCCTGGCGCGCCGCGTGCTGCTGAACCCGGGCAGCCTGGGCGGCGAACTGCATGAAATCACCTTGACGGGCCCCGCCGATGCTGCCTGGGAAGCGGGCGCGCTGGCGGAAATCATCGGGTGCAACGCGGATGGCAGCGAGGGCGACGCGCAGAGCGCCCAGCATGCGCCGCGCAGCTATTCGCTCGCGTCGCTGCCGTCCGATGGTGAACTGCAATTGCTGGTGCGCCAGGAACGCCATACGGGCGAGGAAAACGACGGGTACGGCCTCTGTTCCGGCTGGCTCACGCGCTTCGCCCCGACAGGCAGCCCCATCCGCCTGCGCCTGCAAGCCAATCCCGCCTTCGCGCCCGCCCTGGTCGACGTGCCCTGCATTTATATCGGCAATGGTTCCGGCCTGGCAGGCCTGCGGGCACACCTGCGCGCGCGTCAGCGGGCGGGGCTGGCCCGTAACTGGCTGCTGTTCGGCGAGCGCCAGCAAGCTGTTGACAGCGTCTGCGGCGCAGAGTTGCAAGGCTGGCTGGACGCTGGCCACCTGGCGCGCCTGGACCGTGTCTTTTCGCGCGACGGCAACGAGGGCGGCAAACGCGAATACGTGCAGGACCGCCTGCGCGCCAACGTCGGCGAGCTGCGCGACTGGCTGGCGCAAGGCGCCATCGTCTACGTGTGCGGCAGCCTGCAAGGCATGGCGGCGGGAATCGATGCTGTACTGCAAGAAGTGCTGGGCCAGGACGGTCTCGACGCCCTGCTGGCGGCCGGACGCTACCGCCGCGACGTGTATTGATCTGCCTCAGCACATTGCCAGCGCCGCCCGGCTATGTGGGCCGCCGCACGGTCAGCGCCGGCCATCGGACTACAGTAGCGGCATGGCGGCATATCCGCGCCGCCCCCACCCACTGTTTGCGAGGCTAGCCATGAAAAACCCCTGGATGAGCATGTACCTGAGCGCCGCCAACCGCGTCGCCAACACGGCGCGCGGCCACGCCACGGCCGCCGTCAAGCGCGAGGCGGCGAAAAATACGCGGCAATTGACGCAAGTGTGGTTCGACTCCTTCCTGCCCGCCGCAGGCAAACCGCGGCGCAGCCGCAAGGCCAAATAAGAGGCGTCACTGCTGCAGTGCGCCACAGCAACTAGTTGAAGTTTCAATCAGATGAACTAAACTGCAAGCATGGTAGTACATAGGACGTGACCGGCAGGCGCCGCATCCCCGCGCCGCCGCCGGGACACCGGGAGACGACCATGTTGACGCTCAAAGTGCTGCTCTGCCTTGCCTTGTCGGCCCTGATGCTCGTGCCCCTCGTGCTGAGGGATGCGATGCAGACGTCGGCCGGACAGCAGTTGCAGGTGCCGAATGTCGATGCGCAAGCTCTGTGGGCCCGCTGGCCTCGGCAATAAGACGCGCGGCTGAGAAAACGTCGCTGGCTGCGTTGCTTTGACTTGCCGTACTAGCGTACTGTCTGCGTCAAAGACGCCTTGCCAGCGGCGTTTTTCAGCGGCGCTCGGTAACACGGCGCATCGTTAAGACCGCTTTATTGCGAGTGGGGAATTGTTCCCTTCGTCCATTTGTCTTTGTCTTGCTTTCCTCTTCCCCTCTTCACCATATTTTTGATCCAGATCATGGATTTCGCCCTTCGCTGCGTCCACACTGGAACAGTCCGCTTCGCGCCGCGACGGACTTCACCGGGGGCATCGGCATGGGTAAATCGCATTGGAAAGATGAGATGGCGCTGGGCGTTCCCGCCATCGACGAGGCGCATGAGGCGCTGTTTCAGGAGCTGGCACGGCTGGGGCAATTAAGCGACCAGCATTTCAGCGTGGCGTTTCGCGAGCTGATTGCGGCCGTCGAACGCGATTTCCGCGAGGAAGAAGATTTGATGGAGCAAATCGGCTTTCCCTCGCTGGCCAACCACCGCGAACAGCATGCCCGCGTGCTCAGCGGCTTGCACCATGCCTGGGCCGCCGTCGATGAAGGCGACCTGGAACAGGGCCGCCATGCGCTGTCGCTGTTGCCGCAGTGGCTGATCTTCCACCAGGCCACCATGGACCTGGCCCTGGCGGCGGCGCTGGAACTGGTGCAGCGCCAGCCTAACTAGCAGTTCATTACAGCAACAGCACTGTCGCCTGCTCGGGCATGACCACGCGGTAGTGTCCCGGGTATTTGTCTTCGCCGTCGAAAATCTTGCAAAACACGGGCTGGTTGATGTCGTTGACGGCTGGCTCGTTCATGGGCAGCGTCGCGATCAGCTGTTCGCCATCCATCAATTGCAAGGCGCTGCCCCGCTCGGCCGCGCAAAAGGCCAGCGCTTGCACGTCGCTGGCGAACGGCCGCTTGTACCACGGCGTGATGGCCCGCACGGCGCGCCGGGCATCGCGCAAGACCTGCCCCACGCGCGTGACGTTCCACGCATCGCGCGCCACGGACGGCTGCAGCACGATATTGGCCGTCAGCTCGCCCCTGCCCTTGTTCACCAAAAACGTGCCGTCCTGCGCGGCGATATCATCGTTGAGCGGCACGACAAACACGCCGCCGGCCGACACCTTGATCGGCATGGGGGCGCCATTGCCTTGCAAGGCCACGCGCACATCGTCGATGGTGGCGCTCAGCTTGGCAGGAATCAGGCGCAGGGCCATGACCACGCTGCCGCTCGACACTTGCCACACTTTCCTGGCCGTCAGATAACTTTCACGGTATGCCGTGAACCGCACGTGCGGCGCCTTGGCATCGCTGGTGGCCGTGATCGTCACCGTTTGCGGTGGCAAGGCTTCCTCTGCTGGCGCCGTTGCCTTGGGTGCTGATGCCGCGGATGTGGCCGGCGCAAGCGGTGGCGCAACGGCATCGGCATCGGCGGCGGGCGGCACGCTGGCGCTCTGCAGCGGCGCGGGAACAGCCGGCGGCGGCGCGTGTTCCTGGGCCTGACCCAGCGAGACGACACACAACCATCCGGCACAAGCGATCCATGTACGCATGCATTTCTTTCATTAAGGAAAATATTTGTCAGCGCCTGCATTATCGCAGAAGGCAAGCCGATGCGCCGCCCCGGGTCTGCCGGCACTCCTGCCTGCACTCCTTTGGTGCACACGCTTGATTATTTGGCAAATATCACCTATATTGATAATGATTCTTATTCACAAAAGTGACAGGAATCGCGCGCCTTTCTCTTCCACTGCCCGTCCGCGCCGGGCCTTGCGGTGGAACTGCTATCCAAGCCAGACCACGGGCCAGCGTTACGCCATCCCCCAGCTACTGCGCAGCTCGCCAGACGAGATAGGAACACTCACGACTAAAAATATCCAGGAAAATAATGCAATCAACGACAGCCTTCTCATCTTCGCGCCAGCCCGCCTTGCGCGCCCTCCCCCATTTATTACACATCAGCCTGCTCAGTCTTGCCGCCGGCGTGGCCCTGCCGGCACAGGCCGCCGACGCCGCCGCGGCCGACGTGACCATGCCCGCCGTCACCGTGCTGGGCCAGTCGACCGCGACGACGGAAGGCACGCAGTCGTACACGGCCGGCGAAGCGCGCAGCGCAACGCGCATGGACCTGTCGCTGCGCGAGACGCCGCAATCGGTCAGCGTCATCACGCGCCAGCTGCTCGACGACCTGGGCGCCGTGCGGCTGGACCAGGCGCTGGCGCAGACGACAGGCATCCAGGTGGGCCAGAACGACACGGAGCGCACGACATTTTATGCGCGCGGCTTCGGCATCAACAATCTCCAGATCGACGGCATGGCGCGCGGCGGCAATGCGCCGCTGCAAGACACCATCCTGTACGACCGCATCGAAGTCGTGCGCGGCGCCACGGGCCTGATGGGCGGCAAGGGCGACCCGTCCGCCACCATCAACATGATACGCAAGCGTCCAACGAAGGACTTCCAGGCCAGCGCCGGTCTCATCATGGGCCGCTGGGATGACCAGCGCTTCGAAGCCGACCTGTCCACGCCGCTGAACGCGGAGGGCAGCGTGCGCGCACGTGCGGCCCTGGCCTGGCAAAAACGCGATTCCTACCTGGACATGTACCACGAGCGCAAGACGGTGGGCATGGCCATCCTTGAGGCGGACGTGCGTCCCGGCACCCTGCTGACGGCGGGCGTCGACTTCCAGGACAACAAGCCGACAGGCGCCACCTGGGGTGCCGTGCCGTACTGGAATGCGGACGGCAGCCTGGCGAACTTGCCGCGCAACACCAGCCTCACGACGCCCTGGAGCACCTGGGCCAACAAGCAGCACACCATCTTCACCTCGCTGGACCAGCGCCTGCCCGGCAACTGGAACATGCACCTTGGCTATGCGCGCACGGAAAGCACTAACCGCACCACCGTCGCCTATGCGGGCGGCGGCAAGCCCGATCCGGCCACGGGCGAAGGCATGCTGCTGTGGACGGGCGCCTATGGCCCGGGCAAGACCACGGGCGATAATTTCGACGTCTACGCCAGCGGCCCGTTTACCTTGCTGGGGCGCAAGCACACGGCCATCGTCGGCTGGAACGGCGGCAACCAGCGCGCCCGCTCGCTGGGCGGCGAGGCGGAAATCAACTACCCGAACGTCGTCCCCGATTACCGCAGCTGGACGGGCAACATCCCCCGCCCCGTGTTCCACCCGGACGGCTCGCACACGGAAACCGTGACCCGCCTGGCGGGCGGCTATGTGGCCACACGTTTGAGCCTGGCCGACCCGCTTCATGTGATCATCGGCGCGCGCAGCAGTACTTACCGCACGGATACGCGCAACTACGATACACGAGGCGTGCACACGGACAACAGCGACTTCGTGGAAACGCGCAATGAAGTCACGCCGTATGTGGGCGCCGTGTTCGATATCAACAAGCAGTATTCGGCCTACGCCAGCTTCACGCAGCTGTTCAACCCGCAATCGAGCAAGGACCGCAACAACAAGTTCCTGGCGCCGGAGACGGGAGACAATGCGGAACTGGGTATCAAGGGCGAATTTTATGAAGGCAAGCTGAACGCGTCGGCCGCCCTGTTCCATACGAAGAAAAAGAACATGGCGGAACTCGACCGCACGGTGCCGTCCGGTTTCTTGCTGCCCGACGGCGGCCAGGCCATGGTGGCCAATGGCGCCGGCGTGACGGCCAAGGGCATCGAGTTCGACGTCTCCGGCCAGTTATCGCCCGCCTGGGAAGCGAGCGGCGGCTATACCTATCTGCACGCGGCCGAGGCCGATGGCCGCCGCGCCGCCACCACGCAGCCGCGCCATTTGCTGCGCCTGGCCACCAGCTACCGCTTCGACGGCCGCCTGGCCGGTTTGAGGGCGGGCGCCAGCATGACGGCGCAAAGCGCCACCTACAGCGAATCGTGGTACGGCCGCCCGCCATCGGGAACCATCACCAACATTCCGCAAGCGGGCTACGCGCTGGTCAACGCCATGGCCAGCTATGCGCTCAACCGCCACGCCAGCGTGCAGCTGAACGTGAATAACTTGCTCGATAAAAAGTACTACCGCAACGTGGGCTTCTTCGACGGCGTCTTCTGGGGTGAACCGCGCAACATCAGCCTGGCCGTGCGCACGACGTTTTAAGCGCGCCAGTGCGCGGGCGCCGGCAGGGTAAAGCCGTCGAGCAAGGGACCGCCCACGGGCGCCAGCACGGCGGCGGCGACTTGCCCGAACGCGCGCTGGCCGGCCGGCAAGTCGCCGGCGGCCAGGCGCAGCGCGCCATCGAGCTGCCCGGCGATGACGGGATCAAAGGCCTGCAGGCGGCGGAACAGGTGCTTGCCGCCGCCGCTCCACTGCCCCGCCGCGCGCAGGTGCAGGTCGGCCAGCGCTTCGTACAGCTGGCAAGCGACGGCCAGCGCCTCGCCCGGGTGCGTGCTGTCGACCAGGTCTTCCAGCGCGGTGGTGATGGCGTAGCGGCGGCGCTGCAGGTTTTCCGCGTCGAGCGCGGGCGGCCCGGCCGTGTCGAAAGCGTGCGCCAGCGCGTGCAGCTGCGCGTAGGCGTCGCCGGCGGCGACGATGTTTTCCCCTTCGACGACCATCAT
This sequence comes from Janthinobacterium sp. GW823-FHT03B06, assembly GCF_058796955.1. Taxonomy (NCBI): domain Bacteria; kingdom Pseudomonadati; phylum Pseudomonadota; class Betaproteobacteria; order Burkholderiales; family Oxalobacteraceae; genus Janthinobacterium; species Janthinobacterium sp. GW823-FHT03B06. The sequence goes on from NZ_JBXAJE010000011.1 coordinate 114,119, forward strand.
CGCCAGCGGCACCGTGCCGCCCGGCGCATCCATTTCCTTGCAAAAATACGTGAACGTGGCCACGTCGTGCGCAAACAGTTCCACCGTGCGCCCCTCGGCCACGAGGGTGTCGCGCCAGGCGCAATCGACGTGGTCGAACAGCAGCAGCAAGTCGATATCGGAAGTAGGCGTTTGCCGGCCTGTGGCGAAGGAGCCGCCGATGATGGCCGCCACGGCCGTGGGATAGCGCTCGTGCACCAGCCGCTGGGCAATCGCGCGAATGGTCTCATAGGTGGGGATCGTCGTCAAAGCCGGTGCTCCATGTCGATAAAACACTATCCTACACGCAATACGCAGGCTGCCGCCAGCCTGCTACACTGGCGCCATCTGATCAAGGAACCAACATGGAATACGACTGCATCGTGGTGCCCTCGCCCGTGGGCGAGCTGACCCTGGTGGCGCGCGGGGAAGCCCTGGCCGCCATCCTGTGGGAAAACGACAAGCCGAACCGCGTGCGCATGGGCGCGATGCGCGTCGATGACGGTTGCGCCGTGCTGCAGGAAACGGCGCGCCAGCTGGATGAATATTTTGCCGGCACGCGCCAGCATTTTGAGGTGCCGCTCGATTTTGCCGGCACGCCATTCCAGCAGGAAGTCTGGCGCGCGCTGCTGACGATACCGTATGGCCAGACGCGCAGCTATGGCGAGATCGCGCGCCAGATCGGCCGCCCCGCCGCCGTGCGCGCCGTGGGCGCCGCCAACGGCAAGAATCCCATTTCCATCATCGCCCCCTGCCACCGCGTCGTCGGTGCCACGGGCGAGCTGACGGGCTTTGCGGGCGGTCTGCATGCCAAGGAAACCCTGTTGGCGCTGGAAGGCATCGCCCTGTCCAGCGACCGCGAAGCGCTGAAAACGGGCCACGCCCGCCGCCGCGCCGTGCATGTCGATACGGCGCAAGGCTGTTTATTTTAGGCGGCGCCATCGCTCCCCATGTGGGATACTCACGCCCTCCGTTCAAGCCAACACATCCTATGCCTTACCTTGTCATCGCGTTCTTTGTCGTACTGTACTTACTCGCCACCTTCTTTTTCCACATCCCCGCCCTGGTTGCCCTCGTGTATGGCGTGCTGAGCCTGGGATGCTTCGTTGCCTATGCGATCGACAAGTCCGCCGCCAAGGAGGGCCGCTGGCGCACCCCGGAGCGCACCTTGCTGCTGCTGGGACTGCTGTGCGGCTGGCCGGGCGCCGTGCTGGCCCAGCAATGGCTGCGCCACAAGTCCAGCAAGCGCTCGTTCCGCATCGTGTTCTGGATCACGGTCGCCCTCAATATCGGCGCTTTCGTGTATTTCAGCATGCATTACGCGGCGCCCGATATCGGCACGGACGTCGCCCCCATCGAGTTATAAGGTCACTCTCCCAGCAGGCGCAGCGATTCCAGCCAGTCCGCCTTCCAGTCGCGCAGCAACGGTTGCGTGGCGAACGCCTTTTTCAAATGCGCCATCGGCACGCGGTGCACATCGTGCAAGCCGAACGCCAGGGTCACCGGATGCCACAGGTGGCTGTTCTTGCCGCCACGCGAATTCTTGCGCACGCGCGCGCCATCGTCGCCAAAGATGCCCACGCCGCTGGCCATGCCTTGGTCCAGGTCGACCTTGCCCACGCTGGCGAAGGCAATCAAAATCTGCTCGCGCCCCAGGCCTTTCAAGGCGCTGGGCAAGACCACGGGCGCCTTGTCCGCTGCCGTGTCGACCGGCTGCGGATGCTGCAACTCCTTGAGCAAACGCAACAGGTCGCGCTCCTGGAAGTGCAAGCCGTCCAGCGGCACGCGCAAGCCCTGCCCCTTGAGTTCAATGGGGAGATTGCCCGAGTCGCGCGTAAAACGCAGCCAGACATCACCGGCGCCCGCGGCCAGGTGCTGCTTGTCCTCGATGAACACGACGGGCGCCGCATAGCGCGTCACGCCGTCATGGAACAGCTCGGCCCAGGCTGCGCTGTAGTCGAGCCAGATAAACGGCAAGCCGCCCTGCTCGAGCAGGCGCGCCAGGGTCCACGGGGTGCCCGTCTGTTGCGCCAGCCAGGCACAGGCGTCAAGTGCGGTGGCGCGGTACGGCAGGGATAGGGAAGTCATGGCAATTCCGTCGGTCAAAGTGGAGCGCAGTGTAGCAGACGCCGCCATCCGCCCCTGCGGCAGGCGCATCCTGCGCGCCATTCCTGCGCGATGTGCTAGGCTGGATGCATCAGTCCGCGCCAAGACCACCCCGGCCCCATGGCGCACCACCGCGAGGGGAATATCATGCATTCCAGCACCAACGCCGCCACCACGCCCGCCCCGCCACCGGAGCGCGATTCGCCCACGCCGGCGGGCGAAAGCCACGCCGAGGAAGCGCTCGATGAAGCGCTGAAGGAGAGCTTTCCGGCCAGCGACCCGATCGCCATTGCCACCCCAAAACCGGTCAGCAAGTCGCCGGCCTGAGTCCCCTGCCTTTCCTGGCCGGCCAGGCGCGGCCCCGGTTGCACAAGGCCGGCCACCAAGGTCACGCCAGCAATTTGAACACGCGCATGTCCTGCATCATGCTGTCCGCCTGCTCCTGCATGCTGGCCGCCGCCGCCGCCGACTGCTCGACCAGGGCGGCATTCTGCTGGGTCACTGCATCCATCTGACTGATGGCCTGATTCACCTGTTTGATGCCATCGTTTTGTTCCTGGCTGGCGACGGCGATTTCCCCCATGATGCCCGCGACTTGCTGGACAGAGGAGACGATTTGCTTCATCGTGCCGCCCGCTTCATCGGCCAGATTGCTGCCAAGCTCGACTTTTTCGACCGACTCGGCAATCAGCTGCTTGATCTCTTTGGCGGCCGTGGCGGAACGTTGCGCCAGGGCGCGCACCTCCGATGCGACGACAGCAAAACCGCGCCCCAGCTCACCGGCGCGCGCCGCTTCGACAGCCGCGTTCAGGGCCAGAATATTCGTTTGAAACGCGATGCCGTCGATCACGGAAATAATCTCGACGATACGGTTCGAGCTGTCCTTGATGGATACCATGGTCGCGACGACACGTTCGACCACCTGCCCGCCCTGCACCGCTACCGCTGAAGCCGACAAAACCAGTTGATTGGCTTGCTGAGCGCTTTCGGCATTCTGCTGCACATTGCTGGTTAACTGCTGCATCGCCGACGATGTTTGCTCCAGTGCACCGGCCTGAGCCTCGGTTCTGGCCGAGAGGTCCAAATTGCCAGCAGCAATTTCCTGCGAGGCAGTCGAGATGGTTTCAGTACCGCCACGCACACGGCCCACCGTATGACGCAGGCTCTCCGTCATGCTTTTCAGAGCACGCATCAATTCGCCCGGCTCGTCGCGATAGTCGGTCGCGATATGGCTGCGCAGGTCACCGGAAGCGACAACGCGGGCAACGTGCACGGCGTCCTGCAGTGGCTTGGTAATACTCTTGCTAATGAGCACAGCCACCCCAATCGCCGTGCCCAGCGAAACCAGCAGTATCGCCAACAGCAAGCTGCCCGCCACCGTGATGCGCGCGCTCGAATCCGCCTCTATCGCCGACGCGCGTTGGCTGGTCATCTCGACCAGTTGCTTGATGGCCTGCAGATGCTGGGCGTAGCTGATCGTCATTTTTTTCATCGCAACGGTGGCGCTGGCCTTGTCCTGTGCCTCTATTGCGGGGATGAACTGTTGCAGTGCAACCGTGTAGAAGGCCAGCGCCGGCGCATGCGCCTTGTTCAGCAGCAGCCCGGCGATATCGGCATCCAGTGTCGCGCCCTTCCAGAATGCATGGCGCTCATCGTAATCACGTTTGAGCGTGTTAAATCGTGCGATTAACTGCGCCTGTTCGGCACGATCCTCGGTCGCCAGCAGCTGAAAACTGACCAGATAGGATTCCAGTATGTACTCCGGCGGTGGCAACACGTCCGCAATCAGATCCTTGCTTTGCACTATTTTCTGATAAACAGGGCCGTTCACTTTCCATTCTTGCAGAGTCTTGAACGACCACAGGCCATAGAGGATGAAACCGACCGAAAAGATCACAATCAGTACAGCCAGCCGGTGCGTTAGCTTGAGTCCCCTTATCATGCTCATAATATTTTCCTTGAATTAACTATGCTTGCCTCTGGTTCAGCTACCGAGATGACATTGCTCTCGCATGAGTGAGAGGCGATCATTCGAAGTCAAATTCCTTGCCAACTCGTCACTTTATATTTATATAAAGCAACTTATTTTACAGCTAAGCTTTGGCGATTTAAAGTAAATTTAATAAAAATAAATGAAAACAACAAAAATAAAACAAAAATCACAAATTTATTATCAAATGACGTGAAGTGTGCAAGGGCAAGTGTTAGCGAATTTCCGCCTGTGCAGACGGGCCCGATCCGCGGACGTACGTCGCGTCGATGACAATGCAGGGAGCCGGCAATGAAAAAGCCGTGCGTTCGGCAAGGCTCAGTGAAGTTCTGCCGGTACGGCGGCGAATACCGTGTTGGCCGTACAACAAATCTTTCCTCTTTCACGGCATGGCGGGATTTGCTTGACTGAAATCCGCGAAAAACCATAAAAATGCCCCGCCGGGCGGCAATGGCAAAACCATTGCACCGGGCGGGGCAGATCAAATTCAGGCGCGACTAGTTCGGCGTGTCGCGGTACTGCTCGGGCGTCGTGTCGCCATCGGCGACTTCATACCACATCGCATTGAGCACGGCGAACGTCGCCGCCAGCGGAAGACCCAGTATCCAGGCGAAGTACCACATAATTATTTCCTTTCTTCAATTCCAGCTTGATCGTTTTTACGATCAAACTAACGACACCTAACAAAACCGTAGCGAGCGGCAGCGATTTGTGGTCGAGAAGCGCAACCGTACTCCAGTACGGTGAGCATCGCCGGCCGCAAAGGGCGACGCGCAGTAGGTTTAGTCAGGTGTTCTCAATAAGCGTGACCGCTGTCGTCTTCGATGGCTTTGCCGTCAACCTTACCCCACAGCACTTTATACACCCACGTCGTATACGCCACGATGAGGGGAATGAAGACGGCGGTGACGACCAGCATGATGAACAGGGTCATGTGGCTGGACGAGGAATCCCACACCGTCAGGCTGGCGCGCGGGTCGATCGACGATGGCAGGATGAACGGGAACATGGCCGCGCCCACGCTGAGGATGATGCCGGCGATGCTGGCCGCGCTGGCCAGCAAGGCGGGCACTTCGCGGCGCGCGCGCAGCAAGGCGAACGCCAGCAAGGGGCCCAGCAAGCCGACCGCAGGGGCGATCCAGGTCCACGGGTGGGCGGCGAAGTTGAGGAACCAGGCGCCCACGTGCACTTGCGCCGTTTTCAGCATCGGGTTCGACGGGCCGTCGACGACGACGGCGCTGGTGACGCGGTAGCCATCGACCCACAGCCACAAGGCCGCGCCGGCTGCCGCATACAGCACGACCGTGGCGATTGCCGCCACGCTGCCGTAGCGGCGCGAACGTTCCGCCACGGCACCGTCCGTTTTCACTTGCAGCCAGGTGGCGCCGTGCATCACCAGCATGGCCACCGAGACGAGGCCGCACAGCAAGGCGAACGGGTTGAGCAGCGCAAAGAAGCTGCCATCATAGAAGATATGCATGTCCGGCGAGAAACGGAACGGCACGCCCTGCAGCACGTTGCCGATGGCCACGCCGCAGATCAGGGCCGGCACGAAGCCGCCCACGAACAGGGCCGCGTCCCAGCGGGCGCGCCAGCGCGGGTCTTCGCGCTTGCTGCGGAACTTGAAGGCGACGGGACGCACGATCAGCGCCACGAGGATGACGAACATGGCCAGATAAAAGCCCGAGAACGAGACGGCGTACAGCTGCGGCCAGGCGGCAAAGATGGCGCCGCCGCCGAGGATCAGCCACACCTGGTTGCCTTCCCATACGGGTCCGATGCTGTTGATGATGACGCGGCGCTCGAGGTCCGTCTTGCCGGCAAACGGCAGCAGCATGCCCGTGCCCAGGTCGAAGCCGTCCGTGATGGCAAAGCCCACCAGCAGGATGCCGATCAGCAACCACCAGATCAGGCGCAGGGTTTCATACGAAATCATTTCATGCAAAATCATGGTCTGGCCCTCCTCAGGCGCGTTGAGTATGAATGGCTGCGGCCGCTGGCACGGGAGCCCGCGGCGTCTCTTCCGGCCCCTTGCGGATGGCCTTGAGCATGAGCTTCATTTCGATAATCAACAGCACGGTGTAGATGGCGGCAAAGCCGGCGATGGTAATCAGGAGCGTCGACGCCCCCAGGTTGGAGACGGCCACGGCCGTCGGCAGCACGCCTTCGATGACCCACGGCTGGCGGCCCACTTCGGCCACGATCCAGCCCGCCTCGATGGCCACCCACGGCAACGGGATGGCGAACACGGCCAGCTTCAGCAGCCAGCGATGCTTGTCCAGGGTGCGGCGTGTCGACAGGATGAAGAAGGTGCCGGTCAGCAAAATAAAGAACATGCCCAGGCCCACCATCACGCGGAAGGACCAGAACAAGGGCCCCACGGGCGGCACGGTGTCGAGCGCGGCCTGGCGGATCTGCTCGGGCGTGGCCTGGCGCGGATCGTCGACATAGCGTTTCAGCAGCAAGGCATAGCCCATGGACTGGCCTTTCGACTCGAACATGTCTTTCGCCTCTTGCGGCACAGGCGCACCTGGCGCCACGCTGCGGATGGTTTGCAGCGCGTCGTACGCCTTGATGCCATCCTGGATCAGCAGCTCGCCGCGGTCGACCAATTGCTCGATGCCGGGGATTTCCGTCGTCAGCGAACGCGTGCCGATCAAGCCCATCACCATCGGGATGTGCACGGCGTAATGCGTCTCGCGCGCTTTCGCGTCGGGAAAGCCGATGGCCGTGAAGGCGGCGGGCGCCGGCTCCGTGGTCCACATGGCTTCGATCGCGGCCAGCTTCATCTTTTGATGTTCGGACGACAGGTAGCCGCTTTCGTCACCGAGCACCACCACCGACAAGGTGGCGGCCAGGCCGAACGAGGCGGCCACCGTCATCGAGCGCTTGGCCAGCTGCACGTGGCGGCCCTTCAGCAGATACCAGGCGGAAATACCCAGCACGAAGATCGCCGCCGCCGTGTAGCCGGCCGACACCGTATGCACGAATTTCGCCTGTGCCACGGGATTCGTCAGCACGGCGCCGAAATCCGTCACTTCCATGCGCATGGTCTGCGGATTGAAGGCCGCGCCGACGGGATTTTGCATCCAGCCGTTGGCGATCAAAATCCACAGGGCCGAGAAGTTCGAGCCGATGGCCACCAGCCAGGTGGTGACCAGGTGGCCCCGCTTCGACAGCTTGTCCCAGCCGAAGAAGAACAGGCCGACGAAGGTCGCTTCCAGGAAGAAAGCCATCAAGCCCTCGATGGCCAGCGGCGCGCCGAAAATGTCGCCCACATAATGGCTGTAATAGCTCCAGTTCATGCCGAACTGGAATTCCATGACGACGCCCGTCGCCACGCCCATGGCGAAGTTGATGCCGAACAAGACACCCCAGAACTTGGTCATGTCGCGCCAGATGGGGCGGTTCGTCATCACGTAGACCGTCTCCATGATGGCGAGGATCACTGACAGCCCTATCGTCAGCGGAACGAATATAAAGTGGTACAGAGCTGTCAGCGCGAACTGCAGTCTGGATAAAGCGACAATATCGAAGTCCATATGATTTCCTTGGTATTTCCCTACTGTGTGTAAACTTGGTATCTATCTGATGCTGTTTCGCTTGGCGCTGTTGTTGCAAAGCTGTCAGGCAGCGCCGCCTGTGCCTCCAGTCGTTCCTTGATGCCTTAATCTGCGCGCAGGCCCGCCAGCGCCGCCTCGAAGGCTGGCGTGCCACGGCGCGCGTCGCCGACGATACGGCCATCGCGCAGGCTGACCAGCCGGTCCGCCAGCGCTGCTTCGCGCCGCAAGTGGGTGGCGATCAGCAAGCTGCGCCCTTCGCAGCGCGCGCCCAGGCGCTGCAGGACATCGATCGCCGTCTGCGCATTGAGCGCTTCCGTCGCCTCGTCCAGCAGCCACAAGGTCGATGCGTGCAGGAACAGCCGCGCCAGTGCCAACCGGCGCGCCTGGCCGCCCGACAAGCCCAGGCCGCCCTCGCCCAGCATGGTATCGAGGCCGTCCGCGAAGGCCCGCACCTCGTCGTCCAGGCCGGCCGCCTGCAGCGCCGCCCACAGCTGCGCATCGCTGGCGGACGGGGCGGCCAAGCGCAGGTTGTCGCGCAAGCTGTCCTGGAACAGTTCCGTCTTCTGGGTGAACAAACAGGCGCGGCCCGCGTGCACCGTGCCCGACAACGGCGCCAGCTCGCGCGCGGCGATGGCCAGCAAGGTCGACTTGCCCGCGCCGCTGGGGCCGATCAAGGCCACGCGTTCGCCCTCGCCGATGTGCAGCGATACGTCGTGCAAGATGGCGACATCACTGCCCGCATGTGCGGCGCTGACATGTTCCAGGCGCAAGCCCGGTGCGCTGTCAGCCGGCGGCACTGCGATCTCCTGAGCATCGAGGCGCGGCGCCAGGCGGCGCATGGCCAGCAGCATGCGCCCCGCTTCCAGCGCGCCGCGGCGCAGTCCCGCAAACGGTTCCACGGCTGTCAATGCAATCAACAGGGCCAGGGCTGCCAGCGGCACGTTCAGCGCCTGCTGCTGCACCAGCGCGGCCACGGCCAGCAGCACCCCTGCCAGGGTCGCGCTGCCCGCCACGCCATATGCAGCGCCCGCCGCCGTCTCCAGGCGCAGCAGGGCAACATCGGCTTGCGCCAGCGAGCGGTCGATCTGTCCCAGCGCGGCGCACTGGGCGTCGATGCGGCCCGCCATCACCAGGTCCGTCTGGCCCGCCACCAGGTCGATGGTGGCGGAACGCAGTTTTTCGATGGCGCGTGTACGCACGATGGCGGGACGGCGGGCGCCGCGCGCCAGAAGCCAGCTGATGCCGCCGCCGGCGGCCAGCAGCCACGCGGCCAGGCCCAGGCCCAGCTGCCACTGCATCACGCCCAACGCCACGCCGGCCAGCAGGGCCACGCACAGTGCCGTGAAGGCGGGCACCAGCAGGCGCAGATACAGCGATTCGAGCGCGTCGATATCGGCCGTCAGGCGGAACAGCAGCCTGGCGGGCTGGCGCAGCAGGCGGCTGGCCGCTTCCGGACGCGACCAGCCGCGAAACAGCTGCACGCGGATGGCCGCCAGGGCGGCGAACGTGGCGTCGTGCGTGACGAGGCGCTCCGCATAGCGCGAGCCAGTGCGGCCGATGGCCAGCAGGCGGATGCCGGCCGACGGGCCGAACACGTCGAACAGGATGGCCGTCGAGGCATGCAAGCCGGCGATCGAGGTGGCCGTGATGAACCAGCCGGACAAGCCCAGCAAGGCCATGCCGGCCACGGCCGTCAGGGCCGCCAGCACGGCGCCCCCGATCAGCTTGCGGGGCTGGGCCAGCAGCAATTGCCGCAGCACGGGGTGCGATATCAGCGATGTTTTCATGCGCGCGCCTCTGCCTTCTGCGTCTGCGCATGCGCCTGGGCATCAACTTGCACCGTGCGCTGCAGCCGGCCAGCCAGCACGGGGTCGTGCGTGGCGACAAGCATCGTCTTGCCTTTTGCCAGGGCCAGCAAGGCGTCCGTGACGCGCGCCGCCGTTTCGCTGTCCAGGTGGGCCGTCGGCTCATCGACCAGCAACAAGTCCGCATGCGGATGCACGGCCACGCGGGCCAAGGCCAGGCGCACGGCTTCACCGCCGGACAAGCCCTGGCCGCCATCGCTGAGCATGACGGCCGGCTGCGCCTGCGCCACGCTGGTCAGGTCGGCCAGGTGCAGCGCCTGCGTCACGTGCGCGGCGTTCGCACCTGCCCGGCCCAGTGTCACGTTCTGGCTGACGGACGCGGCAAACACGTGCGGACGCTGGCCCATCCAGGCCATGCGCTGGCGCACGGTATTGACGGTACCGTCATTCAGGCGCACGCCGCCGATGCGGATGTCGCCGCCGCCGGCGGGCAGCAAGCCGGCCAGCAGGGACAGCAAGGTGGTCTTGCCGGCGCCGCTGGCGCCCAGCAGGGCCACGTGTTCGCCGGCGCGCACGCTCAAGTCCAAGCCGTCGAACACGGGCGCTTCGCCGGGATGGGCAAAGCGCAGTTGATGGATGTCAATGGCAGGCGGCGGCGCCACCGCCATGGCGGCGGCGGAGACGGCGGCAACTTCCGCACCAAAGCCCGGCAAAGGCACGCCCTCGGCGGCCAGATCGTGCAGTCCGGCCAGGCCCGCCTCGCCGGCCGCCTTGTCGTGCCAGACGGCGGCCAGCTCGCGCAGCGGCTCGAAGAACGCGGGCGCCAGCAGCAGGATGAACAAGCCCTGCCCCAGGCTCAGTTCGCGGCCCCAGGTGCCGAAATCGAGGCTGCCCAGCAGCGAGAAGCCGATGAAGGCGGCCACCATGGCCACGCCCAGCGCGGAAAACAGTTCCAGCACGGCGGACGACAAAAAGGCGATGCGCAGCACCACCATCGTGCGCCGGCGCACGGATTGCGACGAGGCGTCCAGCCGCGCGGCCGTGGCATCGACGGCATCGAGCGCGCGCAAGGTGGCCAGGCCGCGCAGGCGGTCCAGCAGAAAGGCGTTCATGCTGCCCATTTCCACCATCTGCGCGCGGCTGGCCGCCTGCGCGCCCATGCCCACGAGGGCCATGAAGACGGGAATCAGGGGCGCGGCGATGAGCAGGATCAAGGCGGCGATCCACGACAGCGGCGTCACCACGGCGAGGATCACGAGCGGCACGAGCATGACTTTCCAGCGCGCCGGCTTGTAGCGCACCAGATACGGCACGATGGCTTCGGCCTGCTCGGCGATGACGCTGGCCGCCTGGCCTGACTGGGCGCGCTGGCGGTCCAGCGGCGAACGGCGCGCCAGCGCCTGCGCCACTTGCCCGCGCAAGGTGGACAGGTGCGCGCGCGCCGCCGCATACATGCTCCGCGCGCCCCATGCTTCGCAGCCGGCGCGCAGCATGCCCAGCAGCAGCACGCCAGCGGCCGGCAACAGGGCCGCGCGCCACGGCGCGCCATCGAGCATGGCTTGGACGGCCCAGGCCAGCAAGGCCGCTTGCGGCAGCCACAGCAAGGCGGCGCCGCCTTGCGCCAGACTGGCGGCACGGGGAAGAATAAAGCGGGGCAAGGACAGTGGCGAGGTCGTCATCTTATATTTTTTGAGTTTTCAGAATTTTCTGTAAATTCGATTTTTTGTATAATACTGCGAAACATGACATATATCAATTGACCCTGGCGGTTTGGCGTGAAAAAATTCAGATAATTATGAAAACTCAAAATATCCAAATGACGCCGCTGATCCTGACCTTCGTCAGCCATTTCGGCGAGATGGGCAGCCGCTGGGGCTTTAACCGCACGGTGGGGCAAGTGTACGCCTTGTTGTTTGTCGCGGAGCATCCTTTGCACGCGGATGAAATCGCGGAGCACCTGAGTTTTTCGCGCTCGAACGTGAGCATCGGCCTGAAGGAATTGCAGGGCTGGGGCTTGATCCGCCAGTCGCGCATCCCCGGCGACCGGCGCGAATATTTTTCCTCGCTGGGCGACGTGTGGCAAATCTTCCGCGTGGTGGCCGCCGAGCGGCGCCGCCGCGAGGTGGCCCCGACCCTGACGGTGCTGCGCGAAGCGCTGCTGGCGCCGGCCACGGAACCCGTGGATCAATATGCCCAGGAGCGCATGCGCGAAATGTATGAACTGGTCGACCTGGCCAACACCTGGTTCGACGACTTGCAGCGCCTGTCGCCCGAATCGATGGCGCAACTGATGAAAATGGGCGCCAAGGTACAAAAGCTGCTCAACGCCAAGGATCGCCTGTTTGGCGTCAGCAACAACAGCGACTGAAACCCGCCCCCCTCTTCCCACGCAAGACGCCGCTAGCACAAGCTGGCGCGTCTTGTCACGCTATTTCCTAACGTTATATTGGCCATCGCTGGCACATCCATACATAGCCGTATGCGATGTTGTCAAGCAAACCAATAGAATTATTAAAATTGTATTAATTTACATCAAGAGTAAGCTTGCATTTGCGTACTCAATACGCGCAGGAAATAGCAGCTAAAAACGGGCAATGGGATGACTTCCCCGGCAGGCAGGGGCGTATCCCTACACGATGTAGCAACTGTCTCAAGCACAAGGGGATTTTCATGAAAAGCATAAAAAGCATTGCCGTCAAGGCATCCATGCTGGCCGCAATGACCGTACTGGCAAGTGCAGCGCAAGCGGCCACCTGGGTCGATGTGGGGCCGGCCAGCGGTTTCGTCATCGCCGGCAGCACCGTCACCTATTCGCCATCACCGGCATTGGAAGTGAAATATTATGACGATAATCTGGTGCCGCAGAGCCCCTCGGACATCCAGGGCTACATCAATGGCGTGTTCGGCAGCAGCCTGGGCGCCGCCGTTTCGTATTGCGACAGCGCCACTTCGGGCTGCACTGCCGGCACCACGGCAGGCTTGAGCGGCGGGGTCAATTCCTATACGAGCGCGGCCGCCTATGACTATCTGGCCATCCACTTCGGCCAGGGCGAACTGGTGTTCCACTGGGCCGCGCCAGTGGCTGCCGGCACCACGTTCACGGTGGAAGGCCTGCCCAAGGATCTGAGCAACTACAGGGCCTTCATTTCCGCCGTGCCGGAACCTGAAACCTATGCCATGCTGCTCGCCGGCCTGGGCCTGCTGGGCTTCCTGGCACGCCGCCGCCAGGGAAAGTAAGCATCACCAGCGGCAGCGGCGCACCATCGCCCGCTGCCGCCTCCATTCCAGCCGCATCTTTACGCCGCGCTTGCGGCGCCAGGCACGCTTTTTACACCATTTTTAGATCCCTCTCGCTATGCTCGACGGCATCCACTGCTGATCGACGAGGGAGATCTCATGCACGAACAACCGTTTCAGCTACGCGCGCGCAGCGTGATCCGCCAGCACTTGCCCGCGCGGGAACGGCTGCGCCTGGCCCGGCTGTCCAGCAAGAAAATGGGGTCGCTACTATCCGCGCTGCTGTGCGCGGCGCCGCTGTTGTATTTGCTGAGCGTGGTACTGTTTGCGCAGCCGTGACACGGCAGGCAGGCAAAAGATGAAGAGTGATGGCAATGCGACAGGCTGTCGCGTGCATGACCAGCATGAACTGGTCCGCCCAGAGGGAATCGAACCCCCATTCACGGTTTAGAAGACCGTTGTCCTATCCGTTGAACGATGGGCGGAAAGGTGCAGCATTTTAGTCTATGCGCGCCAGCAATGCCAAGGCGTCGCACAATAGAAAACGGGCTGTCATTTCTGACAGCCCGCTTATGACTTTGGTCGGAGTACAAGGATTCGAACCTTGGACCCCCTGGTCCCAAACCAGGTGCGCTACCGGGCTGCGCCACACTCCGAAGACAAGATAATAACGCCCCCACCCAATTTCGTCAATTGCCCCAGGCGAATTAGATGGAAATAACTATCACTCCCGCTTGGGCGCTTGCTGAAAACGTACAGGGCAAGGCAGTGCAACGCCACCCTGGGCGTTTTCAGCTGGCGACCTTGTCGGCGATGCGGCGCGCCATCGACTCGGCCTTCTCCTTGTCCTTCGCCTCCACCATCACGCGGATCAGCGGCTCGGTGCCCGAAGCGCGGATCAGCACGCGGCCCGTGTCGCCCAGTTCGGCCTCGACCAGTTCCTTCTCGGCCACCATGGCGGCATTTTTCTGCCAGTCGAAACCGGGCGCCACACGCAAATTGATCAGGGTTTGCGGGAACAGCACCAGTTCGGCCAGGCATTGCTGCAGGCTTTGGCCGCTGCGCTTGAGCGCGGACAATACTTGCAGCGCAGAGACGATGCCGTCGCCCGTCGTGTGGCGGTCCAGACACAGCAAATGGCCCGAGCCCTCGCCGCCCAGTATCCAGCCCTTTTCCTTCATGACTTCCAGCACGTAGCGGTCGCCCACCTTGGCGCGCGCAAAGCCGATGCCCTGCTGCTTGAACAGCACTTCCAGCGCCATATTCGTCATCAACGTGCCGACGGCACCGGCCACGGGACCCGTCGCCAGACGGTCCTTGACCATGACGTACAACAATTCGTCGCCGTTGTACAAGCGGCCCGTGGCGTCGCACATGATCAGGCGGTCGGCGTCGCCGTCAAGGGCGATGCCCAGGTCCGCGCCGTGCTCGACGACGGCTTCGGCCATGGCCTTGGTTGCCGTGGCGCCAAAGCCCGCATTGATGTTGAAGCCATCGGGCTTGTTGCCGATCGCGATGACTTCCGCGCCCAGCTCATGGAAGACGTGCGGCGCGATATGGTAGGCGGCGCCATGCGCACAATCGACGACGATCTTCAGGCCGCGCAAGTCCAGCTCGTTCGGGAAGGTGCTCTTGCAAAATTCGATGTAGCGGCCCTGGGCATCGTCGAGGCGCTTGGCGCGGCCCAGCTTGTCCGACGCCACGCAAGCCATGGGCTCGTCGAGCGCCGCCTCGATTTCCAGTTCCACGCTGTCGGGCAGCTTGGTGCCCTGGCCGGAAAAGAACTTGATGCCATTGTCGTGATACGGATTGTGCGAGGCGGAAATGACCACACCGGCCGACAGGCGCAGTGCCCGCGTCAGGTAAGCGATCGCCGGCGTCGGCATGGGGCCGGCCAGCATCACATCCACGCCTGCGGCCGACAGGCCCGCTTCCAGCGCCGCTTCCAGCATGTAGCCGGAAATGCGCGTGTCCTTGCCGATCAGTACCGTCGGACGCGCCTTGCCGCCCTCCGACTTGGCCAGCACCTTGCCGGCCGCATAACCGAGGCGCATGACGAAATCGGGGGTGATCGGAGCGGTGCCCACCAGGCCGCGGATGCCATCGGTGCCAAAATATTTACGCGTCATAAATTTCTCTTTTGTTGTTTATAATGAATCTTACAGCTTCAGTGCGCCATGCGCCAGACCTTCAGGGCATCGACGGTTTCTGCTACATCATGCACACGAATAATTTCCGCGCCTTGCGCTACCGCCGCAAGCGCACCGGCAACACTGCCGGCCAGGCGCTGCTCGACGGGACGTCCCGTCACGGCGCCGATCATCGACTTGCGCGACAGGCCCGCCAGCACAGGCAGGTCCAGCTCGCTGCGCAGCTGGCGCGTGGCACGCAATAAAGCGTAGTTCTGCTCCACCGTTTTGCCAAAGCCGAAGCCGGGATCGACGCACAGGCGTTCGCGGGCGATGCCGGCCGCCGTCATGGTGTCGATGCGTTCGCGCAGGAAGTCGATGACTTCGCGCACCACGTCGTCGTACTGCGGCTGGGCTTGCATGGTTTCTGGCACGTTTTGCATGTGCATGATGCACAGCGCGCAATCGCTGTCCCGCACGGCCTCGATGGCGCCTGGCGCGCGAAAACCGTTGATGTCGTTGATCATGTCGGCGCCCGCCAGGATGGCTTCGCGCATGACTTCCGGCTTGTACGTGTCGACGGACAAGGGCTTGCCGCAGTCGCGCAAGGCGTACAGCACCGGCATGACGCGCTGCAACTCATCGTGCAGCGGCAGCGGCGGCGCGCCGGGGCGGCTCGATTCGCCGCCGATATCGATGATGTCGGCGCCATCAAGCATCATCTGCTCAGCGCGCGACAGGGCAAATTCCAGGTGCTGGTATTGGCCCGCATCGGAAAACGAGTCGGGCGTGATGTTCAGGATGCCCATCACCAGCGCCTGCGCACCGGACAGGTTGAAGCCGAAACGGCCGAATTGCAAATAGTGTCGCATGTGAATCTTTGTAGTCGTCAGGAAAAAACTGCTGCGGCAACGAAAAAGGGCAAGGATTGCTCCTTACCCTCGTTCTTGCCATCCCATTGCGTGCCGCCCGTCAGGGCGGCACTAATCAGGCTGGTGCCGTCACGTTTGGCGAGATGCCGCCCGTGCCGCTGTCGCCCGCATTGCGGCGTGGCGGAATGACTTTCGGTGGACGTGGCTCCAGGCCGGCCATGATGTCATTGATTTGCTCTGCATCAATGGTTTCCCATTCCAGCAACGCTTTCGTCATCATTTCGACCTTGTCGCGGTTGCCTTCCAGCAAGGTGCGCGCCAAAGCATATTGCTTGTCGAGAATGTTGCGGATTTCAGCATCGACCTTTTGCTGGGTCGCTTCCGAGATCGTCTTGGTGGCGCCACCGAAGAAACCTTCGTTTTCGCTGTCTTCGTAGACCATTACGCCCATGCTGTCGGACATGCCGAAGCGGGTCACCATGGAACGGGCCAGCTTGGTGGCGCGCGAGAAGTCGTTCGAGGCGCCCGTGGACATCTGTCCGACGAAGATCTCTTCGGCGATACGGCCGCCGAACAGGATGGAAATTTCTTCCAGCATCTTGTCCTTGTAGGCCGACAAGTTGTCGTGTTCCGGCAACTGCCAGGTCAGGCCCAGGGCCCAGCCGCGCGGCATGATCGTCACTTTATGCACGGGATCGGCTTTCGGCAGCAACTTGGCGACGACGGCGTGACCGGACTCATGGTAAGCCGTATTGCGACGCTCTTCCTCGCGGATGATCATCGATTTACGCTCCGGACCCATGTAGATCTTGTCTTTCGCATCTTCAAAGTCAGCCATTTCCACCAGGCGCTTGCTGCGGCGGGCGGCGAACAAGGCTGCTTCGTTGACCAGGTTGGCCAGGTCGGCGCCCGAGAAACCGGGGGTGCCGCGGGCCAGGATATCGGCTTTCACGTCAGTACCGATAGGCACTTTCCGCATATGCACGTTCAAGATCTGTTCGCGGCCGCGGATATCGGGCAAGCCGACGGACACCTGGCGGTCGAAGCGGCCCGGACGCAGCAAGGCTTTGTCGAGCACGTCGGCGCGGTTGGTGGCGGCCACGACGATGACGCCGGAGTTCGCTTCAAAACCGTCCATCTCGACCAGCAACTGGTTCAGGGTCTGTTCGCGCTCGTCATTGCCGCCGCCCATGCCGGCACCGCGGTGACGACCGACAGCGTCGATCTCATCGATGAAGATGATGCACGGCGAGTGTTTCTTGGCGTTTTCGAACATGTCGCGCACGCGGCTGGCACCGACGCCGACGAACATTTCCACGAAGTCGGAACCGGAAATCGAGAAGAACGGCACCTTGGCTTCGCCGGCGATGGCGCGCGCCAGCAGGGTTTTACCCGTGCCAGGAGGACCTACCATCAGCACGCCGCGGGGAATACGGCCGCCCAGTTTCTGGAATTTGCTCGGATCCTTGAGGAAGTCGACCACTTCGTTGACTTCTTCTTTCGCTTCGTCGCAACCGGCGACATCGGCGAAGGTGACGGTGTTGCTGGCTTCATCCATCATGCGCGCCTTCGACTTGCCGAACGAGAATGCCCCGCCCTTGCCGCCGCCTTGCATCTGACGCATGAAGAAGACCCAGACGCCGATCAACAGCAGCATGGGGAACCAGGAAACAAAAATAGTTTGTAGGAAAGACGCTTCCTCGGGCGGACGCACATCGAAATGCACGCCATTGTCGCGCAAGTCGCCGATCAGGCCCTTGTCGAGGCTGGTGGCAGTGGTACGCACCTTGGTGTCGTCCATCAGCTTGGCGGTGATCGACGAACCTTCGATCACGACATCCTTGACGCGCTTGGCTTTGACTTCATCCAGCAAATCGGAATAAGCGATGGCCTTGCTGCCGCCTGTGGCGCCATGACTGTCGAATTGCTTGAACAGCATGAACAACAGCAGCAATACGACTACCCAGATGGCAGATTTGGAAAACATGTTATTCACGAAGACTCCTTGGATGCAGTGCGCATCTCTTTACCTATAGCTAGAAACACGATTTTACTCGCAATAAGCGGGCCGTGCCAAAGCCCGCCGATCCGTGCGCGCGAAAAAACCGCGTTCACGCAAAAAAATGCAGTATAAACAATTTAGGCTTTTATGCCATCAGACGCTACTGCACTTCTCGTTCCCATGTGCGGATTCCCTCTTAAATATCAAGGGCGGGATCATCTTCTTCTACGGCATTTTTCAGCGGATTCTTGATTCCACGGCCCATCAGGAAGATTTCCGACGATTTATCGCGGCTGGCCTTCGGCTTTTTCTGTACCACGACCTTGAATTCAGCGCGGAATTTCTCCACGATCTGGCTGAAACCCATGTCTTTAAAGCATTTCACCAGCAATACGCCAGACGGCTTCAGGTGCAATTGCGAAAATTCGATGGCCAGGTCGATCAGATGCTCCATGCGCGCGGCATCCGCCGTGGCAATGCCCGACAGGTTGGGCGCCATGTCCGACAGCACCAGATCGACCTTGCGGCCTTGCAACACCACTTCCAGCTGGCGCAATACGCGCGCTTCGCGGAAGTCGCCCTGGATGAAGTGGAAATCGGCGATCGGCTCCATTTCCAGCATGTCCAGGCCAATCAGGGTACCATTGACCCCGCCGCCATCCTTGCCGGCCAGCTTGCGCCGCGTGTACTGGGCCCAGCTGCCGGGAGTACAACCAAGGTCGACAATCACCTGGCCAGGTTTGATCAGTTTCTCGTCTTCATCGATTTCTTTGAGCTTGTATGCTGCTCGGGCGCGGTAGCCCTCTTTTTGCGCCAACTTCACATAAGGATCATTTATGTGGTCGTGCAACCAGTTTTTGTTTAATTTCTTCTTTGCCATTCGCGTAGAATACTGCTTTTAAGGGAATTACTAAATATTATTATGCTAAAACTTACACCCGTAGAGCGCAGCGCACTGCGCGCCGAAGCACACGCGCTGAAGCCTATCGTCATCATTGGCGAAGCGGGCTTGACACCTGCTGTCCTCAAAGAGATCGACCTTGGCCTGGATTCGCACGGCCTGATTAAAGTCCGCGTGTTCGGCGACGACCGCGAAGCCCGCGTCGGAATGTACGATACGATTTGCGGCAATCTCGGCGCCGCCCCGGTACAACATATTGGCAAACTGCTGGTAATCTACCGTCCGAAAAAAGAAGTGGTTAAGGAGAAGGTCAGCGCCGGCAAAGGCATGCGCGAAGTGACCATCGTCAAGGCCAGCGCCAGCGGCACCAAGCGCCCCAGCGTGACGAAAGTCATGATCAAGGGCAATGAGCGCGTTACCGAAGGCGGTTCCATCAAGCGTGCCAAGCCACGTCAGAAAAGCGCCAAGAAAAGCGCACTGGGCAGCAAGTAAGCCTGTTCACCCGGCCACCGCAAGGCAGCCGGGCTTGAAACAAGAAGCGGAGCACGGGATATCCCCTGCTCCGCTTTTTTATTGCAATTGCGCTTGTCGGATTACACGGCGCCAAGGCGCCGCTAATCCGACCTACGATATCGACCATCAGTCATGTAGGTCGGATTAGCGCGCAGCGCGTAATCCGACAAACACCAGCGATTACTGCTGCTTCCAGATCAGCACGCCCGCCAGCAAGCTCTGCACGGCAAAGATCAGGGTCGACACGCCATGCAGCATGCCGAAGCGGCTGCGCATGGCCTCGTCCATGATGCCCGACGGCGCTTGCGCCTTGAGTTCGGCCATCAGCGGCGAAATGCCGAAATGGCTGAGCAAAGCGCACACCAGCATGGACAGCACCAGCGCGCCCAGCAGGCGGCGGCGCTTGCGCTCCAGCGCACCGGGCGCCCATTGCAGCAAGGCCAGCAGTACCAGCGCACAGACGATGGACAGCCACGCCTCGGCGCGGAACATGCTGCCGGCGATATTACCGGCCAGCACGCGGTCGCTCAGGGTGCCGAACAGGGTGGGCGCCACGATGAAGCCGATGGTCCACAGGCTGCCCGCCCACAGGGTGGCAACGAGGAAGCGCACGCGGCCCAGCATCAGATGTACAGTACTTCCAGGATCTCGTATTCGCGCGGGCCGGACGGCGCCTGCACTTCCACCACGTCGCCGGCGTACTTGCCGATCAGCGCGCGGGCGATCGGGGACGTCACGGACACCTTGTTCATTTTCAGGTCGGCTTCATCGAGGCCCACGATCTGGTACGTGACTTTCTGGCCCGATTCCAGGTCTTCCAGGTTCACGGTCGAGGCAAACACCACGCGGCCTTCCGCGTCGAGCGCGGTCGGGTCGATGATTTGTGCTGCACCCAGCTTGCCTTCGAGCTCGGCGATGCGGCCTTCGACGAAGGCCTGGCGTTCCTTGGCGGCATCGTACTCGGCGTTTTCCGACAAATCTCCGTGCGAACGCGCTTCGGCGATCGCATCGATGACGATGCGGCGTTCCTTGGTCTTCAAATGATGCAGCTCTTCCTTCAGAAGTTCTGCGCCGTATTTGGTCAATGGGACTGAGGTCATGTTATCTCTACTATCTGCTAGTTATCGGCGCCGTTGTCCGTGTTTTGCCACGGTTAACGGACTTACCAAGTGAAAACCACAGAGGCCGCGCGCTGCTCTGCACGGAACTCTGTGGTTGATAAGCATGCAGTGTACCGCCTAACGGCGGTCACTGCAAACGCACTTAGTTCAAGGTCTTGTGCAGACCTTGCAAATCATACACACGCAACTCATCCAGATGGCGGATGCCTTCGACGGCCGCTTCCGCGCCCGCGATGGTCGTGTAGGTCGTCACGCGCGAGGCCAGGGCCGAGGTGCGGATGGCCCGCGAATCGACGATGGCGCTGCGCTTTTCTTCCACGGTGTTGATCACCAGCACGATTTCATGGTTCTTGATCATGTCGACCACGTGCGGACGGCCTTCGATCACCTTGTTCACTGGCGTGACGGCGATGCCGGCAGCAGCGATCACGGCGGCGGTGCCCTTGGTGGCGACCACGGTGAAACCGGACTCGACCAGGTCGCGCGCCACTTGCACGGCGCGCGGCTTGTCCGACGCTTTCACGCTGATGAAAACCTTGCCCGATTTTGGCAGGTTGACGCCGGCGCCCAGTTGCGATTTCACAAACGCTTCGCCGAAGGTCAGGCCCACGCCCATGACTTCGCCCGTCGATTTCATTTCAGGGCCGAGGATGGTGTCCACGCCCGGGAACTTGACGAACGGGAACACGGCTTCCTTGACGCTGAAATATGGCGGCACGACTTCCTGCGTGATGCCTTGCGACGCCAGCGACTGGCCGACCATGCAGCGCGCGGCGATCTTCGCCAGTTGCAGACCCGTGGCTTTCGAGACGAAAGGCACGGTGCGCGACGCGCGTGGATTGACTTCCAGCACGAAGACGACATCTTTCATTGCGCCATCGATCTCTTGCTTCTGGATCGCGAACTGCACGTTCATCAGGCCGACCACGTTCAAACCCTTGGCCATCAGCGCCGTCTGGCGTTTCAGTTCTTCAATGGTTTCCGGTGCCAGCGAGTATGGCGGCAAGGAGCAAGCCGAGTCGCCCGAGTGGACGCCAGCCTGTTCGATGTGTTCCATTACGCCGCCAATGAACGTCGTTTCGCCGTCGGAGATGCAATCGACGTCGCACTCGATGGCGTCGTTCAGGAAGCGGTCCAGCAGCACCGGCGAATCGTGCGAGACCTTGACGGCTTCGCGCATGTAGCGCTCGAGGTCGCGTTGCTCGTGGACGATTTCCATGGCGCGACCGCCCAGCACGTACGATGGACGCACGACCAGCGGGTAGCCGATTTCCTGCGCCAGCGCCAGGGCGTCGGCTTCCGTGCGCGCGGTGCGGTTAGGCGGCTGGCGCAGTTCCAGCTTGTGCAGCATCTGCTGGAAACGTTCGCGGTCTTCGGCCGCATCGATCATGTCGGGCGAGGTGCCGATGATTGGCACGCCATTCGCTTCCAGGTCCAGCGCCAGTTTCAGTGGCGTCTGGCCGCCGTACTGCACGATCACGCCGACGGGTTTTTCGATGGCGACGATTTCCAGCACGTCTTCCAGCGTCAGCGATTCAAAGTACAGGCGGTCCGAGGTATCGTAGTCGGTCGAAACCGTTTCTGGGTTGCAATTGACCATGATAGTTTCGTAGCCGTCTTCGCGCATGGCGAGGGCCGCGTGGACGCAGCAATAGTCAAACTCGATACCCTGGCCGATACGGTTCGGGCCACCGCCCAGCACCATGATCTTTTTCTTGTCGGTCGGATTCGATTCGCACTCTTCGTCGTAGGTGGAATACATGTACGCCGTGTCGGTCGAGAATTCCGCCGCGCACGTGTCGACGCGCTTGTAGACGGGACGGATGTTCAGCGCATGGCGCTGCTGGCGCACGGCCGTGTCGGTCGTCTGCAACAGGAAACCCAGGCGGCGGTCCGAGAAGCCCTTCTGTTTCAACTTGTACAGGGTGTTCTTGTCCAGGTTTTCCAGCTTCTGCGTATCGAGCCACAGTTCCAGGTCGACGATTTCCTTGATCTGGATCAGGAACCATGGGTCGATCTTGGTCAGCTGGTGCACTTCTTCCAGAGTAAAACCCTGGGCAAACGCGTCGCCCACATACCAGATGCGCTCAGGACCAGGCTCGCCCAGTTCTTCTTCGATCTTTTCACGGTCTTTGGTCTTTTCGTTCATGCCGTCCACGCCCACTTCCAGGCCGCGCAAGGCTTTCTGGAACGATTCCTGGAAGGTACGGCCGATGGCCATCACTTCGCCGACGGATTTCATCTGCGTCGTCAGGTGGTGGTCGGCGGTCGGGAATTTCTCGAACGTGAAACGGGGAATCTTGGTGACGACGTAATCGATCGACGGTTCGAACGATGCCGGCGTGGCGCCGCCCGTGATTTCATTGCGCAGCTCGTCCAGGGTGAAACCGACGGCCAGCTTGGCGGCGATCTTGGCGATCGGGAAACCCGTCGCTTTCGAGGCCAGGGCCGACGAACGCGATACGCGCGGGTTCATCTCGATGACGATCATGCGGCCATCGACTGGGTTGATCGAGAATTGCACGTTCGAGCCGCCCGTGTCGACGCCGATCTCGCGCAGCACTGCCAGACTGGCATTGCGCATGATCTGGTATTCCTTGTCCGTCAGCGTTTGCGCAGGAGCGACGGTAATCGAGTCGCCCGTGTGCACGCCCATCGGGTCGAGGTTTTCGATCGAGCAGATGATGATGCAGTTGTCCGCCTTGTCGCGCACCACTTCCATCTCGTACTCTTTCCAGCCCAGCAACGATTCTTCGATCAGCAGCTCTTTCGTCGGCGATGCTTCCAGGCCGCGCTTGCAGATGGTTTCGAATTCTTCTTCGTTGTAGGCGATGCCGCCGCCGGAACCGCCCATGGTGAACGATGGACGGATGATGGTCGGGAAGCCCAGGGTGCGCTGCACGGCCCACGATTCTTCCATCGAGTGCGCCACGCCGGAACGGGCCGAACCGAGGCCGATCTTGGTCATCGCATCCTTGAACTTGGAGCGGTCTTCGGCCTTGTCGATGGCTTCCGGCGACGCGCCGATCAGCTCGACGTTGTATTTTGCCAGCACGCCATTGTTGAACAGGTCCAGCGCGCAGTTCAGCGCCGTCTGGCCGCCCATCGTCGGCAGGATCGCGTCAGGACGCTCCTTGGCGATGATGCGCTCGACGACCGACCAGGTGATCGGTTCGATGTAAGTCACGTCGGCCATTTCCGGGTCCGTCATGATGGTCGCAGGATTGCTGTTGACCAGGATGACTTTGTAGCCCTCTTCGCGCAGGGCCTTGCACGCTTGCGCGCCGGAATAATCGAATTCGCAGGCCTGGCCGATCACGATCGGGCCAGCGCCAATAATCAGAATACTTTTGATATCTAAACGTTTAGGCATTTTTCTTTTTCTCCTCCGCAGCCATCAAGTTGATGAAGCGGTCAAACAGGTAAGCAACATCCATCGGGCCCGGCGACGCTTCAGGGTGGCCCTGGAAGCAGAAGGCCGGCTTGTCCGTGCGGGCAAAGCCCTGCAGGGAGCCGTCGAACAGCGATTCATGGGTCACGCGGCAATTCGCGGGCAAGGTTGCCGCGTCGACTGCGAAACCGTGGTTTTGCGACGTAATCAAGACCTGTTTCGTTTCCAGGTCTTGCACCGGATGGTTGGCGCCGTGGTGGCCGAACTTCATCTTCAAGGTTTTTGCGCCGGAAGCGAGCGCCATGATCTGGTGGCCGAGGCAGATGCCGAAGGTCGGGATGCCCTTCTCGATCAGCTCCTTGGTCGCCGCGATGGCGTAGTCGCACGGTTCCGGATCGCCGGGACCGTTCGACAGGAAGATGCCGTCCGGATTCAGTGCCAGGGCATCGGCGGCCGTCGCTTGCGCGGGCAGCACGGTGACTTTGCAGCCGCGCGCCGTCAGCATGCGCAGGATGTTGCGCTTGACGCCGTAGTCGAAGGCGACCACGTGGTATTTCGCGTCCGCGTCGGCCAGCTGGCCATAGCCTTCGCCCAGGGTCCATTCCGTTTCGCGGTATTCATACGGCGCCTTGGCCGAGACGACCTTGGCCAGGTCCATGCCGGCCAGGCCGGGGAAGGAGCGGGCCAGTTCCAGCGCTTGGGCGCTAGATGGCTCGTTGCCTTGCGTACCGACGAGGATGGCGCCGCCCTGCGCACCTTTTTCACGCAGGATGCGCGTGAGCTTGCGTGTATCGATGCCGGCGATGGCGACGATATTTTCAGCTTTCAGGTAATCGGACAGGGAGAGCGTGGAACGGAAATTGGATGCCAGCAATGGCAGATCGCGGATGATGAGGCCAGCGGCGTGTACCTTGGAAGACTCGACGTCTTCGGGATTGACGCCCGTATTGCCGATATGCGGATAGGTCAGGGTGACCATCTGGCGGCAATAGCTTGGGTCGGTAAGGATTTCCTGATACCCGGTCATCGAGGTGTTGAAAACAACCTCGCCCGTGGTATGACCGGCGGCACCGATCGAAAAACCTTTAAAGATCGTTCCATCAGCAAGCGCTAATATGGCTGGAACGGCAGGGCCAGAAAAAAATGGCGGCAAGGGCAACTCCTGATAAAGTTACCGTAGCTGCGCCACGTCAGACCGACCGCCTAGATACCCGAGCCAGATGCACTCAGGGTGTTTCAACGGTCATTTTGAATGAGGGGATGGGTAGTCGCTACGGTATATGTGTGATTGGCTAAACCTTTGAATTATAACCAAAAGGAAGCTTTTCCACAAGGAAGAAAATTCAGAAAGCCCGGCATTTTTTTGCGCAGCAACATAAATCCTGCGCCCCATGAAAAAAGCCGCCCGGCTTGCGCGAGGCGGCTAATTCATTCTTCTGAATACACAATTGCGGTTATTACTTAAATCACATAAATCACAGTTGACGTCACGGCACCTGGCAAAACCGTAGCGAGCGGCAGTGATTTGTGGCCGAGAAGCGCAACCGTACTAAAGTACGGTGAGCATCGCCGGCCGCAAAGCGCGCCGCGCAGTAGGTTTGGCCAGGTGCCCATCACACCAAAGCGGCAATACCCGCTTTGGCGATTTGCGCATCCTCGGCTGATTTCACGCCCGAGACGCCGACGGCGCCCACGTAGTGGCCGTCGTACACGATGGGCACGCCGCCCTCGAGCAAGCCGTCGATTTCCGGGGCGCTCAGGAACGACACGCGGCCGCCGTTGATCATCTCTTCATAGATGCGCGATTCGCGGCGACCCAGCGCGGCCGTCTTGGCTTTCGATGGGGCGATGTGCGACGAGATCGGCGCCACGCCGTCCATGCGCTGCAGCCATACCAGATGGCCGCCGTCGTCGACGATGGCGATCGTGACCGCCCAGTTATTCTTGACCGCTTCCGCTTCGGCGGCGGCAGCGATTTTCTTTACGTCGTCCAGGGTCAAAATCGGTTTCGATTGCATGGTGCATCCTTGTTATGTTGAAACAAAATTGTATACGAAATGCGCAGCGGCGCCATCGCCTACTGCTCGCGTTTGGCCTTCAGTTTTTGCTTGAGCTGCGCCATGACGGCAAACGTCGCCTGCTCGCCCGCCAGGATGGCCTGGTTGCGGCTGTTGAAATCGTTCCCTTTCATGGTGCCCAGGCTGGGCTGGATCACCACGTCCGCATCTTTCAATTCGAACTGGTTGATGCGCTGACCCATGATGGCGAAGGTTTGCATGATGACTTCCATCGAACTGATGGCCTTTTGCGTATCCGTTTGCGACGAAATATTCACGGCGATGATGAAGTCGGCGCCCATGTCGCGCGCAAAGCGCACGGGCACGGGAGCGACGAGGCCACCATCGACATAGGTATGGCCGGCGATCGTCACGGGCTGGAACACGCCGGGCACGGCCGACGAGGCGCGCACGGCCATGCCGGTGTTACCGCGCTGGAACAGGATCGGCTGGCCATTTTTGAGGTCGGTCGCCACCACGCCAAACGGAATCTTCAGCTTTTCCAGCGACACGCCGCCGACCGCCTTGTTGACATAGCTTTGCAGCGCTTCGCCTTTCAGCACGCCGGACGACTTGCCGAACAGGGGCAAGGCCCAGTCGGAAATGGCCGCCTCGTCCATGTCGAAGGCCATCTTTTGCAAGGTGAAGCCCGAGTTGCCTGCCGCATACAGGGCGCCCACCACGCTGCCGGCGCTGGTGCCGGTGACGATGTCGGCATGGATGCCCTGCGATTCGAGCGCCTTGATCACGCCGATGTGCGCAAAACCGCGCGCCGCGCCGCCGCCCAGCGCCAGGCCGATCTTGATCTTGCGGGGAGCGACGACGGGTTCGGGCGGCGTCAATACTTGTACGGGTTTCGGGGCGGTGGTATCGCAACCGGCCAGCACGAAGGCGGCCAGGGCAAGCAGGGTCAGGCGTTTAGGGAACATGGTGGCAGAAGAGAACCGCGCGTGGCAGTGGCAATAAAGGAGAGCCGATTGTAGCGCAAGCGGGGCCGGCCGCACTGAAGGCGGTCTTAAATGTTTATAGTGACAAGGTTCGTGCGCGCCACGCCGGCTGCTAGACTGGCGCCTGGTCTCTTACTCGTTATCCCCCATGCCAGAACAATTGCAATTTGCCGACAGCCGCGCCCTGGGCGAACCATTTGCGCAACAGTTATCGCGGCAGCCGCCCGACGGCGCCCTCGCCTGGCTGAGCGCCATCCTCGCCACGCAGGCGCCCGCGCTGCGCTCGTCGAACGCCATCCTGCTGGCCTACACGGGCAATCCGGCCGCAATCGCCTGGATCGACGCTAATATCGGCTCGCCCGTGGCGGGACAATGGGGCGTGGCGGCGGCCCTGCTGGGCACGCCGTGGCCGCAAATCGTTGACTGGCTGCAACGGGGCGGCGCGCACCGGCTGATGGCGCTCGATGCCTTGCTCGCGTACCGCAAGCCCGCCGTCAACATGTCGCCGCTGGAACAGATCGCCGCCCCCGTGCTGCCGCAAGCGCCAGCGCGCGCCGAACTCGACGCCGCACTGGCCGCCTGCCTGGCGGCATCTTCCACGCCGCGCATCCAGGCTGCCATCCACGCGATCAAAAAGCATGTGGACGAGATCCTGCGCGGCGGCCCGCGCGGCGTGGCCGTGGCCGACTTGCCGCGCCTGTACCTGGACCCGGCACCGTTCAAGGATGCGCCCGCCATCCTGGAGCAGCACGAGGCGGTGCTGGGCGGCATGCGGCAAAACCTGCAGAACTTGCTCAAGGGCATACTGTGAACAGGCCAACCCATATCAGCATCGACTTGAGCGAAATCAACTCGCCGCGCCAGCTGCATGCCGCCCTGGCGGCCGCACTGGATTTCCCTTCCTTCTACGGCATGAACTGGGATGCCTTCTGGGATGCCATCACGGGCCTGGTGGACATGCCGCAACAGCTGGAGCTGCTGGGCTGGCAGGGGCTGGCGGAGCGGCTGCCCCGCGATGCGGCCCTGTTGCGGCGCTGCCTGGAACGCGCGCAGCAGGAAATGCCGAACGGGGCATCACACGTGCACTACATGTAAAACGGAAACGCTTGACAGCCCCGCCCGACATCCCTTACATTGAGTGCATGTCTTCCTTCAAACATTCCTCCCCTTCCCTGCCGTCGCTATCGCGACTACTACTAGCACGCGCATAAGTTTGCCGCATTGCTTCGCCTGGCCACACGCCGGCGTGTTTCAAAAACCCTGGAAGGTTTGATGATGTTTGCACCATCCCCATACGTACACGTAATCCCCGCTGCGACCGCCCCTGCCGGCATCGCGGCCGCACTGCTACCGCTACCGATCGCTTGCCTGGCCTAGTGTTGCGTGGCCGCCCGGCAAGCTTGCGCCACAACCATTGATTTCCCCCTATCTTCAGGAGTACCCGATCATGATGTTGCAAAACCCAGCTTCCAAATACCGCGCCTTTCCTCCAGTTAAATTGACCGACCGTCAATGGCCGAACCAGATCATCAGCAAGCCGCCCATCTGGATGAGCACCGACTTGCGCGACGGCAATCAGTCCTTGATCGAGCCGATGAGCGCGGAAAAGAAGCTGCGGTTCTTCGAGATGCTGATCGCCATCGGCCTGAAGGAAATCGAAGTGGGTTTCCCATCGGCATCGCAGACGGATTTCGATTTCGTGCGCAAGCTTGTCGATGAAGGCCGCATTCCGGACGACGTCACCATCATCGTGCTGACCCAGTCGCGCGAAGAATTGATCCGCCGCACGGTGGAATCCGTCGTCGGCGCCAAACGCGCCATCGTCCACCTGTACAACTCCGTGGCGCCCGTGTTCCGCAAGGTCGTGTTCGGCATGTCGCGCGAAGAAATCACGACTATCGCCACCACCGGCACTACCCTGGTAAAACAGCTGGTGGCCCAGCATCCGGAAACGGAATGGGGCTTTGAATACACGCCGGAATCGTTCTCCACCACGGAACTCGATTTCTCCAAGCATATCTGCGACGCCGTCAGCGCCATCTGGAAGCCGACGCCCGCCAACAAGATGATCATCAACCTGCCATCGACCGTGGAATGCAGCACGCCCAACGTGTATGCGGACCAGATCGAATGGATGTCGCGCAAACTGGCGCGCCGCGATTCCATCATCATCAGCGTGCACCCGCATAACGACCGCGGCACGGCCGTCGCCTCGGCCGAGCTGGCCGTGATGGCGGGCGCCGACCGCGTCGAAGGCTGCTTGTTCGGCAATGGCGAGCGCACGGGCAACGTCGACCTGGTGACGTTGGCGATGAACTTGTACACGCAAGGCGTGCATCCGGGCCTCGATTTCTCCGACATCGATACCGTGCGCAAGTGCGTGGAAGAATGCAACCAGTTGCCCGTCCACCCGCGCCATCCGTATGCGGGCGACCTGGTATTCACGGCATTCTCCGGCTCGCACCAGGATGCGATCAAGAAAGGTTTTGCCAAGCAACAACCGGACAGCATCTGGGAAGTGCCCTACCTGCCGATCGACCCGGCCGACCTGGGCCGCAGCTACGACGCCGTGATCCGCGTCAACAGCCAGTCCGGCAAGGGCGGCATGGCCTACTTGCTGGAACAGGAATACGGCCTGGTCTTGCCGCGCCGCCTGCAGATCGAATTCTCGCGCGCCGTGCAAGCCGTGGCCGACGCCACGGGCCGCGAAATCGCCGCGCAGGATATCCATGAAATCTTCCAGAAGGAATACCTGGAGCAGACGGCACCGTACGCCTACGCTTCGCACCGCATGGTGGAAGACACGAGCAGCGACGAGTCCGTGCAGATCGACATCAGCCTGTCGCACCGCCACACGCCATTGGCCCTGCAAGGCGGCGGCAACGGTCCCATCGACGCCTTCGTCAATGCGCTCGGTCTCGACATCAAGCTGATGGATTACCACGAACACTCGATCGGCTCCGGCGCCAACGCGCAAGCGGCGTGCTACGTGGAATTGCGCCTCGATAACGGCCCGACCCTGTTCGGCGCCGCCATCGACAGCAACATCGTCACCGCCTCGTTCAAGGCCGTGCTGTCGGCCGTGAACCGCCGCATCGGGCAGACGGAAGCCGAAAAAACAACAACGGCCAACGTGGCGGCGAGCGCCGTCTAAGGACTGCATTCCCTCTCGCACAGGGAAAAAAAGCGGTACGGCTTGATCGCCGTGCCGCTTTTTCATTTCCGCAAGGCAATTGTTGCTGCAAAAGAAGTATCACGCGCCGTATAATCGACTCATAATAAGACCACCGGGGACAGATTTAAAAGTAACCCCCAATA
This sequence comes from Janthinobacterium sp. GW823-FHT03B06, assembly GCF_058796955.1. NCBI lineage: Bacteria > Pseudomonadati > Pseudomonadota > Betaproteobacteria > Burkholderiales > Oxalobacteraceae > Janthinobacterium > Janthinobacterium sp. GW823-FHT03B06. Next base: position 144,089 of record NZ_JBXAJE010000011.1, read on the forward strand.
AATTCTTGTCATTTCTAGCTTCCATAAACAGCGTGCTGCTTTGTTGCCCTCCGCTAGCAGTGCTTGCACTGCGTCGCAGAGCGCGCCTAGCATCACATCTGTTTCTGTTCGCTATAAATTGCCAATAATTTCTTGAGGATTACTTTCGCTACCGAGGGAATCAGTATGAAATTGACGGATATGAAGATAGGCGCGCGCCTGGGTGCCGGCTTTGGCGTGGTGCTGCTGCTGATGGCAGTGCTGGTGGGAACGGGCCTGTTCCGGCTGGACAAGATCGGCGCGCTCAGCGAGTCCATCATCGAGAAAGACTGGGCCAAGGCCGACGCCATCGCCACCATCCGCAGCACGACGCGTTCGAACGCGGCATTGGTGCTGGAACTGTTCATCCATGAAGATCCAGCCCGCGCCAACGCCATCCATGGCGAAATCGATGCCAACAAGGCCACCATCACCGATGCGCTGGCCATCCTCGACCGCCTGATCGTGCTGCCGGAAGGCAAGGAACTGCTGGCCACCCTGAAGCAGCAGCGCAAGGCCTATGTCGTCTCGTTCAGCCAGGCAGACAAGCTGCTGGTGGCGGGGCAGCGCGCGGAAGCGGCCAAGCACGTGCGCGACGATACCCTGCCCGCCCTGAACCAGCTGCAAAAGACGGTGAACCGCCTGAATGAAATCCAGCGCGGCGTGGTCGTGCATGGCGGCCAGCAAATCCAGCAGAATATTTCCGCAGCGAATGTGCTGATGGCCAGCCTAGGCACGGCCGCCCTGCTGCTGGGCGTGCTCTTTGCCTGGCGGGTCACGCGCTCGATCACCACGCCGATCGCGTATGCACTGCGCGTGGCGCAAGCCGTGGCTGGAGGCGACTTGAGCAGCAAGATCGTGGCCGACGGCAAGGATGAAGCGGCCCAGCTGCTGCAGGCCTTGCGCGACATGAACACCAACCTGGCCACCCTCGTGGGGCAAGTGCGCGGCGGCACGGGCACGATCGCCGTGGCGTCGAGCCAGATCGCCAGCGGCAATGCCGACCTGTCGGCCCGCACGGAAGCGCAGGCCAGCGCGCTGGAAGAAACGGCCTCGTCGATGATCGAACTGACGGGCACCGTGCGCAGCAACAGCGACAATGCGCGCCAGGCCGACAGCCTGGCCCGCTCGGCCTCCGCCATCGCCCAGCGCGGCGGCACGGCCATGGCGGAAGTGATCGGCACCATGGACGCCATCAATGCCTCGTCGCGCAAGATCGTCGACATCATCGCCGTCATCGACGGCATCGCCTTCCAGACGAATATCCTGGCCCTGAACGCGGCTGTCGAGGCGGCACGTGCCGGCGAGCAGGGGCGCGGCTTTGCCGTGGTGGCGTCCGAAGTACGGAACCTGGCGCAACGCTCGGCGGCGGCGGCAAAAGAGATCAAGGAACTCATTGCCGACTCCGTCAACCGCGTGGGCCAGGGCGCGCAGCTGGTCAGCCAGGCGGGCGCCACGATGGATGAAGTGGTGGCCAGCGTGGGCCGGGTCAGCGCCATCGTCGGCGAAATCAGCGTCGCCAACCACGAGCAAAGCGAAGGTATCGAGCAGATCAATGCCGCCATCATGCAGATGGACCAGACGACGCAGCAGAATGCGGCCCTGGTCGAGGAAGCAGCCGCGGCAGCGGCCGCCATGCATGAACAGGCGGGCGAACTGGAAACCCTCGTCAGCCAGTTCAAGCTGGAACAGAACGCCGTCGCCAAGGCGCCGCCCCGCCCTGACGCGCCCGCCGTGCCGCGCCTGCACTAAGTTATTCCACCTTTATTCCACCTTTATTCCACCTGGCGCGCCAGGCGGATGCCGGAAAATTGCCAGCGCGCGCTTGCCGGAAAGAAATTACGGTAGCTGGCGCGCGCATGGCCGGCTGGCGTGGCGCACGACGAGCCGCGCAGCACGTACTGGTTCAGCATGAACTTGCCGTTGTATTCACCGAGCGCCCCGGGCGCCGTGCGGTAGCCGGGATACGGCGCATAGCTGCTGCTGGTCCACTGCCAGCAGTGGCCGAACATTTGCCGCAATCCCGTTCCCGGCGTGGCGGCCGCCGGATGCAGCCGGCCGACTTGCATGTCGACACCCTGCGCCGCCAGCTCCCACTCCCCTTCCGTCGGCAGGCGCGCGCCGGCCCAGTGCGCATACGCGTCCGCCTCGAACAGCGACAGATGCGTGGCCGGCGCCCGCAGGTTGAGCGGGCGCAAGCCAAACAAGGTGAATTCCTGCCAATGCCCCGCGTCATCGACCTGCCAGTACAGCGGGCATTGCAGCTGCTGCGTGCGCACCCAGTCCCAGCCCTCGGCCAGCCACAGGTGCGCCGTGCGGTAGCCGCCCGCCTCGATGAAAGCGAGAAATTCGCCATTCGTCACCAGCGCGCTGGCCAGTTCGAACGGCGCCACGTATTGCGGATGACGGGGCAATTCGTTGTCGAAGCAAAAACCGTCGCCCGCATGGCCGATCTGCGCCAGACCGCCGTCGAAGGCGAGCCAGGCCGTGGGCTGCGCGTGTTCTTGCGCTGGCGCAAACGTGCTGTCCAGCGCATTGTTCAGCGCATTGTCCAGGTAAGCGGGAAACAGCGCGCTCTGCGCCAGCAGGTGTTTGACATCCGTCAACAGCAATTCCTGGTGCTGCTGCTCGTGTTCCAGGCCCAGCGCCAGCAGCATGGTCAGCCGTTCGCGTTCGTCGCGCGCCAGTTCGCCCGCCAGCAGGCGCGCGACGCGCGCATCGACGTCGGCCCGGTAAGCGCGCACCTGCGCCATGCCGGGGCGCGTCAGCAAGCCCCGCTGGGCGCGCGGGTGCTTCTCGCCCACGCCGTTGTAATACGAGTTGAACAGCACGCGGAAAGCCGGGTGGAATGGCGCGAACGCCGTTTCCATGCTTTCCAGGATAAACGTTTCGAAAAACCAGGTCGTATGCGCGAGGTGCCATTTGACGGGACTGGCGTCCGGCATCGACTGGGCGCCGCAATCTTCGTCGGACAGGGGTTCGGCCAGCCGCAGCGAGTGCTGGCGCACTGTATTGTAATGATCGATCAGCATCTTTTTCTTAGTCCCTGATGATGCGCGCATAAATGACGGCAAACCACTGCTGCGGGTCCGTCCAGACTTGCACGGTGGAAAACCCCGCCTGCTCCAGCAAGCCGACGAAGGCCGGGCGCGTATATTTATAGCTGTCCTCTGTATGGATGCGTTCGCCTTTCGCGAAACGGCGCTGGCCACCTTTCCAATGGACAACTTGTTCGCTGCGCGCTTCCAGGTGCATTTCGACGCGGTGCTCGTCGGCGTTGAAAAAGCCGTGGTGCCGCCACGCGCGCACGTCGAAGTCGGCGCCGATCAGGCCGTTCACGTGGCGCAGCATGTTCAGGTTGAAGGCGGCCGTGACGCCCAGCGCGTCGTCATAGGCGGCGTCGAGGATGGCGTCGTCCTTGATCAGGTCGACGCCGATCAGCAGGCCGCCATCGCCGTCCGCGTTCGCGCGCAGGCGGCGCAAAAAAGCGGTCGCTTGCTCAGGCGCAAAATTGCCGATGGACGAGCCGGGATAGAAGAACAGGCGCCGCGCCTCGCGCACGCTGTCGGGCAAGTCCAGGCGGCTGGAGAAATCCAGGCCCAGACCCGTCATCTCGATATGCGGAAAGCGCTGCTGCAGCCGGCTCAGCGATTCACTGAGAAAATCGTAGGAAATATCCACGGCCACATATTGCGCCGGATGCAGCAGCGGAAACAGGCTGGCGGCCTTGGCGCAATTGCCCGCGCCCAGGTCGATCAGGGTGCTGCCCGGCCCCACGGCGTGCGCGATCTCGGCGCCGTGGCGCGCGAAGATGGCCGCCTCGGTACGCGTCGGATAGTACTCGGGCAAGGCGCAGATGGCTTCGAACAGTTTCGAGCCGAGCGCGTCGTACAGATACTTGGGCGACGTCCACGCATCGCGCGCCAACAGGCCTGCGCTGATCTCGGCTATCGTGACAGGAGTGGCGCTGGCCGCGCTGGCGTTGCTGGCGGGATACAAATCGGACTGCTGTTGCGCGAGTGGCATGGTCATGGGCTGGCGTCGTCAATATGAGGTTCACGAAAGGCTTGCACGGTCAGCCACCGGGCGCGCCGCCCCTGCCGCAGCGGTGTGCGGGCGCCTTGCCGATGACTTTTTTCCATCATAGCGGAATCCGCGCAAGCCAGCCGTGCGGCAGGTAACTTAAGGTCGAACAGCCGGCATGCACATAAAATTGGTATTACCCAGCAAAAATGATAAGGCTGTCGTATACTACACATTGCCGGCCAAACAATCCGCGCCCCTTGCAGTTCCCAGGCCCCCCTCTCCCCCGCGTGCCTCCCTTTACGATAGCCGTTATTAATCAAGATCACCATGCTCGAATTGCGCCATCTGTCGAAGTCCTATGCCAATGCCCGTCCCGTGCTGGCCAACCTTTCCTGCCGCTTCAAGGCGGGGGAATTCATCGCCATCATGGGCGATTCGGGCGTGGGCAAGTCGACCTTGCTGAACCTGATCGCCGGCCTCGATACGCCCGATGCGGGTGCCGAAGCGCACCCTATCCTGGTGGACGGCATTGCCATGTCCAGCCTCGATGACGCCGCCGCCACCCGGCTGCGTCGCGCCCGCATGGGCTTTATTTTCCAGGCTTTCCACGTCTTGCCGCACCTGACCCTGCTGCAAAACGTGGCCCTGCCGCTGCTGCTCAACGGACTGCCCCAGGAGCGTGCCGCCAGCATGCTCGAGGCCGTCGGCCTGGGCGGACGCGGCGGCGACTTTCCGCAGCAATTGTCGGGCGGCGAAATGCAGCGCGTGGCCATCGCCCGCGCACTCGTGCACAAGCCGGCGCTGGTGCTGGCCGATGAGCCCACCGGCAACCTCGACCCGGACACGGCGCACAGCATCCTGCAATTGCTGCGCGCCGAAATCAAGGCCAACGGCAGTTGCGCGATCATGGTCACGCACTCGCTGGCCGCCGCCGAAATGGCGGACCGGACCATGATTCTGACGAAAAGCGGCTTACAAAATACAACAACCGTCAACCAAATTGATCAAACAATCAGTTAATTTAACTGACCATCTGTCACAAGTTTTGTTATCGTAGTATTATTGAAAACACTTGCCTGGTTATCAATGTTGTAACGCAAATGTTGTCACGTCACCCAGACAGCCGTACTGCGATGACGAACTATAGCCGGGACCATATAAAAAGTGGTCTCGTCCCTTGCATAACCTGAAGGAGGAGTAAATGAACGTTCGACAAAAGAAGCTGGAAATGATTGAAGCGATGAACCGGGCGCGTGCGCTCGAACCATCGAGTTTTGTGCCGAACAAGCTGCTCGATACCCTGATCGAGAAGCTGAACTTGAAAAATGATGCGGAACTGTGCCGCGTCCTGGAAGTTCAGCCTCCCATCATCAGCAAGATTCGGCACGGCAAACTGTCGGTCGGTGCAACGATTTTATTGCGCATGCATGAAAAATCGGACATCACCATCCGCGAACTGAAGGAATTGTCCGCCACACCAGTCCATTGAACCACCCGCTGTTGTAATGCCATGCCAGGCACCCAGGTCCCCGGCGCCATGAACTTTTGCCATACAATTCGCGTAGTTCGCTCACCGCACAACATCCGAGCACGATAGCGAAGAGACCCAGCCCAAACCATGCTGACCGTTTCTCTGCCCTGCCGCGCCAGCCCTCCCAGCTTCTCCCCCTGCATTTCCACACATACTTGATCTGACACAACACGCATAGTCCGCGCAGGCATCAAGGTCAGCTTTTAACCAGTGATCCCAACCGCATGTCCAGCAATCCCCTTGCGCCGCCCGTGCTGCGCCTGACGCTCGCGCGCGATCCGCTCGCCAGCGCCGGCGATTGCCCCGCCGCGCCCGGCTGGCACAGCGAAACCCACGTGCTGTCGAGCGCGCGCGGCATCGGGAGCTGCCGCATCGCCCTCGATATCGGCCCGGCCGACGTGGTGCAGCTGCTGCTGTGCGACGGCAGTTCGCTGCTGGCAGGCAGCCTGGACCTGCCACGCTACCTGGGGCCGGCCACGCTGGCGCGCGACGGCGCGCCCGCCAGCATCGAAGTGGGGCTGGCCCTGCGCCCGCAGGCGGCGCGCCCGCCGCCCGGCGCCAGCCGCGACGGCCTGGGCGCCTGGATGCTGCGGGCCGTGCGCGTGTACCGCTGCGGCGCCGCCGCCATGACGGCGCTGGCGGCGGCCGGCGCCTTCCAGGACCGCCAGCTGGAACAACGGCTGGGCCTGTACCGCTGCGGCATCGAGGCGGGCGGCATGACGGCCGTCGCCAGCCTGCCCGCCGGGCCGGAACCGGTGCTGCTGCTGTTGCACGGCACGGCCTCGTCGACCCAGCGCAGCTTTGCCGGCCTGTGGCGCAACGGCCTGGCGCCGCAACTGGCGGCGCAGTACGGCAACCGCATCTACGGCTATGAGCACCGCAGCCTCAGCGACAGTCCCATCGAGAACGCGCTGGCCCTCGTGCGCCAGTTGCCGCACGGCGCCGTGCTGCACCTGCTGACCCATTCGCGCGGCGGCCTGGTGGGCGAATTGCTGGCCCGGGCGCAGCGCATCGACAGCCGCGGCGCCGTCGACCTGGCCGGCGACGGCCTGGAGCGGTTGAGCGAAAACACGGTGGGCGGCGAAGCGTTCAACAGCCACGATATCGAACACTTCACGGCGCAGGCGCGGCTGGGCGGACGCGGCGGCTACGACGCGGATGCGGGGCGCCTGCGCGAATTGAGCGTGGAACTGAAAACACGCGCCATCCGCATCGCCCGTTTCGTGCGCGTGGCTTGCCCGTCGCGCGGCACCACCCTGATGTCGGGCCGCCTGGACCGCTGGGCCAGCGTGATGTTCAACCTGCTGCTGCACGGCGGCGTTCCCGACGGCGCCATGGCCTTCCTGCTGGCCGTGGTGCAGCAGCGCTGCGACGCGCGCATCCTGCCGGGACTGGAAGCGATGATGCCCGACTCACCCCTGGTGGCGCTGCTCAACGCGCCCGACGTGCGCGTGGCCAGTCCGCTGCACGTGCTGGCCGGCGCGTGCAGCGGCGACGGCCTGCTGGGCTGGCTGGGCGACTGCCTCGACGACCAGCTGTACGGCGGGCAGAACGACCTGGTGGTCAATTGCGCCTCGATGGCCGGCGGCGCCACGCGCAGCACACCCGTGCGGCAACTGCTGCTGCGCGGGCCGCACACGCACCACCTGAACTACTTCGAGCGCGCGCCATCGAGCCAGGCCGCCGTGCAGGCGCTCGCCGGCGACGAGACCGCCTACCAGCCGCTGCCGGGCATCGAGCACGGCCCGCTGGCGCGCGGCGGCGAAGTGCCGAAACGGCGCGCGCACGCGCCCATCGTGCTGCTGCTGCCCGACATCATGGGCAGCCACCTGCAAGTGGGCAGCAACCGCATCTGGTTCGACCCCGTCAACCTGGTCGAAGGGCGCATCGAACGCCTGGCCGTGGGCCAGCCGCACATCGTCAGCGCCGGCTGGCTCGAGTCCTGCTATGAACCGTTCGCCCGCTTTCTCGCGCAAAGCCAGGAAGTGCGGCCCTTTACCTATGATTGGCGCTTGTCGCTGCAGGAGTCGTGCCGCGCCTTCCTGCCCGTGCTCGACGACGCCATGCGCGACGCCGAACAGCGCGGCCAGCCCTTGCGCATCGTCGCCCACGGCATGGGCGGACTGGTGGCGCGCCTGGCCCTGAAAGACCGCTGGCAGCGCTTCGGCGCCCTGCCCGGCAGCCGATTGCTGCAGGTGGGCACGGCCAACCGTGGCACGCAGGCGATGGTGCAAGTGCTGCTGGGGCGTGACCGGCTGGTGCAGATGCTGGCCTGCTGGATCGGCTGGAAGCACACGCGGCGCCAGTTTCTCGGCTTCGTGCGCGCCTTTCCCGGCGTGCTCGACATGCTGCCGTGGCCGCAGGCGGGCGGCATCGATTATTTCGACGCCGGCGCCTGGGCGCAGCTGGCCGCCGGCGACGCGCAAGCGGGCCTGCCCGGCGGCTGGCAGGCGCCCGAGGCGCCGGCGCTGGCCGCCGCGCGCGCCACCGTGACCCTGCTGGAAGCGGCCCCGCTCGACGCGCGCCATTGCAGCTACCTGGCCGGCTGCGCCGCCACGCCGGTGGCGCTGCGCCTGCGCGACGGCGCCATCGAGACGGCCTGGTCGCCGGACGGCGATGGCCGCACGGCCTGGCTAGGCGCGGTGCCGGACGGCGTGGCGGCCTGCTACCTGCCGGTGGCGCATGGCGACCTGCTGCTGCAAAAGGAATACTACCCGGCCATCGCGCAGCTGCTCGACGGCGGCCAGGGCGCCGCCCTGCCCCGGCACCCGCCGCACGCGCCGGGCGGCGCCCCGCCCCGCTTCCATCCCTACGTGCCCGACGCCACGCCGCTGTACCCGCAGCCGCAGGAACTGCTCGATGCGGCCATCGGCGCCGCCGGCCCCGCCAGCGCGCCGGAAAGCCGCGCGCCGCAGCTGAGCTTATCCGTCATCCACGGCAGCATGGCCTCGGCCGATGCGCCCGTCATGAGCGGCTGCTACGCGTCCGAATCGCTGCGTGGCAGCATGAGTTTTCTCGACCGCCTGCTGGCGGGCAAGCTGCAGGAAATCCACGCGCTCGGGCGCTTTCCGCAGCGCCCCGACTCCGCCCTCGTGGTGCTGCAGCCCGATGCGGCGCGCCGGCCCGGCGGCGCCATCGTCATCGGCCTGGGCGCGCTGGGCGAGCTGACGCCGGGCGAACTGGCGCGCGCCTTTGCCGGCGGCCTGCTCGAATACGCGTGCGTCTGCCTGCAGGTGCGCGCCGCCGGCCATGTGGCCGCGCCGCCGATGGGCGAGCACGGCTTGCGCGTGGCCAGCCTGTTGTCCGGTTCCGGCTACGGCGGCTTGAGCATCGCCCTGTGCGCGCGCGCCCTGATCGACGGCGCGCGCAGCGCCAACCGGCGCCTCGAAGACGCGGGCATGACCTGCCGCATCGGCCATATCGCCATCTACGAACAGTCCGAGGCGCGCGCCATCGCCGCCGCCGTGGCCATCGAACAGATCATGGCCGAAGCGCGCTACCAGGGCAGCTTCACGTTCGAGCGGCGTATCCGCCACAGCCCCGGCGGCTACCGGCGCATCCTGCCCAGCCTGAGCGGCGACAACGGCTGGCGCCGCGTGCAGATCGTCGCCGCCGATCTGTCGGGCGCCCTGCGCTTCACCGTGCTGACGGACCGCGCCCACAACAGCGTCGACGAGGAGCCGAACCAGCGGCAAGCCGTCGATGGCCTGATCATGGATGCCACCGACAACACCACCGACCAGCCGGGCCTGTCGCGCGCGCTGTACGAACTGATGCTGCCCAATGGCCTGAAGGCGGCCATCCCCGAGATGCGCGGCCTGATCCTGGCCGTCGACCAGAGCGCCGCCATCTACCCGTGGGAACTGATGCGCGACGAGGCGGGCAGCGAGGAAAGCCCCCTGTCGACGCGCATCGGCATGGTGCGCCAGCTGGCCAGCCTGCGCGAGCAGCCGCCGGCCGTCAGCCCGCCCAGCAACAGCGTGCTGGTGATCGGCGACACCGATTCCGGCCTGCCCGAGCTGCCCGCCGCGCAGGCCGAAGCGCAGGACGTGGCGCGCATGTTCGGCGCGTACGGCTACCAGGTACGCGAGCTGCTGCGCCCGCAGGCGCAGCGCGTGCTGGTGCACCTGTTCGACGAGCGCTATTTCGCCATCCACCTGGCCGGCCATGGCGAAGTGGCCGGCCCCGGCATCGCCCATACGGGCCTGGTGCTGGGACCGAAGACGCGGCTGACGGCGGCGCAGGTGGGGAAATTGAAGCGCGTGCCGCAATTCGTCTTCATCAATTGCTGCCACCTGGGCGACATGCGCCCGGACGCCATCGCGCCGTGGTCGAAACTGGCCGCCAGCCTGGCCACGGCCTTCATTGAAATGGGCTCGCAGGCGGTGATCGCGGCCGGCTGGCGCATCGACGACCAGGCAGCCAGCATCTTCGCGCACAGCTTTTATCACGCCATGCTGAGCGGCGAATACTTCGGCGACGCCGTGCGCCTGGGGCGCGAGGCGGCGTATCTGCAATTTCCCGCCTCGAACACCTGGGGCGCCTACCAGGCGTACGGCGACGACCGCTACCGCTTTCCGAACACGCAGAGCCGGCCCTGGCAAGCGCCCGATTACCACTACCACGGCCATTTGCTGGCCGACCTGGAAACCCTGCACGCGCGCCTGGCGGGCGCCGATCCTGCGCGCCGCGCGGCCATCGAGGAAAAGCTGGGCAGCATCGAGGAAGCCGTGCGCGCGCGCTTCTTCGGCTGCGCCGACATCCGCGAAAACATGGCCGCCACGCGCGCCGGTCTCGGTGGACTGGAGAACACCCTGCGCGCCATCGAACACTACCGGGCGGCGCACAGCGCGGCCGACGGCAAGGTGGGCTTGCGCGCGCTCGCGCACTGGGCGGAACTGGAGATACGCCAGGGCGCGGCCCTGTGCGGCCTCGATGCGGGTGCCGGCATCGAGGTGCCCGCCGTGCCCGACCCGGCCCAGGGACGCCAGCTGCTGCAGGATGGAAAACAGCATATCGACCTGCTGGTGGCGCTGGCGCCCACGGCGCAGCGCCTGGCCCTGCTGGGACGCTACTGGGCCTTGCAGGCGCGCCTGGCCTGCCGCGAAGGAAACTCCGGCGCATCGGCCCTGCGCGCCATGACGGACGCCTGCCTGGCCGCGCTGGAAGAAGCGCGGCGGCGCAGCGGCGCGGCCGACTGCGACCTGATTTTCCAGGCGCTGGCGGGCGCCCTGCTGCTGAAAGCCCATGGCGACGGCGGCGCCTGGCGCGCGCTCGATCCGCAGCTGGGCGACTTGCTGCACGACGCCATCGCCTATGCGCGCCAGCGCCACGCGGATGAACACCGCGCCATCGACGCCGGCGCCCCCGTGCGCGCCGCCCTGCTGGCGGCCCTGTGGCAGGCGCCGGACGGCCAGCCCTTCGACTCTTCCGCGCGCGCCGCCTTCCTGGCCCTGTACCACGACGCCGTGCGGCGCCACGGCAGCATCGGCGAACCCGAAACGATCACGGCGCCGCTGCGCTTCCTGCTCGAACTGCTGCCGCCGGACAGCCCGGAGACCGGCTTGCGCAGCGCCGTGCAGGCGCTGGCCAGCCAGCTGCAGGCCTCACTGCCCGGCGCGAGCCCTGGCAGCCTTAGCCAGGCACCACCCCGTAATGACGCGCATAGCGCTCGTCCAGATTCGCCAGCGGCATCATCATGAACATGTCGGCGCTTTCGAAATCAGGATCCCAGGCCGGCTCGCCGCAAATCCAGGCGCCCGAACGCAGATAGCCCTTGATCAGCGGCGGCACTTGCGGCTTGTGCGCCGCTTCCACCTGGTGGATGGGGAAAGGCAGGTGCGGCGTGACACGGTACTCGCTCGGGGCCATGTGCTTTTCCGCCAGCGCCTGGTACACGGCGACGGCGTTATGGCCGCCATCGGCCAGGCTGATGCTGGCGCAGCCGACCAGGTAGTCGCAGCGCTCGCGGCGCATGTACTCGGCCAAGCCCGACCACAGCAGCATGATCACGCTGCCGCCCCGGTATTTCGGGTGGATGCAGGCGCGGCCCGCTTCGACCATGCGCCCGCGCAGGTTCTTCAGGCGGCTCAGGTCGAACTCGTTTTCCGCATACAGGCGGCCGATCTTGGCCGCCTTGGCCGCGCTCAGCACGCGGTAAGTGCCCACCACTTTCAGGGTGTCGGCGTCGCGCACGATCAGGTGATCGCAGTGCGCGTCGAATTCATCGCTGTCGAGGCCATCGGCGTTGGCCAGCGACGTCAATCCCATCGTCTCGATAAACACCTTGTAACGCAAACGCTGGACTTCGCGCAATTCCGCCGCCGTGGAGGCCTGGCTCAGCACCAGCTGGACCGGCCGGGCCTTGGCTTCGTTTGATGCGATTATGTTTTGCATGGTTTCATCCCCCTGTGATCAAGACGACTCCAGCGTACTTGCCTAATATGTCAGGAAAATGACAGCCGAATGTCATTTCCATGACGCAAGGCAATGCCATGCGGGGATCGTGCATAATTACCACACTCGCCCGGCCGAAAGAGCCCATGACAGACACCGACGCCGTCCACATCACGCCCTACACCAAGCCTGCCGCCGGCTGGGACGCCTTGAAACACGCGGCCATCAGCCTGCGCCAGGAGCGCGTCGCGCCAGGGAATCTGAAGGCGCTGCTGGCGCAAAACCAGCCGGACGGTTTCGATTGCCCCAGCTGCGCCTGGCCCGACCGCCACCACGCGTCCACGTTCGCCATTTGCGAAAACGGCGCCAAGGCCGTCGCCGCCAATGCGGCCGATATCGCCATGCTGGATTTTACGGATGGCGACATGGTCGATTTGATAGGCGGCTGGGACGATGGCGTGACGCGCCGGGCCGACGGTTTCCGGCTGGTCGCCTATGACATCCCGCGCGGCTGCCTGGGCGCCTACTACCCGGAGACGAATGCGCTGGTGCCGCTGGCCAGCACGGCCGACGGCGCCGGCACGCCGACGTCGAAGTCCGTGCCGGTGCTGCTACAAGCGGCGAATGTTCAGATGCCGATATCCGGCGTGTAGTCCACGTACGCGTCCTGACGGCAGAAACCCACCAGCTTCATGCCGGCCTGCGTCGCGATGGAAATGGCCAGCGAACTGGGGGCGGAAATCGTCGCCAGCAAGGGTATCTGCATGCGCGCCGCCTTGCGCGCCAGCTCGTAGCTGCCACGGCTGGACAGGAAGACGAAGCCGCGCCGCATGTCGATATCGTGCAGCGCCAGGTAGCCAATCAGCTTGTCGAGACCATTGTGCCGGCCGACATCCTCGAACACATGCACGATGTCGCCGTCGGGCGTGCACCACGCGGCCGCGTGCACGCCGCCCGTTTCCCGCATCAGCGCCTGGTGCTCGCGCAAGCCGGCCGATGCGCGCGCCAGCGCGGCGGGCAAGTCGACGCGGATCAGGGACGGCGGCAGCGCCGCGGGCCGCAAATCGAGCATGTCGATGCTGTCGATGCCGCACACGCCGCAGCCCGTGCGGCCCGTCAGCTGGCGGCGCCGGTCCTTCAGGCGCACGAAATCCTCCTGCGCGATGCTCAAGGACACTTCGGCGGAATCGGGACGCAGCAACACTTCGCAATCGAAGATGGCGGCAGCCGATGCCACCACGCCTTCCGTCAGCGCGAAACCGTAGGCAAACGCTTCCAGGTCGCGCGGGGTGGCCATCATGACGACGTGGGAAATGCCATTGAAGACCAGCGCGACGGGGATTTCCTCGGCGACGTGGTCGATGGCATCGGTGAACTGGCCCGCGCGATGGCGGACAATGGCGCGCTCGACGAAGCCGGCGCGTTCGATCTCTGTTTCTTCTGACATGGCAACCATGGGGAACTATCACAGGCCCCATGGTAAACCAGAACGGCCAGGCAGGGGGCGGCCCCTGCCCGCGCCATCAATCCTTCTTCGGACGGCCCGTTTTCAGCTGCGGCAAACCGGCCAGCACGTTTTGCAGCGTGGCCAGGTCGATCTGGCTGATCAGCGCCACGCCGATGCGCAGCAATTCGCTTTTCTTGATCTCGAATCCGGCCTTCAGGCAGGCTTTCTTGACCTGGCCCAGGACTTCATATTCCGCTTCCGGCATGGTGAAGCTGTCGCGCACCAGTTTCGGCTTGCGGGCTTTTTCCTTGATGGCGGCAACCTTGGCGACCGGCGCTTTTTTCGCTGGCGCAGGCTTGGCGGCGGCCTTGGCAGCCGGTTTGACGGCGGTTTTCGCTGCCGCCTTGGCGGCGGGCTTTGCAGCAACCTTGGCCGCTGGCTTGGCAACGGTTTTTACTGCCGTCTTGGCGGCAGGCTTGACAGCGGCCTTGGCGACAGGTTTGGCAACGGGCTTGGCCACGACGGCCTTGGCCGCCGGCTTGGCGGCTGGCGCCTTGGCGGCGGCGGGCTTGGCGGCAGCCGGTTTCGCTGCCGCCGGCTTCGCAGCGGCCGGTTTGGCGGCCACTGGCTTGACGGCGGCCTTGGCCACCGGCTTGGCTGCCGGCTTCGCGGCGGGCTTCACTGCAGGCTTGGCGGCCGGTGCGGCCTTGGCCGCTGCCGCGTTGATCGATGCGCTGGTCGGGAACATCGATACGGGCGCGCTGTCGGCCTTTTTCGCTGGGGTGGTTTTGGTCATGAATTCTCCAATCTAGTAAATAATATAAACAATATATACTGTTTTTTGAAATCTTGCTTGCTGCACATCAAGTCATGCGCATGCCATGACCTTCTAGGCGCTGGCGCGGATGGTGAAATCGACCCCGACCTCATCCCAGAATTCCTGCTCCTTCTCGATCCAGAACGACACGGTGGGATGGTGCGCCACCCAGCCGCGCTTGATGTCGAGTTCGATGCGGCTCTTCATGCGCAGGCGCAGTTCGCTGAAATCGGCCTCGATGCGCGCATGCATGAGCAGAATCGACAGGCGCAGCGCCAGCACGGCCTTGGCGAAATCGGGGTCGGACAGCACCTCGCCGATCTTGCGCAAGTTGCCCTTCTGCGCCAGGATCAGCCGGCTCATGGTCTTCTGTTCGCGCGTGGTAAAACCGGGCAAGTCCGCATTTTCCACGATGTAGGATGCGTGCTTGTGATAGCCCGTCTGCGACACGGCCAGGCCCACCTCGTGCAGCAGGCTGCTCCAGCGCAGGCATTTCACGAGGGCATCGGACGTGGGCTTGAGCTGCGCGTACATGGCCAGCGCCTGCTCGGCCACCCGGCCGGCGCGCTGCTGGTCGATATGGAATTTCTCCATGCAGCCCTGCACCGACTGTTCGCGGCGGTCGCGCTTGGTCGAACGCAGGTACAGATCCCACATCACACCCATGCGCAAACCCGCCTCGATCGGCGTCATGGCGGGAATGGCCAATTCGCGGAACAGGCCGATCAAGATGGCCAGGCCGCCGACGATGGTGCTGGCGCGGTCGGGGCGCAAGCCCGGCATGTCGATGCGGCTGGTGTGACCGAGTTCGATGAAGCGGCGCGCCAGCGCATCGAGGCTGACGCTGGTGAGCAAGCCGTCACCGAGCTTGTTGCGGGCGATGATGTCGGCGATCGTGCGGATGGTGCCGGAAGAGCCGTAGGCCGTCTTCCAGTGCTGCGGATGGTATGGCGGCGCGGCATCCTCGAAATGGCTGCGCGCCGACAGGATGGCCGCCTCGAACGACGGCGCGTCGATGCGTCCGCCGATGAAGAACGACAGGCTTTGCTTGACCGTGCCCAGGCTGAAGGATTCGACGCGTTCGATATCATTGCCGCGCCCCAGTATCAGTTCGGTCGAACCGCCGCCGATATCCATCACCAGCCGGCGTTCGCCGGGAATGGCCAGCGCATTGGCCACGCCCATGTAGATCAGGCGGCCTTCTTCCTCGCCCGAGATGATCTCGATCGGGTAGCCGATGGCTTGCTCGGCCAGCGGCAGGAAGACGGCGCCGTTGCGCGCCACGCGCATGGCCGACGTGGCCACCACGCGCACGGCATCGAGTTCGAAGCCGGCGAGAATGGCGCGAAAGCGCTGCAGGCAGGCCAGCGCGCCCTGCATGGCCGCTTCGGTCAGGTCGCCATTGGCGTCCAGGCCGGCGGCCAGGCGTATCGGATCGCGCACGCTCTTGACCACGCGGATGGTGTCGCCATCATGCTTGCCGACGTGTAAACGAAAACTGTTGGACCCCAGGTCCACCGCTGCATACATACTGGCCTCTTGTCTTGTCATGACTGTGCCAACTGAAAAAGTTGGCAAATTCAGTTGCTAAACTATATAAATCATTTAAACGATTTAAAAATCCTACCACACTACCCTCATCGTATGACAGCGGCGTGACAGGATTGTGACAAAACGGCAGCCGTGCGGCAGCTTATGGGACGATGGTGGTAAAGAGATACACGGCGAAAATCACCAGGTGCACCGTGCCCTGCATGACCGTGGTGCGGCCCGTGCCCAGCGACAGGGTGGCCACCATCAGCGACAGCAGCAACAGCACCGTCGACTTGATATCGAGTCCCAGCGTAATGGTCAGGCCCGTGGCCAGCGACACCACCACCACGGCCGGAATAGTCAGGCCGATGCTGGCCAGCGCGGAGCCGAGCGCCAGGTTCAAGCTCGTTTGCAGGCGATTCGCGCGCGCGGCGCGCACGGCGGCCAGGCCTTCGGGCAGCAGCACGATGGCGGCGATGACGATGCCGACCAGGGTTTTCGGCGCGCCCATGGCGGCAATGGCCGTCTCCAGCGCGGGCGCCAGCGACTTGGCCAGCAGCACCACGGCGCCCAGGCACACCAGCAGCGCACCGGCACTGACCCAGGCGACGGTGGGCGTGGGCGGCGCCGCATGCACCTCTTCATCGCCGACGGCTTCCTTGGGCAGGAAGTAATCGCGGTGGCGGACCGTCTGCACCAGCACGAAAGTGCCGTACAGGACCAGCGAGATGACGGCGATGAAAATGAGCTGGCTGGAGTTGTAGTACGGGCCGGCGGCGCTCGACGTGTAGTTCGGCAGCACCAGCGTCAAAATGGCGATGGCCGCCAGGGTGGCCAGCGACGCGCTCACGCCCAGCAGGCCGAAGGTCTGCTCGCGGTGGCGCCCGGCGCCCAGCAGCAGGCAGATGCCGACGATGCCGTTCAAAATGATCATGATGGCGGCAAACACGGTGTCGCGCGCCAGCCCCGTCGTTTCCGGTCCGCCAGCCAGCATCAGCGAGACGATCAGCGCGACCTCGATCAGCGTCACGGCCAGCGCCAGCACGAGGGTGCCATACGGTTCGCCGATGCGGTGCGCGACCACTTCCGCGTGGTACACGGCGGCCAGCACGCTGCCGATCAGGCCAGCCACCAGCAGGATCTGATAGGCGCCGCCGAGATTGAGGGTGGAACCGAACAGGAACAGCCAGCCGGCAAGCGGGGCGGCAAGCGGCCATACAGGCAGGGATTTGAGCATTTTCATTATGGGCCTGGCAAGAGTAAAAAAAGAGGGGCGCGGTGCGGACGGCAAAGGACAGCCTGGCGTGCATGCCACAGCATAACTTGCCTAGCTTAAATGCAAGTTAGGGAATACACATCTCGAGTGACGGCGACCCGCGCCTGACCCGCCTTTCAATCACCTTGCCACAGTGCACCTGCTTGCTACCAGTAACTATAGTCCCTTTGGTAACATGCCGTTGCAATTTTCTTGTCTTTTTGCTTGCTGCCGCCGTCATAATGCAGGGTCCGCCTTCCAGGCACCGACCAAGGACAAACCATGATTTCCATAAACAGCACAGCCATGCGCGCGTTCTTCTTCGCGGGCAGCCTGCTGTGCGCCGCCGCGCACGCAGACACACCGCCGGCGCAGGCAGCGCAGGTTGACGCCAACTGGGCCACTGCGCCCGCGCCTGCCCCGGAGGCACGCTGGCAAGACAGCCTGCCGCCCGCGCCGCCCGTGGCGCCACGCGAAGAAAAGATACTGCCCAAGAGCGAATGGCTCAGCGTCGAGCCGATGAAGGCGCCTGACCGGCGCTGCGATCCGGGCCTCGATGCGCTGTTCTTGCCCAAAGAATGCGGCAAGGAACCCAGCTGGCTGGGCTCGCACAAGAAATAATCCGGTTTAGATATGGCTATGTCACCGTCAAATGTGGGAACTCGCCCAGTGTTGCCTTCAATAATGTTTCTGGGGAGCGGATGCGCCCGGCGTCCAGTATCCAGCGCCACCCCAGGTAATTCGGCAGATAACGGCTGGCCACGCCATGGAAGATGCGCAGCCAGCCGCGCAAGCGGCTGTGATACGCGTTGACGTTCTGCACGTGGGCAGCGCCCTGCACGCGGATGCCGGCACGCACATTGACGGCCTGGTGACTGATGCCCGCTTCACGCGCGAAGGCGCGATA
>NZ_JBXAJE010000012.1:0-150209 GCF_058796955.1 Janthinobacterium sp. GW823-FHT03B06
CAGGGCCAGCTGGCCCGCCGCCAGGTTTTGTCCCTTGGCCAGCAGCGCCTGTGCCGTCGTCACGCGCAAGTCGCCCGCCGCCAGCAAGCCGCCATCGGCCTTCACGCCCGCGCCCAGCAGGCTCGATGCCGAACTGTCCAGGCTGGCCGCCTGGAGCGTCGCATTGCCCTGCGCCGCGATCACGCCCGTATTCACAATGGCACCCGTCGCCTTGAGCGTTTGATGCGCGCCTGCGTACAGGCTGCCGCTGTTGTCGACCTTGCCGGCCGCAATCGCCAGGTCACCCGCCGCAAACACGCTGCCGGCCGTATTCCGCAAATCGCCGATGGCCAGGCTGGCCGCACCGGATACCGCCTGGATCTGGCCGCGCGTATTGTTCACGTCGCCAGCATTCAAGGTCAGGGAAAGTCCAGCAGCCAACACACCGCCCGTGTTGTTCAGGCCCCCGGCAACGTTCATGTTGACGGCCTGCGCTGCGGCAATGCGGCCATGCTCGCTCAGCACACTGGCTGCCGACAGGCCAAGACTGCCGTTGGTTTCCAGCCTGCCGCCGCTATTCTCCAGCCCCCGCGCAACATCCACCGTTGTTTGCTCGGTTCCCGTTTGAATGAGGCTGCCACCGCGGTTATCCAGCGTACCTGCTTGCACAGTCAGATGCCTGGCCAGCGTCGTCGCCTCGCGGTGGTCCACTGCGTCAGCCGCGAGCGCAAGGTCGCCATTGCCGGTTATCTGTCCACGCTGATTTGCCAGCGAGGCGGCATGAATAGCAAGGGCACCCGTGCCCGCATGTTCGATCTTGCCGCCTGTATTGACCAGCGCCGCCACATCCACGGTCAGGTTGTGGCTATTGGTGGCAATCCGTCCAGCACTATTATCGAGTTGACCAGGCAGACGAAGCGCAAGGTCGCCTTCGCCAAGTTGCAAAATCTGGCCCCCCACATTCGATATGTCATGCGCAGCAATACTCACCTCTCCGCCCGTTGCCTGCGCACCATCGGTACGCAGTAAACGCGTGGTCTGCAGCGCCAGCGTGTCGCGCGCGGCCAGCCCGGCGTGCCGGGCATCCAGGTCTCCCTGGCTTGCCACGGCAGAAAGCTGTCTGGCGGACAGATTAGCCCCGGCGAGATCGACTGCGGTTGCCGCAATCCGCACCGTATTGCCCGCGGCGCCGATGCCATGGATACCTGCACCTGCATTTGCCTCGACGGTCAAATCGCCCGTTGGACGAAGCATATTGTCAGCATTCAGGCCAGCAGCCAGCACCGCACCGGCGGCTGAATCAACGCGGCCGCCTCCATGCAGCGCAGTATTGCCAGCAGCAGCGATCACGCCGTTGTTGCTGATATCACCACCGCTTGAAATACCAGTATCGCCTGCGGCATAAATCGTGCCCGCATTTTGCAAATTCCCCGCTGCGCTGGCCTGTACCTGGCCACCTTCAGCACCAGACTGAATATAGCCACTGTTGCTGATCCAACCATCCGAATGCAGCACCACATTACCCACCGATGCGGCCACGGTTCCGGCGTTACGCGTACCGATACCAGCCTCGGTGCCTATCAGTGTAATTTTTCCGGCATACATGCCGCCCAACTGGGCGACATCCAGTGCAAACGCAGGCTTCGCGCCATCGCCAGATGCGGCAGCCTCGACCGCATGATTTGCATCCATCCGGTTCGCGCCCGTGACGACCCGCAGATCGTTGGCCCATATGCCAGCATTCACTTGCACAGCCCGAGCCAGAATGGACGTGTAATCGCTTTGTGACGTATCCAGTCCCCTGCCGCTGACGGTGACCATGCCCCGCTGCACCACATAGCCGTCGAGATTGCCGCCATTGACAATGGGAGAACCTGTCGTCAACGTCACGCGGCTGGCGTTGATAAAGCCGCCGCCATCCACAGCTACCCCGGAAGGATTGGCGATGATGACCTCTGCGCGTTGTCCCGCCACTTCGACATAGCCGCGCAACTGGCTGGGATTGGCGGAATTGACTTCGTTCAGGATGACGCGCGCGCTGCCGCCGGCCAGCCACGGATTGCCTTGTACCCAGCCACCGGTCTGGGTTTGCGTATTGCCACGGCTGTTATTCAGGATGACGCCATTGCTCTGCACGTCAAACTGGCTATACGTATTGCGCGACACGCCTGCCCCGCTCGGCGTCTGGATATTCACTTGCGGTATGCCATTTGCTGTCTGCAACACGGTTGGACGCTGGCCTCCCGGGGCATTGCGATCCGCCACGACCTGACCATGCGCAGCACCGGTCACAAAAAGCAGCATGCCCAAGGCACTGAATACCGCGAGGCAGGCCGGCCGCAACGTTGCCAGCGTCAATTCCGCGCCACCTCCCCCTGCACCCTCGTTCATGACACTTTCGCCGCCAGGAGCTTTACCTTGCGACGTGGCATTCTCGCCCACCACCATCAATTGGCCACGGCGTTGATTGAATATGATGCGGTACAGGTGCTTATTCATGGATTCTTCTCGTTGAGAACACCTAACAAAACTTGCTGCGCTAGGTGTTATAAATATTTAAATGGATGTCGTTTTGGCGTAATTGGCATGCATGGGCCTGGCGCTCCACCAGCTGGCCGCCTGCTCCTTGGAAACCGCGCAACCGCGGGATGTTTTTACTTGCAAACCCGTCTCGTCTCCCTTGTGATACAAAAACCGGTAACAGGATTCGGAAAGGCGTGTAGAAACTTCGCGTACGAACGATGCCGTGTGGCCAAATGGAGCGACCCAGTCCGTAATCCACATGCGGTCGCCGCTATTCCAGTCTTCCGGGCGCATCAAGGTATGGTTACCGTCTGCCAGATAGCGGCTTTCGGCATCGGCATCGAAATTTGCCCAGGCCACGTAAGCCACCGGCTGCTGAACGCCATCGAGCGACGTCAACGCCAGCATGAACTGCTGCTGTTTGATCGGATTCAACAAAGTCTGGCTGAAAGACGCTAGCGGCAGATCGCGATGATTCTTAGAATGCATGCAAAGCCATGTCAGCGCGCCAAACAGTTCTGCCTCGCTGTGCCCAGGCAAGCCCAAGGCGGGGGCGATAATGTCCAAAGAAGAGGTACTCATGGTGTCGGATATATGATTAAAAGCTCGCGTTCAAATTGAAGCCGGCCGTATGGCTGGCCGTACGGAACAGCTCAGGTTTGCGCACGGGCCAGCCGACAAAGGCGTCGTACTGCACGCCCAGCCACTGCCCGCGCAAGCCGACAAAGCCGCCCGTCAGGCGCCGCGCGATCAGCCATTCGGCGGACGGTCCCGCTACTTCGCCGTGGTCCAGGCCCGCATACGCTTCCTGGCCGCTGCTGCCCAGCGGCACGCCGAGCTCGTTGCGCAGCAGCCAGCCGCGTTCGGCCGACAGGCTGCTTTCGCCGTCGTAGCCGCGCACCGTGTAGCGCCCGCCGATGGCAAAGCGGTCCTGCGGCACCAGCGGCGTGCGGTTGTGCTGCATGCGCCAGCTGCCCGCGTAGCGCAGCGGCTGGCCGGCCAGCTTGAACGGCGCCGACAGGGCCGCGTCGGCCAGGATCAGTTTGAAACGCGACGTACCCTCGCCAAACGCTTCCTCGGGCGCCGCCATCGCATGCATCGCGCCCGTGCCGCGCCGGTATTGCAGGTTGAGGTCCAGGGTGGCCTGCCCCAGGAATTCGCGGTGGCCAAGGCCCAGTTCCCAGCCGGCCATGCGGCGGCGCTGCACTTCCACTTCCGTGTCGTCGATGAAGTTTTGCGCGGCGCGCTGCCAGCCGCGCAGGGACAGCGTCGTCTTGCGCGACGCGTCGCGGTACACCAGGCGCGACAGTTTCACTTCCTTGTTTTGGCTGGCGCCGCTGTAGTTGTAATCCTGGCTGATGCCGGCCACGGACTGGTGATAGCGGCTGTCGCTGGCCGTGAAGGCCAGCAGCCAGTAGGCGTAGGGAATCGAATAGTGGGCCACCATGCCGCCTGTGCCGCGCGGACCATTGCGGTTGCCGTCGACGTTCTGGTTCAGGCTCAAATAAAACAGATCGTTCAGGGTCAGCCAGTGGTCATACGACAGAGTCACGCTGCCCTGCAGTTTGCCCGTCGAGCGCGAACCGCCGTCGTCGAGGCCCAGCGCCAGGCGGAACGGCAAACCCTGCTTCCACTGGATCTGCAGGTCGCTCTCGCCCGGCTTCGCATTGCCGCCCTCGGCCGGCATGATCTGGATATCGGCTTCGGCCGTCGGCACGCGCTTGAAGTTTTCCAGCGCCTGTTCCGTATCGCGCACATTGAGCAAGTCGCCGGGCCGCGCCGGCACGGCATTCCACCAGGTGGCGCGGGGGTTGGTGCCGGGCGCAAAACCAATCTGGCGGATGCGGCCCGGTATCAAGGTCAAGGTTAAGGTGCCCTTGCTTAAATCCTGCGGCTCGGCCAGCACGCGCGTAGTGACAAAGCCGCGCGCGATGATGGCGTTCTGCATGCGCCCCATCAGCACATTGATGGCCTGCGTGCCCAGGCAGCGGCCCAGCGGCGAGTCCGGTGCCCCCAGGTCGTCGTGCCCGGCTGCGGCCAGCGCCCACTGGAACCGGGCGGCGTCCTCGCCCCGCAATTGCAGATGATCGATGGTAAAGCACGGCGATTCGCCTGTGGGCACGCGGTTGGCGGAAGCGGCCGCGGGCGCCTCGAGCAGGCGCACGTCGGGATTGCGCTCCTGCTGCTGGCGCAGGAGGCGCTCACGTTCTTGCTGGCGGATCAATTCTTGGCTGGCATCGTCGCGCTGGCTGCTGCCAGGCGGGGTGGGAAGGGGCGGCGCGATTTCGGGACGGGTCTGCGCGGACACGGCGGCACACAAGGTGCCGCTGAACAAAAATACACCGCACCATGGCGTCAAGCGCAGGTGCATATGTTGCCTTAAGTAATTATTTACGTAAGGAAATTATAAATTAATTATTTCTATGGGGCAACTTTATTTATTTCTTGAGAACTTTACCTGTTTGGTAACTGTCTTTCAACTATCCAATTACCACTAGTAAAACCCCGCGCGGCCCGGCGGCGGCACAGCAGGCAATGGCGTCCGGCATTGATGTATAAAAAAAAAGCCCTGTAAAAACAGGGCTTTGGCTTACTCGCTTTATTCGGAAATGCAAAGTTTCTTTATGGGGACTCGCTCCCACTCGATTGTCAACGAGCTGGCTAAACGCTTGATTTTTCAGTGTTTTCCACGTTATTCAGTTGCCGATACCCTCAGAAATACCCACACGGGATCAGTACTTCACTAGCGAGAACAATCAATCTCACAAACATATGGCCCAACAACTTTCTACGGCCTATACCATGCTCCACACTGCCGCCGCTTTTCACGTATCGAGCAAAACAGTCAGTCGAGCCGTATCGGTATTTAGTAAAGCGCACCTGCTGCAGATCAAGACGGCCAAGGCTGAGATCGTATATGAATGATGGACCTGCCCCCGGCCCGCTGCTGGCTCAGCAGCTTACCGAATTACTTAAACTGTCTTTTTAGCCAACGGAGAATGTCTGCGACGACACCTTGGGGAGCAGGAACCCATTCAGGAGCAAGAAATTCATAGACATCGTCATAGTGCGCCAAGGGGCGCACCGGCATCAATGCCATCGGTACCAGAGGGCTATCGATTTGGACAGGAATACCCCTGATCCAGCATAGCTTGGTCTGCAGTACACCCAGATAGGAAAAGAAATCCTCCTCGGCCACATCCGAGCTTTTGATGCTTGCGCTTCGCGTCTGTATGAAATTCTCCAAGCCAGCTTGGTCACGTTTAAGCAAAAGGGAGAAAAAATCCTGGCCTGCAGCACTATCGGCACGATCTGGCTTGCGGCCATTCTTGGCCACCTTCTCAATTTTGGACAGTAAGGCACCGTCGTCACCACGCAATGCAAGTTGGATCATGTGGACATGAAATGCAGTGAGGGTGGGGGCGTTACGCTGTCGAATAAGCTCTTCGGTTTCCGCAACTGCGATTGCTGCGATCACTTTCTCGTTGTCGGAAAGCATACCATACAACAATTCACCTCCAACACAGAAGCTCGCGCCACCATCCTGCACAATGCTCGCCAGTGTCAACCGGCTAGCGAGATAACAGTTCTGCTTGAACTTATCGAGATTTCTTTCCACGAAGAAACCGTAAATGGCGCACGCACGCGCGTGTTCAGCCAGAGTTGTGAGAACAGCACCTAGCCGCATTTGCTTGCGCCGATACATATAGCTATCAACGGAGTCGGGAACTCCCCCCTCAAAAATCGACAAAAGATTTTTCAACCTGTCTGCTGGACTACGTTCTACCGTCACTTTTTACCTCCATTTAATTTTATGACCACTGCCCCATCATCGCCAACACCTGTAACCATTTTTACAAGTCGACCGCTATTCTTCGCCTTGGTCAACAACGCGGCGGTCTGCATCAAAGTTTCGTCACCTGAGTCATTAAGACGCTTAATCGCTCCAGATATCCATTCATCGGTCATCTGTGCGTCCAGCTTAGTTCCGCTATTCGCTCCAGTGAGTTTTATCGACCCATTCGCATTCAACGGTTTGACCTCGTTGATATACACCAGATCCCCCTTGACATATACCCCATCAAAGCAATTTCTACCGCATTTACCCTCAAACGACGTGAATCCATTTCGCATGAAATAGCTATTGGCCACATACTCGCGCAGGTCGCCTTGCAGCGTCGTGTTGGGCAGTTTGCCTATTTGCGCAAGGACGGCTTGTTCCGACGGGAGCAATCGTAACGGCATGCTTTTATCGGTGATTTTACTGGCGCTCAGATTGCCGCCAGCCGACGAACTCACTTTCCCGGCCAAGGCCACATCCGCTCCCGCCCACCACCGCCCGAACGTGCCCGACAAGGTGTTGCCGAGCTTTCCCCCCAGCAGCCATTCCTCGGCCCAGTACTCCTTCTAAGCGGAACCATTCAAAGCAACAAAATAGTCGAGCCGGTTCTGGTCACGGGTCTCCACGCCAGGCATCACAGAACCAGGCGGTTGCATACCTAAAACGTCGTTGAGATATGGGTCGCTACGTTGCGATGGCGTGGCCCCGATATAGCTCTGCGGCGCCCCGTCCCCTGTCATAACGACGCCCCTCACCGTGATCAGCGTTCCCATGTAGGGCCGCAGCATGCTCTCCGCAGTTTGTAGTCGCGTCAAGTAGGACTGCAATTGACCGCGCGCACCCTCACTCCATGTTGCGTCCGTCAGTTCGGATTTGCGCACCATCGTGAGCAACAGTAATTTGCAAGCCAGGCGCAAGGTCGGCGCGCACTGCACGTACTCGATATGTTCGTAGAAAAGCGCGATCTCTTCGGCACCCAACGCGCGGTCGCGCGGCTCAAATACAGCAATGGATGAGGGAGCAACCAGATCCGCAGGATTTTCAACCTTCTTCCCTCTTTGTTCTGCGTACTTAAAGACCAGTTTCACGATATCGCGCGCATGCACGGCCGTCGCGGGGGCGCCACGTGCGAGGATGGCATCGCATACGGAACGCAACTCGTTGTGCGTAATTTCATGTAGCAGGAGACTGCCAAAGGGGCGTTTCAGATCGCGTTCGTACACCGCACGCCGCATGTCGCGCGTCGACTCCGCCATTTTGTACTTCAGTAACCAACGCTCCGCCCACACGCTAAAAGGCTCTCCATCGGCCAGCTGATTGCGCGATTGGGCTTTGAGCCGCGACGGGGACTTGCCTTCCGATTGCGCTTTCTTCGCGTCCTGCAGGCGCTCCCTCGCCTCTTGCAAACTCAAGCCACCGGCACCGTACCGTCCAAGCACCAAGGTTTCGTATCGGCCATTGAGGCGGTAGTTATAGCGAAACGAGATCGTGCCACTGGGAAGGACCGTTGCATACATTCCATCACGATCCGGCACCTTGTAGGCTTTTTCAGCTGGTTTCAGATTTTTCAATTTTGTATCGGTCAGCATGGGCACCTCCCATTCATTCACAAGTCTGTACCGGCACCGGACGCATTTCAAACAATCAATCGCTGAGTACGAAAAAAGTGATATCCACCACCACTCGCGAGGCCCAGATACCCTCGCCCCGACGAGCTTCCCCGGAACCTAAAATTAACCTTAAAATCAATGACTTGGCATAAAAAATACCCTCATTGATACCCTCGCGGTGGAAATGACCAGTAAGAACCAAATGTTAAATATTCCCTACGGCAATTTGAGTCCCCTTAAAAATACCCACAAAAAAGCGTGCTTGGCTCTGCCATGGGTTGCTTGGGTTTGCCAGACAAAATAAAAAAAGCCCCTGAAAAATCAGGGGCTTAGCTGTTGCATTGACCCGGCGTTACCTTACGGTGCCGGACGGGAGATTATTCCCACTCAATGGTCGCCGGCGGCTTGCCCGAAATATCGTAGACGACGCGGTTGATGCCGCGCACTTCATTGATGATGCGGTTCGAGACCTTGCCCAGCAGACTGTGCGGCAGGTGCGCCCAGTGAGCCGTCATGAAGTCCTGTGTCTGCACGGCGCGCAGTGCCACCACGTATTCGTAGGTGCGGCCATCGCCCATCACGCCCACCGATTTGACGGGCAGGAAGACGGCAAAAGCCTGGCTCGTCGCTTCGTACCAGTTGGTCGGCACGCTATCCTGGTCGAAGCCAGGCACCACCACCGGTTCATACGGCGTATTGCGCAGTTCTTCGATGAAGATGGCGTCGGCGCGGCGCAGCAGGTCGGCGTAGTCTTTCTTGACTTCGCCGAGGATGCGCACGCCCAGGCCCGGACCCGGGAACGGGTGGCGGTAGACCATGTCATGCGGCAAGCCCAGGGCCACGCCCAGTTTGCGCACTTCGTCCTTGAACAGTTCGCGCAGGGGTTCGAGGAGCTTGAGCTTCATGGTGTCCGGCAAGCCGCCCACGTTGTGGTGGCTCTTGATGGTCTGGCCCTTCTTGCCCTTGCCGGCCGATTCGATCACGTCCGGGTAGATCGTGCCTTGCGCCAGCCATTTGGCGTTGACCAGCTTGCCCGATTCGACCTGGAACACTTCGACGAACTCGCGGCCGATGATCTTGCGCTTTTGCTCGGGGTCGGTGACGCCGGCCAGGTGGCCCATGAACTGGTCTTCCGCATCGACGCGGATGACTTTCACGCCCAGGTTCTTGGCGAACATGTCCATCACCATCTTGCCTTCGTCCAGGCGCAGCAGGCCGTGGTCGACGAAGACGCAGGTCAGCTGGTCGCCGATGGCGCGGTGGATCAGGGCAGCGGCCACGGACGAATCGACGCCGCCGGACAAGCCCAGGATGACGTCATCGGTGCCCACTTGCGCGCGGATCTTTTCCACCGCTTCGCTGATGTAGTCAGGCATGTTCCAGTCCGACTTGCAGCCGCAGATTTCATGCACGAAACGGCCGATCATGGCCTTGCCCTGCACCGTGTGCGTTACTTCCGGGTGGAACTGCACGCCGTAGAACTGGCGCTCTTCATCGGCCATGGCGGCGATCGGGCAGCTCGGGGTGTTGCCCATCAGCTTGAAGCCTGGCGGCATTTCCAGCACCTTATCGCCATGGCTCATCCATACTTTCAGCATGCCGTGGCCTTCGTCGGTGACGAAGTCGGCAATACCGTTGAGCAGCTTGGTGTGGCTGCGGGCGCGCACTTCGGCGTAGCCGAATTCGCGCACCAGGCCGTTTTCCACCTTGCCGCCCAGCTGGGCCGCCATGGTTTGCATGCCGTAGCAGATGCCCAGCACGGGCACGCCCAGCTCGAACACGGCTTGCGGCGCGCGCGGCGAGTCGCCGTCCAGCGTGGAGTTGTGGCTGCCCGACAGGATCACGCCGGCGGCGCCATAGTTGCGCACGAATTCGTCGCTGACGTCATACGGAAAGACTTCGGAAAACACGCCGGAATCGCGCACGCGGCGGGCGATCAACTGGGTGACTTGGGAACCGAAATCGAGAATGAGGATTTTAGAATGCATGGTCGGAGCTTTATTCAGGGTCAATTGCAAAACCGGCGCACTGGGCGCCGGTCTGGACTTTCGTTACCGCTTACTCGGAGCGATAATTTGGCGCTTCTTTCGTGATCTGCACATCATGGACATGCGACTCGCGCATGCCGGCCGAGGTGATTTCCACGAATTCCGCTTTTTCGCGCAGTTCGTCGATGGTGGCGCAACCGCAGTAACCCATCGATTGACGCACGCCGCCCACCAGCTGGAAGATGATCGCCAGCACGCTGCCCTTGTAGGCCACGCGGCCTTCGATACCTTCAGGCACGAACTTGTCGGCCTTCATGGTGGCGTCCTGGAAATAACGGTCAGCCGAACCGTCGGACATCGCGCCCAGCGAACCCATGCCGCGGTACGATTTGTAGCTGCGGCCCTGATACAGGATCACTTCGCCTGGTGCTTCTTCCGTACCGGCAAACATGGAACCCATCATGACGGTCGAGGCGCCAGCGGCCAGCGCTTTCGAGATATCGCCCGAGAAACGGATACCGCCGTCGGCGATACATGGCACGCCCGTGCCTTCCAGTGCTTCGGCAACATTCGAGATGGCCGTGATTTGCGGCACGCCCACACCGGCGACGATACGCGTGGTGCAGATCGAGCCAGGACCGATGCCGACCTTGACCGCATCGGCGCCGTATTCCACCAGCGCCTTGGCGGCGGCGGCGGTAGCGATGTTGCCACCAATCACTTCTACTTGCGGGTACTTGGTCTTGATCCAGCGTACGCGGTCGAGGATGCCTTGCGAGTGGCCGTGGGCCGTGTCGACCACCAGCACGTCGACACCGGCGGCGACCAGCAGATCGATGCGCTCTTCATCCTTGGCACCGACGCCGACGGCAGCGCCGACCAGCAGTTTGCCCTGGCTGTCTTTCGACGCGAACGGGTGCGAGGTCGACTTCTGGATATCCTTGACGGTGATCAGGCCGCGTAATTCGAATGCGTCATTGACGACCAGCACGCGCTCGAGACGGTGCTTGTTCATCAGGCGCTTGGCTTCGGCCGTATCGGCGTCTTCCTTGACGACGACGAGTTTTTCGCGCGGGGTCATCTTGGCGGAAGCTTCCGCGTCGAGTTCCTGCTCAAAGCGCAAATCGCGGTTGGTGATGATGCCGACGACTTCCTTGCCTTTGACGACAGGGAAACCGCTGATGCCGTATTGTTCCGTCAGTGCGATCACGTCGCGGATTTTCATTTCCGGCGGAATCGTGATCGGATCACGCAGCACGCCAGCTTCGAAACGCTTTACGCGGGCCACTTCACGTGCCTGGTCCTTCGGATTCAAATTCTTGTGGATGATGCCGATGCCGCCTTCCTGGGCCATCGCGATCGCCAGACGGGCTTCCGTCACCGTATCCATGGCTGCGGACAGCAAGGGAATATTCAGGGTGATGTTGCGGGTCAGGCGAGTTTTGAGGGACGTATCGGCGGGCAGAACGTTGGAGTAGGCTGGGACGAGCAGCACGTCATCGAATGTGAGTGCTTTTTGAAGTAGACGCATAGCATTTCCTATTGGCGCAAAAGCAGATTATACAGAAAAAAGCGCCCTTCGTCCTTGCAGCATAGAAAAGATATTTGAAAATAGCAAAAAATGGCGCTCGCCAGGCAGCGGCCGCCCTGCCCGCCCTGCCCGCTCAGCCCTTCGCAGGCTTGCCGCTGGCCCTGCGCCGGCGCGCCTCTTTCGGGTCCGCCTGCAAGGGGCGGTACACTTCCACGCGGTCATGCTCGTGCAATACGGTATCGAGCGGCTTCTTCTTGCCATAGATGCCGACCATGTTCACGGCCAGGTCGATGCCGGGCATTTCCTGCAGCAAGCCGCTCAGCGCCACCGCCTGCCCGATGGTGGTGCCGGCAGGCACCGTCAAGGTGCGCAAAAAGCTGCTGTCCGGCAAGGCGTGGCACACTTGCACCTGCATGCTGGTCTCAGCCATACACGGTCTCCGCGCGCTTGCAAAAGGAATCGACCATGCTGTTGGCAATCATGCCGAAGACGGGGCCGATGATCTGTTCCAGTACGCGGCTGGAAAACTCGTAGTGCAGGTCCAGTTCGATCTTGCAGGCGTCTTCGCGCAGGGCCTTGAAGGTCCACACGCCGTCGAGGGTCTTGAAAGGACCGTCCACCAGCTTCATCTTGATGGAAGTCGGCGGCACGTTCTCGTTGGACGTGGTGAAGCTTTGGCGCACGCCGTGGTAATGTATGCCCACGCTGGCGACGACCGTGTTCTCGCCCCGCTCGCGAATCTCGACCGCACCACACCAGGGCAGGAATTTGGGATAATCTTCCACCGCCGCCACCAGCGCGAACATTTGTTCGGCGCTATAGCCGAGAAAAACTGATTTATGTACTACTGCCATTGAAGAACCATTTGCTATGATGTTGGATACATTTGATTTTATCGCGCTTGCGCGAGACAGTAGTTTAACCGACCCGCGCACATTTACCATCTCATGACCATAGCAGACAACAGAAAAGCCTTCCACGACTACTTTATCGAGGATCGCTACGAAGCGGGCATCGTGCTGGAAGGCTGGGAAGTCAAAGCCATCCGCGACGCCCGCGTACAAATCAAGGAAGCCTACGTCGTCGTCCGCGGCGATGAGCTCTTCCTGTTCGGCGCGCATATCAGCGCCCTGCCGACCGCCTCCACCCATATCCACCCGGAAGCCGTACGCACGCGCAAGCTGCTGCTGCACCGCGCTGAAATGGATAAACTGATCGGCAAGGTGGAACGCTCCGGCTATACCCTGGTGCCGCTCAACCTGCACTACAAGGGCGGCCGCGTGAAATGCGAGATCGGCCTGGCCAAGGGCAAGAAACAGCACGACAAACGCGCTGCGGAACGCGACCGCGATGGCGCGCGCGAAGTGCAAGCGGCCATGAAATCGCACCGCCGCTGATCCGGCACCGCGCGCAGCGTGCTGCGCCAATACCAACAAGCCCGGCTATATGCCGGGTTTTATTTTGCCGATTGCCTGCGGCAAGCGGGAAAAACTCAGCGCGACGGAATAAAGCAGGGAAAAGAAAGAAGTAAGGCGGGAAATAAAGCGGTATTGGCGAAAAAGCCATGGAGATACGGCGAAGGACATCAACTCTGCCTGCCTCGCCAAAGACAAAAAACGAGGAAAGTTCCGGATGCTTGCATGCTGCCTTATACACCTGTATTACCGCTCAGGACAAGCATCCGAATGAATGGCGTATTACATTACACCTTCAGCAGGTCACGCGACTTGCCCGAATCGGTCCACTCTTTGACCCATTTCGGTTGACGGCCACGGCCAGTCCATTGCTGCGTCGCATCATCCGGATTGCGATAGCGTACGGCAACCGTGCCCGTTTTAGCGCGGATACCCGTACCAACCAGATCTTTTACGGAAACGCCGACGCTCTGTGCGATCGCCAGGATTTGTTCACGCGCTTTGGACAGATCGTCTTGTTCGCGTTTTTTCATTTGCTTCTTGATGTCGTCCTGCAAGGTGCGCAGTTCGGACAGGGATAAGCTGGACAGATCCATGATATTTCCTTGTGTGAGTTGAAAAATATAACTGAACAGTTAAATTCTATCCAATTGTAACGCGATTGAGGTGATTTTTTCTGAAGATTTGATTGTTTTTTACAATTCTTTTCCCAAAAACCCCACTTCCCGGCTTTCAGGCGATGCAAGTCTTCAATCAAGGGGACGGACACCGCAGTGTACCGTCTGCGCCAGTACCTGTATTTTGTGCGGCGGCGATTCAATACAGCGCCATCGGTCACATTTATTCTGCAGTATTTTTTGTTTCATTGCAATTTATAGTAATTAAAAATTGCAATTCAAAACATACACGGGGCCAATACTATCGGCCACCATGCACCGGCCTCCAATCCCGCGTCGTCGTCCATCGCGGACATCGGTGCAGCAGATTCCACTTCAATCAAAAAGATAAGCGTCGCACGACAACATATAACCCAGAAAGTGCGCACAGCATAGCATAAAGAAAATATTCTCAGCGCTACTGATTTCAACGCTGATACTCCAGCTCTGCTGCTGCCATATATTCCAGTGGCGCAAATGAAAACTGCCCGCGATATGGCGGGCAGTATTGACGAAAACTTGCTACGAGTTTGCTATTCACCGGCAATCAAGGAATCGCCACGCCACCTTTCGGCTTCTGGGTTTTGACCACCTGCATTGCCGCGGCGATCAAACCACTCATATCGCCCAGATTGGCCGGCACAATAATCGAGTTATTTGTCTTCGCCAATTGCGCGAAGGCGCCCACATACTGTTCGGCCACTTTCAGGTTGACGGCATCTTCGCCGCCCGGCTCGCGGATGGCGGCGCCGACCTGGCGCAGCGCCTCGGCACTGGCCTGTGCCAGCGCAACGATGGCTGTGGCCTGACCTTCGGCGCGGTTGATCGATGCCTGCTTCTCGCCTTCGGAGCGGGCAATGTTCGCTTCGCGCTCGCCGCTGGCGATATTGATCTGCTCCTGCTTGCGTCCTTCCGAGGCGGCAATCAGCGCGCGCTTTTCACGCTCGGCCGTGATCTGCGCCTGCATCGCATGCAGGATTTCCTTGGGCGGCGTCAAATCCTTGATTTCATAGCGCAATACCTTGACGCCCCAATTCGCCGCCGATTCATCGATGGCATTCACGATGGCAGTATTGATATGGTCGCGCTCTTCAAATGTCTTGTCGAGTTCCATTTTACCGATCACCGATCGCAAGGTCGTTTGCGCCAATTGCGTAATGGCGGCAATATAATTCGACGAACCATATGAAGCACGCATCGCATCGGTAATCTGGAAATACAGAATGCCATCGACCTGCAATTGCGTGTTGTCACGCGTAATGCACACCTGCGGCGGCACGTCGAGTGGAATTTCCTTGAGTACATGCTTATAAGCGATGCGGTCAACAAAAGGCACGACAATATTCAGGCCAGGCCCCAATACCGCATGGAACTTGCCCAGCCGTTCCACCACCCAGGCATGCTGCTGCGGCACCACATTGACCGTCTTGAAGACAAATACCAACGCCAGCAATAACAAGATCAGCGACACGCTTCCGATGCTTACTTCCATAATCTATTCTCCAGGTTATCCAACAATCAAACGGCTGCCACGCACGGCACGTATGGTGTAATGACCGGCCTGCGTATCGCTGCCGGGAATCAATTCCACATCCCATAAGGCGCCGCGATACATGACGCGCGCCGCGCCATCGACCCAGTGCGCGACCGCCACGCTTTGGCCGATATCGAGATTCACATTCGGATCCTGCGCCGCATCGCGCCGCGCCGCCCTGCCAAAACGGCTGCGCCGCAATAACAGCGTAGCCGCCACGCCGACAATGGCGGCCGTCAGGGCCTGCCAGCTGCCATTTCCGCCCGCCAGCGCCACCAATCCTCCGGCGCTGACGCCGATGGCGATCATCAGCAGATAAAACGTGCCCGTAAACAGCTCCAGGATCAATACCGCGCCAGCCGCGACAAACCAGCCCACCCATTCAGCCATGATGCCTCCATCCTTGTGAATCCAAAATAAAAAACCCCGCAGCCTATATAAGCGACGGGGTTTAATGCGCTGCACTGCCTGATATTATTCTTGCCAAACACCTATATACAAGCAGTCTAACGCAATTCCGGATGACGTCAATAGCCGGCGGCGAATTAGCGCCGCCGGCCCGGCGTTTATTCCTCGAGCAGGCTGCGCAACATCCACGCCGTCTTCTCATGCAAATCGAGGCGCTGCGTGATCAAATCGGCCGTCGGCTGGTCATTGGCTTTCTCGAGCAACGGGAACAAACGGCGCGCCGTGCGCGCGGTCGCTTCCTGTGCCGACACCAGGTGGCTGACCATGTCCAGCGCCGGCGGCACGCCGTCGATTTCCTTGATCGAAGCGAGCTTGACGAATTCCTTGTAGGTGCCCGGCGCCGGATAGCCGAGGGCGCGGATACGCTCGGCGATCAAGTCCAGCGCGGCCCACTGCTCCGTGTATTGCGTCATGAACATCAGGTGCAGGGTGTTGAACATCGGCCCCTTGACGTTCCAGTGAAAATTATGGGTCATCAGGTACAAGGTGTAGCTGTCGGCCAGCAGGCCGGACAGGCCTTCCGCAATTTTCGCGCGGTCCGCTTCGGAAATGCCGATATCGATCTTTGCCACTTTGCTCGGTTTCTTGCTTGCCATGTGAACTCCCGTTTCAATGTATTGGTGGAATCATTTTAGCTGATCTGGCGCAAGCCCATCAAATACTGCCGTGCGCAGCATGGCAGGCATAAAAAACCCGCTGCCAGGTCAGTGGCAGCGGGTTTTCAGAGGGCGGGAAAGACGCTTACGCTTTCAGCGCAGCGAGCTTTTGCCAGGTGTCGATCACCGAGTCGGGATTCAGGGACATCGATTCGATGCCCTGCTCCATCAGCCAGACGGCGAAGTCCGGATGGTCGGAAGGCCCCTGGCCGCAGATGCCGATGTACTTGCCGCGTGCCAGGCAAGCCTTGATGGCCAGGGCCAGCAGGGCTTTCACGGCGGGATCGCGCTCGTCGAAATCGGCGGCCAGCAATTCCATGCCGGAATCGCGGTCCAGGCCCAGGGTCAGCTGGGTCAGGTCGTTGGAACCGATCGAGAAGCCGTCGAAATGGTCGAGGAACTGGTCTGCCAGGATGGCGTTCGACGGCACTTCGCACATCATGATGACGCGCAGGTCGTTCTCGCCGCGCTTCAGGCCATTCTTTGCCAGCAGGTCGATGACTTTTTCGGCCTGGCCCAGGGTGCGCACGAACGGCACCATGATTTCCACGTTCGTCAGGCCCATGTCATTGCGCACGCGTTTCATCGCTTCGCATTCCATGTTGAACGCTTCGGAGAAGTCGGCCGACAGGTAGCGCGCCGCGCCGCGGAAGCCCAGCATCGGGTTTTCCTCGTCCGGCTCGTAGCGCGAACCGCCGATCAGCTTCTTGTACTCGTTCGACTTGAAGTCGGACAGGCGCACGATGACTTTTTTCGGCCAGAACGCGGCGGCGATGGTAGCGATACCTTCAGCCAGCTTGTCGATATAGAACGCCTTCGGCGAAGCATGGCCGCGCGCCACCGATTCCACGGCCTTTTTCAGGTCGGCATCGATGTTCGGATATTCCAGGATCGCGCGCGGATGCACACCAATATTGTTATTGATGATGAATTCCAGGCGCGCCAGGCCCACGCCCGCATTCGGCACGGACTGGAAGTCGAACGCCAGCTGCGGATTGCCCACGTTGAGCATGATCTTGGTATCGAGCTTCGGCAATTCGCCGCGCGACACTTCCGACACTTCCGTTTCCAGCAAGCCGTCGTAGATCTTGCCTTCGTCGCCTTCGGAGCAGACGACGGTGACGAACGTGCCGTCTTTCAGCACGTCGGTCGCGTCGCCGCAGCCGACGACGGCCGGCACGCCCAATTCACGGGCAATAATTGCTGCGTGGCAAGTACGGCCGCCGCGATTGGTGACGATGGCCGATGCGCGCTTCATGACCGGTTCCCAGTTCGGGTCCGTCATGTCGGCAACGAGCACGTCGCCTGGCTGCACGCGCTCCATGTCGGCCGGGTCGTGGATCACGCGCACGGGGCCGGCGCCGATCTTCTGACCGATGGCGCGGCCGGACGTCAGCACGGTGCCCGTGCTTTTCAGCTTGAAGCGTTCCTGCACGTCGGTCGCCTTTTGCTGCGACTTGACGGTTTCAGGACGCGCCTGCAGGATATACAGCTTGCCGTCGCGGCCATCCTTGCCCCACTCGATGTCCATCGGACGGCCGTAGTGGTTTTCGATGATGACGGCGTACTTGGCCAGCTCCACCACTTCGCTGTCGTTCAGCGAGTAGCGGTTGCGCATTTCGACCGGCACGTCGACGGTTTTCACGGAACGGCCGGCTTTCGCTTCGTTCGTGAATTCCATCTTCAGCAGCTTCGAGCCGATATTGCGGCGGATCACAGGCGACTTGCCTTTTTCCAGCATCGGCTTGTGCACATAGAATTCATCGGGATTGACGGCGCCCTGCACCACGGTTTCGCCCAGGCCATAGCTGGAAGTGACGAAGACCACGTCCTTGAAGCCCGACTCGGTATCGATGGTGAACATCACGCCGGCCGCGCCCAGGTCGGAACGCACCATGCGCTGCACGCCGGCCGACAAGGCCACTTCAGCGTGCGTAAAGCCCTTGTGCACGCGATACGAGATGGCGCGGTCGTTGTACAGCGACGCGAACACCTGTTTCATGGCTTCGAGCACGTTGTCGATGCCGACCACGTTCAGGAAGGTTTCTTGCTGACCAGCAAAAGAGGCGTCCGGCAAGTCTTCCGCCGTGGCCGAGGAACGCACGGCAAACGACATTTCGGTGTCGGAATCGGCCACCAGCTTGGCGTAGAACTGATCGATTTCAGCGGCCAGGCGTGGCTGGAACGGCGTTTCGACGATCCATTGACGGATCTCGGCGCCGGCTTGCGCCAGCGCGCGCACGTCATCGATGTTCAGCCCTTCGAGGCGCTGGGCGATGCGTTCGGCCAGCGGCAAGCCGCCGTTGGCGCTATACGAAAGGAAATCGCGGAATGCCTGCGCCGTGGTGGCAAAGCCACCGGGCACGCGCACGCCGGCTTCCGCCAGCTGGCTGATCATTTCGCCCAGGGAGGCGTTCTTGCCGCCGACGGATTCGACATCCGTCATGCGCAAATGCTCGAACGAGGCAACATACACCGCGTCCTTGTCTTCCTGCTGTTGCGATACTGCGTTGGTCATAATGACAC
Organism: Janthinobacterium sp. GW823-FHT03B06; assembly: GCF_058796955.1. NCBI lineage: Bacteria > Pseudomonadati > Pseudomonadota > Betaproteobacteria > Burkholderiales > Oxalobacteraceae > Janthinobacterium > Janthinobacterium sp. GW823-FHT03B06. The sequence continues at coordinate 18,728 of NZ_JBXAJE010000012.1, forward strand.
CCTTACTGATGATAGAAATCTTTACGCGCGGCGCACAGACAGTCTTCTTGTTATTCTTGGCGTCGTGCAGCACAATCATACCGTTGCAGCCATTTTACCTTGTGCGGCGCAAATTGACGACGCACAATCTTGATCCGAAAACCCATGACACAAGAACCACGCCCTCCTCTGCCCTCCGCGGCCCGCACCGTCTTCTTCGTTTCCGACGGTACCGGCATCACCGCCGAGACGTTCGGCCACTCGGTGCTGACGCAGTTCGACCTGCGCTTCCGTCAGATCCGCCTGCCCTTCATCGACACCATGGACAAGGCATACGATGCGGCGCGCAAGATCAACGAAGCCTTCGCCGCCGATGGCCAGCGCCCGATCATTTTCTCCACCCTGGTGAAGAACGACCTGTCGGCCGTGATCCGCAAGTCCAGCGGCATGCACATGGACCTGATCCAGACCTTTGTGGCCCCGCTGGAGCAGGAGCTGGGCGTGATGTCGACCCATACCATCGGGCGCTCGCACAACATCGTCGACAGCGAGGAATACAAGAACCGCATCGAGGCGATCAACTATTCGCTGGCGCATGACGATGGGCAGTCGCACAAGAACCTGTCCTCGGCCGATGTCATTCTGGTGGGTGTTTCGCGCTCTGGCAAGACCCCGACCAGCCTGTATCTGGCCATGCAATACGGTATCAAGGCGGCCAATTATCCGCTGATTCCCGACGATTTCGAGCGCGACAAGCTGCCATCGGCCCTGCTGGAATTTAAGAATAAAATTTTCGGATTGAGCATTACGCCCGAACGTTTGTCGGAAATACGCAACGAAAGACGCGCTGGAAGCAAGTATGCGGCGATTGAAAACTGCCGTTACGAAGTCAACGAGGCGGAAAAAATGATGAAACGCGAGGGTATCCGCTGGCTCTCCTCGACCACCAAGTCGATCGAAGAGATCTCCACGACGATCCTGCAAGAGATCAAGCCGAACCGCCGCGAGTACTAGAACACCTGACCAAACCTGCTGCGCGTGCGCTCGCGACGGTTTTGTCAGGCGTTCGCCTCGCTGGACAGCACCGTCAGCGCCGCCACCAATTGGTCCAGTTCAGCGGTGGTGGTGGTGATTGCCACCGTGGCGCGCACGATGTCGGCATCGCCAATATTGCGCTGCACGGTAAATATTCCAAAACGCTGCAGCAAGGCTTGCTGCAGATCGCGCGCGCCCATGCCGTCGACGGCAAAGGCGACCAGCGCCGTGCCGCGTTTGGCATCGAGCGGCGACAGGATGCGCACGCCGGGCAACTGCGCCGCCCGCTCGACCCAGTAATTGCGCAGCCAGGCCAGGCGTTCGTTCTTGGCCGGCGTGCCGCCCAGGCGCGCATGGAAGTCCAAGGCGGCAGGCGCGGCCAGGATGGCGCCGATCGGCGGCATGCCCATGTGCAGGCGGCTGCGGATATCGTCCAGCGGATAATCGTCGTCGCCACAATGCGGCTCGATCTTGTGCAATTGCGATGCGCGGATATACACGACACCGAGTCCCGCCGGGGCCCCCAGCCATTTGTGCAGATTGAAACCGGCGAAATCGACGCCCATGGCCTGCACGTCCACGTCGACCTGCCCCAGCGCATGGGCGCTGTCGAGCAGCACGTCGATACCGTGTTCGCGCGCCAGCGCCATGATTTCCTGTAGCGGCAGTTGCTGGCCATTAGCCGGCGTCACCTGCGACAGCAGCAGCAATTTGGGCTTGACGGCCTGGCGCATGGCTTGCGCGTAGCGGGCGATGATCTCGTCATCGCCGATGGGCAAGTTCAATGCGACTGGCGTGCTGGTGACGCCACGGCGCTGCGCCAGCCAGCGCATGGCCGTGCGCATGGCCGGATAGTCGAGATTACTCCACAGCACGGTATCGCCGGGCGCCAGGCCGTGGTATTGCGTGATCAGCACCTGCATCGACTCGGTGCCGCTGCGGGTCAGCAGGATTTCATGCGGTTCCGCATGGATCAGCGCGGCGACGCGCCGGCGCAGAATATCCACATGCGTGCGCGTGAATTCGCCGCGCACGAAAGGACTCAGTTGCTCGTTGGTGTAGCGCACGGCCTGCTCGAAGGCCGCTTGCACGGGGGCGGCCATGGCGCCGAAATAGCCGTGCTCGAGATTGACGATGGCGTCCGGCGGCGCGGGATAAAACCTGGCTACCTGGCGCCACCAGGCCTCGTCACGTGCGGCGCCGTCGGCCAGCGGAGGGATGGACATGGCTACCCTGTTCAGGCCTGGCCCTGGCGCAGCTGCTCGAAGAAGCACACGGCGGCGCAGGCGGCCACGTTCAGCGATTCGATCTGGCCCAGGTGGGGAATGACCACCTGGTGCGTGGCCATCGACAGCAGGTCGTCGGCGACGCCCTGCCCTTCATGGCCGAACAGCCAGGCGACGGGCTGGCGCAGGTCAACGTCGTACAGACGCTGCGTGGCGTAGCCGCTGGTGGCCAGCGTCGCCACCTTGGCATTCGATACGAGTGCCGCCAGGTCGACGTTTTCAAAGATGTCGAGCACGAAGTGCGCGCCCATCGCCGCGCGCAGCACCTTGGGCGACCAGCAGAAAGCCGTGCCGGCGCTGCAGTACACCTGCGTGATGCCGGCGGCGGCCGCGCTGCGCAGGATGGAGCCCACGTTGCCCGGGTCTTGCAGGTTATCGAGCAGCACGGCCGACACGCTCAGGGGCTGCGTGACGGCCCGTTCCGGCGTTTCGACGAGGAACATCACGCCCACGCCATGTTCGACCTGGCTCACCGCGTTATACAGCGCATCGGGCAAGCCCAGTACGTGCGCGCGCCGGCTTTCCAGCTGGCCGACGATCTCCGCCACTTCCGGGTTCTGCAAGGCGCTTTCGCTGACGATGCACTGCTCCGGCATGCCGCGCAGCTGCAGATAGGATTGGCACAGGTGCACGCCGTCGAGCAGGGTGCGGCCCGACTTGCGGCGCGCCTGCGAACTGCCCGCCAGCTTCAATAAATCCTTGTATTGCGCATTGTCGCGCGAGGTAATCGTCTTCATGCCGCCACCTCCTGCCCGCCAAACAGCGCGATCACGTTGCGCACGGGCGCGAACGAGCGGCGGTGCACGGGCGAGGCGCCGTGCAGGTGCAGGCGCTCCAGGTGCAGCTTGGTGCCATAGCCCTTGTGCTGGTCGAAGCAGTACTCGGGATAGGCCGCATGCAGGTGCACCAGCGCCGCATCGCGCGCCGTCTTGGCAAGGATGGAAGCGGCAGAAATGGAATCGACCTTGTCGTCGCCGCCGATGATGGCCATGCCGCGTATCGGCATCACGGGGCAGCGGTTGCCGTCGATCAGGGCCAGGGTCGGCACGGTCGCCAGGGCCTCGACGGCGCGGCGCATGGCCAGCATCGACGCCTGCAGGATGTTCAGGCGGTCGATTTCCTCTTCCGACGCTTCGGCGATGGCCCAGGCCAGGGCCTTGGCCTTGATTTGCGGCGCCAGCAGGTCGCGCCTGGCTTCGCTGAGTTTTTTCGAGTCGCGCAAGCCGTCGATGGGCTGGTTCGGATCGAGGATCACGGCGGCGGCGAACACGGGGCCGGCCAGCGGACCGCGGCCTGCCTCGTCGACGCCGCAGATGATTTCATCGAGCGAGAATGGCAAGTCGTCAAACAGGCCGGGATAGATATTTTTCACGTTGAATCTTTGGTTGGTGCTGCGGTTGAAGCGGTGATTCGGGCTTACTTGCGGTTGGCGGCGATGACCTGCATGACGGCGTTGGCGCTTTCGCGCGCGCTGTCGCGCAGCAGACTGTGGTGCATGTCCGTGAAGCGCTGCACCAGGCGCAAACGGCCCGGCACGTCGCTCAGCTGCTGCCACATGGCGTCGGCGAGTGCTTGCGGGCTGGCCGCGTTTTGCAGCAGCTCGGGCACCAGGTAATCGCGCGCCAGGATGTTCGGCAAGCCTATCCACGGCTGGTAGCCCATGTGGCGCATGATTTCCCACGAAGCGCGCATCATCTTGTAGGCGATGACCATCGGTTTCTTGTACAGCGCCACTTCCAGCGACGCCGTACCGGAAGCCACCAGCACCGCATCGGCGGCGCAGATGGCCGTGTGCGAGCCGCCATCGGTGAGCAATATCTCGACGTCCTGCAAGCCCGCCTCACGGATCAGTTGCAAAAAATACTGGCGCTGCTTTTCGCCGGCCATGGGCGCGACGAAACGCAGGGAGCGGTCGCGCGCCAGCAGCAGCTTGCAGGCGCCGACAAACGCCGCGGTATTGTATTTGAGTTCGCCCATGCGGCTGCCCGGCATCAGGGTCACGACATTCGCGTCTTGCGGCAAGCCCAGGACACGGCGCGCGGCCGCCTCGTCGGGCTGCAAAGGGATCATCTCGGCCAGCGGATGGCCGACATAGGTGACGGGCACGCCCGCCTTGCGGTAGATCTCTTCCTCGAACGGGAAAATCACCAGCATGTGCGAGACGGCCTTGATGATTTTCTTGATACGGCCGCCGCGCCAGGCCCATATCTGCGGCCCGATGTAGTGCACGGTAGGGATGCCGCCTTCCTTCAGCTGCTGCTCAAGGCCCAGGTTAAAGCCCGGGTAGTCGGCGCCGATGAAGACGGCGGGACGCTCCGCCAGCAGCTGGTCGCGCAGCGCGTTCTGGATGCCCTTGATTTCGCGGTAGCGGGGAATGATCTCGAACAGGCCGCGCACGGTCAGTTTGTCGAGCGGCCAGTCGGACACGAAGCCCTGCCTGGCCATGTGCTCGCCGCCGATGCCGTGGAAGCGCGCGCCGGGCAGCTGCGGCACGAGGCCGGACAGCAGCCGGCTGGCCAGCAAATCGCCCGACACCTCGCCGGCGACGATGGCGACATTGGCGACACCGAGGCCGCGGTCCTGGTCAGCGGACGATGCCACGCGACGCCACGCCAAGGAATTCGCGCATGGCGCGAATGTGTTGCGCCACCTCGGGCGAGGAAGCCTGCTCTTCTTCGAACAGGGCCGCCTTGGACTCTTCCAGCGTCAGTCCCGCGCGGTAGATGAGCTTATACGCGGCGCGGATGCCGTTGATCTGCTCGCGCGTAAAGCCGCGGCGTTTCAATCCTTCGATGTTGACGCCATGCGCCTGTGCCGGATTGCCGTTCAACAGGACGAACGGCGGCACATCCTGCGTCAGGCTGGTGCTCATGCCGACAAAGGCGTGCGCGCCGATCTTGCAGAACTGGTGCACATTGGCAAAACCGCTCATGATGACCCAGTCGCCGATTTCCACGTGGCCCGCCAGCTGCGCGTTGTTCGAAAAGATAGTGTTGTTGCCCACCAGGCAGTCGTGCGCCAGGTGCACATACGCCGAGATCCAGTTGTCATTGCCCAGGCGCGTCACGCCGCCGCCCTGCACGGTGCCCGTGTTGAAGGTGCAGAACTCGCGGATGGTGTTGCGGTCGCCGATTTCCAGGCGCGTCGCCTCGCCCGCCCATTTTTTATCCTGCGGCTGCGCGCCGATGGAAGAAAACTGGAACAGGTGGTTGTCGCTGCCGATCGTCGTATGGCCGTCGATCACCACGTGCGGGCCGACCCTGGTGCCGGCGCCGATGCGCACGTGCGGACCGATGATGGTGTACGGACCCACCTCGACCGAGCTGTCAAGCTCGGCCTTCGGATCGATGACTGCCGTGGAGTGGATGGCCGCCATGTTACTGCCCCGCTGGCTGGCTCGCAGACTGGCTGGCATCCTGCGCGCTGCGGATGGTGCACATCAGTTCCGCTTCCACCGCCAGCTTGCCGTCAACCGTACCGACGGCCTTGTATTTCCAGATGCCGCGCGAGACGCGCAGGATTTCCACATCCATCTTCAATTGGTCGCCCGGTTCGACTGGACGCTTGAAGCGCGCATTGTCGATGCCGACGAAGTACACCACCGAATTTTCATCCGGTTTCACGCCCATCGACAGGAACGACAGCAAAGCTGCCGTCTGCGCCAGCGCTTCGATCATCAGCACGCCGGGCATGACCGGCTTGTGCGGGAAATGGCCCTGGAAGAACTCTTCGTTGACCGTCACGTTCTTGATGGCGGTGATGGTTTTATCGGCTTCCCAGTCCAGCACGCGGTCGACCAGCAGCAGGGGGTAGCGATGCGGCAGCAGCGATTTGATGGCGAGGATGTCGAGGGTCTTTTTTTCAGTAGTCATTTTTCGTCTTGCGTGGTCAGTGTTTTAATTGTTTTTTCAAGCGCGCGGATCTTCTCGCGCATGCTTGACAGGTTGCGCACGATGGCGGCGCTCTTTTCCCAGTCGGCGTTCTTGGCCAGCGGATAAAAGCCCGTGTACTGGCCCGCTTCCAGGATCGAACGCGAGACCATGCTGCCCGAGCCCACGTGGACGCGGTCGGCAATGGTCAGGTGGCCCAGCACCATGGCGGCGCCGCCAAAGGTGCAGTACTTGCCGATGATGGCGCTGCCGGCCACGCCGACACAGCCGGCCATGGCCGTGTGCGCGCCGATATGGCAGTTGTGGCCGATCTGGATCTGGTTATCGAGCTTGACGCCATCTTCGATGATGGTGTCGGCCAGTGCGCCGCGGTCGATGGTGGTGTTGGCGCCGATATCGACATCATCACCGATCACCACCCTGCCCGTCTGCGGTATCTTGATGTAGACGCCGCCTTCGTTGGCGAAGCCGAATCCGTCGGTGCCGATCACGGCGCCCGAATGGATGATGCCGCGCTGGCCGATCACGCAGCGCGCGTGAAAGGTCACGTTGGCGAACAGCTGGGTACCGGCGCCGATGACGGCGTCGCGCCCCACCACGCAGCCGGGGCCGATGACGCAGCCGGCGCCGATCACGGCGCCCGCTTCGATCACCGCATGCACGCCGACGGAGGCGCTGGCGTCAACCTGCGCGCTGGCGTCGACAAAGGCGCCCGGATGGATGCCGATTGGTGCCGTGATCTCGTGCAGGGCGGCGAAATACTGCGCCGCGCGCGCGAAATACACATAGGGATTCGGGGTGACGATGCGCGCGCCGGCGTAGTCGACGCCGATCAGCGCATCGTCGGCCGGCGTGAGGATCAGCGCGGCGGCGCCGCTCTGGGCCGCCTGTGCGCGGAATTTGCTATTGCTGAGAAAGCTGATGTGCGAAGCGCCGGCGTCGGCCAGCGGTGCGATACCTGACACTTCCAGGTTGGGATCGCCCGCCAACTGCCCGCCGAAGCGTTCGACCAATTCTCCTAGTCGAGTGCCCATCTAATTACCTCTATTCTAATATCACTTGTCCAGCGCCTTCAATACCTTGTCGGTAATGTCGATGCGCGGGCTGGCCCACAGGGCTTCCTGCAGCACGATGTCATATCCTTCGATATGCGCCATCTGCTGGATGATGGTGTTGGCCTTTTCCGCGATGGCGCTGCGCTCTTCATTCGTGCGCTGGCTCAGGTCTTCGCGGAACTCGCGCTGGCGGCGTTGCAGTTCCTTGTCCAGCTCGAAAAACTCGCGCTGGCGCTTGGCGCGCTCCGCCTCGCTCAGGGTCGGCATGTCCTTTTCCAGGGCTTCGTTGGCCACCTTGAAGCGGGCAGCCAGTTCCTGCACGGCTTTTTCGCGCGAGCGGAACTCTTCGGCCAGCTTGGCGCTGGCCAGCTTGGCCAGCCTCGATTCGTTATAAATACGTTCGCTGCTGATCCAGGCGATCTTCGACTCCTGAGCCTGCGCCTGCACCGGCAACAGCGAACTCCAGCACAATGCGATCACGGCAAGGGTCTTGGGCAGGGTAGCGGATGCGGTGTTCATGATACTCCATGGTCAAAAAGTAAAAGCTGTCGCCCCCGTTCAGATGGCCGGTTAGAAACCGGTGCCCATCTGGAACTGGAAGCGCTCCAGGCGGTCCGTCGGCTTGGCGTTCAGCGGCTTGGCGTAGCTCAGCTTGAGCGGGCCCACCGGTGAAATCCAGCTGATGCCCAAGCCAGCAGAATAGCGCAATTGCGAGATCCGCATTTTTTCGCCTTCCTGGTAGACCTGGCCGCCGTCAAGGAAACCGAACCAGCGCAAGCTGCGGTCATTGCCCGAACCGGGGAATGGCATCTGCAGTTCCGCGTTACCGATCAGGCGCGAAGCGCCGCCCAAGGCATCGTTGGTGCTCGGTTCGACCGCGCCCAGCGAGGAACTCAGGTAGCCGCGCACCGAACCGATGCCGCCGCCGTAGAAGTTCTTGAAGACCGGATACACGTGCTTGCCGATACCGTGGCCGTAATCGATCTCGCCCTTCAGCGCCAGGGTGACCTTGCTGAACAACGGACGGAAATACTGGTGCTCATAAATGGCGCGGAAGTATTTCTGGTCGCCGATCAGGTCGGCCTCGAGGTTGACGCGTTGGTAGCGGCCGATCGATGGCGTCAGGGCGCTGTCGCGGCTGTCGCGCTGCCATGCCGCCGTCAGCGGGATGGAATTCGTGGTGGCCGAACCGATACCGTCGGACGGGCCGCCATTGTCGATCACGTACTGCTTGAAGCGGATCGGGCTGGTGATGTCCGTTTCGATGCGTGAGCGCTCGGCGCCGATGCCGAAAAAGACGGTGTCGACTTCCGAGAACGGCACGCCGAAACTGACGCGGCCACCGGTCTGCTTGATCTTGTAGCTGCCGATGTTCAGCGCCGGCGGTTCCGTCGTGCGCAGATAGACTTCGAAGCTGCGCGAAATGCCGTCGTCCGTGAAGTACGGATTGGTTTGCGAAAACGCGATCGTGCGGCTGTAATGGCTGGTATTGAGTTCGATGCCGACCGTGTTGCCGCTACCGGCGAAGTTGGCTTGCGAAATCGAGGCCGACAGGGTGAATTTTTCCGATTGCGAGAAGGCGCCGCCGATCAGGAAGTTACCGGTGGGTTTTTCCACCACCGTCACGTTGACGTCGACCTGGTCGGTCGTGCCCTGCGCTTCCGGCGTGTCGATGGTCACGTCCTTGAAGTAGCCGAGGCGGTCGACACGGTCGCGCGACAGCTTGATCTTGTTGCTGTCGTACCAGGACGATTCGAACTGGCGGAATTCGCGGCGGATGACTTCATCGCGCGTGGTGGTGTTGCCGGCGATATTCATGTGGCGCACGTAGACGCGCTTGCCCGGATCGATGAAGAAGGTGAAACCGACTTCATGCTTTTCGCGGTTGATTTCGGGATTGGCGTTAACGTTGGCAAACGCATAGCCGAACGTGGCCAGGCGGTCCTGGATGCGCTTGTTCGTCGCCGTCAGGCGCGCGCCCGAGTAGATGTCGCCTTCGCGCATCAGGTTCAGCGCTTTGAGCTCTTCTTCGCGGCCGAACATCTCGCCTTCGAACTTGGTGCCGGCGATCTTGTACTTTTCACCTTCGGTGATGTTGATCGTCAGATAAATATCTTTTTTATCGGGCGTGATCGACACTTGCGTCGAATCGACCTGCATCTCGATGTAGCCGCGGTCCAGGTAGTAGGACTTCAGCGCTTCGATGTCGCCCGTCAGCTTGGTCTTCGAATACTGGTCGGCCTTGGTGTACCAGCTGAACCAGCCGCCCGTGTTCAGGGCCAGCTGCTCGCGCAGTTCCTTGTCCGTGAAGGCCTTGTTGCCGACGATGTTGATCTGCTTGATGCGAGCCACGTCTCCCTCGTCGACGGCGAACACCACGTTGACGCGGTTGCGCTCGATCGGCGTGACGGTGGTGGTGATCTTCACGCCGTACAGGCCATGCGACAGGTACTGGCGCTTGAGTTCCTGTTCCGCGCGGTCGACGGAGGCCTTGTCGAAAATCTTGGCTTCACCGACGCCGATTTCCTTCAGCGCCTTGACCAGCACGTCCTTTTCAAATTCCTTGGTACCGGTAAATGCCACGCTGGCGATGGCCGGACGTTCCTCGACCAGCACCACCAGCACGTCGCCATCGGCTTCCAGGCGCACATCCTTGAACATGCCCGTCGCATACAGGGCCTTGATGGCGGCAACGCTCTTCTCGTCGGAGAACGTTTCGCCGACCCGCACCGGCAGGTAGGCAAAGACGGTGCCCGCTTCAGTACGCTGGATCCCTTCGACCCGGATGTCCTTGACAGTGAACGGCTGGACGGCCAGCGCGTGGCCGGAACAGATGGCCATGACGGCGGCGCCGATCAGGCTGCGGCGAAAGGAAGGCAAGGCAAAACGAGCAGAATGTAATTTCATTGGGGTTATTCAATGGGTAAATCAATGGACAACATACACAAAAGATTGCTTGTGCGACTCACGCAATGGCCTCAACCAGCGCCCTAATTCAGCAATCGCAACACGTCATTAAAGACGGCAAGCACCATCAAGGTCAGCAACAAACCTATCCCCAGGCGCTGGGCAATCTCGCCTACGCGCTCCGGCAAGGGGCGTCCGGTCAAAACTTCCAGCGAATAATACAGCAAATGCCCGCCATCCAGAACAGGAATGGGTAGCAAATTCATCACGCCCAGACTGATACTGATGAAGGCGATGAAGCTCAGGTAGCTTACCAAGCCGATGCGCGCCGTCTGGCCCGCGTAATCGGCGATGGTAATGGGCCCCGTCACATTCTTCAGAGAAACCTGGCCGGTGATCATTTTGCCCAACATTTTCAGGCTCATGACACTGGTATCCCAGACCTTGGCGGACGCCTTGCCCACGGCAGAGATCGGTCCGGAGGCCACGGTGATCATATCCGGCACCTGTCCCAGCTTTGCTTGTATCTTACCAACTGTTACAGCTCCCTCTGCCCCGGCGCCCTGCACGGCGTCCGGCGTAATGGGCAAGGTCAAGTCCTGGCCCTGGCGCAAGAGCTGCAATTGCAAGGTGCGACCCGGCGCCTGGCTCAGGGTGGCGATGACGGCCGCCACGTCGTGCACGGGTTGTTCGTCAATGGCCAGGATCTGGTCGTTTTTCTGCAGGCCGGCGCGCGCGGCGGCGCCATCGGGCATGATTTCCATCAGCGTGGGCGCGGAACGGGCCAGGGTCAACCCCAGCTTGCCCAGCACGTCGCCTTCCAGGTCCGTCTCCGTCAGGCTGGCCGTCGGCAAGGTCGCTTCCTGCTGACCACGGTCGGGACGGCGCACTTCGATGCGCGCCGGCAACTTGTCGAGGGTAGCCTGGATCAGTTCCCAGCGCAGCTCGGACCAGCTGGCCACGGGCTTGCCATTTACCGACTCGACCGTATCGCCGCTGCGCAAGCCGGCCGCATAGGCGGCAGTCTGTTCGGCCACGGGACCGAGCTTGCTCGACGGCTCTTCGATGCCATGCATGAACAGGCCCGCGTACAGCACGATGGCGACGAGGAAGTTGGCCAGCGGGCCGGCGGCCACGATGGCGATGCGGCGCCACACGCTCTGGCGCGTGAATTCGCGGCGCAATTCGCTTTCCGGCAAGTCGCTGAGGTCTTGCGCGCGGCTGTCGAGCATGCTGACATAGCCGCCCAGCGGCAGCGCGGAGATCGCCCATTCCGTCTGGTCCTTGCCAAACTTGCGCGAATACACCACTTTTCCCATGCCGATCGAGAAACGCAGCACTTTCACACCGCACCAGCGCGCCACCAGGTAGTGGCCCAGCTCGTGCAGGGTAATCAGCGAACCGAGCGCGACGATAAAGGCCAGCAACGTGGTGATGAGCGTCATGCAGCAAGCCTTTGCGCGATATACGCTTGCGCGGCCGCTCTGGCCCGGCGGTCCTGCTCCATCACGGCGTCGATGCTCGAAGCGGCGCCATGCGGCACCGTCTCGATCACGTGCGCGATGACCCTGTCGATCTGGCGGAAGCCGATCTGTTCGTCAAGAAACGCTTGCACGGCCACTTCATTGGCCGCATTGAGCAAAGCCGGCGCCGTGCCGCCCGCACGCAAGGCGTCAAAGGCCAGCGCCAGGCAGGGGAAACGGCGGAAATCGGGTCGTTCGAACTGCAAGGTGGCCACTTGGGCCAGGTCCAGCTGCGCTACGCCGGAAGCGATGCGCTGCGGATACGCCAGCGCATGGGCGATCGGCGTGCGCATGTCCGGATTACCCAGCTGGGCCAGCACGGAACCGTCGATGTACGAAACCATCGAATGGATCACGCTTTGCGGGTGGATCAGCACCTCGATCTGGTCGGCCGGCGCGCCGAACAGCCAGTGCGCCTCGATCACTTCCAGGCCCTTGTTCATCATGGTGGCCGAATCGACGGAAATCTTGCGCCCCATGGCCCAGGTCGGATGCTTGCATGCCTGGTCCGGCGTGACCGTGTCGAGCGTCTCGACGTCGCGCGTCAGGAAAGGGCCGCCGGAAGCCGTCAACACGATTTTCGCCACGCCCGCGGCGCCCGGCGCGCGGCCATGGGCGTGCGGCATGCATTGGAAGATGGCGTTGTGTTCGCTGTCGATGGGCAGCAGCACGGCGCCGTTGTCATGCACGGCATCGATGAACAGCTGGCCGGACATGACCAGCGCTTCTTTATTGGCCAGCAACACTTTCTTGCCGGCACGCGCTGCCGCCAGGGTGGGCGCCAGGCCGGCCGCGCCGACGATGGCCGCCATCACGCCCGTCACCTGCGGCGCGCTGGCGATGTCGCACAGGGCGTCCACGCCGTACTCGACTTGCGTATCGACGCCCTGCCCGCGCAGCAAGCGCGTCAGTTCAAGGGCGGCGTCGGCCGTGCCGACGACGGCGCGCCGGGGGCGAAATTGCAAGCACTGGGCGGCCAGTTCGGCCACGCGGCTGTGGGCGCTCAGCGCATACACGCTGTATTGCTCCGGATGACGCGCGAGCACGTCCAGGGTGGACACGCCGATCGAGCCGGTCGCGCCAAGAATGGTGATGTATTGCATGAGTTTCCTTAAAGCCAGCTGGCCACGAGGGCGGCAAATGGCAAGACCGGGATCAGCGCATCGATACGGTCGAGTACGCCGCCATGGCCGGGCAGCAGCTTGCTGCTGTCCTTGATGCCGGCGCGGCGCTTCAGCTGGGATTCGAACAGGTCGCCGACGATGCTGGCCGCAACGATCAGCAGCAGCACCAGCAAGGCCACCAGCCAGCCGCGGCGCAATTGCAGCTGCACGGCGAAGGTGTCTTGCAAGACCGGCAGCGATGGCGCGGCCACGATGGTGATGGCGGAGATGACCAGCACGGCGATGCCGCCGCCGATGGCGCCTTCCCAGGACTTACCTGGGGAAATACTTGGCGCCAGCTTGCGCTTGCCGAACGCCTTGCCCGAGAAATAGGCGCCGATATCGGCGATCCACACGAGGGCCATCACGGACAGCAGGTACAAAGGGCTATGCAGGAACAGGGCGATGATGGCGACGAAGCAGCCGACGATGGTCACCGGGTACACGAAGCTGAGCAAGGTATTGCCCAGGCCTTCGGTGGGCGGCAAGCCTGTTGCCAGCGAAGGCACGAAGCGGATCAGCCAGATGGCCACGCACAGGGCGAACCAGAAATTGAGCTGCGCCATGCCGTTGCCGACAAAAAAAGTATACGCGAAGGCGGCAGTCCAGACGGCGGCGATCAGCAGCGCCTGGCGATTTTTGAAGATGCGGAAGCTTTCCCATACGGCGGCGCCGAAGAACGCCGTGGCGATCACGGCGAAGGCGGGGAAATAATTCAGATACAGAACCGGCAGCAAGACCGCCAGGAGGACCAGGGCGGTGATTATCCGTGTTTTCAGCATCAGTTTGTCTTTTCAGTTAATTGCGCGCTGGTACGGCCAAAGCGCCGTTCGCGCTGCTGGTAAGACGCGATTGCCGCGTCGAGGCACTCGCCATTGAAGTCGGGCCAGAAAGTTTCGGTGAAAAACAACTCAGTGTACGCCAGTTGCCACAGGAGGAAATTGGAAATGCGCTGCTCGCCGCCCGTGCGGATGAACAGGTCGGGCTCGGGTGCGTAAGCCATGGCCAGGTGCGGCGCCAGTTGCTCTTCCGTGTAAGCGTGTCCGGCAGACTGGCCATCGGCGAGCACCTGGGCCGTCATTTTATTGACTGCCTGCATGATGTCCCAGCGGCCGCCGTAGTTGGCGCAGATGGACACCGTCAGGCGCGTGTTGTTCGCCGTCTTGCGCTCCGCATTGGCGATCAGGGTTTGCAGCTCGTCGTTGAAGCGCGACAAGTCACCCACCACCTTCAGGCGGATGTCGTTCGCATGCATCTTGACCACTTCGCGTTCCAGCATCGTGACGAACAGGCGCATCAGCATCGACACCTCTTCTTCCGGGCGGCGCCAGTTTTCCGAGCTGAAAGCAAACAGGGTCAGGTATTCGACGCCGCGCTCGATGCAAGCCTCGACGATGCCGCGCACGGCATCCGCGCCCTTGACGTGGCCAGCCACACGCGGCAGGAAGCGCTTGGTTGCCCAGCGACCATTGCCATCCATAATGATTGCCACATGGCGCGGCACCGTGCCCACTTCAGGTACTGCCGTTGTCGAACTCGAATAGATCATGAAAACACGAATACCAAAAAATAAAAGATAACTATTATGCTCCAAATAGCACTGCCCGGAAAAGCCGTGCTTTTCCGGGCAGCGCCAAAAGGACTGAAAACTAGACGGTCAGCACTTCTTTTTCTTTGTCGACAACCATCTTGTCGATGTCGGCAATAAACTTGTCCGTCAGCTTCTGCACTTCTTCCGACGAGCGACGCTCATCGTCCTCGGAGCAGGCTTTTTCCTTGACCAGTTTTTTCAGCGACTCATTCGCATCGCGGCGAATGTTACGCACGGCGATTTTCGCGTCTTCCGCTTCGCTCTTGACCAGCTTGACCATTTCCTTGCGGCGCTCTTCCGTCAGCGGCGGCGTCGGAACGCGGATCAGGTCGCCCTGTGCCGATGGGTTCAGACCCAGGTCGGCGTCGCGGATGGCTTTTTCGATGGTGTTGGCCATCTTCTTCTCGTACGGCTGCACGCCGATGGTGCGCGCATCGATCAGGGTCACGTTGGCCACCTGGGTCAACGCCGTCGGCGAACCGTAGTACTCGACCATCACGTGGTCCAGGATACCCGTATGGGCGCGGCCGGTACGCACTTTGGCCAGGTCGGCCCGCAGTGTTTCCAGCGACTTCGTCATGCGTTCCTGGGTATTTTTCTTAACGTCAGCTAAGGACATTGCTGTACTCCTTGTCTTGATAATAATGAATATTGCTACTTCGCTTGCGATGAAAACACCAGCGCAGTCGGGAGTGCCGAAAACCGTTCAGGGCAAGGCGCGGCGCCGAATGTACGGCAAGGCACTGCAACGCAGCCATGGACGGCTTCTCGGCGCTCCGCTTCCCTTATACGTGAACCAAGGTGCCTTCGTCTTCGCCCATGATGACGCGCATCAGCGCGCCCGGCTTGGTGATCGAAAACACTTTAATCGGCAGTTTCTGGTCGCGGCACAGGGCGAATGCGGTGGCATCCATTACTTGCAGATGCTTGGCGATGGCGTCGTCGAACGTAATCGTGTGGAACAGGGTGGCGTTCGGATCCTTCTTCGGATCGGCTGTGTAGACGCCGTCGACCTTGGTGGCCTTCAGGACGATCTCGGCGCTGATCTCGGAACCGCGCAGGGCGGCTGCCGTATCGGTGGTGAAGAACGGATTGCCGGTACCGGCGGCAAAGACGACCACTTTGCCTTCTTCCAGGTATTGCAGGGCTTTCGGGCGGACGTACGGCTCGACCACTTGTTCGATGCCGATGGCCGACATGACGCGCGCGGTAATGCCGACATGGCGCATGGCATCGGCCAGGGCCAGTGCGTTCATCACCGTGGCAAGCATGCCCATGTAGTCGGCGGTGGCGCGGTCCATGCCTTGCGCACCAGGCGCGACGCCGCGGAAGATATTGCCGCCGCCAATCACGATTGCCAGTTCCACACCCAACTTCGCCACCTCGGCCACATCGGCCACCATGCGCTCGATCGTGGCGCGGTTGATGCCGTAGGGATCATCGCCCATCAGGGCTTCGCCGGACAACTTGAGGAGGACGCGCTTGTAGGCTGGTTTTGACATGAGCTGGGGCTCCATAAATGAGGTTATTCGAGTATGACATGGCGCAGCGCCTTGCAGCGCCGGATAGGCGGGAGGAAGCTGCCCATGCCGCCGCCCGGCACACAGGTGCGGGCGGGCCAAAAAAACGGGCCTCTCGGCCCGCTTTACTTACGCTCCCTGGGAGGCAGCCATCTGTGCTGCGACTTCTGCTGCGAAGTCGTCTTGCTTCTTCTCGATGCCCTCGCCCACTACGTACATGGCGAAACCTTTGACGCTGGTGTTAGCCGCCTTCAGCATTTGCTCAACCGACAGCTTGTCGTTTTTCACGAAAGCTTGGTTCAGCAGGGAAACTTCTTTCAAGAACTTCTGTACGGAACCTTCCAGGCGCTTGGCCAGGATTTCCGGCGATTGCGCTGGCTTGCCTTCGGCGGCCGCTTTGGCTGCGTCTTCTTCGGCTTTCAGTTGTGCAACCGAACGCTCTTTTTCGATCAGTTCCGCAGGAACTTCGTTCGACGACAGCGACACTGGCTTCATGGCAGCGATGTGCATGGCCACGTCTTTGCCCACTTGCTCATCGGGGCCGTCGAATTCGACGATCACGCCAATGCGCGAACCGTGCAGGTACGAAGCCAGCTTGGCGCTGGTTTCGAAACGCTGGAAGCGGCGGATGGTCATGTTTTCGCCGATTTTGCCGATCAGGGCAGCGCGCACGTCTTCCAGGGTCTTGCCATCGAGTGGCAGGGCCAGCAGGGCAGCGACGTCAGCCGGGTTGTGTTCCGCTACCAGACGGGCAGCGTTGTTGGCCAGTGCCAGGAAATCGTCGTTTTTCGCAACGAAGTCGGTTTCCGAGTTCACTTCGACCAGGGCGCCTACGCCATTGGCGATGTAGGTTGCCACGACGCCTTCAGCGGTGATGCGTGCCGATGCTTTCGATGCCTTGCCGCCCAGTTTGACGCGCAGGATCTCTTCCGCACGAGCCATGTCGCCTTCGGCTTCGGTCAGTGCTTTTTTGCATTCCATCATTGGTGCGTCGGTTTTGCCGCGCAATTCGCCTACCATCGCTGCTGTAATCGCTGCCATGTGTTTCTCCTGATTCGGTGAGTCGATAGTCGCGGCCGGGCATGCATGCCTCGCCAGCGGTCACTATCGTTTTTTTGTTAAAAAAAAGGGGGAGCTGCTGCCACCCCTTTTCCCTTACTGCTGTGCTTACAAACGGCTATCTTGCGATAGCCTGGCCATTAAGCCTGTTCGTTAACTTCGACGAATTCGTCGCCAGCGGCTGCTTTAACCATTTCAACAACTTCGTTACCGGCAGCTGCACGGCCTTCGATGATTGCGTCAGCAACACCGCGAGCGTACAACATGATGGCTTTCGAGGAGTCATCGTTACCTGGGATCACGAAGTTCACGCCTTCTGGGGAGTGGTTGGTATCGACAACGCCGATGACCGGGATACCCAGTTTAGCTGCTTCGGTGATCGCACCTTTGTGGTAGCCGACGTCGACGACGAAGATTGCGTCAGGAATGCCGCCCATGTCCTTGATGCCGCCGATCGATTTTTGCAGCTTGATCATTTCGCGGGAGAACATCAGCGCTTCTTTTTTCGACAGCTTCTCGATCGAACCGTCTTCGATCATCACTTCCATGTCTTTCAGACGCTTGATCGAGGTTTTGATCGTTTTGAAGTTGGTCAGCATGCCGCCCAACCAACGTTGATCAACGAAAGGCACGCCAGCGCGTTGTGCTTCAGCAGCGATGATTTCGCGAGCTTGACGCTTGGTGCCAACCATCAGGATGGTGCCACGGTTTGCAGCCAGTTGACGCACGTGCTTCATTGCGTCCTGGTACATCGCCATGGTTTTTTCCAGGTTGATGATGTGGATCTTGTTGCGATGGCCGAAGATGAACGGTGCCATTTTTGGATTCCAAAAACGGGTTTGGTGACCAAAGTGGACACCGGCTTCCAGCATTTCGCGCATTGTTACGGACATTATTAACTCCAGGGTTGGGTCTGGAATCCGATCAGTCACCATACAGGCACCCTTGTCGACCGGATTCGCGTGTTTATATAAATTAAAGACACTGTTTTACTGCATTGCTTAAAAGAGAATTCAAGCAACCCGGGATTCTACACTGAAATGCCTGCCGCATCAAGTCCGCACCGCAAATCGCGCGCCCGGCGGAAACGGCCGGCGCACCACGATGGTGCAAGGCGTGGCTGCACCGCCTTTTCATCCGCTTTCTCCCCACAAATCCCCTCCCGGCCATAGGAAGGAGGCGGCGGATTCAGGGCGCCTCGTTTATAATTTCGGCATATTTGCAGACTTTTCCCCATACAGCAGGAATCGTCTGTGCTTTTCACCTGAATTCTTGCAGATTGCGAATTACACCATGTCCACCATCCGTATCAATACCGCCGCCGACATCGAAGGCATGCGCATTGCCGGCAAGCTCGGCGCCGAAGTGCTCGACTACATCACCCCCTTCGTCAAGGTGGGCGTCACGACGGGCGAACTCGATCGCCTGTGCCACGAATACATGGTCAACGTGCAAGGCACCATCCCTGCCCCGCTCAACTACTGCCCGCCCGGCTACACGCCCTATCCGAAAGCCATCTGCACCTCCGTCAACGACGTCATCTGCCATGGCATTCCCGGCGACAAGGTCCTGAAAAGCGGCGACTCCGTCAACCTAGACATCACCGTCATCAAGGATGGCTACCACGGCGACAACAGCCGCATGTTCCTTGTCGGCACGCCGACCATCCTGGCCAAGCGCCTGTCGGAAATCACCTATGAGTGCATGTGGCTGGGCATCGATCAGATCAAGCCGGGCGCCCACCTGGGCGATATCGGCCACGCCATCCAGCAGCACGCGGAAAAGGCCGGCTACAGCGTGGTACGCGAATTCTGCGGCCACGGCATCGGCAAGGTCTTCCATGAAGAGCCGCAAGTCTTGCACTACGGCAAGCCAGGCACCCTGGAGCGCCTGGAAGCGGGCATGATTTTCACGGTGGAACCGATGATCAACTCGGGCCGCCGCGAAATCCGCGAAATGAACGATGGCTGGACCATCAAAACCAAGGACCGCAGCCTGTCGGCGCAATGGGAGCACACGGTGCTGGTCACGGAAACGGGCTATGAAGTGCTGACCGTCTCGCCGGGCATGCCGCCGCCGCCCGCCTTTATCGGCAATAAAGCCTGATAAGCGTCATTATTAATCAAGCCTGACCCCACCCGACCCACCGCCACCCAGGGCCCAGATGAAAAAGCAAGTTCGGGAACAGCTGAAACAGCAACTGAAAGCCGACCGCCAGGTCGTCATTGCGGCCTTCCAGACCGACGGCAAGCCTGAAAAACTGCTGCGCAGCCTGCGCCACAGCGTCGATGGCGTGCTGGCGCGGGCCTGGCAGGAAGCGGGCTTGCCGCCAGGCACGGCCCTGGTGGGCGTGGGCGGCTATGGCCGGGGCGAGCTGTTTCCGTATTCCGACGTCGACCTGCTGATCCTGCTGCAACAATCGCCGGACGCCGCCACGCAGGAAAAGCTCGAGGAACTGGTGCAACTGCTGTGGGACCTGGGCCTGGAAATTGGCCACAGCATCCGCACCGTCGATGAATGCCTGGTCGAATCGAAGGCCGACATCACAGTGCAGACGAGCTTGCTCGAAGCGCGTCTCGTGTGCGGCAACGCGGACCTGTTCGCGCAATTGCAGCAGCGCTATGACGCGGCCATGGACGCGCAAGCCTTCTTCCAGGCAAAAACGGCGGAGATGCGCCAGCGCCATGCCAAGTACGAAGACACGGCTTTCAGCCTGGAACCGAATTGCAAGGAAAGCCCGGGCGGCCTGCGCGACCTGCAGGTGATCCTGTGGGTGGCCAAAGCGGCCGGCCTGGCGAACTCGTGGCGCACCTTGGCCACGGGCGGACTGATCACCCTGACGGAAGCGCGCCAGCTGATGGAAAAGGAGCGCGCCTTCAAGGATATCCGCGTGCGCCTGCACCTGCACGCGGGGCGGCGCGAAGACCGCCTCGTGTTCGACGTGCAGACGGCGATCGCCGAATCGCTGGGCCTGCAAGCGACGGGCAGCGGGCCGCACATGCGCCGCGCCAGCGAATTCCTCATGCAACGCTACTACTGGGCCGCCAAGACGGTGACCCAGCTCAACACGATTTTGCTGCAAAACATCGAAGCGCGGCTGTTCCCGCAGGACGACGTGGCCGTGCCCATCAACGAGCGCTTCAATGAAGTCAACAGCCTGATCGACATCAGCGCCGACGACACGTTCGAGCAATACCCATCGGCCATGCTGGAAGTCTTCGTGCTCATGACGGAGCGCCCGGCCCTGAAGGGCATGACCTCGCGCGCCACGCGGGCCCTGTGGCACGCGCGCTTCAAGATCGACGCCGCCTTCCGCCAGGATCCCGTCAACCGCGCCCTGTTCCTGCGCATCATGCAAGCCCCTGTCGGCATCATCCACGCGCTGCGGCGCATGAACGAGATGAGCATCCTGGGGCGCTACCTGCCGAATTTCCGCCGCATCGTGGGCCAGATGCAGCACGACCTGTTCCACGTGTACACGGTCGACCAGCACATTCTGATGGTGGTGCGCAACATGCGCCGCTTCACCATGAGCGAACACGCGCACGAATATCCGTTCTGCAGCCAGCTGATGGCCGATTTCTCGCAATCGTGGCTGCTGTACGTGGCGGCCCTGTTCCACGACATCGCCAAGGGCCGCGGCGGCGACCACTCGAAGCTGGGCGTGGCCGACGCCACCCAGTTCTGCCAGGACCACGGCCTGTCTGCCGAGGACACGGAACTGGTGGCTTTCTTGGTGGAAAATCACCTGACCATGTCGCAAGTGGCGCAAAAGCAGGACTTGTCCGATCCCGACGTCATCGCCGCCTTTGCGAAAGTGGTCAAGGACGAGCGCCACCTGACGGGCTTGTACCTGCTGACGGTGGCCGACATCCGCGGCACCAGCCCGAAAGTGTGGAATGCCTGGAAGGGCAAGCTGCTGGAAGACCTGTACAAGATCACCCTGCGCGTGCTGGGCGGCGAGCCGCACACGGCCGACCGCGAGCTTAAAAACCGCCAGCAGGAAGCGCTGGCCACCCTGCGCCTGTATGGCTTGCCGCCCGATGCGCACCTGAAACTGTGGCAACAGCTGGACGTGGCCTATTTCCTGCGCCACGACGCGTCCGACATCGCCTGGCAGACGCGCTCGCTGTATGACAAGCTCGACAGCAAGTTGCCGGTGGTAAAATGCCGGCTGGCGCCCATCGGCGAAGGCTTGCAGGTGGCCGTGTACATTCCCGACCAGCCAGACCTGTTCGCGCGCATCTGCAGCTATTTCGACCGCAAGAATTTCAGCATCCTCGACGCGAAGATCCATACGACGAAAAATGGCTATGCGCTCGACACCTTCCTCGTCACCGAGCAAAACTTCGCCAAGAGCTACCGCGACATCATCAGCCTGATCGAGCATGAGCTGGGCGAGCTGCTGCAGTCGCAGACGCCGCTGCCGCCGCCGGGCAAGGGACGGCTGTCGCGCCTGTCGCGCACCTTCCCCTTCCAGCCGACGGTGGACCTGCGGCCCGATGAAAAAGGCCAGTACTACCTGCTGTCGGTGGCCGCCAACGACCGCACGGGCCTGCTGTATGCGATCGCCAACGTGCTGACCAAGTACCGCATCAACTTGCACACGGCCAAGATCATGACCCTGGGCGAGCGGGTCGAAGACGTCTTCCTCGTCGACGGCCCCGCGCTCAACAATGCCCGCAACCAGATATTGCTGGAAACCGATTTACTCGATGCGCTGAAAGTGTAAGCTTTCCGCGCAACGCCTACCCTTACTGAAACTGAAACAACATGACCGAAGAATTATTACGCTTGTCCAAACGCATGTCCGAACTGGGCCTGTGCTCGCGCCGCGAAGCCGATGAATGGATCGCCCGCGGCTGGGTCCGCGTGGATGGCAAGGTGGTGTCCGAACTGGGCAGCAAGGTCTACCCGAGCCAGAGAGTCACCGTGGAACGCCAGGCGGCGGCCGAGCAATCGAAGCGCGTCACCGTGCTGATCAACAAACCCGTCGGCTACGTCAGCGGCCAGGCCGAAGACGGCTACACGCCCGCCGTGGCCCTGATCAAGGCGGAAAACCGCTGGGCGGAAGACCGCAGCCCGGAACAATTCCATCCGACCCAGCTGCGCAGCCTGGTGGCAGCGGGACGGCTGGACATCGATTCCGTCGGCTTGCTGGTCCTGACGCAGGACGGCCGCGTGGCCAAGCAGCTGATCGGCCACGATACCGACATCGACAAGGAATACCTGGTGCGCGTGAGCTACACCAAGGGCGGCACCCTGCCCGACAGCGAGCTGAAAAAGCTCAACCACGGCCTGTGGCTCGACGGCAAGCCGCTGTTGCCGGCCAAGGTGCGCTGGCAAAACGAAGACCAGCTGAGCTTTACCTTGCGCGAAGGCAAGAAACGCCAGATCCGCCGCATGTGCGAAGCCGTGGGTCTGAAGGTGCTGGGTTTGAAACGCGTGCGCATCGGCAAGGTCAAACTGGGCGACTTGCCGACCGGCCAATGGCGTTATTTGAGCGCAGACGAACAGTTTTAAGCGGCGACGTCAAGGCGGCATGCCAGGCCTGCATACATAAGCAACAGGAATATAGTGATATAAAATCAATTATTGTGATTTACTTAGTAAATATTGCCTTAAACCTATACACTATTCCCCATTAGAACAAAAGAGATACGCTGTCGTGAACGATCCCATCCCCAATCCCCTGCGCAAGGGCGCGCCCAGTCTGGCTGACGTGGCCGAGCCGATGGCCCCCGGCACCAAGCCGCACCATATGAGCGATCCGTGGGATATCGGCGAAACCTTGTGCAGCCTGGCTGACAACGGCGACGCCATCTCCATCTACCCGGCTGGCGGCGAAGACCTCATCCTGGGGCGCGTCCTGTCCGTTGACGATGACTTGCCGCAATTCGTGCTGGAACTCAATGAAGGTGCGACCCTGCCGCCTGGCGGCGCCACGTTTGTGTCGTGGGTACAAAACGCCAAACTGCAGTTCACCATCAATGGCGAATGGCAAGCGTATCCCGAGCGGCCGAACGTCTACCTGACGAACTTTCCCAGCCATTGCCTGGTCCTGGAGCGGCGCGAATCGGCCCGCCTGGAAACACCGCTGGGCGTGTACTACCTGGCCGCCTTCGTGCTCGAGGGCCGTCCATATGAATTGCAGCTGTATGATTTCTCGGCCGGCGGCATCGGCATGCGCGCCCATCCGCGCGACACGGTAGGCCTGTACGTGGGCCGCAAGCTGTCGCGCGTGCGCCTGGAGCTGGGGCCGGACAAGGTCATGATCGCCGACCTGGAAATCCGCCTGTCGCGCACCTTCCGCTCCTTCCTGCTGGGCGAGCAGGTGCAGATCGGCTGCCGCTTCCTGAACCTGACGGATGCCATGCAGGATGAGCTGAAGGCATTGCTCGATAACCTGGGCAGCAGCCGCAAGGTGCGCTAGTTTAGTACTGGGGTCAGACCCTCAACACCGCCAACACATAGCTTTGCGCTAACGCATCCGGGGGTCTGACCCCGGACGTCCAGGTTAAGCGGCAATTAATCGTCGTCGTTCGGATCCAGGTCGGGGAACATGACCTCGGTATAGCCGAACTGCGTGAAGTCGACGATACGCATCGGATACAGGATGCCGTGCAGGTGGTCCACTTCATGCTGCACCACGCGCGCATGGAAGCCGTCGCAGTCGCGGCTGATGGGCTGGCCGAACTGGTCGACGCCTTCGTAGTGCAGCTCGCTCCAGCGCGGCACGCTGCCGCGCAGGCCGGGCACGGACAGGCAGCCTTCAAAACCCTCTTCCTTGCGTTCCGACAAAGGCGTCAGCACGGGGTTGATCAGCACGGTTTCCGGCACTTGCGGTGCGTCGGGATAGCGCAGGTTCTGCTTGAAGCCGTAGATCACCACTTGCAGGTTGACGCCGATCTGCGGCGCCGCCAGGCCTGCGCCATTGGCCGCGTGCATGGTGTCGAACATGTCGGCGATCAAGGCATGCAGTTCGGGCGTATCGAATTCACGCACGGGCTCGGCCATCCGCAGCAGGCGCGGATCGCCCATCTTCAGGATTTCACGTACGGTCATTTTGCGTCCAGTGTCGATTGCAGTTCTTGCAGGTAAGTGCGGAAGGCCGCGCCCGTTTCCGGGTGTTTCATGCCCATCGCCGTCGTTGCCTTCAGATAACCGAGCTTGGAGCCGCAATCATAACGCTGCCCCTTGTAACGGTAAGCCAGCACGCGCTCTTCACGCATCAGGGCGGCGATGCCGTCCGTCAACTGGATTTCACCGCCGGCGCCCGTACCGATTTTCTCCAGGTGCTCGAAGATGCGGCTGGTCAGCACATACCGGCCGACCACGGCGAGGGTCGACGGCGCCTCTTCCGGCACGGGTTTTTCCACGATCCCCGACACCAGCTCCAGGTCAGGCTGATAATGCTGGGCGCTGACGATACCGTACTGCCTGGTTTCCGCGCGCGGCACGTCCTGCACCGCCAGCAGGGAACAGTTTTCATACTGGAACACATCGGCCATCTGCGCCAGCACGGGGCGCACGCCCTCTTCCACATCCATGAAATCGTCGGCCAGCAAGACGGCAAACGGCTCGTCGCCGATCACGGGACGCGCGCACAGCACGGCATGCCCGAGGCCCAGCGGCGCCGACTGGCGGATGTAAATACAATTGATGTGCTTGGGAATGACGTTTTGCACCATTTCCAGCAACTGGCGCTTGCCGGCCGCTTCCAGTTCCGACTCGAGCTCATAGGCCGTATCGAAATGGTCTTCGATGGCGCGCTTGTTGCGGCCGGTGATGAAGATCATTTCCGTGATACCCGCGGCCACGGCTTCCTCGACCGCGTACTGTATCAATGGCTTGTCAACGATAGGCAACATTTCCTTCGGTTGCGCCTTGGTCGCAGGCAAGAAACGGCTGCCCAGGCCGGCGACGGGAAAGACTGCTTTTCTGATTTTTTTCATGGGTCTTCTGTAATGAATGATTAGTCTTGCGCCAACAGGGTCAGCAGACCAGCCTCGTCGAGTATGGCCACACCCAGCTCCTGCGCCTTGGCCAGCTTGCTGCCGGCGTCCGAACCGGCCACGACGTAAGCGGTTTTCTTCGACACGGAACCGCTGACCTTGCCGCCGGCCGCCTCGATCAACTCCGCAGCCTCGTCGCGGCTCATGTTGGGCAAAGTGCCCGTCAAAACAAAGGTCTTGCCGTCCAGTTTGCCGCCAGCAGCTGGCATTTCAGGCAATTGTGACAGTAATTCATTTCGTAGCGCGTCCAGTTGACCAAGCAGCTTGACATTGCACTCATCGGCCAGCCATTGCGCCAGCGCTTCGGCCACGGCGGCGGGCAAGCCCGCGTGGAAGCTGGCACCTTGCGCCGCCAGACTGGCCAGGGTCACGCCCCGCTCCACCAGCTGTTTGCTGCGCGGCTCCGTCAGCTTCGGAATACCGATGGCGGCCAGCAAGGTGGTTTGTTCGAGCTGCGCGCGCAGCTTGGCGCTGGGCGCGTGTTCGCCTTGCGGCGTGACACCAGCGTCCAGCAATGCCTGCAACGCCTGCTGGTTCTTTTCTTCGGCAAAGAAATCGGCAATCGACTCGGCCACTGTGCCGCCGATGTCGGGCAGCACGCGCAGCAAGGCGGCCGGCGCCCGGCGCACATAATCGAGGCTACCCAACCACTCGGCCAGGGTCTTGGCCGTCGATTCGCCCACGTGGCGGATGCCCAGCGCAAACAGGAAACGCTCGAGCGGCGGGCGCTTGCTCGCTTCGATGCCTGCCAGCAGATTTTCCGCCCACTTGGTGGGAATCTTGCCTTGTTGCACTGTTTCCGGCGTCGAACCGTCGCGCTCGTCGGCGCGCAGCTTCATTTCCAGCAATTTATCCAGGGTCAGGCTGTACAGGTCAGCCAGGCCATGCACGTATTCGAGTTCGACCAGGGTATCGATATAACGTTCCCCCAGACCTTCGATATCCATCATGCGGCGGCCCGCGAAATGACGGAACGCTTCCTTGCGCTGCGCCGAGCAGAACAGGCCGCCCGAGCAGCGGGCGATGGCCTCGCCCTCTTCGCGCACCACGTGCGAGCCGCACACGGGGCACGCTTCCAGCATCTTGAACGGCAGCGGCGCCGGCGCCAAGCGTTTATCCAGCACCACGCTCAGCACTTCCGGGATCACGTCGCCGGCGCGGCGCACGATGACGGTATCGCCCACGCGCACATCCTTGCGCAGCACTTCGTCTTCATTGTGCAAGGTGGCGTTGGTCACCGTCACACCGCCCACGGACACGGGCGCCAGGCGCGCCACGGGCGTCATGGCGCCCGTGCGGCCCACCTGGATATCGATGCCCAGCACTTGCGTCAGCGCTTCTTCGGCGGGGAACTTGTGCGCCAGCGCAAAACGCGGCGCGCGCGACACAAAGCCCAGCTCCTGCTGGTCTTCCGTCGCGTTCACCTTGTAGACGACGCCGTCGATTTCATACGGCAAGGAGGGCCGGCGCGCGCCGATATCGGCGTAGTAGGCAAGCAAGCCCTGCGCGCCCTGCACCACCTTGCGCTCCTTGGACACGGGGATGCCCAGGGTTTCGTACCAGTCCAGCAAGGCCGAATGCGAGGCAGGCATAGCGGCGCCTTCCAGCGCACCGATGCCGTAGGCATAGAAACGCAGCTTGCGCTGCGCCGTGATGCGCGAATCGAGCTGGCGCAGGCTGCCGGCCGCCGCATTGCGGGGGTTGGCGAATTCTTTCTGCCCCGCTTCGCGCTGGCGTTCGTTCAGGCGGGCAAAATCGCCCTTGAACATCATCACTTCGCCGCGCACGTCGAGCACGGCTGGAATCTTGTCGCCATGCAAGCGCAGCGGGATGCCGGAAATGGTGCGGATATTCGCCGTCACGTCCTCGCCCGTGGCGCCATCGCCGCGCGTGGCCGCCTGCACGAACAGGCCGCGCTCATAGCGCAGGTTGATGGCCAGGCCGTCGAATTTCACTTCGGCAGCATAGTCGACATCCGTACCATCAAGGTCCAGGCCTTCGCGCACGCGGCGGTCGAAGTTGATGATATCGTCATCGGTGAAACCATTGTTCAGCGACAGCATCGGCACCGTGTGCGTGACTTGCTCGAATTGCGGCAAAGGCGCCGCGCCCACGCGCAAGGTGGGCGAATCGGGCGTACGCAAGTCGGGATGGGCCGCTTCCAGCGTTTGCAGTTCGACGAACAGCTTGTCGTACTCGGCGTCGGGGATGGTGGGATTGTCGAGCACGTGGTAGGCGTGCAGGTGCCGGTTGAGTTCGGCCGTGAGTGCCAGGACGCGCGCTGCGGCATCCTGGTTGATCGGATCAGTCATTGTTGCAGGATTCTTCAGCTAAATAAACGCAGGGCGCGGGTGGAACCGGCCGGAATGTCGGCCGCGTCCATTTCCTGGTAAAACTCTTGCACCTGGCCAGCAATCTCGGCCAGCGCCGCATCGGACAAGGCCTGGTTGTAATCGTCGACGATGGTGGCGTCGAGGCGGCCCACCAGCGCCTTGGCGCAGGCGACCATGGCGCCGAAACCGTCGCGCGCGGGCGCCACGCATGGCACGTCCAGCAGCAGTGTCAAACGGGGCGTCGTTTCCTCGGCCAGGGTGACATTCGTCGACAGCGAGAACAGATGGCTGCCTTCGCCGTCGGGCATGACGAAACGGCCGTCCGGACGCACGTCGAAGCCCTGTTTTTCCAGCGCGAACAGCAAGGTGGAAATGGCCCATGGCGCGCCATTCGTGTGCAGGTTGACGCCCAGCTGGGCGTCGTGACCGGCGACGAAACGGTGCAGATTGCGCGCTTCGGCCATCACTTCCATCATGTCGGGCACTTCCGGCTCGGCGCCGATCTCGTCGGCAACGCCGCGCAGGCGCGTAACCAGTTCCGAGTATTCGAGTTCATTCAGGGCCGTACTGCGGCTGGCCAGCTGTACGCCACCCTGCATCTTGGTGTAGACACCGCCATGCGTGATCGGTTCCCAGTCGCCATTCACGTGTAAACCAATGAAGTGGACGGGCTTGTTGCCCACCAGGCGCAGGGTTTGCAGCACGGGCAGGATCTTGTCGCCGCGCACGGGCGCTTCCAGCGACAAAGGCAGCAGGCAATCGATGAGCGGGTCGACCAGGCTGGTCGCCTGCTCGCTGGCGGCGCTCACTTCCTGCTGCAGCGGCGCGGCCACGGCAGCAGGCGCTTCCACGCCGGCATCGCCGAGCGACGGTTCCGCATGCACGGGGGCGTCCGGCACGGCGCTAGCGGGGGGCGCGCCGAACGATGGTTCGGCCTTGGCGGCGGGCGCGGCGTCAAAGCGCGGTTCCTGACGCAAGACGGGTTCCTGGGCTTCCACCGCAGGGGCGTCGCCCTCGCGCATCAGCACGTCATCGTGGTCGGTGGAAAAAGCCCGCTCCACGCTTTTCTTGGCCTTGTATTCCTGCCATTTGTTGTACGAGAAAACGCCGACGATAAAGACGCCGCCGGCGCCGAACAAGGTAATTTGAAGGTCTGTCATGCTGCTTGTGCCTCGGTTGCAAAATTTGCGGCGGACTCCATGTCCACCGCCACGATGCGCGATACGCCCTGCTCCTGCATCGTCACACCGATCAATTGATGGGCCATTTCCATCGCA
Source organism: Janthinobacterium sp. GW823-FHT03B06 (assembly GCF_058796955.1). Classification (NCBI taxonomy): domain Bacteria; kingdom Pseudomonadati; phylum Pseudomonadota; class Betaproteobacteria; order Burkholderiales; family Oxalobacteraceae; genus Janthinobacterium; species Janthinobacterium sp. GW823-FHT03B06. The sequence goes on from NZ_JBXAJE010000012.1 coordinate 47,361, forward strand.
ATCTTGTTATGCGAAATGAAAAGGAATTGGGTCTGGTCGGACATGCGCTTGACCATGCGGCAGAAGCGTTCCGTGTTCGAATCGTCCAGCGGTGCATCGACTTCGTCGAGCAGGCAGAACGGCGCCGGATTCAGGCGGAACATGGAAAACACCAATGCGGTCGCGGTCAGCGCCTTCTCTCCACCGGACAACAGGTGGATGGTGGCATTTTTCTTGCCGGGAGGCTGCGCCATGACTTGTACACCGGAATCGAGAATCTCGTCGCCCGTCATAGTCAGCCTGGCCTGTCCCCCGCCGAACAGGATGGGGAACAGCTCGGAAAAGTGGTGGTTGACCTTGTCGAACGTGTCTTGCAGCAAGTCGCGCGTTTCCTTGTCGATCTTGTGAATCGCGTCTTCCAGCGTGTTGATCGCTTCCGTCAGGTCGGCGTTCTGGGCGTCGAGGAAATTCTTGCGCTCCGACGCCTGCGCCAGTTCGTCCAGCGCGGCCAGGTTGACGGCCCCCAAGGACGTGATGGCATTGGTCAGGCGCGTGACTTCGCCCTGCAGATACGATGGACGCATATCCGGATGCAGTTTTTCCGTCAAGGCCGCTTCATCGGCGCCCGACTCCAGCAGTTGCTGGGCGAATTGCTCCTGGTTCAGGCGCGCGGCCTGTTCCTTGAGCTGCATTTCCATGATCTTGTCGCGCTGCGGCTGCAGGCTGCGTTCCGATTGCGTGCGCGCATCTTCGGACAGGCGCAGCTGCTGCGTAATTTGATCGAGTTCGTGACGCGCGTCGGCCAGCGCCCGCTCCTGCGTCGTGCGGCGCTCGAGCAGATCCTGCAAGCCGTCGGCGGCCGCGCCGCTTTCCAGGCTGGCCAGTTCCTGCTGGCCAGCTTCCAGGCTTTCCGTCACTTGCTGGGCCTGCGTACTGGCCGTGGCGATATTGCGGCGCAATTCCTCGATCTTCGCGCGGTGGGCTTTTTCCGCGTATTCCGTATCCTTGGCGGCCCGCTCCAGGTCGCGCAAGGCTTCGCGCGCCTCGGCCAGCCGCTGTTCCTTCTGCAGGAAATCCGTGTGGCCGTCTTCGTGCGCTTCCTGCAAGTTGCCCAGCTCCATGTCGAGCTGTTCGAATTTCTCTTCCGATTCGGCCTTGATCTGCTGCTGCTCCGCTTCCTGCGCGGCGATCTCCGCCAGGTCGGCGCCGATCTGCGTGCTGCGCTGGTTGAAGCGCGCTTCCACTTCCGACAGTTTCACCACGTCCAGTTGCAGGGTATGCACGGAGGAGGTGAGCTGCTGTATGCGCAGGCGCAAGTCGGACAGGTTGCGCGTGAGCGTCGCCACGGCGGCGTCGGCCCGCACGGAACGGGCGCGCGCCTCTTCGGCCAGCAATTGCTGGGCGCGCAGCTGCTTGCCGATATTGTCGATTTCCTGCTGGCGGCCCAGCATGCCTTCCTGCTCCGAGTCGGCCGCATAGAAGCGCACGCTGGTGGCCGTGACCACGTGACCCGCGCGCGTGACGAAATAGCCGCCCGGCGGCAATTTCGCCCGTTCGGCCAGCGCCTCGGCCGCGTCTTCCACGGCGTAGGCGTTGTACAGCCAATCCTGCAGCAAGCCGCGCAAGCCGGGATCGTTGAGTTTCAACAAGTTCAAAAACGGTTTCAGGCCTGGCACATCCGGCAACGGCAGCGGCGCCACGGTCGATGGCGCGTACAGGGCCAGCTTGGCCGGCGGCGCGTCCGCAAAGAAAGCCTTGGCCCAGTCGATATTCGACAGTTGCAGGGCCGACGTACGCTCGCGCAGGATCGACTCCATGGCCGCTTCCCAGCCCGCTTCGATCTGCAGCTTTTGCCACAGACGGGGCAAGGTGTCGAGTTCGTGCTTTTTCAGCCACGGCTGGACCTTGCCCTGCGTCTGCACCCGTTCCTGCAATTGTTTCAAAGCAGAAAGACGCGCTTCCAGCTGGGCGTTGGCGGCCGTCTCGGCATTGACTTGCGCCTGCGCCTCGGCCCGCTCCTGCTCCAGCTTCGGTTGCTGCTCCAGCGCTTCTTCCAGGTAGAAACCCTGCTCTTCCAGGGTTTGCTGCTTTTCTTCCAGCTGCAGTTTCAGGTTTTCCAGGTGGCTGCTATCGGGCAAACTGAGGCTGTTCTTTTCCTGCTGCAGCCGCTCGCGGCGCGTCAACAGGCTGGCCAGGATGTTCGATGCATTGCGCTGGTGCGCCGATTCCAGTTCCAGCTGCTGCTGGGCCTGCATAATCCGCGCGCGCGATTCCGTGCTCTTGTTTTGCGCGGCGCGCCAGGCCGCGTCCAGCTCGGGCAATTGCTCGCCCTTCTGCTCGGCCATCATTTGCGACTGTTCCACCTTGGCCGCCAGTTCCTCGAGGTGGAACTCCGCCTCTTCGATCTGTTCCTGGTATTCGCTACCCTGTTGCGTCCACTGGTCGCGCTGGGCCGTCAGGGTGGCCAGCTGTGCCTGCAGGCGGGCGCGCGATTCGATGACGAACTTGATCTGCGCTTCCAGGCTGCCGATTTCCGCATTCGTCTGGTACAGATGGCCTTGCGCCGTATGCAAACGGTCGCCCACGGCAAAGTGCGCCTGGCGCATCTGCTCCAGGGTCAGTTCCACATGGCGCAGCTTGGCCGTCTGCTCTTCCAGGTCCGTCTGCGCCTGTTCCACTTCGCGGAAGTAGCGCGTCTGCTCGTTTTGCGCCTCGTTCTTGCGCAGCAGCCACAGCAATTTCTGTTTTTCTTCCTGGTCCGCCTGCAAGGCGTGGAAACGCGTGGCCACGGCCGCCTGCGCTTCCAGCTTTTCCAGGTTGGCATTGAGTTCGCGCAAGATGTCTTCCACGCGCAGCAAATTCTCGCGCGTGTCCTGCAAGCGGTTTTCCGTCTCGCGGCGGCGCTCCTTGTATTTGGAGACGCCGGCCGCTTCTTCGAGGAAGACGCGCAATTCTTCGGGGCGCGATTCGATGATGCGCGAAATCATGCCCTGGCCGATGATGGCATAGGCGCGCGGACCGAGGCCCGTGCCGAGGAAGATATCCTGGATGTCGCGCCGGCGCACGGGCTGGCCATTGATGTAATAGGTGGACGTGCCGTCGCGCGTCAAGGTGCGCTTGACGGCGATCTCGGCGTACTGGCCCCACTGGCCGGACGCCTTGCCGTCGTTATTGTCGAACACCAGTTCCACGGAAGCACGGCCGGCAGGTTTACGGTGGGTGGAGCCGTTGAAAATGACGTCCTGCATCGATTCACCGCGCAATTCGGACGCTTTCGATTCGCCCAGCACCCAGCGCACGGCGTCGATGATGTTCGACTTGCCGCAGCCATTCGGCCCGACCACGCCCACGAGCTGGCCTGGCACCTGAAAATTGGTGGGATCGACGAAAGACTTAAATCCCGACAACTTGATGGAAGAGAGACGCACGTGTTTTAGAGTTCCTGGCCTATGCTGGCGGTTATATTATGGGTGAACCCGGTTCATGTTCAGTTCAGATGCCGCATCGCGACGGCAGCCTGGCCGCTCGCCGCAAAAAAAGTGGTTCATCATACCATTTCCTGATGCTTTTCTGGCCAAAAAACCGTCGCGCCAGGTGCCTGCCGGCAGCGGATCAGGGGGCAGGACGGCCATCCTGCGCCAGTTTCCAGTCCGCGCGGGAAAAAACGCGCTCATGGCCGGACAGCACCATGGCCAGTTTTTGCAGCCATTGCTCGGTCGGCATGGGTTCGGCCTTGAAGCTCAGCGCCACCATCAGTACCAGGCTGGCCAGGGCCAGCGCATGGCTGACGGCGAAATTGACGGCGCCACGGGCATTCCACATGAAACCCAGCGCCAGTGCCAGGCCCAGCACGCAGCCGCTGACGGCTTCCGACACGCTGTGCGCATGCACGACCACGCGCGAAATGGCCACCAGCACGGCAAAGGCCACGCCGACGAGCACGCCGGCATGGCGCCAGCGCGGCTCGGCCCGCTGCAGCAGCACATACATCAGCACGGGAAACACGGCGCCGGCGCGCATGGCGTGGCCGCTGAAACCGGTAAAATCGAGCGTGCTGCTGCCCACGCCCCAGCTCATGAAAGCCAGCTTCGACAGCACCACGAGGGCCAGGCCGCCGCCGTACCACAAGCTCCAGCTGAGTACCAGCCGCCACTGGCGCGACACGAGCAGCCACAGGGCAATCGCCACGCCAGCCGGCCCCATCACGGACATGTCGGCCGCAAAAGAAATCCCATTCCACCAAGTCATCGTGCCTACGCTTATTTCATGATCAGCGTGCACTATGCCACGACTGGCCCCGCTTGCGCCCGGGTTTTCATCAACTACGGAGAAGAATTACATTCCATTACAATTTCCACCTCAGAAATTGCCATATGAAAATATCTCGCGGATGCCGCACCGGCGGCGCGTCAGATATTCGTCAGGCGCTTGCCCTTGGGCGGAGCAAAGTCGCGGATCGATTCGACCATGCCCACTTCCAGCGCCTGGTCGGCCGTCAGGTGCAGGTCCGAATATGCGTGCACCTGCCACTGCTCGTCCGTCAGCTTGACGTGGCCGCGCAGGATGCGCTCGGTGCGCATGTCGTCGGCGCGCAAGCCCTCGACGATGATGCTGAGCGCATCGGGGCGCGAACCGGGCGAGGCGGTCGCATGCGACTTGTGCACCATGAAACGGGCCGTGTCGCTGGCGTGGCGGTGCCGCCCCGCCAGGAACAGGGTGACGGCGATGGACGCCACGGCGCCCGCGTTGTAGGTAATGATGTCGAGCGGCAACTTGCTGAGGAAGTTGTACAGACAGATGCCATCGCTGACATAGCCGCCGTTGGACTGGATCAGGATATGCGCGGTGGTGAGCTTGTCTTCCGTGATGTCGGCGGCGGCATTGAAGACGCGCCGCACCATGTCGCTGTTGACGTCGCCCGAGAGGGTAAAGTAACCGTGCTGCTCGGTGTTGTTTTGCGTCTCGCTTTGTGTAGTGTTCATGGCAGGCACCCGCAAGAAAGCCAGGATTTCATCATAGCGCATTCCTGCGCGGCCGGGCGCCCTTTTGCAGCGGAACATTCCCCTCGCCAGCCCCGCAAACCGGGGCTTTTGCTGCAATTTGGCAACGTCTTTACAGATTGACAGAAACACCCTGCTGGCATATATTCCTCCCACTTGATCGGGAGAGGGCAACCCAGCGTTGCCGCCGAAGGGGCACTACCCAAAAACTCTCAGGCAAAAGGACCGATCAGGCGGACTGAAGTTGTTGCTTTGGCGACACTACAGCTCAACTCTGGAGAGCGGCCGCGGCACATGCCGGCGGCCCACCGAAGGGGCGCACGGGGCAAGCCCCCGTAATCTCTCAGGTACAAAGGACAGGGGGGTCAGTGATCACGCTGGAAAGCCGTGTTTGGCTATTCTATGTTTTGTTAACTTCCCCTTTACCTTCGTCCCGAGGAATCCATGACGCTCAAAGCGACCCCACTCAACAACGCCCACCGTACCCTCGGCGCCCGCATGGTCGATTTCGGCGGCTGGGACATGCCCGTCAACTACGGCTCGCAAATCGAAGAACACAACGCCGTGCGCGGCGACGCCGGCATGTTCGACGTGTCCCATATGTGCGTGGTCGATATCGAAGGCCCGAACGTGCGCGCCTTCCTGCGCGGCTTGCTGGCCAACAACGTCGACAAGCTGCAAGTGTCGGGCAAGGCGCTGTACTCGTGCATGTTGAATGCTGAAGGTACCGTCATCGATGACCTGATCGTCTACTTCTTCAGCGAAAACTGGTTCCGCCTCGTCGTCAACGCGGGCACGGCTGAAAAAGACGTGGCGTGGATGCAGCAGCAAAACACCAACACCAACAGCGGCCTGACGATTACCGAGCGCCGCAATGTCAACAATCCAATGGCCCTGGTGGCCGTGCAAGGCCCGAACGCGCGCGCCAAAGTGTGGCAAGTGCTGCCGGAAACGCAAGCCGCGTCCGAAGCCATCAAGCCGTTCAATGTCGTCATCGTCAAGGACACGGCCTTCGGCGAAGTCATGCTGGCGCGCACCGGCTACACGGGCGAAGACGGCTTTGAAATCGGCGTGGCCGCCACCCAGGTGGAAGCGCTGTGGAACGCCCTGATCGCCGCCGGCGTCAAGCCGGCCGGCCTCGGTGCGCGCGACACCCTGCGCCTGGAAGCGGGCATGAATCTGTACGGCCAGGACATGGACGAAAGCGTCAACCCGCTCGACGCGGGCCTGGCGTGGACCATCGACCTGGTCAGCGAGCGCGACTTCATCGGCAAGGCCGCCCTGCTGGCGAAAGGGCAGAACGCGCAATTCGTGGGCCTGATCCTGCGCGAAAAAGGCGGCGTGCTGCGCGCGCACCAGAAAGTCATCATCGCCGGCAGCGACGCCGCGGGTGAAATCACCAGCGGCACCTTCAGCCCGACGATGCAGGAAGCCATTGCTCTCGCGCGCGTGCCCAACGGCGTCAACGTGGGCGACACCGTGCACGTGGAAATCCGCGGCAAGCAGCTGGCCGCTTCCGTCGTCAAGCTGCCTTTCGTGCGTAACGGTAAAATCCTGGCTGCGTAAGCGTATTTATAGAGCCGCCCGCAAGACCGTACAACCATAATCAATAACGAACACTTACCATCTGGAGCCACACATGAACATTCCTGCAGACCTGAAGTACACCGCTTCCCACGAATGGGTACGCCTTGAAGGCGACGGCACCATCACCGTCGGCATCACCGAGTACGCGCAGGACGCGCTGGGCGATATCGTCTTCGTCGAACTGCCAACCGTGGGCAACAGCTATGGCGCCGGCGACGACGCCGCCGTGGTGGAATCGGTCAAGGCAGCGAGCGACATCTACGCACCGATCGCCGGCGAAGTCGTGGCCGTCAACGACGACGTGGTCAACTCGCCTGAATCGATCAACGCCGACGCCTACGCCAACTGGCTGTTCAAGATCAAGCCAGCCGACGTGTCGGCCCTGGACGGCTTGCTCGACGCTGCCGCCTATGGCGCCACCACCAGCGCGTAATCGCGTTTGACTCACGGGCCGCGTTTGCGGCCCGTTTGCATTTAATTTTGTAGCTATACCCCGCCGCCGCGCCCGCGCGCCGCCTCCCGGTTTTTCAGTCTTTTTTGGCCTCTATATCATGACCCGCACCAGCCTGACCCAACTCGAAGCACGCGATGCCTTCATCGCCCGCCACATCGGCCCTTCCGCCACCGAACAGCAAGCCATGCTGGCGACCCTCGGCTATCCATCGCGCGCCGCGCTGATCGACGCCCTGGTGCCAAGCAACATCCGCAACAAGGGCGCCCTGCCCTTGGGCGCGTACTCGCAGCCGATGCCGGAACAGGAAGCCCTGTCGCGCCTGAAAGCCATCGCCGGCAAGAACCAGGTATTGAAGTCCCTGATCGGCCAGGGCTATTACAACACGTTTACGCCAGGCGTCGTGCTGCGCAACATCTTTGAAAACCCGGCCTGGTACACGGCGTACACGCCTTACCAGCCCGAGATTTCGCAAGGCCGCCTGGAAGCGATCCTGAACTTCCAGCAAGTGATCACGGACCTCACCGGCATGGGCATCTCGAACGCCTCGATGCTGGACGAAGGCACGGCCGCCGCCGAAGCGATGACCCTGATCCAGCGCGTGGGCAAGTCGAAGTCGAACGTGCTGTACGTCGCCAATGACGTGCTGCCGCAAACCTTGGAAGTGGTGCAGACGCGCGCCCAGCCGATCGGCATCGAAGTGCGCACCTTCGACCCGGCCGAAATCGAGTCGCTGGACGCCTGCTTCGGCGTGCTGCTGCAATACCCTGGCGTAAACGGTGTCGTGCGCGACTACCGCGCCGGCGTGGAAAAGCTGCACGCGAATGGCGCCATGGTCATCGTCGCGGCCGACCTGCTGGCCCTGACCATGCTGACGCCGCCTGGCGAATGGGGCGCCGACGTCGTCGTCGGCAACAGCCAGCGCTTCGGCGTGCCGCTCGGTTTCGGCGGCCCGCACGCAGGCTATTTGTCCACGCGCGATGAATTCAAGCGCAATATGTCGGGCCGCCTGGTGGGCGTGACCGTCGATGCGCAAGGCAACAAGGCGTATCGCCTGGCCCTGCAAACGCGCGAACAGCATATCCGCCGCGAAAAAGCGACGTCCAACATCTGCACGGCGCAAGTGCTGCTGGCCGTGATGGCCTCGATGTACGCCGTCTACCATGGCCCTGCCGGCTTGCTGCAGATCGCCCAGCGCGTGCACCGCTTTACGGGCGTGCTGGCCGCCAACCTGAAGACCCTCGGCTACGGCGTCGTCAACGCGAGCTATTTCGACACATTGACCGTCAACGTGGCCGATGCGGCGCAGCTGCACGCGACGGCCATGCACCACGGCGTCAACCTGCGCAAGATCGACGCCACCCACGTCGGCGTGTCGCTCGACGAAACCACCACGCGCGACGATATCGCGCTGCTGTGGAAAGTGTTCGCGCACGGCCTGGCCAACGCGCCTGCCGCGCCGGACCTGGACGTCGTCGAAGCGGCGGTGACCAGCGCGCTGCCGGCGCAGCTGGCGCGCGAGAGCGCCTACCTGACCCACCCCGTCTTCAACAGCTATCACTCGGAACACGAAATGCTGCGCTACCTGCGCAGCCTGGCCGACAAGGACCTGGCGCTGGACCGCACCATGATCCCGCTCGGCTCGTGCACCATGAAGCTGAACGCGACGAGCGAAATGATTCCCGTCACCTGGCCCGAGTTCTCCAACATCCACCCGTTCGCCCCCGACGCGCAAACGGTGGGCTACCGCGAAATGATCGCGCAGCTGGAAGAGATGCTGTGCGCGCTGACGGGCTACGCGGCCGTCTCGCTGCAGCCGAACGCCGGCTCGCAGGGCGAATACGCGGGTCTGCTGGTGATCAAGGCCTACCACGAATCGCGCGGCGAAGGCCACCGCAACATCTGCCTGATTCCCTCGTCGGCGCACGGCACCAACCCCGCATCGGCCAACATGGTCGGCATGCAGGTCGTCGTCACCAGCTGCGACGCCAACGGCAACGTGGACCTGGCCGACCTGAAAGCCAAGGCGGAAAAGCACAGCGCCAACCTGGCTTGCGTGATGGTCACCTATCCATCCACCCACGGCGTGTTTGAAGAAGGCATCCAGGAACTGTGCGAGATCATCCACTCGCATGGCGGCCAGGTCTACATCGACGGCGCCAACATGAATGCGCTGGTCGGCGTGGCCGCTCCCGGCTCTTTCGGCGGCGACGTGTCGCACCTGAACCTGCACAAGACCTTTTGCATCCCGCACGGCGGCGGCGGACCAGGCGTCGGCCCGATCGGCGTCGGCGCCCACCTGGCGAAATTCCTGCCGAACCAGCGTTCCTCGGGCTACCAGCGCGATGCGGCAGGCATCGGCGCCGTCAGCGCCGCGCCATTCGGCTCGGCCAGCATCCTGCCGATTTCGTGGATGTACATCGCCATGATGGGCGCGGAAGGCTTGACGGCAGCGACCGAGACGGCGATCCTGGCGGCGAACTACATCGCGCGCCGCCTGGCGCCGCACTACCCTGTGCTGTACTCGGGCCACGACGGCCTGGTCGCGCACGAGTGCATCCTGGACCTGCGCCCGATCACGGACGCCACCGGCATCAGCAACGAAGACGTGGCCAAGCGCCTGATGGACTTCGGTTTCCATGCGCCGACCATGAGCTTCCCCGTGCCGGGCACGCTGATGATCGAGCCGACGGAAAGCGAATCGAAAGTGGAAATCGACCGCTTCATCGACGCCATGATCGCCATCCGCGGCGAAATCGCCAAGGTCGCCAGCGGCGAATTCGACCACGACGACAACCCGTTGAAGAACGCGCCGCACACGGCACAGGTATTGATGTCGGACAGCTGGGAGCGCAAGTACAGCCGTGAAATCGCGGCCTACCCCGTCGCTTCCTTGCGTCAACGCAAATACTGGCCACCGGTCGGCCGCGCCGACAACGTGTACGGCGACCGCAACCTGTTCTGCGGTTGCGCACCGATCAGTTCGTACGAGGAAGAGTAAGCGCCACGCGCCCGCTTAGGCGGGCGTGCCAGCGATAGAAAGGCAGGCCACGCGGCCTGCTTTTTTTATCGTAGGTCGGATTAGGCCCGAAGGGCCGTAATCCGACAACATGGTTGGCGTATATGGTGATGTCGGATTACGCTGCGCTAATCCGACCTACAACGCCAGCAATGCCGCGCCCGGCAATCCCAGGGCGGTGCCCAGCATCGTCAGCAACACGACATCGCGCCGCTCGCAGCGCGTGCGGTGCGAACTCCAGGCGGCAAACAGCAAGGCCACGGCCACGCCGCTGAGTGAAATGCCCACTTCCGTCATGCCAGCCCTCCCTGCGGATGCAACGCATCCGTCATGGTTTCCTTTTTCATCGTCCCCATCCTTTTCATTGATTGAACAAGCTACCTACCGGTAGGCAGTAAGTGTACAATAAAAAACACGGCGGCGTCCATGCCGTGTTTTTGAACGATGAAGGAAGCACAATGCAGCAGCAAACCACTCTCCCCGCCGCCAGTCTCGCTCTAGCGGCTTCCCTGGCCTTGGTGGCCGTGCTCGGTCCGGCCGGCATCGACATGTACCTCGCTTCGATGCCCGCCATGGCGCGCGAACTGCACACTTCGTATGCGAACGTGCAGCTGAGCCTGACCGTCTTCCTGCTGGCCCTGGGCGGCGGGCAGCTGCTGTGCGGGCCGCTGACGGACATGCTGGGCCGGCGCCGTCCGCTGCTGGCCGGCATCGCCGTCTACATCGTGGCCGCCGTATGGGCGTCGCAGGCGGAGCAATTGCACACCCTGCTGCTGGCGCGGGCGGTGCAAGGCCTGGGCGCGGCGCTGACCCTGGTCGTGGTGATGAGCATGGTGCGCGACGTGGCCGACGGCGTGCAGGCGGCGCAGCTGTTTGCCCTGTTGATGACCATCGTGGGCCTGGCGCCCGTGCTGGCACCCGCCGTGGGCGGCTTGCTCGATGCGCACTACGGCTGGCGCGCCGTGATGCTGGCCCTGGCCGCGCTGGGCGCCTTGACCCTGCTCAATAGCGCGCTGTTCCTGCCGGAAACCTTGCCGCCGAAGCAGCGTGTATCGCCGAAAGGCATGCACCGCACGTATGCGCGCATCGCGCTCGACCGCGCCTTCCTGCTGCCCGCGCTGGCCCTGTCGGCCGCATTCTTTTTCCTGTTTGCGTATATTGGCGGCGCGTCGCTCGTGTACCAGCGCGATTTCGGCCTGTCCGCCGGCAGTTTCGGCCTCGTGTTCGGCGCGACGGGCGTGGCCGTGCTGCTCGGTGCCATGGCCAGCGGCCGCCTGGTAAGCCGCCATGGCGTGGCGCGCTTGAGCGTGGCGGGCAGCGCCGCCATGCTGGCCGGCGCGGGGCTGGCCCTGCTCGGTGCCTGGGCCGGAGGGGGAATCATGGTCGTCGTCCCCGGCATGTTCGTGGCCCTGTTTGGCCTAGGCATCGCGGAAGCGGCGCTGATGGCCATGGCCATGGGCTCGCAGCAACGCGCGCTCGGCTCCACGGCCGCGCTGCTGGGCGCCATCCAGATGAGCTTGTCGTCGCTGGCCACGCCGCTGGCGGCCGGCCTGTCCGAATGGGGGCCATTGCCCTGGCTGCTGTTCTTGACCGTGGCCGGCCTGCTGGTATCATGGCTGACTCTGGCCACTGCGCGCATCCATCCGGCACACGCCAGCAGCCTGGGAGCGCACTGACGCTTCACCCAACTACTACCCTCATATGAAGAAACGCTCGGCCTCGGCCGATAACATCTGCGCCGTCGCCGTCGTGCATTTTTCGGAGCACGGCTACGACGCTTCCTCCCTCAGCGACATCGCCGCGCAGGCAGGCATGCGCAAGGCCTCGCTGTACTCGCACTTCGCCGGCAAAGACGCCCTCTTCCTCGACGTCTTTGCCGACGCGCTGGCCGAAGAGCAAGCCTTCATGGACGCCTGCTTCGCCGACGAGGCGGCGCTGGCGGTGCCGGGCGGACAGCGGGCCGGTGCCCTGTACTGCGACCGCATGGCGCAGCGCTATGCGGAGTCAGCCCATTTGCGCTTTTTGCTGCGCACGGCGTATTTGCCGCCCGCGCCCCTGCGCGTGGAAGTGGGCACGGGCTACGAAGCCTTGCTGGCGCAATTGCAGCGGCACTACGTGGCCAGCCTGGGCCGGCTGGCACCCGCGCTGCCGCCGCAACGCGTCGACCTGTACGCGCAAGCCTACCTGGGCATCGTCGACAGCCTGCACGTGGAACTGATCTACGCGGGCGGCGCCGCGCTGCAGCAGCGCCATGCGGCGCTGTGGCAGATATTGTCCGATTCGCTGGCGATGGCGGCGCAACCGGCCTGATGCGGTATAGCTAACTGTCACACGCTGAACCGACAACCAGGTCTGACACAAGCCGCCATCGACTCTTCGGAAGCAGCGGTTTGCCACCTTCAAATGTGGTGCGGCTTGCTGCCGGATTTTTCGCATGCGAAGTTCCGCGTGCGCCGTTTTCCGTCGTTGGCAGGCTCCGCCCCGTTGCATGCATTGCTTACTGTTTGCAACTGTCGCCCAGCCAGAGCTGATGAGCAGTTCAGCAGTGTCTAGTGAAATCGTGGCAAGTTAAGCATCCAGGAGCATCATCACAGCCGACAATACCAGCAACTGAAAAAAAGCGAGAAACAAAGCTCGTGGTATCGGCGGCATGAACTGCCATTGCAAGCTCTTCGTCGGTGAAATCAACGCAGACTTATTGCTTCCTACACAATAAAACAATGCCGATACAGCCAAGGAAAAAAACCTTACATTAGCCGGTACAACTTCAGGAGCAAAGGCGCAGCCAAAGAAAATTAAGGAGAAAAAAAATAAGGAAATGCGGGAAATTTTCTGTCCCAACTGAAGCTGTATTTGAGATTCCATAATTTTTAGCATTGATTTGAGTTACTCAAGTTGCGCTTCGAACGACTGCTCCTTGCCGTTGTTGGCAGGTCACGCCCTTTGATGTTGAAAAACTCAGGTACGTACACCATTAGATCAATATTCTGCGAGCCCAGCCCGGCCAGTACCGCCGCCGGTGAACGACCACCGGCGGCCTGGAGGTTGGAGACCTCCCAAAACTGTTGCCACTCAATTTCTTCAACACAATAAACCGAAAGACGTCGGCCGCTGCCAATAGTGCTGGCCGTATAACACTTATTCACGGGTTTCTACGCATGCGGAGCAGCAGCATCGTGGAAGCTGGCAGGGAACGCGCAGCCTTTAGCGAGGCGCGCCACGCCAAAAATGGATCAGGTTTAGGCGTGCACCAGTAGAAAGCAAGTCAGCGGAACGACGGCAAACAGCACAACAACGCCAAGGCATCCTGATCTCGAGCCGGATCTGAAACCTGCAGGAGTAGCGCGTCAGCGTACCCGAGCATAACGGATTGCCAAGCAGAAAGAATCACACATTGTCACAACAACGTGAATGGCCGTGGCATCGGACTTTCGTGTTCGTCCACGCCCACATTACACTTTGGAAACCTAAGATTTCTTCAGTTGACACTGTTGCAGCGCATCCATAAGATGCCCTCATTATTCATTTACGGAGTCCCACGTGGGTACTTGTTCTAGTGACAGTAGCCGATCTTGTATCGGTGATTGCCTCGGCAGCTAAGCAGCAAGCAACGCGGAATTCCCTTTCCTCCGTGCCTTGCTGAGCAAGGTGCGGTGTCTCGCGCGGCTACTCCGGCTGCGCGGCTCTCCCCCCTCTTTCCGATCGCGACCGGCTACTGACCCGGATTGCCCGCCAGCACGATTGTGTCTTGGCGGCACGCAAGTCTTGCCTGCGGCTGCGCCGCCCGTCAACACCTCGTCGTGAAAGGAAGAGCCATGAATCTCTTCACCCGCTTATTCGAATCGTTCCTGCGCAAGCGCCATACGGCCAGCAATTTCCGCCGCCGCGCCATGCCGCTGGAAAACAGCACGGCACGCCCCGTGCCCGACCACCTGGCGCGCCAGCTGCTGGCCGCCGCCCATGAAGACCTGGACAGCGCCCTGAACCGCCTGCACACGCGCCTGGAAGGCTTGCGCGATGCCGAGGCGCAAGTCATCGGCGCGCAAACAGGACCGAACGAGGTCGAACATGAAAAGCCGCTGGCCTGGTACCAGCACCTGTGGCTGTGCTACAAGAATCCGTTCAACCTGCTGCTCACCGTGCTGGCCATCGTTTCCTACCTGACGGAAGACCCGAAAGCGACCATCGTCATCGGCACCATGGTGATTTTGTCGACCCTGCTGCGTTTCGTGCAGGAAGGCCGCTCGAACCGGGCCGCCGAACGCCTGAAAGCCATGGTCAGCAATACCGCCACCGTGCTGCGCAATGGCCAGCAGATCGAGCTGCCCATCCGCCAGCTGGTGCAGGGCGACATCATCGTGCTGTCGGCCGGCGACATGATCCCCGCGGACTGCCGTTTGCTGTCTGCCAAAGACCTGTTCGTCAGCCAGGCTGCCATGACGGGCGAATCCTTGCCGGTGGAAAAGATGGCCGAGCTGGCCGACGCCCATGGCAAAGACCCGATGGAACTGGCCAATCTGCTGTTCATGGGCACGAATGTGATCTCGGGTGCCGCCACGGCGCTGGTCTTGGCTACCGGAAACCGCACCTATTTCGGCACCATCGCCACCCGGGTGACGGCCACCGAGCGCACGCCGACGGCGTTCGAGGCGGGCGTGAACAGCGTCAGCTGGCTGCTGATCCGTTTCGCCCTCGTGATGGCGCCGCTCGTGTTCCTGATCAATGGCTGGACCAAGGGCGACTGGATGGAAGCATTCCTGTTCGCCCTGTCCGTCGCCGTGGGCCTGACGCCGGAAATGCTGCCGATGATCGTCACCAGCACCCTGGCCAAGGGCGCCGTGAAACTATCGAAAAAGAAAGTCGTCGTGAAGCGCCTGGATGCGATCCAGAACTTCGGCGCCATGGACGTGCTTTGCACGGACAAGACGGGCACCTTGACTCAGGACAAGATCGTGCTGGAACGCCATACGGACGTGTTCGGCCAGCCGTCCGACGAGGTGCTGCAATTTGCCTATTTGAACAGCCACTACCAGACGGGCCTGAAAAACCTGCTCGACCGCGCCGTGCTCGACCACGTGGAATTGCAGACGGAAATGCAACTGGCCCGCGATTACGTGAAAGTCGATGAAATCCCCTTCGATTTCGTGCGCCGCCGCATGTCCGTTGTCGTGTCTGAAAAGAATGACCACCATGAACTGATCTGCAAGGGCGCCGTCGAGGAAATCCTTGCCGCCTGCAGCCACCTGCGCCTGGGCGGTGTCAACATTCCGCTCGACGCCGCCCTGCTGGACAAGGTACTGGAAACCACGCATGGCCTCAACGCGGAAGGATTGCGCGTAGTGGCCGTGGCCGTCAAGGAAGTGCCGCCCCATAAGACCGTGTACGGCGTGGCCGATGAAACGGCGCTGACCCTGATCGGCTATGTGGCGTTTCTTGATCCGCCGAAGGAATCGACGGCGCCCGCCCTGCGCGCGCTGGCGGAACATGGCGTCACCGTGAAAGTATTGACGGGAGACAACCACCTGGTGACGGCGAAGATTTGCCGCGAAGTGGGCCTGGCCGTGCACGGCGTGCTGCAAGGCCCGCAACTGGACGACATGGACGACGCCACTTTGGCCCGCGCGGCTGAAGACAACACGGTGTTTGCCAAGCTCAGCCCGCTGCACAAGGAACGCCTGGTGCGCGCCCTGCGCGGCAATGGCCATATCGTCGGCTTCATGGGCGACGGCATCAACGACGCGCCCGCCCTGCGCGCGGCCGACATCGGCATTTCCGTCGACTCGGCCGTCGATATCGCCAAGGAAGCGGCCGACATCATCCTGCTGGAAAAAAGCCTGATGGTACTGGAAGAAGGCGTGCTGGAAGGCCGGCGCACCTTCAGCAACATGCTCAAATACATCCGCATGACGGCCAGCTCGAACTTCGGCAATGTGTTTTCCGTGCTGGTGGCCAGCGCCTTTTTGCCGTTCTTGCCCATGCTGCCGCTGCACTTGCTGGTGCAAAACCTGCTGTACGACGTGTCGCAGATCGCCATCCCGTTCGACAATGTCGACGCCGAGCTGATCCAGCAGCCTTTGACCTGGAACCCGCGCGACATCGGCCGCTTCATGGTGTTCTTCGGGCCCATCAGCTCGATCTTCGACATCAGCACGTTTATCCTGATGTGGCATGTGTTCGGCGCGAATACGCCGGAACAACAGACCCTGTTCCAGTCCGGCTGGTTCGTCGTCGGCTTGCTGACGCAGACGCTGATCGTGCACCTGATCCGCACACCCAAACTGCCCTTCATCGACAGCATCGCGTCCGTGCCCCTGCTGGTGGCCACCACCGTCATCATGGCCGTGGGCGTGTTCCTGCCGATGGGACCGCTGGCGACCTACTTCAAGCTGCAAGCCTTGCCGTTGGGCTATTTCCCATGGCTGCTGGGCATCCTCGTCTGCTACACCGTGCTGACGACGTTCATGAAACGCGTGTATCTGCGCAAATTCGGCTGGCAATAGTATGATGAGCCGCTCTTTCCCCTACAAAAGGCACGCATGAGCGGCTCCTCCCTTTCCAAACGTCATCTCGCCCTACTGCTGTCGGCCCTGGTCTTCCCCGGCAGCGGGCATTTTGTCTTGCAACGCAAGGCCCGTGGCTGCCTCTTCCTCGTGCCGGCCCTGGTCGCGCTGGCGATCGTAGTGCGCCAGATCATGGCACGGTTAGACCAAGTTATGGCACAGATCGACAGCGGCGCCCTGCCCCTCGACGTGCAGCTGATCATGGAAAAAGTGGAGGCCCTCTCCACCAACGACGGCCCCGCCATGACGGTGGCCGTGTGTGTGCTGGTGGCGTGTTGGATAGGCAGCCTCATCGATACATGGTTCCTCAAACCATGACGGCGGAAGCAGAGGCGCGCAAACTGCGCAAGGAAGCGAAGATGCAGACGCGCCGCGCGCAGCTGGCGCTCAAGCGCCAGGACCATGGCGGCCCGCTGGCCTGGCGCGGCTGGTTCGACGGTTCCGCCCACCCGAACCCGGGCAAGCTGGGCATAGGGGCCCTGCTGCTGGGGCCGAACGGCGAACGCATCGAAGTGAGCGAAGCGGCCGGTTATGGCAGCAGCAGCGACGCGGAATACGCGGCCCTGACGGCCTTGCTGCAGGCGGCACTCAAGGTGCGTCCGCCGCCCGAGCAGTTGCTGCTGTACGGCGACAGCCAGGTGGTGATCAATGACGTGCTGGGAACGACGCCCGTGGGCGCCAGGGGGCTGGAAATGCACAGGGCCACCGTAGTGGCCCTGCTGGAACAATTCACGGATGTAAGCTTGCGCTGGCTGCCGCGCCACAGGAATGGCGAGGCGGACCGGCTGTCGCAGCTGGCGATCGCAAGCTTCACCCCAGAGGCTTAAATACCGGGGTCGTACCCTCAGGGTACGACCCCAGCCGTTACTGGGTAAGCAACTTAGGCGGCGCGGCCGAGCTGCAATGCTTCTGCTGGCGCCTTGGCTGCCGGACGCTTGGCCCCCTTCAAGCCGCCGGCACTGGCCTGCTGCCCATTCAATTTGAACACGCTGACCACCTGCGCCAGGTTGTGCGCCTGGTGCTGCATCGATTCGGCGGCGGCCGCCGATTCTTCCACCAGCGCCGCATTCTGTTGCGTGACGGCATCCATCTGGCCGATGGCCCGGTTGATCTCGTCGATGCCCACGCTTTGCTCGCTGCTGGCCGCCGTGATTTCCGTGATGATGTCGCTCACGCGCTGCACGCTGTCGACGATGTCGTTCATGGTCGAGCCTGCCTGCGCCACCAGCATGCTGCCCGCGTTGACTTGCTCCACGGACGCGCCGATCAGGGTCTTGATCTCTTTCGCGGCGCTGGCCGAGCGCTGCGCCAGGTTGCGCACTTCCGAGGCCACCACGGCAAAGCCGCGGCCCTGTTCGCCTGCACGGGCCGCTTCCACGGCCGCATTCAGGGCCAGAATATTCGTCTGGAATGCGATGCCGTCGATCACGCTGATGATGTCGACGATCTTGTTCGACGAGGCATTGATCGATTGCATCGTGCCCACCACTTGCGCCACCACCTCGCCGCCCTTGACGGCCACTTGCGCCGCCGATGCCGCCAACTGGTTCGCCTGGCGCGCATTGTCCGCATTCTGCTTCACGGTGCTGGTCAATTCTTCCATCGAGGACGCCGTCTCTTCCAGGGAACCGGCTTGCTCTTCCGTGCGGGAAGACAAGTCCTGGTTGCCTGCAGCAATTTCCGTCGACGAGGTCGCAATGCTGTCCGTGCCCGTACGCACTTCGCTGACGATGTTGAGCAGGCTCGTGTTCATGTCCTTCAACGCTTGCAGCAATTGCCCCGTTTCATCCTTGGCGCTGGCATCGATCTGCGCCGTCAAGTCGCCATCGGCCACCTTGCGGGCGATATCCACGGCCGTGCGCAGAGGACGCACGATGCCCATCGTCAGCAACCAGGCGCACACGACGCCAAAGCCCAGCGCCAGCACGGCCAGGGTCAGCAGCAAGTTGCGGCTCGTCTTGGCGACATCGTCGATCTCGCGCGCCGTCGTGTCGATGCTGGCGCGCTGGTGCTGCAGCATGTCGTTGACCACTTTCAGGTATTTCGTCGAACCGGGCACGAAGATACCCTGGAAAGCCTTCTCCGCTTCCGCTTCCTGTCCATCCGCCTTCAGCTTCGATACTTGCGCGCGTGAATCGAGGTAAACCTTGCGCTGTTCGCTCACCAGGCGGAACAGTTCCTTTTCTTCCGGGCTGGAAATCAAGGCTTCGATTTTCTTTTGCAGTTCGCCCGAGACGACGGACGACTGTTTCGCCTCTTCCGCAAAATACGCGCCCAAGGTCGTGTCGCTGCTGCGCGCGATGGCCGTGGTGCGGCGCACGCCGCTATCGATCTTGGAATACCAGTCGGAAATATAGCGTTCCTTCGCCAGCGGCAGTTCCATCATGGTGCGCGTGGCCGTGGCCACGTCGTGCAAACGCCACACGCTGATGCCCGTGATCAGCATGGAAAACAGCAAAATCACGGCAAAACCCAGGCCGAGGCGCACACCAATACTGACGTTTCTTAACAAATTCATGTGAATATCCTAAAAAAGCGGAACCAGACTATATAAAAGGGGGACAGCAGAAAGCGGCCGCACGGGGCGGCCGCGGCGGCATCAGCGTGTGCCGATGCGCAAGGCGGTTTGCGGCGCTGCCGGGCGTTTCAGCGCATGTGTGACACCGTTCGCACCGCTGGCCTGCTCGCCGTTGAGCTTGAACACGCTGACCACCTGCGCCAGGTTGTGCGCCTGGTGCTGCATCGATTCGGCGGCCGCCGCCGATTCTTCCACCAGCGCCGCATTTTGCTGCGTGACGGCATCCATCTGGCCGATGGCCCGGTTGATCTCGTCGATGCCCACGCTTTGCTCGCTGCTCGCCGCCGTGATTTCCGTGATGATGTCGCTCACGCGCTGCACGCTGTCGACGATGTCGTTCATGGTCGAACCGGCTTGCGCCACCAGCATGCTGCCCGCATTGACTTGCTCGACGGACGCGCCGATCAGGGTCTTGATCTCTTTCGCGGCGCTGGCCGAGCGCTGGGCCAGGTTGCGCACTTCGGACGCCACCACGGCAAAGCCGCGGCCTTGCTCGCCCGCGCGCGCCGCTTCCACGGCCGCATTCAGGGCCAAAATGTTCGTCTGGAAGGCGATGCCGTCGATGACGGAAATGATGTCGACGATCTTGTTCGACGACGCGTTGATCGATTCCATCGTGCCCACCACCTGCGCCACCACTTCGCCGCCCTTGACGGCCACTTGCGCCGCCGAGGCCGCCAACTGGTTCGCCTGGCGCGCATTGTCCGCATTCTGTTTCACGGTGGAAGTGAGCTCTTCCATCGACGACGCCGTCTCTTCCAGGGAACCGGCCTGCTCTTCCGTGCGGGAAGACAGGTCCTGGTTGCCGGCGGCAATCTGCGTCGAGGAGGTCGCGATGCTGTCCGTGCCGCTGCGCACTTCGCCAACGATGTTGAGCAGGCTCGTGTTCATGTCCTTCAACGCCTGCAGCAATTGCCCCGTTTCATCCTTGGCGCTGGCGTCGATCTGCGCCGTCAAGTCGCCATCGGCCACCTTGCGGGCGATATCCACGGCCGTGCGCAGGGGGCGCACGATGCCCGTCGTCAAGACCCAGGCACAGACAACGCCAAAAGCCAGCGCCAGCGCGGCCAGCACCAGCATCAGGTTGCGGCTGGTATTGGCGACGGCGTCGATCTCGCGCGCCGTCGTGTCGATGCTGGCGCGCTGGTGTTCCAGCAAGTCCTGCACCATCTTCTGGTACTTGGCGGCGGCCGGCACGAAGGTCTTTTCAAACACGTCATTGGCGGCATCGACCTGCGCTTCGCCCTTGAGCTTGTAGACCTGGTCGCGCGAACCGATGTACACCTTGCGCTGCTCCAGCAAGCCCGCGAACATGGCTTTTTCCTCGGGCTTGTCGATCAAGGCCTCGATTTTCTTTTGCAGCTCGGCCGAGCTGGCCGACGAGACCTTCGATTCTTCGGCGAAATAACCGCTGAGCGAGGTATCGCTGCTGCGGGCAATGGCGATGGTGCGGCGCACGGCGCTGTCGATGCGGCCATACCAGTCGGAAATATAGCGTTCCTTCGCCAGCGGCTGCTCCATCATGACGCGCGTGGCGCTGGCCACGTCGTGCAGGCGCCAGACGCTGATGCCCGTAATGAGCATGGAAAACAGCAAAATCACGGCAAAACCGAGTCCGAGGCGGACACCGATGCTGACGTTGCGTAATACATTCATGTGACTATCCTAAAAAGCCCTGATGCCAGCATGCCGCACGGCTGATGGCTTCCCTTTGGCGCGCTGGCTGGCGGCGGTGTCAAGGCGGGTGTAAAAGTGAAACTGAAGTGAAACTGGCGCACGGTTCGGCGGAACCGTGCGCCAGGAAATGCGCTAGCGTGCGCCTTGCAGAAAAACCAAGCAATGTCGAGAGTCAATTGTTTTTAAGAAACCCTCTCGGATTAGGATGTCGGGAAATGTTCAGGGGCAATGCAACGCCGTCCCGGACTTTTCCTGGCGGCCTAGGCTGCGAGTTTTTCGATCAGGCCCATGTCGGCGCTGGACATCAGCTGGTCGATATCGACCAGGATCAGCATGCGCTCGTCGATGGTACCCAGGCCGATCACGTATTCCGTGTTGATCGAACGGCCCATGTCCGGCGCCGGCTTGATCTGTTCCGGCATCAGGGTGGTGACGTCGGAAACGCGGTCGACGACCATGCCGACGACGCGGTTGCCGATATTGAGGATGATGACGACGGTAAACTGGTCATAGCTGGGCGTGCCCAGGTTGAACTTGATGCGCATGTCGACGATCGGCACGATGATGCCGCGCAGGTTGACCACGCCCTTGACGAACTCGGGGGCGTTGGCGATGCGGGTCGGCGTTTCATAGCTGCGGATTTCGCTGACTTTCTGGATGTCGATGCCATACTCTTCCTGGCCCAGGGTAAAGGCTAGGTACTCGGCAGCCTTGGCAACGGTGGCGCCAGTGTCGCTGGAATTGGTGTTCATGATGATCCTTTCGTTAACTCGCCTGGGGCGCAGTCAAGGCACGCTGCGCGCAACCTTGGATGTGACGCGCCATGCACGATGGAATGGCCGCCACTGCTATGTTTTTGCAAATACTTTCTCGCAATTAGCTTATGCTTCTAATTTCCGTGCGGCAATGTTACCCCATGTAAATTTTACATGCACTAAAAAAGAGCGGTCGTCTGATTTTGGCTTTTCAAAAATACAATTTATGTGGCGAATACGGCACGCCGCGGCGTCACGCTCCCCGCCGCACGGGGCGGCGTTTTATGCCACACTGGCGGCCCCCGCTTTTTATGATAGTGAACCATGCATTCTTTGCTTTCCCAATGGCAGCCACGCCTGCTGGCGCTGGCCACGGCCGGCCTGGGCGATGACAGCGCCCACGACATCAACCACCTGCACCGCGTCTGGCGCAATGCCAGCGTTCTGCTGCAGGAATATGCGCAGGCCGACGCCCTCACCGTGATGGCTGCCTGCTATCTGCACGACCTGATCAATCTGCCGAAAAACCACCCGGAACGCCATCTGGCCTCGCGCCAGGCGGCCGCGCTGGCTTGCCGCCAGCTGGCGGAACTGGATTTCCCGGCAGAAAAACTGGCCGGTGTGGCCCACGCCATCGAGACGCACAGTTTTTCCGCCAACTTGACGCCGCACACGATCGAAGCGCAGATCGTGCAGGATGCCGACCGTATCGACGCGCTGGGCGCCGTCGGACTGGCGCGCCTGTTCTACACGGCTGCGCGCATGGATAGCGCGCTGGCGCATGGCACGGATCCGCTGGCAGCGCATCGCCCGCTCGACGACAAGGCCTACGCACTCGACCATATCGTCACCAAGCTCGACAAGCTGCCCGGCAAGATGCAGACGGCGGCGGGCCGCGCGCTGGCTGAACGGCGCCTGGCCGTGCTGACGGATTTCCGCGCCGCCTTTGCCGACGAATGGGGAATGGGCGCATAAGCTTGGCGGCGATAGCCAGCAACGCGCATGCTGTCTATAATGCAAGCCTCAGCTATCGCGCCGCGCGTCAGCAGCATCCTGTAACGCGCCGGCGCGATGCCAACGCGCCGAAAGCATGCATGTCCGATAAAACCAGCCCCGACAGCCATTCCCCGTCCTCGCCCGCCGCGCCCGCGCGCGCCGGCAATCTCAATTTCATCCTCGTCTGCGTCTTCATCGACATGCTGGGCATCGGCCTGGTGGTGCCCGTGCTGCCCATCCTGATCGGCGACTTTGTCGACGGCAAGGATGCGCAGGCATTCTGGTACGGCATCATGGCGGCCGTCTTCGGCTTGCTGCAGTTCATCTTCATGCCCATGCTGGGCGCCATCAGCGACCGCGTGGGACGCCGTCCCGTGCTGCTGTACTCGATGGCCGGCATGGGCATCAACTTTCTCGCCACGGGCTGGGCGCCGAACCTGGCCTGCCTTTTCATCGGCCGCATCATCGGCGGTGTCTCGTCGGCCAGCATGTCGGTCGCGTCCGCCTATGCCTCCGATATTTCCACGCATGACAACCGTGCCAAGAGTTTCGGCAAGATCGGCGCCGCCTTCGGCCTGGGCTTCATCTGCGGGCCCATGCTGGGCGGCCTGCTGGGTGAGGTCAATCTGCGCCTGCCGTTTTACGTGGCGGCAGGCCTGTCGGCGGCCAATTTCCTCTACGGCTATTTCTGCGTGCCCGAATCGCTGCAGCCCGGTCCCCGCGCGCCCTTTACCTGGGCGCGCATCAATCCGTTTGCCACCCTGCTGAAACTGGTGCGCCGCGTGGAGATCCGCGGTCTGGTGCTGGCCTTCGGTCTGATGACGTTTGCGCAAATGATGCTCAACACCACCTGGGTGCTGTACACGCATTTCCGCTTCGACTGGACGCCGCGCCAGAACGGCATCGCCATGTTCTGCGTGGGCCTGTGCGCGGCCGTCGTGCAGGCGGGCTTGCTGGGCATCCTCATCAAGCGCTTCGGCGAAGTGCGTTTGTCCCTGCTGGGCATGGCCTCCGGCGCCCTCACCTACCTGCTGTACGGGCTGGCGACGCAGGGCTGGATGATGTATGCGCTGATCCTGTGCAACCTGCTGGCCTTTGCCGCCGGTCCGGCCCTGCAGGGCATCATCTCGAAATCATCGAACGCCGGCGAACAGGGTGAACTGATGGGCTCCCTGCAATCGATCAGCAGCCTGGGCATCATCATCATGCCTTTGCTCGGCAGCATGATCCTCGGCGAGGTGAGCCACTTGCCAGCACAGGACTGGCGCATCGGCAGCACCTTCTATCTGTGCGCCATCATGCAAACCCTGGGCATCGTGGTGGCCTGGCGCTACTTCCAGGCGCAGCGCCTGGCCAGACTTGCGGTTTCCACCACAAAGTAGTCGGCAGGATAATATTGCATTTGAGAAATAGATAGGCGAGAATGGGATAATCAAGCGGACGTTGCCGACGCCCGCGATTCGATGGTGAGCAAGGATGGGTATGACTGACTTTTATTCCAGCGCCTGGCGCCGGACCATGGCCATGCTGGCGCTGGCGCTGCCGACCCTGGCGGGCGCGCAATGCTCGCGCGACATTCAGGTGCCCGTCTCGGCCATCGGCGCCAGCGTGGTGGTCAATGGCGCCGCCATCGGCGGCATCTACCCCGACTTGCTGCGTAGCATGGGCGCCAAGCTCGGCTGCAATTTCATCTTCACGGCCGTGCCCCGTGCGCGCCTGGAGGCGATGTTCGAGGCGGGCAAGGCCGATATGCTGATTCCCGCCAGCAGCACGCCGCGGCGCGACCAGCACGGCCTGTTCATCCCCTTGATGGGCAACCGGCCCCTGCTGATCTCGCTGCAAGGCGCGCGCGCGCCCATCAACACCATGCAGGAATTGCTTGAGCGGCGCGACTTGCGCGTGGCGCTCGTGCGCGGCTACGACTATGGCGCCTCTTACCAGGCGCTGGCCAAGGAACTGAGCAGCCAGGGCCGCCTGTTCTACGAGGTCGATGCGCTGTCCGTGGCGCGCCTGATGCAAAGCGGCTTCATCGACGCCACGATCATGAGCCCCACCATCCTGGCCGGCGTGGCGCAAAACGATGCGCGCGTGTATGGCCTGGCCGACCGCCTGCGTCTGGAAGCCTTGCCGGAATTGCCGTGGGGCATGAGCGGCGTCTACCTGTCGCGCAAGTCGCTGACGGCGGATGACCAGGCGGCCCTGCGCGAACTGCTGGAAAAAGCCAGCCGCTCGGGCACCCTGATGGAAGGCTTCCAGCGCCATCACCGCCAGGAACTGTTGTCGCAGAGCATACGCCCGCGCTAAGGCCTGCATGTCCGGTTTCGTCGTCGCCGTCGTCCTGTTTGCCGCCCTGCTGCATGCCAGCTGGAATGCCATCGTCAAGTCGGGCAAGGATACCTTCCTCACGACCGTGCTCGTCTCCGCTGGCGCGGCCCTGATCTCGCTGGCAATCCTGCCCTTCGTCGATGCTCCCGCGCCCGCCAGCTGGCCCTACGTGGCCGCCTCGGCCGTGGCGCAGCTTGCCTATTATTCTCTGCTGGCGGCCGCCTACAAGGCGGGCGACATGAGCCACGCCTACCCGCTGATGCGCGGCAGCGCCCCGCTGATCGTGGCGCTGGCCA
The DNA here is from genome assembly GCF_058796955.1 of Janthinobacterium sp. GW823-FHT03B06. NCBI lineage: Bacteria > Pseudomonadati > Pseudomonadota > Betaproteobacteria > Burkholderiales > Oxalobacteraceae > Janthinobacterium > Janthinobacterium sp. GW823-FHT03B06. The sequence goes on from NZ_JBXAJE010000012.1 coordinate 72,584, forward strand.
GCTGGCCGCTGATCGGCGAACGCCTGTCTTCCATGCAAATGGGCGCCATCGCCTGCATCTGCGCGGGCATCCTCGGCCTGTATATTGCCGCGCGCGGGCCCGCCACGGCCATCGCCGCGAAAAACACGGGACGCGCCACCGCCTTTGCACTGGGCAACGCCTGCGTCATCGCCAGCTATACCCTGATCGACGGCATCGGCGTGCGCCTGTCCGGCGCGCCGGCCGCCTACACGATGTGGATTTTCGTCTTGAACGGAACCGGGCTGCTGCTGTGGACGGTGCTGCGTCGCCGCGCCGGCCTGCTTGCCTATGCGCAAACGCAATGGCGTTTGGCCGCGCTCGGCGGTTTCGGCACCCTGGCCTCGTATGGACTGGCCCTGTGGGCCATGACGCAGGCGCCCGTAGCCGCCATCGCGGCCCTGCGCGAAACGTCGATCCTGTTCGCCATCGCCATTGCGGCCCTGTTCCTGCGCGAAAAAATCAGCCCCCGCCGCTATGTGGCCATCGGCCTGATCGCGGCGGGAGCAGTCTTGATGCGCATCGCCTAGCGGGCGTCGAGCGGCGCGATAGGCAACTCGATGGCGCTGGCCGCCCCTGCCGCGTGGTACACGCGCTGCGTCGCCTTTCTATAATGGCCCGGGTCGGCCAGGAAGATGTTCGGCACGTAGTTTTGCGGGTTGCGGTCGTACAGCGGGAACCAGCTCGACTGTACTTGCACGGCAATGCGGTGACCGGGCAGGAAGACATGATTCGCGTTCGGCAAGGCGAAGCGGTAGCGCTCCACTTTGCCCGCCGGTATCGGTGTCGGGTGCTCGAAGCTGTCGCGGTAACGGCCGCGGAAGATATCCATGGCCACGCCCAGCTGGTAGCCGCCCATGGCCGGCTGCGACGGTACTTCGTCCGGATACACGTCGATCAGTTTCACCACCCAGTCGGCATCCGTGCCGCTGGTGGCCGCGAACAGGTTGACCATCGGTGCGCCGGCGATGCGCACGGCCGTTTTCAACGGTTCCGAAACATAGCTGAGCACGTCCGTGCGGTCCGCATAGCCGCGCTGGTCGCTGACCAGCCATGGCTTCCACACGTCGCCATCGGCGAGGCGCACGGGACGGGGCACGAAAGGCACGGGTTTGGCGGGATCGGCCACGTATTCGTCGAAGGCGCCTTGCGCCGCATCCGCAGCGCCCGATGGCGCCGCAAAGCCCAGCCTGGAACCGTCCTGCAGGTAGATCGGCGTCAGCTTGGTGTCGCAGGTCTCGCAAGCCAGCGGCCACTGCTGCAGGCGCTGCCATTGGTTGGTGCCGCTCTGATAGGACACGACGGGCGCCGTGTTCGCTTCCGGCGCGCCATCCTTCAGGTATTGATTGAGGAATGGCTGCATGACTTTTTCGCGGAACTGGCGCGCCGTATCGCCGTCAAACTTCAGGGCGCCCAGGCTGGAACCGTCATAGTTGACGCCGCTGTGACGCCACGGGCCGATGGCCAGGTAATTGAGGTTGTTGTGCTTGTCGCGCCCTTCCATCGCCGTATAGGTGGCATAGGGGCCATAGATGTCTTCCTGGTCCCACTGCCCCACCACGTGCATGGTGGGCACGATCAACGGACGCTTGGCGAGGATTTTATCGAGCGCCTGTTCCTGCCAGTAACTGTCGTAGGCCGGATGCTCGAACAGCTTTTTCGTGTAGGTCAGCTTGTCGATGCCAAATTTCTTCGCGAAATCACCGGCCGAGCCGATGCGCAGATACGCGTCGTAGTCGTCGTAGACGCCCAGCACGGGCGCCTCACCGCTGCCGCGCACGCTCGTTTGCCACGCCAGGTAAGACAAGCTCGGCATGCGGAAGGCGCCGTTATGGAACCAGTCGTCGCCGCGCCAGCCGTCGACCATGGCGCTCATGGGAATGGCCACCTTCAGCGCCGGATGCGGATCGACCAGGGCCATCAGCACCGTATGTCCCTCATATGAGGAACCGAGCATGCCCACTTTGCCATTGCTTTCCGGAATATTTTTCGACAGCCACTCGATGGTGTCCCACGCATCGGTCACGTTATCGACCTTGGTATTGTTCAGCGGGCCGCGCACGGGGCGCGTCATCACGTAATCGCCTTCCGAGCCATGCTTGCCACGCACGTCCTGGAAGACACGGATGTAGCCGTTCTCCACCAGGGTGTCGTCGCCCTGCGGCAAGGTGGCCAGCATGCTGGCGCTGGTGGCGCGCTGGGCGCGGCGCGCCGCGTTGTACGGCGTGCGCGTGAGCATGATGGGCGCCCGCTTGGCGTCTTTCGGCACGACGATCACCGTGTACAGCTTGACGCCGTCGCGCATGGGGATCATCACCACGCGCTTGACGTAATCATTCATATCGGGCAGCACCAGCTTGGCGCCGATATCGGGCGTCATCGGCGGCGTTTGCGCCATCGCCGGTACTGCAAACAAGGAACTGATAACAAAAGCCAGGCCGGTGAGCCGGACGGGGGACGACACGCGCATACTGTTCTCCAATGATTCATGCCACGCAAAAGTGGCCGAATGGCAATAGTACCCGGAAAGCAAGTTCCACAATAGGCTAGCCTCTGACGCAGCGCAGCAGATATATGGGCACGCAACTTGACAGAACGCGCCCGAACTGCAACCATAACGCCATGAAATTTATCCCGTCACAACACGCCTGCTTGAATTGGTGGTCCCGCTCACTTTCGCGCGGCCACTCTATAGTGATGTGAATTTGATCCACGCCGCCTCGATCGGTGGCGTAACAGGCTCAGCCTGGATCATCCCCGATGCAGGCGGCTCAAAAGGAAACTTGATGAGCTTGCCTAACACCCCAGATACCCAAGACCAGAACGACGCACCGGCAGCACCGCTGTCGCCCGCCGCCATCGCGTCGCAATCCGTGATCCTGACGGGCGACCGCCCGACCGGCCCCTTGCACCTGGGTCACTACGTGGGCAGCCTGCGCGACCGCGTCCGCTACCAGAACAGCTACAAGCAATTCATCATGCTGGCCGACGCGCAAGCGCTGACGGACAATATGGAAGACATCGACAAGGTGCACCGCAACGTCGTCGAAGTGGCGCTCGACTACCTGGCCGTCGGCATCGACCCGAGCAAGACCACGGTCTTCATCCAGTCGCAGATCCCGGAACTGGCCGAGCTGACCTTTTACTACCTGAACATCGTCACCGTGGCGCGCCTCGAGCGCAATCCCACCGTCAAGGAAGAAATCCGCCTGCGCGGCTTCGAGCGCGACATTCCAGCCGGTTTCTTGACCTACCCGGCCAGCCAGGCGGCCGACATCACGGCATTCAAGGCGGGCGTGGTGCCCGTGGGCGAAGACCAGATCCCGATGATCGAGCAAACGAATGAAATCGTGCGCCGCTTCAACCGCATGTACAACCGCGAAGTGCTGATGGAATGCAAGGCGCTGGTGCCGGACATCGGCCGCCTGCCCGGCATCGACGGCAAGGCGAAGATGAGCAAGTCGCTGGGCAACACCATCAACCTGGGCGCGACCCCGGCCGAAATCACGGCTGCCGTGAAAAAAGTCTATACGGACCCGCTGCACCTGCGCGTGGAAGACCCGGGCCACCTGGAAGGCAACATCGCGTTTACCTATCTGGACGCGTTCGATCCGGAAAAAGCGGCACTGGCCGAAATGAAAGCCCATTACGTGCGCGGCGGCCTGGGCGACAGCATCGTCAAGAAGCGCCTGGACGTGGTCTTGCAGGAAATGCTGGCGCCGATCCGCGCCCGCCGCGAAGAGTTCGCCAAGGACAAGGGACAAGTCATCCAGATGCTCAAGGAAGGCACCTTCAAGGCGCGCGAAGTGGCGGCCCGCACGGCCGACGAAGTCAAGTCGGCGCTGGGCCTCAACTACTTCTGATCGCCCGCAGCAATAGCAAACTGATATAGCAAACTGATGCGCTCAGGCGGAGTCGGGTAAAATCCCGCTTCCGCCTGGGCGCAATTCGTTTGTCACCGTGGCACCAGCAATCCGTAGAGAAGACAACGCGCCATGACCGAGACCCCTATCGAACAGCTGCTGCAGCAGCATTTTTCCATCGATGCGCTACAGCAGGCACCCGCGCCCTTGCAGCAGGCCTTGCGCATGCTGGGCGGCTGGCTGGCCGCCGAACGCGCCGAACCGTATCCGCACACGCCGTATGCGGAACTGCTGACGCAGCTGTCCGATACCTGCCTGCCCGCGCATGGCATGCCCGTGGCGCAATTCCTGCAGGAGCTCGACACCACCGTGCTGGCCAATACGGCCCAGCTGAACCATCCGCAATACATCGGCCACATGACGCAGGCCTTGCCCTGGATCAGCGTGCTGGCCGAAGCGTTTACGGCCACCCTTAACCAGAACCAGGTCAAGATCGAGACGGCGTACGTATCGACCCTGATCGAAAAGCAGATCCTGGGCTGGCTGCACCGCCAAGTCTACCAGCAGCCGGACGCCGTCTATGCGCAGGCCATGGCCGCCACCAGCGGCGCGCTGGGCAATGTCGTCAATGGCGGCACCATGGGCAACCTGACGGCGCTGGCCGTGGCGCTGGAAAAACAATTGCCCGGCACGCGCAAGCGCGGTTTGTTTGCCGCCATGCAAGAATCCGGCTACGCGGGACTGGCTGTGATCGGTTCGGCCCGCAGCCATTATTCCGTGAAAAAGGCGCTGGCGACCTTGGGCCTCGGCGAAAACGCCCTGCACCTGGTGGCCGTCGACCGCGACAACCGCATCGACATCCAGGCGCTGGAAGCGACGATTGCCGACTTGAAATTGCGCAATATCAAGGTCGTCGCCATGATCGGCATCGCCGGCACGACGGAAACAGGCGCCATCGACCCGCTGGCCGCCATGGCGGCGATTGCCGCGCGGGAAGGCATCTGGTTCCACGTGGATGCGGCCTGGGGCGGCGCGCTCTTGATCGCGGAACAGTACCGCCCGCTGTACGACGGCATCGCCCTGGCCGACTCCGTCGTCATCGACGGGCATAAATTGCTGTGGGTGCCGATGGCGCAAAGCATGGTGCTGTTCAAGGATGGCGCCAGCCTGAACCTGCTGAAGCACAACGCCAACTACATCTTGCGCGACAATTCGGGCGACCTGGGCCAGACCTCGCTGGAAGGCTCGCGCCGCTTCGACGCCTTGAAACTGTGGACCTCGTTCAAGGTGCTGGGCGTGTCCGGCTACACGACCTTGCTGCAGCAGGCGGCCACCCTGTCCGGCCAGTTGCAGGACTTGTTGGCCGACCAGCAGGATTTCGAACTCGTCACGCGCTCCGACACCTTCATTCTGACCTACCGCTACGTGCCCGCGCCCTTGCGCCAGCGCATGGACAGCCTGCTGGCCGGCGGACAGGTCGAGGCGGCGACCGAGCTGAACAAGCAACTGAACACCTTGAACGCCAAGCTGCAAAACCGCCAAAAGGCGCAAGGCCACAGTTTTGTGTCGCGCACGGTCCTGGAATCGACGCGCTACCCTGGCCCGACGAATGTATTGCGCGTGGTCATGACGAATGTCAAGACGCGACCCCACCACCTGCGCGCCATTTTGGCCGAACAGCGGGCCATCGGCCAGGCGCTGGTGGCGGAACTGGGCCTGTAAGAAACACCCACCCATCGCCCATGACTGGATGACTGATGCACCGCCTGAGCGCCCTCACCGATCTGCTGCAGCATCTGTTGAAATGGCTGCTGCTGGCCTTTGTCGTGGCCGTGCTGGCTGGCACCGCCTCGGCCGGTTTCCTGTTCGCCCTCGACTGGGCAACCGCGACGCGCCTGGCGCACGCCTGGCTGATCTGGCTGCTGCCCGTGGCGGGCTTTGCCGTCGGCTGGCTGTATCTGCGCTACGGCAGCAGTGTCGAGGGCGGCGCGAATCTGCTCATCGATGAAATCCACGACCCGAAAAAAATCATCCCGCTGCGCATGGCGCCGCTGGTGCTGGGCGGCACCGTCATCTCGCATCTGTTCGGCGCCTCCGTCGGGCGCGAAGGCACGGCCGTGCAGATGGGCGGCGCGCTGGCCGACCAGCTCACGCGCATGTTTAGCCTGAACAATGAAGACCGCCGCATCATCCTGATGGCCGGCATCAGCGCCGGCTTTGCCTCCGTCTTCGGCACGCCGCTGGCGGGCGCCATCTTCGGCCTGGAAGTGCTGGCCATCGGCCGCTTGCGCTACGAAGCCATGCTGCCCTGCCTGGCCGCCGCCGTCATCGCCGACCAGGTAGGCTTGCTGTGGGGCGTCCAGCATACACATTACGCCGTGCCCTTGATCCCCGCCCTCTCCGCCTGGACTTTATCCGCCATGGTGATCGCGGGCGTGCTGTTCGGCGTGACCGGTAAACTGTTTGCGCAAGCCACGCACGGCTTGAGCGGCTGGATGAAGCGCAAAATTGCCTACGCCCCGCTGCGCCCGCTGATAGGCGGCCTCGCCGTCGCCGTCGCCGTGTGGCTGCTGGGCACCGACAAATATATCGGCCTGGGCATCCCCACCATCGTCGACGCCCTGAAGGAACCGCTGCCCGCCTGGGATTTCCTCGGCAAGATGGCGTTTACCATCGTCTCGCTGGGCACCGGTTTCAAGGGCGGTGAAGTGACGCCATTGTTCTTCATCGGCGCGACCCTGGGCAATGCGCTGGGGCCGCTGCTGCACCAGCCCGTCGCCTTGCTGGCCGCCATCGGCTTCGTCGCCGTGTTCGCCGGCGCCGCCAACACGCCGATCGCCTCGACCCTGATGGCGATGGAACTGTTCGGCGCCGAGATCGGCGTGTACGCAGCCATCGCCTGCGTCGTGGCCTACCTGTTTTCCGGCCACGCTGGCATTTACAGGGCGCAGCGGGGCGGACATGCCAAGCGCAGCGCCCACCAGGATCTTGAACCATGACACAAAATATCTACGACAACGACGCCTTTTTCACGGCCTACAGCCAGCTGCCCCGCTCCATCGGCGGCCTCGACAGCGCGCCCGAATGGCCGGCCCTGCGCGCCATGCTGCCAGACGTGCAAGGCAAGCAAGTACTTGACCTGGGTTGCGGCTATGGCTGGTTCTGCCGCTGGGCGGCAGAACAGGGTGCGGCGCGGGTATTGGGCGTGGACGTGTCGGAAAAGATGCTGGCGCAGGCAGGCGGCATGGGAGAATATGCGGCTGTCAGCTATGCGCGGCTTGATCTGGAACAACTGGTCTTGCCGCCAGCCGGCTACGACCTCGTCTACAGCTCGCTGGCCTTCCACTATATCGCGGATTTCGCCACCTTGCTGGCCGCCATCCGCCACGGCTTGAAGCCGGGCGGCAAGCTGGTGTTTTCCATCGAGCACCCGATCTTCATGGCGCCGCGCCAGCAGGGCTGGCTGACGGATGGACAGGGCCGCAAGCGCTGGCCCGTCGACAGCTACCAGCAGCAAGGTCCGCGCGTGTCGGACTGGCTGGCGCCTGGCGTGATCAAGCAGCACCGCACCCTGGGCACGACCATCAATGCACTGCTGCAAGCGGGTTTCCAGCTGGAGCATGTGGAAGAATGGGGGCCGAGCGACGAACAGGTGGCGCAGCAGCCGGCCCTGGCGGAAGAGCGCGAGCGGCCGATGCTGCTGCTGGTGGGCTGTAGCCTGCGCTAGTCCCTGGCCCGCTCGAACAATTTGCCCGCCAGTTCCTCGATATCGTCGCGCATGGCCAGCGCATCCAGCCATAGCGGGGGAATCGCCTGGGCGCCATAATACGCGCCGGCAAGCTGGCCGACGATGGCGCCGGTCGTATCGGCATCTTCGCCCAGATTGACAGCGCGCAATACCGCCGCTTCCAGTGAGTCGGTATGGAAGAAGCACCAGAGCGCCGCTTCCAGCGATTCCACGCAATAACCGGTGCCGCGTATCTGCTGCTCCGTTTTGGCGAGGAAACTGCCGCTGGCCAGCTCCACCAGCTTCGGTTCCGCAGGCCGGAACGCAATGCTGTCCAGCAGCGCGTCTTTCGCCGTGCCCGCCAGCGCGCTGCACAGCAAGGCGGCGAGCAGCTGGCAGCTTTCGACGGCTTCCGGCGCCGCGTGGGTGGTGCGGGAACTGTCGGCAGCGCAGGCCATGGCCGCTTCGGCATCGGGATAGGCAAACAGCACGACGGGGACCAGGCGCATGAGCGACCCATTGCCCGCCGTGTCAGGCGCGGCGGAGCCGCTCCAGGGATTGCCCGTCTCCTGGAAACTGGCCAGCGCGCTCCTTACCGTGCCGCCGATATCGAAGCAGGTGCCGGTGGAACTCAGGTAGCCCCATTGCCACCAGTTCAAGTACCGCACCATCTGGTCCGCCGCATCGAACGCCCCTTTCTGGACCAGGCTTTCGGCCAGGCACAGCGCCATCGACGTATCGTCCGTCCATTGTCCCGGCCGCAAGCCGAACGGACCGCCACCAGTCATGCCCGTCACCGGCGCAAAGCTGCCGCGCGGAGAAAATTCCACTGTGGTACCGACGGCATCGCCGCAGGCAAGCCCCAGCAAGGCGCCCAGATAGCGCTTGTGCAAGGTTGGTTTGTGCAAAGTTGCCGTCATGATGATTCTCCGTGGATTCCTGGCGGGCCACACTCATCCGGTTTCCGCTGCCAGCACAATTAGGCGCCTGCAGGCACTGGCCATCGCGCCATAAGGTCAGGCCTCCTTACGCCGCAGCGCCGTATCTCCATGCAGGGCCAGCGGCATGGCCCTGGCCCAGCGGTTAGACGACAGCGAAAACGTCAGCGCGCGCACCTGATGGTACCAGCCGGCGGGCACGTACAGCATGTCGCCCGGCTCGACGAGGCATTCGATCATGGTCGCCTGGCGCGCCAGGGGGAAGCGCTGGAAATCGGGCGCTTCCGGGTCGAAGGGCGAACCGAACAGGATGGCGTTCGCTTCGCTGGGATACAGGAAGGCGTCGTGGTGCGGCGGCGACAGGAAAATGCGCTTGCGGCCCCACACTTGCGCGAAAATATTATCGTCGTAATCGCAATGCAATGGCGTCACCGTACCGGCCGGCCCCACCCAGAAACGGGGCGGGCCCATCTTGTCGAAATACGTGGGCCAGTGGCACAGGCGGTTCAGCTCGCGCAATTCCAGGTTGCCCAGGTATGGCGGCAACGCGTACTCGCCCTCTGCCACCAGGTCCAGGTATTGCCCCATCGACATGTCCTGCATGGCACGGTCGGCCGCGAACGCCGTATTGATATAGTCGCCCACCCGCGCGCGCACGGGCACGTGGCTGAACCGTTCGCGCAAGACCTCTGGCCCCAATGCCGACAAAGGCCAGCGCCGCACCAGCCCGCGCATCAGGAAGGGCAAGCCCAGCGCGGCGCGCGCGCGGAAGGCGGCGGCGTCCAGCATGGCCAGGCGCGGCACTTCGGTAATGGCGGGCAAGTCACGCGCCGCCCGCTTGATGGCCTCGCGCATGGCGTCGATGGACGTGACGCCGCGCACCTGCGCATCCTTGTCTTCGCGCGCCAGCTTGCGTGCCAGGGCCGCTTCGGGCGAGCTGAATTCGGCTGGCGGCCGGGGCGGCAGCGCGCGCGGCGCGATGGGGGCGGCCGCAAGCGGGAGCGGCACTTCTTTTTCTACAGACATAAACCTTCTTTGCGATCAAGGCGTCACATGGCATGGCATGGCGAGACAGTGCGCCATTTTAAGCCAGCAAGGCCCGCATGACATATTCCCCCGACGTATCGACACCTGACAAAACCGGCGCGAGCGGAAGGTAGAGGTGGCTAAAAAGCGCAACCGTGCTGTAGCACGGTGAGCATCGCAGGCTACCTATACCGACGCGCAGCAGGTTTGGTCAGGTGTCCTCAGACAGGTGTTTTGAAGATCGGATCGACGATAAACTGCTGCGCCTTGATGCGCAAGGTACGTTCTTCGTCCAGCTCGGCGCGCGTTTCGCCCAGCTCTTCGCGTTCCGCTTCCAGTTCGAGGCGGGCGGCCGCCAGTTCCGTTTCCACGCGCGTCAGGCTTTCCAGCTTCAGCTGGGCCTGGATCAGTTCCGCGCGCGCCGCTTCGGCAGCCTCTTCCAGGCGCGGGATGCCTTCGAGCTTGAACTGCGCCTTGGCCAGGTCCATGCGCGCCTGCTCGGCCGCCTCTTCCAGGCGCGGCAAGCCTTCCAGGCGCAGCTGCGCCTTGGCCAGGTCCGTTCTAGCCTGATTCGCCACCTGCCGCTCGCGCTCGAGTTCCTCGCGCAAGGTTTCCAGCTCGCCCGCCTGCAGGTCGAGCAACTCTTGCTGGCGCTCGTTCTCGCTGGCCAGGTCCATCAATTCCTGTTGATTGTCGTTCATCTCGGCTTCATGCGCGCTGTGGCTGGCGCTTAATTCCTGTCCTACATAATCGAGGATGGCTTGCTGCAGCACGGGCGACAGTTCGGCGGCGGCGGCGATCTGGCGCTGCGCGCCCGCCTTGCGGCGCTGCAAGAGCTTGCTGATGGTGCCCAGGCAGGCAGCGTTGCCCAGCCGTTCGCGCAAGGCGCGCACCGTGATGGCCTGGCCTTCGCCGGCCATCGCTTCCATTGCCGCATTGATCTGTTCCGCGCTTACTTTTGCCATGTCGTCTGCTCTTGAATGTTGCCCAGGGCAATCTTGCCCAGGGGCATTATCTTATGCCAGCGGTGGCAAAGCGTAAAGTATTTCTCAATAGAAATTGCAATTGCACAACGGAAGCGCGAGAAAACATGCGGCCTGGCGTGTCTACTCTTCCAGCAAGCCGTTTTCCGTGAGCATATCCTGAACCAGTTCCAGGCGCAGCACGGGATTGTCCTGGCTCAGCAGCAATTGCTTTTGCATGGCGCTCAGCGACAGCAGCTCGCACCACCGGTTCGCCACCCAGCCGCACTCGTCGAGGCGGTACGGCGGCTGCAGGGGCATTTGATCGGGCGGAATCTTTTGCTCCTGCAAGGTGCGGATCAGGGCACCGAGTGCGTCGGCCACGTTCTGCTGCTCCTGGGGGATGGGAATGGTTTTATCGGGCGGCAAAGTTTCGACCTGCGCCATCCACAAGCCGTTTTTCAGCTGTTCGCTGGAGACGATATGAAAGCGCTGCATGCCCATGCATTTGATTTGCAGCAAGCCCGACAAGGGCGCGGCCCAGTCGATGACGCGCGCCAGGGTGCCCACGGGCGCCAGGGTTTCCAGCTGGCCCGGCTTGCGCACTTCCGCGCCGTCCAGCAGCTGCACCACGCCGAACGGCTGCTCGCCCATGATGCACTGACGTATCATGTCCAGGTAGCGTACCTCGAAGATCTGCAGGGGCAGATAGCCATCGGGATACAGCACCGTATTGAGCGGGAACAAAGGTATCGAGGTCATGGCGCATGATGGCACGAATGCGATATCCGTGCTGCGCGCCTTGTGCATCCCTTACTTATAAAAACGGCGCTTTTTCGCCCGCTCCGCCGCCTTCGGCGCCAGCACTTTCACGATCTTTTTCTGAATCGTGCCTCCGGCGGACGTGCCCGGCACGCGGTGTTCCGCCTCAAAACCAGGCTCCTCGTTGCGTTTGAGGGTTTGCCGCGTCAGCGCTTCCACGGCCGACAGCAACTCCACCTCGTCGGCGCAGACGAGGGAAATGGCTTCGCCCGAAGCGCCCGCGCGGCCCGTGCGGCCGATGCGGTGGATATAGTCTTCCGCCACGGTCGGCAAGTCGAAATTGACGACGACGGGCAATTGGTCGATGTCGAGGCCGCGAGCGGCCACGTCGGTAGCCACCAGCACCTGCACTTCGGCGGATTTGAATCGGGCCAGCGCGCGCAGGCGGTTCGGCTGCGTCTTGTCGCCGTGAATCGAATCGGCGCGCACGCCCTGCTCCAGCAAGGTGTTCACCAGCAGCTCGACACCCTTGCGCGTCTTGACGAAAACTAATACCTGGCCCCAGCGCTTTTTCTTCAGCAGGTGCAAAAACAGCTCCGGCTTGCGTTTCTTGTCGCACACGATGACCGACTGCTTGACGGCCTTGACCGTGCTGTTGCGCGCGTTCACTTCCACCGAGACGGGATCTTTCAGCATGGTTTTCGCCATGACGCGAATCGCGTCCGAGAAGGTGGCCGAGAACAGCAGGGTCTGGCGCTGCTTGGGCATGGTCATCAGCAATATATCGAGTTCGCGCTCGAAGCCGAGGTCCAGCATGCGGTCCGCCTCGTCCAGCACCAGCGTCTGCACTTGCTCGAACTTGACGGCGCCCTGCGTCTGCAAGTCCAGCAAACGGCCCGGCGTGGCCACCAGCACGTCGAGGCCCTTGCGCAGCTTGCTGATCTGCGGCTCGATGGGCACGCCGCCATAGGCGACAAAGCTGCGCAGCGGCAAGTTGCCGCCATAGCTGCGGAAGCTGGCATAGACTTGCTCGGCCAGCTCGCGCGTGGGCACCAGCACCAGCACGCGCACGCATTGCGGCGCCACCACGCCTTCCAGGGTCAGGCGCTGCAGCAGCGGCACGGCAAAGCCGGCCGTCTTGCCCGTGCCCGTCTGGGCGGCGGCCATCAGGTCGCGCCCGGCCAGCACGGCCGGGATTGCCTGTGCCTGCACGGGCGTGGGCTTGGCATAGCCGAGCTCATCGAGTTTGCGGGCCAGGGGATCGATCAGGCCGAGGGAGGAAAACGTCATGGGGAAAGCAATCTTGGCAAATGAAAAGGCGGCGCGCACGGGCTGGCCGCGCGCGCAATTGCCGAGATTATAGGCCAGCGGGGATGCCGGCCGGGGTTTTCAGCGCGAGAACATCGCCATCAGAACTTCATTTCCAAGGTGGCGCGCGCCTGCGGCGAGCTCGGCGAGATGCTGTTGCGCACGATCGTGCCGCTGGCATCCGTATAGATGGTGTCGCTTTCGAAGTCTTGCGCCAGCAGGTTAGACACGGCCAGGCGCAGCTGGTTCTTCGCATCGAATTTCCACAACGCATAAATGTCGAGGTCGCGCCGCGGCGACGTATAGGCGCTCTGGCGCTCGGTGATGCGCACGGGGCCGCCATTGCGGAAGTTGAAGCTGCCGCCCGTGGTCAAGATGCCGTCCGGCGTCTTGTAGTCGAGACCGACATTGCCGCTGACGGGCGTTTGCTGGTCGAGCCGGTTATTTGGCCCCGGCACCTGCTCCACTTGCGACCAGTTGCGGCTGACGCTGGCGCGCAGGTCGATGGCCGGCACGGGCGCGGCCAGCACGGCGCGCAGCGGGAACTTCGCTTCCAGTTCCAATGTCTGCGTATTCGCGCGGCCATCGTTGACGGGCGTGGATACCCAGCGGTCATTGATAAACAGCAAACCCTGGCGCGTATAGCCGTCGATGCGGCGGGCCGAGGCGCGCGCGCTGAGCAAGGCACCTTCGGCCCAGTAGTGCTCGTACGAAGCATCGATGCCCAGCGCCAGCTCCGGTTTCAGATAGGGATTGCCTTCGCGGTCGGGGTCCGTCTGGCTGTTGTTCGTCGAGGTATTGCGGCGCGGAATCAGGCTCGCCGTGGGCTGCGCCTTGTAGGTGCGCGTCAGGGCCAGGCGCACCTGGTCGCCCTTGGTATCGGGCAACTTCCACAGGGTTTGCAGCAGCGGGCTCCACACGCTGGTGCGCTGGTTCACTTCGTCGTAGGTATCGCCCGCGCTGCGCGTATCGATGCCTTCCCAGCGCACGCCCGCATACATGGACCAGCGCGGCGTGATTTCCCATTCATCCTGCACGTACAGGGCCAGGCGCTTGATGGTGGCGTCGAAACCCTCGTCGCTGTTGACGGGCGGACGCACGCCCAGGGCCGCTTCGCGCTGGCGGCGCGTTTCCTCGCGCTCCGTGTAGGCGCCATCCCAGCCCATCGACAGGGCATGGCCGGGCAGCAGGGGCGAGGAATACTTGCCGGTGGAACTGACGCCGTTTTCCGTCGCCTTCACGCCCACCTTGCGCTCGAGCGCCAGGCCCCCGCCGTCGATAAAGCCTTGCTGCAGGCTGTCAGACGTATTGCGGGCGGCCGAGGCGCCGATTTTCAGTTCCAGTTTGGCGCCGCCGGCCAGCTTGTGCATCCACGTCAAGTCGCTGCGGCCAAAGGCATTGTGGTTGCTTGAGCTGCCCGTGTTGGTATCGTAGTCGGGGCGCACGCCCTGCTCCGTTTCCGCGCGGCTGAAGTTGCGATGATTCGAGCGCCCGCCGTTGAAAAAGAATTGCGCCGTCACGTTGTCGCCGTTGGCCAGCACCCAGTTCAGGCGCGGCGACAGATTGATGCCTTCCGGGCGGCCATCGCCCGTGCCGTTCGTGCGACGCAGCAGGTTTTGCCGGCCGTCGGGCGCGTAGCCCAGTTCCAGGCCGGGATTGTCGTAATGGTAGTCGTAGCGGTACAGCGAACCGGCCAGCGAGTATGAAAAATTGCCGTCGCGGTCAGACAGTTGCAGATTCACGCTGGGCGAAAAGCTCACGTCGCTGCCTTGCACGCCCAGCTTGAGTTCGCGCTGCGCCGTCTTCACGGCTTTCTTGAGCACCACATTGATGGTGCCGGCGATCGACTGCGTGCTGTATTCGGCGCTGGCCGCGTGCAAAATCTCGATGCGCTCGATCACGTCGGGCGACAGGGTGTCGAGTGAAAAACCGGCCGGCGCCCGTTCGCCGTTGAGCAATATCTGCGTATAGCCGCTGCCCAGCCCGCGCATGCGGATTTCGCCGCCCGAGCGCCCGGCCGCGCCGGACACGGTAATGCCGGGCAAGCGTTTGAGCACGTCGGTGACGTTCGTGTCGCCATACTTGAGGATTTCCTCGCTGCCCACGATCATCTTGCTGGCGGTATCGTCGCGGCGCGGATCGTAGCCGCTGCCCTTGACTTCGACGGTTTGCATGGGATTTTCAGCCTTTTCGGCCTTCAACGGCACGGCGGCGGTATCAACGGCCGGCGTTTCGGATTGCTGGGCATGGGCATTCCATGCAAGTAAAACGGCGGAACAAAGGACGGTGAGGCGGAGGCAACGGCGTGGCATCATGACCTGACTGAGAAAAGTTGGCTGAATAAAAATGGCTGAAAGCTAAAAAACAGGCCGCCGTATTGTGCTGTAATTTTTTCTGACTGGCACAGTTTCCCGAAAATATTTCCTATAGCAAATTAAATTCGGCGGCAGGCTGCGATACGTCCCCTTGCATACGGCGCATATCATTGCGCGCCACATCGCCGCTATAATGCGTTTTCACCATTGTTCCCATCACCCCGTCAAAGGCTTCCCATCGTGTCTGACCGTCTTGCCGTCCTGCCTCAATATCTGCTTCCAAAAGGAGCATTGACCAACTTTGCCGGCCGGATCGCCGGCGCCAAAGGCGGCGCCATGACCACGCGTTTGATCCGCTGGTTCGTCGGCCGTTACAACGTCAACATGGATGAGGCGCTGGACCCGGACATCACGCACTACACGAGCTTCAACGACTTTTTCACGCGCGCGCTGCGCCCCGATGCCCGTCCGCTGGCCAAGGCCGACTACATCTGCCCCGTCGATGGCCGCATCAGCCAGTTCGGCAAGATCGACAAAGACCAGATCTTCCAGGCCAAGGGCCACAATTTCAGCACCACGGCCCTGGTGGGCGGCGACGCGGCCCTGGCGGCCCAGTTCGAACATGGCAGCTTCGCCAACCTGTACCTGAGCCCGCGCGACTACCACCGCATCCACATGCCGTGCGACGGCCGTTTGACGCGCATGATTTATGTGCCAGGTGAATTGTTCTCCGTCAACCCGACGACGGCGCGCGGCATTCCCGGCCTGTTCGCCCGCAACGAGCGCGTCGTCTGCGTGTTCGACACGGCCAACGGCCCCTTCGTCATGACCCTGGTCGGCGCCACCATCGTCGGCAGCATGGCCACCGTCTGGCACGGCGTCGTCAACCCACCCCGCACGGGCCAGGTGCGCGACTGGAGCTATGCGAACGACAATGTCGTGCTGAAACAGGGCGAAGAGCTGGGCCGCTTCCTGCTCGGTTCCACCGTCGTGATGCTGTTCCCGAAAGACACCGTGCAATTCAACGCCAACTGGCAACCGGCCGGCCCCGTGCAACTGGGCGAAGTCATGGGCAACCTGCCCAAGTAAGGCATCCGGACGCGCGCCTATACGGGCGCGTCAGTCTGGTACATCTCCTCCATCAGATCGAGAAACGCGCGCGTCTTGGCCGGCATCAGGCGCCGGCCGGGAAATACGGCCCAGCCCGTGACCAGCGGAAAACTCCACTCCGGCAACACGCGCACCAGCTCCCCCGTCGCCACATAGGCCTTGGCAAAGCGGTCCGTGCTGGCCGCGATGCCCACGCCCGTGCAGGCCATGCGCACCAGCAATTCCGGCGAGTTCGCCAGCAGGCGCACGGGCAAGTCGCGCTCCCACGTCGTCTTGCCGCGGATCAAAGTCCAGTGCACGAGGCCATGCACGGCACGCGGCAAGCTCAGCAGATCATGGCCATATAAATCGTCGGGATGCTCGGGCAAGCCGTGCACGCTCGTGTATTGCGGCGAGGCATACAAGGCCAGCGTACTGAAGGCCACGCGGCGCGCGGACAGGCTGGCGTCGTCGGGCAAGTTGCCCATGCGGATGGCCAGGTCGAAGTTCTCTTCCAGCAAATCCACGCGGCGCGCCGACAAGTCCAGTTCCAGCGAAATGGCCGGATAGCGGCGCACGAATTCGGCCAGCACCTGGCGCATCAGCGCGTCGCCGAAGTCGGCCGGCATGGAAATGCGCAGCAAGCCGCTGGGCCCCGCCTGCCGGTGCTGAGCCAGGGCGCCGGCCGCCTCCGTTTCCTCGACCACCTTGCGCGCATGCTCGAGCAGGCTGGCGCCAAATTCCGTCAGCGCCAGCTTGCGCGTGGTGCGCAGCAGCAGCCGTTCGCCCAGCTTCGCTTCCAGCTGCGAGATGCGGCGCGACAGGGTCGACTTGGGCAAGTCCACGCGCACGGCGGCGCGCGAAAAACTGCCGCACTCGACGACGCGGGCGAACAGCAATAAATCTCCGGGATCGATATCCATAGCTTTGATTGTTCCATGGGTGGATTAATGT
Organism: Janthinobacterium sp. GW823-FHT03B06; assembly: GCF_058796955.1. Lineage (NCBI taxonomy): Bacteria > Pseudomonadati > Pseudomonadota > Betaproteobacteria > Burkholderiales > Oxalobacteraceae > Janthinobacterium > Janthinobacterium sp. GW823-FHT03B06. The sequence goes on from NZ_JBXAJE010000012.1 coordinate 89,546, forward strand.
TATCCATTTTAACGGCTTCCGGATGGTTTTTGGAATTGCTATAGTTCATCCATCGCAAGACACCTCACACGGAGAAAACAAGATGAACATCCTGCAAATCAATTCCAGCGCCCGCAGCACCGGTTCCGCCTCGACCCGCCTGGCTGACGCCATCGTTGCCCGCGTACAAGCGGCCAATCCCGGCGCCACCCTGGCCCGCCGCGACCTGGCTGCCCAACCGCACCCCGTGCTCGACGAGCCGACCCTGCAAGCGCTGTTCACCCCGGCCGACAAGCGCACGCCGGAACAGGCGGCCCGCATCGCCCTGGACGACGCGCTGATTGCGCAAGTACAAGCGGCCGACGTCATCGTCATCGGCGCGCCGATGTACAACTTCGGCATCACCGTGCAACTGAAAAGCTGGTTCGACGCGATTGCCCGCGCCAATGTCACCTTCAAGTACACGGAAAACGGTCCCGTGGGCCTGTTGACCGGCAAGAAAGTCTACGTGGGCCTGTCCCGCGGCGGCTTGCACCGCGATAGCGCCAACGATAGCCAGGTGCCTTACCTGAACACCATGTTCGGCTTCCTGGGCCTGACCGACGTGCAATACGTGTATTCGGAAGGCATGGGCATGGGCCCGGAAGCTGTGGCCAAGGCGCAGGCGCAAGCGGACGCCGAGATCAACGCGATCCTGGTGTAATTCCCAGCAGTGAAAGGGACGGCGCACTGGCGCCGTCCCGGCCTAGAGGAGAGAACAATGAGCGACACCACCACCGTCAACAAGCCACGCGCCGTCGAGCGCGTGATCGCCGGCCAGGCCGTCATGGATGGCGCCGGTGTGAAGATCAACCGCGTGCTGACGCAGCAGCTGCAGCGCCGTCTCGACCCGTTCTTGATGCTCGACAACTTTGCCAGCGACAAGCCGAACGACTATATCGCCGGCTTCCCCGAGCATCCGCACCGGGGTTTCGAGACGGTCTCGTACATGATCACGGGGCGCATGCGCCACAAGGACAGCGCGGGCCACGAAGGCTTGCTGACGTCGGGCGGCGTGCAATGGATGACGGCTGGCAGCGGCGTGATCCATTCGGAAATGCCGGAGCAGGAAGAAGGCGTGATGGAAGGTTTTCAGCTGTGGCTGAACCTGCCCGCGCGCGACAAGATGCGCACGCCGTGGTATCGCGATTTCACGAGCAGCGAAATCCCCCGCTACACGACGGACGCAGGCGTGGCCGTGCAGGTGATCGCCGGCGAGAGCCATGGCGTGACGGGCGCCGTGCAGCGCGAATTGACGGAACCGCTGTACCTCGATATCGACTTACCTGCCGGCAGCAGCTTCGAGCAGCCCTTGCCACCAGGCCATAACGCTTTCCTGTACACGTTCCGTGGCGAAGTGCGGGTCGATGGCAAGGCCGTACCCGCCCTGCGCATGGCCATCTTCGCCAATACGCCAGGCAGCGACGGCGTGCGCATCGAAGCACCGGAAGGCGGCCGCGTGATCCTCGTCGCCGGCCAGCCCTTGAACGAGCCCATCGCTCAGTATGGCCCGTTTGTCATGAATACCCAGGCGGAAGTATTCCAGGCCGTGCAGGATTTCCGCGAAGGCAAGTTTGGCGAGACGGCCGCATAGTAACTGACGTGTACCAGCAAAAACCTGCAGCGCCCCCGGGCCTGCGGGTTTTTTTACGTGCCGCCTATATTGTTGCTTTTCAATTACACTGACGGCAACCTCATTCAACAAAGCACTCCATGCAGCCGACGCACACCGAACACGACGCCACCCATTTGCACGCCCACCTGAAAGGCGACGCCAAGCACACCCACTCTTTCGAGGGCCGCAGCCAGAGCATCCTCGCGTGGGCGCTGGGCCTGACCCTGTCCTTTGCCGGCATCGAGGTGGCAGCCGGCTTCCTGTCCAATTCACTGGCGCTGATTTCCGACGCGGGCCACATGGTCACGGACGCGGCCGCGCTGGGCCTGGCCCTGCTGGCGCAGATCATCGCGCGCCGCCCGCCCTCGCCGCGCCACTCGTTCGGCTTCGGCCGCGCCGAAGCACTGGCCGCCTTCGTCAACGGCCTGGCCATGCTGTGCGTGGTGGGCTGGATCTGCTATGAAGCCGTGCTGCGCTTTTCCGCCCCGCAACCCGTCAAGGGCGGCATGGTCTTCATCGTCGCCTTCATCGGCCTGGCGATCAACGTGGTGGTGGCGTGGGTATTGTCGAAAGACAAGCAAAGCGTGAACACGCGCGCGGCCCTCGTGCACGTGATGGGCGATTTGCTCGGCTCAGTCGCCGCCATCGTCGCGGGCGCCGTGATTTACTTTACGGGCTGGATGCAGATCGACCCACTGCTGTCCGTGCTGGTATCGCTGCTGATCCTGAAATCGACTTTCGGGGTATTGAAAGAGTCCTACCACTTCCTGATGGAAGGCGTGCCCCTGCACATTGACTACATCGAAGTGGGCACGGACGTCGAGCAAGTGGACGGCGTAATCGCCGTGCACGATCTGCATGTGTGGGACATGTCGCCGGGCCAACCGGCCCTGATCGGCCATGTGGAAATCGAGCACCTCGACCATTGGCCGAAGGTCTTGCGGGCGATCAAGAAGATGTTGCTGGCCAAGCATGGGATAGACCACATCACCCTGCAGCCGGAGACGGCGGCGATGGCGGGGTTACATCAGGGTGACAAGACGCATTAATTGAACCCAACGGCAAAGACCGGGGTCAGACCCGCCGGGTCTGACCCCAGCCTCTGCTCTCGGGGTAACTCCAACTAACTGCGCCGCGCTTCCAGGACCCCACTCACATCCTTGATCACATTCAGCGCCTTCAACAGCTGCGCCGTCGAGCTGATCTCGGCCGTAAACGTCATGCGGGCCTGGCCCTTGGCGCTTTGGGTGTTGACGCCGATCACGTTGATCTTTTCGCGCGAAAAGATTTCGGAGATGTCGCGCAGCAAGCCCTGGCGGTCGCCTGCCAGAATAAAGATGTCGACCGGATACACGGTGTCGTGGCCGCCCGTGCTGCCCCATTCGGTAAAAATCACGCGCTCGGGCGACTTGGCGCGCATTTCCTCGAAGTTTTTACACGTGGCGCGGTGGATGGAGACGCCCTTGCCGCGCGTCACAAAACCGACGATGCTGTCCGGCGGCGCCGGCTTGCAGCACTTGGCCAGCACCGTCATCAAGCCTTCCGTACCGACCACCAGCACGCCGGACTTGGCGCCCTGCTCCACGCTGGAAGCGCGGCTTTTACCCACCAGCACGGCGTCTTCCGGCACCACCACTTCACCATTGTCGTGCAGCGCCTGCTCCACGTGGCGCAGGCTGAATTCATCCTTGCCGACAGACAGGAACAGCTCGTCGACCTTGGCAAAGCCCAGCTTTTGCGCCAGCGCCTCGAGGTTGACGGCCGTCTTGCCTTCGCGCTGCAAGGATTTTTCCACCAGCGCGCGGCCGTGGGCCAGGGTTTCCTGCATGTCGATGGCGTGGAACCAGGCGCGGATCTTCGAGCGCGTGCGCGTGCTGACGGCGTAGCCGGCGCTGAGCCAGTCGCGCGACGGCCCGGCCGTGCCCGGCGCGCCCTTGGCCGTGATGATTTCGCAGGTCTGGCCGTTCTTCAACTGCGTATTCAGGGGTACCATGATGCCGTCGACCTTGGCGCCGCGGCAGCGGTGGCCCACGTCCGTATGCAGGTGATAGGCAAAATCGACGGGCGTGGCGCCGACAGGCAATTCCAGCACCCGCGCCTGCGGCGTCATGACGAAGATGCGGTCGTCCAGGGTGGCGGACTTGAGCTTTTCCACCCATTCGCGCTGGATTTCCTCCTGGCCCACGACGGCGTCGGCCACCTCCGTTTTCCAGGCCAGCAACTGGCGCAGCCAGGCGATCTTTTCATCGTACTTCTGGCCGGCAAAGTTCGAGCCGCCCTCTTCCTTGTAGCGCCAGTGCGCAGCCACGCCGTATTCGGCAAAGCTGTGCATTTCATTCGTGCGGATTTGCACTTCCAGCGGGCGGCCGTCCTCGGCCGTCACCACCGTGTGCAGCGACTGGTAACCGTTCGGTTTCGGGCGCGAAATGTAATCGTCGAATTCCTTCGGGATGGGGGTCCAGATATTGTGGACCACGCCCAAGACCGTATAGCAGGTTTTCACGTCGGCAACGATGACGCGGAAGGCGCGCACGTCGTACAGGGCCGTGAAGTCCAGTTCCTTGCCGCGCATCTTGTTCCAGATGCTGTAAATGTGTTTCGGGCGGCCAAACACTTCCGCCTGGATACCGGCCGAAGCCAGTTCCGTCTGCAGGCGCAGAATCGCCGAGGACACGAAGCCCTCGCGCATCATGCGCTTTTCTTCCAGCATCTTGGCGATGCGTTTATACGCTTCCGGTTCGATGAAGCGGAACGACAAATCTTCCAGTTCCCACTTCAGTTGCCAGATGCCGAGGCGGTTGGCCAGCGGCGCGTACAAATCCAGCGTTTCCTTGCCGTACTCGCGCGTCATTTCATTGAATAGCTTTAAATCGGCAAAGTAACGCAAGGTCGTCACGCAGGCGGCCAGACGCACCAGCACGACACGCATGTCGGACGCCATCGCCAGCAACATCTTGCGCAAGGTTTCCACCTGGGCCACGGCTTGCTGCGCAGCATTCTTGCCGCGACCGGCAGCGCCGCCGTGCTGCGCCTGGGTCAGCGCACGCAAACGGATCAGCTGGCGCACGCCTGTCGCCAGGTCGCACACCTGCTTGCCGAAGCGCGGCTCGATGTCGGCCGCCGTATCGGGTTCCAGCAGGGTCAGCTCGAACATCAGGCCGGCGATGCGTGTTTCCGCATCGCTGCGCAGGAACGCCAGCGTCGTGGCCACGCCGATGGCGAAGTCCAGCGCGGAGCGGCCGGCAAAGGTCTGCTTGTCGCCATACGCTGCGGTGGCATACGCGAGCGCGTCCAGCACGCGCGCGCAGTCCGGCGCACTCAAGCCCTCTACCAGTTGTTCCGAGGTGGCGCTATTCGGGGCCGAGATGGAAACCATGTGATACCTTATAAACTTAACAACTCAATAACTTAGCGCTCTGCAGCGATGATGACGATTTCTACCAAGCAAGCCGGATTGGCCAGTTTCGCTTCCACGGTGGCGCGCGGCGGCGTGTGGCCGGAAGCGACCCAGTCGTCCCACACTTCATTCATGCCGTCGAAATCCTTCATGTCGGCGATGTAGATCTGGCACGACAGGATGCACGTCTTGTCGCTGCCCGCTTCCATCAGCAAACGGTCGACGTGGCCGAGCACTTCACGCGTCTGGCCAACGATGCCTTGCGTGGTGTCTTCCGCGATCTGTCCCGCCAGGTAGATGGTGTTGTTGTGTATCGCTACTTCAGAAAGGCGTTTGCCTACGTGCAGTCGTGTAATTTCCATGCTTCTTCTTTCGGTTGTTTCAAAATCTGTACAGCGGTATTGCTTGTTGCCTTCTTACTTGCCCAGCAAAAACTTGCGCGCGATGGCGATCTGGTCGTCGTGGACGAAAGTGGGCGCATGGCCCACGCCGGCGATTTCCACCAGTTCCGCTTTCGGGCCGCGGCCCAGCATGATCTGAGCCGTCTCGTGCGACAGCAGATCGGATTCCGACCCGCGCACCAGCAAGGTGGGGCAGCGCACGGCATCGTACGCGGCCCACAGCATGGCTTCGTCGCTGGCCGCCGATTCCGGCGTGGCCGAGCGGAACGGCATGGCCAGTCCCATATCATAGTGACGGCGCCAATGGCCATCCTTGTCCTGCCGCAACACATCGACTGCCAGTTTATGCCATTCCGCATCCGTGTGCGGGCCAAAGCTGGCGGACACGTCGCGCACAAATTTGGCGCCCTGCTCGAAGGTATCGAAACGCAAGTCCTGGCCGATGTAGTCGCCGATGCGCTGCAAGGCTTCCGGCGCCAGGGTCGGGCCGATATCGTTCAATACCAGCTTGCTGATCGGGCTGTGCGGCAACGAGGCCAGGCCCAGGCCGATCAAGCCGCCCATCGAGGTGCCGAACCAGTCCACCGTCTGGCGCTCGCCATTGGCCAGCACGCGCGCCAGCAGGGTCACCATGTCGCTCACATACTGGGGCACGCGGTAGAACTGGGGATTGGCCAGCCAGCCCGAGCGCCCGCGTCCCACCACGTCGGGGCAGATCACGCGGTAATCGCTGGCCATGGCGCGCGCCAGGTTGTCGAAGTCGTCCGCCACGCGCGTCACGCCATGGGCGCAGACGAGCACGTTCGGATTGTCGGGCGCGCCCCACTCCTTGTACGACATGGTGTGCAGGCCTGCGGGGGAGATGCACTGGACGGATTTGATGCTCGCTTCGATCATTCGATTTCCTTATTCGATATAAAAAGAGCACCGCTTTCTGCCTGCCAAGGGATGTCCCGCGCGCGACGCTACGGCAGTGTAGCGCAGCGCGGGCAATGCTCCAAGCGCGCGGCTGAAATGCTGCGCCGCAGCATAGCACTGGCACATTCGCCATGGCGCAATACCCGATATAGCGAAACTGCATATCTGCGGTTATCCACAATTGAGCACGCCTGCCAATGGGCGGATGATTCGCAGCATCAACCCGCAAGAGGAGACCACTCGTGAAAAAACCATTCTATAAAATCCTGTACGTGCAGGTGCTGTTCGCCATCGTGGCTGGCGTGCTGCTGGGGGTGTTCTACCCATCGAACGCCGTCGACATGAAACCGCTGGGCGACGGCTTTATCAAACTGATCAAGATGATCATCGCCCCCGTGATCTTCTGTACCGTGGTCTCCGGCATCGCCGGCATGCAGGACGTCAAGAAAATCGGCCGCGTGGGCGGCAAGGCGCTGCTGTACTTCGAAGTGGTCTCCACCTTCGCGCTCGCCATCGGCTTGCTGGTTGCTAACATCCTGAAACCGGGCGCCGGCTTCAATGCCGATCCGGCCCACCTCGATGCCAAGTCGATCGCGCAATACACGCACGCCGAAGGCATGAGCACCGTTGACTTCCTGATGAATATCATCCCGAAGACCTTCGTCGATGCCTTCGCCAAGGGCGACATCCTGCAAGTGCTGTTGATCGCCATCCTGTTCGGTTTCTCGCTGTCCCTGCTGGGCGAGCGTGGCCGTCCCGTCACCAAGCTGATCGACGAGCTGTCGCATGCCATCTTCGGCATGGTCAACATCATCATGAAAGTCGCACCGATCGGCGCGTTCGGCGCGATGGCCTTTACCATCGGCAAATACGGCCTGGCGTCGCTGATCCCGCTGGCTAAACTGATGGGTTCGTTCTACCTGACCTGCTTCCTGTTCGTCTTCGTCGTGCTGGGCCTGATCGCCAAGTACACGGGCTTCTCCATCGGCCGCTTCTTGTTGTACATCAAGGAAGAATTGCTGATCGTGCTCGGTACCAGCTCGTCGGAATCGGCGCTGCCGGCCCTGATGAAGAAACTCGAGCGCCTGGGCTGCTCCAAGCCAGTCGTCGGCCTGGTCGTGCCGACCGGCTACTCGTTCAACCTGGACGGCACCAATATCTACATGACCATGGCCGCCCTGTTTGTTGCACAGGCAACCAACACGGAACTGACGATCTGGCAAGAGCTCACCATCCTGGGCGTGGCGATGCTGACGTCGAAAGGCGCGTCCGGCATCACGGGCGCCGGCTTCATCACCCTGGCCGCCACCCTGGCCGTGGTGCCGACGATTCCCGTGGCCGGCATGGCGCTGATCCTGGGCATAGACCGCTTCATGAGCGAATGCCGCGCGCTGACCAACTTTGTCGGTAACGGCGTGGCCACCATCGTCGTGTCGAAATGGGAAAAGGAACTGGACATGGACAAGCTGCACAGCGAGCTGGCCCATCCCACCCACCCGGCCGAGGACGCCTACGTTGCACCGACCGTCAATATCGTCAAGTAAACCCGCCAAGCAAGCTGTACTCTCCATTGAAAAGCCCCGCAGAGCGATCTGCGGGGCTTTTTGCATGCGAGAGGGGTTTTTTATTGCATCATCAACATATGGTAAATCATGCATCAATATTTCATCGGATGATCAATGAATGAAAAACCATTACAGTGCTGTCTATTGTTCGCCGCCAGGCTCCCGCATAATGACATTACGTTAATGCAAGCCAGACACCGAACCATCCACCTTTGAATGGAGTACGCCATGTCCCTCTCGCCCGCCCTCTACGCCACCTGGTCCCCACGCTTGCTGGGCTTGCTGCGCATCATCCTCGGCTTCCTTTTCCTGCAACATGGCACGGCAAAACTGTTCGGTGCGCCGCACGTGGCCATGTTCGACGGCTTGCAACTGTTTTCCCTGATGGGCGCGGCCGGCGTCATCGAGCTGGTAGGCGGCAGCTTGCTGCTGGTCGGCCTGTTCACGCGCCCCGTCGCCTTCATCCTGTCGGGCCAGATGGCGGCCGCCTATTTCATCGCGCATGCGCCTGCCGGCTTTTTACCGATCCTGAACGGCGGCGAAATGGCCGTGATGTACTGCTTCACCTTCCTGTACTTCGCAGTTGCTGGCGCTGGCGCCTACAGCCTGGACGGCTTGCGCGGCAAGGCTGGCGCCGCATAAACGACCGGGCTAGCGCGAGCACTCCAAAGGATAGGGCCGTTGCTCGATCACACCCTGCATGCGCAACGGCGCGCTGCCGGCAACGGTCCTCACTTGCAGGGCCGGGGCCTGCATGGCGCCGTCGGGCAATACCCTGTCCTCGCAATGGCTGAACAAATTGGCCGGCCGGTCGCCGATCGACCAATGCGCCAGGCCCAGCGGATCGCCAGCCAGCTGCAACGGCGGGAGCGCATAATCTTGCGCCAGGCCCGTCATCATCCACGCCAGCGACAGGTCGGACAACGACCGTGAATCGGCGTAACCACCACCGATATCGGCATGCGATCCGGGAAACCAGAGTTCGCTGACGCTCGTGTAGTCCGCATTAATGGGCGGACACAACAAGATGGGATGGAAGCGGCTGCGCTTTTCATCGCGCGACACGGCGTGCAGGATGCGGCGGATCGGCGGATAGGAATCGGACTTGTAGCGGTCGCCGTCCCTGCCGTCGCTCATTTCCTTGCACACACCGAAGTCCTTGAACAGGGAACCGGGCACGGTATCCCACAGGCCGAGAAATTGGATTTCCACCGGCACCACGGCAACCTTGAAACGTTCGCGCAGTTCTTTACCGGCGATCGGCTCCTGTCCCGGCCGCCACGCCTTCCACGCATCCACATAGGCTTCATCGTTCTTGCGCTTGACCACTTCGAGGATGGCGTTATCGCGCCGAAGCCGTTGTTCGATTTCGTCTTCCGACCTGGCCGGCACGCCCGCATAGGCGATCAGGCCAGCCAGTGCACGGGCCTGGTGGGCGCCACGGCTGAAGCCCAAAATGTAGAGCTTGTCACCGGGGCGAAACGCCTGCGCGACGAAGTCATAGCCGCGCAGGATACGCGGCTCCATGCCAAGGCCGAGACTGGCGCCCAGCACGGGACTTTCGACGCTGCCCACGCCTTCGATATAGATGGCGCTGGTCTGCGCCTCGTCGGCATGGAGCACCGCATCAAAGACCCGGCGCACATTGGTCCCGGAGGCGCTGTCATTGCGCGTCCCATCCAGAAAGACAAAGATGTTTTTTGCCAGGGCGGGATCACCCGTGAATACTTTCTCCGTCACCACCGGGTTGACGTGCTCGCCGCCAGCGGCAGCACAGGCGGACAGCAACGCCGCCAAGCCCGCTGCCAACACACTCCCTGCCATGCGCCTCAGTAGTGGCGATGCGTACCAGTTTGCCTTCATGACTGCTCCTTGTCGTGACTTCGTCTGCCCTGCACCGTTCCAGCATAGGCACACTCCAGGGACAGCCTTAGACATGGCGCAGACGTAGTGCGTGCGCGGCGAAAAAAAAGCGGACATCGCTGTCCGCTTTTTTTATGCATGCAACGATCCGTTTATACGGCGGAAACGTCCAGTTCCGCGCCCGTGGCCGCCTGCACTTGCTCCTTGGTCACGCCCGGCGCCAGTTCCACCAGCTTCAAGCCGTTTTCCGTCACGTCGATGACGCCCAGGTCGCTGATGATGACGTCGACCACGCCCACGCCCGTCAGCGGCAGGTCGCATTGTTTCAGCAGCTTGTGCGACGTCGTGCCATCCTTGGCCGTGGCCACGTGCTCCATCAGCACGACGACGCGCTTGACGCCGGCGACGAGGTCCATCGCGCCGCCCATGCCCTTGACCATTTTGCCTGGAATCATCCAGTTCGCCAGGTCGCCCTTTTCCGACACTTGCATGGCGCCCAGGATAGCCAGGTTGATCTTGCCGCCGCGAATCATGCCGAACGAATCGGCCGAGCTGAAGTAAGCGGCGCCGGGCAAGGCCGTCACCGTCTGCTTGCCAGCGTTGATCAGGTCGGCATCAACCTCATCTTCGGTGGGAAACGGGCCGATGCCCAGCAAGCCGTTTTCCGACTGCAAAAACACTTCGATATTGTCCGGCACATAGTTGGCCACCAGGGTCGGCAAGCCGATGCCCAGATTCACATAAAAGCCATCCTGCAATTCTTTTGCCGCGCGCGCGGCCATTTCATCTCTTGTCCAAGCCATGATCATCTCCCAATCTTGTATTTAGTCGGCGCGCACGGTGCGCTGCTCGATGCGTTTTTCCGGGTTCGCGTTGACCACGATGCGGTGCACGAAGATGCTCGGCGTGTGGACCTGGTCCGGGTCGATCTCGCCCACTTCGACCAGTTTTTCCACTTCGACAATGGTGATCTTGCCCGCCATGGCCACGTTCGGGTTGAAGTTGCGCGCCGTCTTGCGGTAGATCAGGTTGCCGGCGCGGTCGGCCATGTAGGCTTTGACCAGGGCCACGTCGGCCACGAGGCTGCGTTCCATCACGTATTGTTCGCCGTCGAATTCGCGCAGTTCCTTGCCGTCGGCAACGATGGTGCCCACGCCCGTCTTGGTGAAGAAGGCGGGGATGCCGGCGCCGCCGGCGCGCAGTTTCTCGGCCAGGGTGCCTTGCGGCGTGAATTCCAGCTCCAGTTCGCCGGCCAGGTACTGGCGCGCGAATTCCTTGTTTTCACCCACGTAGGAGGCGATCATTTTCTTGATCTGGCGCGTGGTCAGCAACTGGCCCAGGCCGAAGCCGTCCACGCCCGCGTTGTTGGAAATGGCGGTCAGGCCCGTCACGCCCGAATCGCGCAAGGCGCCGATCAGGGCTTCGGGAATGCCGCACAGGCCGAAGCCGCCGACGGCGATGGTCTGGCCATCTTGGACGATACCGGCCAACGCCGAGGCGGCGTCAGGATAAACTTTATTCATGGGTGTCCCTCTATCTTTTGTTAAGCTTTGGTCTTGAGTCCATGACTCAGGCAGCGTCTCAGCATAAAATACGCGAGTGGAAAGTACAATACCGTAGAACTACCGGCGCCGTGCCGGCAATCCCCCTGTGAGAGTGATACGCATCAGATGAACGCCGCGTCAGCCATCGATTATGAAAGCATCTTCCTGCACGCGCCCGTGGGCATGTGCATGTCGGAAAACCGCATCATGCGCAGCTGCAACGAAGCGCTGGCGGCCATGTTCGGCTATGCGCGCGCCCAGCTCGACGACCAGTCCTTCGAAGTACTTTACCCCACGCACGACGAATTCCTGCGCACCGGTGACCGCATCATCCCCATCATGAACGCCAGGGGCCGCTATTCGGACGAGCGCATCATGCGCCGCAGTAATGGAGAATTGTTCTGGTGTCACGTGACGGGCCACGCCATGCTGCCGAACCAACCGCTGGGAGCGGGCATCTGGACGTTCGAAGATGTCAGCGAGAAACGCCCCGTAACGGCGGAACTGACCCCGCGCGAGCGCGAAATCGCCGCCCTGCTGGTGGAAGGCAAGACCAGCAAGGTCATCGCCCGCCAGATCGACCTCAGCCCCCGCACGGTGGAAATGCACCGCGCCAAGCTGATGCGCAAGTTCGCCGCCTCGACGTCGTCGGAGCTGGTGCACAAGCTGGTGGGACTGCAGCTGCAGCGCTAGCGGCGGAATTTACGGCGAACTGGCCTGCTCCCGCATTGCCTGCTCATACTTGATGATTTTCAGTACCCTGGAGTTGGCGAAATACTGGATGCAATTGAGCGGCGAATAGAAAATATCGGTCTTCCATTCGCCCGCGATCAATTCCTTGCCTGTCGGGTCGTCCGCAGGCTGGAAAATCGTATCGGCCAGAATGCGATGGACACCCGACACATTCGGTCCCGACTCATGCCACGTCGAACTGTGCATGACCACGAAATCGCCGGGATTGAGGATAGGCGTGACTTTGACGAACTGGATGTTGAAACTGTCAGGGTTGATTTCGCCGGCATCGCCGAGATAACCGAGTTTATGCGAGCCGACATAAAAACTCATCGCACCGTTATCCTCGTCCACACGGCTCAATGCGGTAAAAATGCTGCATTTGTTCAAGTTACCCAGGTGGTAACAGCTATCCTGGTGCAGGAATACCTTGTTCGGACTGAATGCATCCTTGATGACGAAGCGGTGATTGTACAGCGCCACGTCGGGACCGAATATGCGCGACAGCGTTGCGGCATACACCGGCGCGCGGTACATTTCCAGCAGCTTCTGCGGCAATTCCTCGGTCAGCGAAACGGGATTGGCCTGGCTGACATTGCGGCCGGAGCGAAGCTTGGCATCATAAAACCTATCCCACTCATGCTGCCATTGCGCCAGCAGATCCGGTGCAATCGCATTACGCACGACAAAAACGCCTGTCTCCCGGAAAACCTCCGGCAGGAACTGCTCCCCGCTGATGCGCTGCAAGACGTCTTGGGTCTGCTCATTGACTACAGCCAGTGTCATCGCCACTCCTAGATAAAGCGGAACGTCAGTTCATTGTCTTGCGTGTTTTTGAACTTATTGCACTTCGCCAGCACGTTATATTTGATAGGAAACAGCTCGCGGTCAGGCGTTTCCAGAATATCAATTTCAATGATGTCGAAATCGCGCAGCAAGGCGCTCCAGCCATGCTCGGTAATACGCCAGCAGTCCGGAATCGGACCATGGATGCGCCAGTTCAAGGGGGCGGAAATGAGCAGATAGCCTTCATGCTTGAGGATGCGGCGGATTTCCTTGACGGTGTCGAAGGGGTTGAGCGTATGTTCGATCACTTCCAGGCAGACGACGCAGTCATAGGCACTGTCGGCGATCGCCGAATTGACCTTGGTGATGTCGCCTACCAAGGTGGGGCTGTAAGTGTCGACGATGTCAAAGGTGTCGACGCTGAAATTGCTGAAGTTTTCGCGCACGGTGGAGCGGTCCTGCGGCCCCACTTCCAGCAGCTTGCCCGTCTCACCGGCAAGCTTGGCGGCCGTTCTTGCCACAAAAGCGTTCAAGTGATCGCGTGCCAGCTGAAACGTGTCATTGTCAAACTTCGAAGGAGTTGCCATCGTAAAAATTCTCGTATAGTGGTTATGCCCGGACGCTATGCCGCAAGCAAAAACATCATAGCCGCTAATTTTCCCTGTGGCAACAATACCTTCCCTCTGCCGCTTACATGCTGGCCATGCCGCCATCGGCGGAGATAATCGCGCCATTGATGAAGTGCGAATCCTCACCCGCCAGCAACAGCAGCAGGCCGTCGAGGTCCTCCGGCTTGCCCGGCCGTTTATTCGGCAGCATTTCGATCAGTTTCTTGCCCTGCTCGGTAGCGAAATAATCTTCATTGATCTCGGTGGAAATGTAGCCGGGGCAGATGGCGTTGGTGTTGATGCCATATTTACCCCATTCGACAGCCATGGCGCGCGTCATGTGCACCATGCCCGCCTTGCTCATGCAGTACACGCCGATCTGCGGCAACACCTGCAAGCCGGCCATCGAGGCGATATTGATGATGCGGTGCTGTTTCTTCGGGTCGCCCTTGGCGCGCGCGATCATGCGTTTGGCCGTCTGCTGGGCCACGAAGAACGAACCGCGCAGATTGGTGTCCATCACGAACGAGTAATCTTCGGGCGTGACGTCGACCAGACGTTGCGTGGTGGAGACACCTGAATTGTTGACGAGGATATCGATGGGACCCGCTTCCGTTTCCGCATGGGCGATGGCCGACTTGATGCTGGCAAAGTCGGTCACGTCGAGCGACACCACGTGCGCGGCACCGCCGTCCGCTTCGATCTCGGCGCGCAATTCCTTCAGGCGTTCGGTGCGGCGCGACGCCAGCACGACCTGCGCGCCCGCCTGGGCCAGCACTTTCGCAAAGCGCGCGCCGAGGCCACTCGATGCGCCGGTAATCAGGGCAATCTTGCCCTCGAAATTGACTTCTATGCCCACGAGCTACTCCTGTTTTATTTTAAACAACACTTTACGCCATGCCCATGGCAATCGGGCAAATTCCCCCGCCGCGCACTCGAGCAAAAGTAAACGCCATCATTACACAAAATGGCCGGATTTAGATTGCGGCGAGGGGCAATGTCACGCAAAATGGCGCCAAAGTTGCAATCCTCGTCAAAAACAAGCACACTCGTGCTTAAATTTCCCCGATGATGCTTTATTCCCTATCCTTGCTACCTAATTGAGTGACTATAAATCGAGACCATGACACAGCCTAATAACTTAGTTGAACAGTACGGACCGCGCGAAACCATGGAGTATGACGTGGTGATCGTCGGCGGTGGCCCCGCAGGCTTGGCCGCGGCGATCCGCCTGAAGCAGCTGGCCGCTGATAAGAGCCAGGAAGTGTCCGTCTGCGTGCTGGAAAAAGGCGGCGAACTGGGCGCGCATATCCTGTCGGGCGCCATCATGGACCCGAAAGCGCTGACGGAATTGATTCCGAACTGGAAAGAACTGGGCGCGCCCCTGAACACCGAAGTGACGGAAGACCGCATCCTGTTCCTGACCGAAACGAAAGCGTACAAGACGCCAGGCTTCGCCGTGCCGGCCTGCTTTGAAAACCACGGCAACTACATCGTCTCCTTGGGCAATGTGGTGCGCTGGATGGGCCAGCAGGCGGAAAACCTGGGCGTGGAAATCTTCCCCGGCTTCCCTGCCGCGGAAATCCTCTACAACGACGACGGCTCCGTGAAAGGCGTGGCGACCGGCAACATGGGCGTCAAGCGCGACGGCGAGCCGGGTCCCGACTTCCAGCTGGGCATGGAATTGCACGCCAAATACACCCTGTTCGCCGAAGGCGCGCGCGGCCACCTGGGCAAGCAATTGATGGCCAAGTATGACTTGAACGCCGGCAAGGACCCGCAATCGTACGGCATCGGCATCAAGGAATTGTGGGAAATTGACCCGGCCCAGCACAAGCCGGGCCTGGTGATCCACTCGAGCGGCTGGCCGCTGGACACGAAAACCTATGGCGGTTCCTTCCTGTACCACCTGGAAAACAACCAGGTGATGGTCGGCTACGTGGTAGGCCTGAACTACGAAAACCCCTACCTGTCGCCGTACGAGGAATTCCAGCGCTATAAAACGCATCCGGAAATCCGCAAGTTCTTCGAAGGCGGCAAGCGCATCTCGTACGGCGCGCGGGCGATTGCGGCCGGCGGCCTGCAATCGCTGCCGAAGCTGGTGTTTGCCGGCGGCGCGCTGATCGGCTGCGATGCGGGCTTTTTGAACATGAGCCGCATCAAGGGCAGCCACGCGGCCATCAAGAGCGGCATGCTGGCGGCGGACGCGGCCTTCGGCGCGCTGGGCGAACAGCGCCAGCACGACGAACTGACGAGCTACCCTGTCGCGTTCGAGAAATCCTGGCTGCATGAAGAGCTGCACGTGGCGCGCAACGTCAAGCCATGGCTGTCGAAAGGTTTGTACCTGGGCAGCCTGATGACGGGCATCGACCAGCTGATCTTCCGCGGCAAGGCGCCGTGGACCCTGCACCACTCGCATGGCGACCACGAATGCCTGAAACCGGCGGCCCAGTCGAAACCGATCGTGTATCCGAAACCCGATGGCAAGCTGACCTTCGACAAGATGTCGTCCGTGTTCATCTCGAACACGAACCACGCGGAAGACCAGCCCATCCACCTGACGTTGAAGAACGCCAGCGTGCCCGTCGATGTCAACCTGGCCACGTATGCGGGTCCGGAAGCGCGTTACTGTCCCGCCGGCGTGTACGAATTCGTGAAGAACGACGACGGCGCCGAACGCCTGCAGATCAATGCGCAAAACTGCGTGCACTGCAAAACCTGCGACATCAAGGACCCGACGCAGAACATCGTGTGGGTGACACCGGAAGGCGGCGGCGGCCCGAACTATCCGAATATGTAATTGTCATCGCGTCATCGCATCATCGCGTCATCACGCGTAGCTGGACAACAGCGCGGCACCCTCGGGTGGCCGCGCTTTTTTTATCTGGCGATGTCACTGCAGCGTCAGACAGCACAGCCCAGGCAAGATTCCGGCATCCCCCACTTGCCGATGCCGGAATCTTTTACTTTTATTGCAATCTTTCTTGCCGCTGTGGCCTGCCAGGAACACCAAAATTTGTTCAATGATGCACTAGGGCAAAATTCCTTGGGGAAATTTTCTATTCGCCACTCCCAGCAGTTACAATTGCCGCTGGTACACTTTTCTTCCCTCTCATGAACGCTGACGCCACCCTGGAAACGCAACTCGACACCCAACTGGCGCTGGCGCTGAAGGCGCATCAGGCTGGCCACCTGGAAGAGGCGGAAGACCTGTATGTCGCCATCCTGCAAGCCCAGCCCTACCATGCCATCGCCAACCACAATATGGGTTTGCTGGCCGGCCAGGTAGGCCAGTTCCGGGCAGGACTGCCGTATCTGCGCAAGGCGCTGTCGGTCAATCCCGATGAAGGCCAGTTCTGGCTATCGCTTGCCGACGGCTTGCTCAAGGCGGGCGAACGGGACGAGGCGCTCGACATCATCGATACGGCCATCGGCCGCGGCCTCGATAACGACCAGGCGCAAACCTTGCGCGCACGTATCGCCGCGGCGATTGCTGCCGCGCCCACGGCCGACGAATGCCAGCACGTGGTGGAGCTGTACCAGGCGGCACGGTATGTGGAAATGGAAACGGCCACCCGGGCGCTGATTGCGCGCTACCCCACCTCCGATTTTGCCTGGAGCGTACTCGGCACTGTCCTGCAGGCGCAGGGCAAGGATGCCCTCGACGCGCTGCAAACCACTGTCCAGCTCACCCCGTATGACGCCGAAGCCCATTGCAATCTGGCCAATGCGTGGCAGGCACGCGGGGAACATGCGCAAGCGGTCCAGTCCTACCAGCAGGCGTTGCAGTTCAATCCGGCATTCGCCGAAGCGCACAGCAACCTGGGCGGCGCCCTGCTGGCGCTCGGCGCCCTGGCGGAAGCGGAAGACGCCTATCTGCAGGCCATTGCCCTGCGGCCCGACTATGGCATGGCACACTTTAACCTGGGCAATACGCGCAAGGCGCGTGGCGACCTCGACGGTGCCGTGGGCGCCTACAATGCCGCCCTGGCAAGCATGCCCGGCGACGCCGAAGTGCTCTGCAACCTGGGCAATGCCCTGCAGGCGCTGGAGCGCAATGAGGAAGCGGCCGACAGCTATCGCCGCGCGCTGGCGCTCGAGCCCCGGCTGGTGATGGCGCACAGCAACCTCGGCGCAGCGCTACAGAATCTGGAGCAGTACGCGCAGTCGGAAGCGAGCTACCGCACGGCCTTGTCGCTGGCGCCGCGCCATGCGGACCTGTGGAATGGCCTGGGCAACAGCCTGCAGTCGCAGCAGCGGCTCGACGACGCCGCCGATGCCTATCGTCAGGCGCTGGCAGTGCAGCCCGACTATTCCCAGGCCCACTCCAACCTGGGCGGCGTGCTGGTGAGTCTGGGCGAATTCGATGCGGCGATCGCCAGCTATCGCCGGGCCCTGGAGCTCCAGCCGGACAGCGCCGACGCGCACACCCAGCTGGGCCTGGGCCTGCAATCGGTCGGCGAACTCGACGAAGCGCTGGCCCTGCACCAGCGTGCGGTACAGCTGGCGCCAGACAAGCTGCAGGCGCACACCTGCCTCGGACATTGCCTCAAGCAAATGCGCCGCTTTGAGGAAGCGCAAGTCGCTTACCGGCAAGCGCTCGCCCTGGCGCCCGATGTCGCCAACCTGCACAATGACCTGGCCATCGCCGTGCAGGACGCCGGCGATTATCCCCAGGCGATCCGCATCTACCAGCACGCGCTGGAACTGGACCCGCGCTCATCGCTGATCCATTGCAACCTGAGCGTGGCGTTCGAGGATAGCGGCCAGTCGGAACAGGCGCTCGAGTATCTGCAGCGCGCACGCGACATCGCGCCCGACTCCAGCCGCGTTCACTTTACGATGGGCAATTGCCTGCGCTCGCTGAAGCGCTACGACGAAGCGCTGGCCAGCTATGCGCGCTCGCTGGAAATCCAGGACGACTTCATCGGTTCCCACTTGAATACCTGCGCGACCTACAGCGAGATGGGCCGTACCGACGACGCCGTCCAGGCATGCCGCACGGCTCTGGCCAGGTATCCGCAGTACGATGAGGTCTACAGCAACATGCTGTTCGGCCTGTCGCACATGCATGCCGACGACCCTGCCGCCATGGTGGCCGAGCATTTCGGCTTCGGCGAGCGCTACGAAACGCCGCTGCGCGCCGCGTGGCAGCCGCACGCGAACGAGCGCGACCCGCAGCGCCAGTTGAAGATCGGCCTGGTCTCGGGCGACTTCTGCAACCATGCCGTGGCGCATTTCATTACGCCCCTGCTCGAGGAACTGGTGGCGATGCCGCAGTTTTCGCTGTATGCGTACTATAACAATAGCCGCGTCGACAATGTCACCATGCGTATCGCGCAACTGCTGCCCAACTGGCTGCCAGTGACCCACCTGAGCCAGGAAAAGCTGGCCGAGCGCATCCGCGCCGACGGCATCGACATCCTGATCGACCTGTCCGGGCATACGGCCAAGAATTGCCTGCTGGCCTTTGCCCGCAAGCCGGCGCCCATACAGATGAGCTGGATCGGCTATCCGCTGACCACGGGCCTGCAGGCCATGGATTACTACCTGAGCGACCGTCATTTCTCGCCGCCGGAGACATTCGCCAGCCATTTCACGGAAAAACTGATCTTCCTGCCGACCATCGCCCCATTCCTGCCATCCGAAAATGCGGACGGCATCCTGCCGGCGCCCGTGCTGAAGAACAAATACCTGACTTTCGGCAGCTTCAACCGCCCTAACAAGCTCAACCGCCAAACCATCGCGCGCTGGGCCAGGGTCTTGCGCGCCATCCCGGACGCCAGGATGCTGCTGGCCGCCATGCCGGCGCCCGGTCCCCACCCCGGGCTGACGGCGTGGTTCGCCGAAGAAGGCATCAGCGCCGACCGCCTGATCTTCGAACCGCGCGCCAACATGGCCAACTTCCTGGCCATGCATCACCGCGTCGACATGTGCCTCGATACGGCGCCTTACGGTGGCGGCACCACCACCTTCCACGGCTTGTGGATGGGCGTGCCCACCCTCACCGTTGCCGGACCGACAGTACCGAGCCGCGCCGGCACCTCGATTCTGCGCCACGTGCAGCTGGAGGAATTCATCGCCCGCGATGACGAGGAATTTGTCAGCAAGGCCCTGTACATGGCGGCCAACCCCATGCTGCTGGGCGCCTACCGCTTCAGCACCCGGCACCGCCTGGCGCAAACGGCGCTGGGCCAGCCGAAGTTGATTGCGGAAGGCCTGGCCAACAGCCTGCGCCTGGCCTGGCAGCGCTGGTGCGAAGACTTGCCGCCAGTCAGCTTCGACGCGCCGCTCGACAGTCAGTTGCCCGGGGAGATAGCGGCATGAGCGACGCCAAACCCATCTACGTCACCCAGCCGCTGCTGCCGGACCTGCAGGATTTCCTGCCATACCTGGAAAGCATCTGGGAAAACAAGATCCTCACCAATGGCGGCCCCTTCCACCAGCAGCTGGAAAAAGCGCTGTGCGACTACCTGGGCGTGCGGCATATCTGCCTGTTTACCAATGGAACGCTGGCATTGATGACGGCCTTGCAAGCCTTGCGCGTGAAGGGCGAAGTCATCACGACGCCGTATTCCTTCGTTGCCACGGCCCATTCGCTGCTGTGGAATGACATCAAGCCCGTCTTCGCCGACATCGATGCGCGCACGCTGAACCTCGACCCGGCGCGCATCGAGGCGGCCATCACGGCGCAGACCACGGCCATCATGCCCGTGCACTGCTATGGCCAGCCCTGCGATGTCGACGCCATCCAGAAGATTGCCGACAATTACGATCTGAAGGTCATCTATGACGCCGCGCATGCGTTCGGCGTGCGCCACGGGGGCACCAGCGTCCTCAATTACGGCGACCTGTCCGTGATCAGCTTTCATGCGACGAAGATCTTCAACACCTTCGAAGGCGGCGCCATCGTCTGCCCGGACGCCAAGACCAAGCAGCGCATCGACCATCTGAAAAATTTCGGCTTTGTCGACGAAGTCACCGTCGTCGCCGCCGGCATCAATGGCAAGATGAGCGAAATCAATGCCGCCTTCGGCCTGCTGCAGCTGAAGGGCATCGACCAGGCGCGGCAACAGCGGCGCAGCATCGACGCCCACTACCGCGAGCGTCTGGCCGGCGTCGCGGGCATCACCTGCCTGGAAGCGGCCGACGCCGAAGCGGCCAATCACGCCTACTTTCCCATCCTCGTCGGGCCCGGCTATCCGCTGGCGCGCGACGCGCTGTTCCAGCGGCTGCGCGATCACGAAATCTACGCGCGGCGCTATTTCTACCCGCTCATCAGCGATTTCCCCATGTACCGCGGCATGCCGTCCGCCGCGCATGCCAATCTGCCGGTCGCGCGCCAGGCCGCATCCCAGGTGATCTGCCTGCCGATCTACCCGGCCCTCGAGCTGTCGAGCGTGGACGCGATCACCGCCCTGATCGCCGGGGCGGCCTGAGCGCCCCGCCCTTCCCTATTGACCCAGACCGAACGGCCACCGCATGCCCCACTACGCCCACCTTACCGCGATCGCCTACCACCTGCCGCAGGCGATCCTGACGAATGCCGCGCTGGAACAGGAGTTCATCGACTGGCCGGCGCAAAAAATCCTCGACAAGACGGGCATTGCGCAACGGCATATCGCCGCGGAACATGAAACGGCCAGCGACCTGGCCTTCCATGCTGCGGAAAAGCTGTTCGCCACGCATGACGTCGCGCGCGGCGACATCGATTTCCTGATCCTGTGCACGCAGGCGCCCGACTACCTGCTGCCCAGCAGCGCCTGCGTGCTGCAGCAGCGGCTTGGCTTGCCGACCTCCTGCGGCGCGCTCGACATCAACCTCGGCTGTTCCGGCTACGTCTACGCGCTGGCCATGGCCAAGGGCCTGATCGAGAGCGGCATCCGCAAGAAAGTGCTGCTGCTGACGGCAGACACCTATTCCAAGTACATCAACGCGCGCGACCGCAGCGTACGCACGCTGTTCGGCGACGGCGCCGCCGCCAGCGTGATCGCCGGCGGCGCGCCCGAACTGGCGCTGGGGCCTTTCGTCCTGGGCACGGATGGCAGCGGCGCGAACAACCTGATCGTGCCGGCCGGCGGCATGCGCACGGCCCGCAGCGCGGCCACCGCCATGCCCGTCGAAGACGCGTCCGGCAACTGGCGCAGCCAGGACGACCTGTTCATGGATGGCGCGCAGATCGTCCAGTTCACCTTGGGCGCCGTGCCGCGTACAATGCAGGAGCTGCTGGACACGGCCGGCAAGACCCTCGATGACATCGATCATGTGATCTTCCATCAGGCAAACAAATTCATGCTTGACGCCTTGCGCCGCAAAATACGCATTCCGGAAGACAAATTTGTGATTGAAATCGATACTGTCGGCAATACCGTCTCCTCGACCATTCCCATCGCCATTGCCCGCGCGCGCGCCTCGGGACGCATCGTGCCGGGCGACACGGCCCTGCTGCTGGGCTTTGGCGTCGGCTATTCCTGGGCCGGCACGCTGGCGCGCCTGTAGGCGCCCGCGCATCTGCGTACTGAACTTCTCTGAAAGGAAACACAATGCAAGAATTTTTCAACGGCATGGCCGACATCCTGGAAATCGACGCCGACAAAGTCGTGCCGTCCCTGAAACTGGGCGATTACGCCTGGGATTCGCTGGCCATCATTTCCACCATCGCCCTGGCCGATGAGCTGTTCGATCAGATGCTCGAAGGCCAGGCCCTGGCCAATTGCGAGACCCTGGCCGACGTGCTGGCATTGATCGCCGTCAAGGTCTGACCATGTCCAGCCAGCGCCTGGAATCGGGACTGCCCTTCAGCACCGCCCATCTGGCCATGCGCGGCGTGGTGTGCGCGCTGCCGCGCACGCAAGTCCACAATGCCGACCTGGCCGAGCGCTTCGGCGCCGAGGCGGTGGCCGACGTGAGCAAGATGATCGGCGTGCAGTCGCGCCGCCGCGCCGCCGATGGCCAGACGACGGCCGACCTGTGCCAGGCGGCGGCACAAACCCTGCTCGACGACCTGGGCTGGGAGCGCGACAGCATCGACGCCCTGATCTTCATCTCGCAAACCCCCGATTACGTGCTGCCGGCTACCGCCTGCGCCCTGCATGGACGCCTGGGCCTGCACAAGGCTTGCGCCGCCTTCGACATCAACCTCGGCTGCTCGGCCTACGCGTATGGCCTGTGGCTGGCGGCGAAGATGCTCGACGGCCAGGCCATGTGCCGCATCCTGCTGCTAGTGGGCGACACCATCAGCAAGACCGTCGATGAGACCGACCGCGCCACCGCGCTGCTGTTTGGCGACGCCGGCACGGCCACGGCGCTGGAATTCGATGCGGCGGCGGCGCCCACCCATTTCATCGTCGGCAGCGACGGCGGCGGCGAACGGCACCTGATGATGGCTGCCAGCGCCTGCCGCCCCTACGCCGGCGACGATGCGCGCCTGGCGCAGCGCGATCCCGCCAAGCTGTACATGGACGGCGGCGAAATCTTCAATTTCACGCTGAAGAGCATTCCGCCGCTGGTGGCGGACCTGCTGCGCCTGGCAAACCGCACGAGCGACGAAATCGATGCCTTCCTGTTTCACCAGGCAAATACCTTCATGCTCAAGCACATTATCAAAAAAGCCAAATTGCCAGCCGGGCGCGCACCGATCAACATGGACCGCTATGGCAACACGTCCAGCGCCTCCATCCCCCTGCTGATCGCCGACAGCCTGGGAGCGGCGGCACAGGGCCAGACCATCGCCATGTTCGGCTTTGGCGTCGGCTATTCCTGGTCGGCGGCCGTGCTGGGCCTGCAATCGCTGACCGTCAACCGCCTTATCGAAGTCTGAACCATGATCTTTCAACCCGACATGCTGGCCGGCCAGCGCATCCTCGTCACCGGCGCCTCGTCCGGCATCGGCCGCGACACGGCCCTGCTGCTGGCGCGCTGCGGCGCGCAACTGCTGATCAGCGGACGCGACCCGGCTCGCCTGGAGCAAACCCTGCAGGCCCTCGACGGCAGCGGCCACCGGGCCGAAGTGCTCGAACTCGACGGCGGCGACCACATCGTCGACTTCCTCAGGCAAGCCACGCTTGAGGCGCCCTTGAACGGCATCTTCCATGCGGCCGGCATCGAGTTATTGCGCCCGGTCAAATTGTCCAAGGCGCAACAGTTTGACGACGTCTTCGCCTCCAGCGTCAAGACGGCGCTGGCGCTGGCGCGCGGCGCCGCCCTGCGCGGCGTGCTCAGCGATGGCGCGGCCCTGCTCTTCATGTCATCCGTGGCGGGCCAGAGCGGCCAGTCCGGCATGAGCGTGTATTCGGCGGCCAAGGCCGCCATTGACGGCCTGGTGCGCGCCCTGGCCGTGGAACTGGCGCCGCGCGGCATGCGCGTCAACAGCATTGCCGCCGGCGCCGTCGAAACGGAAATGCACGCGCGCCTGAGCCGTGGCTTGCCTGACGAGGCCATGCGCGCCTACGCGGAGCGCCATCCGCTCGGCTTCGGCCGCAGCAGCGACATCGCGCAGACGGCGGCCTTTTTGCTGTCGCCGGCGGCGCGCTGGGTCAGCGGCGCCACCTGGGCCGTCGACGGCGGCTACCTGGCCCGTTAGGAGTATTCATGCAAACCATCCTCATCGTCGGCGCCGGACGCTTCGCCCGAGAATTGCTGTGCTGGCTGGAAGACAGCCTCGACCCGGCCACGGCCCGCATCGGCGGCTTGCTCGACGACACGCTGCCGCCCGCGCCCATGCTCGACGCCGACTACCCGTACCCCGTGCTGGGCAGCATCAACGACTACCGGCCGGCGGCCGGCGAGGCGCTGATGCTGGCCATCGGCGCACCGAAAGCCCGGCTGGAAGTGGCGCTGGCGCTGGCCGCGCGCGGCGCCCGTTTCCATACGCTGATCCATCCCAGCGCCGTGGTCGCGCGCACGGCCCGCATCGGCCAGGGCGCCGTCGTCTGCCCGTTCGCCCTCGTCTCGGCGGGCAGCGAACTGGGCGACTATGTCACCATCAACAGCTACGCCAGCGTCGGCCATGACGCGGTGCTGGAACGGGGCTGCACGCTCAGCTCGCACGTCGACATCACGGGCGGCGTGCATCTGGGCCAGGCCGTCATGGTCGGCTCGGGCGCATCCATCCTGCCACGCGTGAGCGTCGGCGCCGGCGCCACGGTCGGCGCCGGCGCCGTCGTCATGCGCCGCGTGGCCGCCGGCGCCACCGTTTACACGCCACCGGCAAAGACATTATGAGCACCATCTCCGAGACGCGGCAGCTGCGCGACCAGTTCTGGCACTTGCTGTGCCACCGCAGCGAATTGCCGGCCAGCGGCGACTATCTGAAACTCGACTGGCTGGGCGAGGAAGTGGTCGTCTACAACGACCAGGGCGAGCTGATCGCCTTCGACAATCTGTGTCCGCACCGCGGCACGCGCTTCTTCACCGAAAAACGCGGCAATGCGCCGCTGGCCTGCCCCTACCATGGCTGGGCCTACCGGGCCGGCGCCATGCACATCCCCTGCCGCGAACGCTACGCGCCGGCCGAGCTGGACAATGCCCGCCTGCAGGT
The DNA here is from genome assembly GCF_058796955.1 of Janthinobacterium sp. GW823-FHT03B06. Taxonomy (NCBI): domain Bacteria; kingdom Pseudomonadati; phylum Pseudomonadota; class Betaproteobacteria; order Burkholderiales; family Oxalobacteraceae; genus Janthinobacterium; species Janthinobacterium sp. GW823-FHT03B06. The sequence continues at coordinate 114,532 of NZ_JBXAJE010000012.1, forward strand.
GCTGCAGCTGGACTGGTGCGCCGATTTCCTGTTCGCCTCGCCACAGCCGCGCATGCCGCTCGAAGCGCAGCTGGGCGAGACCCAGGCCACCTTGGAAAACATTTCCTTCAACGTCGCCGGCCTGGGCGATTTCAACGCCTATGACTATGAGTGCGACTGGCGTATCGCGCTGGAAAATGCGCTCGAGCCGCTGCACGTGCCGTTCGTGCACCCGGAATCGCTGGCGCAACTGCAACTGGACGACGGCGAAAACCGTTTCACGGACTGGACGTCGACATGGGAAGCGGGCCTGGGCAACGCCGGCATGGCCAGGAAACTGCGCTCCGTCAAACGCCTGTTCCAGCTCGACAGCCAGTTCGAGGGCTACCAGAGCCTGTACCTGTTCCCGTTTACCATGCTCTCGTCGACGTTTTCATATTCGTATTCGCTGCAGCATTTCTTTCCGTCAACGCAAGCGCAGCGCACGCATTTCTCCAGCCGCCTGCTCATGGCCGCAACCAAGCCCGCCGCCAGCGCCACGCTGCAGGGCTTTTTCGACTCGAGCGCGCAGATGAATCGCCAGGTATTCGAGGAAGACCATGCCATCTGCAAGCGCATAGCCGTGCAGGCGGCCGACAGCGCGCGCTTCAAGATCCTTTCCAGCGACGAGGCAAAGATCGCGCATTTCCGGGCCTGCCTCGCGGCGGCAAGCCAGTCTTAGGGGGCTGGCGGCGGCCTCGCCGGCCGATGTGAAACTTTTTTAAAAAGAATTTTAAAAAATTTCCACAAAGCATTTAATAAGCTTATGCGGATGGTCGTCTTGTACTTGGGAGAGCACAAAGAACCGTTGCTCCGGACTGAACCCACCAAACCAGGAGTTACACCATGCTGAGCCTTCACACTAACAACGCTGCACTGTCCGCACAAAATTCGATCACCCGCACCCAAAACCAACTGTCGACCTCGATGACGCGCCTGAGCACCGGCTTCCGCATCAACTCGGCAATGGATGACGCAGCAGGCTTGCAAATCGCAACCCGCCTGAAAGCACAAACCAGCGGCATGACCGTTGCAATGTCGAACACCCAGAACAGCACCTCGATGCTGCAAACGGCTGAAGGCGCGTTTGACGAAGTCACCAACATGCTGATCCGCATGAAGGATCTGGCAACCCAGGCAGCCGATGCTTCGTCGGGCGCCAAAGACAAGACCGCCATGCAGTCGGAATTCGATGCACTGGGCCTGGAACTGTCGAACGTGATGAAAAACACCACCTTCGGCGGCAACAAGCTGCTGGTAGGCGGCACGCTGGCCTCGTCGATGACGTTCCAGATCGGCGCAAGCCAAACCGAAACGATGGCATTTGACGTTTCGGCCAAAATGACCAGCCTGACGGCATCGCTGGGTTCGGCTACCGCCAACTACGCTTCGGCTGCGACCGGCACCGAGCTGACCAGCTCCGCCAACGCCACCATCGCCCTGCTGGAAACGGCAATCGGCGACGTCGGCACCGTTCGCTCGGCACTGGGTGCTGCTGCAAACCGTCTGGACCACGTCAACACCAACTTGTCCAACATCGCCACCAACACCAAAGCCGCTACCGGCCGCATCATGGACGTCGACTTCGCTACCGAAAGCTCGAACATGACGTCGTCGCAAATGCTGCTGCAAGCTGGCACCGCAATGTTGAAACAAAGCAACAGCATGTCCTCGATGGTCATGTCCCTGCTGCAATAATATGTCCCTGCCTGGCCGTTCGCGGCCAGTCGCTGAAAACCAGGCCTTGGCCTGGTTTTTTTTCGTCCCCGGTATCTCGCCTTTGCACGCAAGAGTAACTATTTGCTGGCAATCTTTAACGATGCGGCACGCATGGTCGCCTGTTTGATGGGCAAGCCCACCCAACAGCCGTCATCCACAGGAATCGCCGAGTGCTCAGTCTCCATACGAATATCGCAGCACTGGCCGCACAAAATGCCGCCGCACGCGCGCAATCGCTGCTGTCGACCTCGATGACGCGGCTCTCCACCGGCTTTCGCATCAATTCGGCCATGGATGACGCCGCCGGCCTGCAAATCGCGACCCGGCTGCGGGCACAGGCGAGCGGCATGGCCGTCGCCATGCGCAACACGCAAAACAGCACCTCGATGCTGCAGACGGCCGAAGGCGCGTTCGACGAAGTGAACACCATGCTGATCCGCATGAAGGACCTGGCCACCCAGGCCGCCGATGCATCGTCCGGCGCCAAGGACAAGGTCGCCATGCAGGCCGAATACGACGCCCTGGGCCTGGAACTGGCCAACGTCATGAAAAACACCAGCTATGGCGGCAACAAACTGCTGGCCGGCGGTACGCTGGCGTCGTCGATGACCTTCCAGATCGGCGCCAGCCAGAGCGAAACGATGGTGTTCGACATCTCGGGCAAGATGGCCGGCGTGCTGGCCTCGCTCGGCGCGGCCAGCGCCAACTTCGGCGCACCCGCCACCGGCAACGAATTGACGGGCAGCGCGAATGCCAGCATCGCCCTGCTGGAAGCAGCCATCGACGATGTGGGCGGCGTGCGCTCGGCCCTGGGCGCCGCCGGCAACCGCCTGGACCACGTGCACACCAACCTGTCGAACATGGTCACCAACACCAAGGCTGCCATCGGCCGCATCATGGATGTCGACTACGCGGCCGAAAGCGCGAACATGACGTCGGCGCAAATGTTGCTGCAAGCGAGCACGGCAATGCTCAAGCAAAGCCAGAGCATGCACAAAATGATACTCTCCCTGTTGCAGCCATGACGGCAGGCTTTTTGATGGAACCAGATCTGGACATAGTGGCATGGCGATAGACCGCATTTCATCGGGCAATCCGGTGCCCCTGATTACCCAGCGCTTCGACGTCAGCCCCGCGACGCCGATGGTGCCGGGCGTGGTGCAGCCGCTGGTGCCGATCGGCCCCTACATGGCGCCCGCACCCGACGCCGGCACCCTGCCCGCCCAGCTGCAGAAGCAGGGCCAGGACAGCCTGGCGTCCCTCATCAAGCCCAATGCCGACGGCACGGGCGGCGCCTTGCCGCGCGACAGCAGCGCCATGCAGGTCAATCAGCTGTTCTTCACGCGCCAGCTCGTCTGGCAGCCGCCCGACGCGGCGCAGCTGGCCGCCTCGTGGCGCGTGATGGTCAGGACCTATGGCGAACAATATGCGGCCCTGCAGGAACAGGCGCGCGGCCAGCACGTGCCGGGCAACCTCTTCATGGCCGAGCAGCAACCGGCCCTGCTGCGCGAAGGCGCCCGTCCGCCACTGACGGTCGACAGCGAAGCGTGGCGCTTTGCCGTGTATGGCTGGGGCGGCCAGCGCCTGCTGCTGCGCGTGCTGGCCAGCGACGTAGACGACGAGGCAACGCCGAGGCGGCGCGGCAAGGTGGCGCTGCGCGTCGAGCTGATCATCATCGGGATCGGCCGGGTGGTGATCCAGATGGAGCCGTCCGGCGACGGCGTGCTGCTGGAACTGGCCGCCGACGAGGAAGCCGCGCTGCGCCATCTGCGCCTGGCCCTGCCCGAGATCGCCGACGCCGTGCGGCGCGCGGGCCTGCGCCTGGTGCGCTGCCGCCTGAATCGCCAGCTGCATGCACAGCGCATGCACGGCAATTACCCGATGCAGGCGGGCGCCGCCTCGCTGTCGCTGCCCCTGTTCCGCGCCATGGCCGAAGTGGCCCTGCTGCTGACGCAGCCGGAAGCGGAAGCGGCGGCCGATCCCGATGCGCCCGCGGCTGCCGCGGCCGAAGCTGAAGAGGAGGCCATCTTTGTCTCGAAGGAAGTGGCGGCGCCGCTCGGCTACGACTATGGCGACGAGGAAGACGCGGCGCAGGGCGGCACCGTGCTGCTGCTGGCCGACGGCCAGGAGCACGACCTGCTGCCGCCCATCGACGAGCAGGATTGATACAGCACAAAAAAACGGCGCCCGCGGCGCCGTTTTTCTTTCAATTCACCGTACTAGCCCACCGTGCCGATGATGCTCACTTCGCGGTTTTCCGGAATTTCATTGTATGACAGCACGTGCAGGCCCGGCGCGAACAGGCGCGCGTAGCGGGCCAGCAGCGGACGGATCTGCGGCAGCACCAGCAGCAGCGGCGGCGTGGCCTGCTGCTTCATCTGCTCGCGCGCCACCGGCATGTTCACTTGCAGCTGCGACAGCAGATGCGGGTCGATCGGATAGTTATCGAGCGTCACCTTGCCCGACTGGCGCGCCTGGTTCAAGGAACCGAGCAGCATGTTTTCCAGTTCGCCGCCCAGATTAAACGCCTGCATTTCCATCTTCTGGCCGAACAGGCCGCTGACGATCTGGCGCCGCAGCGCGCAACGCACCTCGGCCGCCAGCAGGATCGGGTCCTTGGTCGTTTCCGAACTGTCGAGCAAGGTGGTGGCGATGGGCACGATATCCTTCAGGGACACATTTTCCGCCAATAAGACACGGAACACGCGCAGCATCTGCGTGTGCGTCAGGGCCTTGTCCAGCGCGCCGGCCAGCTTCGGCGACAGGGCCGTCAGGCGCTCCATCAGGTTCGACACGTCTTCGTGGCGGAACAGTTCCGGCAGGTATTCGCGCACCATTTTCGACAAGTGCGTGGCGATCACGCTGGGCGCCTCGATGACCTGGTAGCCGAGGCCCAGCGCATGCGCCTTTTCACTGGGCTCGATCCACGTGACGGGCATGCCGTAGGCCGGTTCGATGCCGGGAATGCCGTCGAGCTGGCCATACACGTTCGGCGACGGGATCGCCATCAGCCGGTCGGCCTGCACTTCCGCCTGCGCCACCACGGTGCCCGACAGCACGATCGCGTACTGCGACGGTTTCAGGGCCAGATCGTCGCGCACGCCGATATTCGGCAGCAGCAAGCCCATCGCTTCGGACAGGCTCTGGCGCACGCCCTTGACGCGCTTGGTCAAAGGTTCGCCTTGCGTTTTATCCACCATGCCGACCAGTTTATAGCCGAGCATCACCATCAATGGCTGCACGGCGGGCAGTTGCTGCCACTCCAGTTCGGCGGGCTTGTCGTCGCGCAAGGCCGCCTCGATGGCCGCCATGCCGGCCGCGTCGGGCCCCTTCACGCGCTTGGTCAAACGCCAGGCAACAAAGGCCAGCACGGCGGCAAAGGTCATGAACATGAACCATGGCATGCCCGGGATCAGGGCCAGCGCCACCATCATGCCGGCCGCGCTGTAGATCACCGTTGGCGAGGTCAGCACCTGGCCCGCCACTTGCTGCTCGAAATCGCCCGAATCGCTGATACGGGTCACCAGTATGGCGGCCGCGGCCGACAGCAGCAGCGCCGGAATCTGCGCCACCAGGCCATCGCCGATGGTCAGCAGTGCGTACTGGCGGAAGGCGTCGCCGAACGACAGGTCGTGCATCAGCGAGCCGATGGCCACGCCGCCGACCATGTTGATGATCAAAATCAGGATACTGGCGACGGCATCGCCGCGCACGAACTTCGATGCGCCATCCATGGCGCCATAGAAGTCGGCTTCGGCGGCCACGTCCTTGCGGCGGATCTGGGCTTTTTCCTGATTGATCAGGCCGGCGTTCAGGTCAGCGTCGATCGCCATCTGCTTGCCCGGCAAGGCATCGAGGGTAAAGCGGGCGGACACCTCGGAAATGCGCTCGGCGCCCTTGGTGACGACGGCGAAGTTGATGATCATCAAAATCACGAAGACGACGATACCGACGACGAAGTTACCGCCGATGACCACGTTACCGAAGGCCTCGATCACCTTACCGGCCGCATCCGCGCCCGTATGGCCGTGCAGCAGCACCACGCGCGTGGACGCCACGTTCAGGGTCAGCCTGAGCATGGTGGTGGCCAGGATCACCGTCGGGAAGACGGAGAAGTCGAGCGGCCGCTTGGCCGACACGCTGACGAGGATGACGATCAGTGCCAGCACGATATTGAAAGTGAACAAGATATCGAGCAGCACGGGCGGCAGCGGCAAGATGATCATCGCCAGGATCACCAGCAGGAACAGCGGCGTGGCGAACTTGTGGCGGCGCATTTCGGCAACCAACCGGTTCAGGAAATTCATGAAGGTACTACCTCGCTCAAATGAGATGGCACGACCACCTCGGTGGGAAATGGGGGCTGGGCGGCGCGCTGCCCAGTACGGAATGCTTTCAGCTGCAGGATGTAGTTGAGCACCTGCGACACGGCCTGGTACAGCTGCACGGGAATCTGCTGCTGCACCTGGCTGGTGTTGTAGATGGCGCGCGCCAGCGGCGGCAACTCCAGCGTTTCGACGTTGTGTTCCTTCGCCACTTGCCGGATATACAGCGCCATCTCGTCGACGCCCTTGGCAACGACAAACGGCGCCTCGGCGCGGTCCTGGTCATACTTGAGCGCGACGGCGTAATGCTCGGGATTGACGATCACCACGTCGGCGTCGGGCACGGTCTTGCGCACGCTGCGCCGGCCGATCTGCTGCTGCAGCTGGCGGATGCGCTGGCGCACTTCGGGCCGCCCTTCGCTGCTTTTATGTTCTTCCTTGACATCCTGCTTGCTCATGCGCTGGTTGCGGGCAAAGAAAAACGCCTGCGCCGGCACGTCGATGATGGCAAACAGCACGAAGACGGAAATGAGCGCCATCAGGCCGTCGAGCATCAGCGCCGAGCCGTCGAGCATGGCTTGCTGCAGGGGCCGGTGTTGCAAGTCCACGTACTGCGTCAGGCTGGAGCGGCTCACATGCACGAGCACCATGCCCAGCACGGCGGCCTTGGCGATCGACAAGCCGAATTCAAATCCATGCTTGGGCGACACCAGGCGGCCAAGGTTCTTGGCCGGGCTCAGGCGCTCCATCTTCGGCATCCAGTTCTTCGTGCTGATGACCCAGCCGCCAGGGACCAATGAGCCGAGCACAACAAACAAGGGCACGCAGAACAGCGGCACGATCATCTTGATCAGCAAACCTACGGACGTGGTAAACGCCATCGACATGGCATTGTCCAGCGCGCCCTTGCTGTCGAGCGGCATGAAGGCCATGGCGAACAGCTCGCGAAAGCTCACCAGATAGCCGGGCAGCAGGTAAATGAAGACCTTCATGCTGATCAGAATGCCCAGCGCCGTCGACAGGTCGCGCGAACGCACCACCTGCCCTTCCTGGCGCGATTTCTTCAGCTTCTGTGCTGAAGCCTTTTCTGTCTTGTCGCCCGTGCTGCTATCCGCCATGCGTCACACCTTTCCGCACGTGCCCTACAAGCGTAGCGAGCAAGTTCAATGCCGGGTTGAGTAGCGCAGCTGTACGGAGGTACAGCGAGCAACGGATGCCCGGAAGTGGACTGCGCAGCAGCTTGTTGGCACGTGCGCTATCCATGGGCCACCCGCATCTGTTCGGCGATCATGTCGAGCACGCGGTTCGTCATGGCGATGTAGTGCTCCGGGATAAAGCGCACGATCTGTCCCAGCATCAGCAGGCCGAACATGGTGATCATGGAAAAGCCCAGCGAAAACAGGTTCAGCGACGGCGCCACGCGGTTCAGGAAGCCAAAGCCCAGTTGCACCACCATGGTGGAAAAGACGATGGGCAAGGCCAGCAGCATGGCGGCGGCGAAAATCCACGCCACGTTATACGCCACCGTCTGCAGCAGCAGCGGCCCGTAGCCCTGCCCCACGGGCCAGGCCTTGAAACTGGCGCCGATCACGCCCGTCAGCACGAGGTGGCCGTCGATGGCGAAAAACACGATCATGCACATGATGGTGAGCATCCCCGTGATCACGTCCGACGAGGTGCCGTTGAGCGGATCGTTCATGACGGCCATGGAAAAGCCCACCTGGCTCGACACGAGGTAACCGAGCACCGACATGACGGACATGGCGAAGTGGAAAGCCAGGCCCAGGACGAAGCCGATGATGGCCTGCTCCAGGGTGGCGACGAGGGCGTGCAGGGAAAACGGATCGATCTTCAACAAGTCCTGCGACACGCCCGAGGCCTGCATGACGGGCAGCATCAGGATCGCCAGCACCAGCGACAGCAGCACCCGCACGGGGACGGGCACCATGGCGTCGCCGATGACGGGCGAAGCGCTGAGCATGGCCAGGATGCGGCAGAACGGCCACCACACGGCCAGCAGAAACGGCAGCACCTGATTGAAAATCTGATCCATGGCGCGCGGCGCTATCCGACCAGGGTGGCGGCGCGCTGAAAAATGGACACGCAATAATCCATCAGGTAACCGGCCATCCAGCGTCCGGCCAGGATCAGGGCCAGCAGGGTGACCAGCAGGCGCGGCAGGAAACTCATGGTCTGTTCATTGATCGAGGTGGCCGCCTGCACCAGCGCGACCAGCAAGCCCATGAGCAAACCCGGCACGACCAGAATCACCACCAGCAGCATGACGACATGCAGCGCTTCGATGATCAGGTCGACGGCGACTTCAGGGGTAAACATCGGTCAATAGCCCTGTATGCTGGTAACTAAGGTGTTGACGGTCAGCGTCCAGCCGTCGACCAGCACGAACAGCAGCAGCTTGAACGGCAGCGAGATGACGAGCGGCGAGAGCATCATCATGCCCATGGCCATCAGCACGGACGCCACCACCAGGTCGATGATGAGGAAGGGGATGAACAGCATGCAGCCGATCTGGAACGCTGTCTTGAGTTCGGACAACACGAACGCGGCCAGCTTGACCGTGAAACTGTGGTCTTGCGGGCGCATGGTCGACGGTTCGCCGGCCAGGTGCGCGATCTGCGCCAGCGCGGCCTTGCTCGTCTGCGCCAGCATGAAGCGCGAAATCGGCACTTCGGCGATCTTCAGGGCTTCCTGCATGCCGATCTGGTCGCGGTCGTAAGGCACGAACGCGTCCTTCCATATCTGGTCGCCGATGGGACGCATGACCAGCAAGGTGAGAATCAGGGCGATGCCGGTGACGATACGGTTGGGCAAGCCCTGCTGCAGGCCCAGGGCCTGGCGCAGCAGGGACAGCACGATGACGAAGCGGGTAAAGCTGGTCATCATCATGACCATCACGGGCAGCAGCCCGAGCAGGGTCATGACGACGAGGATCTGCATCTTCACCGACAAGTCGGTCTTCGCGCCCGGCACCACGCCGGCGAGCAGGTCCTGCGCGCCGGCGGCGCTGCAGCACAGCATCAGAACAGGGACAGCCAGCGCGGCAGCCAGCGCGCCGCGGCGCCGGCTCAAGCCGGGTACCGCCAGCTTCATGCTGTCATCAGGTCGAGATTGAGGCCGTCGAGGTCGATGACTTTCAGGCCATAGTTTTCGCCGGCCACCACCACTTCGGCACGGCCGATCGGCGTGCCATTGACCTTGATCACCAGCGGTTCGCCGGCCAGCATGTCGAGTTCGATCACGCTTTCCGGGCCGATGGCCATCAACTCTTCCAGCGAAATGCGGGCCGAGCCCACTTCCAGGGTCAGGGTGACGGGAATCTTGCGCATCATCTGCGGAATGTCGCGGCGCGCGCGGGTGCTGGCCACGTCGGCAACGTCGCCCTGGTCGATGATCATGTCATCGCCCAGGTCTTCCAGCAGGGTTTCGCTCTGGTTGGTATCGGTCATATTCATATTATTCGACATCTTCAAATGAGGTTAAACAGAGCTTGCCCTTGTGTTCGGAAACAGCCGCTGTAAATAAACGGGAGTCGTCCAGCATGACGTCAGTACGGCTCAGACTGACGGGAATCACGTCGCCCACGCGCAGGTCGAACAAGGCGCCCAGCTGCATCTGCTTGCTGACCAGCCGGCCTTCCAGGGTCACTTGCAGGCGCGACGCGAGCGGGCGCACGCTGCCACGCAAGGCTTTCTTCGCTTGCGCGCGTTCGGGCAGCAGGCCGCGCAGCACATCGGCCATCAGGCGCTTGTCCAGCGAGAACCAGAACTGGCCGCTCTGCCCCGCTTCGACGTCGCTGAGCGACACGGTGACGATCCAGCTGCCGCGCGCCGGGTGCACGCCGGACTGCACGGCCACCTCGGCACTGGTGTCGATGTCGCTGCTCTTGCCCAGGATTTGCAGATTCTTGTGGATGCGCGTGAACAAACTGTTCACCAACTGTTGTCCCAGCACCACAGCGAGGCGCTCTTCCGTGGCCGTCACGCGCACTTGCGCCGGATCGGGCAGCGCGCCCTTGGCGCCGGCACTACCGTAGCGATAGTTCAGCACGCTCAAGAGGATCTGCCGTTCGAGCGCAAAGCCCGGCTGACCGGCCGGCGTGGAAAAACTCAGCCAGCGATTCGCGCTGTCCTCGCTCTCCACGCGCGACAAGGTCACGGCATCGATCTGGAAATTGCCCCAGTAGCGCCGGCTCATCGGCTGGCGCAGGGCCACGGCCAGGTCGTCGCGCAGCTGGGCGCCGAATACATGCAGCAAATGGACAGGACGTCCAAGCAGACAGGAATCGAGGACTTGATGGCGCGCAGTTTGATCTGTCTTGGTAATGATTGTCATGTAGTGGTCATGTCGGTATTGCGGTGGCAGAACAAATTATACGGATCGCCCGAAATTAAATACAGCATCATCTTGGCCTTGCCAACCGGCCGGCCGGCGAGCAAACGATTGCGCATCGTATCGCATGCTGGATGACTACGGTGCTGAACAATACATGAAAAAGCAAAATATTGCCATGTATCAATATTCCTTGAGGCAATCCTCTCTTTACTTTATAGTTGCCTCGAGGTAAGCTTATAGCGAGAAAAAAGTGATTTGCAGTGCGCCATTCCGCTTACCTGATTCCGGTTTTTATGGCAGTTTCCAGCCCCTCTTATTGCCACCAGAAGAAACTTTTATCAGATAATTATTAGTTATCATGGCCATGTAAATCATTCGGCGCGGTTCTGCCGGGTTTGTTGAATCTGCTTGAGCGGATGGTGTGGCAACTGATAAAACTGATGGGCCCTGTCAATTGGGCCGGGCAAGATGGCATTGGATGTAATGCCTGCCGGAATGGCAACACCAGTAATTTCTGATTGATACGTCACCGCATATTGAAAGTAGAGGGCAAGATGAGCAACGAACTCGCAGGTCTGATCAAGGCCGATCTGGCAGCACTGAGCAATGACGCGCGCGCCCTGGGCGCCAGCATCGCGCCGGCCGCCCAGTTCGGCGCACCGGAACAATCCGGCTTCTCGTTTGCGCAAAGCATGAAAGACGCCATCGGCAAGGTCAACGGCGACGACCGCATGGCTGCACAAAAAATGAGCGACGTCGACAGCGGCAAGAGCGACGACATGGTCGGCGCCATGCTGGCCAGCCAGGAAGCGAGCCTGTCCTTTTCCATGTTGATGCAAGTGCGCAACAAGGTCATGGGCGCGGTCGACGAACTCATCAAACTGCCTCTGTAATCTTCACGTCCTGATCCACGCCCAGCCTCCCAGCGAAAGTTACCCCAAGTGATTACCACCATGAAGTCCGCATTTGCGCGCTGGCGCCCTGGCGCCCAGCCCGCCATCCCGCCCGCCCTGCTGAAAAACCTGGTTCCCATCGTCGTGCTGGCCATCGGCATCACCGCCATGGTGACCATGTATGCCTGGCGCGACCAGGCCAACTACAAGCCGGTGTTTGGCGCGCGCGAAAAAGTGGCCGTGACGGACATGATGGCCACCCTGGACGCCGAGCACATCCCCTACCGTTTGCATCCGGACAGCGGCCAGGTGCTGGTGCCCGACGCCATGCTGGGCAAGGTACGCATGCTGCTCGCCTCGAAGGGCGTGACGGCGCAGCTGCCGGCCGGCCTGGAACTGATGGACAAGAATGACCCGCTGGGCGTATCGCAATTCGTGCAGGACGTGCGCTTCCGCCGCGGCCTGGAAGGCGAGCTGGCGCAAAGCATCATGACGATGGACGCGATCGCTTCGGCGCGCGTCCATCTGTCGATTGCCAAGTCGACGTCGTTCGTCGCCAGCGACGGCGACAAATCGTCGGCTTCCATCGTCGTGGCGCTGAAACCGGGCCGCACCCTGGCGCCGGAACAGATCGCCGCCGTCATCAACATGGTGGCCGGCAGCGTCGCCAGCCTGGCGCCCACGCGCGTGAGCCTGGTCGACCAGGGCGGCAACCTGCTGTCCTCGCACGTCGACCTGACGGACGGTTTCGATGCGTCGGCCGCCGGCAATGAAGGCGCGAAACGCTTTCAGGATGAAATCCGCCGCAACGTCACGGGCTTGCTCGGTCCCGTCATCGGCGAAGACAACTTCAAACTCAGCGTGACGGCCGCCGTGAACAACGACCGCGTGGACGAAACGCTGGAAAAATACGGCGAAGCGCCGAAAGTGACGAGCGAAGCGATGCGTGAAGAGCAGGAACGCAACCGCACCGTGGCCGGCATTCCCGGCAGCCTGTCGAACCGTCCGCCAGCGGCCGCCGTGCCGGCACCGGCCGACGCCGCCGGCGCCGCGCCCGCCGATGGCGCGCCGAAGCCGTCCGATGACGGCACGGCCCGCAAGAACGCCACCACGCGCCAGTACGCGTATGACCGCAGCATCACGCAGATCAAGCGCAGCCGTGGCCGCCTGGAAAAACTCAGCGTCGCCGTCGTCCTCAACAGCGCCGCCGCACCGAACCCGAAAACGGGCTGGACACCAGCTGAACTGGGCAATATCGAAAAAATGCTCAACAGCGGCCTGGGCATCAACGCCCAGCGCGGCGACAGCCTGAGCCTGACGGCGCTGGCCTTCCCTGCCAAGCCGCCCGTGGCGCAATGGTGGGAAGAGCGCGACACCGTCGTCGATTTCAGCAGCTGGCTGCTGTACGCCCTGGGCGCCGTGCTCGGCTACTTCCTGATCCTGCGTCCGCTGCTGCGCCTGCTGACCACGCGCCTGGCGCCGCCGGCACTGAAACAGCTCGATCCGGCCCTGGCGCTGGGCGGCAGCAACGCCGCCGCCGGCGCCAATGGCGTGACCGCCGCCGGCGCGCCGGCCTTGGGCGTGAATGGCAGCCCGCTGGCGCTCGAGGGCGAAGCCGCCGCCGGCAACGCCATGCCGGTCGTGCCGCTGCTGGAAAATTATGACTTGCCGCCACCAGGCTCGGCGGTCGACGTGATGGTCGACCACCTGAAAGTGCTGGCGGAAAAAGAACCCGAGCGTGTCGCCGAAGTCGTCAAACAATGGATGCAGAAAAATGGCCGAACTCAACAACAGTAATCCCTCCGACGGCGCCGAATACGAAAGCGCCAGCCTGAACCCAGTGGAACAGGCCGCCATCGTGCTGCTGAGCATAGGCGAAGAACAGGCCGCCAATGTGCTGCGCTGCCTGTCGCGCGAAGAATTGCTGGAAGTCACGCAAGTGATGTCGCGCATGAGCGGCATCAAGGTCGAATCCGTGAAAACGGCCATGCAGACCTTCTTCGACGACTACCGCCAGCAAAGCGGCGTGCACGGCGCCTCGCGCAGCTACCTGAAGCGCTCGCTGGACATGGCGCTGGGCAGCGATATCGCAAATAGCGTGCTCAACAACATTTACGGCGACGCCATCCGCCCCAAAATGGCGCGCCTGCAATGGGCCTCGCCAAAATGGCTGGCCGAATACATCGTCAACGAGCACGTGCAGATGCAAGCCGTGTTCCTGGCCTTCCTGCCGCCCGCGCTGGCCGGCCAGATCCTCGACGCCCTGCCCGCCGAAGGCCGCGACCTGGTCTTGCTGAACCTGGCGCGCCTGGACGAGATCGACCGCGACCTGCTGGTCGAGCTCGACGAACTGGTGGGCCGCTGCCTGGGCGCGCTCGACACGCAAAGCACCAGCGTCGAAGGCATCCGCCAGGCGGCCGAGATTCTCAACCGCATGCCGGGCAACCGCGCCGCGCTGGTCGAACTGCTGCGCGCGCACGACCCGGACGTCGTATCGGAAATCGAACTGAGCATGTACGACTTCCTGATCCTGGCCACGCAGAGCGATGTCACGCTCACGCGCATCCTGGAAGACGTGCCGATGGAACAGTGGGCGATTGCACTGAAGGGCGCGGAACCGTCGATCCGCGACGCCGTGCTGAAAACCATGCCGCGCCGCCAGGCGCAGAGTTTCGAAGACATGATGCGCCGCTCCGGCCCCGTGCCCCTGTCGCGCATCGAACAGACGCGTCAGGAAATCATGGCCACCGTCAAAGGCCTCGCCGATGCGGGCGAGATCGAAGTGCAACTGTTTGCCGAAGCGGTGATCGAATGAAACACTTCCGCTCGTATCGTTTCCCGCCGCTGTCGCAATTCATCGCCGCCGGCCAGCGTGCCTCCAACGAGGACACGGATGGCCAGTGGCAGGCGTCCGTCTCGGAAGGTTTCGAGCAGGGCCAGCGCGACGGCTACGAAGTGGGCCTGGTGCAAGGCCAGCAGGATGGCTACGACGCCGGGCGCAGCGACGGCATGGCGCAGGGCCGCGAAGAAGGCCGCAATGAAACGCTGGTGGCGCTGGACCGCCTGGCGCGCCCCGTCGACGCCATCTTGCGCGACCTGAAGAAAGTGCGCGCCGATTACCGCGAAGCGCAGCGCAAGGAAGTGGTCGACCTGGTGGCCAAGGTGGCGCGCCAGGTGATCCGCGCGGAACTGGCGCTGCAGCCGGTGCAATTGCTGGCCCTGGTCGACGAGACCCTGGCCTCGATGCCGCCCACGCGCGAGGAAATCGACGTCTTCCTCAATCCGGAAGAACTCAAACGCATCAGTGAACTCGATCCGAAGCGCGCCAAGCGCTGGAACCTGATCGCCGACGCGCGCCTCGACGCGGGCGAATGCCGCATCAAGGCCGGCGACAATGAAGTCGACGCAGGCTGCCATCAGCGCCTGTCGGCCTGCATGGAGCAGGTCAGCAGCCACCTGGCGCTGGCCGCCGAACACGCAGACCACGGCGCGCCTGCATGATCGCCGACACGCTGCGCAGCTTCGAGATCGGCGACATCCCGGTCGCGACACCCACCGGCCGCCTGGTCGGCGCCTCCGGCCTGCTGCTGGAAAGCGCCGGCTGCCGCCTGCACACGGGCCAGCGTTGTCAAATTGAAACAGTCAATGGCGAATGGCTCGATGCGCAAGTCGTCGGCTTCCGCGAAAAACTGTCGTATTTAATGCCGTTCAAGAAGGCGACGGGCCTGACCACGGGCGCCAGAGTCCTGCCCCTGCCCGACAAGGCCAGCCTGCAGATCGGCCCGTCGTGGCTGGGCCGCATGGTCAATGGCCTGGGCGAGCCGATCGACGACCTGGGCCGCCTCGGCGGCGAACACATCCTGGAAGTGACGCCGCCGAAGATCAATCCCCTGAAGAAACAACCGGTGGTCGAACCGCTGGACGTGGGCGTGCGGGCGATTAACAGCATGCTGACCCTGGGCAAGGGCCAGCGCGTGGGCCTGATGGCCGGCTCCGGCGTGGGCAAGAGCGTGCTGCTGGGCCTGATCACGCGCCAGACCGTGGCCGATGTCGTCGTCGTCGGCCTGATCGGCGAGCGGGGCCGCGAAGTGCGCGAATTCGTGGAAAAATCGCTGGGCGCCGAAGGCTTGAAAAAGGCCGTGCTGGTGATCGCGCCGGCCGACGAATCGCCCTTGATGCGCATCATGGCCACCGAACTGTGCCATTCGATCGCCGCCCATTACCGCGACCAGGGCAAGCACGTGCTGCTGCTGGTCGACTCGCTCACGCGCTATGCGATGGCCTTGCGCGAAGTGGCGCTGGCCCTGGGCGAGCCGCCGGCCACGCGCGGCTACCCGCCGTCCGTGTTTTCGAACCTGCCGCAACTGGTGGAAAGCGCCGGCAACGGCGCCCACCCGGAAGGCAGCATGAGCGCCATCTACACGGTGCTGGCCGAAGGCGACGACCAGCAGGACCCCGTGGTCGATACGGCGCGCGCGATTCTCGACGGCCACATCGTGCTCACGCGCGAACTGGCCGAGCGGGGCCACTACCCCGCCATCGATATCGCCGCCTCGATCAGCCGCTGCATGGCGCAGGTGATCACGCCCCCCCACATGCAGGCGGCGCGCGCGCTGAAAGCGTCGATGGCGCGCCATGCGCGCGTGCGCGACCTGATCCCGCTGGGCGCCTACGTGCCCGGCGCCGACCCGATCACCGACCGCGCCGTGCAGTTGCACGCGCCCATCGAAGCCTTCCTGTGCCAGGGCACCAAGGAAGAGGCGCCGATGGGGCCGTGCATCGAACAACTTGAACAGATCATGGCCTAGGAGCATACGTGAGCGACGCGCATACCATCCGCAACCTGACCACCCTGGTCGGCCTGCGCAGCACCGAAGTCGAACGCCTGCAAGGCGAAATGGCGGCGCAGACGGCCGTGCGCGAGCGCTACCAGAAAAACCTGGAGCGCCTGACGGGTCTGTACACGGATAGCGGCCCCAGCGGCGCCCTGCCCCTGGCCCTGTCCGTCAATTGCGGCAACTTCAAGCAAGCCGTCATGCAGATGGCCGACCAGCACCGTACCGACCTGCATTTGCACGAGGCCAACATGGCCGTCTCGCAACGCGCGCTCAATACGGCCTGGGCCAAGCGCGAAGTATTGGACCAGGTGCTGACGCAAAAACAAAAACATGTTGCAAATGAGCAACAACGTGTCGATGCCAAGCGGCAAGACGAGCTGGCGACGCAATTCTGGTTCCGCGGACAGGTAAAATGAGGTTGGTGTAAGTTTCTTTCAGGAAAACTTCACAAAACGGGAATGGGGGTCGCCTTGTACCGGTATATCCCTTTATTCAGGAGTCTGGCATGGCAAACGTAATTACTGCACCGCAATACGATCCGCTCGTCACTGCAAAAAACCTGGCTACCAAGTCGGTCGCGGCGCAGCAGGACAAATTGACTAAGCAAACCGCACTGGCCAACACCACGGCCGCGGCGCTGAACAACCTGAAGCTGGCCATGAGCGCCTTCCAAAGTACGATGACGACCATGAGCAGCAGCAGCAAGTCGCTGCTGAGCCAGTCCGCCACATTCAGCAATACCGCCTATGGCAGCGGCACGGCCGATGCCACGGCAGTTGCCGGCAGCTATTCCTTTTTCGTACAGCAACTGGCCACAGCCAGCCAGACTTCGTACAGCGGCCTCGCCAGCAGCCCCGCCGCCGGCAGCGGCACGCTGGCCGTGCGGATCGGCGATCCGCTGGCCCCCGTCACCGCAGACAACAGCTTTGACATCGACCTGAGCGCCGCCGACAAGGATGCCGACGGCAACCTGACGCCGCAGGAAATCGCCGCCGCCATCAATGGCAACAGCAAGAACAATTCGCGCGTGACGGCTTCCATCGTCACCATCGGCAACCAGGCGCAGCTGGTATTGACATCGAACCTGACGGGCAAGGAAAACGCCGTCACGCTGGACGCGTCGAGCGTGACGAATACCGCGCTGACCAAGGCCCTGGTGACGGACGCGGCCACCAACATCAAGGAAGTCGTCAAGGCGCAGGACGCCATCGTCTGGCTGGGCGCAAAGGACACCGGCACGCAAATCACGCAGGCGTCGAATACCTTTACCAACGTGACGGGCGTGAAAATGACCTTCACCAAGGCCATGAACACGGGCGACGCGCCCGTGACGGTCACGGTGGCAACCGACAGCGGCGGCACGGCAACCAATGTGCAGGCATTCGTCGATGCCTACAACAAGCTGAAAAGCGTGCTGGACGGCCTGGCCAGTTCCGGCGACCCGGACAAGAACGTCGCGGCCGGCATCTTTGCCCACGATTCCGGCCTGAACGCCCTGCGCAGCAATTTGAACAATCTGCTGCGCCAAAGCGTCGGCGGCGTCTCGCTGGTCTCCTACGGCGTGACCGCCAACCGCGACGGCACGCTGAGCCTGAATACGGCCAAGCTGACCGCCAAGCTGGCATCGAACCCTGGCGACCTGGACAAGTTGTTCGGCAACAACAGCCTGTCGGCCCCATCGGGCGTGTTAGGCGGCCTGGACAAGGCGTTGGGCCAATGGAGCAATATCACCAAGGGCCAGCTGGTGCAGCGTCTCGATGCGAATACCAGCTTGCAGAAGTCGCTGAGCAAAAGCACCGACCTGCTGACGAGCCAGTACAACACGGCCTACAAGCGTTTCCTGGATCAATATACGCGCCTGCAAGTCATGCAGGAACAGATGTACAAGACGGTCGACATGTTCGACGCCATGTTTGGCAACGACAAATCCTAAGGCGAGCGTGCCTGCCGCGCCGCCGCAAGTTTAGACAGTGAGAAATAAGACATGTTAAACAATGAAGCTTACGGCAACTACCATGCCGTCAACCTGGATGCCCAGACCGCCCGCGCCACGCCGGTCGAGCTGGTACTGGTGCTGACGGACGGCCTGCTGGAAGAACTGGCGCGCGCGCGCGGGCATATCGTAGGCAAGCGCTACGAGCAAAAGGCCATCAGCCTGGATAAATGCACGCAGATCATCAACGGTCTGTCGAGCTCGCTCGATTTCGACAATGGCGGCGAAGTGGTCGTCAACCTGGCCCGCCTGTACGACTATTGCGTGGCGCGCCTGTACACGGCCGGCATCAAGCTCGACCCGACCCTGATCGACGAAGTGACGACCCTGATGACCACCATCAAGCGCGGCTGGGTGGGCGTCCAGGCCAACAATGCCTAGGCGCGGCATCCTGCAACAGCTGAACCGGCAATTGAGCGCCGCCATCGCGCAAGCGGATTGGGAAGCAATGGGAAAACTGTCCGCCAGCCTGGCGAAAAACATCCCCCTGCTGGCCGAACGGGGCGCATGGAGTGCGCTGGAACAAACAGAATTGTTGCAATTGCGCAAAAATCACGCGCAAGCGGTTAAAATTTGCTCTGAGGAAAAAGAACGCCTGGGTCAACACCTGGGTGCATTACAGGCAAATAAGGAAGGTTGGGTCGCCTACGCCGCGCTCGGCGAATACGACTCGGACGGGAATCAAGCATGATCATGAACTTCAACACGGCGCCGGCCGCTCCGGCACCGGCGCCCCCTGCGGCAGCTGCACCAGCACCGGCGGCAGCGCCGTCACAGGCCGCCGCCTTGCCCGGCACACCAGGCTATGCCGCTACTGGCGCCGTGCCCTCCGCCCTGCCCCTGTTTGCGCAGGTGCTTGACGTGACGGGCGTGGAAACGGCCGACGCCGACACGCCCGCTCCCGCGAAGGAGAGCGACAGCGACAGCCAGGCCGACAGCAGCCTGCCGGCCATGGCCGCCCCCGTTATCGGCTTGCCGGTGACCATGCTGCCGCCAACGGACGCGGCCGCAGCCGAGGCGCGTGCCGCCGCCCAGGCGCAAGTACAGACACAAGCGCAGACGCAGGTGCAGGCGAATGCGGCGCAAGCCAATCCGGCACTCAACATCAGCCTGCATCCGTCGGCGGTCACCCTGAACGCGCCGGCAACGGCGCCAGCGCCAGGCCGCGACACGCGCGAGCCGCTGGCCGCCGCCAACCCGGCGACGGCCGCCAAGGGCGGCGCGCCGGCACAGCCGTTCGAATCGCTGCTGCAGCAAAGCGCTCCGGCAACCGCCGTCGCCGCGCCTGCCGTTGCCGCGCGCGAAGGCGAACGTGGCGCCGCGACGCCGGCACCGGCCACGCCCAACCTGGGCCTGACGGGCGCGGTCGGCAATACGGCCACAGCGGCCCCGGCCGGCGACACCATCAAGCTCAACGGCCCAGCCCAGCAATGGCAGGAACCGCTGCGCGAAGCGCTGGGCGAACGCCTGCAGACGCAGATCGGGCGCAACAGCGAACACGCAACGATCCGCCTCGAGCCGCCCATGCTGGGACGCATTGAAATTTCCATCCGCCATACGGCCGGCGCGCTGCAGGTGAACGTCACGGCGTCGAATTCGGAAGTGTTGCGCCAGTTGCAAGGCATCGGCGAGAACATGCGCAGCGACCTGGCGCAGCGCCAGTACACCGACGTGGCCGTCAATATCAGCGCCACCCCGCGCAGCCCCGCTGCCCAGGCGTTCGCCGAAGGCGATGCGCGCGGCCAGCGTCAGCCGGGCCGCCAGCAGGACGACGCCGAGCCGGGACGCGCCCTGTCCGACGGCAGCACCGCCGCTACCACATACGCCAGCCACGAGCGAGAGACCGCCTGATGAATATGAAAATGAAACTGATAGCCGGCTTTGTCGGCGTGGCCGTGCTGGCCGCCGGCGCCGCTGGCGGCGCCATCTGGTATTTGGCCAAGCCGGTCGCCGGCCATGCCGATGTCGCCGAAGCGAAAGCTCCGCCACCGCCCGCCACGGGCAAGAAGGCGCGCAAGTTCCTCACGCTGGACAAAGTCATCGTGATGTTGCGCCGCGGCCCCGGCGAAGGCGAAACGCATTATCTGTCGGCCGACCTGGTGATCGCCACCACCGAGGAAAAGGAAAAGCTGACCAAGGATCACTTGCCGCTGATGCGCTCGATCGCCGTCAGCACCCTGTCGAGTTTTCCGCTGGACAAGGCGCAGACCATGACCGTGGAACAATATGCCGAGCAGATCAACAAAGCCTTCAATGTCAGCTACGAGCGTGAACAGATGGAAAAACCGTTCACGGAAGTCATGGTCGGCAAGCTGATCATTGAATAAGCCAACACGCCAGCCGACCTAGTGGGAGATCCCTTGGCCTATGTAGAGCAATACCAGGAAGCGTATGGCGCCGGCGAATATGCCGCCGCCAGCGCTTGCGCGGCCGTGCTCAGCGTTGCTGAAGAGCAACAACATCTGGTGGCGTACTCCCCTTTGGTGAAACGCATCGTGCGCCAGCTCAATTCGCAGGTGTCGGGCGCCATTGACCGCGACGACATGGAACAGATCGGCCTGATGGGCCTGCTCGAAGCCTTGCGCCGCTACGGCGTGCCGGACCAGTCTTTCGGCAGCTATGCCAGCCTGCGCATCCGTGGCGCCATCCTCGATGAACTGCGACGCCAGGACTGGCGCCCGCGCGCCGTGCGCCAGGAAAGCCACCGTCTGCGCGACAGCGTGCGCGCCCTGACCCGCCGCCTCGGACGCGAGCCGCTGGACGCGGAAATCATGGCCGCGCTGAAGCTGACGCCCGAAGCTTTCCAGGAATACCAGTTGGCGGAAAACGCCGAGCTGATCGCCAGTTTCGATGAAGTGCTGCAGGAAAGCCTGGGACAGGCCGACAGCGCACCGAGCCCGGAAGAGCAATTGATGGTGCGGCGCAGCCTGGAGCAGGCGCTGCGCGCGCTCGACGAACGCGAGCAGCGCGTGATCCAGATGTATTACGAATTCGAACTGAGCTACAAGGAAATAGCCGCCGTACTGGACCTGAGCGACGCCCGCGTCTGCCAGCTCAACAAGACGGCGCTGGGCAAGATGAAAGCCATGCTGCAAGACGCATAAGTTTCAGCACTATCCATCAAATTGACGCAGCACAATGACGCAGAAAGGCAGTTGACATGGTAATTATCGGTATCTTAATCGTGATGGGGTGTGTATTCGGAGGCTTCGCCCTGATGGGCGGCACCGTCCACGCGATCTGGCAACCGGTCGAGTTGATCATCATCATCGGCGCCGCCGTCGGCGCCCTGGTGCTGGGCAACCCGAAGCATGTACTCGGTGAAATGCTGCACCAGATGCGCAAGATCGTCACGCACAAGAAGCAAGGCTCGGAATTCCAGCGCCAGTTGCTGCTGCTGATGTATGAACTGCTGCAAACGGCCGCCGGCGGCCTGAAGGCGCTGGACGCCCACGTCGAGGCGCCGCGCGAAAGCGCCCTGTTCCAGCGCTATCCGCTGGTGCTGGAAGAGCCGAAGCTGCTGGCCTTTATCGTCGACAACTTCCGTTTGATGGCGATGGGCAAGATCAACGCGCATGAACTCGAAGGCGTGCTGGAGCAGGAACTGGAAGCCATCCACGACGAATTGCTGCAGCCGTCGAAGTCCCTGCACAAGATCGCCGAAGCCATGCCCGGCTTCGGTATTCTGGCCGCCGTGCTCGGCATCGTGATGGCCATGAATTCCGTGGCCGACGGCGCGGACGCGGCGGAAATTTCGGAAAAAGTGGGCGCTGCCATGGTCGGTACCTTCATCGGCATCTTCTTTTGCTACGGCGTGCTCGATCCGATGTGCAACATGATGAAACAGCTGGTGGGCGAGGAAGGCTCGACCATGGAATGCGTGAAGGTCGTGCTGGTCACGCACGTGGCGGGCAAACCGCCGCTGCTGGCCATCGATGCGGGCCGCCGCCTGGTGCAGCTGAACATCAAACCGAGCTTCGCCCAGCTGGAAAGCTGGATCAATGCGCTGGAAGATGGCGGCGCCGAACAAGAGCAAGGCCAAGGCCGGGGAGGCCGCCGTGCTAAAGCCGCATGAGAAACATGAACAGGCCATCATCAAGCGTGCCGGCCGCAAGCATGACGACGATGGCCATGGCGGCGCCTGGAAAGTAGCGTTCGCCGACTTTTGCCTGGCCCTGCTGTCGCTGTTCCTCGTGCTGTGGCTGATGGCCGCGCGCGAGCAGCAGGCGATGAAGGAAATCATGATGGACGCGTCGGCAGGCAGCCGCCAGGGCGAAGGCCAGGGCGTCATGCCGGAACAGAAAGGCGGCCCGCGCGGCAGCCTGATCGAGCGCTTCCCCATGCCCCGCAAGGGCACCGGCGACACGCGCACGGAAGGCAAGCAAACGCAGGACGGCAAGGCTGGCGCGGCGCCGCAAAACCAGACCAAGGTCAGCTACCAGTCGCCGGAAGATTTGCTGTCCCTGTCACGCGCGCTCGACAAACTCAGCGACGAAGCGGGACTGAAGAGCAACCTGCAATCGGTGATCACGCCATACGGCTTGCGCGTCATGCTGCACGACACGGACAAGCAAGGCATGTTCGTGCGCGGCAGCGCCGTGCCGACCGACCGTTTCCGCAAGCTGCTGCGCCAGATGGGGCCCGTGTTTGCGCAAATGGAGAACCAGATGCTGATCGTCGGCCATACGGACTCGATGCAATATGCCAATACCGGCTACGAAGGCTTCTCGAACTGGACCCTGTCGGCCAACCGCGCCATGTCGGCGCGCGCGCAATTGCTGATCGGCAGCATGAGTCCGGACAGCGTGCTGCAAGTGGTCGGCATGGCCGACCGCGCGCCGCTGGACGTGAAAAATGCCAGCGCCGGCATCAATCGCCGCATCGAACTGTTAATATTGACGCGTGGCCAGGCCGACAGCATCGCCGCCATGTTCGGCATGGCCGGACAAAAGCCGCAAGGCGACGAGCTGCAGGTGGGTGAACCGGACTCCGGCACCCTGCAACGCCTGCGCGAAAAACTGGGCCTGCCCGCAAAGAAAGATCGGGAAGAGCATGCAAATTAAGGGCAAGGGACAACGTATGAAAATCTCCTCCGGCAACACCGGTGCTGCCGTGCGCAGCAGCGCCGTCGCGCCGGCCGAGGCGATCGCCGAGAACGCGGGCGCCGCCGGCGCCATGGGCGGCTCGTCGGCCGGGGCGGAACTGCAATCGGCCGTGCTGCAGCCGGCCATGGCCGCCCTGCGCGCCATGCCCGAGATCGACCATGAAAGAGTGGCCATGCTGCGCGATGCGCTGGCCAAGGGCGAGTTGCCGTTCGATCCATCGAAACTGGCGGGCCTGATCCAGCGTTTCCACGGCGGCGAATCGTGACCGCGCCGCGCAAGGGCATCACGCGCCAGGAAGCCGTGCGCCGCGTGCTGCAAGGCATGACGGATGACCGCGCCGGCTATGCCGCGCTGCAAACCTTATTGGAAGAGCAATTTCAGGCCACCTTGCACCACCAGAGCACCCGGCTGACGGCGCTGGCCGACCAGGTCGTCGCCGCCGTCGAGCCACTCGACGCACGCCGCCGCCAGCGTGTCAGTCTCGTCACCGCCCTGCTGGGCCCGCAAGGCGACATGCCCCAATTGTTTGCGCTGTTACAAGAAGACGCGCGTGCCACCGCCCAGCGCGACTGGGCCGCGCTCGAGCAGATGGTGCTCGAATGCAAGCGCCTGAATGCCCGCAACAGCGATTTATTAACAGAGCAGTACAGCATCATGCAGCGCGTGCTGCATGGCGAGGAAGATACGTATGCGCCAGGCTGATTTCCTGACCACCCGCGCCACGGCGGCGACGCCATCGACGGCGGCGACCCATGCCGTGCAGAGCAATATGCGCGCCACCGAATCCACGGCCTCCAGCGGCGGCTTTGGCAGCGTGTTCCGGCAAGTACAGGGCGAAGTGGCCCGCTTCATCGAACAGGGCGGCGGCAACGCCACCAACCTGAGCCCGCAAGGACGCGCCTACCTGGAGCAAAGCCAGCCCGTCAATGTGCTGGGCGCCATCAGCCAGGGCGGCGAGATCGGCGAAACGCAGCAGCAATTCCTCGCCTCGATCAAGCCATGGACGGAAGAAACGGGCGCGCGCCTGGGCGTGGCGCCGGAAATCGTCGCCGCCCACGCGGCGCTGGAATCGGGCTGGGGCCAGCGTCCGCTGCGCCAGGGCACGGGCGCGGACACCAATAATCTGTTCGGCATCAAGGCCGGCGGCAAATGGCAGGGCGACGTGGCCAGCAACCTGACGACCGAATACGAGGCCGGCAGCGGCACGGCGCTGAAGAAAACCGAGCGCTTCCGCAGCTACCCGGACCAGGCCAGCGCCTTCCGCGACTATGCGCAAGTGCTGCTCGACAATCCACGCTACCGCGCCGCCCTCAACACGGGCGCCGACGCGGGCGCCTTCGCGCAGGGTTTGGCGCGCGGCGGCTATGCCACCGACCCCAACTATGCCGCCAAGCTGACGCAGCTGGCGACACGTCTGCAGCGCACGGCCGCCGCCGAGTAAGTTCCCTTTAACGGCCGGGAAGTTCGGCCGGCTCCACCACGCCCGCATCGACCACCCTGGCACGTATCACCGTGCCGCTGGTGGCGTTGCGCACGCGGATCAGTTCGCCAAGCGCGCCCGGATCCATCGCTTCGCCGGCCATGCTCACTTCCACCTGCTCCTTGCGCGCCACGATGTTGACCGCACTGCCCCGCTTGATCAGCACGGGCGAGGCCAGCTGTCCCTGGCGCAGCACTTCGCCGGCACGCAAGCTGCGCCGGCTCGACAGGCCAATCGCGCCAGGCAAGGCAGAAATACTGTCCGGCACCATCGTCACGTCGCGCCGCGCCAGCACCACGTCACCCGATTGCAACGGCGTATTGGCCGTGACGGGGGCGCTGGTGACGGCCACTTGCGCCGTGATGCTGCCGCGCGCCAGCATTTCGTAACGCCATCCGTTGCTTCCAGGACACACTGCGACAAAGCGCATGCGCTGCGCCGAGCGGCTGTCCGCCGTTTCCAGCGCAACGGGCGCGGCGCACGCCGGCATGGGGCGCGTGCTTTTCACGACGGTCACCTGAAACTGGGGTTCCAGCAGTCCCGCCGTGGCCGCCTGCTGTGTCAATTGCTCGCGAGCTAGCTGTTCCACACGTGAAAATATATTGTCGGCTGGCAATTCTGCGCGACCTGCACTACTATATAGGCTGGTCAGTAAAAATAGGCTTGGCAGCAGTATGTGACGACATTGCGCCTTGTTCCACATCACGGAATAGTTCTCAAAGTAAATCATTGCTAACCTTAATCAAAGATACTGAAGCGGCATGACCTTACCATGCGTCAACATGACTTGGCTGGGATTTTACCTCTGCACCACTTATTTTCTGGACCAAACCGCAAAAAGCACGATCGAATTCAACACAAAGGATGACCATGGGGATTAATTTCAAGGATGCGCTGGGCGTGCATGCCGATGCACTGGCACTGCGTGCCGACCGTACACGCGTGCTGGCGGCCAACATCGCCAATGAAAACACGCCCGGCTTCCAGGCCATGGACATGGATTTCGGCAGCGCCCTGCAACAATTGCAGGATAACGAGGCCGGCCTGCTGTCGACCGATGACGATGCCAGTGCCCTGTACCGCGTACCCTACCACCCCAGCCGCGACGGCAATACCGTCGAAATCGGCGTCGAGCAGGCGGCGTTCTCGCAGAATGCCACCGACTTCCAGACCAGCCTCACTTTCGTCAACATGAAACTGAAGGGTCTGTCCAAGGCCATTTCCGGACAATAAGGATCAGCATGAGCTTCCAGGATATTTCCAAGATCGCCGGTTCGGCGATGGCGGCGCAGACCGTGCGCCTCAATACCATCGCCAGCAACCTGGCCAATGCCGATTCCGTTGCCGGTTCCGAAGGCGAAACCTACCGCGCGCGCAAACCCGTGTTTGCGGCCGTGATGGATGGCCCGGGCGCCAGCGGCGCCGGCGGACGCGTTCAGGTGCTCGACGTGGTGCAAAGCGATGAGCCGCTGCGCAAGGTGTATGAACCGGGCCACCCGATGGCCAATGCCGACGGCATGGTGTTCTACCCCAACGTCAACCAGGTAGCCGAGATGACCGACATGATGTCGGCCTCGCGCGCGTTTGAAACCAATGTCGAAGTTCTGGGCCGCATCAAGTCGATGCAGCAATCGCTCCTCAAATTAGGTGAAGCATAATCCATGGAAACCAATCTCTTTACAAACAACACCAGCGGCAGCGGCAGCAACAACAATGCCGTCAAATCGCAAAACAATGCCACCCAGGATATGTTCACCAAGTTGCTGGTCGCGCAGATCAAGAACCAGGATCCCCTGGCGCCGACCGATCCGAGCCAGTTCGTCAATCAATTGACGCAGCAGGCGCAGACGGAAGCGATGCAAAACCTGTCGACGCTGACCAGCGCCAATGCCAGCGTGCTGCAATCGATGCAGGTGCTGGCCCTGGGCGCGCAGGTAGGCTCCGAAGTCATGGTCAACAGCGAAACGGTGCAGCTCGACAAGAGCAAGGTCAGCGGCAGCATCGCGCTGGCGGCCGGCACCACCAAGACCACCGTGACCCTGAAAGGCATCGACGACAAGGAATACAAGATCGAACTGGGCGCCAAGTCGGCCGGCACGGTGCCGTTCACCATCGATCCCGTCGCCTTGGGCTTGCCTGCAGGCACGTACACCATGGCGGTCACCACCAATGGCACCGAAAAACCATCGGTCGACATCGCGGGCAAGCTCAACAGCGTGCGCCTGTCGTCCGGCGGCAGCATGATTTTGAGCGTGTCGAACCTGGGCGAAGTCAACCCTGGCGCGATCACCGGCTTCAACGGCAAGACGGCCTGATCCGCTCGCCCCTTCGTTTCCTGAACACTAATCTCGTCCTTCACTAAAGGAAGTCAACATGAGTTTCGACATCGCGCTGTCCGGTATCCAGTCCATCAACCAACAGTTGAACAGCACCAGTAACAATATCGCCAATGCCGGCACCTACGGTTTCAAGAGCAGCCGCGCCAACTTTTCGGCCATGTATGCCGGTTCGCGCGCCACGGGCACGGAAATCGGCTCGATCACGCAAAGCATGTCGCTCAATGGCGGCGTGCTGAACACGGGCCGCGCGCTCGACGCGGCCATCGACGGCCGCGGCTTTTTCGTCGCGCGCGATGCGCAAAACACCATGAGCTACAGCCGGGTCGGCATCTTTTCGGCCAGCAGTGATGGCAAGCTGATCGACTCGAACGGCCGCCTGGTACAGGGCTATGCCGCCGTCAAAGGCAGCACCACCCTGGGCACCATGGGCGACATGAACATTCCGACGGGCCAGATTCCCGCCGTGGCATCGACCAAGCTGGCATTTGCCGCCAACATGTCGTCCGAATGGACCATCAAGGCCGTGCCTTTCAACAAGACCAACGAACTGAGCTACAACAGCGCCAAGTCCTCGATCGTCTACGATTCGCTGGGCGCCAAGCACTCGCTGGGCCAGTACTTCGTCAAGACGGCGACGGGCGTGGACGTGCACTACACCTTTGACAACGCCGATGTGACGCCGGTGACGAGCATGACCTTTGACACGAACGGCAAGCTGGTGACCGGAACGACCGCCACGCCGGTGTTCCCGACGCCGCCTGGCGCCGCAGCGCTGTCGATCGCCATCGACTACACGGGCACGACCCAGTTCGCCGGTGAAGCGACCACCTCGACCGACCGCGCCGACGGCTATGCCTCGGGCACCTACACGGGCGTGGAACTGGCCGACGACGGCTCCGTCGTGGCCAAATACACGAACGGCCAGAAGCAAAGCATCGGCGTGATCGCCCTGGCCACCTTCCCTGACGAAGGCGGGCTGACGGCCGTCAACGATACCAGCTGGGTCGCCTCGACCACCTCCGGCACCGCCATCTATGACCGTCCGGGCGTCGGCATGGCCGGCAAACTGGTGACGAGCTCGCTGGAACAGTCGAACGTCGACATCACCTCCGAACTGGTGGGCCTGATGACGTCGCAGCGCAACTATCAGGCGAACTCGAAGGTCATCTCGACCGAGAACGCCATGCTGCAATCGCTGATGCAAGCGCTGTAATCCACGATACGCAAAGGTAAAAAGCAATGGATGCGCTGATTTATACCGCCATGAGCGGGGCCGACCGTGCCCTGCGGGCACAGCAGGTACACGCCAACAACCTGGCCAATATCGAGACGGGCGGCTTTCGCGCCAACCTGGAAGTGTCCACTGCCCAGCCGCTGCAAAACGGCTATGGCTACGACGACCGCCACATGACGCAGACGCAGTCGAGCGCCGTCGGCACGCGCACGGGCGCCATCAAGGAAACGGGACGCGAACTCGACGTGGCCGTCACGGGCCCCGGCTTTCTCGCTGTGCAATGGCAAAACGGTGAAGCCTACACGCGCGCCGGCGCCATGGACCTCGATGAAACGGGCGCGCTGACCATCAACGGCCGGCCCGTGCTGGGCGAAGGCGGTCCGATCACGATTCCCGAGCACACCAGCCTGTCGATCGGCGCCGATGGCACGATTTCCATCCAGGTGCCAGGAACGGCGCAAATGCAGACCGTCGACAAGCTCAAGCTGGTCAATGCGGAATCGGG
Organism: Janthinobacterium sp. GW823-FHT03B06; assembly: GCF_058796955.1. Lineage (NCBI taxonomy): Bacteria > Pseudomonadati > Pseudomonadota > Betaproteobacteria > Burkholderiales > Oxalobacteraceae > Janthinobacterium > Janthinobacterium sp. GW823-FHT03B06. Next base: position 143,334 of record NZ_JBXAJE010000012.1, read on the forward strand.
CGAGTTGACGAAGAACGAGGCGGGCCTGATCGTGGCACGCAGCGGCGAAGACTTGCAGGCCGACCCGGCGGTGCGCCTGCGCGACCGTCACCTGGAAGGCAGCAACGTGTCGGCCGTCGAGGAAATGGTCGCCACCATGAGCCTGAACCGCAGTTTCGAAATGCAAATGAAAATTTTCAAGGCCAGCGACGCGATGACCGAGTCCGGCAACCGCCTGCTGGGCGCCTGAGCCCAACGCCAACCAATTACCAGGAGTAAATCATGAATCCAGCAATGTGGATCAGCAAGACCGGCGTGCAGGCACAAGACGCCAAGCTGCAAGCCATCGCGAACAACCTGGCCAACGTCAACACCGTTGGCTTCAAGCGCGACCGCGTCGTCTTTGAAGACCTGTTTTACCAGGTCGAGCAGCAGCCGGGCACGCAGCGCGCCGACAACACCCTGTCGCCATCGGGCGTGCAGCTGGGTAACGGCACGCACATGGTTGGCACGCAAAAGGTGTTTACCACCGGCAGCCTGCAGACGACGAGCCGCGAATTCGACGTCGCCATCACCGGCAACGGCTTCCTGCAAGTGCTGCGCCCGAACGGCGAAGCGGCCTACACGCGCGCCGGCCAGCTCGGCATCAATGAAAACGGCGTGATGGTCAACGCCCAGGGCTTGCCGCTGGTGCCGCAGATCACCGTGCCGAACAATGCGACGGCGATCACCATCGGTGAAAACGGCATGGTCACGGCCACCGTGCCGGGCAATGTCAACGGCACCCAGCTGGGCCAGCTGAACCTGACCAGCTTCGTCAACCCGACGGGCTTGCTGGCACTGGGCGAAAACCTGTTCCAGGAAACGGCATCGAGCGGCACGCCGACGGAAGGCCGTCCCGGCGAAGGCGCACTGGGCAAGCTGAAACAGTTCGCGCTGGAAGGCTCGAACGTGCAGGTGGTCGAAGAGATGGTCGACATGATCGCTGCCCAGCGCACCTATGAAATGAACACCAAGGTGCTGTCGGCCGCCGACAATATGCTGCAATACCTGGCGCAAGCGGCACGCTGATGACAATCGCCATGAAAGCCACGGCAGCCATGCTGCTGGTGTTGATGGCCGGTTGCGCCAGCCAGCCGGCCGCACCAGTGGCGCCCAGCTTTTCCGATACGCCGCTGCCCGTGGCGCCGCGCAGCGCTGCGCGCGGCGGCGTGGGCGGCGGCGTTTTCAATCCCGACGCGGGCCTGGACCTGATTTCGGACAGCCGCGCCTTCCGCGTCGGCGACGTCGTCACGGTGGCCCTGCAGGAAACCACGCAGGCGAGCAAGAAGGCCGGCACCTCGTTCAACAAAGGTTCGTCCGTCGGCGTGAATGCGGCCAACATCCTCGGCAAGACCTTCCCCAAGACGGGCATCGACCTGTCGGCCGACCGCAACTTCGCCGGCGACTCGACCAGCACGCAGCAAAATGCGCTGTCCGGCGCCATCACCGTGATCGTGCAGGAAGTGCTGCCGAACGGCTTGCTGCGCGTGCAGGGCGAGAAAACGCTGACCCTGAACCAGGGCGAGGAATTCGTGCGCCTGCGCGGCTACCTGCGCGCGGCCGACATCGATTCGAACAACCAGGTCTCGTCCCTGCGCATCGCCAATGCACAGATCGCCTATTCCGGCCAGGGCACCCTGGCCGAAGCCAATACACCAGGCTGGCTGACGCGCTTCTTCGTCGGCCCATGGATGCCGTTTTAAGGTGAGCTCATGAAATTTCGTTCCGCCCTGCCCCTGGCAGCCATGCTGGCCGCGCTCTCCGGCTTTGCCCTGCCCGCCAGCGCCGCGCAAGTGCTGCGCAACCTGGTCAGTATCGAGGGCGTGCGCGACAACCCGCTGGTCGGCTACGGCCTCGTCGTGGGCCTGAACGGCAGCGGCGACACCACCCAGGTGAAGTTTTCCAGCCAGTCCGTGGTCAACATGCTCAAGCAATTCGGCGTGAAGATGCCCGACGGCGCCGAAGCAAAAAGCAAGAACGTCGCCACCGTCATGGTCAGTGCCGTGTTTCCTCCAGGATACCGCCGTGGCCAGGCCATCGATGTCACCGTCTCGTCCCTGGGTGATGCGAAGAGCTTGCGCGGCGGCACCTTGTTGCTGACGCAATTGCGCGCGGCCGACAATGAAACGTATGCGTTGGCACAAGGCAACGTCGTCGTCGGCGGCTTGAACGCCACCGGCAAGAGCGGCTCGTCCGTCACCGTCAACACGCCGACCTCGGGCCGCATTCCCAACGGCGCCAACATCGAACGCGAAATCCTCAGCGATTTCTCGACCAAGCCGACCGTCACCCTGAACTTGCGCCACCCGCATTTCGAGACGGCCATCAATATCGTCGAAGCCGTCAACCGCCGCTTTGGCGCCGTCGCCACCACGCGCGACGCCACCAGCGTGGAAGTACTGGCGCCGGAAAACCCGACCCAGCGCGTGGCCTTCATGGCCAAGCTCGAAGCGCTCTCCGTCGATGTCGGCGTCGATACGCCGAAAGTGGTCTTCAATTCGCGCACCGGCACCGTGGTCATCGCCGAAGGCTTGCGCGTCAAGGCGGCCGCCGTCACGCACGGCTCGCTCAAGGTCGTCATTTCCGAAAGTTCGGCCGTCAGCCAGCCGGCGCCGTTCGGCCGCGGCCAGACCACCGTTACGCCGCAGTCGAAAGTGTCCGTCGATCAGGGCAATGGCAATATGTTCAAATGGCCGGCCGGTGCCAAGCTGCAGTCGATTATCGACGTGGTCAACAGCCTGGGCGCCTCGCCCGATGACATCATGGCAATTTTGCAAGCCCTGGACCAAGCAGGGGCCATCGAAGGCGAACTGGTGGTCATATGATGAATATCAACGACAGCAGCGGCGCCCTGCCCTCGGCGCTCGACGACAAGACGCCCGCCGCGGCCACGCCGGCCGATCCCCGTTATGCGGCCAAGGCCACGGAGGCGGCCGTCAAGTTCGAAGCCTTCTTCATCTCGCACATGCTGCGCCAGATGCGTTCGGGCACGCGCGAGATGGCGGGCGAAGACAGCGTCTTCAAGGACCCGGTCAACAGCGACATGCTGGAAATGGCTGATAACCTGGTGGCCGACAAGATGGCCGGCCAGCGCGCCTTCGGCATCGCCGACGCCATCCTGCGCCAGCTGCTGCCGCCCGCCGGCGCCCCGGTGACAGCCCCTGGCGCTGTCAAGACCGACAATATTGCGGCGCCGCTTAATAAATCCGTCTGAAGCGTCGCCTGTACAAGGTAACAACGATTCAGTGCCTGCCCACCCGCACGCGCCACACTCTTCACGAAAGAAACTTGCCCAATGAGCATCATCAGCAATGCATTGTCAGGCAGCATCGCCGCCCAGGCCGCACTCAATGCGGCCAGCCAGAACATCGCCAACCTGCAAACGGCGGGCTATACGCGCCAGGGTGTGCTGCTGTCATCGCTTGGCGCCACCGCCGGCGTGCGTTCGGCCGGCAATGGCGTGGAAGTGTCCGCCTTGCTGCGTTTTGCCGATGCTTATAAGAGCCAGCAAATGTGGCGTGCCGCGTCCGACCAGGGCGCCCGCTCGCAGACCCAGCCTTACCTGACCCAGCTCGAGCGCGTGATGGGCGACGATGCGTCGAGCATCAGCAATGGCATCGACGGTTTCTTCAAGGCCCTGAACGCGGCCGCCGTCGACCCGACGTCGACGCCGCTGCGCCAGCAGATCGTCACTTCCGCCGACGCCATGGCGCAGCGCTTCAACAGCATCAGCACCGTCATGGGCAACCAGTTGCTGTCGGTCCAGCAACAACGGGCGGCGATTGTGCCGCAAGCCAATACCACCCTGGCCAATATCGCCGCGTTGAACCAGCGTATCAGCACCTCCACGGCGTCGGGCACGAACGTGTCGTCGCTGATGGATGCGCGCGACCAGCTGATCGATGGCCTGGCCTCGCAAATGGGCATCGAGGTGCTCGACCAGCCGGACGGCTCGCGCAATGTCTCGCTGAAGTCGGGCCAGCCTCTGGTCATCGGCAGCCTGGCCGGCACCCTGAGCAGCACCATGACGAACACGGGCGACCAGACGCTGAGCCTCGATTTCGCCAAGTCCTCGTACACGCTCGATCTGGTCGCCATCGGCGGCCAGATGGGCGGCCTGGGCGAGTTCGAAAAAAATACCCTGAAACCGCTGCAGCAGTCGCTGCAGGACATGGCCACCCAGTTGACCAGCAAGGTCAACGCGCAACTGGCGCTGGGAACAACCATGGCCGGCACGGCCGGCGGTCCCCTGCTGGCCTACGCGAATGGCAAGCTGAGCATTACCCCTGGCTTCAACGCCAAGGACCTGGCCCTGTCGCTGACGGGCCAGGCCGGCGACAGCGGCAACTTGCAGAAACTGATCGACATCAAGAATCAACCGATCAACGTCAGCTGGGTGGGTTCCGTCCTGATGAGCGACGCGGACACGCAGCTGGTCGGCAAGCTGGCGATCTACAGCCAGCAGAACCAGGCCTTGCTGAAGACGGCCAGCACGGTGCGCGCGCAAGCGATCGACGACTGGAAATCCACGAGCGGCGTGAACAAGGACGAAGAAGCGATGAACCTGGTCGAATTCCAGAATATGTACCAGGCAAACATGAAAGTCATTTCCGTGGCGAATACCTTGTTTGACGCCACTTTGCAAATGATGGGTTAAGGAGAAGATCATGCGTGTTGCCAGTAGCCAGTACCAATCGCTGATTAATATTTCTCTTCAGCAAAATCAAGAACGCATCAATTACCTGACCCAGCAGATGGCCTCGGGCTTGCGCATCCAGCTGCCGTCGGATGACCCGATCGGCAACGTGCGCATTTCGCGCCTGACGCGCGAGCAGGCCATGGTCACCCAGTACCAGGACAATATCGCCACAGTCAAAGTGCGCCTGCTGAAAAACGAAAACTACCTGTCGAGCATGGTTACCGACATGGGCCAGGCGCGCGACCTGCTCGTGTGGGCGGCCGACGGCAGCAACGCCCCCGACGACCTGAATGCGATGACGCAGTCGCTGGTCGCCATGCGAGACAGCGTGCTGTACACGGCCAACCTGAAGGACCAGGAAGGCCGCTACATGTTTTCCGGCACCGCCACCGACCAGCCAGCGATCAAGTACGACGCGACGGCGGCTGCCGGTTCGCGCTACAGCTACATCGGCAATACCGACACGCAGACCGTGGTGGTGGGCAATGGCGTGACGCAGGCGGCCAACGTCGACGTGAAGAATCTGGAAGTATGGCTCAACAAGATCGACCAGGTCATCACCACCCTCGGCACGCCGGGCGTCAGCCCGAATGACCCGGCCGTGCGGGCCGTGGTGGGCGCAGGCCTGAATGGCACGGACGACGGCATGGATCTGCTCTCGGGCAAGATCGCCATCTTCGGCGGCGCGCAGAACATTCTGTCCACCTTGTCCGGCAACCTGGCCAATGTCTCGCTGTCGAACGATTCGGCCCTGCTGGACCTGAAAAAGACCGACATGGGCGCGGCGGCCATCGAACTGACCGGCTACCAGACAGCCCTGCAGGCAACATACAAGGCATACGCCAAGGTTGGCACCATTTCCCTGTTTGATCTTCTCTGACCATCATGCAAATCGTTCAGACTCCCTCCTCTTCCGGCGTCAATGCCAAAGGCGCCGGCACAGCCCGCGTCGTCGATGACGCGTCCGCCGCCATCAACGGCAGCGCCAGCGCGCGCAGCGATGCGCCGGCGGCGAAGAGGTCGACGGCGAGCCTGCAACGCGGCCTGAGCAACTGGGATCACCAGCTGCAGGGGGAGATTTCCAACGCGCAGCAAACGCTCGACTACCTGGAACGCAGCAGCAGCCAGTTGCAAGCGCTGAAAAGCGAGCTGGCGGCCAAGCTGGCCGCGCGCCAGGGCCGCGAAGGGCAAGTCGAGGCGAGAGTACGCCAGTTCAGCAATACCTGGCGCCAGCGCGCCAGCGCCTCGGGCGGCACGCTCGACGCACAACTCAGCTATACCAGCCCGCGCGCGGCACAGCAAAACTTCAGCATCCGCGGCCTGACCATGGCCAGCCTGCAGGAAGGCCCGCAGGAAGTGCTGGCGTTTTCCGTCGGCGGCGCGAACCAGGCATTGCGCTCGGTCAATATCGAACCTGGCCTGAGCGCGAACGAAATCGTCTCGCGCTTCGACCGCGCCTTGATGCCATCGGGTATCGGCGTCAAACTGGGCGAGAATGGCGAACTGGTGTTCAGCACGTCGGAAGCGGCCTGGGCCAACGTGCGCGACAGCCTGTCCGTACGCGGCAGCGGCATTCGCTATCCGACCGGTCAGATGAGCCGCGTGCGCACGGATGCGGAACCGGCCGCCATCGCGCCGGAAGAATGGCATACGGGCGACGTGGAAGCCCTGCGCGCCACCTTGCAGCAAGTGGTGCAGGCGCTGGCGCAGTTGCAGGCGGCGCGCAGCTCCGTCAGCCTGGCCCTGGCGCAAGCGACGGGACGAGTTGCCCGCGCGCAACCGGTGCAGGTGCACGTCAGCATGGATACCCTGGCGGAAAACTTCACGCAAAAGGCCAGCGAGCCCGGCTATGAATCGCTGCTGGCGATCAGCTCGGCATTGGTCGGCATCAGCCGCGAGAGAGTCGTCGCCCTGCTGGGCCTCGAATAATCGCTCCCTGCGCGTGCGCCGCCCTGGCGCACGCGGCAATAATGGGGCACGCCCCCTAGCTCAGGATGGTGGAAATCCGTAGGCTCTGTCCCCGACAAATAGGGGAACTCAAGGAATCTTCCCCAGGCCCGGCTGTCTGACTGTGCATCGCAGACAAACGGGAGCCATCCATGCAGCCAGCCGAATGGAAAACCTTCATCGCCCAGTTCGCCGCACTGAGCCGTCGC
>NZ_JBXAJE010000013.1:0-30976 GCF_058796955.1 Janthinobacterium sp. GW823-FHT03B06
ACAGGATTTGAACCTGTGACCTTCGGGTTATGAGCCCGACGAGCTGCCAGACTGCTCCACCCCGCAGGCGAATTATAGCGGGGTTTGCTGCAATGCGCAATGGCCGGGTTTCAGACCCTCGATTACGCCGCCGCCAGGCGCCACAGCGAGGTGATTTCTTTCGAGCGGGCCGCGTGCAGGCTGTCGGTGGCGTCCTGCGCGCGCGGGTGCGTGGGTTTCACGTCCAGGCGGCCGACGACCTTCAAGCCTGCCTGCTCTATCCATTCGAGCAATTGCGCGCGCGGGCGCAAGCCCAGGTGCTCGGCCAGGTCGGACAGGATCAGCCAGCCTTCGCCGTTTGGCTCCAGGTGGTCGGCCAAGCCGGAAAGGAAGCCGCGCAGCATGCGGCTGTCCGGATCGTAGACGGCGTATTCGATCGGCGAGCTTGGTCGGGCCGGCAGCCATGGCGGATTGCACACGACCAGCGGGGCGCGGCCGGCGGGGAACAGGTCGGCCTGCACCACCTCGACCTTGTCGATCAAGTCGAGGCGGGCCAGGTTTTCGCGCGCGCAGGACAGGGCGCGCGGGTCTTGATCGGTGGCGACGATGCGGGCGACGCCGCGCTGCGCCAGCACGGCGGCCAGCACGCCCGTGCCGGTGCCGATGTCGAAGGCCAGGCTGGCGCGCGCGGGCAGCGGCGCTTCCGCCACCAGGCCCACGTATTCGCCGCGGATGGGCGCGAATACGCCGTAATGCGGGTGGATGCGCTGGCCCAGGGCCGGCAGGTCCACGCCCGTGCGGCGCCATTCATGCGCGCCGATCAGGCCCAGCAGCTCGCGCAGCGAGGCGACGAACGCTTCCTCGCCGCGGCCATACGCTTCATTGCAAGCCAGTTTCACGTCCGGAGCGCGGCGCAGCGGGATCGTGTAGTCGGCGTCGAAAGGCAGCAGCAGCATGGCCAGGGTGCGGGCGCGCTGCGACTGCGCCTGGCGGTGCAAATGGAACGCTTCCGTGGCCGATGGTTCCGGCTTGGCCAATTTGGCGGCCTTGGCCTTTTTGCTCGGTTTGTCGTTCTTGTGGTCGGCGCGCCGCGCCAGCGCCTGCAGCAGCTGGCGCGCGTTCTGGAAGTCGCCGCGCCACAGCATGGCCGTGCCTTCGCAGGCCAGGCGGTAAGCCTGGTCGGCCGTCGTGCGGTCATCGGCGATGACGACGCGCTTGGGCGGCGGCATGCCGCTTTCCGAGCGCCAGCGGGCCGAATGCTCGGCGCCGTTTTCGCTCCAGTGGATCTGCGGATGAACGGTAGGGGAAGAAGTGTCGGACATGGATTTCAATCGATAGAAGGGGGCGCGCGGCATGGTCGCCTGCGCAGGCCGTCTTCCATTATACGTCGCTGGCCGTGCCGTTAGCAGTGTCCGTGCCATAGGCGAGTGCCAGCGCGCGGGCGCGCGCCTGGTCTTCCGGCGTCGTCTCTACGGCTTTCTGGTCGGCTTTGACCGCCGCGTCCGGCTGCACCAGCTTGAGCAAACGCAAGCTCAGGCTGCCTGCCAGGTCGCCATCCTTGCCGCTGGCGCTGGCGCCATCGGACGTGCCCTGATAGAGATTGCTTTGCAATTGCTGGCCCAGCAGCGTGAACAGGTCGTGCAGATTGCCGCCGAAGTGCGTGGCGGGCAACTCTTTGGCGGGCAGGGCGCCGTCTTCGGAGGATGTGGCTTCCGGCGTTTCGCCTTGCGTTTGCTCAAGGACGCCCGCGCTGATGTTCGATTGATATTGCACTTCCACTTCGAAGTCGAAGGTTTGCCCATCGGCCGTCGTGATCTTGCCCTTGCCGATGAAATGGGCGTTTTCATCGAGGCTGAAGGCGGCCGCGCGGCTGCTGCCTCCGGTGCCCGAGACGCTGGCGCTGCCGCTGCTGAAACTGGAACCGGCTTGCAAATCGACGGAATCGAAGGAGATGCTGGCGCCGTCGCCGAACAGCTGGCGCGTCATGTTGGAGAGAAAATCCTGCGCCACGTCGACGGTGGCGTTGCCCAGCGCATCGGTCCGTTGCGACAGCCCCTTGGCCGACAGGTCCAGGCCATTCTTCGACAGCGCGACCACGTCTTGCGCCGTGCGCTGCATCAGGGGCGAAGCGGCCAGGCCGGATGCGCTGCTGCCCGTGCGGGACGGTCGCTGGCCATCCAGCGTAGTCGAGGCGGGTTGGCGGCTGGCGAGGGCGGGAAGCTGGGACATGGTCGGTTCTATATGGGCTGTGTACCGTAATTAACGACACCAATCGCCCAGACTTTAACCATTAGTGGTGGTGCGACCAGCTACCGTCCGCCGACTCCAGGTAAGACTTGACGGCATCGGCCTGGCCCGTGGCGTGGCGCTTGAGTTCGCCGCATGCGCAAATGCCCTGGTACGGCTGGATATGCGAGCAGGCGGAGACTTTTTGCAGGTAAACCTGCATGGATTTGTGACATTTGACGCACTTGAAGGTGAGGCTGCGGGCGGCTTTCATGGGGGCTCCTTGAACTGTTGCGGGGCGTAGCGGGTAGTTACGCGAAGCGGCGATTTTAACGCACTCCGTCCATCGTTACACGTTGTTGCATCTGCGCCACGCGCAGGTCAACTGAATCCGTGCCATGACGTTGAGCGTATATAGGAGGTCGTCTGACCGCCATTGAAGAGGTAGCACCATGGACAAGCATGACAAGGAAAAGCCTGTACAGCCCGCCAAGGAGCTGGTCAGGAAGTGGCTGAAAGCGGAGCTGGAACAGCGCCGCCCCCCGCCCGACCCCGAGCAGATCCGCCGCGAACTGGGCTGGGATATGCTCAGGCTGTGCCGGGAGCCGGCCAGCCGTTAGCGGTTTACAACGCCTGACAAAACCGTAGCGAGCGGAAGTGGGTTGTGGTTGAGACGCGGAACTGTGCTAAGCACGGGGCCGCCGAGGCAGTGAGCATCGGAAACCGCGACCCGCGACGCGCAGTAGGTTTTGACAGGTGTTCTTAGCGCACCGTCACCACGCTCTTACCGCCTGAACCGGGCTGCACGAGGATACGGGTGGCGATGCGCTCCGTCATTTCCTGTACGTGCGAGATGACGCCCACCTTGCGGCCCATCGCTTGCAAACCGTCGAGCGCGTCCATGGCCACGCGCAGGGTTTCCGTGTCGAGGCTGCCGAAGCCCTCGTCGATGAACAGCGATTCCACGCGCACGCGGTTCGAGGACAGCGAGGCCAGGCCCAGTGCCAGGGCCAGCGAGACGAGGAACGATTCGCCGCCCGACAGCGAATGCACGGAGCGCAGCTCGCCGCCCATGTCCTGGTCGCGCACCATCAGGCCCAGCGACGGATTGTTCGGGTTGTCGATGCGTTCGAGCTGATAGCGGCGCGCCAGGTGGTTCAGGTGCGCGTTGGCATAGCCGAGCAGCACTTCCAAGGTGAATTGCTGCGCGTAGTTGCGGAATTTCTTGCCGTCGGCCGAGCCGATCAATTCATTCAGGCTGGCCCAGCGCCGCTCGATGACGGCTTGCGCCTCGATCTGCGCCAGCATCGCTTGCGCGCCGTGGCGCCGCGCATCGTCCTGCGCGATCGCCAGCCGCAGCCGCGTCGCTTCCTGGTTGGCCGCCTGGCGTTCCAGCAGCAGCGCGTCGAGCGCATCCTGCAGCGCCGCCTCGTCCATTTCCAGTGCCTCCGGCGGCTGCTGCACATGCGCCGCCAACTGCTGCCGGCGCTCGGCCAGCACGGAAACGGCCGCCGTGTGGCGGTCGGCGATCGCTTGCAGGGCGTCGCGTTCGGCGCGCATGGTGTCCGGCGCGATGGCCAGATGCGCGCGCAAGGCGTCCATGTCGGCGGGCGCACGGGCCGGATGGGCATCCTGGAACTGGCGCAGCCAGCCGTGCAGGGCGGCGCTGGCGCCGTGTTCCTGTTCACGCAGGGCAGCCAGCCGCTGCGACAGCTGCACGCACGCTTCTTCCAGGCGCGTGCGCTGATGGCTGGCCGATTGCGCCGCCGTTTGCTGCTGCGTCAGCAGCTCTTTGGCTGCCGCGATGGCGCCTGCCAGCGCGCGTTCGACCTCGGCCACGCTCCGGCCCTGCCATAGCGCGTGGCGTTCCGCCTGCATTGTCGTGCGCTGCTTGTCGGCGGCGGCAAAGACGGCGTGGGCTTCCTGTGCCGCTTGCTGCGCCTTGGCGGCAGCCAGCTGTGCCGCTTCCAGCTGCGCGGCCAGGGTCGCCAGCGCGTGGCCGCGGTGGTCCTGGTCTGCCTGCTGTTTCAGCCATTGCCGGCTTTCCGTTTCGCGCGCCGCGCGGAAGGCGGCCGGGCCGGCGCGCCAGCTGTCTTTCCAGTCCTCGGCGCCGTCGGCGTCGGCAAACGCGCCATCGAGCTGCGCCAGCAAGGCGTCGAGCGCGGCGCGCGCCGTCTCGCCCTTGTCGGCGTTGCCCGCTTGCTGCGCTTGCAGCTGCGCCAGCCGCGCCTGCGTCTCGGCGACGGTGCTTGTGCAGCGCGCGTGCTCGCTGGACGCCAGTTCGTGCGCTGCCTGCGCCTGCTCGCGCCGTACGCCGGCCTGGCGCAGCGCCGTTTCCTGCTGCGCCAGTGCCTGCAAGCCGGCCGCATTGGCCGCCAGCTGCCGCGCGAACCAGTCCGCGCGCTCATTTGCCGGCGGCAGTTCCAATGTGTCCGCGTGCGGCTGCCACTGCGCGAGCAAGCTGTCGATGGCGGGCGGCAGGGCCGCCAGTTCGGCCTCCGTTTGCGCCTGTTCGCGTGCCGTCGCGGCCAGCGCCGCCTTGTGCGTGGCCAGCCGCTCCAGATTGCCGCGCGCCTGCGCGCGGCAGGCCAGCACCTCATCCTGCAAGCTGGCCAGCATCGCCTGCAAGGCGTGGTCGGCGTGGCTGTACGGGTGTTCCAGCGCGCCGCAGACGGGGCAGGGCTGCCCGTCCTGCAAATTGGCCCGCAGCTGCTCCACGCTGGCCGCGCATGCCGCCTCCGCGCCTTTCAAGGATTTTTCCGCCTGCGCCAGGCGCGCTTCCAGCAGCGCCGTTTGCGCCGCTTCCGCCGCCAACGCCATGTTTTCCGTCTGCGCGGCCTGCGCCAGCTGGGCCGCCCTCGCTTGCCAGTGCGCCAGCGCCTGCTGCTGGCGCGCCAGTTCGCTCCAGGTCTTTTCCGCGCTGGTCAACGTGCGCGCGTGCGTCTCGAGCTGGCCGCGCTGATCCTGCAGCCCCTGGCCATCGATGGCTTGCACGGCCGCCAGCGCCGCGCGCCGTTCGACATCGCGCGCCGTCAGCACGGCAGCGGCGCTGGCCAGCGCCGCTTGCGCCGCCTGCGTGGCGTCCGAGGCCTGGCGCAGCTGCTGTCTTGACTCGGCCATGCTGGCGTCGGCCGCATCGGCTTGCGCGGCGGCTTGCCCGGCCTGGGCAAACAATTGATCCCACAACTGCCACGATTGCGCCAGCGCCTGCCACTGCTGGTGCGCTGCCAGCCACTGGCGGCCCGCTTCCTGTTCCGCTTGCGCGGCATGCTGGCGCTGCTGCAGCGCGTGCAGCGCGGCGCGCGCCGCCTCGTTGGCCTGGTCGGCGGCCAGGGCCCCATCTTGCGCCTGGCGATGCGCGGGCATGTGCGCCGCCATGCCCGCGTCGAGCGCCTTGGCCTGGTCGAGCAGGGGCGCGGCATCGCGCTGCGCCGCTTCCGTGGCAAGCAAGGCCGCTGCCGCCTGCTGCACGGCCTGCGCCAGCTGCGCTTCGCTGGCCACGGCTTGCGCCGCCTGCGTGCGTGACGCTTCCAGCGCGGCGCCCGTGCCGGCGATGTCGCCGGCCAGGCGCGCCACGTCGTCGATCAGGGGCCGCGCCGGCTGCAGCAATTCCCACTGCGCCAGCGCCGCGCGGCGTTCCTCCGCGGCGGTCCGTTCGGCATCGGCGTTATCGAGCGTCTCTTGCGCGGCCGTCACCTGGGTTTGCAGCTTGTGCGTCTCCTGGTGCCAGCGCTGCTGCAATTCCAGCACGGCCTTGCGCAGGTCGATGGTTTGCAGGGCGGTTTCGGCCGCGCCGCTTGACGCTTCGGTCTCGCTGCGCTCTTCCGGCGACAGCGGCCGCTGGTCGGCCAGCTTTTCGCCCAGCCGTTCGAGCACCTGCTTTTCCTTTTTCGCCCGCTCGAAGGCGCGCATGGAAATATCGGTATAGATGCTGCTGCCCGTCAGGGTTTCCAGCAATTCGCCCCGTTCATTGTCTTCCGTCTTGAGGAAGGTGGAAAACTCGTTTTGCGCCAGCAGCACGGCGCGCGTAAACTGGTCGAAGGACAGGCCGATGCGTTTTTCGATCTCTTCCTTCACCTCCGTCTTGGTGCCGCCGATGGGCTGCAGCGCGGGCAGCTGGTGCAAGCTCATGGCGGTGGCCTGCAGCGCCCCTTCCGCTTTGGTACGCGAGCGGCGCACGCTCCAGCGCGCGCGGTAGTGACCGCCGTCGTTGCCGACGAAGTCCACCTGCGCGTAGCCGTCCGGCGTGCCGCGGCGCAGCAGGGTGCGCGTATCCTGGGCGTTGACGGTTTCCTTGCCCACGTCGGGCAGGGCGCTGCCCCGGCCCAGTACCTTCAGCAGGCGCGGCGTGGCGTCGTACAGGGCCAGGCACAGGGCGTCGAGCAGAGTGCTCTTGCCCGCGCCCGTGGGGCCGCTGATGGCGAACAGGCCGGAGGACGCCAGCGGCTCCTGCTGGAAGTCGACTTCAAATTCGCCGGCCAGCGAAGCCAGGTTCTTGCCGCTGATTTTCAGGATTTTCATGCTGTTCTTTATGCTGATGCAGTCGCCCGACGGGTGCGCTTACAGATCTTTTTTCGCCTTGGCTTCTTCGGCCGCGTGCTTTTCGGCGGACGCCGCCGCTATGGCGGCTTCGCGTTTGGTTTCAAGGCCGGCATCGACCAGCGTCAGTTTGGTGGTGAAGAACAGGGCTCTGGCGGACCACAATTTGTTGATCATCTCTGTGTCATACGGAGAGAGGGAATGAATGCGCAATATTTGATCGGCATGATACACAATGCAGTTTTCATCGACGATTCTCAAGTTGTCGAGTGCGGGGAGGCGGCGGTACGCCCGGTTGCAGCTGAATGTGACGGGATGCCCTTCTTCCTTGCTGTATTTTTCCTCAAGCTCTTTCTGGAGCTGGTATGAGTCAGACCCTTCCAGCAAGACCGTGATGGCCGTCACTGTGCCGTCAGCCAGCTGCTCGGTGGTGACGACGCGCGGTTTGCCGAAATAGCTCCATTTACCCAGATAGCCATCGGCCACCGATTTCCCCGCCTTGATGCCGGTGCTCAGGTCCTTGAGCATGATGGGTTTCGACAGTTGCGACGCTGCTGTCTTTTCGGCCGGCATCGGGGGCGGGTACTCGGCGCTTGGGCCGCAACCGGCAAGCGATATGAGCAACGAAACGCCCAGCAGGGGGAAATGACGGATTTTCTTCATAAAACCTTTCAAATGGTACCGTGGGAGAATGGATGGTGGGCGTAATGCCCCTGGACGTCAGGCGCCGGGCAGCAGCAATTCGGCCAGGGCCGAGAGGAGTTCGGGCGGCGCTTCCTTCGCGTATTTTTGCTGGTACAGGCGGCGGAAGATGTCGTCGGGCTGCAGCTGGCCCAATTGGTCTAGCGTCATGTTCTCGGGCGCGCTGCTGCGCGCGGCGCTCGACGTTTCGATCTTTGCCAGGCGCACGCTCTTGCCGTCGAGCGCCGTCTCGATGCGCGTGCGCAGGCCCGGTTCGGGCGCGTCGAGGCGCACGCGCACTTCCAGGAACGGCTGCGCCTCGGCCGGAGCGTCCGGCACGTCGAGGGCGGCCAGCTGTTCCAGCACTTCGGCTATGGGCGCCGGTGCGGCGGGCACGCGCAGCAAGGGCACGGCGCGCGGCACGGCGATGGCGCGCACGGATTGCAGCGCTTCGCCGTCGATATCGAGGCACAGCACCTGGTGGCGGTAGTTCACTTCGGCGAACGACAGGGGGATCGGGCTGCCGCAATAGCGGATGTGCTCCTGGCCGCCCACGGCCTGCGCCTTGTGCAGATGGCCCAGCGCCGCATACGCGATGGACGTATCGAAAATCCCCGAGGGCAGCATTTCCGTGCCGCCGATGACGATGCGCCGTTCGGAATCGTTCGACATTTCGCCGCCCACCATGTGACAGTGGCCCATGGCAACGATGGCTTGCCCGGGCCGGCGGCGCGCCAGCGCCAGGTCCGCCAATTGGCGGTACAGCAGGGCGATGCCGCCCAGGTAGGCGTCCTGGGTGTCGCCGGCCGGCAGTTTCGGCACGTCGCCGGGGCGCAGGAACGGTACGGCCAGGCACCAGGCTTGCACTTGCCCATCGTTGCCGGTAAGCGGCAGCAGCAGGCGTTCCAGGTCGATCTGGCCATCGTCGCCGCGCAGCACATGGCCGATCACGTGCGTGCCATGCGCGGCCAGCAGGGGGCCGGGTGCTTCCAGCCGTCCCGCCGAATCGTGGTTGCCGGCGACGACGACGAGTTGCAGCGCGGGCAGGCGCGCGCGCGCCTGCTGCAGGAAGACATATAACTGCTTTTGCGAGGCGGCCGATGGGTTGGCGTTGTCGAACACGTCGCCCGCCACCAGCAGCACGTCGACCTGCTCCATCACGAGCGTGTCGAGCAGCCAGTCGAGGAAGCGCTGGTGTTCGTAACCCCTTTCAAAATTGTGCAGGGTCTGGCCCAGATGCCAGTCGGAAGTGTGCAGCAGGCGCATGGTGTGGCAAGGGTAGGGAAGACAGGCGCCAATATAGCTGAAATGAGGCAGGTACTGGAGAATTGAACGAATTTCGAAGAGCGTTTTCGATTTTTATCGATACATCCAGAGTGCCTGAAAAACGTTCAGGGCAAGGCGTAGTGCCGTAGGCAGTACGAATAGTACGGCAAGGCACTGCAACGCAGCCATGGACGTTTTCTCAGGTGCTCAAGTCGTCAGCGCGCCGGCCCTGTAGGTATTACGCCCATCCTGCTTGGCCTGGTACAGCAGCACGTCGGCCCGCTGCAGCAGCACGGCGGGGGAAATGTCTTCGTCGCGGTAGAAGGCCAGGCCGATGCTGGCGGAAATGCGCACGGTGATGCCGTCGAGTTCGAACGGCTGCCGCATGGCGGCGACGATTTTTTCCGCCAGCACGGCCGCGTCGTCGGGCCGGGCGATCTGTTCCATGATGATGGTGAATTCGTCGCCGCCCAGGCGGGCGATGATGTCGGTGGCGCGCATGGTCTGCGTCAGGCGCTGGGCGAAGGCGCGCAGCAGGGCGTCGCCCGTGCCATGGCCGTGCGTGTCGTTGACGGGCTTGAAGCGGTCGATATCCATGTACATGACGGCCATCAGGTGCTGCTGCCGGCGGCTCGCGTGCATGGCGTCGCTGAGCTTTTGCTGGAAGCCGGCGCGGTTCGACAACCCTGTCAATGCATCGATCTGGGAAAGCTTCAGCAGCCGCTGTTTTTCGCGCTTTTGCACGGTGATATCCTGGCGCATCACGTGAAAACCCACGACCTGCAGCCTGTCTTCGCCGATCTGCGGGATGTAGATCACTTCCATGCAGCGCTCTATGCCTTCCTTCTCGTCTTCTTCCTCGAAGCTCAGGGTTTCGCCGGCCAGTACTCTTTCGATATATGGCGCCACCGTGCCGTAGCGCGCCTCGCCCACCGTGTCGCGCACGCTCTTGCCCAGCGCCTGCCGCCCCGTCAGGCCGAATTCGCGTTCATAGGCGATGTTCAGGAAGCGGTAGACCTGGTCGGCGTCGATGTAGGCGATCATGGCCGGCAAGGTGTCGGCGATGGTGCGCAGCCGCGCTTCGCTTTCCAGCAGCGCCACTTCCGATTCGCGCAAGGTGGTGATGTCGTCCAGGCTGCCCACGTAGCCGTCGATCTGGCCGTCGATGAGGATGGGGGCAATTTTGACGGAGACCCAGACCAGCCTGCCGTCGCGCTGCAGGCAGCGCAGGGTGGACTGGAATGGCGCGTGGCTGCGCGTGAGCTGTTCCAGCGCCACGTGCATCAGCGGATAGTCGTCCGGGTGCAGGGCGCTGGTCCAGCCGGCGCCCAGCACGGCGGCGCGCGGCAGGCCCGTGATGGCTTCGAAGGTGCGGTTGACGTAGGTGCAGCGGCGCTGGCGGTCCAGGCGCACCAGCCCGAGCGGCGAGGCGTCGTTGACGGCGGCCAGCTCGGCCTGTTTCTGGCGCAGTTCCAGTTCCTGCTGGCGGCGCTGCGAGATATCCTCGGCGATGCACAGGATATGCTCGACCTGATGGCGCTCGTCGAACACGGGCACGGAAACGGAGCGCAGGTAGCGCAGGCTGCCGTCACGCAGGCGCAGCGGCTTTTCCGTATGGTCGATGACACCGCGCTCGGCCAGGATGGCGCGGTCGTCCTCGGCATCGTGCAGGCCGAAGTCGGGCGGAAAGGCCTGGCAATCGGTCTTGCCGATGACGTCGGCGGCCAGGTGGCCCGTGATGTCCTCGGCCGCCTTGTTCCACACTTCCATCCGGCCGAAGTTTTCCGGTCGCGCGCTTTTCACGTAGACCAGCACGGGCAGGTGGTCGATCAGCGACTGCAGGAAGCTGCGGTTGTCCTGCAGCGCCAGTTCGTCGTGCTTGCGCGCGCTGATGTCGCGCGAGGTGACGGCCACGCCGTCGGCGATCGGCACCACTTGGTGGCGCAGCCAGCGCGTGCCGCCCGACGCCAGTTTCAGCTCGAATTCATCCTCCAGCGGCTGGCCCGTTTCCATCACCAGCACGAAGCGCTTGAAAAAGCGCTCGCCGCGCAGCAGCGGCACGCGCGGCAGCACGCGCTGGCCCAGCAGTTCGGAGCGCGGCTTGCCCAGCATATCGGCGGCCCGCTCGTTGATGTCGGCAAAGGTGAAATCTTCCACCGGCTTGCCCGGCGCGGGGCGCCAGGCTTTGAGCAGCAGCACGGCATCGAGGCTGGCCTGGTGCGCCGCGCGCAGCAGCGCCTGTGTTTCCTTGGCCTGGCGGATGCTGCGGCGCAGGCGCGCGCTCTGGCGCATCAGCAGCGCCGTAAAGCCGGCGATGAGCACGCTGGCGGCGAGCAGGGCGCCGATATACGCCAGGCGGCGGTGTTCGAAGCGCGTCAGGGCGACGGCATGGCTGACGCCCACCACCGCCAGCAGCGGGTAGCGCGGCAGCTCGCGGTAGCTGTAGATGCGCGCCGTCGCATCGACGGGCGGTTCGATCAGCAATTCCTCGGGCGCGTGCTGCGGCGGGCCCGGCATGCGGAAGTCGATGCGGTCGCTGAGGATCAATTGCTCGCCGATGCGCCCCACCGTCAGGCCGCTGTCGCGCGCCACCAGCATCAGCGCGCCATGCTCGTCGAGGTTCAGGCGGTCGTAGTCGTCGACAAAATACGTAGGGTCGACGTGGATGACGATGGCGCCCGCAAAGCGGCCCTGGCCATCGTTCAGGCGGCGCGCCAGGCGGATGGTCCAGTGCTTGCTGCCCGCGTCGAGCATGGGCGTGTCGACCAGGGCCGTGTCGGACGCATTGGCGGCCAGCGCCTTGAAAAATGCCTGGCTGGCCAGGTTTTCCGACAGATACGCGTTGGCGCTGTCGATCACGTCGCCGCGCGCGTCGACGAGGGCGATCGGCAGTTCCAGCTTCGATGGCAGCACGCTGTCGAGCAAGCCCTGGCGGCGCGTGAATTCATTGAGGCGCAGGGCGCCGTCCGTTTCCTCGTATTTGAGCTTGAACAATTGCGTGGCGTGATCGGTCTGGCGCAAGGTGAAACTGGTGTGGTCGGCCAGGGTACGGGCCAGCGACTGGCTGACGGCCACGGCGTCGCGCACGGCGCCGGCCCGTTCCTGGCCCACCTGGTACAAGACGGCCGCCCACAGCGCCAGCAGCAAGATGAGCGCGAACAGGGGTACCAGGCTGAGACGGTACA
This sequence comes from Janthinobacterium sp. GW823-FHT03B06, assembly GCF_058796955.1. NCBI lineage: Bacteria > Pseudomonadati > Pseudomonadota > Betaproteobacteria > Burkholderiales > Oxalobacteraceae > Janthinobacterium > Janthinobacterium sp. GW823-FHT03B06. The sequence continues at coordinate 11,877 of NZ_JBXAJE010000013.1, forward strand.
GGCGGCGGGCAAGGCGTTGCAGGGGTCTTGTTATCGCTATCACGGGCGCTTGCAGGCTAGGGTCATGGAAAGGTGAAGGGCGGCGTGGCGCGCATCATAGCCGAAATATGCTGACCTGCGCGCTGCCTGCTGCCCTAGCGTCTGTTCGTGGTCTGTCGCTGGGCTTATTTTGCGTTAAATCAAGAACCTGTGGTGCCGCGTACGCTAAAAAAAGCACGCCGGGGGCGGCACGGGCTTGCGCCGTGGCAGAAAAAGTACAATTGCGCCCCCATCCTCATTAAAATGGATGCTTCTTCCTCCCATATCGAAAGTTGTCATGCAGAGTAAAAAGCCCGACGCGGCAAGACTGGACAAGATCGTGGCCGAAGCGCGCCGCGCCGCCGACCAGCGCGAGAGCGGCTACCGCGAGCGCTCGCTGAAGATGTATCCGTGGGTCTGCGGCCGCTGCATGCGCGAATTTACGCGCGCCAACGTGCAGCAACTGACGGTGCACCACCGCGACCACAACCACGACAACAATCCGCCCGACGGCAGCAACTGGGAACTGCTGTGCCTGTATTGTCACGACAATGAGCACTCGCGCTACCTGGAAGCGGACCGTGGCGCCGGCCTGCTGTCGGCCGAGGTGGCGCCCGCCACGCACAATCCGTTTGCCGCGCTGGCCGGCCTGATCAAGAAAAAGGACTGAGCGGATCGCCGCTTCTCCATGCGCATCCTGCTGACTGAAGACGACCCGCAGCTGGGCCGCGCCACGCAAATCGGCCTGGAACAGGGCGGCTACGCCGTCGACTGGGTCACGAGCGCCGAACACGCGCACACGGCCGTGCGCCTGCACGACTATGGCTGCATCCTGCTCGACCTGGGCTTGCCGGGGCAGGACGGCATGCAGGCGCTGGGCGTGCTGCGCGATAACGGCTACAGCGGCGCCGTGCTGGTCGTCACGGCGCGCGACCAGGTGGGCGAGCGCATCGCCGGCCTCGATGCGGGCGCCGACGACTTTATCGTCAAACCGTTCGACCTCGACGAACTGGCCGCGCGCATCCGCAGCGCCTGCCGGCGTGCCGCGGGCCGCCTGCGCGAGCAGCTCGTGCACGGCGACCTGGCGCTCGATATCGCGGACCGGCAGGTGACGCAAGGGGGCGTGCCCGTGATGTTAACCGTGAAGGAATTCCGCATCCTGCAACTGCTGCTGGAACATGGCGGCCGCGTGCTGAGCCGGGAACAGCTGGAGAAAAACCTGTACAGCTGGGGCGATGAAGTGGAAAGCAACGCCGTGCAAGTGCACATCCACCACCTGCGCAAGAAGCTGGGGCGGGACTTGATACGCACCGTGCACGCGGTCGGTTATTGCATCGACAAGCCCAAAGCGGCCTGACGAAGGCGGCCGGGAGGCCGCCTCCCTTGATCAGAAATCGACGGTGGCCGACAGCCACAGGCGGCGGCCGTCCAGGCTGTTGACATAGCGGTTCGCGTAGTTCAAGGCCGGTGCGCGGTAAGGCTGGTAGTCGATGAAGTCCTTGTTGAGCAGGTTGTACACGGCCGCGTTCAGGGTCACGCGCTTGCTCAGCTGGTAACTGGTGCCCAGGTGCAGCATGGCGTAGCCCTGGTAGTCGCCCAGCGCGGCCTTGGCGGCGCGTGTGGAAGCCGAGGTGCCCGGATCGCGGAAGCGCTCGCTGCGGTATTCGGCGCGCAGCCAGCCGTTCCACTCGCGCGAGATATCCCAGCTCAAACGCGCGTTGACGGCGTGCTTGGGCGTGTCGCTCAGCGGCTTGCCCGCATTGCTGCCGCTCTTCTGTTCGCTTTCCGTGTACGTGTAGTTGGCGCTGGCCGACAAGCTTTTTCCCAGCGGGAAGCGCGTGTTCAGCTCGACACCGCGTGTGACGGCCTCATCCACGTTGACCGACTGGCCAAACGCATCGACGTTGGGCCAGTTGCCGAAGCTGACGCAGTCGGGACGGTTCGGCGATGGACGGTAGCTGCAGTTGACGAGGCCCGTGCCCGTCGTGATCTTGTCCTTGAATGCGTTGTTGAACAGCGAACCGCTGGCCGTCCAGCCAGCCAGGTTGTCGAAGTAGGCGCCGATTTCCGTCGTCGTGCTCGTTTCCGGCTTCAGGTCCGGGCTGCCGACGAGGGGGATCGTGCCTTGGCCGCCGAAACCGTTGATGCCTGGGGACAATTGCTCCACGCGCGGCGTCTTGTAGCCCTTGCTGACGCCGCCCTTGACGGTCCAGCTCGGTGTCGCGTTCCACACGGCATACGCGCGGGGGCTGGTCTGGCCGCCGAAGATGCTGTGGTCGTCATAACGGGCGCCGAAGGTCAGGGCGATATTTTCCAGTACCTGCCATTCGTCTTCCACGAACAGGGCTTTTTGCGTGAATTCGAATGTCTTTGGCGCCACGCCATCCGTCATGTCCGCTTTCCACCATTGCGCGCCGACGGTCGCCATGTGCTTGCCCAAAGGCATGACCAATTTGGTGTCGAACACCTGGCTTTCCACTTCCAGGGTGCGCGCGCTGCCGGCCACGGCACCGGGCGTGCCCGGCGGAATCGTGCGGCCCAGGGTTTCCGTCTTGTTCACCATGTAGCTGCTGTCGAGCGTGCCGAAGCCGAAGCGGCCCGTGTGCGACAGGGTCCACTGGTCGCGCTGGTATTTCTGCTCGGGACCGTAGCCGCCCTGCAAGCCCAATGTGCCCAGCTGCTGTTTCGAATTGTCGTAGGTCTGGCGGCCCGCGTCCGCGTCGAGGATGACAGTGTGGTAACGGTTTGGCGTGAAGGCCAGGCGCGCGCCGAAGTTGGCGATGTCCGCGCGCACGGGATTGGCGCCCATGTTCGGCGTGACTTCCGCACCGGCCGCGTTGGGGACGCGGATGTCGGCCGCATCGCGGCGCTGCTTGCTGCCGCGCAGGGACAGGCCCAGCAGGTCGGCGGCGATGGGGCCGCTCAGGTAGAAGCGGCCGCTTTTTACGTCGCCGAAGTCCGATTCCTGCTGCGCGGTATAGTCGGCCGAGACGGAACCCATCCACTGCTTGCCCACCTTGCGCGTGATGATGTTGATCACGCCGCCCATGGCGTCCGAGCCGTACAGGGTCGACATGGGGCCGCGGATGATCTCGATGCGCTCGATGGCGGCCAGCGGCGGCATGAAGCTCGTCTGCGTGCCGCCGAAGCCGTTCGGCGTGACGTTGCCGGCCGCATTCTGGCGGCGCCCGTCGATCAGCACCAGGGTGTAGTCGCTGGGCATGCCGCGGATGCTGATGTTCATGCCGCCCGTCTTGTCGCCCGCCGCGCCCACGTCGATGCCTTCCACGCTTTCCAGCGCCTGCGTCAGATTGCCGAAGCGTTCCTTCGACAGCTCCTCGCGCGTCAGCACGGTGATCGAGGCGGGCGCCTGTTTGATGTCCTGCTCGAAACCGGAGGCGGAGACCACCACTTCCGGCATGCTGGCCGGCGTGCCGGTCTGGGCGTGAGCCGGCAGGCATGACAGGGCGGCCAGAGCCAGGGCCAGGGTGGTGGGACGCGGCAGGGGCGCGCGGCGGGTGCGGTTGGACATGCAAACTCCTGAAGGATGAATGAATAATTGTTCGGTATCGACGAGGGAATGGGAATCATGAAAGCAATAAGAATCATTTACAATTGCGGCCATGGCTACCCAGAAAATATTTCGCTCCGGATCTTGCGCAGAAGTTCTTAAGAGATTCTTAACTGCCGGCCGCGGCGTGCAAACCTGGTCGCTGCGGCGCACCCTGCTGGCCGTGCTGCTGGGCCTGACCCTGGCCCTGTGGGTGGGCAGCGCCGCCATCGTGTATGTGGAAGCGCGCCGCGAAAGCCAGGAATTGTTCGACCAGTCGCTGACCGAGACGGGGCATCTGCTGCTGTCGCTGGTGGCAAAGGAGGCGCGCGAACACGGCTTGACGGGGCCCATCGACCTGCCCCTGCGCGGCCAGCACAATCCCCACCAGTATTTGCTGTTCAAGGTGCGCGACGCGCAGCAGCGCGTGCTGTACCGCAACGATGCGGCGTCCGACATCGCCCTGTCGCGCAGTGCGCCCGATGGCCTGTCGTGGACCACGATAGGCGGCCAGCGCTGGCGTCTGTTCTCGCTGTGGGACCCGCAGCGCACTTTGCAACTGCTGGTGGCCGAACCGACCAGCCACCGCGACGACATCAGCCGCGGCTTCTTTTACCGCGTTGCGCTGTTCGGCCTGCTGCTGGTGGCGCTGGCCACCGTCGCCATCTGGTGGGCCGTCCACCGCGTGTTTCGCGTGCTGCAAGCGTGCGCCGATGAAGTGTCGGCGCGTACGCCCGATGAACTGGCCGACGTCGGGCTCGCTGGCGCGCCGGACGAACTGCATCCGCTGCTGCTGGAAATTAACCGCCTGTTCGGCAGGGTGCGGCACAGCCGCGACAACGAACAGCGCTTCACGGCCGATGCGGCGCACGAACTGCGCACGCCGCTGGCCGCCATCAAGACGAATCTGCAAGTGCTGCAGCGGGCCCGCAGCGCGGACGAGCGCGAGGAATTCATCGCCGCCCTGGGTGCCAGCGTGGAGCGCGCCACGCGCCTCGTCAACCAGCTGCTGGCGCTGGCCCGGCTCGATCCGCAGGCGCAAGCCCAGGTGGCGCTGGCGCCGGGCGACCTGGCGCAGCTGCTGGCGCAGCAGGCCGCGCAGTGGCAGGCGCTGGCCGCGCCGTACCGGCTGTCGCTGGCCGTGAACCTTGCGCCGGCACCGTGCGCGCTGCATGCGGACAGCCTGCAGATGCTGCTGCGTAACCTGGTCGACAATGCGCTGCGCTACACGCCGGCGCCGGGCGCCGTCGAGATCAGCTGCGGCGTGGAAGCGGGACGCAGCTATGTGCGCGTGGCCGATACGGGACCGGGCATCGCGGAAGACATGCATGAGCGCGCGTTCGAACGTTTTGTGCGCCTGGGGCAGGTGGAAAGTGCGACGCAGCTGCCCGGCAGCGGGCTGGGACTGTCCATCGTGCGGCGCATCGCCGAGCGGCATGGCGCGGCCATCGTGCTGGGCGCCGGCTTGCAGGGCAGGGGGCTGGCGGTGACGCTGGTGTTTCCCGCCGCATAGCGTGGCTGCCGGCTGCGCGATCCGATAGCGATAAAACGCACAAGGCGCGTCCGGAATGCGGTATCTTTCTGTTATGCACAGACCAGACAAGCACCCGCCTTCCGACCTCCCCCCGCTCTCGCTGGCCGCCGCGCGCGCCCTGCACCTGGCCGCGCAGGGCTTGCTGCAGGCGCGGCGTAAAAAAGCCGTGAAGGCCGACGTGCTGGCCGCCATCCGCCAGATGGGCGTGCTGCAGATCGACACCATCCACGTGGTGGCGCGCAGCCCCTACCTGGTGCTGTGGAGCCGGCTGGGCGACTATCCGCAGCCGTGGCTCGAGCAATTGCTGGCCGAGGGCGCGCTGTTCGAATACTGGGCGCATGAGGCGTGCTTCGTGCCCATCGAAGACTATGGCTTGTACCGCCACCGCATGCTGGATCCGGCCGCCATGGGCTGGAAGTATTCCGTCAAATGGATGGCCGAGCAGGGCGACGCCGTCGCTTCGGTGCTCGACCATATCCGCGTCAACGGCGCCGCGCGCTCGGCCGATTTTGAGCGCACGGATGGCCAGGCGGGCGGCTGGTGGAGCTGGAAGCCGGAAAAGCGCTCGCTTGAAGTGCTGTTTACGTCGGGCGTGCTGATGATCGCCAAGCGGCATCAGTTCCAGCGCTATTACGACCTGGCCGAACGGGTGCTGCCTGGCTGGCACGACGGCTTGCTGCCGCCCGAGGACCAGGTGCGTCGCCGTTTGCTGCTGGCCAGCGTGAAGGCGCTGGGCCTGGCGCGGGCCGGCTGGATCAGCGACTATTTCCGCACCAAACAGCCGCGCGCCAGCCTGGCGCACGATCTGCAGGCGCTGGTCGACGAGGGCGCGCTGCTGCGCTGCGCGTTGGCCGGCTGGAGCGACGCCGTCTACGTGCATGCCGAGCATGGGGAGTTGCTGCGCGCGGCCGCCGCCGGCAAGCTGGCGCCCACCTTGACGACGATCCTGTCGCCGTTCGACCCCGTCGTCTGGGACCGGCGCCGCGCGCTGGAACTGTTCGACTTCGACTACCGGCTCGAATGCTACACGCCCGCTGAAAAACGCCGCTATGGCTACTTCACGTTGCCGATCTTGCGGCGCGGCGCGCTCGTGGGACGCCTGGACGCCAAGGCGCACCGCGCTCAGGGGCGCTTCGAGATCAAGTCGCTGGCGCTGGAAGAGGGCGTGCGCGTCAGCCCCCGCCTGGTGCAGGACGTGGCCGGCGCCGTGCGGCGCCTGGCGCTCTGGCATGCCTGCCCGCAGGTCGAGATAGCCCAGGCGCAGCCGGCCGCCTTCGGTGCGCTGCTGGCCGCCGCCCTGCACGACGGCGGCGCTGCCGCAAGGCAGGCCGCATGATGCTGCCGCCCGCGCCGTCATCCCTGCTCGCCGCCGGTGGCCAGCCATGTTTCGGCCGCTACACGGGCCAGCTGGACGCTTTCGACTGGGCCGCGCTGGCGCCGCCGCATGCACGGGGCGCCCTCTGGCGCCTGTTCCACCACAAGCGCTGGCATTACGTGGCCCTGTCGACGCCGGCCGTGTTCTGCGGCGTGGCCATCGTCGACCTGGGCTGGACCAGCACGGCCTTCGCCTATGCCTTCGACCGCCACAAGGGCAAGATCGTGGCCAGTTTTTCGCAGGATGGCATTCCCGGCCTGTGCGCCACGCTGGCGCCGCATGCGGGTGCTTCCAGCCGTTTCCGTTTTTTGTCGCAGAAAATCAGCATCGAGGCGCAGCCGCAGCAGCGCTACCGCTTGCGGCTCGATTGCGGCCATTTCGGCATCGACGCGGAATGCGGCCCGCCCGTGGCGCCCACCTTGCTGGCTATCGGCCCCGTGGGCGAGGGCGGCAGCGTGCATGCGACGCAAAAATCGGGCGGCTTGCCCTTGTGGGGCAGCGTGCGCTGCGGCGCCGTCGGCTACAGCCTGGACGACGGCGTGGCCAGCTTCGATTATTCGAACGGCTTGCTGGCGCGCGAGACGGAATGGCGCTGGGCTTCGGCGCACAGCCTGGACCTCGGGTTCAACCTGCAGGCCGGCTATTTCGGCGCGCATGAAAACGCGCTGTGGCTCGATGGCCAGCTGTATCCGCTGGGCCGCGCGCATTTCGACTTCAATCCCGACAACCCGCTGGCGCCGTGGCACGTATGGACGGACGACGATCTGCTGGACCTGCACTTCAAGCCGGAAGGGGCGCGGCGCGAGGATAAAAACCTGTGGATCGCCGCCAGCCGCTACATCCAGCCCATCGGCACGTTCAGCGGCTGGGTGCGCACCAGCGCGGACTCGCCCAAGCGCATCGTGGCGCAGCTGGCGGGCGTGACGGAAAGCCACCGCTCGCGCTGGTAGAGGCACTATTTTTTTGCGAAACGCGTGACAAGGTCAAGTTTTTTTGGCAACGCATCCTATACACTGGCGCAGCCGCTCCGGCATCCCGCTCCGGCAATCCATGAGGCCAGAACATGAGTATCCGTAATCTCGACAAGCTGTTCAAGCCGGCCTCGGTGGCCCTGATCGGCGCCACGGCGCGCGAACGCAAGCTGGGCGCCATCGCCCTGTACAACCTGCTGGGCGGCGGCTACCAGGGAGAGATTTGGCCCGTCAACCCCAAGTACGACGAGCTGATGGGCCTGAAATGCTACCGCAAGCTGGCGCACCTGCCCAAGGCGCCGGACCTGGCCATCATCTGCACGCCGCCCGCCACCATCACGGCGCTGATCCGCGAACTGGGCGCGCTGGGCACGCGCGCCGCCATCGTCATGACGTCGGGCCTCGATCCCGTGCGCGAGCAGTCGCTGCGCCTGGCCATGCTGAAGGCGGCCAAGCCGCATTTGCTGCGCATCCTCGGCCCCAACAGCATGGGGTTGCTGGTGCCCAAACTGGGCTTGAACGCCAGCTTCGCCCACGTCGGCGCGACGAGCGGCAAGATCGCCTTCGTCTCGCAATCGGGCGCGCTGGTGTCGGGCGTGCTCGATTGGGCCAACGCGCATGGCGTGGGCTTTTCCAAGTTCATTTCGCTCGGCGCCAGCTACGACATCGATTTTGGCGACCTGCTCGACTACCTGGCCGGCGACATCGACACGGCCGCCATCCTGCTGTACATGGAAGATATCCAGGCGGCGCGCAAATTCATGTCGGCGGCGCGGGCGGCCGCGCGCAGCAAGCCCGTCATCGTGCTGAAGGCGGGGCGCGAGGCGGAAGGCGCGGCCATGGCGGCCTGGCATACGGGCGCGCTGGCCGGTTCCGACGCCGTCTACGACGCGGCCATCCGCCGCGCCGGCATGCTGCGCGTGTATTCGGCCGAAGAACTGTTCGACGCCGTGGAAACGCTCACGCACATCCGCTCGCAGCGCGGCGAGCGCCTGGCGATTTTGTGCAACGGCGGCGGCCTGGGCGTGATGGCCACCGATGCGCTGGTGAGCAGCGGCGGCAAGCTGGCCGAGCTGTCGCCGGACACCGTGATCGCGCTGGAAAAGGCGCTGCCACGCGGGTGGTCGCACGACAACCCCGTCGGCTTGCCCGGCGACGCGGCCGTCCAGCGCTATGCCGACGCCATCAAGCCCCTGCTCGACGAGCCGCAGGCGGACGCCTTGCTGCTGCTGCACGCACCCACGGCCATGGTCTCGTCGATCGATATCGCCGAAGCCGTCACGCCGCTGATCAAGGCCACCTCGCGCACGGTGCTGTCGTGCCTGCTGGGCGGCACCACCGTGGCGCCCGCGCGCCAGGTTTTCAATCGCGCCGGCATTCCCACCTATGACACGCCGGAAAAGGCCGTGCATGGCTTCATGCAGATCGTGCAGTACCGGCGCAACCAGGAAACCCTGATGCAGGTGCCGGCGCAGCTGCCCATGTCGGCCACGCCGCGCCGCGCGAGGGTGCGCGAAATCGTCGCCGCCGCGCTGGCGGCCGGCCAGACGGTGCTGGGCGAATGCCGCTCGAAGGAGATTTTGGCCGCCTACGGCATTCCCGTCGCGACCACGCGCATGGCGGCCGACGTGGAAGAGGCGCTGGCCGTGGCGGCCGACATCGGCTATCCCGTCGCGCTGAAAATCCATTCGCCCGACATCGCCCATAAATCCGACGTGGGCGGCGTGGCGCTCGACCTCGACACGCCCGACATCCTGCGCACGGCCGCCGCCGCCATGCTCAAGCGCGTGCGCCGCATGCGGCCCGACGCGCTGATCGACGGTTTTACGGTGCAGCAGATGGCGCGCCGGCCGCAATCGCATGAATTGATCGTCGGCGTCACCACGGACGCCGCCTTCGGCCCCGTGATCCTGGTGGGGCAGGGCGGCATCGCCGTGGAGGTGACGGCCGACCACGCGATCGGCCTGCCGCCGCTGAACATGGTGCTGGCGCGCGACATGCTGGCGCGCACGCGCGTGTCGAAGCTGCTGGCCGGCTACCGCAACCAGCCGCCGGCCGACATCGACGCCATCTGCTACACGCTGATCCAGGTGGCCGAGCTGGTGGCCGACATCGGCGAGCTGGCCGAACTCGACATCAACCCGCTGGTGGCCGACGCGGACGGCGTGATCGCCCTCGACGCGCGTATCCGCTTGCAGCCGGGCCAGCAGCGCGACCGCCTGGCCATCCGCCCGTATCCGCAGGAGCTGGAAGAGCAGGTGACGTGGATGGATCAATCGATTCTGCTGCGCCCCATCCGCCCCGAGGATGCGCCGCAGCACATGGATCTGTTCCACGCGCTGGACCCGGACGACGTGCGCCTGCGCTTTTTTACCTCCATGCGCGAGCTGCCCGTGTCGCAGCTGGCGCGCCTGACGCAGATCGATTACGACCGCGCCATGGCCTTCATCGCCACGCACACGGGGCCGGACGGCAAGCCGGAAACCCTGGGCGTGGTGCGCGCCGTGGCCGACCCGGACAATATCCACGCCGATTTCGCCATCGCCGTGCGTTCGGCCCTGAAGGGCAAGGGCCTGGGCCACATCCTGTTCGAGAAGCTCGTCGACTACTTCCGCAGCCGGGGCACGGAAGCGCTGGTGGGCGAGGCGATGGCGCGCAACAAGGGCATGCAGCGGCTGGTGAAAAGCTTTGGCGGCGAAGTCACGCCATCGGAAGAGCCCGGCGTCGTCAACCTGCATATCGGCTTGCGCGCGCCGTAAAAGAAAGCGCGGCGGCCCGCTGCGGGTTTGTGCAGGATCAAGCCCATCGCTGTCGGTAGTCTTTACACTTTCACTTCCAGGATCAGACATCCAGCGCATTTTCGGGAGTGAGTGCATGCTTACGGCAACATATATATTGGTTTCCCTGTCGGTGGAACAGGCCAGCATCCGCATGAGCCTGCTGGCCTTTCAGAAGTACATGCATGTGCAGCTGCGTCACCAGAGCAGACTCAGCCTGGCGCAGCTGCAGTATGCGGGCGACTGGCTGAGCCGGCTGTACCAGGGCGGCTACTGGCGCAAGGTGGAAATGTATCTGGTGCCCGCCATTCGCCAGGCCGCACCGCATGCCGACGGCTTGCTCAATGAAATCAATGGCTTGAACCACGTGGCGCTGGAAAGCATCAATGCGGTGCAGCAGCGCGCGGGCGCCGCCATCGACCATTCCGAATTGCAGGCCGAGCAGCTGTGCGCCGCCATCGACGCCTTTTGCGCGGCCTTGCTGCAGCGCCTGGAAAAAGAAGAGCGCGAACTGTTCGCGCTGGCGCGCAAGGTCATCGTGGGCGAAGCGTGGTTTGCCATCGCCTACCAGTTCCTCGCCCACGACGCGCGCGCGCAGGAGGCGCGCCGTGGCAAGGCGCAGGTGCTGCCCTTTGTTTTGCCGGCGCCTTTGCCGACATCCTTGCCGGCGCCGGGCAAGCCTGCCACCGGCGGGAAAAACGCCGAGGCCGGCGGCGCGGCGGCGCAGCTTGCAACGTCACCGCCGCTGCGCGCGCAGGCTTGAACGGGTAGCGAGCGCACACCCCGGCAGGCCCGCCTGTGCCAGGGTGGTTTTATCGCCGGGCACATGGCGCCGTCATAGGGAAAAGATTCATTTTAGTCATTTGATAACTTGTTCAGCCCTGTCCGATGCAATACCCCGGGCTTTGTTATGATGGTGGTTTTGATCCACGCGAAACCCGTCATGTTCGAATTTCTCTTCAAGCGTTCTGCCAGCAAGACTGCCGTCCCCGATCCTGTCGTGGCAGAACAGGCCGCCGCCTCGGCGCAGAGCGCATCGCGCCGCGCCGAACAGGTTGCGCGTGCCCATGCCGTGGCGGGCGACGAAGCCGCCGCCTGTGAATTCATCGTGTCCAGCGAATTTGCCGATGCCCGCCTGATCGCGGCCGAACACGTCCATAGCTTGCCCCTGCTGGAAAAAGTCCACCATGCCATGCGCAACACGGACCGCCGCGTTGCCAAGCTGATGCAGGGCCGCATCGACCTGATTCGTCATCAGGCTGCCGAGACGCAACGCGCCCAGGCCAGCATCGCCACGGCCCAGCGCCTGTTGAGCGATGACAAGCTGAGCCCGAACCAGGTAGCCGAGCTGGACCGCCAATGGCAAGTCATCAAAGCCACGCCCGAGCTGGAGAGCGCCTTTGCCGCCGCGCGCGCCGCGCTGGCCGCCCGCCTGGAAGCGCAAGTGGTGTTGCAGCGCGCCGTGATCGACACCGTCGCCGCCGCGCGCGCCTTGGCTGCCAGTGGCCAGTCCGCCGGCGAGCTGGCCCAGGCGCTGGCCCGCCTCGACGCGGAACATGCGCAGCATGCGCAATCGCCCGAACGCGCTTCCTTGCCAAAACACCTGGAGAGCGATTTCATCCAGGCGCGCGAGCAGGCGCAGTCCGCCTTGCAGGCGCTGCAGCAGCACCAGGCCGTGTTCGACGCGCGCCAGCTTGCTCTGGCCGCATGGCAGGCGCAGGACGCCGCTACGCTCGATGCAGACACCTTGAAACGCGCGTGGCAAGCCTTGCCGCGCCTGCCCGAGTCGCCATTGTCCGACAGCCTGCAGCAGCAATTTGCGGCCCTGCTGGCCAGCGCCCCGGCACCGATCGTCCCTGCCGCAGCCGTGGACGCGCCAGCGCATGCGGAACCGGCGCCGCGCAAGCCGCGCCAGGAACACGCGCCCGTGTCGAAGGAAGCGACGGAGCAGTTCTTCAAGGTGCTCGACGCCATGGAAGCGGCGCTGCAGGATGGCTTGTTGCACGTGGCTTCCGAACATGACAAGACCTTGCGCGATAGCAAGCACGGCCGTTTGACGCCTGCGCAAGCGGATCGCCTGGCCCATGTGCGCGGCGAGTTCAAGCGCCTGGCCGACTGGGCGCGCTGGGGCGGCAACGTGTCGCGCGAGGAACTGGTCAAGGCGGGCGAGGAATTGCCGGCGCAGCAATTGCCGATGACCGAACTGGCCAAGAAAGTGGGCAGCCTGCGCGAGCGCTGGAAGTCGCTCGACACCTTGTCCGGCCCCGCACCGAAATCGCTGTGGGAGCGTTTCGACGCCGCCTGCAGCGTGGCGTATGCGCCCGCGGCCCAGCATTTCAAGCAACTGGCGGAAGAGCGCCACGGCAATGCAGCCAAGGCCCAGGAACTGATCGTGGAAACGGCGGCCCTGGCGGCCGAAGAGAGTACCGACTGGAAACATGTTGCTTCCGCCTCGCAGCGCTTGCGCCAGGCGTGGACGCGTCTGGGCACGATCGACCGCAAGGAAAAGAAACGCCTGGATACGGAATTCGGCGCCGCGCTGGACGCCCTGTCCAAGCCGCTGGACACGCAGCGCCAGATCGAGACGGCGCGCCGCGAGCAACTGATCGTCGAAGTGGGCCTGCTCAAACCATCGGAGCGCAACACGGTCGACATGCTCAAAGCCTTGCAGGATAAATGGCAGGAACTGGCCAAGGCCCTGCCGCTGGAACGCCGCGCGGAACAGGCGCTGTGGCAGCGTTTCCGTGCCGCCTGCGACGATATCTTCGCCAGGCGCAAGGAAACGGCCCACGCGGCCGACCACGAGCGCCGCGAACACCTGCATGCGCGCGAAGCGCTGTGCGCCGCGCTGGAAACGGCCGTCGTGCCCGAGGGCGACGACAAGGCCCGCAGCGCCTTCATCAACCACTTGCTGCGCGACACGCGCGCCGCCTGGAACGCCACCGGCCCCGTGCCGCGCGCCAGCGAAGCGAAGATCGAGCAGCGCTACCAGGCCGCGGTCGCCGGCGTGCAAGCGCAGGCGGATGCGATCGCCGAACGCGCTGGCGCCGCGCAGGCCAACGCCCTGCGCGACAAGTTGCGCCTGGTGCAATCGCTGGAAGCCGCACTGGCCGATGGCGGTGCCGGCGCCGACGCGCAAGCGTGGAGCGAGCGCTGGAGCGCCTTGCCGCCGCTCGACGCCCAGTACGAACGCAGCCTGCAGCAGCGCTTTGCCGCCGCTCAGGCCGCGCTGGGCGAGGGCAGCGCCGCCTACGTGCAGCAATTGCAGGCCAATCAGGAGCGCCTGCTCGGTGAAGTCCTGCGCCTGGAAATCGTCGCCGGCGTCGACAGCGGTGCCGAATTTGCCCGCGACCGCCTGAAAATGCAGGTGGAAGTGCTGCAATCGTCGCTCAAATCGGGCCAGAAGCCGCTCACGCAAGTGTCGCAGCTGATGCAGCTGTGCGCGATCGCCGCCGTCACCGATGCGCGCACGGCCAGCCGCATCGAAACCCTGCTGCGCCGCATCGGAGGCAACGCGAAATGAGTACATCCGTCCGCATCCAGCAAGCCGATTTTGACTTGAGTCAAGAAATTGCACAATTGCGCGCAGGCAACCCCAAGGTGGGCGCCGTCGTCGGCTTCGTCGGCACGGTGCGCGACATGAACGAAGGGCTGGACGTGGCCGCGATGGAGCTCGAGCACTATCCGGGCATGACGGAAAAGTCCATTGCAGCCATCGTGGAGCAGGCGCGGGGCCGCTGGCCCCTGTCCGGCGCGCTGGTGATCCACCGCGTGGGGCCCTTGCTGCCGCAGGAGCAGATCGTGCTGGTGGCCGTGTCGTCCGCCCACCGGGGCGAGGCGTTTGCCGCCTGTGAATTCATCATCGACTACCTGAAGACGGAAGCGCCGTTCTGGAAGAAGGAAGACACGCCCGAAGGGGCGCGTTGGGTCGATGCGCGCGACAGCGACGAGACGGCCCTGGACAAGTGGGCCGCAAAAGCAAGCGCCATTTGAAGCGAACGCGCCGCGCACCGTAGCATTTGCCAAAATGCATCAGTTTTCTGCTTTGTGTATGCTTGAAAAGTACTGCCTCACCCCAATTTGGTTAACAACTAATTAACCGGGAGCGCTTTTCATGCGACAAGATAAACTGACTACCAAGTTACAGGAAGCCCTGGCCGACGCGCAAAGCTTGGCCGTGGGCAACGACAACCCCTATATTGAACCAGTCCACCTGCTGACGGCCCTGTTGAACCAGGACGACGGCGGTGCCCGCTCGCTGTTGCAGCGTGCCGGCGTCAACGTGGGCGGCCTGTCCAAGGCCCTGGGCGCGTCCATCGAACGCTTGCCGAAGGTGTCCGGCACGGGCGGCGACGTGCAGGTCAGCCGCGAATTCGTGGCCCTGCTGAACCTGGCCGACAAGGAATCGCAGAAGGCGGGCGACCAGTTCGTGTCCAGCGAAATGGTCTTGCTGGCCATGACGGACGACAAGTCCGACTGCGGCAAGCTGGCGCGCGAAAACGGCCTGACCCGCAAGGCGCTGGAGGCGGCCATCGACGCCGTACGCGGCGGCAACAAGGTCGATTCGCAGGAAGCCGAAGGCCAGCGCGAAGCCTTGAAAAAATACACCTTGGACCTGACCGAGCGGGCGCGCAAGGGCAAGCTCGATCCCGTGATCGGCCGCGACGATGAAATCCGCCGCACCATCCAGATCCTGCAGCGCCGCAGCAAGAACAATCCCGTGCTGATCGGCGAGCCGGGCGTGGGCAAGACGGCCATCGTCGAAGGCCTGGCGCAGCGCATCGTCAATGGCGAAGTGCCTGAATCGCTGAAAGGCAAGCGCGTGCTCGCGCTGGACATGGCCGCCCTGGTTGCCGGTGCCAAGTTCCGCGGCGAGTTCGAAGAGCGCCTGAAGTCCGTGCTCAAGGAACTGGCCATGGATGAAGGGCAAACCATCGTCTTCATCGACGAGATGCACACCATGGTGGGCGCGGGCAAGGCCGACGGCGCGATGGATGCCGGTAATATGCTCAAACCGGCACTGGCGCGCGGCGAGCTGCACTGCGTGGGCGCCACCACGCTCGACGAATACCGCAAATACATCGAAAAGGATGCCGCGCTGGAACGCCGCTTCCAGAAAGTGCTCGTCGACGAGCCGACCGTGGAGGCGACGATCGCCATCCTGCGCGGCTTGCAGGATAAGTACGCGCTGCATCACAAGGTGGAAATCACGGACGCGGCCATCATTGCCGCGGCGGAATTGTCGCACCGCTACATCACGGACCGCTTCCTGCCCGACAAGGCCATCGACCTGATCGACGAGGCGGCGGCGAAGATCAAGATCGAGATCGATTCGAAGCCGGAAGTGATGGACAAGCTGGAACGCCGCTTGATCCAGCTGAAAATCGAGCGCGAAGCCGTCAAGAAGGAAAAAGACGAAGCATCGCTGCGCCGCCTGGGCCTGATCGAGGAAGAGATAGTCAAGCTGCAGCGCGAATACAATGACTTCGAGGAAATCCTGAAGGCGGAAAAGGCCGTGGTGCAGGGCAGCACGCACATCAAGGAAGAGATCGAGCAGGTCAAGCTGCAGATGGAGCAGGCCACGCGCGAGAGCAACTGGCAGAAAGTGTCGGAGCTGCAGTATGGCAAGTTGCCGCAGCTGGAAGCCCAGCTCAAGCAGGCTGACAGCGGCATCCCGAAACTCGACCCCGACCAGCCGAAATTGCTGCGCACGGAAGTGGGCGCCGAGGAAATCGCCGAAGTGGTGTCGCGCGCGACGGGGATTCCCGTGTCGCGCATGATGCAGGGCGAGCGCGACAAGCTGCTGCACATCGAAGAGAAGCTGCATGAACGCGTCGTGGGCCAGGATGAAGCGATCACGGCCGTGGCTGACGCCATCCGCCGCTCGCGCGCCGGCTTGAGCGATCCGAACCGTCCCTATGGTTCCTTCATGTTCCTGGGACCGACGGGCGTGGGTAAGACCGAGCTGAGCAAGGCGCTGGCGACCTTCCTGTTCGATACGGAAGAATCGATGATCCGCATCGACATGAGCGAGTTCATGGAGAAGCATTCCGTGGCCCGTCTGATCGGCGCGCCGCCCGGCTACGTGGGCTACGACGAAGGCGGCTACCTGACGGAAGCCGTGCGCCGCAAGCCGTACAGCGTGATCCTGCTCGACGAAGTGGAAAAGGCGCATGCCGACGTCTTCAACGTGCTGCTGCAAGTGCTCGACGATGGACGCATGACGGACGGCCAGGGCCGCACGGTGGACTTCAAGAATACCGTCATCATCATGACCTCGAACCTGGGTTCGCATAAAATCCAGGCGATGGAAAGCGATGATCCCGGTGTCGTGAAGCTGGCCGTGATGGCCGAGGTACGCTCGCACTTCCGTCCCGAGTTCGTCAACCGCATCGACGAAATTGTCGTGTTCCACGGCCTCGACGAGAAAAACATCGGCGCGATCGCGAAGATCCAGCTGAAGATCCTCGAAGAACGCCTGGCGCGCATGGACATGCAGCTGAGCTTGACGGACGCCGCGCTGCAGCAGATCGCCGAAGCGGGCTACGATCCGGTGTATGGCGCCCGTCCGTTGAAACGGGCGATCCAGCAGCAGATCGAAAATCCGCTGTCGAAGCTGATCCTCGAAGGCCGCTTCGGCCCGAAAGACGAGATCCGCATCGACGCCCAGAACGGCAACCTGGTGTTTACAGGGGCGCAAGTGGGGCTGGACAAGGTGTAATGTTGGCTGGTCAGTCCCTGCGGGATTGGAAGCTACCCCATTGGGGCAGCTTCCCCCGTCGGGTCTGACCCCAGTTTTACGGCATTTGCAGTGAGGAAGATGTGCGACGATTTGCGACGTCTAACAAAACCGTAGCGAGCGGCAGTGATTTGTGGCAGAGAAGCGCAACCGTACTCTAGTACGGTGAGCATCGCAGGCCGCAAAGCGCGACGCGCAGTAGGTTTTGTTAGACGTCCTCAGGCAGGGCGGTATCAGGCTAGACCTGATGCCGCCCTTCTTGCTATCATCGTCACTATTTTCTGACTAATTTTCGGAGGCGGTACGATGGCAAACACATGGCAAGCAGGACGGCGCATTGGACTGGGACTGACCTTGGCGGCGGCCGTGCTGGCCTTGTCTGGCCAAGCGCAGGCCCAGGAAGAGAAGGTCCTGAACATCTACAACTGGTCCGACTATATCGGCGACGATACGATCAAGAATTTTGAGAAGGAAACGGGCATCAAGGTACGCTACGACGTTTTCGACAATAACGAAATCCTCAATGCGAAACTGGTGGCGGGCAAGTCCGGCTACGACATCGTCGTGCCGACGGCCCAGTGGGCGCGGCTGCAGATCGACGCGGGCCTGCTGCGCAAGCTCGACAAGAGCAAGCTGACCAACCTGGGCAACCTCGATCCGAACCTGCAGGCGAAATTGTCGAAGATCGACCCGAACAACGACTATCTGGTCGACTGGCTGTGGGGCTACACGACGGTGGGCATCAACGTCAACAAGGTCAAGGCCGCGCTGGGCGGCATGCCCATGCCCGACAATGCCTGGGATTTGATCTTCGATCCGAAATACGCGGCCAAGCTGAAATCGTGCGGCGTGTCCTTCCTCGACTCGCCGTCGGAAGTGCTGCCGGCCGCCCTGCAATACCTGGGCAAGCCCGCGTACTCGAAAACGCCCGCCGACTACCAGGAAGCGGGCAAGGTGCTGCAGGCGATCCGCCCCTACGTAACCTTGTTCAGCTCATCAGGCTACATCAATGACATGGCCAACGGTTCCGTCTGCGTCGCGCTGGGCTGGTCGGGCGACATCAATATCGCGCGCCAGCGCGCCATCGACGCGAAGAATGGCAACGTGATCCAGGTGCTGGTGCCGAAGACGGCCGCCCTGATGTTCGACACCATGGCCATTCCCGCCGACGCGCCGCACCCGAACAATGCGCACCTGTTCATCAACTACATCCTGCGTCCGCAAGTGCATGCCAGCCTGAGCAACAAGGTCTTTTACGCGAATCCGAATCCGGCCAGCATCAAATATGTACGCAAGGACATCGGCGAGAACAAGGCCATCTTCCTGTCGGACGCCGACAAGCAGCGCATGGCGGCGCCGGAAGCGACCACGGCCGATATCCGACGCTTGATGACGCGCATTTATACGAAGTTCAAGACGGGAGTGTAATACGGGGGCGTAAGACGGGAGCGTAAAAACAAGGATGGCGCGAGAGACGGTCCTGTTGGCCGTCGCTGGCGCCATGCGATAGTGCCGAGGTGAACGCTACTCGTGATAGCGGTCCATCAGCTTATGGTGGCTGCCGCGCATTTCTTCGACCAGTTCAAAGGCGACAAAGCCGATGATGGCGGCGAAGATGGCGATGAAGAGAAAAACGAGGAAGGTGATTAACATGGTCTTTCAGCCGCCGTTGGACGGCCGTCCGCTGGGTTGCTCAATGTGCCGGAGCAGCGCTCCAGCACGTAGTTGATGCAATTAAACTCTAGCAGATCGGCAGCGCTTTACAAGGCTGCTGAGTTGTGAACTCCACCAGTATTTGTCCCAGCGCACTTTTTGCGCATTTCAATCTGGGGTCAGACCCGGCGGGTCTGACCCCGTGGCCTATTTCACCACCAGATCATGCGCCATCACGGCTTTCAAATAGACGCTGACGGGGTCGCCTGGTTCGCGCTGGGAGAACCTGTCCATCCTGCGCTGGCCTTGCGCATTTCTCTGTTTTAGTATTTTATTTCACCACCAGATCATGCGCCATCACGGCTTTCAAATAGACGCTGACGGGGTTGCCTGGCTCGCGCTGGGAGAACCTGTCCATCCTGCGCTGGCCTTGCGCATTTCCCTGTTTTACTATTTCACCACCAGATCATGCGCCATCACGGC
>NZ_JBXAJE010000013.1:31075-60750 GCF_058796955.1 Janthinobacterium sp. GW823-FHT03B06
CCTGCGCTGGCCTTGCGCATTTCCCTGTTTTACTATTTCACCACCAGATCATGCGCCATCACGGCTTTCAAATAGACGCTGACGGGGTCACCTGGTTCGCGCTGGGAGAACCTGTCCATCCTGCGCTGGCCTTGCGCATTTCTCTGTTTCAGTATTTTATTTCACCACCAGATCATGCGCCATCACGGCCTTCAAATAGACGCTGACAGGGTCACCTGGCTCGCGCTGGGAGAACCACCACGCGCTGGCCTTGCGCATTTCCCATTCCTGCTCTTCGCCTGTCAACAGCAGGGCGGCTGCCTGGCCCAGGGTGGGTTGGTGGCCGACGATGAGCACGGTTTCCTTGCCGCCGGGCCAGTTGGCCGCCTTCAGGATGTCTTCCGCCTCGGCGCCCGGTGCCAGTTCCGGCATCAGCTTGAATTTGCGCCCCAGCGCCTCCGCCGTTTGCAGGGTGCGCAAGGCGGGGCTGACGAGGATGCGGCAATTTTCCGGTAGTTGCGAGGCCAGCCATTCCCCCATGCGGCGCGCCTGTTTCTGGCCTTTGACGGTCAGGGCGCGTTCGAGGTCGGGGAGGCCCGGCTCGGCTTCTGCGTGTCGCCACAAGATGAGATCCATGCTGTACTCCTGTGTGTAGAGTTGCCTATTCGCCGACCTCCGCGCCCGGCGTGCCCAGTGTGTGCATAAGGTATTGCTGGGCGCTGAACGGCATCTGCTTGCCGCGCGGCTTGCGGCGCGCATAATGGCCCGTCGGCTCCAGTTCCCATGCATTGGTATTATCCTTCAAATACGGATTCAAGCCCTCGGCGATCACGCGCCGTTTCAGCGCCCGGTCCAGCACGGGGAAGGCCACTTCCACCCTGCGGAACAGGTTACGGCTCATCCAGTCGGCGCTGGCCAGGTAGACATCGTGCGCCAGGTCGTTGCGGAAATAGTAAATGCGGCTGTGCTCGAGGAAGCGGCCGATCACGGAGCGCACCTTGATGTTTTCCGACAAGCCCGGCACGCCCGGCTTCAGGGTGCAGGCGCCGCGCACGATCAGGTCGATCTTCACGCCATCGGTCGAGGCCGCATACAGGGCGCGGATCACGGATTCATCGACTAGCGCGTTGACTTTCACGATGATGCGACCGCGCCGGCCTGAACGGGCGATCTTCGCCTCGTTGCGGATGGCCTTGATGATTTCGCTTTGCAGGCCGAACGGCGCCAGCCACAAATGGTTCAGATTGTGCGGCTTGGTCAGGCTGGTCAGGTGGATGAACACCTCGTTGACTTCCACGGCCAGGTCCTGGTTCGCCGTCAGCAAGCCGAAATCCGTGTACAGCTTGGTGGTCGTGGGGTGGTAGTTGCCGGTGCCCAAGTGGGCGTAGAAGCGCAGTGCGCCTTCTTCGCGGCGGATGACGAGCGCCACCTTGGCGTGGGTTTTCAGGCCCACCACGCCGTACACGACTTGCGCGCCAGCCTGTTCCAGCTTGTCGGCCCAGTTGATATTGGCTTCTTCGTCGAAACGCGCCATCAATTCCACGATGACTGTTACCTCTTTGCCCATCTTCGCCGCCGTGATCAAGGACTCCATCAGGTCCGAGTTCATGCCCGTGCGGTAGATCGTCTGCTTGATGGCGACGACGGACGGATCGTAGGCGGCGCTGCGGATGAAGTCGATCACCGTCTGGAACGATTGATACGGGTGGTGCAGCAGGATGTCATGCTTGGTCAGTGCGGCAAAGATGTCGTTGCCGATGGCCTTGTGCGCGAGGCCCGGGAAGAACGGCGGGAAGCGCAGCTCGGGCTGTTTGACGTGGTCGATCATTTCCGACAGGCGCACCAGGTTCACGGGGCCGTTGACGCGGTAGAGGCGGCTTTGATCCAGATTAAACTGGTCGAGCAGGAATTGTGACAATTCTGGCGGGCAATTGCGCGCCACTTCCAGGCGCACCGAGGTGCCGAACTGGCGCCCCACGAGTTCGCCTTTTAAGGCCTGGCGCAGATTCTTGACTTCGTCTTCATCGACCCACAGGTCGCTGTCGCGCGTGACGCGAAATTGCGAATAGGCAATTACTTCGCGCCCGGCGAACAAGTCCGAGATATGCGCATGAATGACAGACGATAACAGGCAGAAGGACACGCCGTCGCCGGAAATGTCGTCCGGCAGCTTGATTACGCGCGGCAAGACACGGGGCGCCTTGACGATGGCGATCGCCGTGCCGCGGCCGAACGCATCCTTGCCGCTCAGCGAGACGATGAAATTGAGGCTTTTATTTACCACTTGCGGGAACGGGTGGGCCGGGTCCAGGCCGATAGGGGTCAGCAGGGGGCGCACTTCGCGGTCGAAATACTGCTTGACCCAGGCGCGCTGCGCATCGTTGCGGTCGTTGTCGCGCAGCAAATGCACGCCCGCTTCGCGCAGGGCCGGCAAGACTTCGCTATTTAATATCTCGTACTGGCGTTCCACCAGCGCATGGCATTCCTTGCCGATGCGCTCCAGATTGGCCGCCAGGGCAGGGTGGCCGGCCAGCGAACCGCCGATGCTGCCGGCCGCCAGCAGACTGGCCACGCGCACTTCGAAGAACTCATCCATGTTGCTGCTGACGATGCACAGGTAGCGCAGGCGCTCGAGCAGCGGAATGTTCGGGTCTTCCGCCTGGGCCATCACGCGCCGGTTGAAAGTCAGTTGCGACAGTTCGCGGTCAAGCAGGATGCCCGATTTGGTCACTTCCGTGTGCAGTTCAGGTTTCATATTCTTTTGTCTTTGCAGATAGTTAATTCTAGCCGTATTTCATCCGTATTTCATCGCGTATGACGCGTTGTGAGTGTAATCATGAAATATGACGTAAGCGTGACATAAGCTGTCATAAAGCGTCGCCCGCCCTGTCATTTTTCGCGCCGAAAAGGGCGGTTCCCGGGGCGTAGCCAATTATTTCAGGATTTTTTGCCCATGTCATAAACCTGTCATATTCGCTTGCTAGACTGCGCAGCATTCAACCGGGACTTTGAGCCCTAACAACCCTGAGGACTTGATATGCAAATGAAGCAAATGTTCAAATTTATCGTCGTGGGTGCTTCGGCAGCGATGGCATTTTCTTCCGCTTCCGTCATGGCGGCAGATATGACAGGTGCTGGTGCAACCTTCCCGTACCCGATCTACGCTAAATGGGCTGAAACGTACAAAGCCAACACGGGCAACGGCCTGAACTACCAGTCCGTCGGTTCCGGCGCCGGCATCAAGCAAATCAAGGCCAAGACTGTCGAATTCGGCGCTTCGGACATGCCTTTGAAGGCGGAAGAGCTGGAAGAAGCGGGCCTGATGCAGTTCCCTGCCATCATGGGCGGCGTGGTCACCATCGTCAACCTGGACGGCGTGGCCCCAGGCCAGCTGAAAATGACGGGTAAAGTCGTTGGCGACATCTACCTGGGCAAGATCACCAAGTGGAGCGCGCCTGAAATCGCCGCACTGAACAGTGGCGTCAAGCTGCCGGACACGGAAATCACCGTGGTGCACCGCGCCGACGGTTCGGGCACCTCGTTCCTGTTCACCGACTTCCTGTCGAAAACCAACCCGGAATTCAAATCGAAAATCGGCGCTGGCTCGGCCGTGAAATGGGCCGTGGGCGTGGGCGGCAAGGGTAACGAAGGCGTCGCCGCCAACGTACAGCGCATCAAGGGTTCGATCGGCTACGTCGAGTGGGCTTACGCCAAGAAAAACAAGATGTCGCACACCCAGCTGCAAAACAAGGACGGCAACTTCCTGCAGCCTGACGACGAAAACTTCAAGGCAGCCGCCGCTTCGGCACCCTGGACGCAAACCCCAGGCTTCGGCGTGGTCCTGACCGACCAGGCTGGCAAGAACAGCTGGCCTATCACGGGCGTGTCGTTCATCCTGATGCACAAAGTCCAGGCTGACGCAGCCAAGGCAAAAGAAGTCCTGAAATTCTTCGACTGGGCCTACAAGAACGGCGGCCCTGCTGCCGTCGAACTGGACTACGTGCCGATGCCGGCATCGGTCGTGAAACTGGTGCAGGAATCGTGGAAAGCCAATTTGAAAGATGCATCGGGCAAGTCGATCTACTAATCGCATAGCCTGAGTCATTCATCCTTGCCCCGCCGGCAGTATGGCGGGGCAGGGAGTTAGCCAGGACCGCCCGCAAGCCCTTGCAGACGGTCCTGGCTAAAAGAATAAAAGTAGCTGAAAGAATAAAAGCAACGACGCCTGACAAAACCGTAGCGAGCGGAAGGGAGTTGCGGTCGAGAAGCGCAACTGTACGAAGGTACAGTGAGCATCGCAGGCCGTAAATCCCGACGCGCAGTAGGTTTTGACAGGCGTATTAAAACAGCAGCACCGGCAGTACCACCCACATCTGGCACAATATGAGCGCACAATCTACCTCCTCCACGATCCCCCTGCCAGGCGGCACCATGACCGATTCCATCAGTCACGCGCAAATGCTTTCCACCATGCGCAAGCAGCGCTTCCAGGATTTCATGTTCCACAAGGTGACGATGCTGTTCGCCCTGTCGGTGCTGATCGTCCTGGTCGGCATCATCATTTCGCTGATCATGGAATCGATACCGGCCTTCAAGACCTTCGGCTTGCATTTCATCGTGTCCGCGGAATGGGACCCCGTCAATGATCAGTACGGCGCCCTGATCCCCATCATCGGCACCCTGGTGACGTCCGTCATCGCCTTGCTGATCGCCTTTCCCGTCAGCTTCGGCATCGCCCTGTTCCTCACGGAAATCTGCCCGGCCTGGCTGCGACGCCCGCTGGGCACGGCTGTCGAGCTGCTGGCCGGCGTGCCATCGATCATCTATGGCATCTGGGGCCTGTTCGTGTTTGCCCCCCTGTTCGCCGACCACGTCCAGCCCCTGCTGAAAGCCACGCTGGGCAACGTGCCCGTCATCGGCCAGCTGTTCAGCGGCCCCATGATGGGCATCGGCTTGCTGACGGCCGGCCTGGTGCTGGCCATCATGATCATCCCCTTCATCGCTTCCGTGATGCGCGACGTGTTCGAAATCGTCCCTGCCGTGCTGAAGGAATCCGCCTACGGTCTGGGCTGCACGCGCTGGGAAGTGGTGCGCAAGATCGTCTTGCCATACACCAAGACCGGCGTCGTCGGCGGCGTCATGCTGGGCCTTGGCCGCGCGCTGGGCGAGACCATGGCCGTGACCTTTGTCATCGGCAACGCGAATAAACTGTCGTGGTCGCTGTTTGCCGCCGGTAACAGCATCACCTCGCTGCTGGCGAACGAATTCGGCGAAGCGCAATCGGCGTTGCACGTATCGTCGCTGTTCTCGCTGGCCCTGATCCTGTTTGTCATCACCTTTATCGTCTTATCCGCCGCCAAGCTGATGCTGGCTGGCATGTCCCGCAAGGAAGGCACGAAATGAGCCAGCTCAGCCAAGTTAGCACCCTCGACGTTCCGGCCAAGCCGGCCATGAACCCCGTCTACCGCAAGCGTTTGCTGATGCACCGCGTCGGCATCGCCCTGTCGGTGGCCGCCATGGCCCTGGGCCTGGCCGTGCTCGTGTGGATTTTGTTCACGCTGGTGATCAAGGGTTTCGGCGCGCTGTCCGTCGATCTGTTCACGCAAACGACGCCGGCTCCCGGCAGCGAAGGCGGCGGCTTGATCAATGCCATCGTCGGCAGCGCCCTGATGGTGGGCCTGGCCACCGTCGTCAGCACCCCGATCGGCATCCTGGCCGGCATCTACCTGGCCGAATACGGCGAAGAAAACAAGCTGGCGCAAGTGACGCGTTTCGTCACCGACATCATGCTGTCGGCACCATCGATCGTCATCGGCCTGTTCGTGTATGCGCTGTACGTGGCGCACGTGAAACACTTCTCCGGTTACGCCGGTGCCATCGCCCTGTCCCTGATCGCCGTGCCCGTGGTGGTGCGCACGACGGACAATATGCTGCGCCTGGTGCCGAACAGCCTGCTGGAAGCCGCGTTTGCCCTCGGTGCGCCGCGCTGGAAGGTCGCCACCCTGGTGCGCTTGCGCGCTGTAAAAGCTGGCGTCATCACCGGCGTACTGCTGGCCCTGGCCCGCATCGCCGGCGAAACGGCGCCGCTGCTGTTCACGGCCCTGAATAACCAGTTCCAAAGCTTTAACATGAATGCGCCGATGGCCAACTTGCCGTCCGTCATCGCATCGTTTGCAATGAGCCCGTACGACAACTGGCGCTCGCTGGCCTGGGGCGGCGCACTGCTGATCACCTTCAGCGTGCTGGCCCTGAATATCCTGTCGCGCACCGTGTTCAGCCAAAAAGTCCCACATTAAACAGATACCGAGCGAAGCGAACCCATATGAATACGCAAATGAATCCAGCCCAAGACTTGGCGCCAAAGAAAAAAACCATCGAGATTTCGGGCCTGAACTTTTTTTACGGCAAAACGCAAAGCTTGCATAACGTCAACCTGGACATTCACGAGAAGAAGGTCACGGCCTTCATCGGCCCGTCCGGTTGCGGCAAGTCGACCCTGCTGCGCACCCTGAACCGCATGTACGACCTGTATCCGGGCCAGCGCGCGGAAGGCTCCATCCTGTACCGCGGCCGCAATGTGCTCGACGCCGACCAGGACGTCAACATGCTGCGCGCCAAGGTCGGCATGGTATTCCAGAAGCCCACGCCGTTCCCCATGTCCGTCTACGACAACATCGCCTTCGGCGTGCGCCTGTATGAAGACCTGTCGAAGGGCGAAATGGACGAGCGCGTCGAGTGGGCTCTGAAAAAAGCCGCGCTGTGGGGCGAAGTCAAGGACAAGCTGACGAAAAGCGGCCTGTCGCTGTCGGGCGGCCAGCAGCAGCGCCTGTGCATTGCGCGCGGCGTGGCCGTGAAACCGGACGTCTTGCTGCTCGACGAGCCGACCTCGGCGCTGGACCCGATCTCGACCTCGAAGGTGGAAGAGCTGATCAGCGAACTGAAACAGGATTACACGATCGCCATCGTGACGCACAATATGCAGCAGGCGGCGCGCTGCTCCGACTACACGGCGTATATGTATCTGGGCGAGCTGGTGGAATTCGGCGAAACGGACCAGATTTTCATGAATCCGGCCCGCAAGGAAACGCAGGATTACATCACGGGCCGCTTCGGCTGATCCGCCCAGAATAACGATATACAAGACTACTGAATACGGAGAGACAGCATGATAGGCGAACATTCATCCAAGCAATACGACAACGAACTCGAAGCGATCCGCTCGAAAGTGCTCCTGATGGGCGGCATCGTTGAAACCCAGTTCCTCGACGCGATGACATGCTTTCGCATCGGCAACCCGGAACGCGCCGACCGCGTGATGCGCGAAGACGACGTCGTCAACCAGCTGGAAGTGTCGCTGGACGACGCCTGCAGCCATCTGATCGTGCGCCGCCAGCCGGCTGCCAACGACTTGCGCACCATCATGGCCACCATCAAGGTGATTACCGACCTCGAGCGCGTAGGCGACGAGGCGACCAAAATCGCCCGCGTGGCGAAGAACTTGCACAAGCGGGGCAACGCCGTCGTCAACCATTACGAGATGGTGCGCGGCATCGCCAACACGGCCACCGACATGCTGCACGACGCGCTGGACGCCTTCGCGCGCAACGATGGCAAGCAGGCATTACAATTAATTGCACAAGACGCCATCATCGACCATGAGTTTCGGTCTATCATGCGCAACCTGATTACCTTTATGATGGAAGACCCGCGCACGATTTCGGCGGCGCTCGATACCCTGTGGGTGGCCAAGGCCATCGAACGGATCGGCGACCATGCGAAAAACATCGCCGAATACGTGATTTACGTGGTTGAAGGCAAGGACATCCGCCACACCAAGGTGGCTGCTCCCGCCATTTCCGAGGAGCTCCCTGAGTAAGCTTTATGGCATCTGATAAAACCACGGTATTGATTGTTGAAGATGAGCCGGCCATCGTTGAACTGGTGACCTATTCGCTGCGCGAATCCGGCTGGAATTGCTGTTCCGTACAAAACGTCGCCGATGCCTGGGAATTCATCCAGCACCGCACGCCGCATCTGATCCTGCTGGACTGGATGCTGCCGGACCAGACGGGTTTGCGCCTGCTGTCGCGCATCCGCGCCGACCGCAATTTCGCCGCCATCCCCGTCATCATGCTCACCGCCAAAAGCATGGAAGAAGACAAGCTGGCCGGCCTGAACAGCGGGGCCGACGATTACGTCACCAAGCCGTTCTCGCCGCGCGAGCTGCTGGCCCGCGCCAAGGCCCTGTTGCGACGCAAGAGTCCGGAACACGCGCAGGCGCCCATGCGCGCCGGCAACGTGGCCCTGGACCCCGTCAGCTGCACCGTCATGATGGATGAACAGAAGATCGATATCGGCCATGCCGAATACAAGCTGCTGAAATTCCTGCTGGCCCATCCGGAGCGCGTGTTTTCGCGCAGCCAGCTGCTCGACAAGGTGTGGGGCGACCATGTGGTGATCGAGGAACGCACGGTCGATGTCCACGTATTGCGCTTGCGCAAAGCCTTGAAAGAGGCGGAAAGCCTGATCAAGACGGTGCGCAGCGTCGGCTACATGTTGTCTGAAAAGTAAAGCCTCACTCTATGAATCCGAAATTGCTGTTCTGGGTACCGGCCGCCCTGCGCATGGTGCTGGCGCTGCTGGGCGTGGCCGTCGTCTGGTATCTGTTCGGCGCCACGTATGCGCTGGGCATCGCCTTCGTGCTGATGGCCATGATGGTGTTCGTGCAGCTGTCGTATCTTTTCCAGCTGAGTAACTGGCTGGACAATCCGCAAAGCGCCAAGCTGCCCGACGGCTGGGGCGCCTGGACCAGCATCTTCGCGCGCCTGTACCGCATGCGCCGCGATGACGAGAAAAACCAGGCCGAGCTGACGGAATGGCTGGCGCGTTTCCGCCAGGCCATGCATCTGTTGCCCGACGGCGTAGTCATCATGGACGACGTGCTGTTCCTTGAATGGTGCAATCCTGCCGCCGAGAAACACCTGGGCCTCACGCACGAGCGCGACAAGGGCATGCGCGTGACGAATTTGATCCGCAGCCCCGAGTTCATGGATTACATCATCCTGGGCCGCTACGACCAGCCGCTGACGATCACCTTCCGCAACCGCAAGCTGATCGTGCAAATCATCCCGTTCGAGAACCGCCGCCAGATCCTCGTCACGCACGACGTGACGGAGACGGAACGCATCGAAATGATGCGCCGCGACTTTATCGCCAACGCCTCGCACGAATTGCGCACGCCGCTGACGGTCATCGTCGGCTTCCTGGAAATCGCTTCCGCCGAGCTGGACCTGGATGCCGCCACGCGCGCCGCCCACCTCAAGCTGATGACGGAGCAGGGCCACCGCATGCAGCATCTGATCGAGGACATGCTGACCCTGTCGCGCCTGGAATCGGTCGACTATCCGCTGCGCCCCGAGCCCGTGGACATCAAAAAGCTCATGCAGCAAGTCTTGCGCGACGCAAAGGGCTTGTCGGCCGGCAAGCATGAAGTGACCATGGAATGCGACGGCCCCGACGTGCTGGGCAGCTACGATGAACTGTACAGCGCCTTCGGCAACCTGGCCTCGAACGCCGTGCGCTACACGCCGGCCGGCGGCACCATCACCCTGCGCTGGCAGGATGGCCCGGCCGGACCGCAATTCATCGCGCAAGACACGGGCATCGGCATCAGCCAGGAACATATTTCGCGCCTGACGGAACGTTTCTACCGCGTCGACAAGAGCCGCTCGCGCGAAACGCAGGGCACGGGCCTGGGCCTGGCCATCGTCAAGCACGTGCTGCTGCGCCACGGCGGTACCCTGGCCATCCAGTCCGTGGCCGACAAGGGCAGCAGTTTTATCGTCAGCATGCCCAAATCCGTCGTCACGCCGCTGCAGGGCGAGTTGCTGGTCAAGTAGGCCGGGGAGGGGAGCATCCCCTGCCTGTTTCCCGTGCGACTAGTGCAAAGTTGGCATAAGTCGTTACAATCTAGCTATGACTTTAATCAACGCCTCTTTTCGCCAAGCCGGCGCGCAGCAACTGGCCCAGTCGCTGCTGGCCGCGCGCCAGGACACCCTTTCCCTGTTTGACTGTTACGTCACTGCCGGCCTGGACGTGGTGGCGGGCCTGCCCCGTCATCCGCGCCTCAATCCGCCTTTATGGCAACTGGCGCAGATCGCCTGGTTTGCCGAGTGGTTCATCCTGCGCGAAGCGGCGTCCAGCCATCCGGCCGATGCCATTTATAACTCCCTGCTGACACGCGGCGACGACTTGTTCGACGCCAACATGGTGCAGCAGCGCGCGCGCTGGACGCTGGAACTGCCCAGTCCTGGCGCCGTCAAAACGTATTGCCACGAAGTACTCGACAGGGTCCTCGATAAACTGTCGCGCGAAGCCAATGTCGACAGCGCCCTGGCGCCGTACCGGCTGGCCCTGGCCCATGAAGACTTGTGTGGCGAGGAAATGCTGGCCGGTCTGCAATGGCTGGGCCTGGAAGCACCGGAATCCCTTGCGGCCAGCCCGGCCTTGCCGCCCGGAGCGGGCCAGATCGCTTTTCCTGGCGGTACCATTGCACTGGGCTCGCCGCGCGATGCCGGGTTTGCCTTCGACAATGAATCGCCGCCCCACAGCTGCTACGTGGCGCCGTTTTCCATCGATGCCTGCGCCGTATCCAATGCCCAGTTTGCCGACTTCGTCGCCGATGGCGGCTACCAGAACCGCCAGTTCTGGAGCGCGGCCGGCAGCGCCTGGCTGATGCGGCAGGAGCGCTCGTCGCCGCTGTACTGGCTGCGCGAAGCGACGCAGTGGCGCACCATGCGTTTCGGGCAGCGCACGACCTTGCCGCCGAACGAAGCCGTGCGCCACATCAACCTGTATGAAGCGCAGGCCTATTGCGCCTGGGCGGGGCGCCGCCTGGCGACCGAGGCGGAATGGGAGTATGCTGCGCTGTCCGGCCACCCGCGCTTTCACTGGGGCCAGGTGTGGGAGTGGACGGCGACGCCGTTCGAGCCGTATCCGGGCTTTGCGGTGGATGCCTGGCGCGAATATTCGGCGCCGTATTTCATGCAGCACCAGGTACTGCGCGGCGCCTCCTTCGCCACGCCGCCGCGCCTGCATTCGGCCCGCATGCGCGCCTTCCATGCGCCCGAACGAGGCGACATCTTTGCCGGCTTGCGCACCTGCGCCTGGTAGCGCGCCGAGAACAGACATCATTTCAGGATACCCTTGAGTACAGATAACGCCCCGCAGTTCATTCCCAAACGCATCACGCCCACGCCGGAGCAGGTCGCCATCCAGACGGCGCAAAAGAAAGTGGTCTTGATCGACGCCAATGCCGGCGCGGCCAAGACGACGACCTTGGCCCTGCGCCTGGCCGAGGCCCTGCACCGGGGCCGCGCGCCCGAACGCATGCTGGCCCTCGTCTTCACGGAAGCGGCGCGCGTGGCCCTGCGCCAGCGCCTGCTGGAAGTGGGCGTGCCGCTGGGCGTCGTCAAGCGCCTGACGGTCGACACCTTCGACGCCTTTGCCGCCAAGGTGCTGTTGCAGCTGGAAAACATGCAGGTGGCCTCCATGCGCAGCGATGAAGAGCTGCGCCCCGTGGCCTGGGAAGCGCTGGAAGTGGTCTCCGAGAAATACGCTCACCGCTATCCGCTGGAAATCAACACGACGAATGGCGCCATCGCCGAATTCCTGAAACTGCAATTGCGCACCAAGGCGCGCCTGGATTTCCAGAATCCCGACTTCGAGAGCAATTCCCTGGACGACAACCTGGAAATGCTGGGCATGTCGCGCACGCATTATCTGTGGCTGCGCGAATATGAAGGCTTGCGCGGCGCCGACACGGGCGATATCCAGTTCCGCGCGCCCTTCGACGCCACCTACGACCTCGTGCGCATGCTCGACGGCGACGAGCCGCTGCGCCAGCAATTGCCGGCCTTCCAGATCATCGTGGCCGATGAATTGCACGACTTGAACGAGGCGTCGTTCCGCCTGCTGACCATGCTGATACGCCGCGGCAACGCCTTTTTCTGCGGCGCCGGCGACAAGGATCAAGTGATCTACACGTGGTCGGGCGCCGACCACCGCTTCCTGCG
This sequence comes from Janthinobacterium sp. GW823-FHT03B06, assembly GCF_058796955.1. Lineage (NCBI taxonomy): Bacteria > Pseudomonadati > Pseudomonadota > Betaproteobacteria > Burkholderiales > Oxalobacteraceae > Janthinobacterium > Janthinobacterium sp. GW823-FHT03B06. Next base: position 43,129 of record NZ_JBXAJE010000013.1, read on the forward strand.
CCAGCGCTTCGAGCAGGAATTTCCCGCCTTGCAGCGCCTGCCGCTGACGGCGTCCTACCGCTACGGCCCGCAACTGGCGCAGGCCGTGGGCGTGCTGAAAAACAAGCCCAGCGTGTCGGCCCTGTCGCGCGCCACCCACATTGAACTGCTCGAGTATGACCATGCGCAGCCGCAAGCGTGCAGCGCCCAGCTGATCGCCGCGCTCGAACACGCACATGCGGGCACGACGGCCATCTTGCTGCGCGACCGAGACCAAGCCATCCGCGTGGAAACGGCCCTGTTCCAGAGCGGCATCGCGTATGGCCTGGTGGACATGAACAGTTATCTGCTGAGCCTGGAAGTGCTGATGCTGCGCGGCATGGTCGCCATCGCCCGCAAGGATTTGCACGCGATCAAGAGCGGCCCGCGCCGCGGCGAAATCCTCGAAGCCCTGGTGGCGTTCGCGGAAATCCCGTTTACGCGCACGGAATTGCAGCAAGCCAAGGCCGACGTGGCCAATTACCCCGACCTGCTGGAAGGCTTCTTGACGAACCAGCTGGCCAAGTCGCACAACCAGGACAAGGCGGCGCTGACCCTGGCCGCCGTCGATTACCTGCGCGCGCTGCCGCCCGACGCCTTGGCCGGCGACGCGCTGCAGCACATCTTTGGCCTGATGCAGCTGGAACAGACGGCGCGCCGCATCTATGTCGACCCGGCCCAGGCGCGGGTCGTCGCCCGTTCCCTGCATGGCTTCATTGCCGTGTGCCGCGAAGCGGGCGTGGCGCTGGGCGGCTTCGCCGGCTGGCTGGGCGAGATGGAAGACGCCGTGACGGTCTCGACTGGCAAGGCCAAGCTGGTCATCGCCTGCATCGACCAGATCAAGGGCCTCGAATACAACCACGTGATCCTGCCCTACCTGGCCGTCGATGAATTCCCGCGCAGCAAGACCGACCCGCTGGAAGAAGAGAACCGTTTCTATGTGGCCGCCACGCGCGCACGCGACAGGCTCAGCTTGCTGACGCCGGAAGACCCCGTCTACCGGAGCCGCTACATCGCCGCCCTGCAGCTGAAAAACAAGACTGTTGCGTCCAAGTCATAAATCTTTTGCCGTGCGGCCGCTTTTTGCGAAAGACGAAAGCGCGCATACTTTGTTCATGTGATCGCTTTTGATCTGAATTAACAAAGCTAACCAAGGAGGAACGACGCCTAACAAAACCGTAGCGAGCGGCGATGATTTGTGGCTAAGAAGCGCAACCGTGCTGGAGCACGGTGAGCATCGCAGGCCGCAAAGCGCGACGCGCAGTAGGTTTTGTTTGGCGTCCACGGTATGAAAGTATTTTTGACAGGCGCGGCAGGTTTCATCGGCAGTTCCATCGCGGCGGGCCTCGTGCGCGCCGGCCATCAGGTCACGGGCCTCGTGCGCAAGCCGGAGCAGGTGGCCGAGCTGGCCACCATCGGCGTACAAGGCATCGTCGGCACCTTGAACGACCGCGAGCTGATCATCGAACAGGCGAGGGCGGCGGACGCCGTTATCAATGCGGCCAGCAGCGACCACCGGGGCGCCGTGGAAGCCATTATTGAAGCGCTGGCCGGCAGTAATAAGCCTTTCCTCCACACCAGCGGCTCGTCCATTGTGGGCGACGCGTCGGGCGGCGAGGGCACGGAACAGATCTATTATGAAGACAAGCTGCCGGCGCCCACGGCCGACAAGGCGGCACGGGTCGCCATCGATGAGCTGGTGCTGGCCAGCGCAGGCCAGGGCGTGCGCGCCAGCGTGCTGTGCAACACCTTGATCTACGGCCACGGCGCCTTGCCGCGCGACAGCGTGCAATTGCCCCGCTTATTGAAACAGGCGCGCAAGAGCAGCATCGTGCGCCACGTGGGTCCGGGCCGCAATATCTGGTCCAACGTGCACATCGACGACGTCGTCAGCCTGTATCTGCTGGCGCTGGAAAAGTCGCCGGCCGGCACGTTCTACTTTGTCGAATCGGGCGAAGCGGCCTTCCGCGACATGACGGCCGCCATCGCCCATGCACTGGACCTGGGCCCCGCGCAGGACTGGCCGCTGCCCGAGGCGATTGCCGAATGGGGCTATGAAATGGCCTCGTACGGCCTCGGTTCCAACAGCCGCGTGCGCGGCGAGCGGTCGCGCAAGCTGCTGGGCTGGCAGCCGCAGGGGCCGTCCGTGCTGGCATGGATCGGGAACGACATGCTGCGTTCGCCGCACGTCACGGCTGCTTGATGCAGCTCAGCAAATCCGCATCTGTGTGCGCTAGCGAACGGTGCTTTTGCCCGATCGGGAGTATGATGCCTTTGCTTGGTTGAGACGCACTGCCGTGAAGTTGGCGGCATGTTCGATCTTCCAGCAGGTCAGCCGGTCGCCTCAAGGATCGGCACCAGATTTCTGCCCGCGTTTGCGCCCTGCGCCGCGCGGCTATGCACTGCAACTCCAGGTCGCGGTGTGAACTGCGAACCCCTTCAAGGCCGGCCCTAGCCGGTCTTTTTTTTGCCTGTCGTTCCGCCGTTGCGCCATTCACCGCCACCTGTCCGCCATTCGCCGAAGCGCTGTTTGCGCGCGCTCCAAATCCGCGTATCTTTACGATCAACCAACTTCAAGGGGCGACCGTGAAACCTGAACCAGCGTACTACCGCCGTACCCAGCTGTTGTGGGGCGTGCTGCTGATCGCCATCGGCGCCGTGATCCTGCTGGACCGGCTCGATGTGATCCATCTCCATGATTACTATGCACTATGGCATTATTGGCCGTTGATACTGGTCGTCTTCGGCCTTAACAAGCTGGTCGCGCCCGTGTCCGCCAAGCAGGTATTGAGCGGCTTGTGGCTGATCTTCTTCGCCGCCTGGTGGTATGTGTCGTATGAAGAACTGTGGAACTTGAATTTCTACAATAGCTGGCCAGCCTTGCTGATCGCCTGGGGCGTGGGCCTCGTGCTGGAGCCGCTGTTGAACAAACATTTTATTGCCTATCGGGAGTCCGAGCATGAAAAATAGACCGCCGCTGCACTCGCCATCGCAGATCGTGCTGGGCGTCATCGTCATCGTCCTGGGGCTGCTGTTCCTGCTCGATAACCTGGGCTTCATCAATGTGCGCTACACCTTCCGCTTCTGGCCCACCATCCTGATCATTTTCGGCTTGCTGAAAATATCGCAAAGCCATAACCGCTCCGGCTACATACTCGGCGGCGTGATGGTCTTGCTGGGCCTGAGCTGGACCCTGAAAGCCATGGGCTTGTTTTATATCAACTGGAGCATGCTGTGGCCGTTGCTCATCATCGCCGCCGGCGTGGCCGTGGTGTCGAAATCCTTGCCTGGCGCACAGCAGCGGCAGCGCCGCCGGCATTTTGCCGCGCCGCCCGAGGCTGGCGCAGCGCCCGACGCCTTCGGCCAGGCCAGGAATGGCGCCGTATCGCTCGACAAGGAACCCGCCGATGCCGATGCCACTGCAGCACCCGGCACGGGCGGCCAGGCCGACGACGACAGCATCATCGAAGTGACGGCCATCCTCGGCGGCTACGTGCGGCGCGTGTCGTCGCAGCGCTTCAGGGGCGGCGATATCAATGTCATCATGGCCGGCTGCGAAATCGACTTGCGCCAGGCATCGATCGACGGCGAAGCCGTGCTCAACGTGTTTGCCCTGTGCGGCGGCGTCACCATCAAGATTCCGCCCGACTGGAGCGTCGTGCTGCAGGGCACGCCCATCCTTGGCGGCTTCGAGGAAAAGACCATCGTGCCGCCAAACCAGAACAAGCGCCTGTACGTGACGGGTTACGCCATCATGGGCGGCCTGGAAATCCGCAACTAGGCGCACATGTCCGGACCCTTGTCGAAGCGGCGCGGCGCCGTGGTGGTGTTCCTGGTGTGCATCGCGCTGGGCCTGGCCCTGGCCTCCCTCCTGGCCAGGGTGGCGCACGCGCCTTGGCTCAATGCCGTCCTGCTGGTGGTGCCCGCCACGCTCGTGTATGCGATCGGTTCCGGCTTTTCCGCGTTTTACCTGTGCCGCGCCTACCCCTTGCACGCGCGCCATCCGCTCGCCATTGCCGGCGTGATGGGCGTGGCGGCGCTGTTCGCGGGCTTGCTGTGGGCAACCCTGCTGCAATTTCTGAACAGCGTCAGCCTGTTGCCGGATGTGCGCTGGCTGGGCGTGGACTTGACGCAGTCGCTGCTGGCCCTGTTCTTCGGCCTGGGCGCGCTGCTGTATTGCCTGGCCGCCGCCGTGCATTATCTGCTGCTCGAATTCGTGCGCGCCAGCATGGCCGAGCAACGGGGCCTGGAAGCGCAGCTGATGGCGCAAGAAGCGCAACTGCGCATGCTGCGCACGCAAATCGATCCGCATTTCCTGTTCAACAGCCTGAACTCCATCAGCGCCCTGACGTCTATCGATGCGGCGGGCGCGCGCCAGATGACGGTGCAGCTGGCCAGTTTCTTTCGCCAGAGCCTGAGTCTGGAAGCGCACAAGCACATTACCGTACAAGAGGAGCTGGTGCTGATCCGCCACTTTCTCGCCATCGAGCAAGTGCGCTTCGGCGAACGCCTGCAAGTGGCGGAAAGCATCGACACTGCCGCGCTGGCGTGTTTGCTGCCGCCCATGCTGATACAGCCGCTGGTGGAAAATGCCGTCAAGCACGGCATCTGCGGCTTGACGGAGGGCGGCCTGATCGCCATCGAAGTCCGGCGCGCGGGCAGCCTGTTGCAGATTGCCGTGCGCAATCCTGTTGATGCGGATCAGGGGCCAGCGCGCGGTAATGGCGTGGGCCTGGAAAATGTGCGCCAGCGCCTGGCCGGCGCGTATGGCCACAAGGCCGGCGTGCACTGGACGCGGCACGGCGCGACGTTTGAAGTAACCTTATCGATGCCGGCGCAGACCGGCGGCACGGAGGAAGCATGATGCAGGCAAGAATGCGGGTGGCCATCGTCGATGATGAATTACTGGCGCGCAGCGTGCTGCGCGAATACCTGGCGCGCCACGACGATATCGACATCGTGGCCGAGTGCGCCAACGGCTTCGACGCCGTCAAGGCCATCGCGGAACTGGAACCGGAACTGGTGTTCCTCGACATCCAGATGCCGCGCCTGGACGGTTTCGAAGTGGCCGAGCTGATCGGCGCGAAGACTAAGCTGATCTTTGTCACGGCCTACGACCAGTACGCCTTGAAGGCGTTCGAATGCCATGCGCTCGATTACCTGCTGAAACCGTTCAGCGAACAGCGCTTCGACCAGGCGCTGGCCCATGCGCGCGCCAACCGCAGCACGCCGGACACTGTGCAAATGGTGGCGCGCGAGGCGGCCACGCGCGCCGCGCCCCTGGATCGCGTGCTGATACGCGACGGCGCCAAGGTCCACGTCATCGCCAGTGCCCGGATCGATTACATCGAGGCGCAGGACGACTACATCAGCATCCGTTCCGAGGGCAAGTCCTACCTGAAAAGCCAACGTTTATCGGAGCTGGAAACCCAGCTCGATCCCGCCAAGTTCCTGCGCGTACACCGCTCGTACCTGCTCAATATCGACGGCATCCGCCGCATCGAGGCGGCCACCAAGGACAGCCACGTGGCCATCTTGCGCGACGAGACGAGGATACCCGTGAGCAAGGCGGGGTATCAGAAACTCAGATTACTGGTGGGCTAGCATTTTCTATGGCATAGATGCTTAATCATCTATGCGTGATATCATCAGGAGATGATAATTGAATGCGCCGAAGACTTGGCCGGTCACGTTTCACGATGACTTCGATGCGGAATTCGATGCTCTGCCGATAGATGTCCAGGATGAATTGCTGGCGAGTGCCGATGCGCTGTCGAAGCTGGGGCCGGCTGCCGGGCGTCCTCATGTCGGGACGTTGAAGCATCCTAAACACCCGAACATGAAAGAGCTGCGTTTCAAGGGCAATAACGGGGCAGAGGTGTGGCGTGTGGTCTTTGCTTTCGATACCCGGCGAGAGGCGGTGATTCTGGTTGCGGCAGCCAAGCAGGGTATCGGCGAGGACAGGTTTGACAGGGATTTGTTGTTCAAGGCAAATGCGCGCTACGAGCAACACCTCAAAAACCTGACCACGGCGACAGCAAGGCAGGGCAAAGGCAGGAGATGATTTCAGGAACAGGAGCTAGCCATGGGAAGAAATCTGAATGACGTGATCCACAGTTTGCCGGCCGAGCGTCAGGCAAAAATTGCGGCTCTGTCCCAGGAGAAAATGCAGGAAATGATAGCGCATGCTGCCACGCTGACGGATTTCCGCAAGGCCGTGGGCAAGACCCAGGCGGAGGTTGCCAGGGAACTGGGGATTCAACAGCATGCCGTTTCCCAACTGGAAAAGCGTACCGATACCTATGTCTCGACCTTGCGCCGCTTCCTGCAATCGCTGGGCATGACATTGGAATTGTCGGTCGTTGCGAAAAACGGTGTTCGTATCGAACTGCAGAATTTTCTGCGTAGCCAGGAAGTTGATGCCGATGTCCATGACAGCGCACTTGCTGCATCTGCGACGCCCCCCCGAAAGCGCAAAGCCAGTGTGCCGCGCAAGCGGGCTGGCAACACCTGAAGAGATTAACCGCGTGCTATCCGCCAGCCAGCTGCACATCCCACCACGTGGGCAAGAGCTGGCGGATTTCCGGGCGTGAAAAACGGTCGTCGATCAGGTACACGACGCCCTTGTCCGACTGGGTGCGGATGACCCTGCCGGCCGCCTGCACCACCTTCTGCATGCCCGGATACAGATACGTGTAATCGTAGCCGGCGCCGAAGATGTCGCCCATGCGCTGGCGGATCTGCTCGTTGACGGGATTGATCTGTGGCAAACCCAAGGTGGCGATGAAGGCGCCGATCAGCCGGGCACCGGGCAAGTCGATGCCTTCGCCGAAGGCGCCGCCGAGCACGGCAAAGCCGATGCCGCGTGTTTCCAGGCCGAAACGGCCAAGGAATTGCGCGCGGGCACCGTCATCCATGCGGCGCGGCTGCTGCCAGATGGGCACGTCCGGGTAGTGCTGGGCGAACAGGGTGGCCGTCTTTTCCATGTAATCGAAGCTGCTGAAGAAGGCCAGGTAGTTGCCCGGCGTTTCCGCGTATTGCTTTGCCATCAATTGGGCAATGGGCAGCAGCGAAGCGGCGCGGTGCTGGTAGCGCGTGGAAATGGTATCGGCCACGCGCACGGACAGTTGTTCCGCCTGGAATGGCGATTCCACGTCGACCCAGGCCGTGTCGGCCGGCATGCCCAGGGTATCGCTGTAGTAATTCCACGGGCTCAGGGTGGCGGAAAACAGGGCCGTGCTGTGGCTGGCCGCGAAGCGCTCTTTCAAGAACGGTGCCGGCACGATGTTGCGGATGCAGACGGTGGAGCCCGTCTCCGTCTTGCTGACGTCGAACAGCGAATGCGCGCCAAAGCTTTCCGCCAGGCGGTTGATCAGCAGCACGTCGAAATAGAAGCGCTGCAAGTCTTCATCGAGCGCGGTAGCATGTTCGGCCATGTAGTCGCCGATGGCCGTGGCCACGCCTTGCAGGGCGCCAAAGAATTTGTCGGGCAAGGCGGCATGCACGTGGTAATCGCCATCCTGCTCCTTGAGCAGGGCCGTCCACTGGCGCGAGAGGCGGTCCAGCGGCTTTTTCAGTCCCTCGGGGGCGAACTTGCGCAGCATTTTCAGGTCGATCTGCGCCAGTTCGGCCGAATACATGCTGCGCGCGCGCGACACCATATTGTGCGCTTCGTCGACCAGCACATTGACTTTCCAGTCGTGGGCCAATGTCATGCCGTACAGCATGGCGCTGAGGTCGAAATAATAATTGTAGTCGCCGATGACGACGTCGCTCCAGCGCGCCAGTTCCATGCCCAGGTAATACGGGCAAATACCCTGCTGCAAGGCGACGGCGCGCACGGCTTCCTTGTCGAGGATCAAACCGCTGGCCAGCGCCACCTCGCGCGCCAGCGGCAGGCGGTCGTAAAAACCCTTGGCCAGCGGACACGATTCGCCGTGACAAGCCTTGTCGGGATGTTCGCAGGCACTGCTCTTGGCGCTCAGTTCCAGCACGCGCAAGGGCAGCAGCGGCGCGCTCTCCTTGAGGATGGCGCAGGCGTCGAGCGCCATCTGGCGGCCCGGCACCTTGGCAGCGAGGAAAAACAGTTTGTCGAGGCCATGCGCGGCCGTCGCTTTCAACATGGGGAACAGGCTGCCCACCGTCTTGCCGATGCCGGTCGGCGCCTGCGCCAGCAAGCCGCAGCCGCGGCTGCTGGCCTTGTACATGGCTTCGGCCAGCTGGCGCTGTCCCGGGCGGAAGTTTGCGTGGGGAAAGGCCATGGCCGTGAGCTGTGCGTCGCGGCTGGCCCGGTGCGCCATTTCCTGCTCGGCCCATTCCAGGAACAGCGCGCAATGCTGCTCGAAGAACAGGCGCAGCGCCTCGGCCGTGCATTCCTCGTGCATGACGGTTTCCTTCTGGCTGGCGATGTCGAAATACACGAGTGCCACGCGCAGCATGGGCAGGTTCAGCTGCTGGCACAGCAAGTGGCCGTAGATGCGCGCTTGCGCCCAGTGCAGCTGGCGGTGGTTGGCGGGCATCGTGTCCAGTTCGCCCCGGTAGGTCTTGATTTCTTCCAGCTGCCGCCGCGCCGGGTCGTAGCCATCGGCGCGGCCCCGCACGTGCAGGGGGCCGAAGTCGCCGCACAGGCTGATTTCGCGCTGGTAATCGTCGTCGCGCCGGCCCGTGACGGTGGCGTGGCCGGCCATGCCTTCCTGCGCCGTGGGCGAGGGCGTGAAACGCAGGTCCAGGTCGCCCACCTTGGCCGTGAATTCGCACAGGGCGCGCACGGCGATCGTGTACCTCCTGGCGCTCATGCCGCCGCCTGCCATTGCAGATAGCACACGCTGACGGGCATGGCGTGCTGGGCGCAATACGCGATCCAGCGCAGCTGGTTGTCTTGCAGGCGGTCGCCCGGACCCTTGACTTCGATCATTCGGTAGCGCCGTTCTGCCGGCCAGAACTGGATCAGATCAGGCAAGCCGCTGCGGTTGCTTTTGATATCGAGCAAGATGCGCTCGAACGCCTTCTTCAGGTGCGCGGCGGGCATGCAGGCCAGCGCCAGGTCCAGCAAGCCGTCGTCCAGCGCCTCCCAGCTGACGAAGGGTGAGGCGATGCCGTGCTTGGCAGCAAAGGTGGCGTGGATGGCGGCGTGGTAGCCGCCGTCGTCCAGTTGCGCCAGGCAGGCGGCGAAGTCAATGCTGCGGCGCTGGTAAAAATCGGCGCTGTGCAAGTCGGCCGGTCCACGGTGGAACGGGTGGAAGAAAGCGCCCGGCATGGCCTTGAAGATGGCGGGCCAGCACAGCAGGCCGAACAGCGAGTTGATCAGGGTGTTTTCCACGTAGTACACAGGGGCATCGTCCTGCATCAGGTGTTGCCGCACCACCGTTTCCACGTAGCACGCCTGTTCCGGGCAGGGCAGCAGCAGGTCGATGCGGTCCACGGCGGCGGGGGTGCTGGTTGCCTGCTTCGCATGGCCCAGCTTGCGCCGCAAACGGGGGGCCATGCGCAGCAGCAATTGTTGTTCCGCCTCGCTTTCCGGCGCCGCCAGGGCGATCGTCAGGCGTTCATAGGCCGCTTGCGGCTGCTCGTCTTTTTCCAGCACGCGGATGGCGCGGCCCCGCGCGCCCGGATAGCGGCAATCGGCATAGGCGCGGTAGGCGGCCGGCCAGTCCTGGCATTTTTCCAGGTGCTGGGCGATCTGGAAACGCAGCTTGTCGCGCCGGCTGGCCAGCCAGGTATTGTCTTCTGGCAATGGCAGCGCCGCCAGTTCCTGCAGCACTTCGTCCGCCGGTGCGCTGTCGTTGTAGCGTTCCCGGCACTGGTGCAGCACTTCATAGTGCTCGATATCCTGGCGCGTGCGAAAACCGCGCGACTCGGGCGAAAATTCCACTCTTTCATATTGATACACGCCCAGGTCGGACAGCACGAATTCCGACCAGTCCTGATGATAGTTGCCAAAGTAAATCAGGCGCAGGCGGTCGCACAGGGGCTGCAAACCGATGCGGTACAGCACGTCGCTGCAGGCCGGATGCCAGGCGGAAAACGGTCTGTGTTCCCCATGCTGTTCGCGCAAGACCTCCAGCTGCTCGGCCTTGCGCGCCGCCTTCAGGGACGGGGCGAGATCGAAAGCCTGGGCGATTTCCGCTTTCAGCAATTGCTCGAACAGCTCGTCGAGTGCAATGACGGGATCGGCTTCCACCCATGCCAGGGCCAGCAAGGGCAGGGCGGCCGCGCGCGTGTCGCCGATTTCCGGATAATTGAGCTTACTGGCGCGAAACAGGCAGCCCTTGCGCATGACAAGGCGCACGAACAGGGCGCGCGACGGCTGCGGCAGTGCGCCGAAGTCGGCGATGAAGCGCGTTTCTTCAGGGCTCAGCAGATCGGCGTAACGGGCGCTGATCCAGCTCAGCACGTCCTGGAAATTATCCAGATAGTACAGGGGATTTTCCAGGACTCTCAACATGGGGATGGCAATAGGGCAAGATGCAAGATGATCGGTTTTACTGTGTTTATATACAGTTTAAACCTTCAGCCGCCGCTTGCCCAGCGATTTTATGCTCAGCCAGCCGCGCTGTAGGCAAAACAGGTATCAAACTTTTCGTAGGGAATCAGTTCGGCGCGCAGGCTGGCCAGCTCGATATCGGTCAGCAAGCCCCGGTGCGCCTGCTTGCGTCCTTTCGGCAACGCCACCTCGTAATCGAGGATGTCCCTGGCCAGCAAGGTTTGCAGCACGTCGGCTTGCCGCGCCGTCAGGTAGCGCGCATGCGTGCCCAGGGTGTTGGCCAGCTGTTCCCTGAATGCCTCGTCGCTGACCTCGTTATAGGTATCCTGATCCGCCATGCTGTTCAACAACATGTGGAACACGAAATCCTGCAGGTTTTTCGCCAGGTACTGCGCTTCATTCTGGTCATGCCACAGCAGCACGACGGGCATGTCGCCGTCCTGCTGACCGGAGGCGAAAAAGCAGTAGTGGTCGCCCGCGCCCGTTTGCGCGAACGGGATGAAGCGGAAGGCGGGATCGATCTGCCGGTAATCGTCCGCGTCGCGCAAGGTGTCCGCCTCTTCGGCCACGGCCTTGATGTTGAGCAATTCGAAATCATCGGCATGCAACAGCAGGGTAGGGCGCTCCGTCAAGGTGGGATAGACCAGCTTGTACCAGTCGGGCCCGTATTCACCCACGGCCAGCATGCCGTCGCGCTCGAGCTGGCGATACAGCGCAGGATAGATAAAGCCGTGTTTGCTTTCCATTTCTGACAGCGTCATGTTTGTCCTGTTCAACGTGGGTCATGGCGGCATGATAGCCGAGGCGATGCCTGGCACGCTTCACGGCGGCAAGGATGAGCATGATTAATAGATATTTCAGTTTGCTTGTGTGGCATGGTCAACGTATGCTTGCCAGACTAAAATTCGCTGAGCCCGCATGAAAAACATCATCCTGATTTCCGCCGCCTGTTTGCTGGCGCTGCTGTCGACCATCGGCGCCTCCTTGCCATACCCGATCCTGCCGCCCCTGTTCGCGGCCGAGGCGCCCAATGCCTTCAACAATTTCCTCGGCTTGCCATCCAAATTGCTGTTCGGTCTGGCGCTGACCATCAACCCGCTCGGTTTGCTGATCGGTTCGGCCCTGCTGGGGCCGCTGTCCGACCGCTATGGCCGCCGCCCCTTGCTGATGCGCACGGCAGTGGGCGCCGCCATCGGCCATGCGATCACGGCCTGGGCGCTGGTGATCCAGTCCTACCCGCTGTTCATCGTCGCCCGTTTCATCACGGGTTTGCTGGAGGGTAACGGCGCCGTGGCGCGCGCCATGCTGGCGGACCAGCTGACGGGAGCGCTGCGCCTGCGCGCCATGTCGTGGCTGAACGGCGCGTTTTACCTGGGCTGGCTGGTGGGTCCGATCCTGGCGGGCGCGACCCTGCATTGGGGCGTGACGGTGCCGTTCTGGATCGCCGCCGCCGCGCTGATGCTCGTCGCCGTGCTGGTGGCTGTCGGCTTGCCGCGCGAAACGCCCTCGCTATTGAAGACGTCGTGGTGGCAAGTGGCGCGCGACCGCCATTCGCTCAATTTGCTGCGCCATGAGGAGTTGCGCACCCTGTTCATCGTGCAACTGGCGTTCACCTGCGGCGTGGCCAGTTTTTATGAGTTCTACCCGCTGTGGCTGGTCGAGACGGCCCATTATCATGCGCAGGAGATTGCCTGGGTGAATGTGGGCCTGTGCGGCACGATGACGATTACGTCCTTGCTGGCGGGCGGTCCCAGCCGCCATGCGCCGCTGCTGCGCGCCTGCTGGTATGCGTGCGGCGTGGCGCTGGCCGTCGGGATATTGGCGCTGGGTAATATCTGGGTGGGCATCGCCGCCATCGTGCTGTTCGGCATTCCGAATGCGCTGTACAACACGGTCATACAGGGCTGGTGCGCCGAGCGCTTCAGTGCGCACGGACAGGGCGCCGTGATGGGCTTGCTGGCCACCACCTTTTGCATCGCCAACATCGTCGTGGCCCTCAGCGGTTCCGTGCTGACCCTGATCGACACGCGGCTGATCCTCGTCGCCGGCGCCTTGTCCGCCGCCTGGGCCGCATGGCGCATGGCGGTCTGGCGCCGCCAGCTGGCCGGAACCGTCGAGGCGAAGGCTCGCCAGGATTTCTGCAGCTAGGCTCAGGCTATTTCGGGGGTGTGGGAGGGGGCGAATACCGGACCCTGCCGGTGAATTCTTGTAGGTCGGGTAGGTCGGATTAGCGCGCAAGCGCGTAATCCGACATCACCATGAGCGCCAGCAGTGCGTCGGATTACGCGCGGCCTTGCCGCGCTAATCCGACCTACGGCTTACTTTTTAGCAGCCTTCGGTTTGGCCGCCGGCGCCGCTTTTTCAGCCGCAGCCTGGGCGCCGGCCGTCGCTTTTTCCGTGGCCTGCGCCACTTGCGCGCTGGCCTTGGCGATCTGCTCTTCCACGGTCTTCACGGCCTGTTTCGTGGCCTTGGTCACTTGCTCGTAGCCGAGGAAGGCGTTGTCGATGGCGGCCTTGACGATGGCGACGGCGTTTTCCGAGCCTGGCGGCACGTTTTTCGTGACGTCGTAGATCAGGGCGCTCAGATTGCTTTTCGCTTCGGCCACATGGGCTTCGGCGGCCGTGGTGAATTCCGTGTGGATTTCCTTGATGATGTCGTCGAGTTGCTGTTTATACGCTTTTGCGCCGGCCACGCCCGGTTGCAGCTGGGCGGCGGCGGCGGCCATGGCGGCCTTCGGATCCTTGGCCTGGCTGATTTCCTTGCCGGCGGCAAGGCCATCCTCGATGCCGGACTTGGCGGTGGCCATGTTCAATGCCAGCACCTGTTCCACGCCTTGCACGGCTTTGGAAGTGAGGGTGTTGAAGGTCATCAGCTGGAATTCAAACAGGGCCTTGGTGGCCGATGCGAATTGTTCGGGATTCGTAAACATGTGGTCTCCTCGGTTTGAATAGATACGTTCTTATCGTTCCATACTCTTTCGACGCCGCATTGCCATCGCTTGATCTCAAGCCGGTGCCCCGTGTGGTCATGGCCCCATTATTTAACAAGCGCCGGTTTTTCGCAACGGCTATCTTTGTACGGTCCCGAGGCCAGTTCCCAGCCAAATCCGAGGGTGGACTGGGCGCACGACAGGGTGCCGTCGATCTTGCTGCGCCATTTGTACCAGGGCGCCGGTCCGGCCGTGGCGTACCCGCAGGCGGCCAGCAGGGCCGTGGCGATCAGGTATTTCATAAGTACTCCGAAAGAAAAGCCTGCCGGCATTGTAGCGTGCCTGCCGTTCAGGGGGCGGGCGATTGCGGCGCCACGGCCGGCAGCTGCAGGGTGAAGGTGGTGCCGCTGGCGTCGCCGATGCTGCTGGTGGCGTCGATATGCCCGCCCAGCACGCCCGTGACGATGTTGTGCGCCACATGCAAGCCCAGGCCCGAACCACCGGAACCGAGCTTGGTCGTGAAGAAAGGGTCGTAGACGTGCACGAGGTCGTCGGCGGCGATGCCCACGCCCGTGTCGGCGATGGACATGGTGATCGTCTTCCCGTCGTCGCTGCCGCGCGCCCTGACGTTTATGGTGCCGCCGCTGCGGCCCTCGAAGGCGTGGCGCAGGCAGTTTTCCAGCAGGTTGCTCAGCACCTGGCCCAGTGGACCGGGATAGCTGTCCATCGCCAGGCCCTCCGGCACGTCCTGCGTCAGGCTCAGGCCGGCGGCCTTGAGCTGCGTGCACAGGGGCAGCATCAGCTCGGCCACGAACTGGCGCAGCAGGAAGTGGCGGCGTTGCGAACTGGCGCGGTCGACGGCGATCTGCTTGAAGCTCGAAACGAGGTCGGCCGCGCGCTGCAGGTTGCGCAGCATGATGGCGTCCGCCTCGCTGGCCTGGGTCAGGTAGGCGCCCAGTTCGGAGCGGCGCAGGCCATCGAGAAAGCTGGCCTGGATTTCGCGCGTGCGTTCGGCCATGGTGGTGGCCACCACCAGACCGTTGCCGATCGGCGTATTGAGTTCATGCGCAATGCCGGCGACGAGCGCACCGAGCGCGGCAAGCTTGTCGCGGCGCACCAGTTCTTCCTGCGTGATGGACAGGTTTTCCAGCGCGGCGGCCAACTCGCGGTTCGTCTGCTCCGAGTGTTCCTTGGCCTGCGTCAGGGCCGCAGTGCGTTCGGCCACCAGCTCTTCCAGGTGGGTGCGGTGGCGTTGCAGCTCGCGTTCATGGCGCATGCGGCCAATCGCGATGCCGGCCAGGTCGGTGGCCGTGTCGATCAGTTCCAGGTCGCGCGCATCGGGCTGGCGTACTTCGCGGTAGTACATGGCGAAGGAACCGAGCACGGCGCCATCCTGGCCGAAAATGGGTTGCGACCAGCACGCGCGCAAGCCGAACGGCGCGGCCAGCTCGCGGTAGGGCGCCCACAGCGGATCGCGCATGATGTCGCTGACCACCACCTGTTCGCGCAGGAACATGGCGGTGCCGCAGGAGCCCACGCCGGGGCCGATGGCCACGCCTTCTAGCAGGGCCATGTACTCGGTCGGCAGGCTGGGACCAGCCGCGCTGTGCATGTGGGTGCCGTCGTCGTCGAGCAGCATGATGGAGCACAGCACGCCGCGCGACTGGCCTTCGATCAAGAGCAGCAGCTGGTTCAGCGTGGGGATCAGGGGCGCGCCCTTGGCGACCATTTCCAGCAGGGCGCTCTGGCCCGAGCGCATCGCTTCGGCGAGGTTGCGTTCGGTCAAGTCGATGATGCGCGCATGCACGAGCTGGCGGCCCGGCACGGACAGGCGCATCAGGCGGATTTCGCAGGCGATCGGGTGGCTGTCGCGGTGGCAGCAGCTGGCGCGGAAGACGACGATCTTGCCTTGCAGGGTATCGCGGATCTTTTCTTCCAGCAGCTGCGGCGAGGCGCGGCCATCGCTCTGATGTTTGGGGAACAGCGGCTCCATGCCGCCTTGCAGCAACTCGGCCAGCGGCATGCCGAACAGTTCTTCGGCCAGGTGGTTGGCGTCGATCAGCAGCTCGTTGTCGATATCGAACAGCAGCACGGCGTCGGGTGAACCGGCCAATATCGAGTGGTAATTGACTTCCAGCGTTTGCGGATGCACGGGGCGCGGCGGCGTGGCGGCATGCGGCGCGGAAGCTTCGGCCTTGTGCAAGGCCAGTTCCATGAGGATTTTTTCCGCCACGTCGCGCGCATTGAAGGGCATCTTGATGTAGTCGGAAGCGCCGGCGCCCACGCTGCGGCCCTGCTCCTCGGCGCTGGGCGTGGCCGACATCAGCAGCAGGGGCACGCTGTGGCGTCCGCCCGCATTGCGCAGACGCATGCAGGTGGCGCCGATATTCGAGCCCGCCAGAGCCGCGTCGAGCAGGATCAGGTCCGTGCCGCCGGCCGCCAGTTCCACGCCTTCGTCGATATCGCCCGCCAGCCCCGTGCCCAGGTTATGCCGGTCCAGCACATACAGCAGTTCGCGCACTTCGTTCGGCGAATTGCTGACCAGCAGCACATTGGCCCGGTCGGTGATGGAAGAAATCAACTGATTCATGGTGTCGCGCCCTTACGCGGTTCATGGGCCTAGTATTACATCAAGGCAAGTAGGAGTAAACGATAATTCTTGATGATCAAAAGCAATCTGCTCAAGCCGCATTTTGCGCTGGCGGTGCCGCATCCAGGGCCGCGCGCGCCTGTTCGATGCGCGGGTAATTGTCTTCGATCCAGTCGACCAGCACGGCCAGGCGTTCGGCCGCCTCGCGCCCCAGCGGCGTGAGGCTGTATTCCACCTTGGGCGGGATCACCAGATACGCCTGGCGCAGCACGAAGCCGTCGCCCGTCAGCGCTTCCAGGGTTTGCGCCAGCATTTTTTCGCTGACGCCGCCCACTTCGCGGCGCAGTTCGCTAAAGCGCCGCGTGCCGCTCAGCAGCAGTACCAGCACCAGCACGGCCCAGCGGCTGGTCAGGTGGCTGAGCACGGCGCGCGACGGGCAGGTGGCCGCCAGCAGGTGCGCCTCCTGATTCTGGCGGGCGAGGGCGGCGCGCAGGCTGGCGCCGGGAGTGTCTGTGGGCATGATAGTTGGTCTTCAATGTGAGGGTAATCCATACTTACCAAAAGGTACGTACTTACAATAAGTAAGTAATAGTCCTATTATAGGGTTTTACCAGCCACCCTCCAAGGAGAAATCATGATCGTCATCACCGGCGCCACAGGCAATCTGGGCCAGCACGTCATTGCCAGCCTGCTCGCATCCGTTCCCGCAGCCAATATCATTGCCGCCGTGCGCAACCCGACCAAGGCCGCCGGCCTGGCCGCCCGGGGCGTGCAGGTCCGCCAGGCCGATTACAACGACGGCGCCAGCCTCGATGCGGCCTTCAAGGGTGCAACGAAAATCTTGCTGATTTCGTCGAGCGAAGTGGGCCAGCGCGCGCAGCAGCACCAGAACGTCATCGATGCGGCCAGGCGCGCCGGCGTTTCCCTGCTGGCCTATACCAGTGTCCTGCGCGCCGATACGTCGCCGCTGGGCCTGGCCACCGAGCACGTGATCACGGAAGCGGCCATCCGCGCGTCGGGCCTGCCGTACACGTTCCTGCGCAACGGCTGGTATCTGGAAAACCATACGGAACACCTGGCGCCCGTGCTCGAGCATGGCGTCGTGCTGGGCGCGGCGCAAAACGGCCGCTTCTCGTCCGCCGCGCGCGCTGACTACGCGGCGGCCGCCGCTGCCGTGCTGACGGCGGACCAGCCGCAAGCGATCTATGAACTGGCCGGCGACCACGGCTTTACCCTGGCCGAGTATGCGGCCGAAGTGGCGCGCCAGTCGGGCAAGGCGATCGTCTACAAGGATTTGCCGCAGGTGGACTTCAAGGCGGCGCTGGTGGGCGTGGGCGTGCCGGAAGGGTTTGCCGAGTTGCTGGCCGATTCCGACGCGGGCGCGGCCAAGGGCGGCCTGGAAGACCATGGCAAGCAATTGAGCGCGCTGACAGGCCGTCCGACGACGACGCTGCTTGACGCCGTGAAGGCGGCGCTGGGCAAATAAGGGGAGGGAGGGCGCCATGGCAACACATGGCGTTCTGCAATGAAAAAAGCCGCAAACTCGTGAAAGTTTGCGGCTTTTTTGCGAATTAGGTAATGGTGCCCACGAAGGGACTCGA
>NZ_JBXAJE010000014.1:0-37396 GCF_058796955.1 Janthinobacterium sp. GW823-FHT03B06
TTTGTCTGCGATGCACAGTCAGACAGCAGGGATACAGGAAGATTCCTGAACTTCCCCTACTTAACGGGGACAGAGCCATAAAAAACGGCGCCATCGGCGCCGTTTTTACGTTTACTGTACCGATGGCTTGGTCGCTTCGAACATGGCCGCATCGATGCTGAACGAATAGTCGTCCTGCAGCGCGAAATACCGGCGCGCTTCCTCGGGCGCGCCATCGAAGAGGTTGCGGATGGCCGCCACGCGCTCGTCCGGCGTGCGCATGCGCGCCACCCACTCGTCGAACTGCATCGTCAGTTTCCACACGCTGCGCAAGCTGTGCGTAAAGCCCGCGTTGCCGAACTTGGCGCCCCATTCGCACGTGCGGTAGTCGCGCACGTGCGAGGCGTCGCGCAGCATTTCCACCGCCTGCAAGGTGCTGTCGTACAGGGCCGTCTTGGGCGCCACGATATCGACCACCAATAACGTGCCGTTCGGGCGCAGCACGCGCCACGCTTCGGCCAGGGCTCCCGCCACGTCATTCCAGTGGTGCGCGGAAAAGCGCGTGACCACCATGTCGAAGCTGGCATCGGCAAACGGCAGACGCGCCACGTCGCCCTGTTGCGTGCGGATGTTGTGCAAGCCCCGCTGCGCTCTCGCGTGCTCCACCACGTCGAGCATGGGTTGCGCCAGGTCGTAGGCGACGACGGATGCCGCCACGGGGGCGACGGCAAAGCTGGCGTGGCCGGCGCCGCAGCCCAGGTCCAGCACGGCCGGCCGGCCGTGGCGGCGCGCGCATTCCTGCATCAGCACCAGGTCGGCGCCTTGCGCGTGGATTGCGCTGCTCAGGTAGGCATGGGCTGTCTTGCCAAACTGTTCGGTAACGACATCGTGCTGCTGCATGGTTTTCTCCTGTTGATGGGTGAGTTCCTGCAGAATAGGGATAAAATTATCCTGTAACAAGACCATAACTTATACTGGTATGTCCACTACCATGCATCTGTGCCATGTCGAACAAGCTCGCTGAATTCATCCGCGCCCGGCGCGAAGCCGTCACCCCCGCCATGGCTGGCTTGCCCGGTGGCGGGCGTCGGCGCACGCCGGGCTTGCGGCGCGAAGAGCTGGCGCAGCTGTGCGACGTCAGTCCCACCTGGCTGACGTGGCTGGAGCAGGGGCGGCCCGTGTCGGCGTCGGCCAAGATGCTTTCTCGCCTGGCGCAGGTACTGCAGCTGAGCCAGGCCGAGCGCGCCTATCTGTTCGAGGTGGCCGACAAGCATGACCCCAGCCATGGCACAGGCGAGGGCGGCGGGCCTGCCAGCGCCGAGCTGGCGGCCATCGTCGCCGCCATCAACGCGCCCGCCTACATCCTCGACCGCGAATGGAGCGCCGTGGCGTGGAACGGAGCGGCGTCCGCCTTGTTCACGGGCTGGCTGCATGGCGACGGGGACGCGCCGAACCAGCTGCGCTTCATGTTCCTGGAACCTGGCGCGCGCGACCTGATCGTCGGCTGGCCCGAGCGGGCGCGGCGGCTGGTGGCGGAGTTTCGTGCCGATATCGGCCGCCAGGCGGACCAGGCGCCGCTGGCCGGCCTGATCGCGGAGCTGGCCGACGCCAGCCCTGAATTTTGCCAGTGGTGGAGCGCGCAGCAGGTGCAGGGCCGCGATGGCGGCTTGCGCCGCTTCCAGCATGCGCAACAGGGGGCGCTCAGCTTCAACCAGGTCACCTTGCACCTGGCGCGCCAGCATGAATTGAAACTGGTGATGCTGTTGCCTGTGTCATAAGGTAAAACAGCCGCGCTTGCTATAATCTGGTTGACCGCCTGGCCCGGCCTTTCCAGACCATGCTGTCCTGGCTCCGGCCGTCGCCATGATGACGGTCCCGCTCTTTCGCCAGGAGTCTGTCCTGATATCCCGCAATCCCAACCTGCGCAGCATCTATGTGATGCTGGTCGCCGTCGCCATGTTTTCCCTGATGGACACGGCCATGAAGCTGTTGTCCGCCCATTATCCGCCCATGCAGGTGACGGCCTTGCGCGCCCTGTCGTCCCTGCCGCTCGTCTGCCTGTACCTGCTGTACCGTGGCGCCTTCAAGAATGTGCTGAAGGTGCGCTGGCCCCTGCACTTGCTGCGCGGCGCGCTGGGCGTGCTGATGATTACCCTGTTCGCCTACGGCTTGAAGCGCATGTCGCTGGCCGAGACGTATGCGCTGTTTTTTGTTGCCCCCTTGCTGATCACGGTGCTGTCGGTTTTTATCTTGAAGGAAAAAGTCGACGTCGCGCGCTGGTGTGCCATCGCCGTGGGTCTGCTGGGCGTGCTGGTGGCGCTGCGTCCCGACGGTTCGGGATTCTTTTCGCTGGCCGGGCTGGCCGTGCTGGGCTCGGCTGCCTGTTACGCCATTTCCGCCGTCACGGGCCGCATCCTGAGCCGCACGGATGCCAGCGAAAGCATGGTCTTCTGGCTGATGGTGATGATGGCCGCTGGCGGCGTGGCCTTGTCGGCGCACGAATGGGTGAGCATCCGCCGCGAAGACTGGTGGCTGCTGGCCGGCTTGTCGCTGAGCGGCTTCCTGGGCCAGCTGGCCATCACGGAAGCTTTTCGTTTTGGCAAGGCATCGAGCGTGGCGCCATTCGAATACTCGGCCCTGGCCTGGGGCATGGCCCTGGACTGGATGCTGTGGCGCGCCTTGCCCGACGAATACACCTTGATCGGCGCGGCCATCATCATCGGCAGCGGCATTTACCTGGTGCGGCGCGAAGCCGTGCATGCGGAAAGCGAACATCCGTGAGGAACGGTTGTGGTATTTCTGGCGTGAGCCATGCCGCACCGCAACGAAAATCCGGCAAATAGATATAATCGACAGATGTTAAAACAACGCACCATCAAACAACAGGTCCGCACCATCGGTGTCGGTTTGCACTCCGGCACCAAGGTCGAGCTGATTCTGCGTCCCGCCGCGATCGACACGGGCATCGTGTTTCGCCGCATCGACCTCGATCCCATCGTCGAGTTTCCCGCCAGTGCCATGGCCGTGGGCGATACGCGCATGGCGTCCGTACTGATCAAGGACGGCGCCAGGGTTTCCACGGTTGAACACCTGATGTCGGCCGCAGCCGGCCTGGGCATCGACAATATGGTGATCGACGTGAATGCGGAAGAAATTCCCATCATGGACGGTTCCGCTTCGTCCTTCGTCTACCTGCTGCAGCAGGCCGGCGTGGAAGAGCAGCAGGCGCCGAAGAAATTCATCAAGGTCATCAAGCCCGTGGAAGTGCGTCAAGGCAAGGGCGACGCGGAAAAATGGGCGCGCCTGTCGCCGTACGACGGCTTCAAGCTCGATTTCTTCATCGAATTCAATCACCCGGCCGTCGATGGCACGATGCAGCGCGCCTCGGTGGACTTCGGCGACGTGTCCTACGTGCACGACGTGGCGCGCGCGCGCACCTTCGGTTTCATGCAAGACGTGGAAAGCTTGCGCGGCATGGGCCTGGCCCGTGGCGGTTCGCTGGAAAACGCCATCGTGATGGACGAGTACCGTATCCTCAACGCCGATGGCCTGCGCTACGAAGACGAGTTCGTCCGCCACAAGATCCTCGACGCCATCGGCGACCTGTACCTGGTGGGCCATCCCTTACTGGCATATTACACGGCGCACAAGTCGGGCCACGCGCTGAACAACCAGCTGCTGCTGGCGCTGCTGGAACAGCCAGAATCGTATGAAATCGTCTCGTTCGATACCAACGAGGCGGCGCCGCAGTCGTATTTGCGGCAGATGGAGCGCGAGTGGTCGTTGACGTAGGTCGGATTAGCCCGCAGGCCGTAATCCGACAACCCCGCAGGCGCCAACAATGTTGTCGGATTACGGCCCGAAGGGCCTAACCCGACCTACGTGCTGCCGCCTGGCGTTGCTAATCTTTAGGTTCGCGGTGGTGGCGCACCATATTGCGCAGCGCCGCGATCAACTGCTCGTTCTGCTTCGATGGCGGCAATGCCGTGCTCAGCTCTTCCAGGGCCGACATGGCCTTTTCCGGCAAGACCAGTGCCCGCGTATGCACGATGGGCGCGATGCTCTTGATGACTTGCACTTTCAGCTTGATGCCTGCAATCTGCCAGCCCTTTCTTTCCAGTTCCCCTTGTAGTTTCGGCAATTGCTGCTTGAGCTTGGCCGCCAGTGCCGCGTTCGGCGTGGCCAGCACCAGCTGCCCGCCTTCGAATTGCAGGATGTCGCAATGCTCGAACATCGCCGGCAAAGCCTTGGCGCAATCTTTCTGCAGGGCGGCCAGGCGCGTGACGGTGGGCATCAGGGAAGCCATCGTCGCGTTGCCGCGCAGAAAATCGGTTGCCCCCGTCGCGGCCGGGCCGGAACGGGCAAAGCCGTAGCCGCGGCGCGGCGCCGGAGAATAAGTGGGAGTTCGCATGGCCGAAACATAGCACACTCGCCCGCGCATGACGAGTGCGGCGGCGGGTGCGGCGCAGGCGGGCAGGCCGTATTGCCTTACAGTATGGGAAATGTCCGCAATTTCTGCCATTTGTTTGTCATTAAGCTATTGTTATATGGTGCATTACCCCAACCTTGGCGGGAACGCATGATAAAATCATCGTCTTTTGCCATAGTCGAACTCCGTGCGGTGACGCGATTACTACCTCGTTGTTCCCTACCGAGCTTTTTTTAACGGCGTTTTTTCAAGAATTCAAGCATGTCATTACTGACCCAGATTTTCGGTAGCCGCAACCAGCGGCTGCTCAAGCAATACCAAAAAACGGTACGCGAGATCAATGCGCTCGAGCCGGCCATCGAAAAGCTGTCGGATGCCGAGCTGCAAGCGAAAACGCCTGCCTTCAAGGAACGCATCGCCGCTGGCGAATCGCTCGATGCCTTGTTGCCGGAAGCCTTTGCCGTTTGCCGCGAGGCCAGCAAGCGCGTCCTGCGCATGCGCCATTTCGATGTGCAGATGATCGGCGGCATGGTCTTGCATTTCGGTAAGATCGCGGAAATGGGCACGGGCGAGGGCAAGACCCTGATGGCAACCTTGCCAGCCTACCTGAATGCCTTGTCGGGCAAGGGCGTGCATATCGTCACCGTCAACGACTACCTGGCGCAGCGCGATGCCGAGACCATGGGCCGCCTGTATGCATGGCTGGGCCTGTCGACGGGCGTGAACATGTCGCAGATGGAGCACAGCGCCAAACAGCAGGCGTACAACTCCGACATCACGTACGGCACGAACAATGAATTCGGTTTCGACTTCTTGCGCGACAATATGGTCTACGAAGCGCGCGAGCGCGTGCAGCGCAGCCTGAACTTCGGCATCGTCGATGAAGTCGACTCGATCCTGATCGATGAAGCGCGTACGCCGCTGATCATTTCGGGCCAGGCGGAGAACCACACGGACCTGTATCACAAGATCAATGAACTGCCTGCGCGCCTGACCCTGCAGATCGGCGAAGAAACGCCGGACGGCAAGGGCAAGGTTGAAGTGCCGGGCGACTACACCAAGGATGAAAAAGCGCACCAGGTGCTGCTGACGGAAGCGGGCCACGAAAAGGCCGAAGGCATCCTGATGGAGATGGGCCTGCTGCCGGAAGGCGCGTCGCTGTACGATTCGGCCAACATCACCCTCGTGCACCACCTGTATGCGGCCCTGCGCGCGCATGCGCTGTACTTCAAGGATCAGCACTATGTGGTGCAGAACAATGAAGTGGTGATCGTCGATGAATTCACGGGCCGTCTGATGACGGGCCGCCGCTGGTCCGACGGCTTGCACCAGGCCGTCGAAGCGAAGGAAGGCGTCAAGATCCAGAACGAGAACCAGACCCTGGCCTCGATCACCTTCCAGAACTACTTCCGCATGTACGCCAAGCTGGCCGGCATGACCGGTACGGCCGATACGGAAGCGTACGAATTCCAGGAAATCTACGGCCTGGAAACGGTCGTGATTCCGCAAAACCGTCCGCTGCAGCGCAAGGACCGCCAGGATCAGGTCTACAAATCGTCGGCGGAAAAATACAACGCGATGTTGAACGACATCCGCGACTGCTACGAGCGCGGC
The DNA here is from genome assembly GCF_058796955.1 of Janthinobacterium sp. GW823-FHT03B06. Classification (NCBI taxonomy): domain Bacteria; kingdom Pseudomonadati; phylum Pseudomonadota; class Betaproteobacteria; order Burkholderiales; family Oxalobacteraceae; genus Janthinobacterium; species Janthinobacterium sp. GW823-FHT03B06. Next base: position 6,023 of record NZ_JBXAJE010000014.1, read on the forward strand.
CAGCCCGTGCTGGTGGGGACGACCTCGATCGAGAACTCGGAACTGCTGTCGGGCATCCTGACCAAGGCCGGCTTGCCGCACAACGTGCTGAACGCGAAGCAGCATGCGCGCGAAGCGGAAATCATCGCCCAGGCAGGCCGTCCGAAAGCCATCACCATCGCCACCAACATGGCAGGCCGCGGTACGGACATCGTGTTGGGCGGTAACGTCGAAAACCAGATCAAGTTTATCGAAGCCAATGCTGAGCTGAGCGACGCCGACAAGGCAGCCCAGTCGCAGACCTTGCGCGATGAGTGGCAGTCGCTGCACGACCACGTGGTCAATGCGGGCGGCTTGCACATCATCGGCACCGAACGCCACGAATCGCGCCGCGTCGACAATCAGTTGCGTGGCCGTGCCGGCCGCCAGGGCGATCCGGGTTCCTCGCGCTTCTACCTGTCGCTCGACGACGCGCTGCTGCGCATCTTCGCCGGCGACCGCGTGCGCGCCGTGATGGACCGTTTGAAAATGCCGGAAGGCGAACCGATCGAGGCAGGCATCGTCTCGCGTTCGATCGAGTCGGCCCAGCGCAAGGTCGAAGCGCGCAACTTCGACATCCGCAAGCAATTGCTGGAATACGATGACGTCGCCAACGACCAGCGCAAGGTCATCTACCAGCAGCGTAACGAGCTGCTGGAAACGACCGATATTTCCGAGATGATCGGCTCGCTGCGCCATGGCGTGTTCACGGACCTGGTGCACGAATACGTGCCGCGCGAATCGGTGGAAGAGCAGTGGGATATCAAGGGCCTGGAAAACACCCTGGCCAGCGAATGGCAGCTCGACCTGCCGCTGCAGCAAATGCTGGAAGCCGATTCGACCCTGACGGACGAAGAGATCCTGGAAAAAGTGCTGGCCGCGGCCGATGCCGTGTACCAGTCGAAGATCGATATCGTCGGCAAGGAATCGTTTGGCGGCTTTGAGCGCAATGTCATGCTGCAAAGCGTGGACAGCCACTGGCGCGAACACCTGGCGGCACTCGATCACCTGCGCCAGGGTATTCACCTGCGCGGTTATGCGCAGAAGAACCCGAAACAGGAATACAAGCGCGAAGCGTTTGAACTGTTTGGCCAGATGCTCGACATGATCAAGAACGACGTCACGAAACACGTGATGACGGTGCGTATCCAGTCGCGCGAAGAAGTCGATGCGGCCGAACAGGCGATGCAGCAGTCGCACGTGGAAAACGTGCACTACCAGCACGCCGAATTCGACCCGAACGCGGCGCCGGAAGAACTGCTGGCGCCGACGGCTGGCGACAGCAACGACCAGTATGTCGACGACATGAGCGTGAGCATGGGCGTCAAGGTCGGCCGCAACGATCCATGCCCTTGCGGCAGCGGCAAGAAGTACAAGGCTTGCCACGGCAAGCTGGCTTAAGCGCGGTTTGTCAGTGTGAACAAAAAACGGAGACTGCGGTCTCCGTTTTTTTATGCTTGCTTTTCTGTCGCAGTCAATGCCAGCTCAAGGAAATTCCCAATACCGCGGCACGGGTAATGGCCTGCCCCGCAACCCGCCACGATCTTTTGCCCGCAGACCCGCCTTGATCATGGTGGCAACATCGGTCAGTACGACACGATTGCTGACAAGATAGTCGTGGCCGATAAAGTTCATTGTCACGTTCGAGGCATCGATAAAATCAAGGCCGGGAATGTTGACGATGGGGCCGCGGATGTCGCCAATTTTGTCCCAACCGGAATACCTGTAGGACAAACGCATAGCCATGTCATTCTTCGATGCATACAGCGTGACTGGCAAGCCCAGACTGGCAAGGCGAGGTGCGATCTGCTCGCGGAATACATCGGCGTTGATGTCCGGCGCCGCCAGCACCACTTGCTTGAAACGCGGCAGCAGTTCCGGGCGTTTTTCCAGCAAGTTGGCCAGGGCCATCGTCGTCGGGCGGTTACCCATGCTGTGCGCAATGATGTAAATATCGGTGGCATCGGAGCGGTCGGCGAAATCAGCGAGGAAGTTTTGCAGATGTGCCTGCGTCCATTGAGCAGAGTTGTCATCAAAACGATAGCCGGTAAATTCTCCCTTCGATGGCCAGCTGTAAAACACGGGCATGGCGTTGACATTAAGATCGACAGCCATCTGCGCAGTGCGCAAGGCGGCATCGTCAAACGCATTGTAGTATCCATGGATATAAATGAAGGCGGCCCGCCTCTCCGGGGGGAGAGAGGCTGCCAGCCGCGTTTTGACTGTGGCAAAAAACCTGGCGGCCGACCAGCGCTCCAAGTCCATGATGAGCATGTATTTTCGGGCGTCGCCGCCTTGACCTAAAATCCACCACGGCGTTTTTGTTACGGTGCCGATTTTCCTATCCTCGGGAACACTGACCAATACGCTGCCGTAACTTAAATGAGGCGCTTTGCGGTTTGGTTGCCAGCTATAGTTTTTCTTGTCAGCTTGAAATTGCCGGTCGGTGGCGTAATAAACCCTGACCAGCGTGCTGCCCGCTTGCGCCGCTACCTCTGCCGGCAGTCCGCCCGATACCGGCGGCGGGGCCGGAGCAGACCGTGGCGGCGGGGGAGGCGGAGGCGGAGGCGGCAGCGAAGCCGTTGCAGGCGCTTCCGGGGCGGGCTCGATCGTGCTGATCGATGCTGGTGGCGTCAGGGATGCGCATGCGCTCAGCACACTGCACAATAGGGCCAGGGACAAAGGCCCGGCTGTTACACGATATGATTTGATCAGGCAAACGCATTTCTGTTGATTCAGCATGGCATTCTCTCTTCTGTTGGTGCCGCATTGGAAGGTCGCACGCGAAGTACCGTGCACTCTCACCTTAGGCACGCATGTCTCTGCCATCATGACAAATCGCAAGCTTGCGAGCCGGGGCAGGAGCGAATGTTCGTCGAGTATAAGGGCGCCCGCATGGTCAATGCCGCCGCGAAGGCGCTACAATAGCGCTTCCCTTTTCCCTCGCAGAAGAACTCATATGGCCGTCAATTCTCCCAAGCCCGTCGCCGCCGACTTGAAAGCCGTCGCCGGCATTGAAATCGGTGTTGCCGAAGCCGGCATCAAGAAACCCAACCGCAAGGATTTGCTGGTATTGAAACTGGCGCCGACGGCCACCGTAGCCGGCGTGTTCACCCTGAACCGCTTCTGCGCCGCGCCCGTGCAAATCTCGAAGGCCAACCTGGCGGCCGTGACGGCCGGCGCCGCGCCGATCCGCGCGCTGCTGGTCAATACGGGCAACGCGAATGCGGGCACGGGCGAATCGGGCCTGGCCGACGCGCAGGCCAGCTGCGCCGCGCTGGCCGAGCTGCTGGGCTGCACGCCGCAGCAAATCCTGCCGTTTTCCACCGGCGTGATCCTGGAACCGCTGCCCGTGCAGCGCCTGGTCGCCGGCCTGCCGCAAGCCGTGGCCGCGCTGACCTCGGATAACTGGTTCTCGGCCGCCGAAGCCATCATGACCACCGACACGCAGCCGAAAGCCGGTTCGCGCACGGTCACCATCGGCGGTCATGCAGTGACCCTGACGGGCATCAGCAAGGGCGCCGGCATGATCAAGCCGAACATGGCCACCATGCTGGGTTTCCTCGCGTTCGACGCCACCGTGGCCCAGCCCGTGCTGGACCAGCTGGTGAAACAGGCGGCCGACAAATCGTTCAACTGCATCACCATCGACGGCGACACGTCCACCAATGACTCGTTCATGCTGGTGGCCACGGGCGCCGGCAGCCTGGTCATCGATTCGATCGATTCGCCGCACTATGCGGAACTGGCGGCCGCCGTCACCGAACTGTCGACCTTCCTGGCGCAAGCCATCGTGCGCGACGGCGAAGGCGCCACCAAATTCATGACCGTGACCGTGGAAGACGGCCGCAACGTGGAAGAATGCCGCAAGATCGCCTATTCCATCGCCCATTCGCCGCTGGTGAAAACCGCGTTCTTCGCCTCCGACCCGAATTTGGGCCGCATCCTGGCCGCCATCGGCTACGCGGGCGTGGACGACCTGGACGTGGGCCAGTTGAACCTGTACCTGGACGACGTGTGGGTGGCCAAGAACGGCGGCCGCAACCCCGATTACCAGGAGCAGGACGGCCAGCGCGTGATGCAGCAAAGCGAAATCACCATCCGTGTAAAACTGGCGCGCGGCGATGCCACGGCCACCCTGTGGACGTGCGATCTGTCGCATGATTACGTGTCGATCAACGCCGACTACCGCTCATGACCGCCCTCGATCAATTCCTGATCCGCGCCGAGCGGGTGCTGGCGCGCCTGGAGTCGATCTTGCCGCCGGCCTTGCCGGCGACCGACTGGAACAGCTTTGCCTTCCGCTGGCGCCGGCGGCAGGGCGCCGCCAGCCATCTGCAGGCGGTGGCGCACGTGTCGTCCATCGCCTTGGATGACTTGCATAACATCGGCACGCAAAAAGCGCAGATCGAGCAGAACACGCGCCAGTTCGTTGCCAGCCGTCCCGCCAACAACGTGCTGCTGACGGGCGCGCGCGGCACGGGCAAGTCGTCGCTGATCAAGGCATGCCTGAACCAGTTCGCCGGCCAGGGCCTGCGTCTGATCGAAGTGGACAAGGCGGACCTGGCCGACTTGCCCGACATCGTCGACCTGGTGGCGGCGCGTCCCGAGCGCTTCATCATCTTTTGCGACGACCTGTCGTTCGAAGAGGGCGAAAGCGGCTACAAGGCGCTGAAAGTGGCGCTCGACGGCAGCATCGCCGCGCAATCGGACAATGTGCTGATCTACGCCACCTCGAACCGCCGTCACCTGATGCCCGAACGCATGTCGGACAACAGCAGCTACAAGACGGACGACGATGGCGATTTGCATCCGGGCGAGACGGTGGAAGAGAAAATCTCGCTGTCCGAGCGCTTCGGCCTGTGGCTGTCGTTCTACCCTTTCAAGCAGGACGATTATCTCGATATCGCGGCGCACTGGCTCGCCTCGTTCGGCTGCACGCCGGAACAGATCGCGCAAGCGCGCGGCGACGCCCTGCGCTGGGCCTTGCAGCGCGGTTCGCGTTCGGGCCGGGTGGCGTGGCAATTCGCGCGCGATTATGCTGGGAAACTACCTGCGGGAAAGCTGCCGCAATGAGCGAGATGAAAGTGAAACCGGTTGATGTGGCCGTTGGCATCCTGATGAAACCGAATGGCGACGTGCTGCTGGGCCAGCGTCCGGCCGGCAAGCCGTATGATGGTTATTGGGAATTTCCTGGCGGTAAAGTCGAACCGGGCGAAGCCATTTTGGACGCCTTGAAGCGCGAGTTTGTCGAGGAGCTGGGTTTATACATCGACAGCGCCGAAGCCTGGTGCGGCGTCGAATATGTGTATCCGCACGCCCATGTGCGCCTGCATTTCTATATCAGCCGCAACTGGCGCGGCGAGCCGCAAAGCCTGGAAGGGCAGGCGTTCGCCTGGCAGGGCACGGTCGGCGTGGAACCCTTGCTGCCGGCCACCATTCCCCTGCTGGAATGGCTCGACGAGGTACGCCGGGAATCCCTGATACCTGCCTGATCTCCACTTGTGCCGGCGGGCAGCACCATGCTGCGTGCTGGCGCAAGCTTTGCTGTGACTTTCCTTGTATCGCGCGCGCTTTGCGCTACAGTGCTTTCATCAAGCACCGGGGGAGTCTCGCATGCCGCTGACACTGACCTTTACCGATACCGATGAATTGCTGATTGCCGCCTTGCACAAGCTTGCCCGCGCGCATGGGCGCAGCATCGAAGACGAGCACCGCGACATTCTGCGCAGCGCCTTGCGGCCCTTGCCGAAGCGCCCGCTCGACGATATTTTGCGCGGCATGCCCGACGTGGGCCTGGACGCGGATTTCGAGCGCCGCCCCTGATGCGCCATGCCTATGCCCGCTTATCTGGTCGATACGGATGTGATCGTTGCTGCGCGCAAGGGCAGTGCTGCGCCGGCGGGCGTGGCCGATTTTTTCGAGCGGGTAGCGCCGGAGTTGCGTTATGTGCCGGTGCAGGTGATCGCGCAATTGCGCGCAGGCATACAGTGCAGCTGGCGGCGCGAAGCGGCGCTGGAAGCACTGGCGCTGGAGGGCTGGCTGGAAGCCGTGCTGGCGGAATATGCGCCGCGGCTGCTGGAATTCGATCTCGATTGCGCGCTCGTGTGCGCGCGTCTGCATGGCCGTAGTCACGCGCATGGCGTCGATGGACAGATCGCGGCGATGGGTATTGCCTATGGCTTGACGGTGGTCAGCGGCAGGCTCGACAGTTTCGCGGCGCAGGGGCTGCGCCTGGAAAATCCATTCAAATGAAGCTTACTGGGGCTTGTTGTCTTCGTCTGCCAAGGGATCTTCGAACGGGTCGGCGGCGGGGATCGTGTATTTCTCTTCGGCCCAGGCACCCAGGTCGATCTGCTTGCAGCGTTCCGAGCAGAAGGGGCGGTATTTATTGGCTTCAGTCCATTCGACTTTGGCGGCACAGGTAGGGCAGTTAACGACGGTCATGATGGGGCAAATAAGTAACAGTTAAAAATTACAGAGCGTGAGCTCGAATGGTACATCTTCTTCCAGCGGCTTGGGTTTCAAGTCGCCGCCCTGGGTAGTGAAGCGTACCCACAGCATGTATTTGTTGGCGGAAATTTCCGGGATGGCGCCGCTGTTTTCATCGAGGCTCAGGCGCAGCATCTGATACACCTTGCCTTGCAGCATTTGCTGGTAGCTGCCGCCATTGGCGATCAGTTTCACTGGGCCGCCGGAATCGCGCAGCAGGCGCAAGACCAGGGCCAGCGCGTCGAACAGGGGCGCCAGCGGGGCGAACCACGCGTGGATATCGGTCAGGCGCTGCTCGCAGCTGCGTTTTTGCCAGGCAAAGTACGACGGCAAGTCAAATTCGCAGGCGCCGCCCGGGATGATGGTGCGGCCGCGGATGCTCATCAGCCATTCATTGTCGCGGATATTCTGGCCCGTCTTGCCTTGCGCCGCCACGAGGGCGCCGCTGACACTGTCGAGTTCGCCGAGGATGGCATCCAGGGTTTCCGGTTCCACATTCGGATTGCTGCGGTAGCCCAGCAGGCTCTGGCGCTGGCGCTCGAGTTCCTGCAGCAGGTCGGACTTCAGGTCGGCGCGGCCGGCCACTTCAAGCATATCGAAAATAGTTGCCAAAGCAACATGATGCTGCATTGCATGCTCTTGCTGGATGAAGAACTTGAATTTGTCGTACAGGTCTTCCAGCCGCAACAAGGTACGTATGCGTTCGTTGAAAGGGTATTCGTAGACAATCAAAATAATTCCCTTAAGTAAGGACCTGCAAACAATCCCGTGATTTTGAACCAAGCGTCGACAAATTACAAACGTTGCGGCCCGATTCCAGCCATTCTTTTTGAAAATGCCAGATATAAATCGTGCAACTGGGCAATCTGCGGCGCCAGGGCCGCCAAATCGCCATTATTGTCGATCACATCGTCCGCCGCCGCCAGGCGCATGGCACGCGTGGCCTGCGTGGCCATGATGGCTTTGACTTGTTCTTCCGATAAGCCATTGCGCGCCATCACGCGCGACACTTGCAGGCTTTCCAGGCAATCGATGACCAGTACGCGGTTGACCCGCTCCACCCAGCCGCCGGACTCGACCAGCAGGGGCACGGCAAAGATCACATAGCTGCCCGTTGCTGCGGCGGCCGCCTCCAGGGTCGCCTGGCGGATGCGCGGGTGCAGGATGGCTTCCAGTTTCGCCTTGGCGGCGGCGTCGGAAAACACGAGGTTGCGCATTTTTGTACGGTCGAGGGCGCCGCGCGCATCGGCGTAGCCGGGGCCAAATTCCGCCACTAGGGCTGGCATGGCCGCGCCATTCGGCGCCGTCAGGCTGTGTGCGATCTGATCGGTGTCGACGATGGAGGCGCCGCGCGCGGCGAACAGGTCGGCCACCGTGCTCTTGCCGCAACCGATGCCGCCGGTGAGGCCGACGCTGAAATAGGGGGCGTTTTGTAATTGCATGTGTGTATCCATAAGGGGCTGGTCAGCTGGTCAGGCCCAGCGTGAGGCGCGACAGGGGCGTGCCGTACAGCAGCGCAATCAGACCCGCCGCCGCCAGATAGGGGCCGAAGGGAATCGGCTTGTCGCGCCCCCGCTTGGCAAACACGATCAGGCCGATGCCGACCACGGCGCCCACCACCGACGACAACAATATGATCGTCGGCAACATGGTCCATCCCAGCCACGCACCGAGCGCCGCCAGCAATTTGAAGTCACCATAGCCCATTCCCTCCTTGCCTGTCGCCAGCTTGAAGGCCCAGTACACGGCCCACAGGGCCAGATAACCGGCGGCCGCGCCGATGACGGCGTCCTGCAGCGGCACGAAAGTGCCGTTGATATTGACCAGCAAGCCGGCCCACAGCAGGGGGAAGGTCAGGTCGTCCGGCAGCATTTGCGTATCGGCATCGATGAAGGTCATGGCGATCAGCAGCCAGGCAAACACGAGCGTGGCCAGGCCCGTCCAGCCGCTGCCGAAGTGCCAGATCAACAGGGCCGACAGCGCGCCCGTCAGCAGTTCCACCAGCGGATAGCGCACGGAGATAGGGGCCTTGCAGGCGCTGCATTTGCCACGCAGCAGCAGGTAGCTGAGGACGGGGATGTTTTCCATGGCCGTGATGCGGTGGCCGCAAGCGGTGCAGTTCGAGTGCGGCAGCATCAGGTTGTAGCGGTCCGTATGCGGCAAGGGCAAGCCGCTTTCTTCCGCCACATAATTAGCGGAGTCGCGCTCCATCATTTTCGGCACGCGGTGGATCACCACGTTGAGGAAGCTGCCGACGATCAGGCCGAACAGGGCGGCGGCGAGGGCGACGGGAAAATTGCCGGGCGCGGCGAACAGCAGGGTATCTTGCAGCATGGTGGCGTTGTCTGAGGTGATGATATTGCCGCGCAAACATTGCTTGGCACTGCCGCAGTGTAAAACATCTGCCGGCGCATGGGGATGTTTTGCGCAGGGTTCTGGTCGAGGGATGACGTCGGGCCAGCATGGCGGCCGTAGTTTTCGCGTGGATCGAATTCTTCCAGTCGCTCACCGATGTGTGGGTTTGTCACCCGGCTTGCGGAGGCTATCCCGCAAACCGGACGCTGTAAACGCCTGCGCCGCCTTTAGATGGTCAATATTCGCTTAGCGGCAACAATGAGGTCACCTTTCTGGCTTACGCTGCACCTTGTCGCGCCGGTTGACCGCGCGCGCCAACAGCGAGCGAGTCAGGAACTTATGAAACGGCATGATGATAAACAAATAAACTCTTCCAAAGAGATTGTTTATTTTAACCAAGGTTGAAATCGTCACTTCCGATCCCTTCAGACTCGGTTGAATGCTTATCCAGATCCGAAAATCCAGATGCTTGTCGTCACCACCGACGACGACTTCAGTGCCCGTACTTGAAATAATCGGAAACATGCCAATCTTCCCCAGCCCGCGATCGCTAAAGCTAATACTTTTCTTTAGTCCCAGCGGTGCGACGATTCCATTGCGCAGAATAATGAGCCAGGCGAGCATGCGATGCGGTTCAGCGAACACGGCGCGCCCCGCTTGTTCGGCGTCCACGTAGGTTCGATCCCCCTGACCGGAATAGCCGTCGGAGAAATCAATGCGCGTCAATCCGGACGCCGACATGGCTGCTGCCGGTGCGGCAATGAGGAAGACTTTGTTTGCTTCGTTTGTCATGAATGAAACGCTCTCTGTAAAGTGAGTGACGGTCGGACTGCGGTTGTTTTGATTGGCGCGCATTCCAAGTTTGCAAACGTGCACTGGCGGATGAAGTGCTTGCACCGTGGTTACATGGGCCGGCAAGCTCCGTCTAATATTGCGCCAACGCCTGCTTTCGCGGCAATGGCGTCTCGGATACTCGTATCAATTAGTCGTTCATAGATTGCGCTTTGGCCGGCCGGAATAAGTTCTCTGAGTGTTTCTTTACGTTTGTCCCGGCCGAACCAGGCCTCAACGGCCCAACCGATCAGATACACTGCAGACAAACAGCCGCCTGCGGTCGCCACATTTCCTTTGCATACCAGGGGCAAATCGAGAACCTCAATTCCCAGGGCTTGAAGTTCCTCTTTGGCATCGGGATGCGTCGTGGCTGGCCCCTTTGCCAGCAGACCCAACTTGGCAAGAATGAAGGAGCCGGCACAGATCGATCCGATGAGCTGCGTATCTGGATTCAGGGAAAATGCACGCATGAAATCCTGGTTGGCGATAGCGCCTTTCACGCCAACTTTACCGCTGGAAAACAAGACAAGGTCTGCGTCATTCGCTTCGCTGATGCACCCGTGGGTCTTGATAATCAGACCGTTTGCGGATTGATGCGCTTCCTTTGTTCCCAATATCTTCACTTGCCAATCCGTCTTATTCCTCCCGAGGATGTCCCACATCAGGAATAAATCCAAATCGGTGAAATGATCAAAAATCACGATGACTATTTTCTTCATGTTGCGCTCCGCCGTTTGCGTTGATTCAAAAATAGACCACGGACGAGCACCGCATTTTTTGAGCCCGCAGTTGTGAATGAGTCCGTCAAATATCTGTTCTCTGAAGCACGTCTTTTTTTGATTGGACGGGCTTCAGTGCTGGCCCGCCAACACAGTTCTTGCCGACTGCGCGTCGGCTTTCAGTGCGAAGTAGGTCCACATTCCTCCAAGCAGGTCTGCGACGCCGAAAAAAATGATCATTGGGCTGGCAAGGCCTATGGCAGCGAAGGTCGTGAAGGCCGCGAACACGAAGAGGCGCGTGTATACCGACGCTACCAGAAACGGCTTGTTTTCGTGCTTGGCTGCGACCCACGCATAGACGCCAATCATGGATACGACAACGCCAAGCAAATGAATCCAGACCTCGGAGGTTGGCGGAATTTGTAAGATCGACAGCAAGAAGTTCGGCGCGACGACTAACACGGGCCCAACGATGAACAAGTAGATGGCAAATACTTTGGCGCTATACGCAGACTTGGACATGTTTTTCCTTTTTGAGAGCGTTGCCGGTAGGCTTGGTGGTTTCACGGCGGGTGATTGAACTGTGGTGGCGATACTGCGCAAGCGCGGCACGGCTGCTGCCAGGCATGATGAAGACTGCGCATCGCGGATGCAGAAACGTGGTATGCATTCAACGAATCCAGGGGTTGGCGGTACGTACACGTGCACCGAGGGTTTTGAGAAGCTGGATCAGACCTAAATAGGCCCGGTCTACGTAGGGCAGTTCCTCCGGCAAGGACTGCAGGTGCTGAAGTGCCTGGCGCTGATGCTCGGCTGATGGACGTGGGTATGGCGGGTGTTGCGCAAAGTCATACACCGCCACGGTAAACGGCAACTTCTGCCAGGCATGCCGCTCGGCCATTGCCGGCAGCAGTTGCTGGCAAAAGTCCTGCTCATTCAGATTCGGCCCAATCAGGCCCAAGTCCCGATAGGCCTGCTGCATGGCACTGTGGTCCGCCGGGTTGCGCAACTGTGCTGACCAAAGCGCGCTGAGCGCTTGGCAAAAGTCAGCGTCCAGCGTGCGGGTGCAGCCAAAGTCCAGCAGGCCCAGTCGGCCGTCCGGCATGAACAGATAGTTGCCCGGATGCGGGTCGGCTTGCAAGCGGTGCAGCACAAAGGTGCAATGAAAGAAGGCGTCAAACAGCAACTGACCAGCCTGATCACGTGCGGCTTGATCGGGTTCGGTCAGCAACCATTCGTTGAGATGCAGTCCCGGCAGGCGTTGCATGGTCAGCACGCGGCGTGTGGTGCAGTCCATTACCGGCTGGGGGATCACCAGGCCCGGCAGCGTGAGATGCTGTGCAAACCATTGCATGGTCTGTGCCTCGTGCAAATAGTCCAGCTCCTCGGCCAGTTTCTGTTCGATGTCATCCATCATGCGCGCGATGATATCGGCTTTGGGCATCATCTCCGAGCGTTCCCCCCAGGCTTGCAGCAGGCTGCGCAGCATACGCATGTCGCTGCCTATAGAATCCGCCATTCCGGGGTATTGTAGTTTGACGGCCACTGCCAGACCGTCGCTCATGATGGCGGCGTGGACCTGACCCAGACTGGCGGCGGCAAAGGCGATCGGATCGAATTGCTGGAACAGGGCTTGCGGATCCTGGCCAAACTCCTGGCGCATCACTTTGATCACCAACGCGCGGTTCAGCGGCGTGACCTGGTAGTGGGCGCGGGCCAGTTCCTGGCGCATGCCCTCGGGTAGAAAGCCTAATTCCATGCTGAGCAGCTGCGAGGCTTTGAGTGCCGTGCCCTTGAGCTGGTTCAACGCGGCAAACAGGATGCGCCCGAGTTCCGCCTCATGTGCCACGCGGGCCTGTTCCGTTTTCGCATCGTCGCGCGTCATCGACTTGGCCTTATGGCCCAGGTGGGTCAGCCCGGCCCGCGCCACTGCCATGCCGACAATCGCGCCACGCGAAAGACGTCCGGTACGCGGCAACTGCGCAACGTTGTTCGTCCTGGTCGTGGGCTTCATGAGCGTACCCCGCCCAAGCCGCGGCGGGCCAATTGCAGCAGATCCAGCAAGCCACTGCCGTCTTGCATCAGGCGCGCCAGCTGGCTGCGCACCATGAAACCGCCCAGCTCCAGCAGCTTGTCCACCAGGCCGCTGCGCAAGGCTAACACCAGCACGCCCAAACTTAAATCGACCATTTGCGTGGTGTTGGAAAATTGCTCGGAGGTGTCGCGCAGCCAGTACGCAATGACGCCGTACACATAGTCGGCCAACAGTCCGGCCAGGCTGGGCTTGAAGCCGCAAGGCACGATTTCACCGGTCGTCTCGGCCTGCTCCAGCATCTGGAGGAAGGTTTGCTGGAGCAAAGGCTTGCCGGGGAGTTGCTCGCCCAACAGCAGCGTGGGCGCGCGCTCCACCATGCCACGCGCCAGACCCACAAATTCGCGGTCGGCCAGCAAACCTTCCAGCAGACTCTCGATCACCAGTTGCAGGCGCTCCTGCAGCGAAAATTCGTTCTGTCCCTGCGTCTTGTCGGCCTGCGCCACTGCGTCTGCAATTGCTTGCTGAAAGTAGGCGGTTACCAGTTTCTCCTTCGTAGGGAAGTATTTGTAGATGGTGGCATCACCCACGTCGGCGGCACGTGCGATCTGCTTCATCGTGGTGCCCTCAAACCCATGCTGGGTCATCAGGTCCACTGCGGTCTGAATGATCAGCCGATGGTTTTTGGCTTGTTGGGCTTTGGAAGTACGCATGATCGAAATTTGAAGAAGAGTGGAATGTCGGGGCGGGGCAAAACAATCAAGTCTGGCCCAACCATGTAAGAAATGCGACGGCGAGCAGGCCGATCGTTGCCCCCGCAGCTACAAAATATCCATTCATAGAATGCCTGGCGAGAAAGGTGCAGCCACGTGCCTCTTGAACTTGACGACGCCACAGACGACGCGTGCAAGCCCCGACCAGTACGTGAACCAGACCACTGTATTTGCCATATCCATCCTCTAGGATTGCCTCATGACCTGCATTGCGATATGAATATACGATACTTGCTATCAATAAATTAAATATATTGTACATCTATTGAATAGTCAATGACTATTATTTGATAAAGAGGTCGATGTATTCCAAGCATGGCTTCATGCCGGGTGTCGGTGGCAATCCACCGAACTTGGCAGCGCCGCGCCTCGGCACGGCTTCTGACTCATGGATTTGTGCGATTCCGGACGTGGAGCCCGAGGCTGCGATTTGATGATGCCAGAGCGGTGCCAGTAGGCGAGCGGCAACGCGCCATGTGGGCCTAAGTAGTACCGGGCGACGGCATGGCCCTGCTCAGTAGCTCGTAAGAACCATATTCTTGCGGCTACGTAGTCGATTCGGACACCGTCCCTGGAGATGCATGAGGACTGGCGACATTGATTTGGGCATCGGCACGTCTAAGCCCGGCTTCGAATGCCCATCGTGATACGGCATGTTGCACCGAGTCCTGACTCATCGAACGCTTCCATCATGTCTCATCACTAAGAACCTACAGGCGCGCAGTCAAATCACGGCCCCCAACTTGAAAATCGGCAAATACAGGGCAATCACGAGGGAGCCGACGAGCACACCCAGCACCACCATCAGCGCCGGTTCCAGCAGGGCCGACAGGGTGGCGACGGTGGCGTCGATGTCCGCCTCGATGATCTCGGCCGCCCGCGACAGCATGGCGTCGAGCGCGCCCGATTCCTCGCCGATCAGGGCCAGTTGCGTCAGCAGCGGGGGAAATACGCCGCTGTGTTCCATGGCCAGGGCCAGGCTGCCGCCGGCGCGGATTTCACGCTCGATGCGCGCTGTCGCTTCGTGGTACAGCGCGTGGCCGGAGGCGGCGCCCACGAGGCCGAGCGAGTCGAGCAGCGGCACGCCGGCGGCGAACATGGCGGCCAGGGTGCGCGTCCAGCGGGCGATTGCCGCCTTGCGCAGGAGCGGGCCGAACACGGGCAGGCGCAGTGCCCGCAGTTGCGTGTTGCGCCTTAAGACGGGCCAGCGGCGCCAGGCCAGGTGCAGCAGCACGCAAACGAGCACGAGCGCTGCCAGCAAGACCAGCCAGTAGCGGACCAGAAAGGCGGACACGCCCATGACGGCCAGGGTGGGCAACGGCAAGGGCGCGCCGAAGCTGTCGAAGACCTGGCGGAAGGCGGGCACGACCACGCTCATGATGATGGCCGTGACAACGATGGCGACGAGTACGATGACCAGCGGATACATCAGCGCGCCGCGCACCTGCCGCCGCAAGGCGATGGCTTTTTCCTGGTGCGTGGCCAGGCGCGCCAGCAAGTCCTGCACGATGCCGGCCTGTTCGCCCGCCGCCAGCAGGTTGCAATACAGCTCGTCAAACAGCAGGGGAAACTGGCGGAACGCTTGCTGCAGGCTGCTGCCCGCTTCGATGTCGTGGCGCAAGTCGCGCATCAGCTCGGTGATCGCGGGTTTGGCGTGCCCCTTGCCGGCGATGTCGAAGGCGTGCAGCAGCGGCACGCCGGCCGCCATCATGGTCGACAGCTGGCGCGTGAACAGGGCAATATCCTTGCGCGTGATGGCCTTGCCCGGCGCGCTGCGCGCAGCCTGCACCCGGGTGGCCAGGATGCCCTGGCGTCTTAGCGCGACCGTGGCTGCGCCGGCGTCGGCGGCGCGCAAGACGCCTTCGGCCGCCTTGCCATGGCGGTCCGTGCCCTTCCATGCAAAGCGCCGCTCGGCCGCCATGTGCACCTCCTGCCGTCACGGTAGCAGCGCCGGACAAAAGCACCAGCGGCGCTGGCGGCAGGCTTGATGTGGCTCAGCCTTTTGTGGTTTGCACTTCCGTCTGCACAACGGCCTGGGCCTTCACGTCGGCCGCATCGTCCTCGTCGCTGTCCGTGCCCTTGCTGATGCTTTCGCCATCGTCGCGGCGCAGGGTCCAGAAGGTCAGCGAGGACAGCACCGTCAGCGCGGCCAGGGTCAGGAAGGCGTGGTGCAGGGCCGTACTGAGCATGGCGCGGTCCGACTGCGGCATGTCGCCCAGGTACCAGCCCGTGATCAGCGAGCCGAAGGCGAGGCCAAAGCTCATCGACAGTTGCTGCATCGAGCTGGCGATGGTGCTGGCCATGCTGGAATCGGCCTTGTCGACGTCGGCATACGCGATGGTGTTCATGCTGGAAAACTGCAGCGAATTGAAAAAGCCCATGCACAGACTGATGGCGACAATCACGTACAGGGGCGTGCCCGCGCCCACCTGCGAAAACATGGCGATGGTGATGCCGATCAGCACGGTGTTGACGATCAGCACCTGGCGGTAGCCGAAGCGGGCCAGCACGCGCGCGGAAATGAATTTCATGCCCATGGCGGCGGCCGCGGACGGCATCATCAGCAAGCCCGATTGCCAGGCGGGCAAGCCCAGGCCCAGCTGGTACAGCAGCGGCAACAGGAAGGGCAGGCCGCCCACGCCCAGGCGCGTGACGAAGCCGCCCACCACCGAGACGCGGAAGGTGCGGATCTTGAACAGGGTCAGGCGCAGCAGCGGGTGCAGCACTTCGCTCGAATGCCAGGCATACGCGGCCAGCAGGCTGATGGAGATGAACAGCAGCACGGCAAACGAAGTGCCGTCGATGCGATGTTCGCCGAAGATTTCCAACAGCCACGACAGCAGCGCGATACCCGTGCCGAACAGCACCAGGCCGATCAGATCCAGCGGACGGGGCTTATCGCCGTAATAGTCGGGCATGTAGCGGTGCGCCAGGTACAGCGCCGCCAGGCCGACAGGCACGTTGACGAAGAAAATCTCGCGCCACGACAGCCAGTGCACGATCAATCCTCCCACCGTGGGGCCCAGCAGGGGGCCGATCAGGGCAGGGATGATGACGAAATTCATGGCCGCCAGCAATTGCGACTTGGGAAAGGTGCGGATGATGGTGAGCCTGCCTACCGGCATCATCATGGCCGCGCCCACCCCTTGCAGCAGGCGCGCGGCCACCAGCATGGGCGCATTGACGGACAGGCCGCACAGGATGGAAGCGATGGTAAAGATGGCAACGGCGGCGGAAAACACGCGCCGCGTGCCGAAGCGGTCGGCCATCCAGCCGCTGATGGGAATGCACACGGCCAGGCTCAGGATGTAGCTGGTGACGACGGCCTTCAGGCTCAGCGGCGTCACATGCAGGCTGGCGGCCATGGCGGGAATGGCGGTGTTGACGATGGTGGAGTCGAGTTGCTCCATGAACAGGGCGGTGGCGACCACCCAGGGAAGGTAGCTTTTAATCGGGGAACTGGTCATGGATGCGAGCCTGAGGAGGTAAGACGGAGCCGACAGTACGATGAATTGTCACATAAATGGCGCCCGCGTGCCGCCCGCGCCATTCATTCTGGCAGTGCGCCGGGGGCATCGTCCATGGAACATTTGTTCCATGGCAATAGATTACTGGCAAGGCTAGCATGTGTTTTCCGGCAGTTCCCGCCCCTCCTTCCCGAAAGTCCTATCACATGAAAAATGCACTTACCTTCCTTGCCCTGAGCGCCGCCCTGTCCGCCTGCGGCGGCGGCAGCGATGGCGGTACGCCGGAAGCGCCAGTCACGCCGCCCGTCGTGGTCACGCCCGTCGCCGATCCCGTGACGGTCGCCTCGCAAGCGGTCGCGGCCCAGGCTGGCCTGGCCGTGATCGCCGGCGCCAATGCGGACGAGACGGTGTATGACGTGGCGGCCGATATCGGCGACACGTGGCGCATCACGTTCGACAGCGCGAAGAAAACCTACGCGATCCGCGTGCTGTCGACGCAGTTCGGCTTGAGCGACCGCAGCGGCACGTTCAGCGCCGTCACCGTCGGCAATCTCACCACTTACACGGCAACGGATTTCAGCGTCACCGTCGACGCGCGCACGCGTCTTCTTTCGGGCAATATCAAACTGGGTAATATGGTCTCGACCGTCAGCGGCACCGGCTATGCGGTGGGCGACGTGGCCAGACTGGCCGGCAGCTATATTTTCCTGGGGGCCATGCGCAATGCCTCGAACGGCGGCGACCGTTTCAATCCGAAAGGCAGCCTCAAGGTAGCGGCCGATGGCAGCGCGCAACTGTGTAATGGCGGCGTATTCAATGCGCAAGGCGTGTGCTCCGCGGTATCGCCGCAGCTGGAAGCGGAAAACGCCAGCCTGACCCTGGTCAAGGATGCGAAGAATGGTTTGCTCGTCGCCCGCCAGGGCCAGCAGGATTTCGGCATCGTCCACGTGCATGCGGGGGACCGGGGGCTGGCGCTGTTTATCGACCGCTACAGCCGCAACCAGGAAAACGTGCTGCGCGTGGGCACCATCGTGGCCGCCAAACAACAGAAGATCGGCAGCGAAATCGCCGGCAGTTACGCCTGCGCGGCGCCGGGCATCAGCGCCAAGATCGAGATTGCGGGCAACACCGCCACCTTGACGAATAACACGAGCGGCAAGACGCACGCGGAAACCATCACCGCCAACAAGCTGGGCCTGGGCGCGCAGGCCGTCGATTTCGATGGCATCGCCGTGTTCAAGGACCCGGCCGACGTGCCGGCAGATTACTCGATGTTCATGCCGGTGTCGTCGAGCATGGCGGTCGAGTTTTCGACCGACCGCTCGTATATGGGCACATGCTTGAAAAATTAAGGGCTAGGTGTCGGATTACGCGCTCACGCGCTAATCCGACCTACCACGGGTCGGTGCAAGCAGGTCGGGTTAGCCGGTACGGCGTAACCCGACATCACCATCAGCGTGGCATTCGTTCCAGCGCATCCATCAACGGCATCGCCGCATCGGCAATCCGCTCCAGGCTCGCTTCGCGCAGGGCGGCGGTGTCCACCGTGTGGCCGGAGTCCAGCCCCGCCCAGCGCAGCAGCGCCGCACACGCGGCGGGCGTGTCGAACATGCCGTGCAAGTAGCTGCCGAGGATTTGCCCGTCGCCCGATACGGCGCCTTCCGGCCGCCCGTCGATGACGAAAGCCGGCTGCGCCAGCGCCGCGCCATGCGACATGCCCATGTGGATTTCATAGCCTGACACGGGCGCTTCGGCCGCGCCGGCAAACGCGCAATGGCCGGCGACTTGCTGCAGGCGTTTTTCCGCTGTCAGCTCCGTCACCAGGTCGAGCAAACCCAGTGCCGCTGACTCTCCCGCCGCGCCTTCCACGCCCCGCGGATCGCGCACGCTTTGCCCCAGCATCTGGAAGCCGCCGCAGATGCCCAGCACCTTGCCGCCATAGCGCAGGTGCTTGGCCAGGTAGGCGGGCCAGCCTTGCTGCTGCAGCCAGGCCAGGTCGCCACGCGTGTTCTTGCTGCCGGGCAGGATCACCAGGTCGGCCGGCGGAATCGGCTGCCCCTGCTGGATGAATTGCAGGTCGATGCCGGGGTGAGCGCGCAGCGCGTCGACATCCGTGTGGTTGCTGATGCGCGGCAGTTGCGGCACCACCACCTTGAAGGCGCCCCGTTCGGCTTGCGTCGCTTCGACGGCGTCTTCCGCGTCGAGGAACAGGCCTTGCAGGTAGGGCAGCACGGTCAGCACGGGCTTGCCCGTCTGTTGTTCCAGCCACTCGATGCCGGGCGTGAGCAGCGAGATGTCGCCGCGGAAGCGGTTGATGACGAAGCCGACGATGCGCGCCCGCTCGCTGTCGGACAAACACGCCAGGGTGCCGATGATGTGGGCGAAGACGCCGCCCCGGTCGATGTCGGCCACCAGGATCACGGGGCAGTCGACGGCTTCGGCAAAGCCCATGTTGGCGATGTCGCGCGCGCGTAGATTGACTTCGGCCGGGCTGCCCGCGCCTTCGACGACGACGGTGTCGTATTGCTGGCGCAAGCGCGTAAAGGATTCCAGCACGGCGCCCATGGCGATGGTCTTATATTGCTGGTAGTCGCGCGCATCCATCTCGGCGCGTACCTTGCCGTGGATGATCACTTGCGCGCCCGTGTTCGACGACGGTTTCAAGAGCACCGGATTCATGTCCGTGTGCGGCGCGATGCCGCAGGCCAGTGCCTGCAAGGCCTGGGCGCGGCCGATCTCGCCGCCGTCGCTCGTCACCGCGCTGTTCAAGGCCATGTTTTGCGGCTTGAACGGGGCTACCGTCACGCCACGCCGTTTCAACAAGCGGCACAGGGCCGCGACGACGGTGCTCTTGCCCGCGTCGGACGTCGTGCCCTGCACCATCAGGACGGGAAAGGGAAGCTTCATGCCTGCTGCTCCTGCAGATGTTGCCAGCGCGCGATGATGTCGCTGATCTGGCGCAGCCCTTCGGTAATCGCCGCCGGGCCGGGCGACAGGATGTCGGGCGACTTGATCTCGAACAGCATCTGGTTTTTCACGGCGGGAATCGCATCCCAGCCCGGGCGCGCCGCCAGCTGTGCCGGCTGGAATTTCTTGCCGCACCAGCTGGCGAGGATGATGTCGGGCGCGCGGGCGACCACGTCATGGGAATCGGCGATGATGCGTTCCTTTGCGCCCGGCTGCACGGACAATTCCGGGAAGGCGTCCGTGCCGCCGGCGATGGCGATCAGTTCCGCTGCCCAGCCGATACCGCTCATCAGGGGATCATTCCACTCCTCAAAGTAAATCACGGGCTTGCGCGTCCAGGCCGCGGCCCGGTTGCGGGCAGCGGCGATGTCCGCGCGCAGGCTGGCGATCAGCAATTTGCCCGCTTCCTCGCGCTGCACCAGCGCGGCCAGCACGGCGATCATGCGCAGGATGCCGTCGACCGTGCGCTGGTTGAACTGGTGTACTTCGATGCCGGCCTTGACCAGGTCGCGGCAGATATCGGCCTGCATGTCGCAAAAGCCGATCACGAGATCCGGCTCCACTGCCAGGATGCGTTCCAGGTTCGTGGATGAAAAGCCGCTGATCTTGGTTTTTTCCTCGCGCGCCCGTGGCGGACGCACGGTAAAGCCCGAGATCCCCGCGATGACGTCCTCTGCGCCCAGCGCGTACAGCGTCTCCACGGCTTCCGTCGATAAACAGGCGATGCGCTGGTAGTGACTCATTGAGCCGCCTTGGCTGCGGGAGCGCTGCGGCGCTGGCGCGCCGCTTCCAGCTGTTCGCACATGGCGGCCGTGCCTTCGATCATGCGCGGGCCGGCACGGTTCAGCAGGTCGCCATTCAGGCGGAACAGGTTATTTTTGCGCACGGCCGTCATCGACGGGAAGGCGCGCCACATGGCCAGGCCGCCTTCGCTGCGCGGGTCGCTCTTTTCGCTGGTGCCAAAGATGACTTCCGGGTCTTCCTGCAGCACGCCTTCCGGCGTGACGACGGGCGCCACCACCTTCATCGCGGCGAACACATTCTGGCCGCCGCACACGCGCATCGAATCGCTGATGATGCTCGCGCCGCTCAAGGTATATAGAGGTTTGTCCCACACCTGGTAAAACACGCGCACGGGCGGGCGCTGCGCGTATTGCGCCGTCAAGCTGGCCAGTTTGGCGCGCAGCTGGGTGGCGGCCGGCCTGGCGATTTTTTCCGTGCCCATCAGCTGGCCCAGGCGCTCCATGCTGTCGGGGATATCGGCCAGCTTGCGCGGCTCGCTGTGATAGATGGGCACCTTCAGCTGGCGCAGCATGGCGATCTGGCGCTCGGCGCTGCCATGCATCCACACGACGATCAGGTCCGGCTTCATGGCGATGATGCGTTCCATGTCGTACTGGCGGTTGTCGCCCACCTGAGGCAGTTTCTTGGCCGCTTCCGGGTAGTCGCTGTAGCTGACGACGCCGGCGATCTTGTCGCCGCCGCCGGCCGCGAACAGCAGTTCCGTGACGTGCGGCGCCAGCGCCAGGATGCGCTGTGCTGGTTTTGCCACGGTGACGGTATTGCCGTCGTCGTCGCGCACGGTGATGGCGGCATGCGCCTGCAGCGAGACCAGTCCGGCCAGCAGCAGCGATATTTTCAGGATTTTCATGTGTGCTTCCATGTGGTAAGGGCCTGCTGCAGGCGCAGCCAGGCATGTTCGTCGGGGGGCAGGCCCAAGCGGATGCCGTGGGCGGCGTGGCGGAACAGGCGTACCCAGATGCCCGATTCCGCCATGTGGCGCCAGAGCGCCTCGGCGCGTGCTTCAGGCCACCATTGAAACAGCGCCGTGCCGTTGCTGGCGATGCCGTGCGCCGCCAATAACTGGTGCAGGCGGGCGCCTTCGCCGCGCAGGCGCTCGCGCATGGCTTCCTGCCAGTGCGTGTCGTTCAGGGCGGCCAGCGCCGTTTGCTGCGCCGGGCCGCTGACGGTCCACGGACCCAGCATGTCGGCCAGCTGCGTCAGCAGCGCGGGATGGGCGGCGACAAAGCCCAGGCGCAATCCCGCCAGGCCAAAGAATTTGCCTATCGAGCGCAGCACGATCAAGCCTGGCCGATGCGTATGCGGACCCAGGCTGGCGTGTGACTCCGTGTCGCCAAACGCTTCATCGACCACCAGCCAGCCGCCGCGCGCGGCCAGCTTGCCCGCCCACTCCAGCAGCAGTTCCGGTGCGATGCGTTCGCCCGTGGGATTGTTCGGGTTGCAGATCACCAGCACGTCGCAGTGGTCGACGGCATCGGCAAGCAGCGCATACGGCACTTGCCGCAACTGGTGGCCGTGCTGGCCCCAGTGGTGCGCATGTTCCGCATACGACGGCGCGGCCACGACCACGCGCGACGGTGCGCGCAGCCGGGGCAGGGCCTGGATGGCGGCTTGCGTGCCTGCCACGGGCAGCATGGCCGGCGCGTCGTAATACGCGCAGGCGGCGGCCGCCAGCGCGGGATCGGCTTCCGGCAGCCGGTGCCAGGCGTTGGCGTCGGGTGATGGCGCCGCATACCAGTGCGGATTGATGCCGGTCGACAGGTCGATCCAGTCGGCGATCGGCCGGCCGTATTCGCGCGCCGCGTCGCGCAGATTGCCGCCATGTTCAAGCAAGATACTTCCCTTTCAGGTAAAACAGGCCCGCCAGCAGCGCCACCCAGATCAGCCACAAGACAGCCGTTTCGGCGACCAGGCGCCAGGCGCGGTCGATGTCGCGCGCTTCCGCGGGACGGCCGGCGCCCAAAGGCGGGCGGCGTTCCAGTTCGCCGTCATAGATGGCGTCGCCGCCCAGGGCCAGGCCCAGGGCGCCGGCGCCGCTGGCCATCACGGGCCCCGCATTCGGGCTGCCCCAATTGGGCGCCTGCGTGCGCCAGCAGTGCCATGCGTTTTTTTTGTCCGCCATGCTCTTGCCCAGCAAGACATAGGACAAGGCCGTCAGGCGCGCCGGCAGGTAATTGAGGATGTCGTCGATGCGCGCGCCGCAGCAGCCGAACCAGTCGTAGCGCGCATTGCGGTAGCCCCACATGGCGTCGAGGGTATTGGCCAACCTGAAAAGCACGGCGCCGGGGCCGCCCGCCACGGCAAACCAGAACAGGGTGCCGAAGACGGCGTCGTTGCCGTTTTCCAGCAGGGATTCCGTGCTGGCCTTGGCCAGGCTGGCCGCATCGGCATTGGCCGTGTCGCGGCTGACGATGCGCGCCGTCAGCAAGCGCGCGTTGTCCAGGTCATCGATGGCCAGGGCGTCGGCAATCGGTTGATTGTGGTCGCGCAGGCTGCGCAGGCCCAGGCACAGATACAGCAGGAAGACGTGCAAGGCCGCCCCGGCCAGGCCGCACAGCCACCAGGCGGCATAGCTGATTGGCAGCACGGCCAGCGACCAGGCCAGCGCGCCGCGCAGGAAACGCCCACGGCCCCGGTTCAGCAGGCGTTCGAGCGCGCTGGCGAGGCGGCCAAAACCCACCAGCGGATGCCAGCGGCGCGTTTCTCCCAGCAGCATGTCGAGCAGCACGCTGGCCGCCATCAAGGCGGCCAGCATGGGCAGCGACAGGCCGCTCAGCATGGGCCGCCTTTCAGGTACAGGGGCAAGCCGGCGGCGACAAAGACAGCCTTGTCGCACACGGCGGCCACGGCCTGGTTCAAGCGGCCCGCTTCATCGGTGAAGCAGCGCGAGATGGCGCCGTAGGGGACGATGCCCATGCCCACTTCGTTCGAGACGAGCACGAGGTCGCAGCCGGTGTCTTCGATTTCGGCCAGCGCGTACAGCAGGTGCGCGCGCTCGCTGTGGAACAGTTCGGGCAGGGCCAGGTCGCCCACGTCCGGATACGTCGCGCCGCCGGAAAACATCAGATTCGTCAGCCACAGTGTCAGGCAGTCGACCAGCAGCAGCCTGCCGGGCAGTGCTTCCCGCAGGATGGCGTCGCCCAGGCGCAGCGGTTCTTCGATAGTCACCCACCCGGCCGGGCGCTGGGCACGGTGATGCGTGATGCGCGTGGCCATCTCTACATCGCCCGCCTGCGCGGTGGCGATGTAGAGCACTTCCTTGCCGGACTCGCGGGCCAGCTTTTCGGCATAGGCGCTCTTGCCGGAGCGGGCGCCGCCGAAGACCAGGGTGCGCGTCATGGCGCTGTTACCACTCGGTGCCGATTTGTGCGCCGATGCCGGCCGCGTACGCATGCTTGACGACGGCCATTTCGGTGACAGTGTCGGCGATGGCGATCAATTCGTCCGGCGCGCCGCGGCCCGTGATGACCACGTGCTGCATGGCCGGGCGTTCCAGCAGGTCGGCGATGACTTTATGTACGTCGAGGTAGTTGTACTTGAGGGCGATATTGAGTTCGTCGAACAGCACCAGGCCGTAGCTTGGGTCGGCCAGGAAGGTTTTCGCCTGCTCCCATGCCAGTTCGGCTTTTTCGATGTCGCGTTCGCGGTTCTGCGTTTCCCAGGTATAGCCTTCGCCCATCGCATGAAAACTGATTTCATCGGGGAAGCGGCGCAGGAATTTCTCTTCGCCCGTCGACATGGCGCCCTTGATGAACTGCACCACGCCCACTTTCATGCCGTGGCCCATGGCGCGGATGGCCATGCCGAAGCCGCTCGAGCTCTTGCCCTTGCCGTTGCCCGTATTGACGATGATGATGCCGATTTCCTTGTCGGCCTTGGCGATGGCCGCGTCGATGATGGCTTTTTTTCTCTCCATGCGCACGCGGTGGCGTTCGTTGATTGCGGCTGTTTCTACGTCGATAGGTTTGTTGTCGCTCATGTCTGATCCTCTTTCGGTATGAATATCTTGCGTTTGCCGTGATCGATGATCTCGATCGGGTGGCCCAGGTAGTCGCCCAGGATGGAGGCCTGCATCACCTCGGCCACGGGGCCGGCCAGCCAGCCGCCGTCGCCCATCAGCAGCAGCGCATGGGTCGAGACGCTGTGCGCCAGGTTCAGGTCATGGCCGACCATGACCACGGTTTTATTTTGTTCGCGGCACAGCCTGGCCAGCAGGCCCATGACGCTGACCTGGTGCGCCAGGTCCAGTGCGTTGGCCGGTTCATCCAGCAGCAGCAGGGGCGTGTCCTGCGCCAGCATGGCGGCAATCGCCACGCGCTGGCGTTCGCCGCCGGACAGGCTGCGCACGTCGCGTTCGGCCAGGTGGTCCACTTCCATCGAGGCCAGCGCCGCCAGGGCGATGCGCTGGTCGTCGCTGCCTTCCCAGTAATGGTTGTCGTGATACGGGTGGCGCGCCGACAGCACGGTTTCGATGACGCGGTACGAGAACGCGTCGTGCCGCGCCTGCGCGAGGAAGGCCCGTTCGCGCGCCAGTGCTTCCAGTGGCCAGTCGATCAGGGCGCGGCCCTGTATCGTCACGTGGCCGGCATCCGGTTCGCGCAAGCCGGCCAGGGTGCGCAGCAAAGTACTTTTACCCGCGCCGTTGCGGCCGATGACACTCCAGCATTCACCGTCTTTGATCTGCCAGGTGAGGTTTTCCACGAGGGAGCGCGTGCCCGCCTTCAGGCCCAGTTGGTAGGTGCGGATCATGTGCGGCGCAATCGATGGAGCTGGTACAGGAAGACGGGCGCGCCGATCATGGCCGTCACCACGCCGACGGGCAACTGCAATGGCGCCAGCACGGTGCGCGCCAGGGTATCTGCCAGGACGAGGAAGGTGCCGCCGGCCAGAGCGGCGGCCGGTATCAGCAGGCGGTGATCGGGGCCGCAGGCAAAGCGCAGCGCGTGCGGCACGATAAGTCCCACGAAGCCCACGCTGCCGGCGCTGGTGACGGCGCTGGCCGTGAGCAGGCCGGAACAGAAAAACAAGCCCTTGCGCAGGGCGCCCACGCGCACGCCCAGGGTGCTGGCCGCTTCCGCGTGCAGGGCCATGACGTTGAGCGAACGCGCGCAGCGCAGCGCAAAGACCATGGCGCCGGCCAACACCAGCCAGGGCATCAGCCGCGCTGGCGCGCCGGACAGGTCGCCGATCATCCAGAACACCATGCTGCGCAAGCGGCTTTCCGGGGCGATGGAGAGCATCAGGGTGACGATGGCCATGCAGGCCGAGGCCAGGATCACGCCCGTCAGCAGCAACAGCGAGGTGCCGCCTTCGGCCGCCGTGCCGCCGCGCAGGTCGCGCCGGGCAAAGAAGTACAGCAGCATGGACACGCCGACGGCGCCGGCGAAGGCGGCCGCGTCGACGACCCACAGCGCGCACATGAACAGCAGCGCGGCCAGCGCGCCGACGGAAGCGCCGGCGGAAATGCCCAGCACGTAAGGATCGGCCAGGGGATTGCGCAGCAGCGCCTGCATCATCAGGCCCGCCAGCGACAGCGCCGCGCCGGTGACAAAGGCGGTCAGCGCGCGGCCCAGGCGCAGGTCGAGCAGGGTGGCGGCGAGGGTATCGGTCCTGCCCTGCACGACATGGAACAGGGCGGAAGGCAGGTCGGCGAGCGGAATCGCGATCGAGCCGATCATGCCTGAGAAAATCAGGCTGGCAATCGCGCACACGATCAGCACCGTGAGGATCACGGTGGCGCGGTGGCGCATGTTGCGGGAAAATGGGTGCATGTACTGCCTCAGGTGAAACGGGTGCGGTGCAAGTGGCTTTGGAGTGCTTCTGATGCGTTGGTGGGACGTATACAAAAAATGGCCCGCATGCGATTGCGCGTACGGGCCATTGTAATCATCTCCGGGCCGATTTAGAAATCGTAGCGTGCCGAGAGTTTCATCTGACGGCCATTGCTAGGATAGATGCCGCCTTTGCAGCTGTAGGCGTTGGTGAAGTACTGCTTGTCGGTCAGATTCAAGGCATTGACCGCCACTTCCCAGGCGCCGAACTTGCGTGCATAGCGGGCGTCGAACGTCGTGAACGATGGCACCTTGGCATTGCAGGTATTGGCAAAATCGCTGCCATAGCGCTGGCTGTCCACCCATTGCGCGCCGATGTCCGCGCTCTGGCCATCTTTCGGTACCCACGACAGCCGTGCCGACAGGGTGTTTTTCGGGATCAGTGTCAGTTCCTTGCCCGAGTTGACGCCTTCGGTGAAAGTCGCTTTCACGTGCTGGTAATGACCGCTGACGCGCCAGTCAGCGGCGATGTTGGTGCTGGCATCGAGTTCGAAGCCTTGATGTTTGGTCGGATCCAGATTGGTGTTGGCACCCCAGCCGGAGGCGCCTGCCGTTGGATCATAGTAGATCTCGTTGGTCAGCTTGTGGCGGAAGACGCGTGCGTCGACCTTGACGATGCTGTTGTCGTAGGTCGCACCCAGTTCCAGGTCGTGCGAGGTCTGGCCTTGCAAGGGCTTGTTGGCAACCGGTGTCGAACCGTTTTCATCGGCGGTAGCCACGCGATAGCTTTGACCAGCCTTGGCGTACAGATTCACCTGCGGCATGACATCGAAGCTGCCTTGCACGTCCCAGGCATTGAAGTTCTGCTTGACGTTGTAGGCCGTTGTGGAGAACGAAAGAGGATCAGTAAAGTCCTTATCGAAGGTTTCGTGGCGTACGCCAGCAGCGACGCGGAAGTTTTTCGGGCCGGCGAATTTCAGTTCATCGCGCACATAGAATGCCTGCGATTTCTGCTTTGCCTTGGCTTGGGAGTACGAAGCGTCGACTGCCAGATCCCACTTGATGAAGTCCGCTCCGGCGACGATTTCATTGAGCATGCCGTCGAACTGGCCCAGGTGGCGCAGACGCGGGGAGAATTGGTTTTGCTTGGTCTTGCGTTCCGATGCGGAAGGGCCGAAGATGCTGAAATAGGTGGACTTGGCTGTCTTTTCGCGATGCGACAGTTCTGCTGCCAGATCAATGGTGCCCAGGCGGCCTTCGGCGAAGGCTGTGTAGCGGTCGCTGTCGACCGAGCCGAAATCTTTCGGTGTTTTCGCCTGGCGCGGATTGTCTTCAAACTGGGCCAGTGTGATCGATCCAGGGAAACGGCTATCCTGA
Source organism: Janthinobacterium sp. GW823-FHT03B06 (assembly GCF_058796955.1). Classification (NCBI taxonomy): domain Bacteria; kingdom Pseudomonadati; phylum Pseudomonadota; class Betaproteobacteria; order Burkholderiales; family Oxalobacteraceae; genus Janthinobacterium; species Janthinobacterium sp. GW823-FHT03B06. Next base: position 33,629 of record NZ_JBXAJE010000014.1, read on the forward strand.
CGCGTACTGTCGATACGCACACCGGCACGGACATATTTGTCCTGCCATTGCGCGCCGCCGCCGAAATTGGTCTGCTTGTATTCGTTATTGTCGCGATAGTTGTCGGTTTCCTGCTTGCCGACAGCGGCATCGAGAGTGACGTTATTCCAGGTCTGGGCTACGGAGCCGCGCACTTCGCGCTGGCCCAGTTGGCCGACTTCGGCAAAGATGGTGCCACGGCCAGCCTGCTTGCCTGGACGTTTGGTGACGATGTTGATCACGCCGCCCGTGGCGCCGTCGCCATACAGGACGCTGCTGCCGCCGCGCGTGATTTCGATGCGTTCAACGCTATCGATGGGGATGCTGGCCAGGATTGGATCGGTCAGTTCATTTTCCGACAGGCGCACGCCATCGAGGACCACGACCGTGTTCTGGCTGGCGGTGGCACCGAAGCCGCGCAGGTCGAGGGTAAAGTCGGGGCTGCCGGTGAGGCTTTGACGGCCGTATACGCCGCCGATCTTGCGGATAGCCTGGTTCACATCGCTGATGCCAGCACGACGGATTTCATCAGCCGTGATGACGGTGGCGCCGATCGGCTGCAGTGCCGGGTCGCTGTTGAAGCGGGAACCCGTCACGACGATCTGGTCCAGCGTTTTGTTTGCGGTTTGCGCGAATGCAGGAGCGGCGGCGATAAAGCACAGGGAAATGGCGGAAACCAGGGCGCGCGGCGCCATTGCCGGCACGCGGCGGTCTAATACAGGAGCAGTCATGATATCGTTTTCTTCGGAAAAAGCACCTAGCTCGCGTCCCCGCAAGCCAGATTCAACGGAAGGCGCGGCGCCCTGTAAGGCCCGCACTTCCACCTGTCCTGGCCGGTATCCGGGCTGGCAAGTACGGCTATCCCACCTTCCCATGCTCGATGATTGCAAGCACAGTGGTTGTCAGAGATAGCTTGTCGTCCGCCTCCTGTTGGGAGGGGCGACACTTGCTTACCGTTGCGGGGGCAGCACACGTTCGCCGCGGGCGCGGCATCGTGTTTCCCGTTTAACTGCGCTCATGGACATGAGCGCGGGCACCAAAACCCGGTCATTATACGTGCAGTGGGCGTGGACTGACATGGCTGGCTGGACGATTCGCTATCAGAAATCGATGACGACCGTCGCGCCGTAGGCGATTTTGTGGGCGGAATGGGCGGCCAGCAGGGCCGTTTCCTCCAATGGCAGCTGCGCCTGCAGCGCCGACAGCAAGCGGATGGTGCCCGCATGGCAGATGATGATCGCCGTTTCGTGTTGTTCGCGCAACAGATCGCCTAAAAACGCATCGACGCGGGCAGCCATCGCCAGCACGTTCTCGCCGCCGCCGGGGCGATACCAGGCCAGGTCGGCGGCCCAGGCATCGATGTCCGCGCGCGCAATCGCGTGCCAGGGCTGCATTTCCCATGTGCCGAAATCCATTTCGGCCAGCCGGGCATCAAAGTGCAATTCGCTCGCGGGCAGATCCTGCGCCAGGGCCGTCGCCAGGCTGGCGCAGCGGCGCAGCGGACTGGCGTAGAGCGGCACACCGGGTGGCAAGGTCGCTTGCAGGCTGGCGCGCGCGGCGGCCATTTCATGCGGCGCCACCGCCACGTCGCTGCGGCCATAGCAGGTGCCGCTGGTGACTTGCGGCGCGGGGTGGCGCACTAAAATCAGTCGCATATTAGTAGAAGCGTATGGGAGGCTGGAAGCTGGAGAGAATGGCCAGGTAAATTGCCACTTCCGCCAGTTGCTGTACGGCGCCCAGGCAGTCGCCCGTATAGCCTTGCAGGCGGCGCTGGCATTTGCGGCCCAGCCAGAATGCGGCAGCTGCCGCCGCGACGATGGCAAAGACCAGCGCCGCCCAGTCAACTATCCCCAGCAGGCCGCAGGCGATCGCAGGCAGCAGGGCGCAGACGGCGGCGATGATGAATTCCCCCGTCGTCATTTCCTGCGCCATCGGTTTGGCCTTGCCTTCGTCGCGCGCATAGTCCATGAGCCAGATCAGCGAGACGGCGGCCAGGCGTGAGAGCGGATGGGCGATGAATAGGGTCGCCACCACGGAGGCAGGCGGCAGCGAAGCGAGCGCCGCGCACTTGATGGCCAGCAGGCAGACGATGCCGATGGCGCCATAGGCGCCGATGCGCGAATCCTTCATGATTTCCAGCACCCGCTCGCGCGTCAGGCCGCCGCCGAAGCCGTCGCACATGTCGGCAAAACCGTCTTCATGGAAGGCGCCCGTCAGGTAGATGCCGGCGGCGACGGCCAGCAGCACGGCCACCGCCGAAGGCAGGAGCCAGCTGGCCAGCAGATACACGGCGCCGCTGATGGCCGCCACCACCACGCCGACCAGTGGAAAGTAGCGCGAGGCGTGTTGCAGCCAGGCCGGCTCGAAACCCACCCAGCGGGGGATCGGCAGGCGCGTGAAGAACTGCAGCGCGGTAAAGAACAGGCGGCACTGATGGATTGCGGCGGAAACGGGGTTGCTCATGATCTTAGTCTGGCGTGGACTTTTCGCTGACCTGGGCCGAGGCGAACGTGGCCATCTCGCGCATGAAGTTGACGGCCGCGTGCAGCAGCGGCAAGGCCAGCGCCGATCCCGTGCCTTCACCGAGGCGCAAATCGAGATGCAGCAGCGGACGCGCATCCAGGCTGGCCAGCAACTGGCGATGGCCGTTTTCATCGGAGCAGTGCGAAAACACGCAGTAATCGAGGATGGCTGGCTGCAAACGGGCCGCCACCAGCAGGGCGCTGCTGACGATGAAGCCGTCGATCAGCAGAATCATGCGCCGTTCGGCTGCCTTGAGCATGGCGCCGGCCATCATGGCGATCTCGAAACCGCCAAAGGTGGCCAGCACGTCGAGCGGCTCATGGATTGCCGCATGATGGGCGACGGCTGCCTCGATCACCTGCTGCTTGTGCAATATGCCTTCCTTGGACAGGCCTGTGCCGGCACCGACGCAGTCGGCAACCGGCGTTTGCGTCAGCTTGTGCATCAGTGCGGCAGCCGCCGTGGTATTGCCGATGCCCATTTCGCCAAAGCCCAGCACATTGCCGTCCAAGGTGGCGGCCAGGTCCATGCCCGCCTGCATGGCGGCCAGGCATTGTTCCTGGCTCATGGCGGGTCCATTGGCAAAGTTGCGGGTGCCGGGAGCTTGCTTGCGGTCCAGCAGGCCGTCGCGCGGGCCGAAATCGTGGTTCACGCCGGCGTCTACTATATAGAGGGCGCAATCGGCCTGGCGGGCAAAGACATTGATGGCGGCGCCGTTGCCGAGGAAGTTCTCCACCATTTGCCAGGTCACGCTTTGCGGATAGGCGGAAATGCCTTCGGCGACGACACCATGGTCGGCCGCGAAAACGATGATGGCGGGTTGGTGCAATGCCAGTTGCGTGCTTTGCTGGATCAGGCCGATCTGGCGCGCCAGGGTTTCCAGCATGCCGAGACTGCCCAGCGGCTTGGTCTTGCTATTGATGGCGTGTTCGAGGGCGCTGGCCAGGGCGGGATTGGCGGTGGGGACGATGTGTGGGATAGGCATGGAAGTCAAGGTGATGGGGCAGGGGATTGTCGGCACTACGATATCACACAGCAATATTTGCCCAGCCGCAAATTAGCGCTTGCGGCCCGCGCGGCGCAGGGCTATAATTCGCCCCCTCGCTGAACGACGCATGCAAATGCCGAGTAAAGCAGGGTAAAAAAGAATGTTGACGAATTAGCCGAAACGCTTCATACTCTTCCTTCTTCGCAGCTGACAAACACAACGCTTTGTCAATAGCGCGA
>NZ_JBXAJE010000015.1:0-23168 GCF_058796955.1 Janthinobacterium sp. GW823-FHT03B06
CAGGACCGTGAAACAACTTTGCGCCGATGATAGTGCTGCAACCAGTGTGAAAGTAGGTTATCGTCAGGCTTGTTATATAAAAAAACCCCGCATCAGCGGGGTTTTTTTTCGTCTGCAGCATTCATCGGACTAGATGCCCCAGGTGATGCTTTCATTTTCCGCCTTGGCCGAGCGCAGCATCTCCATCAAGGGATAGGCGCGCTGCGAGAAATGCACTTTTTGCGCGCGCGCATGGGCGCCCGTTTCACCATCTTCCAGCGTTTCCGGCGTATGCGCATCGTGTTCGACGTCATTTTCCGGATGTAGTTTGCTTTCCGCGACTTCTTTTTCCAGCAGGGCCAGGGCATCGCCCGCTTCGGCTGGCGTGATGACGCCGCGTGTGGGGTTCTTGTGCAGGATGTCGAGGATGCGCTGGGCATGTTCCTGGTACATCAGCACTTCAGGGGAGGATTTGGATTTGAATGAGATCAACATAAGCGCTTTCTGAAACTTGTTGTTAGTGTCGAAACAATATCACGACTTGAAATGTCGCACAGGCCGTCCGATTGCCCGGATTGCACATTTGCAAGCCGGATAGGGCCATCTGTTGGACAACGCACGCATTTACAAGAGCTTGCTTGCGGTGAAAACACCCGTTTAAGCGATCGTTAAGTCTCAATCCAGTTTCACCGAGTCCATGAAAGTGTCGATGGTGTCACGCGACAGCTTGCTTTCTTCACCGAGGATGATGATCTGGAAAATCCGTTTATCCTGCGCCACAAAACGGCCGACCAGCAAGACCGGCTTGCCTTGCTGCGTGCCTTTGGCCTCGATGCTGAGCGAACTGCGCTGGTGTGTCCCGGCCGCCGTGCTGCTGGCCGTCGATGCCGATTTTTCGCTGCGCACGGTGCCGTTAATATTTTTTAACAGGGCAGTCTGCATGGCGGGCAGGGCCGCTTGCGCCTGTTCTGCGCTGTCGAGCACGGCGCTGCCGATGGCGAAGGTATTGCCATCGACCTCGCTGGCCGTCATGGTCAGGCTGATTTTCTTGCCATCGAGATCGATCTCGCGCGTCAGCACGTCCGGTTTGCCTGGAAACAAGGCCGTGAACTGGGCGTCGGGGCTGCGGTAGTCGCGCCAGTCGAACTTCGGACTGCAGGCCGACAAGATGCCGGCGGCCGCGAGCGTAGCCAGAAAGAGGGCAAGTGATGGTTTTTTCATCAGCAGATGGTAGCAGCGCCGCCAGTCGCGCGCAATCGTGCACGTGTGGCACTTACGGGCCGCCTTATATTTCACGCAGCACGCGCCGGTACTGGATCGCTTCGGCGACGTGCGGCTGTGTGATGCCGGGGCTAGCCTCCAGGTCCGCGATGCTGCGCGCCACGCGCAGTACGCGGTGGTAGGTACGCGCCGACCAGTGCAATCGCGCCATGGCGCCGTGCAGCAGCTGTTCGCCATGCGCTTCCAGGCGACAATGCTGTTCGATTTCCGTGCTGCTCAGGCGCTGATTCGCCTTTCCCTGGCGTGCCAGCTGCAGGGCAAAGGCTGCCGCTACCCGCGTGGCGATGGCTTGCGTGCTTTCTCCGGCACCGGCGTGCCGGCCCAGCGCCGTCGGCGCCATGGCGGCTACTTCAATCTGCAGGTCGATACGGTCGAGCAGCGGGCCGGACAGGCGGCTGTGATAACGGAGCACGGCGTCCGGCGTGCAGCGGCAACGTCCCGAAGCGTGGCCCAGATAGCCGCACGGGCAGGGATTCATGGCGGCGATCAGCTGGAAGCGGGCGGGAAACTCGGCCTGACGGGCCGCGCGTGAAATGTTGATCACGCCCGATTCCATGGGCTGGCGCAGCACATCGAGCACCCGGCGCTGGAATTCGGCGATTTCATCGAGAAACAGCACGCCGCAGTGCGCGAGCGAGATTTCTCCGGGGCGCGGCACGTTGCCGCCGCCCACCAGGGCCACGCCGGACGCCGTCTGGTGCGGGGCACGATAGGGGCGGCGTTTCCAGTGTTCCACCTTGAAGTGGCCGCCCAGCGAATGCACGGCGGCCGATTCCAGCGCCTCTTCGTCGCTCATGGGCGGCAGCACGCCGGGAAAACGGCTGGCCAGCATGGTCTTGCCCGCGCCCGGCGGCCCGACCATCAGGACGTTATGGCCGCCCGCGGCCGCCACTTCCAGCGCCCGCCGCGCCTGCTGCTGCCCTTGCACATCGGCAAAGTCGGGATACGGAAAGACGTGCGCTGCCAGCATGGGCTGATGGCGTTGCAGGGAGGTCTGGCTGCCGTGCGTGGCAAAATGCGCGCAGACTTCGAGCAGGCTGTGGGCGGGATAGATGCAGGCATCGCTGACGAGCGCCGCCTCGTCCGCATTCGCCTGCGGCAGGATGAAGGCGCGTGGCGCACCCGCAGGGCTGCGCTGCATGGCAAAGGTCATGGCCAGGGCGCCGCGGATGGGCCGCAACTGGCCAGAGAGCGACAGTTCGCCCGCGAATTCGTAGTGATGTAATTGGTCGCCCGGCAACTGGCCCGAGGCGGCCAGGATACCCAAGGCAATAGGCAGGTCGAAGCGCCCCGATTCCTTGGGCAAGTCTGCCGGCGCCAGGTTGGCCGTGATGCGCCGCGCCGGCATCTCAAAGCCGCAGTTTTGCAGCGCGGCACGGACGCGGTCGCGCGATTCCTTCACTTCCGTATCCGGCAGGCCGACTATCGTAAACGAAGGCAAACCGTTGGCAAGGTGGACTTCGACACTTACCTCGGGCGCTTCCATGCCGGCCAGGGCGCGGCTTTTCAGGACGGCCAGACTCATCAAACTCCCCTGTGGCGCGGGCGCGGGCAGTCTCAGTCTAGCGCGTGAAACGCCGTCAGGCTTGAGCTATGCCAGCAAGGCCGTCAATAACGTGGTCTGGCTGGCGTCACCTTACAACCTTACACCTTGGCCTTGGGCTCGTTCAGACGCGTTTCCAGTTCGATCAGGCGCAATTCCAGTGCGTCGAGCTTGGCGCGGGTCTTGGCCAGCACTTGCGCCTGAATATCGAATTCCTCGCGCGTGACGAGATCGAGGCGGGCGAAGCCCTGGGTCATCATCGATTTCACGTTTTTCTCGATATCCTTGGCCGGCGAGTTCTCGATGGCCTGGTGGATCTTGCCTTGCAAGTCGTTAAAGAAGGTATTCATGTCCATGTTCAGTCCTTTTATGGTGCGGCATGTGCATCGCACCATTGCGGTGCACAGCGGTGTTAATCTGGTGCGAAAATAGGCAAATCCACAACGCTTCAGCAGCGTATTTCCGCATGCCCAGCGGCTTGCACGGTATGTATGGCCGGAAACGCACCTGTCAAGGTGGCAAGAGAGCTGGCACGTATTCTGCTAAAGAAGGTATGAACGCTTTGTGATCTCCAGCCAAGATTTTAAACCTCAACCGCTTTAAAAGTTCAATAAAAGGGAATCGCCATGAAGAATCTGTCCAAGAACATGACTTTAGCTGCAGCGTTGACGCTGGCCATGACCGCCTTGTGCGGCAGCGCCATGGCCCAGGATGCAGTGGCGGCGCCTGCTGCGGCCGAAGCCGTACCTGATAACGTGGTGAGCTACAACGTGGCGCTGACCAGCGACTACCGCTACCGTGGCGTGTCGCAAAGCCGTCTCGACCCTGCCATCAGCGGCGGCGCCGACTATACCCACAATCCGACGGGTTTGTACGTGGGGACCTGGCTGTCGAGCATCAAATGGATCAAAGACGGCGGCGGCGATACCAACCTGGAATGGGATATCTACGGCGGCAAACGTGGCGAGATCAGCAACGATTTCACCTACGATGTGGGCGGCCTGTACTACTTCTATCCCTCGAATGGGCTGAGCACCAACGCGAACACCTTCGAACTGTACGGCCAGCTCGGCTATGGCCCGGCCTACATCAAGTACTCGCATTCGACCAGTAATCTGTTCGGCGTGCCTGACAGCAAGAACAGCGGCTACCTCGATGTGGGTGCCAACGTCGATGTGCACGATGGCTACATGCTGAACCTGCATGCCGGACGCCAGAAGGTCGCGCACAACGATTCCCTCAGCTATAACGATTACAAGATCGGCGTGACCAAGGATTTCGGCGTGGTGACCGTGGCTCTGGCCGCCGTCAAGGCCAACATCACGTCGCTGGCACCGAATGGCAAGAATCTGGCGAAATCCGGTCTCGTGCTGACCGTATCCAAAACCTTTTAAGCGAGACTGCCATGAAAATGATTACTGCAATCATTAAACCGTTCAAACTGGACGAAGTACGCGAAGCCTTGTCGGCTATCAATGTGCAAGGCATTACCGTCACCGAAGTCAAAGGTTTCGGCCGCCAGAAAGGCCATACGGAACTCTACCGTGGCGCCGAGTATGTCGTTGATTTTTTGCCAAAAACCAAGATTGAAGCAGCCGTCGATGACGCCATTGTCGACCAGGCCATCGAAGCGATCGAAGGCGCCGCGCGTACCGGTAAAATCGGCGACGGCAAGATTTTCGTCTACAACCTGGAACAAGTCATCCGCATCCGTACCGGTGAAACCGGCAACGAAGCGCTCTAAGGGGAATATTGATGCGTAAAAATATAACAAAATTGCTCGCTGGGTTTGCCTGTCTGTGTGCGTTTGGCGTCGCCGCGCCGAGCTTTGCCGATGCCCCCGCCAAGACGGAGGCGGCCACGACCACGGCCGTCGCCGCTCCCGCCGTCACGCCCGTGCCTGAAGCCGCAGCACCGGCTGCTGCTGCGCCGGCCGCTGCCGCTGCAGCGCCAGCCGCCGCACCCGTCGCCAACAAGGGCGATACCAGCTTCATGATGATTTCCACCTTGCTGGTGATCTTGATGACCATCCCCGGCCTGGCCCTGTTCTACGGCGGCCTGGTGCGCTCGAAGAACATGCTGTCGGTGCTGATGCAAGTGTTCATGGTGTTCGCGCTGGTCATCGTGCTGTGGTGTATTTACGGTTACTCGGTCGCCTTCACGGAAAAAACCGCCTTCTTCGGTGGCTTCGACCGCCTGTTCCTGAACGGTATCTGGGATCCGGCCAAGGGCACGTTTGCCGCCGCCGCCACCTTCAGCAAGGGTGTCGTCATTCCCGAGTTCGTCTTCGTCGCCTTCCAGGGCACGTTTGCCGCCATCACCTGCGCACTGATCGTCGGCGCCTTTGCCGAGCGCGCCAAGTTTGCCGCCGTGCTGGCCTTCGTCGTGCTGTGGTTCACGTTCGCCTACCTGCCGGCCGCCCACATGGTGTGGTTCTGGACCGGTCCTGACCTGATCACCAATGCCGCCACCTCGGCCAGCGAAGCCCTGAAAGCGGGCTGGATCTGGCAAAAAGGCGCGCTGGACTTCGCCGGCGGCACCGTGGTGCACATCAATGCCGCCGTCGCCGGCCTGGTGGGCGCGATCATGATCGGCAAGCGCGTCGGCTACGGCCGCGAATCGATGGCGCCGCACTCGCTGACGATGACCATGATCGGCGCCTCGCTGCTGTGGGTGGGCTGGTTCGGTTTCAATGCCGGTTCCTCGCTGGAAGCGGGCGACGTGGCGGCTCTGGCCTTCGTCAACACCTTGCTGGCCACTGCCGCCGCCACCCTGTCGTGGGTATTTGGCGAGTGGATCAGCAAAGGCAAGCCATCCATGCTCGGTGGCGCGTCCGGCGCCGTGGCCGGCCTGGTGGCGATCACCCCGGCGGCCGGCTTTGTCGGCCCGATGGGCGGCCTGGTCATCGGCCTGCTGGCCGGTATCGTCTGCCTGTGGGGCGTGAATGGCCTGAAACGCCTGATCGGCGCCGACGATTCGCTCGACGTGTTCGGCGTGCATGGCGTGGGCGGTATCCTCGGTGCCTTGCTGACGGGCGTGTTTGCTGCACCACAATTGGGCGGCCAGGGCATCTTCGACTATGTCACCAACAAGATGTCGGCCGATCCGTATTCGATCGGTCATCAGGTGTGGGTGCAGGCGCAAGCGGTCGGCACCACCATCCTGTGGTCGGCCGTCGTCTCCGTCGTCGCCTATAAACTGGTCGACATCGTCATCGGCTTGCGCGTACCGGAAGAAGAAGAGCGCGAAGGCCTCGACATCACCAGCCATGGCGAGCAAGCGTATCATGGTTAAATAACAAGGATCTGGCATGCCAGCGCCCCGGCGCGGCATGTCCGGCCAGAAAGGCGCCTCATTGAGGTGCCTTTTTTTCGTTGTGGGAATGGAAAAGGTCTTTAAAACAAGGGTTTTGCCCCGATTTGGGGTACTTACACGGTAATATAGTCGGCAGTTCTGTGTGCTTTTTTGAATACTGCACATAATTTAAGGATGTAACTATGGTTCCCCATCTCGTCACGGCCCTGACCGGACCGCTGCTCGACCTCGAAAAAAAGATTCTGGCCGCGACGCCGGCCATTGAGCGCTGGTTTCGCATGGAGTGGCAAGAACACACGCCGCCCTTCTATTGCTCGGTAGACTTGCGTAACGCCGGCTACAAACTGGCGCCCGTCGATACCAATCTGTTCCCTGGCGGTTTCCATAACCTGGCCACGGAAATGCTGCCCCTGTCCGTGCAGGCCGCCATGGCTGCCATCGACAAGTATTGCCCGGACGCCCGCAACCTGCTGATCGTGCCGGAATTGCACAACACCACGCCGCAATACCTGCAGAACGTGGCGCGCCTGATGCAAATCTTCCGCCAGACGGGACTGCACGTGCGCTTCGGTTCGTGGTCGCCCGAGATCACCCAGCCGACACCCTTGGCGTTGCCGGATGGCAACATGCTCGTCATCGAGCCCCTCGTGCGCCTGAACAACGGTCGCCGCCTGGGCTTGAAGGATTTCGACCCGTGCACGATTCTGCTGAATAACGACTTGTCGGACGGCATCCCCGATATCTTGCAAAATATTCATGAACAAAGCTTGCTGCCGCCCTTGCACGCGGGCTGGGCTTTGCGCCGCAAGAGCAACCACTACACGGCCTACGATGAAGTGGTGAAAAAATTCGGCAAGATGATCGATGTCGACCCGTGGATGCTCAATCCCTTCCACGCCAAGTGCAGCGACGTCAATTTCCAGGAAGGCGAGGGCGAAGACGCGCTGGCCGCCAGCGTCGATGTGCTGCTGGCCAAGATCCGCAAGAAATACAAGGAATACGGCATCAAGGAAAAGCCCTTCGTCATCGTCAAGCCCGATGCGGGCACGTATGGCACGGGCATCATGACGGTGCGTGACGCCAGCGAAGTGCGCGACCTGTCGCGCAAGCAGCGCGACAAGATGTCCATCGTCAAGGATGGCAAGGTCGTCACCGACGTCATCATCCAGGAAGGCGTGCCCACGTTTGAAAGCATCAAGGATGCCGTGGCCGAACCCGTCGTCTACATGATCGACCGCTATGTGGTGGGCGGTTTCTACCGCGTGCACGCGGAAAAGGGCGTCGACCAGAATCTGAACGCCCCAGGCTCGCAGTACGTGCCGCTGGCGTTTGCCCAGCAGCATGCCGTGCCGGACTTGAAGGCCAAGCCGGGCACGGCCGCGCCGAACCGCTTCTATGTGTATGGCGTGGTGGCGCGCCTGGCCTTGCTGGCCGCGTCGCTGGAAATGGAGCGCACGGACCCGAATCCCGAGGTGTATTGATCGCTCCCTGCAGCTTGCCGGGCGCGGTGACTACCGCACCTGGCGATCTCGGCTAGAATCAAGCATTCCTTATCCAGGCTCCCCGATTGGACGCACCATGAAAATTGCATTCCTTGCCGACCCGCTGGCAGGCTTCAAGACTTACAAAGATTCCACCTTCGCCATGATGCGCGAGGCGGCCAAGCGCGGCCACGCCGTGTACGCGTTCGAACAGAAGGACATGGCGCTGGAAGAGGGCATCGTCACGGCACGGGTAAAACACATCGCGCTGACGGGCGACGAACACGACTGGTACAAGGTCGTCTCGACCGAGGAAGTGCGCCTGTCGGCCCTGGACGCCATCATCGAGCGCAAGGACCCGCCGTTCGACATGGAATACGTGTACGGCACGTATTTGCTGGAACTGGCGGAAAAGCAGGGCGCGCACGTCTTCAACAAGCCGTCCGCCATCCGCGACAACAATGAAAAGCTGGCCATTGCCCAGTTTTCCGAATTCACGTCGCCGACCCTGGTGACGTCGGATGAAGCGCGCCTGCGCGCCTTCCACGCCAAGCACCAGGACGTCATCTTCAAGCCGCTCGACGGCATGGGCGGCACGGGCATCTTCCGCGTCAAGGCCGATGGCCTGAACCTGGGCGCCATCATCGAGACCTTGAGCGAGAACGGCGCGCAGACCATCATGGCGCAGCGTTTCATCGCCGACATCGTCAAGGGCGACAAGCGCATCCTCGTCATCGGCGGCAAGCCGGTGCCGTTTTCGCTGGCGCGCATCCCGCAGGCGGGCGAAGTGCGGGGCAACCTGGCCGCCGGCGGCACGGGCGTGGCGCAACCATTGACGGCGCGCGACCTGGAAATCGCAGAAAAGCTGGGCCCGATCCTGGCCGCGCGTGGCCTGATGCTGGTAGGATTGGACGTGATCGGCGACTATCTGACGGAAGTCAATGTCACCAGCCCGACCTGCTTCCAGGAAATCATGCAGCAGACGGGTTTTGACGTGGCTGCCATGTTTGTCGACGCCGTCGAGCATGGCGTTGCGCAAGCGCAGCAGCGCTAGAGGGTATTGACTATGGTAGGGATTTTGCTCATGACACATGCACCGCTGGGACAGGCTTTCATCGCTGCCTGCGCGCATGTGTTTCGCGGTCCAACGGAGCGGTTTGAAGCCATCGACGTCGTCGCCGACCAGGACCTGGCGGAAGTGCAAAAGCTGGCGTCGGACGCCATCTGCCGCCTCGACGACGGTTCCGGCGTGCTGGTGATTACCGACGTGAAGGGCGGCACGCCGTCGAACTGCTGCAACAAGCTGGCCGATGCGGGCAGGGTGGAAGTCATCGCCGGCATCAGCCTGCCGATGCTGCTGCGCGCCATCACGTATCGCCGCGACACGCTCGACGTGGTGGTGGAGATGGCGCTGGCCGGCGCGCAAAGCGGCGCCGTGCGCGTCGATAACCGCATTCGCGTGGGCGAGTAAGGAAGTACATGGCCGCCGCCCTGAAGGCGGCGGGTTTTATAGGCCAAGATTGTCATCAGCGTAGTGCATTCAGGGATAGAGACCATACAAAAATGATTCAAAGAGAACTCGAAATCATCAACAAGCTGGGACTGCACGCACGCGCCTCCGCCAAATTTACCCAGCTCGCCGCCAAGTTCAAGAGCGACGTCTGGCTGACCCGCAACGCGCGCCGCATCAACGCCAAGTCCATCATGGGCGTGATGATGCTGGCCGCCGGCAAGGGCGCGAAAGTGACCCTGGAAGCCGAGGGCGATGATGAGCAGGCATGTGTCGATGCGCTCACCACCCTGATTAATGACAGGTTTGGCGAAGGCGAGTAATGCCCGCCGAACGCAGCCGCAGCCGCATTCCGACAGGTCAACCCATGGCATCTTTCACGCTCCACGGCATCCCGGTTTCCCGCGGCATCGCCATCGGCCGCGCACATCTGCTGGCGCCGGCCGCCCTTGACGTCAAACATTACCTGGTCGCCCAGGAACAGATCGAAGCCGAAGTCCAGCGCCTGCAAAGCGCCATCGCCACCGTCCACAAGGAACTGCAGACCCTGTGGAACGAGCTGCCCAAGGATGCGCCCACGGAGCTGGGCGCGTTCATCGACGTGCATGCGCTGATCCTCTCCGACCCGATGATTTCCGAAGCGCCGCTCGACATCATCCGCAAGCGCCATTACAACGCCGAATGGGCGCTGTTGACGCAGATCGATGAGTTGTCGGCGCAGTTTGATGAAATCGAAGACCCGTACCTGCGCGAGCGCAAGGCCGACATCCAGCAGGTGGCCGAACGCGTATTGAAGGTCTTGCTGGGCACGGAGCAGCTGCTGCCCAAGGCCGCGGCCGAAGACGAATTGATGGCGCAGATGATCGTCGTCGCGCACGACATCTCGCCGGCCGACATGCTGCAGTTCCGCGACCGCTCCTTCATCGGTTTCATTACCGACGTGGGCGGGCAGAACTCGCACACGGCCATCGTCGCGCGCAGCCTCGACATCCCGGCCGCCGTCGGCATGTCGCAGGCGTCGATGCTGATCGACCAGGATGACTGGCTGATCATCGACGGCGACGCCGGCGTCGTCATCGCCAACCCCAGCGCGCTGGTGCTGGAACAGTACCGCGAGCGCCAGGTGGCCATGCAGCGCGCGCGCAAGAAGCTGGGCAAGCTGAAAAAGACGCCGGCCGTCACCAAATGCGGCACGCCCGTCACCCTGCTGGCGAATATCGAGTTGCCCGAGGATTGCGCGTTTGCGCTGGAGTCGGGCGCCAGCGGCGTGGGGCTGTTCCGTTCCGAATTCCTGTTCATGGGCCGCGCCCACAAGATTCCCACCGAGGACGAGCAGTTCGAGGCTTACCGCAACACGGTGCAGTCGATGAAGGGAAAAGTCGTCACCATTCGCACGCTCGACATCGGCGCCGACAAGCCGCTCGACCAGTCCGACCATACGGCATTGAATCCCGCCCTGGGCCTGCGCGCCATCCGTTACTGCCTGGCCGAGCCGCAGCTGTTCCTGACGCAGCTGCGGGCCATCCTGCGCGCCTCCGCCTTCGGCAAGGTGCGCATCCTGATTCCCATGCTCGCGCATGCGTTCGAGATCGACCAGTCGCTGGCCATGATCGCGCAGGCAAAGGCCAGCCTGCGCGAGGAGGGCATCAAGTTCGACGACGAGGTCGAAGTGGGCGCCATGATCGAGATTCCGGCCGCCGCGCTGGCCCTGCCCATGTTCGTCAAGCGCATGGATTTCCTGTCGATCGGCACGAACGATCTGATCCAGTACACCCTGGCCATCGACCGGGTCGATTACGAAGTGGCGCATTTGTACAATCCGCTGCACCCGGCCGTGCTGCAGCTGATCTCGATGACGATCGCGGCCGGCCACAAGGCGGGCATCGACGTGGCCGTGTGCGGCGAGATGGCGGGCGACGTGAAGCTCACGCGCTTGCTGCTGGGCATGGGCTTGCGCGAGTTTTCCATGCATCCGGCGCAGCTGTTAGCGGTCAAGCAAGAGATCCTCAACAGCGACCTGGGCCTGATTGCGCCACAAATGCGCAAAATTATGCGTTCGATGGAACCAAATGTGATCGCGGAAGCCGTCCAGCAACTGCAGCTCATGTAAACTGTCACCTTAAGCATCAGGACACATCGCGCGCGGCAAGAGGTGTCCTGATGTTAAAGTTGCAGCACCTATCATCGCGGTGCTGCATCGACCATGGCCCGTGGGGCCGCCCCCCTTTTATAAACCGACACACATGTCATCCATTGGAATCGTTTCGCCGCAAACCATGTATTTTGCGCAACCCCTGCAGCTGCAAAGCGGCGCATCGCTGCGGGACTATATGTTGATGTATGAAACCTACGGCACCCTGAACGCCGACAAATCGAACGCGGTGCTGGTCTGCCACGCCCTGAACGCCTCGCACCACGTGGCCGGCGTCTATGCGGACGAGCCGAAAAGCACGGGCTGGTGGGACAATATGGTCGGCCCCGGCAAGCCGCTCGACACGGACAAGTTCTTCGTCATCGGCGTCAACAACCTCGGCTCCTGCTTCGGCTCGACGGGCCCCATGCACACCAATCCCGCCACCGGCAAGCCGTATGGCGCCAGCTTCCCCGTCGTGACGGTGGAAGACTGGGTCAGCGCCCAGGCGCGCCTGGCCGATGAACTGGGCATCACCCAGTTCGCCGCCGTGATGGGCGGATCGCTGGGCGGCATGCAGGCGCTGGCGTGGAGCATCATGTTCCCCGAGCGGCTGCGCCACTGCGTGGTGATCGCCTCGACGGCCAAGCTGTCGGCGCAAAACATCGCCTTCAATGACGTGGCGCGCCAGGCCATCCTGTCCGACCCCGATTACCATGGCGGCGACTTCTATGCGCACGGCGTGGTGCCGAAGAACGGCTTGCGCGTGGCGCGCATGGTGGGCCACATCACGTATCTGTCGAATGACGACATGGCCGAGAAATTCGGCCGCAAGCTGCGCGACGCGGCGCAGACGGGCGACTACAAATTCGGCTTCGGCATCGACTTCGAGATCGAATCGTATCTGCGCTACCAGGGAGACAAGTTCTCCGAGTACTTCGACGCGAACACGTATTTATTGATCACCAAGGCGCTCGACTATTTCGATCCGGCGCGCGCGCATGGCGGCGACCTGGCCAAAGCCCTGTCGGGTACCAAGGCCAGGTTCTTCCTCGCCTCGTTTTCCACCGACTGGCGCTTCTCGCCAGAACGCAGCCGCGAGATCGTCGAAGCGCTCGTATGCAACCGCCGCCAGGTCACGTATGCCGAAATCGACGCGCCGCACGGCCACGACGCCTTCCTGCTGGAAGATGCGCGCTACATGAACATGGTGCGCGCCTATTATGGCCAGGTTTGGAACGACATCGGGGCGGGCTTGCCCGCTCCTGCACCGCACACCGCCGTCCGCCAGGGCGCCAAGGAGACCGCATGACTTTTGACGAATTGAGCGCGCTGCGCCCCGACCTGGCCTTCATCGCCCATTGGGTGCCGAACAACGCGCATGTGCTGGACGTGGGTTGCGGCGAAGGCGTGATGCTGCAGTATCTGCAAAGCGACAAGGAGTGCAGCGGCTATGGCATCGAGATCGCCGACGACAAGGTGCTGGCCAGCACCCTGCGCGGCGTGAACGTGATTCAGCAGGACATGGAAAAGGGCCTGGCCATCTTTGGCGACAACAGTTTCGATACGGTGCTGTGCCTGTCGTCCTTGCAGATGATGAAGCAGGTCGAGCCGCTGCTGCGCGACATCGTGCGCGTGGGCGCCGAGGCTATCGTCTCGTTCCCCAACTTCGCCTACTGGCCGCACCGCGTGGCCTTGCTGAAAGGCCGCATGCCCGTGTCGAAGTCGCTGCCCTACCAATGGTACGACACGCCCAACGTGCGCTGCGCCACCATCAACGACTTCCGCGAACTGGCCGAGGAATGCGGCCTGGAAGTGATCGAATGCGTAGCCCTGGCCGAAGGCAAGATGGTTTCCGTGCTGCCGAACCTGCGTGGCGACCTGGCCGTCTTCCGCCTGCGTAAAAAAGCGGTGCATTGATGAGCACAAGCCCGGCGCCCGGCTGGCGTTCCTATGCCAATGGCCGCATGCTGGCCGTGCTGGTGCTGGGCTTCAGTTCCGGCCTGCCCCTGTTCATCCTGCTGTACCTGCTGCAGGCATGGCTGGCCAAGTCGGGCTTGAACGTCAAGGCGCTGGGGCTGTTCGCGCTGGTGCAGTTCCCGTACATCTGGAAATTCCTGTGGGCGCCCCTGATGGACCGCTACCGCATCCTGGGACTGGGACGCCGGCGCGGCTGGATGGCGCTCACGCAAGTGGCGCTGTTCTTTTCCATCGGCGCCATGGGCATGCTCGATCCGCTCACGCAGATCGGCCTGATCGCGGCCGCCGCCGGCGGCGTGGCCTTTCTGTCGGCCAGCCAGGACATCGTCATCGACGCCTACCGGCGTGAAATCCTTGCCGACAACGAGCAGGGCCTGGGCGCGGCCGTCATCGTCAATGCGTACAAGGTGGCGGGCATGGTGCCGGGCGCGCTGTCGCTGATCCTGGCCGACCGCATGCCTTGGCAGCCTGTCTTCTGGATCACGGCAGCCTTCATGCTGCCTGGTCTCGTGTGCACCCTGCTGATCAGGGAGCCGACCGTGTACGGCTCGCCGCCAAAGACCATGCGCGAAGCGATCATCCTGCCGTTCCAGGAGTTCATCGCACGCGATGGTTGGCGTAACGCAATGTGGATACTCGCCTTCGTATTACTCTACAAAATCGGCGACAGCATGGCCACGGCGCTGGCGACGAAGTTCTATCTGGACCTGGGTTTTTCCATGACGCAGATCGGCCTGGCCGCCAACACCACGGGTTTCTGGGCCAGCCTGGCCGGTGGCGTGGTGGGCGGCGTGTGGATGCTCAAGCTGGGCATCAACCGGGGCCTGTGGGTGTTTGGCGCGCTGCAGGCGATCGCGATTCTGGGTTTCGCCTGGCTGGCGCAGGTGGGGCCGAATACCATGCTGCTCAGCGCCGTGATCGGTTTTGAAGCTTTCGCCAGCCTGGGCCTGGGCGCGGCTGCCTTTGTCGCATTCCTGTCGCGCACCACGGACCCGCGCTATACGGCCACGCAATATGCCTTGTTTTCCAGCCTGAGCGCCGTGCCGCGCACCCTGATCAATGCCTCGGTGGGCTTTCTGGTCGCCGAGCTGGGCTGGTTCTCGTTTTTCATCGTGTGCTTCTTCCTGGCCTTTCCGGCCATGATGATGCTGCCTAAAATTGCTCCATGGAGGTCTGCCAATGGCACCAATATCCCTTAAACGTTACGCCATCCTGGCCAGCCTGTGCGCGGCCACCGCGCTGGCGCCCCTGTCCGCCCATGCCCAGCAGGCGACGGTCCAGGACGGCATCAAGGTGCGTCCCCTGTCGACGTCGCGCATCTTTGCCGGCGGTGCCGATTTCAATGCACAGTCGAAGCAGCAATATGCGCAGCTGGTCAACGAGGCGAAGGAAAAAAATGCGCTGGTGCCCGACAGCGACCCGCAAGTGAAACGCCTGCGCGCCATCGCCCAGCGCATCATCCCGTTCGCCACGCGCTGGAACGAGGCGGCGGCCGACTGGAACTGGCAGGTCAACCTGCTCAATTCCGACCAGGTCAATGCGTTTTGCATGCCGGGCGGGCAGATTGCTTTTTACAGTGGCATCATCACCAAGCTCAATCTGACCGACGACGAAGTGGCCATCGTCATGGGCCATGAAATCTCGCACGCCTTGCGCGAACACTCGCAGGCGCAGGCAGGCAAGGGCAACCTGGCCGCCGTCGGCGCCAAGCTGGCCGGCGCCGGACTGTCGGCCTGGCTCGGCGTCGATCCGAGCATCACCAGCACCGCCACGAATATGGCGGCGCAGGGCGTGATGCTGAAGTTTTCGCGCGACGATGAACGCGAAGCGGACCTGATCGGCATGGACCTGGCCGCGCGCGCCGGTTTCGACCCGCGCGCCGGTGTCATCCTGTGGCAGAAAATGGCGGCAGTGAGCAAGGGCGCACCGCCGGAGTTCCTCTCGACGCACCCGTCGGGCAAGGACCGCATCTCGCAGATGAACAGCCACATGGCGCAAGTGCTGCCCCTGTACGCGCGCAGCAAGGGCGTCAGCGTGGACGCCTTGCCGCCATACCGCAGCACCGCCATCGCGCAGCGCTAGGATGACCAAGCGTCACGCCGCCGCACCTTTGCCCATGCGCGACGGCGTGGCGGCCAGCTACCTGTGGCTGCCGGAAGGGCAGTGGCCGGACATGCTGTCCTTTCTGGTCGAGCGCTATCCGCAGATCAGCGCCGCGCAATGGCGGGACCGCATGGCGCGCGGCGAAGTGGTCGATGGCGACGGCGCCGTGCTGGCGCCCGGCAGCGCATACAGGCGCGGCATGCGCATTTTTTACTACCGCGAGCTGGAGCGGGAAACGCCGATTCCCTTCCAGGAAGAGATCCTGTTCCAGGACGAGCATCTGATCGTGGTCGACAAGCCGCATTTCCTGCCCATGACGCCGGGCGGGCGCTTCGTGCAGGAGACCTTGCTGACGCGCCTGAAGAAACGGCTCGATAGCGCCGACCTCACGCCGATCCACCGCCTCGACCGCGAGACGGCCGGCGTGGTGATTTTTTCACGCCAGATCGCCAGCCGGGGCGCCTATCAGTCGCTGTTCCAGCGCCGCGAAGTGCGCAAGACGTACGAGGCGCTGGCGCCCGTGCTGGCGGGACGCGATTTCCCATTCACCTACCACAGCCGCATGGTCGAGGGCGCGCAGTTTTTCCTCATGCGCGAGGAAGCGGGCGAGCCGAACTCGGAAACCGTCATCGACGTGATCGAAGAGCGCGGCGGCGTGAATCTGTACCGGCTGCAGCCGCATACGGGGCGCAAGCACCAGCTGCGCGTGCACCTGGCCTCGCTGGGCATCCCCATCGTCAACGATGCGTTTTACCCGGTGGCCCTGCCGTGCAAGGAAGACGACATGTCGCAGCCCTTGCAGCTGCTGGCGCGGGCCATCGATTTCACGGACCCTTTGAGCGGCGAGCCGCGCCATTTCGAAAGCCGGCGCGTGCTGGCGTGGCATGCTTAATCCGCCACCATCACTGACGTGCCAACAATGCTGTCGGATTACGGTCCTGCGGACCTAACCCGACCTACAGCAGATTCAGCGTAGGTCGGGTTAGCGCGCAGCGCGTAAGCCGACACCACCACGGACGTATCAGATCAGCCCTTGACCGTGTAATCGATGATCAAGGGTGCATGGTCGGAAAACCGCTCGTCCTTGTAGACGCTGACCGTATGCGCCTGGGCTGCGATGCCGGGCGTGGCGACGTGGTAATCGATGCGCCAGCCCACGTTCTTCGCGTAGGCTTGTCCGCGGTTGCTCCACCACGTGTACTGGTCTTCGCGCTTGTCCAGGCCGCGGTGCACGTCGACAAAGCCCACTTCGTCGAAGACGCGCGTCAGCCACGCACGCTCTTCCGGCAGGAAGCCGGAATTCTTTTTGTTGCCCTTCCAGTTCTTCAGGTCGATTTCGTGGTGGGCGATGTTCCAGTCGCCGCAGATGACCACTTCGCGTCCCAGCGCCTTCAATTCGAGCAAATGCGGCAGGAACAGTTCCATGAAACGGAACTTGGCTTCCTGGCGTTCCGGCCCGGACGAACCGGAGGGGCAGTACACGGAAATGACGGACAGGTTGCCAAAATCACAGCGCACGTAGCGGCCTTCGGCATCGAATTCGGGGCTGCCGAAACCGATATGCACGGCGTCCGGCTCCACCTTGCTGTACACGCCCGTGCCGGAGTAGCCCTTTTTCTCGGCATAGTGGAAATGGCCATGGTAGCCGTGCGGGTTGAGGAATTCCGGCGTCATGTCGGGCAGCTGCGCCTTCAATTCCTGTACGCAGATGAAATCGGCCGTCTGCGTGCCCATCCAGTTGAAAAAGCCTTTTTTGGCGGCGGAACGGATGCCGTTCAGGTTGGCGGAGATAATTTTTGGCATAGAGTGAGAATGAAAAGGGCGCTGGACGGGGCCGGCGGGCGCGGCATGGCGATTGTCTCGCCGCTGCGCGCGGATTAAAATACAGGCACTTTTAAAAAATGAGGCTAATGTGAATAATTTACGCCAGCAGTTTATCGCGTTTTCAGTATCCAAGGGAGTCTTGCGGTTTGGCGAGTTCACCACCAAGGCCGGGCGATCATCGCCGTACTTCTTCAATGCGGGCCTGTTCCATGACGGCGCCACCCTGGCCGAACTGGCGCAGTTCTACGCGCAGACCCTGCTCGACTCGGGCGTGGAATTCGACATGCTGTTCGGCCCCGCCTACAAGGGCATCACCCTGGCGTCGGCCACCGCCGTGGCGCTGGCCGGCAAGGGCCGCAACACCTCGTTCGCCTTCAACCGCAAGGAAGCCAAGGACCATGGCGAAGGCGGCACCATCGTCGGCGCCAAGCTGCATGGCAAGGTTGTCATCATTGACGATGTGATCTCGGCCGGCACTTCGGTGCGCGAATCGGTGGACATGATCCGCGCCGCCGGCGCCGAGCCATGCGCCGTGCTGATCGCCCTGGACCGCATGGAGCGTTCGGGCCCGGACGGCCAACTGTCGCCAAGTTCGGCGGTGCAGGAAGTGTCGAAACAGTACGGCATTCCCGTCATCTCGATCGGCAACCTGGACGACTTGTTCGGCTACCTGAACGGCGCGGGCGCCGATCCGGAACTGCTCCAATACAAGGATGCCGTTTCCGCGTACCGCACGCGCTACGGTATTTAAGTCGTCTTTTCCAGCAGCGCCCGCAGCCGCGGGTCGCTGCAGGCGGCGCCAGCTTGCGGATGGCATTGCAGCAGCCGCTGCAGCAGCGCGCCGCCGATGCCGCGCCGGCGGAACGGCGGTTTCACGAACAGCATGTTCACCGTCACTTCATCGGCGTCCCTGCTGATATCGAGCATGGCCACCTGCTGGCCGTCGATCCACGCGCACAGCGCGCTGTCCCCTTGCCAGTCTATCCGCATCACGCCAGCCATGGTTTGACCGCCGCATGCAGGCCCAGGGCGAACAGGCCGATAAAAAAGTAGCGCTTGAATATCTGCTGCGCGATGCGCCCGCGCAGCCATTGACCGGCCAGCATGCCGGCCAGCGCCGGCAGCAGCGCATACGCGGATGCGCCGGCCGCGCCGAGGCTGAAGTCGCCGTGCAGGGCCAGGCTGGCCGCCAGCGCCACGGTCGATGCCGTAAAGGCCAGGCCCAGCGCCTGCACCAGCGCATCGCGCGCCAGCCCCAGTCCCTGCAGATACGGCACGGCGGGGATCACGAACACGCCCGTGGCGGCCGTCACCAGTCCCGTCACGGCGCCTGCCACGGGGTTCAGCCAGGCTTCGTGCCGCGCCGGCACGCGCAGCTGCAGCGAGAACAGGCCCGCCAGCGCATACAGCATCAGCGCCACGCCCAGCGCGACGACGGCCCAGGCGCCGCTGTCGGCCGGCAGCAGGGCGCCGCCCGCCACGGTAGCGGCCATGACGGCCGCCAGCATGGGCCACAGGCGGTGCAGCAGCGCGCGCAGGCCGGGGCCGGCCGCCAGTTGCCAGATATTCGTCACCATCGACGGCACGATCAACAGGGCCGCCGCCTGCACGGGCGGCATGACGAGGCTGAGCGTGCCCATGGCCACCGTCGGCAAGCCCAATCCGACTACGCCCTTGACGAAGCCAGCGACGAGGAAGCTGGCGCCGACGGCCAGCAGAAATGACGTCTCCATTTTTTCTGTTCCACAGTAAATTGCGTGAATTCTGCGCGTGCTGGGCGGTTTCGCCAAGGTGGATTATTTTGAGTCAGCCTCGGTAAAATACGAAGGCTGGTAAGATGGTGAAAAGGAGAGCCGTCATGCGCTTTGATCTGGTCGATTTGCAGCTGTTCGTCAACGTGGTGGAAGCGGGCAGCCTGACGGCGGGCGCCGCGCGCAGCCACCTGGCGCTGGCGTCAAGCAGCGCGCGCGTGCGCGGCATGGAAGAGATGCTGGGCATGCCCTTGCTGCTGCGGGGCCGGCGCGGCGTGGAGCCGACGCCCGTGGGCCAGACCTTGCTGCATCACGCGCGCCTCGTCTTGCTGCAAATGGAGAAAATGCGTGGCGAGCTCGGCGAGTTTGCGCGCGGCTTGAAAGGGCAGTTGCGCCTGCTGTGCAATACGGCCGCGCTCAGCGAATT
Source organism: Janthinobacterium sp. GW823-FHT03B06 (assembly GCF_058796955.1). NCBI lineage: Bacteria > Pseudomonadati > Pseudomonadota > Betaproteobacteria > Burkholderiales > Oxalobacteraceae > Janthinobacterium > Janthinobacterium sp. GW823-FHT03B06. The sequence continues at coordinate 19,326 of NZ_JBXAJE010000015.1, forward strand.
TTTGCCCGAGGCGCTAGGCGCTTTTCTCGACCGCCATCCGAACCTGACCATCGACCTGGAAGAGCGCCTCAGTTACGATATCGTCAAGGCCGTCTCGGAAGGGCTGGCCGACATGGGCATCGTGTCCGACTCGGTCGACATGCGCGGCTTGCAGACGTTTCTGTTCCGCCCCGACCGGCTGGTGGTGATCGCCGCGGCCGACGGCGTGCATCACCGCGCCCTGGGCCAGGATGGCGTCGTCGCGTTCTCCACGCTGCTGGATCACGATTTCATCGGCCTGGCCGACGACAGCGCGATGCAGCAGTATCTGGGCATGCATGCGGCACGCCTGGGCCGCCCCTTGAAGGTGCGCGTGCGCCTGCGCAGCTTCGATGCCGTGTGCCGCATGGTGGCCAGCGGCGTGGGCATCAGCGTGGTGCCGCTGGCGGCGGCCAGCCGCTGCCAGCAGACGATGGCGCTGCGCTGCCTGGAATTATCCGATCCCTGGTCGGTACGCAATCTGACGATCTGCGTGCGCCAGTTCAGTGAATTACCCCTGTATGCGCGCCAGTTGATCGATCATCTGAAGGCGTGACAGGGCATGACAGGAGCAGCGATGCGTTTTTCAGAAGACAAGATGGCCAGCCTGCTGTGCAGCGACCGGGTCGAGCGGCCCATCCACATCTGGCAGCCGGAGCATCCCCGCGCCGTGATCCTGGCCATCCACGGCGGCATGGCGCATGCGGGCGACTACGTCACGCCGGCGCTATACTTCCGCCAGCACGGCATCGCCACCGTCAGCTTCGACATGGTGGGCCACGATGGCAAGCGCAAGGTGGACATCCCCTCGTTCGACGCCTTCCTTGACGACGAAGAGCTGTTCCTCGCCTGGGTCAAGCAGGCGTATCCGGGCGTGCCGATCTTCGTCATGGGCCACTCCATGGGCGGCCTGATCGCCACCCACCTGGGGCTGCGCCGCTTTGCGGGCGATCCGGCCATCAAGGGATTTGTGATTTCATCGCCGTATTACGTGAATGCGATTCCCGTGCCGAAGGTGCTGCAGATGCTGTCTGGCTGGCTGGCGCGGCGCTTCCCCACGATGAAGGTGCCGCTGGGTAACCTGACCATGCTGCTCACGCATGACCAGACCATCACCGCGCGCCATTTCCAGGACGAGCGCGACGGCATACGCGCCAGTGCGGCGTCGGTGCGGTTTGCCCATGCGCTGACGTCGGCGCAAAAGGAACTGGCGGGCGGCCTGTCGGACTGGCGCTTCCCCCTGTTCGCCGCGGTGGCGGGCGACGACAAGCTGGCCGACAGCCGCGCCACGGAAAGCCTGCTGCGCAGCGTGCCCGATGGCTTGCTCGACTATCATTTTTATCCGGCCAATTATCACGAGAATTTCAATGAAGTGAACCGCGAAGCGATCTTTGCCGCCATCCTGGCCTGGATGGAGAAACTGCTGGCACCCGTGCAGGCTTGACGGCCGGGTATCGTTATAATCGGCTTGACTGCATTTACCGCCGGCGCATGCCGGCCCGGTCCCCGCGGCACAGGGGAATACTCAAGGAACGAACGATGCGCTTGCTGATTGCCCTGTTACTCCCATGGCTGACCTTTTTCACGATCGGCCGTCCGATCGCCGGCATCATTTGCCTGATCCTGCAAATCACCTTGATCGGCTGGCTGCCGGCCACGATCTGGGCCGTATATGCGCTGAGCCAGTACAAGACGGACCAGAAGATCGCCGACGCCATGCGCCGGCGTTGATGTAGGGCTAAGGCCTGTTTAAGCTGCGCTTCCTATCTTGATTCAACCGACATGAGGAGAGTGAGATGGCATCAAACAGACGCGGTACCCTGGGCCTGGCGGCGGCGATGCTGGCCGCCGGGCTGTTGCTGGGAAGTGCGGCGCAGGCGCAAACCGACGGTGCACTGCCGCCCGTGCAGAAAAGCGGGGCGGTGGAATACCTGAGCGGCGGCATCGGCCTCGATGAGTCGACGGCCATCAAGAGCGCCAGCCGACATTGGCCCTTGAGTCTCGTGTTTTCCGTGCAGGCGGCGGGCAAGGCGGAATTTGCCTCCGACGTGAAGCTGGAAATACGCGATGCCAAGGGCGCTCCGGTGCTCGATACGACGGCCAGCGGACCGTTCCTGCTGGCGAAACTGCCGCCAGGCAGCTACAGCCTGCGCGCCACCCTGGCCGGCAAGTCGCTGGAGCGCAAGGTGCAGATCAAGGCGGGCAGTTCCGCGCGCGTGGAGCTGGTCTGGCCAGCGGGAACGAACCAGGGCCGGCCTTGATGTCTGGTGACGGCAAGGCGCCCGAACGGGACTTGCCGGCGCGGGGCTTGTCGGCGCATATCCTGCCCACGTCGGCGACGATGGTCGGCGTGTGCATGACGGTGCTGTCGATCGGGCATCTGGCGCCGCGCGGCGACATGCGCGTGGTCATCGACAAGCTGCTCGCCGTCGATGCCATCGTCTTTCTCGTCAGCGCAGTGCTCTCGTTCATGTCGCTGCGCCCCGGCCAGTCGCGCTTGCGCTACGAATCGTGGGGCGAACTGCTGTTCATCTGCGGCCTGGCCCTGCTGGCGCTGGGCGCCGTGGTGCTGGCCTTCGTCATCAACTGACCGCGATCAGCTGACATCGAATCAGCTGACCGCGAGCACGCGCCCTTCGGCAGCGCTTTGCAAGGCCAGTTCGATCAGGCGTATCGTCGCTGCCGCATCCTCGGCCGCCACCGGCGCCGGTGCGCCGTGGCGGATGGCGTCGGCCATGCCCTGGTAAAAGTCCTGGTAGCGGCCCGCCTGCATTTCGAGGTGTTCGCAATGGCCGTCCGGCTGCGTGCCCAGGTGCAGCGCGCCGCGCACGGGGTCCACGCCCCAGCCGGGCTGGCCCGGCCTGCCGCCCGCCTTCAGCGCGTCTTCCTGCGGATCGAGGCCGAATTTCACGAAACTGCCCTTGTCGCCATGCACGGCGAAGCGCGCCGTCGGCGCCTTCACCAGGCAACCCGCTTGCAGCACCACGCGCAGCCGGTCGTAATACAAAACGATGTGCATGTAGTCGACGGCTTGCGCGCCATCGCGCTGCAGGACGATATCGGCGTAGAGTTTTTCCGGCTTGCCGAACAGCTGCATGGCCTGGTCCAGCATGTGCGGACCCAGGTCGTACAGCAAGCCGCCGCCCGGCGCGCCGGATTCGCGCCAGCGCTGGCGGATCTCGGGGCGGAAACGGTCGAAGTGCGATTCGACGCTGGCGATGCGCCCCAGCGTGCCTTGCGCCAGCAGCGCTTTCAAGGTCAGGAAGTCGCCATCCCAGCGCCGGTTGTGATACACGCTGAGCACCAGCTGGCGCTCTTTCGCCAGCGCGATCAGGCTCTGCGCCTCGGTGCTGGAAATGGTGAAGGGCTTGTCGACCACCACGTGTTTGCCCGCTTGCAGGGCCGCTTGCGCCAGGCTGAAATGCGCCTCGTTGGGGGCGGCGATGACGACCAGCTCGATGGACGGATCGGCAAACAGCTGCGCGGGTTCCGCATACACGGTGGCGTGCGGCCAATCCTTGTGCACGAGCTCGGGCTTGCTGGAGGCGACGGCCGCCAGTTCCAGGGCATCGATGGCGGACAGGACGGGAGCGTGGAAGGTGGAGCCGGCAAAGCCGTAGCCGACCAGGCCGGTTTTGATCTTGTTCATGGCGGATTCACAGGTGCGTGGAAGAATCCATGATCATACCCGCAAGCGGGCGGCGGCACCGCTGCAGCAATGCTGCCACGATGCCGCCGCGCATGCTTTAGAGCCTATCCCAGTAGGGAGCGTCTTTTGCAAGCAGCACATCAGGAGCGCGGACAAGGCGCGAGGAGGACGCGTGG
>NZ_JBXAJE010000016.1:0-22347 GCF_058796955.1 Janthinobacterium sp. GW823-FHT03B06
GGACCGTGAAACAACTTTGCGCCGATGATAGTGCTGCAACCAGTGTGAAAGTAGGTTATCGTCAGGCTTGTTATACGAAAAAACCCCTTCCGGTGATCCGGTTGGGGTTTTTTTACGTCTGGCGCTTGGATACGCCGCTGGTGCTGTCGGCTTACGCTGCGCTAAGCCGACCTACGCCGGCCTGCGCCGGCCTGCGCCGACCGACATCGACCTACGTCGACCTACGTCGACCTGCGCTTGACTCCGGTACTTCGCCGTTGGGGGAATGCTGGACGAAAAAAAGGCAGCGCTGCGCGCTGCCTCTGTTATCTAATACTGTCCCATTCCAGGTCAAAGCGGGCCAAGAATTTCTTGAGCCGGTCCGCATCATTCGGTTTTGCCTTTGCCTCGCGCGAAACGGCATACAGCTTGCGGCCCGCATCGGACAGGCTGTTGGACTGTCGGCACACCTGGATGACTGCCTGCAGCTGCAGCGCATCGAACAGGTCGAGTTGCGCTGCCGCCTGCTCTCCCATCAGCTCTGCCAGGTCCACTTCCGGACGACCAGTTCGTCCATTATGATGCTGCCACATCCGGTTCAGGCGCCTGATCTCTTCGTCGACCACACTATCCGTGATGCGGCCCGCTTCCGACAGCGTGGCAAGGCGCGTGACTGCGGCGGACAGGTCGCGGAAATTCCCCTTCCATGCGGAGGTGGACAGGGTGGCAAAGCGCATGAAACGCTCGCGCGCCTCCTTGTTGAAGCGCACTCTTTCGCCCGTCTCCGCACCGTACTGCGCCAGCAGGTAGTCCAGGTTCGGCTCAATATCCTCGGCTCGCTGCGCCAGACCCGGTAATTCGTACGTCCACAGGTTGATGCGCGCATACAGGTCTTCGCGGAAGCGGCCGGCCGCCACCTCCTTGCCCAGGTCGCGGTTGGTGCCGGCGATCAGCTGGAAGTCGCTTTGCACCTCCGTATCCGCACCAACAGGAAAGAAGCGTTTTTCTTCGATGGCTTTCAGCAGCATCGCCTGTTCATCGAGTCCCAGTTCGCCGATTTCATCGAGAAACAGCAAGCCCTTGTGCGCGCTGCGCAACAAGCCTGGCCTATCCGAACCCGCGCCTGTAAATGACCCCTTGATATGACCGAACAAGGTAGAGGCTGCGCCATCGCCATGCAGGGTGGCGCAATTGAGGTCGATGAATTTGCCGTCGATCTGATGGCGCGATTTTTTCAGTTCATACACGCGGCGCGCAAGGAAGGACTTGCCGGCGCCGGTTGGTCCCATCAGCAGCATGGGCGCTTTTGACTTGATGGCGACGCGTTCGATTTCCTCGATCATGCTATTGAACTTGGCATTGCGCGTGGCGATGCCGGACTTCAGGAAGGCCACGCCTTCGGCCTGCTCGCGCGTAAAACGCTGAGCGATCTGGTCGTAGCGCGACAGATCGAGGTCGATCAGCGCGTAGCTGCCCGGATTGCCGGCGGCCTGCCGCTTCGGTGGCGACGTTTGCACCAGGCGGCCCGGGAAATAGCGGGCTTCCGTCATCAGGAACATGCAAATTTGCGCCACGTGGCTGCCGGTGGTGATGTGGATCCAGTACTCCTCCTTGTCCGGATCGAAGGCGTAGCTGTTGGCGAAATCGTAGAGCGCGCCGTATACGTCTTCAAAATCCCAGGCATCGCTGATGGGCAGTTCATGGGCGACCAGCCTGGTTTCAGGCGAGACGCTGGCGATATCCTGCGACACCTGGCGCACCAGGCTGGCAAACTGCTCGCCGGCGTACAGCAGTTCGAAACGGTCGATGATCTTGTCTTCATGCTGGGTCAGCGCGACGCTAGGGCGCCACTTTTCCCAGCGTGCCGCTCCTCTGCCATTGTCGAGTTGCGTGCCGAGAAAGCCGATGACGACGGTGCGTTTTGCTTGCATATCTTGGATAAAAATTTATCTGAAAAGATAATTGTATTCGAAATCGTAATCGAGGGGATAGTTTCAAGGCAAAGCATGCATGAGAATATTATTCCAAAAAATCAATGGCTTACATTTGTTTTTGGAAAAATTATTAGAGCTGGCACAGCGCTTGCAATAGAGGAGATACCAACGAGATAAACGTAGAGAGCAGAGAGGAACGAAAAATGGCCAACGTCCAGCTATTCCAGAGCGCACAACAGAGCGCGACCTTGCCTTCGGCACTGGCACGCAATGCCGAAGGCGCGCCAGCGTATGCACTGACGCCACGGCATCAGTTGGCGCAATATGCTGCCACCGGTTGCCTGAACACGACGTTCTATGCCAGCGCCGAAGCGCAGCTGGCGATGGTACTGGAACTGTGCAAGGCGGTCGAACCAGCCTTCATCGCACAAACGGCCGTGTACTGCCGCGAACGGGGCTACATGAAAGACATGCCGGCCTTGCTGGTGGCCGTGCTGGCGGGGCAGGGTGCTGCAGAATTTACGCAGGCCTTCCAGCGCGTGATTAACAACGGCAAGATGCTGCGCAACTTCGTGCAGATCATGCGTTCGGGCGCCGTGGGCCGCAAGTCGCTGGGATCGCGTCCGAAAAAGCTGGTACAGGCATGGTTGAACAACGCATCCGAGCAGGCCTTGCTGGCCGCTGCCGTGGGCAATGCGCCGTCGCTGGCCGACGTGGTGAAAATGGTGCATCCGAAACCGCAGGCAGCGTGGCGGGAGGCATTCTTTGCCTGGCTGATCGGCAAGGAATATACACGCGATGCCTTGCCGCCGGCGCTGGCCGCGTTCGAGGCATACAAGGCCGATCCTTCGCAGCCGATACCGGCAGTGCCGTTCCAGATGCTGACGGCGTTGCCCCTGAACGCGGAAAGCTGGGCGCAGATCGCCCGCCAGGGCGGCTGGCAGATGGTGCGCATGAATCTGAATACCTTTGCCCGCCATGGCGTGTACGCGATCGATGGCATGCCGGAACTGATCGCCGCCAAGCTGCGCGATCCCGAAGCGATTGGCCGGGCGCGGGTCTTTCCCTATCAGCTGATGTCGGCGTACATGACCGCCGGCGACAAGGTACCGCGCATCGTGCACGCAGCGCTGGAGCAGGCGCTGGAAATATCGCTGGCGAACGTGCCGCGGATCGTGGGCAAGGTGGTGGTGTGTCCTGACGTTTCCGGCTCGATGGCCTCGCCCGTCAGCGGTTTTCGCGGCAGCGCCACCTCGAACGTGCGTTGCATCGACGTGGCGGCTCTGGTGGCGGCAGCCATGCTGCGCAAGAATCCGGACGCCATGGTGCTGCCGTTCGAGCACAACGTGGTGCAGTGCGCACTTGGCACCGATGACAGCGTAATGGCGAATGCGGCCAGGCTGGCGGCCATCGGCGGTGGCGGCACCAATTGCAGCGCACCCCTGCTGCGCATGAACAGCAGGAAGGAGCTGGCCGACCTGGTGATCTATGTGTCCGATAACGAATCGTGGATCGACGCGAAGCGCAGCGGCGCCACGGCGACGATGGGACAGTGGACGGTTTTCAAGCAGCGCAATCCGCAGGCAAAGCTGGTGTGCATCGATATTTCGCCGCATGCCACGACACAGGCGATGGAGCGCGAGGATATCCTGAATATCGGCGGTTTTTCCGACGACGTCTTCAAGATCATCGCCGCCTTTGCCGCCGGTCAGCTGGACCCGGCCCACTGGGTGGGAGAAATCGCCGCCCTCGATGTCGCGGCACCAGCGTGTTGAAGTAAGGCGCACGAATGCGGACAAGACTACATAAGAGACGTCCTGTCCAGGCTTGTCATGCGCCGCAGTACCCCGAATGCCGACAGGATTACATCGATCAGCCGCGTCAAACCGGCCTGCCAGACGCAGTGCGCCTGGCAGAAAATCCTGTCCCCCGTTGTCGGGTTGTCGTACTGATGAATGCCGGTGGAACTACATCCAGAGCCGATGCGTCGGCAATGTTTCACCAATCCTTGTCATCACCCCCTATACAATAGAAGAAGAGCATAGCGATGAAAAACGAAGAATACGAAGTTCTGCATACCGAAGGCAGCCGTCCCGTGAAAATGTGGACGCGTGGCGTGCCCGTTGAAGAAGCGGCCAAAAAACAATTGCGCAACACGGCGACCCTACCGTTCATCTACAAGCACATCGCCGTCATGCCCGACGTCCACCTGGGTAAAGGGTCGACCATCGGCAGCGTGATCCCTACCCTGGGTGCCGTGATTCCGGCGGCAGTGGGCGTCGATATCGGTTGCGGAATGATGGCGGCGAAAACCACGCTGACGGCAAATGATTTGCCCGATAACCTGGGGCCGCTGCGCAGCGCCATCGAGCGCGCCATTCCGCACGGGATGTCGCCGAAGACGCGCGGTCACCGCGGCCGCGACGAGGGTTCCTGGCAGACGCCGCCCTCGGTGGTCGATGCCGCGTGGCTGCAGCTGAAGGATGAATTCGACGCCATCTGCCTGAAAACGCCCAAGCTGAAGAACACGAATAACTATCGTCACCTGGGAACTTTGGGCAGCGGTAACCACTTCGTCGAAGTCTGTCTCGATGAACAGGGTTCTGTATGGTTCATGCTGCATTCCGGTTCGCGCGGCGTGGGCAATGCCATCGGCACGCATTTCATCGAACTGGCCAAGCAGGATATGCGTACCCACTTCATCAACCTGCCCGACCAGGACCTGGCCTATCTGGCCGAAGGCACGCGGCATTACGACGATTACGTGGAAGCGGTGGGCTGGGCCCAGCGTTTCGCGCGCAACAACCGCGAAGTGATGATGCAAAACCTGATCGCGGCCGTGCGCACCGTCATCCATAAGCCGTTTCAGACGCATGTGGAAGCCGTCAACTGTCACCATAACTATGTGCAGAAGGAGCACCACTTCGGCAAGGACGTACTGGTCACGCGCAAGGGCGCCGTCTCGGCCCGCGCCGGCGAACTGGGGATCATTCCCGGTTCCATGGGCGCGAAGAGTTTTATCGTGCGCGGCAAGGGTAATGCGGACAGTTTCCATAGCTGCAGCCACGGTGCGGGACGGACGATGAGCCGTACGGAAGCGAAGCGGCGCTTCAACCTGGACGACCAGATCCGCGCCACGCAAGGCGTGGAATGCCGCAAGGATGAAAACGTGATTGATGAAATTCCAATGGCCTACAAGGATATCGATGCGGTGATGCTGGCACAGCGCGAGCTGGTCGACGTCGTGCATATCCTGAAGCAGGTCGTTTGCGTCAAAGGTTGATAGAAAGAAAGTACAGATGATCGAAATTGATGGAGCGCAAGGTGAAGGCGGCGGACAGATTTTGCGCTCGGCGCTGAGCCTGTCCATGATCACGGGACAGCCGTTCCGGCTGACGAATATTCGCGCGGGGCGGGAAAAGCCCGGCTTGCTGCGCCAGCATTTGCTGGGCGTGCAGGCAGCGACCGCCATTTGCGGGGCGCGCACGACGCCGGTGGCGCTGCGCGCGTCGAGCCTGGAATTCGTGCCTGGCCCCATACGCGGCGGCGATTACCGCTTTGCCATCGGCAGCGCCGGCAGCTGCACCCTGGTGTTGCAAACCTTGCTGCCGGCTCTGCTGCATGCGGATGGGCCGTCTACCGTGCGCATCAGCGGCGGCACGCACAATGCCATGGCGCCGCCCGTGCATTTTTTGCAGCGCGCGTATGGCCGCATCCTGGAACAGATGGGCGCCGAGGTGGAGATTACGCAGCAGCGCTATGGCTTTCATCCCGCAGGTGGTGGCGAGGTGCTGGCCACCGTGCAACCGTGCCAGCGTTTGCGGCCTATTTCACTGCTGCAGCGCGGCGAGCGGAAGGCCGGGTATGCGGAAAGCGTGGTGGCGGGCGTGCATGTGAACGTGGCGCAGCGCGAGCTCGAGCGTGTAGCCGACGGCATGGGCTGGAGCGGCAAGCAGCTGCGCCTCGTCGGCTTGCCGGCGGAGCAGGGACCGGGCAACGTCCTGTTGCTGACATTGGAACATGAGCACGTCACGGAAGTATTTACGTCGTTCGGCGAAAAGCACTTGCTGGCCGAATCCGTGGCCAAGCGCCTGTTGAACGAGGTGCGCGCCTATCTCAAGACGGACGCGGCCGTGGGCGAGCACCTGGCGGACCAGCTCTTGCTGCCGATGGCGCTGGCCGGCGGCGGTAGCTTCAGTTGCAACAAGGTGTCGCAGCATGCGTTGACGAATGCGGACGTGATTGCCCGCTTCTTGCCCGTGCGTATCACTTTCGAGCAGCAGGCGCGGGGCAGCATCTGCACGGTGGCCGCCGCCTGACGCGCGCGGTGACACAATCGCTGTTGCAGCTGTTCCAAATTGATACATGGGCGGCCCGATGTGGGGCATATACGCATGGCATGGCATTTGCTCTTCTTGAGATATTCACTAAAAAAACCAAGGAGACCAGCATGACCTATTCCATCCGTACCCTGCTCGGCGTGGCCGCCGCCGGCGCCGTTGCCCTCACCTCCCTGCTGACCTTGCCGCATGCCTATGCGCACGGCAATGTCACGCCGCAAGGCGTCGACACCACGGGCTTGCCCAAGGTGGGCGACAAGTGGCTCGAGCAAAACCCGTATCGCGGCAACAAGCTGGCCCTGACGGTGGGCACCTCGGCCTATAACCAGAATTGCGCGCGCTGCCACGGCATCGAAGCCATTTCGGGCGGCATCGCGCCGGACTTGCGCCAGCTGGACCGTGATTGCTTCGGTATCAAGAATGAGACAAAGAAACAGGCGTGCTACAAGGAAACGGATAATTATTTCCTGGCGACCATCCGTCACGGTAAAGTGCGTAATGGCGCCGTGTACATGCCGCCGTTCGAGGGCGTATTCAACCAGGAAGCGATGTGGGCCATCAAGACCTACCTGGAAACCCGCCGCGAGTCTAATTAGGTCGAACTGATAACGAAGGAGTCCCATGCGTTCATTTCAACTCCGGGGCACGCGCGCAATGCTGTCGCTCGCCTGCCTGGCGCTGTGCGCCGCCGCGCCGGCGCGTGCCGACTGGCAGAAAGTACAGCAGTCGGGCAGCCTGAAAGTGGCTGTCTATAACGAGTTCGCGCCGTTTTCCGACAAGGGCGTGGGTATCGATATCGACATTGCCGAAGCGCTGGCGAAAAAGCTGGGTTTGAAACTGAGCTTGCTGCCATTTCCCGCCGGCGAAAACCTCAACGACGATTTGCGCAATATGGTGTGGAAGGGGCATTACCTCGGCTATGGCCCTGCCGACGTGATGCTGCACGTGCCGGTCGACAAGAAGTTGATGGCGGATAACGACAAGGTCGAGATCTTCGCGCCGTACTACGTGGAAACCGTGCGCTTGGCGCGCAGCGCGCAAGCCGTGCCGCAATTCGATGGTGTCGCCTCGCTGGCTGGCAAGCGCATCGGCGTGGAAAAGGTGTCGATCGCGGCCATGCTGATGCTCGGGGAAGACAATGGCAAGTACCGCGACGATGTGTGCATCTTCGATACCGCCGCCGAAGCCTTGCAGCAATTGCAAGCAGGCAAGCTCGACGCCGTGCTGGCCAACCGTTCGGAAATCGAGTCGGTGCTCAAAAGCGATCCCGCTTTCCCCTTGAGCGAAGTGGCGTTCGCCCGCTTGCCGCGTGCCGGCTGGGCCGTGGGCCTGGCCGTCAGCAAGCAACAGCTCGACGTGGCCAAGTTACTGCAGGCGGCCATGAACGAGATGGCGGCCAGCGGTGAATTGAAAGCCATCTTTGAGAAGCATGGCGTGAAGGAAGCGCGGCCCTGATTTAGCTTGCTCTCGTTGAAAAGCCCGCGCATCTTCCGATGCGCGGGCTTTTTAATTAGAAGGAATACATGGCGCTGACGCCTAACAACCAGTTGCGCCCCGGCGCCGCTTCATAGTAGCGCTTGTTGCTGTCGCCGACGATGACGGAGCCCACGTAGGTCTTGTCGAAAAGATTGTTCAGGCGGGCAAACTCCTTGAAGCGCCAATTCCCTACGTTTTGTTTGGCGTTGAAGCGCGCATTGAACACCGTGTAGCCGGGCGCCGGTTTTTCGCTGTTGCTGTCTTCCGCGTAGACCTGGTTGCTGGCCACGCTTTCCACTGCCGCGCCGAAACGGTCGAGCGTGTCTTTCCAGGCCAGTTCCGCGAACAGGTTAGCGCTGGGCACGCCCGGCAAGCGGCTGCCTTCGCGTACGCTGCCGAACGCCCGGTCATACACGGCGTGCAGGCTGGTCAGCGCCACTTTTGTCGTGAAACCGTACGGCAAGCTGGAGTCCAGCGACACTTCCATGCCTTGGCGTAAGGTCTTGCCCGCATTGCGGTAGCTGGTGCGCCCGCCGCTGGAACTGTCGACCACCAGTTCATCGTTGGCCTTGATCTGGAACACGGCCGCGTTCACATGCGTGTTGTTCGCGATCCTGGCCTTGATACCCGCTTCCAGGTTGGTGCTGGTGGCCGGTTTCAGCTGGTAATTGAAGCCGCCGCCCGTGCCCGAGTAAAACAGTTCGTTCAGGGTGGGTGCTTCGAAACCGCGCGCGGCGCTGGCGTACACGTTGACGTTGGGCGTCAGTTTATACAGCAGGCCCAGCACCGGTGTCGTGTGGCTGAACTCCAGGCTGCCGCTGTCGTCGCCATTGCCGAGGAAGCGGTCGTTGACCGACACTTTCATCTTGCTGTAGCGCACACCTGCGCTGAGCAGCCATGGCCCGCTCTGCCATTCTGTCTGGATATACGGATCGAGGCTGGAGACGACATCCTGCTCGTCGCGGCGCAGCTTGCCCTTCACGCCAAACGTGTTGCCGATGTAATTCTCATAGCCGGTGCGATCATCGCTGGAGCGGCCATAGTCGATGCCGATGGTGGTGCTCAGCTTGCCGCCTGCCAGCTGGTTCACGTGCAGCCAGTTGGTGTCGATGCCGTAGAACTCACGCTGGAAGTCGACCACGCCGCCCGAATGGCTGGCTGGCGCCTGGAAACCCTTGGTAAAAGCCTGGTACTGGATCACGTCGCGGTTGCCGCCGTAGGCCGTCACGTGCAGGCGGTTTTCGCCAAACGATTGTTCATAGGTGGCGCCGATTTGCTGGTGGTCGATGCTCTTGCGCGTGTTGTAGCGTTCGGCCAGGGTGCGTTTCGGGTTTTGCGTGTCCGTCGCATCGATTTCGCCGCCGCGCGGATCGCGGGAAAACGTGGCCCAGGTGGCACCCAGAGGATCTTGCGTGTTGCCCTGGTGCAGGCTGTTGGCGACGATGGTCAGCTTGCTGTCCGCATTCGGCTTGACCGTGATCTTGCCGAACGCCTGTTCGCGCGTGGCGGCGCTGTGGTCGCGGAAGCCGTCCGTGCGGAAGCGCGAACCGTCGAGCACGTAGCCGATGCCGCCTGCCTGGCCCTGCGCCGACAGGTCCACCTTGCTGGTGCCGAAGCTGCCGCCCGTCACGTTCAGTTCGACGGACGGGGGATTTTGCCCATCCTTGGAAAACAGCTGGATCACGCCGCCTGAATGGTTGCCGTAGATGGCAGAAAACGGCCCGCGCAGCACTTCGATGCGCTCGGCCGTATCGAGGTTGAAGGTGGCAGCCTGGCCTTGCCCGTCGGGCATGCTGGCGGGAATGCCATCGCTGATCAGCTTGACGCCGCGCACGCCGAAGGCCGAGCGGGCGCCGAAGCCGCGCGACGAGATTTGCAAGTCTTGTGCGTAGTTTTGGCGGTTTTGTACGACCAGACCCGGCACGGCGGCCAGCGCTTCCGAGGCATTGACGCGGATTTGGCCGTCCTGGATGCGGGTGCTGTCGACGACGTCGATGGACGCGGGCACTTCCTGGCTGGGGTGGGCGATGCGGCTGCCGCTGATGACCACCGTATCCATGAGTTGCCCGGCGGCCAAGTCAGCGGGCTCGGCGGCAAAGACGTGGGGGGCCAGGGTGGCGCTGCCGGCGACAAACAGGCTGGCGATGGTGTTCAGGCGGAAACGATGCTGCATGCGGATTCTCCAATGTGAATAAAAGCCTGCTTGAGCGCGTGAGCGGCGCAGGTCTGCATAGTTGTATCAAGCAATATGCCTGCCATGTCTCCATTGGTGGGCGGAAATTATACGCGTGTCAGTGGCACGGCGTTTGCATGCAGCAATTATCAGATGCGCCGCTACCGCGCGCTTTTCCTGTGTTTTGCCATTGAAAAGGTGATTATGCCCAACTTCTTCCCGCGCTTGCGCCAGGTGTGCTGGCTGCTGCCGGCGCTTGCCAGCACCGCCCTCCAGGCCGCTCCTTTTGCCTATGTCCCCAATGAAAAATCGGGCACCGTGAGCGTGATCGACACGGCGACCGACCAGGTCGTGCGCCAGATCGCCACAGGCAAGCGTCCGCGCGGCATCGCCGCCGACCCCACCGGGCGGCAATTGTTTGTCACCGATGCGGCCAGCAGCGCCTTGCTGCTGATCGATAACGAAGCTGGCGCACCAGTCCGCATGGTGGCGCTGGGCAAGTCGCCCGAAGGCGTGAGCGCCTCGCACGACGGTCGTTACGTGGCCGTGGCCGTCGAGGAAAACAATAGCGTGGCCTTGCTTGATGGCCAGACGGGCGTCGTGCTTGCCGATATCAAGGTGCAGGGACGCAACCCGGAACATGCCGTCTTCAGCCCCGATGGGCGCTGGCTGCTGGTCAGTGCGGAAGAGGCCGAGCAAGTCGATGTCATTGATGTGGCGCAACGCCGCCAGGTCGCGTCCATCGCCGTGGGCTTGCGTCCGCGCGGCATCGGTTTCAGTCCGGATTCGGGCCTTGCCTACGTGGCGTGCGAACTGGTCAATGCTGTCTACGTGATCGATATGACGGCGCGCAAGGCCATCGCCACCATTCCAGCAGGTAAGAATGCGAATGGCATCGTCGTCCATCCCGGTGGCAAGCAAGTGTATGTATCGAATGGCACGGACGGCACGGTGATGGTGATCGATACGGCCAGCAAGCAGGTGACGGCCACCATTCCCGTCGGCAAGCGCCCATGGAACATGGCCATCACGCCCGACGGGGCCAAGCTGTACGTGGCCAATGGCCGCTCGAACAGCGTCTCCGTCATCGATACGGCCAGCGCGCGCAAGGTGGCCGATATTGCCGTCGGCGAATTGCCATGGGGCGTGGTGATTCGGTAGCGTTACAGGAACAGGTGTTCCAGTCTGGTACACCTGTTCCATTGTGCAGCGGCGACGGGCCGCAGCAGCAGGGCTGGCCCGGATTGGAACAGGATGCCTTCACTTTGTTCAAAACGCAAACAGGCCCGCTCCCGCGGCTCAAGCCCGGGCATGCGCCGAAAAGCGCACCGGTATTGAGGCCGCGCCCTTGCAACAAGGGCAAAAGCGGCTAAGTTTGTAGTGGGATGGCGAGCTGGCACGGCATTTGCGGAAGACTGCGTGTACTCACCCCATCTGTACCAGGACGTTTGATTTTAATTAAGTAATTCCATTCTAATTAACCCGATAGAGGACGACATGAATCTCGCAGACATCAGCAAACTGGGCGTAGCCAATCCCTTCAAACAACGCTATGACAATTACATCGGCGGCAAATTCGTTGCACCAGTAAAAGGTGAATACTTTCCTAACATTACGCCGATCACGGGCTTGCCGTTTTGCGAAATCGCCCGTTCCACGACGGAAGACGTCGAGCTGGCGCTGGATGCCGCGCATGCCGCCAAGGAGGCCTGGGGCAAGACTTCGCCCGCCGAGCGCGCCAACATCCTGAACCGCATCGCCGACCGCATCGAACAGAACCTGAGCTTGATCGCGACGGCGGAAACGATCGATAACGGCAAGCCGATCCGCGAAACGATGAACGCGGACATTCCGCTGGCCATCGACCATTTCCGTTACTTCGCCGGTTGCATCCGCGCGCAGGAAGGTTCCGTCGCGCAAATCGATGCGGAAACCTATGCCTACCACTACCACGAGCCGCTGGGCGTCGTGGGCCAGATCATTCCGTGGAATTTCCCGATTCTGATGGCCGTGTGGAAACTGGCGCCAGCCCTGGCCGCCGGCAATTGCGTCGTCCTGAAACCGGCAGAGCAAACCCCCGCTTCCATCATGGTGTTGATCGAGCTGATCGGCGACCTGCTGCCACCGGGCGTGTTGAACATCATCAACGGTTTCGGCCTGGAAGCGGGCAAGCCGCTGGCCTCGAGCAAGCGCATCGCCAAGATTGCCTTCACGGGCGAAACGGGCACGGGCCGCCTGATCATGGGCTACGCGGCGCAAAACCTGATTCCCGTCACCCTGGAGCTGGGCGGCAAATCGCCGAACATCTTCTTTGAAGACGTGATGGATGCGGACGACGAGTATTTCGACAAGTGCCTGGAAGGCTTTGCCATGTTTGCGCTGAATCAAGGCGAGGTGTGCACCTGCCCATCGCGCGTGCTGATCCAGGAATCGATCTACGAGAAATTCATCGAACGGGCCCTGAAGCGCGTGGCCGCCATCAAGCAGGGCAATCCGCTCGACTCGTCCACCATGATCGGCGCCCAAGCGTCGCAGGAGCAGCTGGAAAAAATCCTGTCCTACCTCGACATCGGCCGCCAGGAAGGCGCCGAAGTGCTGGCTGGCGGCGAGCGCAACACGCAGGCGGGCGACCTGGAAGGCGGCTATTACGTGCGTCCGACCGTGTTCAAGGGGCACAACAAGATGCGCATCTTCCAGGAAGAAATTTTTGGACCGGTCGTGTCCGTGACCACCTTCAAGGATGAAGCTGAAGCGCTGGCGATTGCCAACGATACCTTGTACGGCCTGGGCGCCGGCTTGTGGACGCGTGACGGTTCGCGCGCCTTCCGCATGGGCCGCGCCATCCAGGCGGGCCGCGTGTGGACCAATTGCTATCACCTGTATCCAGCCCACGCCGCGTTCGGCGGCTACAAGCAATCGGGTATCGGCCGCGAAAACCACAAGATGATGCTCGACCACTACCAGCAAACGAAGAACTTGCTGGTGAGCTATAGCCCGAAAGCGCTGGGCTTCTTCTAAACCGGCAACAGGCGCCGCGCCCGTAGTCCAGGCGCGGCGCGCAGAAAGGGATGCCATGAGTGCAGCAATTGCCAGGGTGGTCGCCACCGATGCGGCGCTGGAAATGATGGACAAGTTGCGCCAGCGTCACGGCCCGCTGATGTTTTTCCAGTCGGGCGGCTGCTGCGATGGCAGTGCGCCCATGTGCTACGCGCTGGGCGAGTTCGATGTCAGCGATACCGACATCTATCTCGGCAATTTGAATGGCGCACCGTTCTACATGGGACTCGAGCAATTCGAGTACTGGGAGCATACCCAGTTGATTATCGATGTGGTCGATGGCAATGGCGGCATGTTTTCACTCGACAACGGCACGGGCAAGCGCTTTTTGACGCGCTCGCGCCTGTTCACCGATGAAGAGTGTGCGCTGTTGCATGCCCAGCCGCATGAGCACCGCAAGACTTGACACACATACTAATAAAACAGAGGGAGATGATTGTGCAGAAAAAAATCATGGGGATACTCATCGGTTTGGGTGTGGCATCGCTGGCCCAGGCGGCCGATGTGGGCAATGTCACCACCGCCATGCTCGACAGCACGGCGAAGAATCCGTCCAGCGTGCTGTCGTTCGGCATGGGCACGCAGGGCCAGCGCTATTCGCCGTTGACGCAGATCAATGACAAGACCGTGGCCAAGCTGGTGCCGGCCTGGTCGTTCTCGTTCGGCGGCGAAAAACAGCGGGGCCAGGAATCGCAGCCGTTGATTCACAACGGCAAGATGTTCGTCACGGCATCGTATTCGCGCATCTTTGCCGTCGACCTGAAAACGGGCGCCAAGCTGTGGAAATATGAGCATCGCTTGCCGGACGGCATCATGCCCTGCTGCGACGTGGTCAACCGCGGCGCCGCCCTGTACGGCAACCTGGTGATCTTCGGCACGCTCGACGCCTACCTGGTGGCGCTGGACCAGAATACGGGCAAGATCGTCTGGAAGGAAAAGGTCGACGACTATGCGGCCGGTTACTCGATGACGGCGGCGCCGCTGATCGCCGAAGGTTTGCTGCTGACGGGCGTGTCGGGCGGCGAATTCGGCATCGTCGGCCGGGTCGAGGCGCGCAACCCGATGACGGGTGACCTCGTGTGGAGCCGTCCGACGGTGGAGGGCCATATGGGCCACCGCTACGACAAGGACGGCAAGGCCATCGATAACGGCGTGTCCGGTACCGTGAACAAGACCTGGCCGGGCGACCTGTGGAAAACGGGCGGCGCCTCGACGTGGATGGGCGGCACCTACGATCCGCAGACCAAGCTCGCTTACTTTGGCACCGGCAACCCGGCGCCGTGGAACAGCCATCTGCGTCCCGGCGACAACCTGTACTCGTCGTCCACCGTGGCGCTGGACGTGAAAACGGGGCAGATCAAGTGGGCGTATCAGAATACGCCAAACGATGCCTGGGATTTCGACGGCGCCAACGAGTTCGTCACCTTCGACATGGATGGCAAGCGCTACGGTGGCAAGGCTGACCGCAACGGTTTCTTCTACGTCATCGATGCGGCCAACGGCAAGCTGCAGAATGCCTTTCCGTTCGTCAAGAAAATCACCTGGGCCAGCAGCATCGACCTGAAGACGGGCCGGCCAAACTATATCGCAGCCGGCCGCCCTGGCGACCCGACCAAGGGAGAAGAAGGCAAGAAGGGTTCGACCGTGTTTGCCGCGCCGGCTTTCCTCGGTGCAAAAAACCAGATGCCGATGGCGTACTCGCCGCAAACCAAGCTGTTCTACGTGCCCGCAAATGAATGGGGCATGGATATCTGGAACGAGCCGATCAGCTACAAGAAGGGCGGCGCCTTCCTCGGCGCCGGTTTTACCATCAAGCCCTTGTTTGACGACTACATTGGCGCCATGCGCGCCATCGATCCGAAGACGGGCAAGATCGTCTGGGAAATCAAGAACAACGCGCCGCTGTGGGGCGGCGTGATGAGCACGGCCGGTAATCTGGTGTTCTACGGCACGCCGGAAGGCTTCCTGAAAGCCGTCGACGCGAAGACGGGCAAGGAGCTGTGGAAATTCCAGACGGGTTCCGGCGTCGTGGCGCCGCCCGTCACCTGGCAGGACGGCGACACGCAATACGTGGCCGTCGTCTCCGGCTGGGGCGGCGCCGTGCCCCTGTGGGGCGGCGAGGTGGCGAAGAAGGTCAACTTCCTGGAACAGGGCGGTTCCGTGTGGGTCTTCAAGCTGGCGTCGAAGTAACGGGGTGAAGCGCCCGGGCCACACGGATGGGTGTCTCCCTGTCCGCCGGGTGCTTTCTTTTTGCTGACGGCCCAGGCCGTCAGTTTTTTGTTTACGCAGGCGTTCGATCAATGTGCCGGCGGTCAAAAAAGGAACACCGTGCGGGGCGATTGATCCGCTGCTGCACACGTCAAACACGTCATTTCTCTTTCTCCCTGTGAGCCGTGCTGGGCACGCTTATTGCCAAAGCTTGAGGTACATCAATCACTGATGTGCACACTAAAAACAGAGAAGAAAGAGGAGACGCAATGAACACATTGAGCAAGCTGGGGAGCGTGGGTGTCATGACAATCGCAGCAGTGGGGCAGGCGCAAGCCGTCGATATCAAGGCGGGCGACTGGACCGTGTCGGTAGGCGGCATCGTCAACGCCTATTACACGCAAGTGTCGTGTTCGGGCGATGCCGTGGGCGGGCTGGCGCTGGGAGGCCAGGCGCTCGGTTGCGGCAGCGAAAAGGACCGCACCACCATCGGCAACGGCCTGCTGCCGAATGGCTTGATCACCTCGGCCTCGTCGCGCCTGGGCGAGTACGACGTGAAAGCCTTGATCGGCATCTACAACTCGACGGCCACGGACAGCGCCATCAGCCAGAACAGCGTGGTCGACGTGCGCCAAGCCTTCTTCACGTTCGGCAATGCGGAAATGGGCACTTTCAAGCTGGGCCGCGACTATGGCATCTTCGGCGCGAATGCGATCCTGTCCGACATGACCTTGTTGGGCTCGGGCGCGCCCGTGCAGGCGACGCAGCGGGGCCGGGTGACCCTGGGCCATATCGGCGCCGGCTATACCTATCTGGGCAACTATGGCCAGATCATGTACAGCACGCCGAAGTCCAGCGGTTTTGGTGCCGACGTGGCGCTGGTCAGCCCCGTTTCCGATACGCCCATCGTGGCAGGTTCGACCTATTCTTCGAAGTCGAGTCCGCAAGTGCAGGCGCAGTTGACGTATGCGCAGGAGGGCTTGAAAGCCTGGCTCGGCGTGAAGTCGCAAAAATTCACGTCGAAAACGCCTGGCGTCGATGACCTGACCATGCGCGGCGTGGAAGTGGGCGGCTCGTACCAGATGGGACCGGCTGGCGTGCTGCTCAATTTCCAGGGCGGCAAGGGATTGGGCATTCTCTCCGATGCGGATCAGGGCGATACCAAGTCGAAGAACTGGCTGCTGCAAGGCACGTATAAAACGACGGACAAGCTGAAGCTGGGCTTGTCCTACGGCATCAGCAAGAACGACGACAACACGGCCGGCACGGGCGGTTTGAAGTCGAACGCCAACCTGACCCTCGGTGCGTATTACTCGCTCAACAGTGCGATCACCCTCGTGGGGGAGCTGGGCCAGACGCGCTCGAAAGGCTTTACGGGCGGCGAAGCGAAGATGAATGGCGTGTCCCTGGGCGGCATTATTTTCTTCTAACCAATGAATGCGGCGCCGGAAGCTGCGGCGCCGCACGGAGTGCAATGCATGCGGATAATGCGCTTATTCATCGGATGCTGGCTATTCCTGTTTATCCTGGGACAGGCGTGGGCCGGCGTACTCACCAAGGCCGAGCTGGCGCGGCGCTTCCCTGCACCGCTCGTCGTCGGCGACAAGGAAGCCGACTTGCCCGTCTGGCCCCTGTTCAAGCAAAACGCCACGGCAACGGAACTGGTCGGCTATGTCTTCGAGTCGGTGGACCTGGCGCCGATTCCCGGCTTTTCCGGCGTTCCCGTCAATTTATTGATCGCCATCAATCCTCAGGGTAGTTTTCTGGACGTGGCCGTGCTGTCGCAGCACGAACCCGTGTTTCTCGATGGCCTAGGTGAAGCGCCGCTGTTCCAGTTCGTCAAACAGTACCAGGGCCTGTCGTTGAAACAGAATATCGCCATCGATGCCAGGAAGAAGCGCGCCGCCGATGCCACGCACGCCGATATCGACGGCGTGTCGAAGGCCACGGCTTCCGTGCGCATCATCAACCAGAGCGTGCTGGCGTCCGCCTTGAAAGTGTCGCGCAAGAAACTCGGCTTTGCGCAGGGGCGCGATCCGGACCAGATCGCCCGCATCCGCATGGACGTGTTCGAGAAACTCAGCGTGGCAAAGATGCTTGAGCAAGGCTTGATCCAGCATGTGCGCCTGAGCAACAAGGATGTGGAGAGCCTGTTTGCCGGCAGTCCCGGAGCCGGACTCGATGCGGAAGCGACGCGCGCGCCGGACGGCCTGTTCATCGACCTGTATCTGGCCTATGTCTCCGTGCCCAGCGTAGGACGCAATCTGTTGACGGAACGCAGCTGGAACAAGCTGCGCAACAGGCTGGAAGAGGGCGACCACGCCATCCTCGTCATGTCGCGCGGGCGCTACAGCGTGCTGGGTGACGATTTCGTGCGCGGCACCGTGCCGGACCGGTTGTTGCTGAAGCAGGATGGCTTGCCCATCGACATGCGCGACCTGGACTTGGAATTGAGCTTGTCGGAAGCGGGACCATTGCCAACGGAAAATATTGCCGTATTCCGTGTCATCAGCCAGGCGGGGCTCGATGCGGCCAGCCCGCTGGCATTTTCTCTCCCCATCACGCGCAGCAAGGGCATCGTGTATCCGGAACGCATCGCGCGCAACGTCGATTTCAGCTACCGTCTGCTGGCCGGGTTTTATACGGCGCCGCAAGGCGACGATGCCGGCTGGCGCGGCACGTGGAAGGGGCGCCAGACTGAGCTGTTGATCTTGCTGGCCGGGCTGGCGCTGCTGGCCGGCGCCTTGGCTTGGCAGAAACGCCTGGTGCGTAATGGCCGGCAATTTGCATGGTTCCGCCGCCTGTTCCTGCTGTTTACCATCGGCTTCATCGGCTATTACGCCCAGGGGCAATTGTCGATCGTCAACATCACAGGGCTGATCCAGGCGCTGCTGGCGGGGCGCAGCCTGGGCTTCTTCCTGTTCGACCCGATGACGGTGATCCTGTGGGCGTTCGTTCTGCTCAGCCTGTTCATTTGGGGCCGCGGCACGTTTTGCGGCTGGCTGTGTCCGTTTGGCGCCCTGCAGGAATTCACGGGCAAGCTGGGCCAGTGGCTGCGCTTGCCGCAGTGGAAGATCAAGCCGCGCCTCGATGGGCGCTTGAAATGGATCAAGTATGGCTTGCTGGCGGCCATTCTGGCCAGCAGCATGTTTTCCAGCCAGATCACGGACAAGCTGGTGGAACTGGAGCCGTTCAAGACGGCCATTACCCTGAACTTCGTGCGCGCCTGGCCCTTCGTCGCGTATGCCGTGGGCTTGCTGCTGCTCAGCAGTGTTTCCTATAAATTCTTTTGCCGCTACCTGTGTCCGTTTGGCGCGGCGCTGGCGTTGCTGGGACGCTTTCGCCTGTTCAACTGGATTCCGCGCCGCAAGGAATGCGGCACGCCATGCCAGACTTGTCGCCACCGTTGCGAGCACCACGCCATCGCGCCGAGCGGAAAAGTCTATTACGGCGAGTGTTTTCAATGCATGGATTGCGTGGTGATCTATGCCAGCGATGAAAAATGCGCACCCTTGATGCTGGAAATCAAGCGCGCCCGTACCATTCCCATCGTCCGGGCCACGGCAGAGGAGAGCAGCAATGCAGCGTAGAACCTTTATTTCCGCAGCGATTGGCAGCGTGGCCGGCATGGCGGGCGTGATCTTGCCTGGCAGTATGGCGCGCGGCACGGCTACGGCATCCGGCGTGCGCCCTTATCAAGGTGCCGCCCTGGCGTTTGGCACGACGGTCGCCGTCACCGTGTTGCATCACGACCAGCGCCAGGCCGAACTGGCCATCGAAGACGCCTTGCATGCGGCCAGGAGTGTCGACCGCCTGATGAGCATTTACAGTCCTGCCAGCCAAGTCTTCCAGCTGAACCGCGATGGCCGCCTGGCCCGGCCGAATGCCCATCTGCTGACGGTGCTGGCGCAGGCGCGAGCCTTGTCGCAATGGAGCGACGGGGCGTTTGATATCACCGTGCAACCGTTATGGCAGCTGTTTCGCGCGGCGGCAGATCAGACAAGTTTGCCGGCGGAAGCATTGCGCCGCGAAGCGCAGGCGCGGGTAGGCTGGCGGCAACTGGCGTGGGATCGCCGCGAAGTGCGTTTTCTTCAGCCCGGCATGGCGCTGACCCTGAATGGGCTGGCGCAAGGTTACGCGGCCGACATGGCACTGGCGGCCGTGAAGGCGCGCGGCGTGCGGCACGCGCTGCTCGACACGGGCGAGTTCGTCGCGCGCGGGCAGCGTGCCGTCCGGCGCCCGTGGACCCTGGGCATCCAGGACCCGCGTGATGCGGAAATCCTGGCGGCCACCTTGAAAGTGGAGGGGCGCAGCGTGGCCACGTCGGGCGATTACGAATGCACGTTCACGCCCGACTTCGTGCATCACCATATCTTCGATCCTGCGAAAGGCGATTCGCCGGGCGAACTGGCCAGCGTGACCGTGCTGGCGCCTACCGGCTTGCTGGCCGATGGCTTGTCGACAACCTTCATGGTGACGGGGGCGGCGCGTGCGCATGCGATGGCCGCGCGCATGGACGGAGTCGACCTGATGACCATCGACAAGCAGGGCCGGCGCAAGATGTCGCCGGGCTTTCCCCGTCTACTCTAGGCTATTTCAGGTGCGGCACCTTGCGATAGATCGTGTTGCGCGACACGCCCAGGGCCCGTGCCGTGGCCGAAACGTTGCCGCCGTGGGCATCGAGCGATTTGAGGATCACGCTTTGCTCCATCTCTTCCAGATTGGCGCCGGCCGCGATCATGCGGTCCGTGCTGGCGCTGGCGGCAGTCGCTTGCGTCATCTCAATATCGTCGAGGAAATCATCGGGCATGTGCCGCAAACAGATTTCATGCTCGTCGCCGGCCATGACGATGGCCGTGCGCAACAGGTTCGTCAGCTGGCGGAAGTTGCCAGGCCATTTATGCTGGTGGAACAGGCGCAGGATGTCAGGGGCCACCGTGTAGCGCGTGTCGGGCGCTTCCGTCGCGAGGATTTTCTTCACCACCGTGTCGAGGTCCGTGCGCTCGCGCAGGGGCGGCAGTTTCACCACCAGGCCATTCAATCGGTAATACAAGTCTTCGCGGAATAGTCCCTTCGCCATGCGTTCGCGCAAGTTGTGATTCGTGGCGCAAATGAGTTCCACATTGACGGTGATCGATTTGCTGCTGCCCAGCGGCGTGACCATGCGTTCCTGCAGCACGCGCAATAGCCGTGCCTGCAAGCCGAAAGGCATGTCGCCGATTTCGTCGAGGAACAGGGTACCGCCATTGGCCTGCAGGATCTTGCCGATCGCCCCTTTCTTGCGCGCGCCCGTAAACGCCCCGTCTTCATAGCCGAACAGTTCGGACTCGATCAGGGTTTCCGGGATCGACGCGCAATTGACGGCAATAAACGGTCCCATGGCCCGTGGCGAATCGTTATGGATGGCTTGCGCCAGCAATTCCTTGCCCGTGCCTGTTTCGCCCATGACGAGGATGGGAATATCGCGCCCCAATACCTTGTTGACCTTTTCGATCACCAGTTCCAGTTGCGGATCGCCCGTGCGCAGGTAGCGCAGGCCAGACAGGCGGCGCGCCGCATTGGCCGCATGGCTGGCCGGCGCGGGGATCGCCGCCGGCACCGCGTTGATGTCGCTGTGATCGGTGCTGGTAGTAAAGCCGTGCTGGAAGACGCTATTGGACAGGCGCAACTGCGCGCGCCCATACACGCGCACGCCGCTGTGCATGCACAGGTTCAGCAAACCGGGTGAGGCCGTGCGGTAATGCTCGTACAGGGCGGAAACAGGCAAGCCGAACAGGGAACTGAACGTGTGCGATTGCAGCGCGGCAAATGACAGGCCCAGCTGGAACAAGCCATTCTTGTTGGCCGATAAGAACCGGCCGCCCGGGGTGAACGAGGCGATGCCTTCCATCAAGGTGCCGATGAATTCGGGGCGCGCGTGGAAGTGCACGGTGATGGCATCTTCGAAGGTGGCAGAAAACAGCTGATTTTCGATCATCAGGGCCGACATGCGCACGAGGGCCATCGTATGCTTGTGAAAACTGCGCTGGTCGCTCGAGACGTCCAGCACGCCGATGACATTGCCCCGGTGGTCAGTGATCGGCGCCGCGGAGCAAGTCAGGAAGTGATTGGCAGCCAGGTAATGCTGGTCCGCATGGACCAGAGTCGGTACTTTTTCCGTGATGGCCGTGCCGATGGCATTCGTGCCGCGGCTTTGTTCCGACCACGCCACGCCTGGCTGCAGGGCCACGCGGTTGGCTTTCTCCAGAAAATCATCGTCGCCCAGCGAATGCACGATCACGCCATTGGCATCAGTCAAGATCACCATATTGTGCGTGTTGACGATTTGCTGGTACAGGGTTTCCATCGCGGGCAGCGCGTGCGTGTGCAGCATGCGGTTTTGCTCGATCAGCAAGGACAGGTCGGATTTGCCGGCTGGCGTAAAGTCAGGCGTGGCCGTGGGCGACAGGCCAAAAGCGACGGAACGCTGATGGGAAGTTTCGATGATGACGGGGACGTTGTCCTGTCCTGCCGGCAAAGTGTTCGCGTCCGCGATGGACGAAAACGGTGCGCTACGGTAAGTAGCTGACGGTTGATACATGATCTCGTTGCCTCCGTTGGGCCCTGTACTGCGGCGCTCTTTTGAATATCGAGAGTGTTCCATAATGTAGCACCTGTCACAGATGGGAGCAAAGCAAAGCGAGCCGGGCTGTCCCCAGTGTTGCTGCCAGGCCCAGAGTTGCTCTCATCAGTGGACAGTGCATAGGGCTGTATAAGCAAGTGCGATGCCAGGGGCGTTTCACGGCGCGGGAAAATAGCCCTTGCGGCGCGCGCATGGCAGGGCTATAATTCGCCCCCTCGCTGAACGACGCATGCAAATGCAGCGTGAAGCGAGAAAAAAGAAGGAGTTGACGGACGTAGCAAATTGCTTCATACTCTTCCTTCTTCGCAGCTGGCAAACACAACGCTTTGTCGATAGCGCGAAAGCAGTAACCGAATACAGTTCTTTAACAATTAACAGTCGATAAGTGTGGACATTTGATGTAGTGCAGCAGTGATTTTCGGATCGCTGTAAAACTTAAAATATCAAATGTTCACAAGAAATAATGAAATAGGCGCTACGCAAGTAGTGGCCTGTCAGTTTTTTGAGTGAGCAAACACCTCGCAATGCGAGGGGTTTGAACTAGTTAAATAGTTCGAC
>NZ_JBXAJE010000017.1:0-20183 GCF_058796955.1 Janthinobacterium sp. GW823-FHT03B06
GGGTGGAGCAGTCTGGCAGCTCGTCGGGCTCATAACCCGAAGGTCACAGGTTCAAATCCTGTCCCCGCAACCAATACATAAAAAACCGCTGATGCCTGCAAGGGAGTCAGCGGTTTTTTTCATTCCGGGCCGGGCCCATGCTGTTACGCGGTGACGCTGGCCCTGATCTGCCTGGCCGCCGCATGCAGGCTGGCCGCCACCCGTTCCAGCTTGTCGGCGCCAGCCGTTTCAGCCAGGGCGGCAAACGCGCTGATATGAAACGTGGCCACCATGGCGGGCGACACTTCCAGCTCCAGCGCGGTCTTGCTCAATTCCGTCGACGCCTCGAGATAAGGCTCGCTGCCCGCCTCGAACGCCTGCTTCGTTTCCAGCAATTCCTGTCCGCCCTCGGCCTTGGCCAAACATGCATCGACCTTTTGCTGGAAAGCAGGCAAGGTATCGCGCACGGGGCCGGCGTCGGGCGCCGCTTCCGGCTCCGGCGCCACTGGCGCAGGCGCAGCGGCGGCCGGCTTGTTCGCCGCCGGCATGTCGCGCATCGTCAGCCAGCGCTCGACGGCGAGAAAATCGGCAAACGGCTCGCCCACCTTGGGGTTCATCAGCCAGACTTCGCCCGTGCGCCAGTCGATCCGGGCACCGCGCTCGTTTCTCGCCAACAGAATATCCTTGCCGCCATCGGCATTCGACACGCGGCCGATGTCGATCCAGTTCATCACTTCCGCCTGGCGCGACATCGCGTTGACCCGATGGAAATAGGCCAACCATAAAAATCTGGCGACCAGAAGAACCAGGACACCGCCAACCATCCACATCATTTTTCGCTCCGCTCCGCACCACATCGACAGCCCGCATTTTCTCACATGAAAGCTTGCGCCAAGGAAACTTTTACATCTGCCGTGCGCAGGCGCAAAGCCCGCGCCGCGCGCGGCCCGGGCGCGCAGTCGCATTTCAGCAACGCCGCGTTTTCCTGATTGCCTGGCGTGCGCCGCTGCGCTATCATGAGAACAATTCTCATTTAGATTAAGATATTCCATCCCGTCCGCATGCTGTCCGCCCCTTCCCCGCCGTCCGAATTCCAGGCCCTGTACGCCGAGCACCACTCGTGGCTGCTGCACTGGCTGAAGCGCCGCCTGCACGATGCGGGGCTGGCGGGCGACCTGGCGCAGGATACCTTCCTCAAGATCTTCGTTGCGCGCAGCAGTGCCGGCATCGCGCAGCCGCGCCCCTTCCTGGCTACCATCGCCAAGCGCCTGCTGGCCAACCACTGCCGGCGCGAAGAACTCGAACGGGCCTACCTCGACGCCCTGCTGCACCAGCCGCAAGCGAGTACACCGTCGCCGGAAGCGATGTCCATCCTGCTCGAATCGCTGCAACTAATCGACCGCGCGCTGGACCGGCTCTCCGCCAAGGCCAGGGCCGCCTTCCTGCTGGCCCACCTGGACGGCATGAGCTATGCCGAGATCGCCGCCGAACTGGGCACCACCACGCATTCCGTCAAAAAATACCTGAGCAAGGCCAACTTGCTGTGCTTTTTTGCCGTGCCCGATTTTGCCGCGCCCTGACATGCGCGGCGCCACCGTCTACGCCCAGGGCCAGCCCATCGACCTGGCCGTCGCCATGCAAGCGACCGAATGGCTGACCACCCTGATGAGCGGCGAAACGACGCCGGCGGAAAAAACGGCCTGGCAGCAGTGGCGCCAGGCGCACCCGGACCATGAACGGGCATGGCGTCACATCGAAAGCGTCAGCGGCGGCTTGCGCGAACTCGATGGGCCAGCCAGCCGCCAGGCGCTGCTGCAAAGTCCCCTCTCGCGTTCCGTCTCGCGGCGCGGCAGCCTGCGGCTGCTGGCGTGGGTATCGGCCATCGGCATCACGGGCTGGTTCGGCGCACGCTCGGAATATGCGCCCGGCATGGCCCGCGCCGCGCTGGCCGACCTGTCCACCGGCGTGGGCGAACGCCGCGAGCTGACCCTGGCCGACGGCAGTCGCCTGCATCTGAACAGCGGCAGCGCCGTCAACATCCGCTACACGGACACGCAGCGGCTGCTGCAACTGGTGCGGGGCGAAGTCTTCATCGCCACCGCCCGCGAAACGGGCCGGCCTTACCGCCCCTTCCTCGTCGAAACGGCGCACGGCCACGCGCAGGCGCTGGGCACGCGCTACTCGGTGCGCCAGGCCGAGGGCAGCACGCTGGTCGCCGTCGAGGAAGGCGCCGTGCGGCTGATGCCGTGCCAGGGCGATGGCAGTCTCGTGATCCAGGCCGGCCAGGGCGGCGGCATGACCGCGCGCAGCATCGTGCCCGCGCACGCCGTCTCGCCCGACATCTGGGCCTGGCGGCAGGGCTTGCTGCTGGCCGACGCCATGCCGCTGCGCGACTTCCTGCATGAGTTGAGCCGCTACCGCCACGGCTTGCTGGGCTGCGACGACGCGGTGGCCGGCCTGCGCATCTCCGGCGTCTTCCCGCTGGCCGACCTGGACGCCGTGCTGCTGTCGCTGCCCGATTCCCTGCCGGTGGACGTGCGCCTGCGCACGCGCTATTGGGTGCAGGTGGAAGCGCGGCGGCAGCGCTGAACATGTATTTTGACGCCAGCGCAAAAAAAAGGTACCCGTTTTCGATTCTCGCGTGACCTGTGTAGGCAACGTTCTTTTTGACGACTACACCACAAGGTAACCATGTCCCAAGTTATGTCTTCCCGGTCCCGGTCCCGGCCGCGCATCAAGCGCATGGCGCATGCCATCCAATGCATCTTCATCGGTTCGGCCCTGCTGCTGAATATCCCCGCGCCAGCCCTGGCGCAGGAAAGCGCGGCCGCCGCTGCGGCCAGTCTCGACTTCCAGGTGCCGGCCGGCGACCTGGCGGCGGCGCTGCGCCAGGTCGCCAGCCAGTCCAGGGTCATCCTCAGCTTCACGCCGGAGCAGACGCGCGGCAAGACGTCGGCCGGCTTGAGCGGCCGCCACGACGTGCTGGCCGCCCTGAACGGCGTGCTGCGCGGCACGGGCCTGAAGGCCGAGCGCAGCGCCAATGGCAGCTACGTGCTGCGCCCGGTCCAGGCGGATTCCGGCGCGGAGGCCATCGCCATGATGCCGGAAGTGTCGGTCAAGGCGCAGCAGGACGCCACCGAAGGCTCGGGCGCGTATGTCTCCACCCTGCCGATCGCCACAGCCACGCCGCTGGGCCTGTCGATCAGGGAAACACCGCAGTCGGTCAGCGTCATCACGCAGCAGCGCATGCAGGACCAGGGCTTGAGCACGATCGCGCAAGTGATGGCGCAAACGCCGGGTATCACCCTGTTCTCGCTGGGCAGCGAGCGCACGGGCTTTACCTCGCGCGGCTATTCGATCACCAATTACCAGCTCGACGGCGTCAGCACGCATTCGGAAAACCTGGGCCTCGACGCGATACCGTCGCAAAGCCTGGCCGACATGGCGCTGTACGACCGCATCGAAGTGCTGCGCGGCGCCTCGGGCCTGATGACGGGCGCGGGCGACGCGTCGGGCGCCATCAACATGGTGCGCAAGAAACCGACGGCGCAGTTCCAGGCCGCCGTCGAGGGCGAGCTGGGCTCCTACGATGAACGGCGCGCCATGGCCGACATCTCGGGTCCGCTGAACGAGGCGCGCACGGTGCGCGGCCGCCTGGTGACCGTGTACGAGGAAGGCGACAGCATCATCGACGGCTACAGCCGCGACAAGAAAGTGGTCTACGGCGTGGTCGAGGCGGACCTGTCCAGCGACACGAAGCTGACGGCCGGCGTGACGCACCAGCGCAAGCGCTCGGACGGTTCCCTCTCCTACCTGGGCTTCCCCCTGTTCTACAGCAATGGCGTCATGACGGACCTGCCCCGCTCCTTCAGCCCGGCGGCCAGGTCGAATCGCTTCAACACCAATTCAACCGACATCTTCGCCACCTTGGAACACGCGCTGGCGAACGACTGGAAGCTGAAAATCTCGGCCAACCGCGTGCAGTCGTCGCAGGAGGAGCGCGCCGTCTACATGAACGTGAGCGCCGGCTTCCCCGACCAGGCCACAGGCGATGGCCTGGGCCTGAGCGCCGACTACCGCGATTACCAGCTGAAGGTCAACAGCGTGGACGTCAACGTGCGCGGGCCGTTCAGCGCCTTCGGCCGCCAGCACGAGCTGGTGCTGGGCATGGACTACAGCCAATTCCAGAGCAAGACGGATGGCCGCTTCGACTGGAGCATCCAGGGCAGCGGCGTCAACCTGTACCGCTGGAATCGCCTGGCAACGCCCGTGTTTGGCGATACCTACGTCACCTACGACAGCACGCGCCGCCAGGCCAGCGCGTATGCAGCCACGCGCCTCAACCTGTCCGAGCGCCTGAAACTGATCGCCGGCGCCAAGGTGCTGCGCTACAGCGAGAACTACATCTCGGACGCGCCTTCCGTGCCGTTTTACAGCGCGTCGCCAGCCTCGGAAAGCCGCGTCTTCACGCCGTATGGCGGCCTGGTGTTCGACATCGACGCCACGCACAGCGCCTACGCCAGCTATTCCACCATTTACCAGCCGCAAGCCCAGCAAGACCGCTACGGCAAGCTGCTGGCGCCGCGCGAGGGCAAGACCTTTGAAGCGGGCATCAAGAGCGGCTGGTTCGATGGCCGTCTGAACACGGCCGCCGCGCTGTACCAGATCCGCCAGAGCAACCTGGCCGAATCGGACCCCGGCTACACCGTCCCTGGCACGAACAATCCCGCCAACCGCACCATCAAGGGCGCCAAGACCCAGGGCGTGGATCTGGAAGCGACGGGCGCGCTGACGCCGGACTGGAACATCTCGGCTGCGTGGTCCTACAGCCAGACGGAAAACAATACCGGCAAGGCGATCCTGACCACCTTCCCGCGCCACCTGGTGAAACTGTGGACCACTTACCGCCTGCCCGGCGAGTTCAATCGCCTGACGGTGGGCGGCGGCGTGAACTGGCAAAGCCGCGTGTATTCCGACATCGACGCGTGGCAGATCAACAGTACCCTGCACTGGGAACAGAAGGCGTACTCGGTGGCCAGCCTGATGGCGCGCTACGACGTCAACGACAAGCTCTCTGCCACCGTGAACGTGGCCAACCTGTTCGACAAGCAGTACACGGCTTCCGTGTCGGACTGGTGGTACTCGGGCATGCATGGCCCGGCGCGCAAGGTGGCACTGAAGGTGCGCTACCAGTTCTAGCGCCAGGACCAGGACAAAGCCGAATATTTCACAGGGCCGCAGGGCCGGTGATACAATTTTCCCGCTTCACGGGCGTTGCCGGCCATTGCCGCCAACGCCCGTGCCCATAGAGACACCCAAGGAGAATGTGTGAAGGACCTCGCCCCCGCCCTGCCAGCCGATCCGGCCGACCAACCCGCCAATCCCTCGCGCCGGCGCATGTTCCAGGCTGCTTCCGCAGTCGGCCTGGCCGCCAGCCTGCCGGCGCTGGCCGACGCCGCGCCAGCCAGGAAGACCATCGCCAAGGGTTCGCTCGACGCGAAACTCAAGGCGCACGTCAAGAACGTGGTCGTGATCTACCTGGAAAACCGCAGCTTCAACAACCTGTTCGCCAACTTCCCCGGTACCAGCGCGCCCCTGTCCGCCGTCACCGCGGAACAGGCGCAGCAGCTGGACCGCGACGGCAAGCCGCTGGCAACCCTGCCGAAGATCTGGGGCGGCCTGGTGCCGAATCAGCAAAATATCGGCGGCATCGATTACCTGATCAAGGAAGAGCAGATTTCCGGCCTGCCCAACGCTCCCTACAAACTGAGCGACGCGTCCGGCAAGCCCCTGCCCGAGAGCATCATCACGCGCGACCTCGTGCACCGCTTCTATAACAACCAGATGCAGATCAATGGCGGCAAGAACGACGGCTTTGCCGCGTGGGCCGACAGCGGCGGCCTGGTGATGGGCCACTACGGCGAAACGTCGAAAAACCTGAACCTGTGGCAGATCGCCGAGCAATACACGCTGTGCGACAACTTCTTCATGGCGGCCTTCGGTGGCTCCTATATGAACCACCAGTTCCTCGTCACGGGCCGCGCCAACGAATACTTTAACGCGACCGAGACGGCGGCGAAGAAAAAGATCGCCGTGCTGGCCGACGGCCCGCAAGGCGTGCGCCTGGCCATCTCGCCCGACTGCCCCGCCTCCGCGCTGGACGGCAAGCCGAAATACGTGAACGACGGCGCCATCACGCCGGACGGCTATGCCGTCAATACCATGGCGCCGCCGTATCAACCGAGCTACATCCGCCCCGCCTTCGACGGCGACCCGCTGCACGCCGACCCGGCCGACGCGAATACCCTGCCGCCGCAAACCTACGACACCATCGGCGACCTGCTGTCGCGCAAGGGCGTCAGCTGGGCGTGGTATGGCGGCGGCTGGCAAGCGGCGCTCGACCACAAGGGCGGCGGCAGCAAGCCGAACTTCCAGTTCCACCACCAGCCGCTGAACTACTTCAAGCAGTTCGCGCCTGGCACGGCGGCGCGCGCCGAACACCTGCGCGACGGCGGCACGGGCGACAGCCCGATCTCGAACAAATTCCTCGCCGCCGCCGTGGCGGGCAAGCTGCCGGCCGTGACCTTCTACAAGCCGCAGGGCAATCTGAACCTGCACGCGGGCTATTCGGATATCGAGTCGGGCGACCAGCACGTGGCCAACGTCATCCAGCATCTGAAGGAATCGCCGCAGTGGAAGGACATGATCGTGGTGATCACGTTCGACGAAAACGGCGGCTGGTGGGACCACGTGGCGCCGCCAAAGGGCGACCGCTGGGGTCCGGGCACGCGCATTCCCGCCATCGTCGTCTCGCCGTACGCGAAGAAAGGCGCCGTCGACCACAGTTTCTACGACACGACGTCGATCCTGCGCCTGATCACGCGCCTGCACGACCTGCCGCTGCTCGAAGGCCTGAAAGTGCGCAACGACGCGTTTGCAGCACGGGGAGCCCTACCTCCCGGTGACTTGACGGGCGCCCTGAGCTTCCGCTAAGCCTCCCACAATGCGGCACGCCTGTGATACACTGCGTGCCGCACTTAAATCCGCAGGTCTGCTTTTCCTGCCGATGATATTCACAATGAGCCCGACTCCAGTAGCCGGGCTTTTGTTTTGTGGATGAAGTGAAAGCGTATTGACATAGGCGGGCAGCACCTTGCCCGCCCCTTGGCCTTCGCAGGCCAGGGATAGAGGTTAGCAAATGAGAGATAAAAAAGACAACGCCACCATCGACTTGCCCGGTTTCGGCCCGCCGCCAGCGCTCGAGGCGCCAGAGCCGGCGCCGGAGCCGCAGCGCCGCGCGCGCGCGCGCAAGGCGGCGCTGAAGCAGGTGCAGCTCGAATTGCTGGAGCCGACCGACGCCACGGGCCTGCCCGTATGGACGCGCGACGCCGGCCTC
This sequence comes from Janthinobacterium sp. GW823-FHT03B06, assembly GCF_058796955.1. NCBI lineage: Bacteria > Pseudomonadati > Pseudomonadota > Betaproteobacteria > Burkholderiales > Oxalobacteraceae > Janthinobacterium > Janthinobacterium sp. GW823-FHT03B06. Next base: position 7,376 of record NZ_JBXAJE010000017.1, read on the forward strand.
GATCTGACCGGTTTGCCCATCTGGGCGCCAGATAATTAGTACCCCACGCCGGCGGCCGTTCGCCGCCGGCTTCCACACCACCATCCGCACAAGGGCGTAGAACGCCTGTAGACTGTGCCCATTCACCCGCTTTTTACCGGCTCCGCCCTTTATGAACACCACATCCGCCACCACTTCTTTTTCCAGCCTGCCGCTGACGCCCGCCTTTTTGGCCAACCTGGATTCGCTCGGCTACCACGAGATGACCACCATCCAGGCGCAAAGCCTGCCGGCGGTGCTCGATGGCCGCGACCTGATCGCGCAAGCGAAAACGGGCAGCGGCAAGACGGCCGCCTTCGGCATCGGCATCCTGCACAAGCTCAATCCGGCCTGGTTTGCCGTGCAAGGCCTGGTGCTGTGCCCCACGCGCGAACTGGCCGACCAGGTGGCCAATGAGCTGCGCCGCCTGGCGCGCGCGGCCGGCAACATCAAGATCCTGACTCTGACGGGCGGCGCGCCGATGCGCCCGCAAATCGCCTCGCTGGAACACGGCGCCCACATCGTCGTCGGCACGCCGGGCCGTTTGCGCGACCACCTGGGCCGCGGCACCATCAACCTGAATCACGTGCAGACCCTGGTGCTCGATGAAGCGGACCGCATGACGGACATGGGCTTTTATGAGGAAATCGCCGGCATCGTCAGCGCCTGCCCGGCGCGCCGCCAGACCCTGCTGTTCTCGGCCACGTACCCGGAAGACATCCGCCGCGCCACGGCGTCGTTCCTCGTCAATCCGCTGGAAGTGACGGTCGAGGCGCAGCACGACAACGACAAGATCGAGCAGCGCTTCTATGAAATCGGCTTCGACGAGCGCAACAGCGCCGTCGGCAAGCTGTTAAAACACTTCAAGCCGGAATCCACCTTGGCCTTCTGCAACACCAAGGTGCATTGCCGCGAGCTCGCCGAGGAACTGCGCCAGCAAGGCTTTTCCGCGCTGGCCCTGTACGGCGAGCTGGAACAGCGCGAGCGCGATGAAATCCTCGTGCTGTTCGCCAACCGCAGCTGCTCCGTGCTGGTGGCCACCGACGTCGCCGCGCGCGGCCTCGATATTTCCGACCTGGGCGCCGTGATCAACGTCGACGTCTCGAAAGACACGGAAGTGCATATCCACCGCATCGGCCGCACGGGCCGCGGCAGCAAGAAGGGCCTGGCCGTGTCGCTGTGCGCGCCGAACGAGAAGAAATGGGTCAAGCTGATCGAGCAATACCAGAACAGCGCCGCCGAATGGCACGACCTGAAGGAACTGAACGAGGACGATGGCGCAGAAGCGCTGCCGGCGCCGATGGTCACCCTGTGCATCATGGGCGGCAAGAAGGACAAGCTGCGTCCGGGCGATTTGCTGGGCGCATTGACGGGCGATGCGGGTCTCACCAAGGAGCAGGTGGGCAAGATCAACGTGTTCGAGTTCATGACCTACGTGGCGCTCGACCGCAAGGTGGCCGAAGCGGCGTTCAAGCGCCTGAACGCGGGCAATACCCTGGGCCGCGACTTCGGCAACATCAAGGGCCGCAGCTTCAAGATGCGCTTTATCGAGGCGTAAGGCCTTGCAAGGTACGCAGGGCCGCCATGGTCCTGCGTCCCGGATAATCTTCCCACACGGGATACTGCCCGCGGTAGTAGCAGTTCCAGTAACTGACGGTGCGCCGCTCCAGCGTATCGAGATACGCGGAGTTCTCCCGCAGGTAGCGCGCCAGTGCATCGGCATTCCAGGCCGGCAGCGCCGCGCCAATTGCCTCGATAATCTCCAGCACATATTCGCCGCACAGGTGCACGACGAAGGGCACCGTCCACGCCCGTTCCTGCAGCAACAGCCGTCTTGCACACGCTTCGCGCAGATGGCCGTCATGGTGGCGCGTGCCCAGGCACAGGGCGATCACGCCCGCGTCGCCGGGCAGCCGCATACAGGCCAGCAGCGGCTCGCGGTCATAATAGGTGCGCGCCGGGATCAGCAAGGCCTCGCCATCCTGGCGCACGGCAAATGGCGGGTGTGTCCGGCCGTTCCCCAGCGCGGGCAGCAGCTGCGCCACGGTGCCGGCCAAGGCCGCGGGAAAGGCGTCCGCTTCAGCCATCGCGCCCCTCCCGGCAAACCTTGCGCACGCCCAGTGCGGGTTTATCCATCTTTTCAAAGATCACGTTCGAATACCAGTCGGCGGGGTCGCCGTCCGTGGGCTTGCCCAGCGAAATATAGTAGCCGCCATGGGTAAACAGGGCCGTGGTTTCCTTGCCTGGCGTGGCGCGCTGCAGGAAGGCCGGCCACGCCGCCTTGTCGACTGGCACAAAACGCGCGGCCAGCAGCGCCAGCAAACGCGCATGCGTAGCCGGCGCATACGGGAACAGATACAGGTATTCGACCAGTTCGCCGCCATCGACCAGGCGCGTGACGGCGGCGGTCGCGGCATCGGCCGTCTCCTCGTCGCCGCCAAAGCGGCACAAGGTGCCGCCGCTGTAGGCGAAGTCGATGACGGTCGCCGGCGCGCACGCCTGCCGTTCGCGGTCGATGCCGACGGGCGGCAGCGCGCGCACTTGCGCCAGCAGCGCTTCGCCGGACGTGGCCAGCACGGGAAAGCCCGGACACTCGCTGGCCGCGCGGGCGGCAGAAAGGGCCAGGCAACAACTCAGTAACAGCAAACGACGCTTCACGGCATCTCCAGTTTCATCAGGCGGCCATTATGCAGGACATCTTCACAAAGGCCGCGCCTGTTGCCCCTGCGGCGTATCGTCGATGTCGTAGCCGGCCGCGCGCGCCAGTTCGCGCAAGCGGTCCGCCTCGGCCCACTGGCGCTGCGCGCGGGCGTGGGCCCGTTCCGCCAGCCACGCCAGCACCGGCTGCGGCACTTCCACCTGCGCCGGCTGCCAGGCCAGCAGATCGAGCCCCAGCGCCGCGTCGAAGCTGGCCATGGTGGCCTTTTTCACGCCATCGGGCAGCGCGCTTTTCAGCAGCTCCCAGGCCACGGCCAGGGCGCGCGGATAATTCAGGTCATCGTTGATGCAGGTCCTAAAACGCGCCAGCCATGTCGCGTCGGCCTCGCCGCCTGCATCCCCCAGGCCATGCACGGCCACGCGCAGGCGCGCCAGGCCGCTGCTGGCGGCGCGCAAGGCTTCATCCGTAAAATTGAGGCTGCTGCGGTAGTGGGCGCCCAGGCACAGGTAGCGGTAGGCCAGCGGATCGATGCCCTGCTCCGCCAGGCTTTGCAGGCGCAGGAAGTCGCCCGAGGATTTCGACATCTTCGCATCCTGCGTCTTGAGGAAGGCGCCATGCAGCCAGAAGTTTGCCAGGCGCGTGCCATGGCGCGCTTCCGTTTGCGCGATCTCGTTGCTGTGGTGGACGGCCACGTGGTCTTCGCCGCCGCAATGGATGTCGAAATACGCGCCCAGGTGCTTTTCCGCCATGGCCGAGCATTCGATGTGCCAGCCGGGGAAACCCAGGCCCCAGGGACTGTCCCACTCCATCTGCCGCTGTCCCGGCACGCCGCTGAACTTCCACAGCGCGAAGTCGCAGATATCGCGCTTCTGTCCCAAGTCCACCCGCTTCCCCGCCTGCAGGCCGTCGCGCTTCAGGCGTGCCAGCTTGCCGTAACTGTCCTGGCGCGTCGTGTCGAAATAGATGCCGTCGTCCGTGCGGTAGGTATAGCCCTTCGCTTCCAGGTCGAGGATGAAGGCAATCTGCTCCGCGATGTGGTCGGTGGCGCGGCACCAGACGGTGGGCGGCAGGATATTGAGCTGGCGCAGATCGTCCTCGAACGCGCGGGTAAATTCAAGGGCGATGTCCCAGGCCGACTTGCCGCTGCGGGCGCTGCGCGCCTCGATCTTGTCGTCGCCGCTGTCCGCGTCCGACGTCAAATGGCCCACGTCCGTGATGTTCATCACGTGGCGCACCTGCAAGCCGTTGAACGCGAGCGCGCGGCGCAAGCCGTCGACGAACAGGTAGGTGCGCAGGTTGCCGATGTGCGCGTAATCGTAGACGGTGGGGCCGCACGCGTACAGGCCTGCCTGGCCCGGGGCGATGGGTTCAAACGGGCGCAGGCTGCGCGCATAGGTATCGTACAGATGAAGTGTCATGCGGGGCTTTCATTAACGCTGCGGAAAAAGAAAATGGCCACAGGTTTTTCAACACTGTGGCCATCGAATGAGGAGTAAAACGTCAGCGGCGCGCAGCCGCATCCTCACGGGGCCAGGCGCACGGACACAGCGCAGCAGCGGCGCCGGATGCGGAAACTGGAGGGAGGATGAAAGTGATCATGGGACGAATATCGCATGTACGCGGGCGGGCCGTCAAGCCCTCCCGCGTCCCCCGCTTATTTTTTCGCCTGCTCGATCTGCGGCAGCAGCACCGTCAGGATGCCCAGCAGCGGCAGATAGGAGCAGATTTTATACACATAGGCGATGCCGGAGATATCAGCCAGGTGGCCCATGGCGGCGGCCGCGATGCCGGACACGCCGAACATCAGGCCAAAGAAGATGCCTGCGATCATGCCCACCTTGCCCGGCACCAGTTCCTGCGCGAAAACGACGATGGCGGAAAACGCGGATGAAATCACGAAGCCGATGATCACCGTCAGGACTGCCGTCCAGAACAGGTCGACGTACGGCAGCAGCAGGGTAAATGGCGCGGCGCCCAGGATGGAAATCCAGATCACGCGCTTGCGGCCGATGCGGTCGCCGATGGGGCCTCCCATGAAGGTGCCGGCCGCGACGGCGGCAAGGAAGAGGAACAGATAGAGCTGGGCATCGCCGAGCGACAAATGGAATTTGTCGATCAGATAGAAGGTGTAATAGCTCGACAGGCTGGCCATGTAGATGTACTTCGAGAACACCAGCAGCGCCAGCACGCCCAGCGCGCCAATCACCTTGTTGCGCGACAAGTTCGGGCCATGGCCGCCCGCCTTCGGCTTGAAGCTGGCCAGGTGGCCGCTATACCAGTGGCTGACCTTGTACAGCACGCCGATGGCCAGCACGGCCAGCAAGCTGAACCAGGCGACATTGCCGTGACCACGGTTCACAATGACGGCGGCCGCCAGCAGCGGTCCCAGGGCGGAACCGACATTGCCGCCCACCTGGAACAGGGACTGGGCAAAGCCGTAGCGCCCGCCCGAGGCCATGCGCGCCACGCGCGACGCTTCCGGGTGGAAAGTCGAGGAACCAACGCCGATCAGGCCGGCGGCGAGCAGCAGGGTCGGAAAGGTCGAGACGACGGACAGCATCAGCACGCCGGCAAGGGTAAAGCACATGCCGACCGGCAGCAGGAACGGCAGCGGACGGCGGTCCGTGTACAAGCCGATCCAGGGCTGCAGCAACGATGCCGTGCACTGGAACGTCAGGGTTATGAGGCCGACCTGGGTAAAACTGAGTGAAAACTCGGCTTTCAGCATCGGATAAATCGACGGCAATAATGCCTGGATCAAGTCATTGAGCAAATGCACGAAGGCGACGGCGCCCAGGATGTGCATGGCCAGACCGGATTGTTGTTGGGAACTATGATGCGAGGGAGCCGCCGGCACGGACTTGGCCAATGGCGGGGCAGTTGTGGTTGTATGCATGTGTCTTCCGCAATAATCGGGCACGGCGGGCGGCCCGGCAAAGAAGCCAGTATAGTATGGTCACTGAACTGATAACTTCCAATAATCGTCGCCCAAGTGACAACTGAGTGACAATCAGGCGACAAGCCAACGACCGACATGTACACCCACCCACCCGCCCAGACCCACCCCGATGGCGTGCCGTTCAGCCGCAGCACCAGCTCGCACGACTACCAGCATGTACCGCGCCCGGTGACGGCCATGTCCAGGCAATATGCGGCCGGCGACTACACGGCGCCGCACAGCCACGTGCGGGCGCAACTGCTGTATGCGACGGAAGGCGTGATGCGCGTCTCCACCGAACATGGCGTGTGGATATTGCCGCCCCGGCGCGCCCTGCTGATCCCCGTGGGCGTCGTGCATGAAGTCCATATCTTGAGCGAATTGAGCATGCGCACCGTGTACATCGATGCGCAGGTGGCGGCCCCGTATGGCGCCGATTGCAAGGTGCTGGAAGTGAGCCGGCTGCTGCGCGAGCTGATCCTGGCCTTGCTGGCCGAACCGATCGAATATGCGCTGGCGGGGCGCGGCGACTGGCTGGCGCATTTGATCCTGTCGGAACTGGCGACGGCCGACACCGTGCCCCTCGCCATCCCTTGGCCCCGCGACCGGCGCCTGGTGGCCGTGTGCTCGGCCATCATGGACGCGCCCGGCAGCCGGCGCAGCATCGAGGACTGGGCGCAGGATGCGGGCGCCAGCGCGCGCACCCTGATCCGCTTATTCCCGAAGGAAACGGGCTTGCACTACCGCCAATGGCTGCAGCAAGTCCACCTGGCCGAGGCATTCTGCCGCCTGGACCGGGGCGAAGGCGTGGCCGCCATCGCCTACGCGCTGGGCTACGCCAGCCCCAGCGCCTTCAGCGCCATGTTCCGCCGCATCCTGGGCCGCACGCCGCAGCATTACCTGAGCGAGTGGCGCGCCGCGTAGGTCGGCTTAGCGCGGCGCAGCCGCGCGTAAGCCGACAAGCTGCACTGTTGGCATTGTCGGCTTACGCCTTGCGGGCTAAGCCGACCTACAACTTGATTGCTCACCGGCAGCCGCCAAACCAGCGTCGTAGGTCGGCTTAGCGCGGCGCAGCCGCGCGTAAGCCGACAAACCACTTTTTCATGGGCAGCCGCTAAACCAGCGTCGTAGGTCGGCTTAGTGCGGCGCAGCCGCGCGTAAGCCGACAAGCTAAGCTGCCGGCATTGTCGGCTTACGCCCTGTGGGCTAAGCCGGCCTACTCTTTTTCGCCCGCAATCAGACGGTAGGCCAGCGCCCCGAGCAAGGCGCCGATGATAGGGGCCAGCCAGAACAGCCACAGCTGGCTCGTCGCCCAATCGCCCACGTACAGGGCCACGCCCGTGCTGCGGGCCGGGTTGACGGAGGTATTGGTGACGGGGATGCTGATCAGGTGGATCAGGGTCAGCGCAAGGCCGATCGGCAACGGGGCGAAGCCGGCCGGGGCGCGCTTGTCAGTGGCGCCCAGGATGACGATCAGGAAGAACATCGTCAGCACGATTTCAATGACCAGCGCCGACAGCATCGAATAACCGCCCGGCGAATGGGCGCCGAAGCCGTTCGAGGCAAAGCCCTTGCTGACGTCGAAACCGGCCTGGCCGCTGGCGATCACGTACAGTACGCCGCCGGCCACGATGGCGCCCAGCACTTGCGCGATGATGTAAGGCAGTAACTGGCTGGCGGGAAAGCGGCCGCCGGCCCACAGGCCGATCGAGACGGCAGGATTCAGGTGGCAACCCGAGATGTGGCCGATGGCGTAAGCCATGGTCAGCACCGTCAGGCCAAACGCCAGCGCTACGCCGGCAAAGCCGATGCCAAGGCCGGGAAAGGCGGCGGCCAGCACGGCGCTGCCGCAACCGCCCAGTACCAGCCAGAACGTGCCGAGAAATTCGGCGCCATATTGTTTCATGATGTATTCCTTTAAAGTGACGAGAAAACGTGCCAGGGACGACCAATCGGACCGCTCACCACCTTTGCCCCGCCCAATGGCGACGGCAAAGCACAGCACCAGCAACGCACGCTGCAGAGCGCGCATAATGACACGACGTCATTATCAATGCAACATTATTGCGTACAATAATGCTAATAGTTCTCTTGACACCTAAAGGTTGTTTTGATAATTCTCATGGCGCGGGGCGGCGCATGTACTTTTCCGGCGCCTCCAGCGGCGCAAAGCCAAAGCCCGCATACAGGCCATGCGCGTCATCGGTGCCCAGCATCCAGGCAACATCGCGCAAGCGCGCATCGCCGAGTACGGCGGCCACCATCTGCCTGCCGTAGCCGCGCCCCTGGTAGGGCGGCAGCACGAACACGTCGCGCAGGTAGGCAAAATCCGTGTAGTCGGTGATGACCCTGGCGAACGCCACTTGCTGGCCATCCACATAGCCGCCGAAACACAGCGCGTTGGCGATCCCCTTGCGCACCGTTTCGATCGCCACGCCGCGCTTCCAGTACGACTGCTCGCTCAGGTAGCGGTGGATCATGGGCACGTCCAGCTCGCCGCGCTCGCTGGAAATGCGTAGCGGCGCGTGCATCAGTTCTTGTACAGCAAGTCGGCTTCGGCGATGCTGGGCTCGCCGAAATACACGGTGCGCAAGCCGCCCTTGGCATCGCTGCCCATGTACACGCCCGTCATGCTGCGCGCGACGGGGTCGTACAAAATGGAATAGCGGTGGCCGCAATTGTGCGGTTCGCAGACGCTGCTCAGCAGGCGTGCCTTGCCGTCGATCTCGACGGGCTTGAGCGGGCTGGCCACGCCATCGGGCACCCAGCGCTGCCGCTTCAGGCCCGCCTTTTTCAAGCCCTCATTGAAGGCCTTGCGAAAGGCGTAGTCCGCCTTGTAGACATCGGGGAAATACGGACAGGTATGGCCGCCGTCGCAGCTTTGCGCCTGCTCGATCAGCGACAGTCTGGGCGTACGCGCTTGTGCCGGCACGGCGGCCAGCGCCACGGTGGCGCCCAGGAATACGGGTAAAAGCAAACGTACAGACATGCAAACTCCTAAAAGCATAATGTAATGCCGGAAGCATAACAGAATGGCATGCTTGTGCGCGCGCCTCAGGGAGAACAGCGGATGCCGACCACGCCGTTGACCTTGCCTTCCGGCCAGCCCGTCTCGCGCCAGCGGTACACGCCGGGCGCGACGATGATCAACTGCCATTCCACCAGCTTGCCAGCGGCATTGAGGCGGGTCTCATTGTCATAGCGCAACGTCAGGCTGCGCTCCGTTTCCGCCACCACCGTCGCGGCAAAGCGGTTGGTTTCGCCCAGCTTGCTTTTCCACGTGCGGTCGTTGAAGATCGCCAGCCGCTGATGATCGTCAGACAACTGCATGCGCGTAAAGTGCCGCGCTTCTTCGCACACACTATTCGTATTCACGCTGTCGGACCAGCTGCCGGACAGTTGCTCGGCGTCAAAAGGAGTCGGGGTGGCGGCCACGGCCGCACTCAGCAGCAAGCTTGCAAGCATAGTTTATCGAAAGAAAACGAAAGGAATCATCATGGTCAACGCAGCGCCAGGGTGATGCTCGATGGCAGTGCGGGCGTGCGCCGGTGCAAAGTCGCCTGCTCGTAGGCATACGCCATCGCAATGAGCGCCATGTCGCCGTGGGCTGGGCCGATGAAGGACAAGCCGACCGGCAAGCCCCCGACCATGCCGGCAGGCACCGTAATATGCGGCAAGTCGGACTGCGGCGATACGCCATGGCAGGTCGGCCCCACCAGCGCATCGAGCGCATGCGAACGCAGCAGCGCTTCAATGCCGCCAGACCCGGACGCGGGCGGCGGCTCGATCAGTTCGGCGCCCTGTTCGCGCAACACCAGCAGCGCCTGCTCGATCACGGCATCGGTCCCGGCGCACAGGCCGAACAGGCTGCGCGCCACGCCGATGCGGCGCCCTTGCAAGCCGGCAAGGTCGAGCGTCAAGCCATCGGCCAGGCGCTCGCCCGTCAGGGCGGCGAGCAGCCAGGCAGCCTCGCGCACGCTGGGCGCCATCGGTCCTGCCGTGGCTGGCTCACCGCCCTGCCCGCCAGCGGTCCTGCCCGTGGGCTTGATGGCGACCAGGCCGCAGTTTGACGCAGGCGCGACGATGGAACCGTCCGCCGCGCTGTCGACGGCCAGGATAGTCAGGCCGGCCCAGCTGGCACTGGCATGCGGCACGCTGACGGCGGCCCACTGGCGCAAATTGCTTTTGCCGATGATGACGGCGCCGGCCGCGCGCAAGCGCGCCGCCACAAAGGAATCGCAGCTGGCATGCGTGGCCAGGGGTGCCTGCGTGCGCGTCTTCATGCGGTCGCCCGTGGCGATATTGTCGCGCAAGACGACGGGGATGCCATGCAAGGGGCCGCGCACCTTGTGCACCTGCCGCTCGCGGTCCATTTCCAGCGCAATTTTCAGCGCGTCGGGATTGATTTCAATGCCGGGATAGGCGCGCGCGCCGATGCTGCACAGGGAGCGGATGCGCGCCAGGTACTGCGACGTCAGCGCATGGGAACTGAGTTTGCCTGCCTGCATCATCTGCTGTTGCGGCAAGACCCCTGCGTCGAGCAAATGGGCCATGGGACTGGCGGGCGCCGTGGCACGGGCCAATACGGGGCGCGACACGCCCCGGGACGCGCCACTGCGTAACATCTGACTGCGCTGCATCGTATCTCCAGGAAACCTCAGTGTTTCTAACGCAATAATATGCTAGCCATAGCATAGCAGTCCTTGCAACTCAATTGTTGTTGAAAGGAATTATTTTTCAAGCAAAAAAAAACGCCGCCCGAAGGCAGCGTTTCTTGATGGTCAAGCACTGGCACGTATCAGTTGCGCACGACACGCTTGTATTCGTTGGTACGGGTATCGATTTCGATGACGTCGTCCTGTGCCACGAACAGCGGCACTTGCACGGTGTGGCGGTGCGCGTCGATGGCGTTTTCGATCTTGGCTTCTTTCAGGACGTTGCCCGACGTGTTGCCCTTGACCGCAGGCTCCGAGTACACCACTTGACGGGCGATGGTCGTCGGCAGTTCAACGGAGATAGCCTTGCCGTCGTAGAAAATGGCTTCGCATTCCATGCCATCTTTCAGGTAATGCAGTGCATCGCCCAGGTTTTCTTCTTCGATTTCGTACTGGTTATACTCGGTGTCCATGAAAACGAACAGCGGGTCGGCGAAGTACGAATACGTCACTGGCTTTTTATCCAGAACAACCACGTCGAACTTGTCGTCGCCGCGGAACACGTTTTCCATCGGGGTGTTCGTCAGAAGATTTTTCATCTTCCATTTGTAGGTGAAGCCCGTGCGGCTCGAACCGTTGACATCAGAACGCAACACGATCATTGGCTTGCTGTCGACCATGATGATATTGCCAACACGAATTTCTTTTGCGGGTTTCATAGGAATGTACGTAAAAAGTGGGTTGCATGAAGACCATCTGCCGCCTGTGCGCCATCAGCGCCGCAAGCTTGCGTTTGATCGGTTAAAAATACGTTAGAAATAACCGGGCATTTTACCTTAATTTTGGGCAAGCGCCTATCTCGTCGCGCCGGCGAACGCCAGCAAGTTACTTGCCAGATCGCCATGCGCCTGCATCTGCCGCTGCCAGTCCTGCGCGCGCGCCCGGATGCGCGGCAGATCGGCCTGCAATGCGGGCCACAGCTGCGCCCACGGCAAGGCGTCCGCGCTGGCGCCATTCCAGGCCAGCGCCGCCTGCACCAGGCTGTCGATGGCGCCGTCCGCATCGACCGCATAGCGCTGCAGGAAGGCGCGCAATTTCACGTGATGCAAGTTTTCGTCCTGCAAGTAGATATGCCAGAGAAACGGCTGGCCCGCCCATTGCGCGCGCACGAAGGAATCCTCGCCACGCACCAGGTTCACGTCGCAAGCCCACAGCAGGCGGTCGTAATCGTCCTGCGGCACGAAAGGCAGCACGCGCACGGTGAGCGCGCCGCGCGTGCGCGCCGCACCAGGCAGCGCCGCATCGTCGCCGATAAACGCTTGAACGACATCGAACGCGACGCCTTCCGGCACCAGGCATAGCACAGCTTGCTCACCCGCCTGCCAGGCCGCGAACAGCTCGGCGACGGGCGCGGACGGATAGCAGAACAGCGATACTTTCACGGCGCACATTTGCGCCGCCGTGACGCCGAACTGCCCGAGGAATGCCGCCATGGCGGGCGCATCGGACTGGAACGCCAGCCTTTTTTCATCGAGCGCCGCTTCGCGCAGCAAGCCGCCCGTCTTATCGGTAAAACCGGGAAAGAAGAAATGCTTGATCATGCCGTGGCGCGGCGACGTCAGCGCATGGCAGCCCTCGACCCACTCTTCCGCCGTCAATCCTTCCAGATTCAGCCATACGGGCTGCGGCGAACAGTGGGCCATGGCGGCGATATAGCCGGGCGGAATGTCGCAGGCAAAAAACTCGATGACGATGTCGGCAATATCGGCGGGGGCAAACGCGCCATCCTGGCCGCGCCAGTGGCGGACCGTGACGCCGGACACCTGCTGCGCTTCGGCCGCCACGTCGATTTCGGGGCAGATGCGCCGGAAACTGGATAAATCATCGACCCACAGGGTGACGGCGACGCCGTGCTCGCCGTTCAACTGCCGCGCCAAGCGCCAGCAAATGCCGATATCGCCGTAGTTGTCGACGACTTTGCAGAAGATGGCGAGAGATGGTGCGCGATCGGTAGGTAGTGGCATAGTCAAGGGGAAGAGAAAAACGTGGGCATGGCAGCCAATAACAAAAAAGCCGCGCTGTTACCAGGCGGCTTTTTTGTTGGCTGATTCAGCCGGTCTGGCGTCCCCAAGGGGATTCGAACCCCTGTACTCACCGTGAAAGGGTGATGTCCTAGGCCTCTAGACGATGGGGACAGAAAATCTATCCTGGATGCGCTGCTTTGCATCCCGACCTGTTACTTTACTTGCTGACTGCATGCGAATCTGGCGTCCCCAAGGGGATTCGAACCCCTGTACTCACCGTGAAAGGGTGATGTCCTAGGCCTCTAGACGATGGGGACAGAAATCTGTCCTGAATGCATTACTTCGCATCCTGACCCGGTACTGCAGCAATCGCAGAAACAAAAAAAGCCTGACTTGTCAGGCCCGTTCAGCACTGCACTCTTGCTTTACAACTAAATCCTGGCGTCCCCAAGGGGATTCGAACCCCTGTACTCACCGTGAAAGGGTGATGTCCTAGGCCTCTAGACGATGGGGA
>NZ_JBXAJE010000018.1:0-5407 GCF_058796955.1 Janthinobacterium sp. GW823-FHT03B06
AACAACTTTGCGCCGATGATAGTGCTGCAACCAGTGTGAAAGTAGGTTATCGTCAGGCTTGTTATTTGAAGCAACAGCCTTTGGCTGTGGTTTCTTGAGAAAAACCCGATCAGCAATGGTCGGGTTTTTTTTCGTCTGGCGTTTTTGCGGGGTGCTGCGGGTGGGTGTCGGCTTACGCTGCGCTAAGCCGACCTACGCCGACCTGCCCGATCCGCCGATCTACGGTCAGTGTGAGGGGGGCTGACCCCGGCTGTTCAGCAGGCGAAAAAAAGGCAGCGCCGCGCGCTGCCTTTGTCATTTATCACCACATGTTGTGAACGGCGGGCACCGTCATGTTCTCTTCATATTGACACTGTACGATGATGTCCATTCTCATCAAGTAACGTGTGCACCCATGCTGGCCAAGCTTAAACTCGTCAAAACTCCCAAAGGCATCGATAGCATCCTGATGCTGTCGTCCATGCTGATACTCTGGATCGGCAATTACAGCAACCTCGACCTCATGATTGCCGACAGTATGTTCGACGGTGCGCGTGGACAATTTGTCGGCGCTGACAGCGTGTGGGCGCGCAGTTTTCAGATCGGTATGATCTTGCTTGGCGCCGTCATGATCGGGCTGGCCGTATGGGACACCTTGCGTCCGCTGGCCTGGCTTGCTTCGCGTCGCAGCGCCTTGCGCGTGGCGGCGCTGTCGGCTATCTTCGTGCCGCTAAGCATCTATTTGCTCTCTTCCTTCAGCGACGTGCCCTGTCCCACGGATTTGTTGCGTTATGGTGGACTGGAGCCGTACACGCGCCTGTTGGAAACATTGCCAGCCAGCGCATCTGCCATGGCATGCCTGCCTGCTACCCAGGCGAACACTGCCTGGTGGATGCTGGCCTTGCCATTGTTCTGTCTGCCCGGGCGACCACGCACGGCGCTGCTGCTCGCTTGCGTCATGCTGCTGTGCGGTTTGGCGGCAAGCTGGCAGCAACAGTTGCAAGGTACGCAATTTTTTACACACACCTTGTGGTCTGCCTGGATTGCTTCTTTCCTGATCTATCTGCTACATCATTTGTTCCGGGCCGAGGACGCGTTGGCCTGAAACACGAAAGTACGTCACAATCTGCCTGTCGAGTTGTCGTTTCATACAAAAACAGGAGCACCATGAACGAGCAGATTGCGAGAGAAGTGGTATTGGTCCGTGCTATCGAGACGGCCGACCAGAAAAAAGAAGTCCTCAGCGAGGATGACCGCATGTATGCCAGCCGCAGTGCGCGTGAGCTTGCGCAGTGGCAAGCTTCGGGCAAGCAGGCCGAAGTCACGGGTGACGATTTCCTGCAGCAGCGTTCCGAGCTGATCCTCAAGCGCATCACCGAGCGCACTCCCGCCTTCGCTGCTTTCGCGAAGCGTCGTAACGGCATGAAAGCCCTGGCGCTGACTTTGCCCCTGCTGGCACTGCTGCTGGGCGCCGGGCTCGATCGCATCACGGATCCGCACCGTGTCGACTTGCTGTCGGCGCCCTTGCTGCTGATCATCGCCTGGAATGTGCTGGTCTACCTGGGCTTGCTGATTTGGCTATGCATCCCTTCGCACTCGCTCGGCTGGCCGAAAGCGGGGCTGGTGCGCCACCTGAGCGTAGGGCGCCTTGCCTTGCCGCGCAAACTGCCGCACGCCTTGTCTTCGGGCTTGCTCAGTTTCATGGGCGAGTGGGCGCATTTGAGCGCCAAGCTGACGGCCGCGCGCCTGGGCCGTACCATCCACTTGAGCGCTGCCATGTTTGCCATTGGCGCCGTCGCCTCGTTGTATGCGCGCGGTTTCCTGTCGCAATACGCGGCCGGCTGGGAAAGCACCTTTCTGAATGCCGGCCAGGTGCACAGCCTGCTGTCGACCCTGTTTGCGCCGGCCATTGCCCTGTTTCACTTACAAGGTTTTTCGCTGGCGGAAATCGAAGCGCTGCGCTTCCCGCAAACGACGACCGTCGAAGGCGGCGCACGCTGGGTGCATTTGTATGCGGCGACGATTTTCCTGCTGGTGGTCGTCCCCCGCCTGATCCTGGCCCTGCTCAATAATTGGCGCGCCGCGCGCCTGGCCAGGCAGTTTCCGCTGGATCTCGATCAGCCGTATTTCCGCAAGCTTAATGAAAGCATCGGTGTGGCCACGGGCGGCATGCTGCGCGTCTTGCCCTACAGCTTTACTGTCGATGAGGCACGCCACAAGGGTCTGGGGCAAATCGCCCTCATGCTGTTTGGCGAGCAGGGGCGCATGATGCTGCGTCCATCAACGTCGTATGGCGAAGAGCCGCAGGACGTCTTGCGCGACACGGACTTGAACGATCCACAAGTCAATATCACGGCCGTGCTGTTCAATCTGACGGCGACGCCGGAAAAGGAAAATCACGGGGCCTTCCTCGATTATCTGGTGCAATCGTCGGCGCGCGGCATCGCTGTCCTGATCGACGAGTCCAGCTACCTGGAGCGCGCGGGCGAGCAGGCGGATAACGGCGCGCGTCTGGCGGAACGGGTCGCCTTGTGGCAGCAGTTCTGCCAGTTCCATAAAGCCACGGCCACCGTGGTCAATTTGCTCAACCCTGCCTTGCACCCGCTTGATGCCGGTGTCGGCTTGAAAGTATCGGCAGCAGCATGAGTGTGAACGTGAATAAAGATGTGCAAGATGACGCGGTGCAGATTCAGTTTGCGCTGATTTCGCACACGAATAATGGCAAGACGACACTCGCGCGTACCCTCGTGGGCGTGGATGTGGGCGAAGTGCGCGACGCTGCCCACGTAACTGTGTTTGCCGAATCGCATACCTTGTTGGCCACACCACAGGGTGATGCTTTGCAATTGTGGGACACGCCCGGCTTTGGCGACTCCGTGCGTCTGCTCAAGCGCCTGGGCCAGTCAGGCAATCCCATCGGCTGGTTTCTGCGTGAAGTGCTGGACCGTTATCGCGACCGCCCGTTTTGGCTCAGCCAGCAGGCGCTGCGCACGGCCAAGGACTCCGCCGACGTGGTGTTGTACCTGGTGAATTCCTCGGAACATCCGAAGGATGCGGGCTACTTGCCGGCGGAAATGAAAATCCTCGCCTGGCTGGATAAGCCTGTGGTGGTCTTGCTCAATCAGATGGGGCCGCCGCGTCCGGGGAATGAGGAACACGGCGAGCAGGCGCGCTGGCGCGAGCATTTGCAGCAGTATCCAATCGTGCGCGATGTCCTGGCGCTCGATGCCTTTGCCCGCTGCTGGGTGCATGAACGCGTGTTTTACGAAGCTGTGGGTAAATTGTTGCCGCAGTCGCAGCAAGCAGGCTATGCGCGTTTGTTTGCTGCCTGGCAAGAGCAGAATACGGCACGTTTCCGGCAGGCGATGCACTTGCTGGCCACGCAACTGGCGGTGGCCGGGCAGGATCGCGAAGCCATCGAGCCCGCCTCTAAGGGCTTGCTGAAATCGGCCTTGCAGGTCGTTGGCATAGGCAAGAACGCAGAGCAGCAACGCCAGGAAAAGGCCATGGCCAGCCTGGTGGCGCGGCTTAATGCGCACAGCGGTATCACCACGCGTGAGCTTTTGATCCTGCACAAACTCGACCCGACCGACGCGCATAAGATCAATAGCCGGATACGGGAGAACTTCGCCGTGCGCGCGCCGATCGACAAGGCGCAGGCAGGGCTATTGGGCGCGATGATTTCCGGTGCGGCGACGGGGCTGTCGGCCGACCTGATTTCCGGCGGCCTGACCTTGGGCACGGGCGCCCTGCTTGGCGGTGTGGTTGGTGCGTTGACGTTTGCGGGCGCAGCCTGGGGCTTTAATTCCGGAACGGACCGCAACGAGCCCACGATGCAATTTACCGATGCCTTCCTGCGCACCTTGGTGGTGGCGGGCGTGCTGCGTTACCTGGCGGTGGCGCACTTTGGCCGTGGCCGCGGCAACTTTGTCGAAAGCGAGGCGCCGGCCTTCTGGCAGGATGAAGTCGAGCAGGCGGTGGCGCGTCATGAGAGCGCATTGGTCGAGTTATGGAAAGAGGTGCGCCGCGCGAAGTCCAATGAACTGGCTGCCGAATGTGTGCAGCCCATCATCACGGCGATCACTGCCGATGTGCTGGCGCGTCTGTACCCGGACGTGACGCAGCAGATGTAAATACGAGCTTCCATCGTCTATTTCCAACAAGGTTTCCCCCATGAGCATACATAAAATCGCCGTCATCGCCGGTGACGGCATTGGCAATGAAGTCATGCCGGAGGGCTTGCGTGTAATTGAAGCGGCCGCCCGCCGTTTCAATATCGACCTGCAGTTTACGACGATGGCATGGGCCAATTGCGACTATTACCTGGAACACGGGCAAATGATGCCCTCGGACTGGTTCGCGCAGCTCAAGGATTTCGACGCCATCTATTTTGGCGCCGTGGGCTGGCCGGACAAGGTGCCCGATCATATCTCGCTGTGGGGTTCATTACTGAAGTTCCGGCGTGAATTCGACGAATACGTCAACTTGCGTCCCGTGCGGCTGATGCCGGGCGTGCCATGTCCGCTGGCGAATAAAAAGCCGGGCGATATCGACTTTTATGTGGTGCGTGAAAATACGGAAGGAGAATATTCATCCGTGGGCGGACGCATGTTCGAGGGGACCGAGCGCGAAATGGTGCTGCAGGAATCCGTGTTTACGCGCAAAGGCATCGACCGCATCCTGAAGTATGCGTTTGAGCTGGCGCAAAGCCGGCCTAAAAAACACCTGACATCGGCGACCAAGTCGAATGGCATTGCCATCAGCATGCCGTATTGGGATGAACGGGTGGAAGCGATGGGCCCGAGCTTTCCCGAGGTCTGCTGGGATAAATACCATATCGACATCCTGGCGGCTCGCTTTGTATTGAGTCCCGAACGTTTCGACGTGGTGGTCGCTTCGAATCTGTTTGGCGACATATTGTCTGACCTGGGACCTGCGTGCACGGGAACGATTGCCATCGCACCATCGGCCAATATCAATCCGGAGCGTACATTCCCCTCCGTCTTTGAGCCGGTGCACGGTTCCGCGCCCGATATCTATGGCCAGAATATCGCCAACCCGATCGGCATGATCTGGTCGGGCGCCATGATGCTGGACTTCCTCGGTAATGGCGATGCCAATTACACGGCGGCGCATGACGCGATTGTGCACGCCATCGAGCGGGTGCTCGAGCATGGTCCGCGTACGCCGGATATGGGCGGCAGCGCCAGTACGACCGATGTGGGCATGGCGGTTGCCGAATTGCTGAAATAAAGCTTGCCGCCCTTGAGTGGCTTTGCTATAGTTCGCCTCCCCAATGAGACGCAGTGGTTTTAGCGAAACAGAGGGAGCCGGATGCAGTAGCAAACGGCAAAAAAGAAGGTTGACGAATTAGCCGAAACGCTTCATACTCTTCCTTCTTCGCAGCTGACAAACACAACGCTTTGTC
>NZ_JBXAJE010000019.1:0-4603 GCF_058796955.1 Janthinobacterium sp. GW823-FHT03B06
TGGCGTCCCCAAGGGGATTCGAACCCCTGTACTCACCGTGAAAGGGTGATGTCCTAGGCCTCTAGACGATGGGGACCTGTGCTGGCTTTACTCTCAGCGGACTCTTCGTTGAAGGCTTTGCTTAGCCCCTCAAAAAAGCGTGCGCGAAGTATAGCATGGGGTGATTCACAAAATCAACCGCAGGCGCATCTTATTTTCCATGGAGGAAACCGCTCCCGGCGGCGATTGCTCAATGTGCAATCGATCGGCTGTGCGGGCGAGGTACAGGTCCTCCGCAACAGCAGCCAGACCAGCAAAAGGAAAGCCTCTTGCCCCCCGCCTTCGTTTGCACTGACCCAAACCCGCGTCATACAAGGGGTGGGCGGCGGGAGGAGCTGAGCAAGCCTGGCCCGCCGCCTTGACCATCAGTTCTTGTAATGGCTGAAGCGATAACCTTGGTCGAAGTATGCTGCCAATGCGACGATCGCTCCGGAGCACGTGAGCATCAAGGCCACGGCGCTCGTGTCACGAGTCGCAGACTGGGCCACCATTGATAACGCCCACAACGGGGCAATACCGCCGGCAATGGCAGTGCCGATTTCACGCCCCGAACCGACCCCCGTCGAGC
Source organism: Janthinobacterium sp. GW823-FHT03B06 (assembly GCF_058796955.1). NCBI lineage: Bacteria > Pseudomonadati > Pseudomonadota > Betaproteobacteria > Burkholderiales > Oxalobacteraceae > Janthinobacterium > Janthinobacterium sp. GW823-FHT03B06. Next base: position 608 of record NZ_JBXAJE010000019.1, read on the forward strand.
GGTTTTGCACGGCAAACTGGCGACTGAGGAAAGAGCCCTGTGGGGCGAACATCATCGGCGCCAGCACCCCGGTGCCGACGATCAGCGCCAGGTAAATCAGCCTGTTCTCGCCGCTGTCGAGCAACTGCATGAACGGGTACGCGAACAATGCTGACAGCAGGCCGCCGACGATCAGCAGCTTCTTGCTGCTGAACTTGTCACACAGATAGCCGAAGAGCGGGACGGTAAAGATTGCGACCAGACTGGCCAGTGTCACCGATAGCGATGTCACGCTGGCCGAAATGCCTTTGAACTGGGTCAGGTAGGCCAGCGAGAAGGTCTTGAAGACATAGCTCAGTGCGTTGTAACCGATGGCGACAAAGAAGACGACGCCCAGGCCCTTAAGATTGGTTTTCCACAATTCGCGGAACGGCCTCTTCTGGCGATGGCTTTCCTCGAAGTGGTGATACTCTGGCGTTTCCGGCAGACTCCCACGCACCCAGAGCCCAACCAGTACCAGCACGAAACTGAGGATGAAGGGAATGCGCCAGCCGCCGGCAAGCAAAAACTTGTCGCCATTGACGGTCAGCAGATAAACGGTCAGCGACGATAGCAACAGGCCAAGGTTCAGCCCCAATGCAGGCCACGCACCTTGTCGTCCCTTCTTGTTGTCGGCCGCATGTTCGTAGGAAGTTACCGCCGCTCCCGCCAGTTCAGCACCAGCGCCCAGGCCCTGCACAATGCGGATCAGCACCAGGCACAGGGGCGCCCAAACGCCGATGCTGGCATAGGAAGGAACCAGGCCAATGGCGGTCGTGCACAAGCCCATCATACAGAAAGTAACGAACAACATTTTCTTGCGCCCATAGCGGTCGCCGAAGTAGCCGAAGAATAGCCCCCCGATCGGTCGCGCCACAAAGCCGATGGCGAAGGTGGCAAAGGCTTGCAGCGATGCATTCGCCGGGTCCGAGGTATCGAAGAAGACCTTGCTGAAGACAATCGACGCCATCGTCGCGTAAAGATAAAAGTCATACCACTCCAGCATTGAGCCGACGATGGTCGCTGCCGCCACTTTGCGCAAACGACTTTTTGTCTGTGCCGGGGTTTCCTGTTCCGTTTTTTGAATGTTCAAAATGTCTCCTTCATGAATTAATTTTTTTATTTTTCGCCTAGAGCGTTCGAGTTGGGGCTGGCTGGGGAGCGACAGACGACAGACAACCGTACGCTGTCCGCTACGCAAACTCAGCGCCTCATCACTTCACGCACAATGTATTCAGCAATGGCTAGCGACGATGTCGCCCCTGGTGACGGTGCATTGCGGATGTGGGTAATGTTGCCGTGTTGGCGAATCACGAAATCGTCAACCAGCGCACCATTGGCCTCCATTGCCTGGGCACGGATCCCACGCACCGCCGGAACAATACCGACCGAGGCAAGCGTCGGCACATAGCGCGCCGCCTCGCGGACAAAGCTCGCCTCGCTGACCACAGTCTTCAGTTCCCGAAGCGTCGCCGGCAGGTTACGGGCAGCAAACTTCCAAAAGCCGGGGTAGCTGGCAAAATTGAAGATGTCGGCCAGGTTCATGCTGCGGCCGTCATAGTTCTCGCGACCGAAGGATATGAAAGCATTCGGGCCGATCGTCATCTGTCCGTCGATACGCTTTGTGAAATGCACCCCGAGGAAAGGAAAGCGCGGGTCCGGCACCGGGTAGATCAAGCCTTTGACATGCGACTTGAAAGCCTCGTCGATCACGTAATACTGGCCGAAGAACGGTACGATGCGTGGCGTGTCCTGATCGCCCGAACGCTCTGCCAGGCGATCTGACTGCAAACCCGCGCAGGCAATTGCCTGATCGAATACCGTATCGAAGACCTCTCCGTCTGCAAGTTCGACCCGTACTTCGCCGCCTTGCTCAAGCAGGCGCTCAACCGGCGAATTCAGACAAATGCGCCCGCCACGTTCCCTGATTTCATCGGCGATTCGGGCCGCAATTTGACCGTAACTGACAATCGCCGTTTTCGGTGAATGCAAGGCGCCCAGACCGATGCAGTTGGGCTCGATTTCGCGCAGCTCATTTGAGCCGATCAGCCGCACGCCAGGCACACCGTTGGCCTGCGCTTTCCGATAAATCGCCTCCAGGCGAGGCAACTCTTCCTCTTGTAGCGCGACGACAACTTTGCCGCACTCGTCGTAGGGGATCGCATTGTCGCGGCAATAGTTGCCAATCAATTCGCCCCCGCGCCTGCAAAGTCGTGCCTTGAGCCCCCCCGGCTCATAGTACAGACCGGCATGGACTACACCCGAATTGTGGCTGGACTGATGACTGGCGACACTCGCCTCCTTTTCGAACAGCACCACTGTGGCGTCGGGAAAATCCAACAATAACTGACGTGCGACTGCGAGGCCATTTATCCCCCCGCCGATAACTGCATAACGCTTCTTGTTCATTGCGCCTCTCAAAAAATAGCAAACTCGTCATTTCACTGCTACATGCATCACTTTGGTGAAGGACGAGGGCCTGCATATGCCGCCCGCCCAACGCCTGGCACCGACGCGATTTGCCCTGTCAAGCATTTTTGATCAAGCACAATTTAGATAAAAGCGAAAAATTATGTACAATTAATTTCGAAAAAAGAGAACAAGTGATGTCCATGACTTTAAAGCAACTCGAAGCGTTCTACTGGGCCGCCACCTGCGCCAACTTTGCGATTGCCGCCGAACGCCTGCATTTGTCCGTATCGTCTCTCTCCAAGCGCATTTCAGAACTGGAGGAAGCGCTTGGCATCAATCTGTTCGACCGGAGTGGCCACCGCGCCGTACTCAGCGATGCAGGCCAGGCATTGCTGCCACGCGCGCTGGCGCTGCTCGATGACGCCGCCGCAATACGTACCGCCTTCGCACCCTCTGCCGGGCTAGTTGGCCGTTGCACCTTTGGTGTTGGCGAACTCAGCGCGCTGACCTGGCTACCGCAGTTCATTGCGCAAGTCCGGGCACTGCATCCCAAATTGACGCTCGAACCCTATGTCGACGTGGGCTCAGTTCTGGAAAGCCGTGTCGCCAAGGGCGAGCTCGATTTTGCGATCATTGCCGGACGCTCATCGCACCACGGCATCCTGTCGCAACCAGTCAGTCAAGCACAATTCATCTGGCTTGCCGCGCCAACCCTGGCTGTATCTGACAGCCCGCCTGGCTTACGTGGTGCCGCCGATTTACTTGACGCTGGACAGCCCATCGTTGCCTTACCGCCATCAGCTGGCACCACGCGACTGATTGATGACTGGCTACTGGCTCACGGCATCGCTGCCGTTGAGCGTATAAGTTGCAATAATTGGGGGGCCATTGCCGGCATGCTGATTGCCTCTGTCGGGATCGGCATACTGCCCACTGGCTGGAGTCAAAAGCTGGTTGACCAGGGTCTGCTGCTCCCGCTCGCCGCCGCCGAAATGCCAGCGCCGGTAATCTATTCTTTTCAGTGGCGGCGCGGAGACAACCGCCCACTGCTCGACCAGCTACGCGAGCTTTCCATCCAATATGTCGACTTCACTGCCGATCTATCGCGACCGCTGGGCAGCATAACGGAACGCTGATAACTGCCGGCCATGCGCCGCCCGCTGGCCACCTCGTCCGCTCGAGGCGACTTTGGTCATCATGTGATTGATGCGCTGTTGGTGGAGGCGGCATGGATACGGATGCAGGCTTCAGAAGATGGTGCTGTCGGATTACGCTACGCTAATCCGATCTACGCCACACTCCCCTGTCGGGTATGGTGGGAAGTGTTGCGGAAATAAAAAAAGCCGCCCGAGGCGACTTTGATTATCACGTGATTTCTGCGCTGTTGGTGGAGGCGGCATGGATACGGATGCTGGCTTCAGAAGATGGTGCTGTCGGATTACGCTACGCTAATCCGACCTACGCCACACTCCCCTGTCGGGTATGGCGGGAAGTGTTGCGGAAATAAAAAAAGCCGCCCGAGGCGACTTTGATTATCACGTGATTTCTGCGCTGTTGGTGGAGGCG
>NZ_JBXAJE010000019.1:4701-4916 GCF_058796955.1 Janthinobacterium sp. GW823-FHT03B06
GCTGGCTTCAGAAGATGGTGCTGTCGGATTACGCTACGCTAATCCGACCTACGCCACACTCCCCTGTCGGGTATGGCTGGAAGTGTTGCGGAAATAAAAAAAGCCGCCCGAGGCGACTTTGATTATCACGTGATTTCTGCGCTGTTGGTGGAGGTAAGCGGGATCGAACCGCTGACCTCTTGCATGCCATGCAAGCGCTCTCCCAGCTGAGCTAT
>NZ_JBXAJE010000020.1:0-1406 GCF_058796955.1 Janthinobacterium sp. GW823-FHT03B06
CACGAAGCAATCGGAAGTGGTTCCAAGAAAAGCCTCTAAGCTTCAGTCATACGAGACCGTACCGCAAACCGACACAGGTGGGCGAGATGAGTATTCTAAGGCGCTTGAGAGAACTCGGGAGAAGGAACTCGGCAAATTGGTACCGTAACTTCGGGAAAAGGTACGCCCCGGTAGCTTGATTGGTTTACTCCATGAGGGTGAAAGGGTTGCAATAAACTGGTGGCTGCGACTGTTTAATAAAAACACAGCACTCTGCAAACACGAAAGTGGACGTATAGGGTGTGACGCCTGCCCGGTGCTGGAAGATTAAATGATGGGGTGCAAGCTCTTGATTGAAGTCCCAGTAAACGGCGGCCGTAACTATAACGGTCCTAAGGTAGCGAAATTCCTTGTCGGGTAAGTTCCGACCTGCACGAATGGCGTAACGATGGCCACACTGTCTCCTCCCGAGACTCAGCGAAGTTGAAATGTTTGTGATGATGCAATCTACCCGCGGCTAGACGGAAAGACCCCATGAACCTTTACTGTAGCTTTGCATTGGACTTTGAACCAATCTGTGTAGGATAGGTGGGAGGCTTTGAAGCGGGGACGCTAGTTCTCGTGGAGCCAACCTTGAAATACCACCCTGGTTTGTTTGAGGTTCTAACCTTGGTCCGTTATCCGGATCGGGGACAGTGCATGGTAGGCAGTTTGACTGGGGCGGTCTCCTCCTAAAGTGTAACGGAGGAGTTCGAAGGTACGCTAGATACGGTCGGACATCGTGTTGATAGTGCAATGGCATAAGCGTGCTTAACTGCGAGACTGACAAGTCGAGCAGGTACGAAAGTAGGACATAGTGATCCGGTGGTTCTGTATGGAAGGGCCATCGCTCAACGGATAAAAGGTACTCTGGGGATAACAGGCTGATTCCTCCCAAGAGTTCATATCGACGGGGGAGTTTGGCACCTCGATGTCGGCTCATCACATCCTGGGGCTGTAGCCGGTCCCAAGGGTATGGCTGTTCGCCATTTAAAGTGGTACGTGAGCTGGGTTTAAAACGTCGTGAGACAGTTTGGTCCCTATCTGCCGTGGGCGTTGGAAATTTGAAGGGGGCTGCTCCTAGTACGAGAGGACCGGAGTGGACGAACCTCTGGTGTACCGGTTGTCACGCCAGTGGCATTGCCGGGTAGCTAAGTTCGGAAGAGATAACCGCTGAAAGCATCTAAGCGGGAAACTTGCCTTGAGATGAGATTTCCCAGAGCCTTGAGCTCTTTGAAGGGTCGTTCGAGACCAGGACGTTGATAGGCTGGGTGTGGAAGTGCAGTAATGCATTAAGCTAACCAGTACTAATTGCCCGTACGGCTTGTCCCTATAACCTTAGCAGGTACAGAGGATAAGACGGTACAACGTTGCGTGTGTGTTGATAC
>NZ_JBXAJE010000021.1:0-1179 GCF_058796955.1 Janthinobacterium sp. GW823-FHT03B06
CGGTGCCTTGGCGCTGGATGTGGCCAGCCTGCTGAACCAGCAGGGCACGCTGAGCGCGGGCACGGACCTGGCGGCCAGGGTCGGCGGGGATCTGAACAACTCCGGCTTGCTGTATGCGGGCCGCGACCAGCTCCTGGTCGTCGGCGGCACGCTCGGCAACAGCGGCTCGCTGGCGGCGGGGCGCGATGTCAGTGTGCAAGCAGGCAGCATCGACAGCAGCGGTTTGCTGGGCGCGGGCATGCGGGCCGATGGCACGCTGGGCCAGGCAGGCAGCCTGGTCGTGACGGCTACGCAGGCTTTGCGGGCGACAGGCCAGAACTTGGCAGGGGGCGACGCAGTGCTGGACGGCGCCGCGCTGGACCTGACGGGCAGCCAGAGCAGTGCTGCGAATATTGCGCTGACGGCGCGCGCAGGCGACGTCCTCACCAGCCAGGCGCAGGTGAGCACGGCAGGCTTGCTGGCGATCACGGCCAATGGCAACAATGGACAGGTACTGGTGAATGCGGGCGGCCAGCTGAGTGCGGGACAACTGGCGCTGGCGGCGGCCAATGTGCGCAATGTGAAGGGAACGATCGTGCAGTCGGGCGCGGGCAGTACCGTCATCGACACGGGCGTGCTGGACAATACGGGTGGGCGCATCGCCGTCAACAGCGGCAACTTGAGTCTGGGCGCAGGCGCGCTGACGAATATCGATGGCAAGATCGAACATGCGGGCACGGGCACGCTGGCGATTCGCGCCACGAACCTGTATGGACAGCGGGGCCAGATCTCAGGCAACGGTGCATTGGTCGTGACGGCCGATAGCTTCGACCACCGCGACGGCGCATTGCTGGCCAGGCAGGTGACGCTGCATACCGGCACCCTGGATAATCGCCAGGGCAGCGTCACGCAGACGGGAACTGGCAGTGGCAGCGTGGCGGCCACCGGTCATCTGGACAACCGTGGCGGCAAGATTGAAGGCAATGGCGACATGGCGCTGAGCGCCGACATGCTGTTGAATCAGAACGGGCGCCTGGCGTTCGCCGGCGCGGCCGAGATCGTTACTGGCTCGCTGGACAATACCGATGGAGGCGTGCTGGCAGGCGGCCTGAATATACGTGGCGGCGACGTGAACAATACGCGCGGCCAGATCCAGGCGGTATCCGGTGCGGCCAGCCTGGCCATCGGCGATTTGCGGAA
>NZ_JBXAJE010000022.1:0-995 GCF_058796955.1 Janthinobacterium sp. GW823-FHT03B06
ATAGGGAAGCCGTAGAGAAATCGAGTCCGAATAGGGCGATCAGTCGCTGGGTGTAGACCCGAAACCAAGTGATCTACTCATGGCCAGGATGAAGGTGCGGTAACACGCCCTGGAGGTCCGAACCCACTAATGTTGAAAAATTAGGGGATGAGCTGTGGGTAGGGGTGAAAGGCTAAACAAACTTGGAAATAGCTGGTTCTCTCCGAAAACTATTTAGGTAGTGCCTCAAGTATCACCATCGGGGGTAGAGCACTGTTATGGCTAGGGGGTCATTGCGACTTACCAAACCATTGCAAACTCCGAATACCGATGAGTGCGAGCTTGGGAGACAGACGTCGGGTGCTAACGTCCGGCGTCAAGAGGGAAACAACCCAGACCGCCAGCTAAGGTCCCAAAGATTGGCTAAGTGGAAAACGAAGTGGGAAGGCTAAAACAGTCAGGATGTTGGCTTAGAAGCAGCCATCATTTAAAGAAAGCGTAATAGCTCACTGATCGAGTCGTCCTGCGCGGAAGATGTAACGGGGCTAAGCCAGTCACCGAAGCTGCGGATATCCTTTATTGGATATGGTAGGAGAGCGTTCTGTAAGCCTGCGAAGGTGTCTTGTAAAGGATGCTGGAGGTATCAGAAGTGCGAATGCTGACATGAGTAGCGATAATGGGGGTGAAAAGCCTCCACGCCGTAAGCCCAAGGTTTCCTGTTCAACGTTCATCGGAGCAGGGTGAGTCGGCCCCTAAGGCGAGGCAGAGATGCGTAGCTGATGGGAAGCAGGTTAATATTCCTGCACCGTCGTATGATGCGATGGGGGGACGGATCGCGGAAGGTTGTCTGACTGTTGGAATAGTCAGTTTCTGTCTCATAGAAGGCGCTTAGGCAAATCCGGGCGCGGAATTCAAGGGGATGGGACGAGTGAACTTGTTCACGAAGCAATCGGAAGTGGTTCCAAGAAAAGCCTCTAAGCTTCAGTCATACGAGACCGTACCGCAAACCGACACAG
>NZ_JBXAJE010000023.1:0-930 GCF_058796955.1 Janthinobacterium sp. GW823-FHT03B06
AGGGGGATTAGCTCAGCTGGGAGAGCACCTGCTTTGCAAGCAGGGGGTCGTCGGTTCGATCCCGTCATCCTCCACCAAGTACTTTGAAAGTGCAAACGTAAGCCGGTCAACAAGACTGTGGTTTAGGTTTGATCTTTTAGCGATCAAAGCTGTTTCGTTCTTTAACAATCTGGAAGAAGTAAAGATTATTTATTGATCGGTTTGCCGTAAAACGCAGATCGATGGGTAATGATTGTATGTATCAACAAACAAGCAACAACGTTGTACTTTCTTATCCCTGTAGCGCTCTTTGATGACCTCGGTGATCAGAGGCTAACGTTATAGGGACAAGCGAATAAGTGCACATGGTGGATGCCTTGGCGATTACAGGCGATGAAGGACGTAGTAGCTTGCGATAAGCTGCGGGGAGTGAGCAAACACACTTTGATCCGCAGATTTCCGAATGGGGCAACCCACCCTTTTAGGGTATTGCATACTGAATACATAGGTATGCAAGGCGAACGCGGCGAACTGAAACATCTAAGTAGCTGCAGGAAAAGAAATCAACCGAGATTCCCAAAGTAGCGGCGAGCGAAATGGGAAGAGCCTGTACGTGATAGTCGGACCGATAACAGAATCCTCTGGAAATAGGAGCCATAGCGGGTGATAGCCCCGTATGTGAAATCGGACCGGTGGTACTAAGCGTACGACAAGTAGGGCGGGACACGTGACATCCTGTCTGAATATGGGGGGACCATCCTCCAAGGCTAAATACTCGTAATCGACCGATAGTGAACCAGTACCGTGAGGGAAAGGCGAAAAGAACCCCGGAAGGGGAGTGAAATAGATCCTGAAACCGTGTGCATACAAACAGTAGGAGCGGACTTGTTCCGTGACTGCGTACCTTTTGTATAATGGGTCAGCGACTTACATTCAGTGGCAAGGTTAACC
>NZ_JBXAJE010000024.1:0-120 GCF_058796955.1 Janthinobacterium sp. GW823-FHT03B06
AGGTCGGGTAGGTCGGATTAGCGGCGCAGCCGCGTAATCCGACACCACCAGCGACACCGTTAACAGCAGCGCACCATCCACCACCCCATCGCCCAGGCCAACGATGACGTCAGATTACGC
>NZ_JBXAJE010000024.1:213-711 GCF_058796955.1 Janthinobacterium sp. GW823-FHT03B06
ATTACGCGCGCCCTGCGGACGCGCTAATCCGACCTACCGCTGCATCGATTCCCACACCTTCTGCAAACGCTTGGCAGACACGGGCATCGGCGTGCGCAGTTCCCGTACGAACAGTCGGGCAGGTCGGGCAGGCCGGATAGGTCGGATAGGTCAGGTAGGTCGGATTAGCGGCGCAGCCGCGTAATCCGACACCACCAGCGACACCGTTAACACCCATCGACACCCATTGACACCATTGACACCATCAACACCACCCCATCGCCCAGGCCAACGATGACGTCGGATTACGCGCGCCCTGCGGACGCGCTAATCCGACCTACCGCTGCATCGATTCCCACACCTTCTGCAAACGCTTGGCAGAAACGGACATCGGCGTGCGCAGTTCCCGTGCAAACAGTCGGGTAGGTCGGGTAGGTCGGATTAGCGGCGCAGCCGCGTAATCCGACACCACCAGCGACACCGTTAACAGCAGCGCACCATCCACCACCCCATCGCCCA